>NZ_JBEFTL010000001.1:0-1545503 GCF_053484035.1 Mycolicibacterium sp. XJ662 | reverse complement strand
GTGGCTGATGTTTTGGATCGGGGCGATCTCGGCGGCCACCGCGGCCACCACATCGGTGAAGTAGAACTTGGCTTCCTGATAGTCGCGCTCACGGCGGGCGAACAACTCACCCACCGCCGCCAGGCGCCGACCCATCGCCGCCGACTCCTCCCGGGTCTCCTCACCCATGAAATCGACCAACTCGCCATCCGACACCAACTCGAACATAGGTTCGACAATAGTCGGCGCCACCGACAGGAGCGGCCCGGCAACCGGGTCAGCGTTTGAGGTTGGCGTACCAGTCCAGCAGCGCAGGGTCGTCGACGGCGCTGCGCTCGACCACCTTCGCCGATTCCGCACCCTGGAACAGCTTCTTGATCGGCACCTCGAGCTTCTTGCCCGTACGGGTGTGCGGCACCCCCGGCGCGACGATGATCTCGTCGGGCACATGCCGCGGTGAGACCTCGGTGCGGATGGTGTTCTTGATGCGGTCGCGCAGTTCGTCGGTGAGCTCGGCGTCGCCGGCGAGCACCACGAACAACGGCATCCAGTACCCGCCGTCGGCCTGTTCGGCGCCGATCACCAACGCCTCGGCGATCTCCGGAATCCGTTCGACGGCCTGGTAGATGTCGGCGCTGCCCATCCTGATGCCGTGCCGGTTCAGCGTGGAATCCGACCGGCCGTGCACGACGATGCTCCCGCGCTCGGTGATCGTGATCCAGTCTCCGTGCCGCCACACGCCGGGGTACGTCTCGAAATACGCGCTGCGGTAACGCGATCCGTCGTCGTCGTTCCAGAACCTGATCGGCATGGACGGCATCGGCTTGGTGATCACAAGTTCGCCCACCTCGTCGCGCACCGGGTTGCCCGACTCATCCCAGGCGTCCAGCGCACACCCTAGGTAGGGCGCGGACAACTCCCCCGGCCAGACCGGCACGGTGGGTACGCCGCCGATGAACGCCGACACCACGTCGGTGCCGCCGCTGATCGACGACACCTGGACGCGCTCACCGACGTTGTCGCGCAACCACAGTGACGTCGACGGTGGCAGCGAGGAACCCGTGATGCCGACCGTGCGCAGCGCCGAGAGGTCGTGGTCGTTTCGGGGCACCACACCGGCCTTGGCGCAGCTCAGCACGTAGCCCGGGCTGGTGCCCAGCACGGTGGCGCGTACCCGCGCGGCGATCTCCCACAGCGCGTCCGGGCTCGGCGAGCTGGGACTGCCCGCGTAACAGAGGATTGTGGACCCGACCAGTAATCCGGCGACCTGGAAGTTCCACATCATCCAGCTCGGGCTGGTGAACCAGAAGAACGTATCGTCCGGACCGATATCCGACTGCAGTGCAATGGCTTTCAAGTGTTCCAACAGGACACCGCCGTGGCCGTGCACGATGCCCTTCGGCAGCCCGGTGGTGCCCGAGGAGAACAGGATCCACAGCGGATGGTCGAAATCCACGGCAGCAGTGGCCAGTTCCCGACCCTCGCCCGGGTCACCTATCTCGGCGGCCAGCACGGTAGCGCGCAGCGACGGCAGGCCGGCCTGCATGGCCGCGACGTCGTCGCGCTTGTCGTGGAACTTCCCGCCGTAGTGGTAACCATCGGCGGTCACCAGCACCGTCGGTTCGAGTTGACCGAGGCGGTCCAGCGCCGCCTTGGCCGAGTAGTCCTGTCCGCACGCGCTCCACACCGCACCGATGCTGGCCGTCGCGAGAAACGCGATGATCGCCTCGGGGATGTTCGGCAGAAATCCGACCACCCGGTCGCCGGCGCCCACCCCAAGCTCCCGCAGCCGATGCGCGAAAGCAGCTGTCCGGCTGAGAAGTTCAGCCCACGACACTTCCTCGGTCGAACCGTCCTCGGCCACGTGCAAGATGGCCGGCCGGTCGGTGCGCGCGTTGCGTATCACCTGGTCGACGTAGTTCAGCTTGGCGCCGGGAAACCACTGCGCACCGGGCATCGTCTCGGCGGCCAGCACCGTGTCCGGTCGGTCGCCGAGTTCGAAGTAGTCCCACAGCGCCGCCCAGAACGCGGAAGAATCGTCGACCGACCACTGCCACAGCGACTGATAGTCCTCGAAAGGTGTGTCGACCCGCTGCTGCACGAACCGGGCGAAATCGGTGATCCGCGCCTTCGCGATGTCGTCGGCGGTCGGCGTCCACTGCGCGGCCACGGTCTCGGTCATCGGGCGCTCCACCCGCCGTCCATCGTGTACGAAGCGCCCGTCACCATCCCCGCATCCGGTGAAACGAGCCAACCCACCAGGGAGCCAACCTCTTCCGGTTCGACCAGCCGCTTGATCGCGCTCTCCTTCAGCAGAATCTCTTCCACCACCTTATCCTCGGGGACGCCGTGGCGGCGCGACTGGTCGGCGATCTGCTTGGTGACCAGCGGAGTGCGCACGTATCCAGGGTCGATGCAGTTGCTGGTCACGTTGTGCGGACCGCCCTCCAGCGCAGTCACCTTCGAAAGACCTTCCAACCCGTGCTTGGCCGTGACATAGCCGCTCTTGTACTCGGAGGCGCGCAGGCCGTGCACCGACGAGATGTTGATGATCCGACCGAACTTCTGGCCGTACATGTGCGGTAGCGCGGCGCGGATCAGCAGGAACGGCGCCTCGACCATGAGCGCCAGGATGAACCGGAAACGTTCGGGCGGAAACTCCTCGATCGGGCTGACGTGTTGCACGCCGGCGTTGTTGACCAGGATGTCGGCCTGCAGTTGCAGGTCTTCGAGGGCGCTGACGTCCGAAAGGTCGACGACCCAAGGCTTTCCACCGATCTCGCGGGCGACGGTTTCGGCGCCGTCGGCGTCGAGGTCGGCGACGGTGACCTGGGCCCCGCGCGTGGCCAGCGCGCGCGCACATGCGGCGCCGATTCCGCTCGCAGCGCCGGTGACCAGTGCGGTCCGGCCGTCCAGATCGGTCATGGCTGGTCCGCCTTCGCTAGCTCATCGCGGTCGGCCTGATCGAGGGCCTCCAGGTCGATTCCGTTGGTTTCGCGGGTGAGGAGGGCGGCCACCAAGGTGATCGCCGCCGCGCCCGCGAGATACAGCGCGATCGGCACCGCCGAGTTGAACCTGTCCAGCAGCCAGGTCGCGATGGCCGGCGCCAACGAGCCGGCCACGATCGAGGTGACCTGGTAGCCAAGGGAGACACCGGAGTACCGCATGCGGGTGGGGAACATCTCGGCCATCAGCGCCGGCTGCGGCGCATACATCAGCGCGTGGATCACCAGGCCCGCGATGATGGCGCCCATGATGAGCAGGTAGTTGGCGCTGTCCATCATGGGGAACGCGAAGAAGCCCCAGCTGGCCGCGGCGATCGTGCCGACGATGTACACCGGCCGACGCCCGAAGCGGTCCGCCAACCGTCCCACCTGCGGGATGACCACGAAGTGCACCGCGTGCGCGACCAACAGCCACCACAGGATGTCGCTCGTGTCCGCCTCGACGTGGGTCTTGAGGTAGACGATCGAGAACGTGACGACGAGGTAGTACATGATGTTCTCGGCGAAGCGCAGCCCCATCGCGGTGAAAACCCCACGCGGGTAACGCTTCAACACCTCGACCACGCCGAAGGACGCCGCTTTGGCCCGCTCGACCTCTTGTTGGGCGGCGACGAAGATCGGTGCGTCGGAGACCTTCGTGCGGATGTAGTAGCCGATGAGCACCACCACCGCCGACAGCCAGAACGCGATCCGCCAGCCCCAGGACAGAAACGACGCCTCCGAGAGCACCTGCGTCAGGACCAGCAGCACGACGGTGGCCAGCATGTTGCCGACGGGCACCGCCGCCTGGGGCCAGCTGGACCAGAACGCGCGCTTGTCGTTCGGGCTGTGCTCGGCGACCAACAGCACCGCGCCGCCCCACTCGCCGCCGACCGCGAAGCCTTGGAGGAACCGCAGGATCACGAGGAGGATCGGCGCCCACACCCCGATCTGCGCGTAGGTCGGTAGGCAACCCATGAGGAAGGTGGCGGCGCCGACGAGCAGGATTGCGAACTGGAGAAGTTTCTTGCGGCCGTATTTGTCGCCGAAGTGTCCGAACACCACGCCGCCGAGCGGCCGCGCGACGAACCCGACGGCGTAGGTCAGCAGTGCGGCGATCAGCCCGGCGGCCTCGCTCGTGCCCTCGGCGAAGAACACCTTGTTGAACACCAGCGTGGCCGCGGTCGCGTACAGGAAGAACTCGTACCACTCGACGACCGTGCCGGCCATCGAAGCGACCACCACCCGCTTCAGACCGGTCGGTACCGCACCGGCCCCGGCGGGCCTCGGCTCGTCACTGATGCTCATCGGACGCTCCTTCGAACGGTGACCCTGGATCCAGACCCGCTGTGTGAGTATTCATGCAGGTCCCCCGAACCCGCAATAGCCAAACCTGCAGCACCAATCTGCGAAAATGCAGATATGACCGCGCCGCTCGGCCGCCGACCCAGCGCCGATGACCTGCTGGTTTTGCTGGCTGTCGGCCGTTCGGGCCGCTACACCACCGCTGCCGAGGAACTCGGGCTCAACCACACCACGATCTCGCGACGCATCGCCGCACTCGAACGTTCAATCGGCGGCCGGGTGCTGGCGCGAGGTGCCGGCGGCTGGGAACTGACCGACCTCGGCCGCGAGGCGTTGTCGGCAGCCGAGGCCGTCGAATCGGCGGTGCGGTCCCTGTCGGTCGACACCGGCGGCGAACGCACCCTGGAGGGCGTCGTACGGATCTCGGCCACCGACGGTTTCTCGGCCTACATCGCCGCGCCGGCCGCCGCCCACGTCCAGCGCGAGCACCCAGGGGTCGCCGTCGAGATCGTGGCCACCACCCGGCCGGCCACCCAGCAGCGTTTGGGCCTGGACGTCGAGATAGTGGTTGGCGAGCCGAAGGTACACCGCGCCAAGGCGATTCAACTGGGTGACTACCGCCTCGGCCTGTACGGAGCGCGCGAATACCTGCGTGCGTACGGCACACCGACGAGCATCGCCGACCTGTCCCGCTTTCCGCTGATCTACTTCATCGACGCCATGCTGCAGGTCGACGACCTCGACGTGGCGACCAACTTCCCCCCGACGATGCGCGAATCGGTGACCTCCACCAACGTTTTCGTACACGTCGAGGCGACACGAGCCTCCGCCGGCCTGGGCCTTCTGCCCTGCTTCATGGCCGACCGCCATGACGACCTGGTGCGGGTGCTGCCGCGCGCCGTCGCGGTCCAGCTGACCTACTGGCTCGTCGCGCGCGCCGAGACGTTACGCCGACCCGAGGTCGCCGCCGTGGTCGACGCCATCCGTGCCCAGATGGCCGACCAGCGCGACGTTCTGCTCGGCCGGGATTGACCCGAAGGGGTTGCGTATCGCGCGGCGTCTTGCTGCAGTCGATTCATGCCGTTCATCGATCATCCGAAGGGCCGCGCCTACTACCGCCACTGGGCTGCCGCCACCCCACGCGCCGTCGTGATCTTTCTGCACGGCTTCGGCGAACACACCGGGCTGTATCACCGTTACGGTTTCACGCTGAACGCCGCGGGCATCGACTTGTGGGCGGTCGACCAGTTCGGCCATGGCCTGACCCCCGGTGCTCGCGGTGACGTCGGTTCGATCGGTGACAGTTCCGAATTGGCCGACGCCTTGACCGAGATCGCCGAGAGCCAGCGTCCCGGTTTACCGATGATCGCCCAGGGCCATTCGTTCGGGTCGGTCGTCACGCTGTTCCGGTTGCTGAACCATCCCGACCGCTACCGGGCGGGGGTGATTTCGGGTGCACCGCTGGTGCCGATCGCCGCGATGCTCGACAGCGACCCGTCTGTCGAGCTGGATCCGGCGTGGCTTTCCGCGGACCCCTTCTACGTGGATACGTTGGAGACCGACCCGCTGGCGTTCGTCGACGCCGACGGCGTGGCGCTGACGCGGGAGCTCGACAAGGCGTGGGACCGGTTCGGTTCCGATCTGCCGAAGCTCACGGTGCCGACGCTGGCGCTGCACGGCGTCAACGATCCGATCGCGCCGATCGGGCCAGTGCGCGCCTACGCCGAGCAGATCGAGGCGCTGCGGATCGCGGAGTTCGCGGGAGCCCGCCACGACGTGCTCAACGAGGCGATGCACGCGGAAGTGGCCGCCACTGTCATCGACTTCATCAACGGTCTCTAGAGCCAGGTGTCGTCGGTGGTGGCGGTGAGGAACGCTTCGAGGTCGTCGCGCCACTGCGCCGGCGTGGTCTTGTCCGGTTCGATTCCGGTGTACTGGCCCCGGTAGAACAGCAGCGGGCGCGGCTTGCGCTGCGGGGCATCCGACAGCGAGTGCACGGCGCCGATCACCACGTAATGGTCACCGCCGTCGTGCACGGTATGCACCGTGCAGTCGATGTGCGCCAGCGTTTCCTTGATCACCGGTGACCCGAGTTCGGAGCGGTACCAATCGAATTTGGCGAACTTGTCGGGCTCCTTTGAGCCGAACGTCGCCGAGACGTCCTTTTGGTTCTCATGCAGCACGTTCACGCAGAAGTTCCCGCTGGCCTCGATCGCCTGCCACGACCGCGACATCTTGGTCGGGCAGAACAACACCAGCGGCGGATCCAGCGATAACGCCGCAAAAGACTGGCAGGCAAAGCCGACCGGCACCTCTTCGTGCATCGTGGTGATCACGGTGATACCGGTACAGAACTGGCCGAGCACACTGCGAAATGTGCGCGGGTCCAACGTTTCTGCGGACACTAGCTCTTAAAACCGACGCTGAAGTCGTGGCCCCACAGGCTCACCGCGGTGCTCTCGCGGGCGACCCAGTCTTCGTCTTTGACTTGCAAGCCCTCACAACCGAATTCGACGTCGAAACCGCCGGGTGTCTTCATGTAGAACGACAGCATCTTGTCGTTGACGTGGCGACCCAGCGTCGCCGACATCGGCACCTTACGCCGCAGCGCCCGGTCCAGGCACAGGCCGACATCGTCGCTGCTTTCCACCTCGACCATCAAATGCACGATCCCACTCGGTGTTTCACCGGGCATGAAGGCCAGGCTGTGATGCCGCGGGTTGACTCCGAAGAACCGCAGCCACGCGGGCGGTCCGTCGGCGGGCCTGCCGACCAGCTGCGGGGGCAGCCGCATCGAGTCGCGCAGCGAGAACCCGAGTACGTCGCGGTAGAAGTGCAGTGACTCGGCGTCGTCGCGGGTGGTCAGCACCACATGCCCGAGCCCCTGCTCCTCGGTGACGAACTTGTGACCGTAGGGGCTGACCACGCGGCGGTGCTCGAGCGCCGCCCCGTGGAACACCTCGAGCGTATTGCCCGACGGGTCGTCGAAGATGATCATCTCGTCGACGCGGCGGTCGGCCAGCTGGGCGGCCGTGGCTTCCTTGTACGGGGTGCCCTCGACGTCGAGCCGGTTACGGATCTCCTGCAGCGCTGCGGCGTTCGCGGTTTCCCAGCCCGACACCTGCAGCCGGTCATGTTCGCCCGGCAGGATGACCAGGCGCGCCGGGAAGTCGTCCATCCGCAGGTAGAGGGCGCCATCGGTGTCGCCCTTACCCTCGACCATGCCGAGCACCTTGAGCCCGTACTCACGCCAAGCGGCGACGTCGGTGGCCTCGATCCGTAGATAGCCCAGTGACCGGATGCTCACGACCCGCCTCCTAGAAAATCCACCGTCAGCTTGTTGAACTCGTCGAACTTCTCCAGCTGGGCCCAGTGTCCGCACTGCCCGAAGACGTGCAACTGCACCCGGGGAATCTGCTTGAGGGCCACCAACGCGCCGTCGAGCGGGTTGACGCGGTCCTCACGGCCCCAGATCAGAAGTACCCGCTGGCGTAGCTTGTACACCTCGCGCCACATCATGCCGAGCTCGAAGTCGGCGCCTGCAAACGATTTACCCATCGCTTTGGCGGCGGCCAGCGACTCGGGCTGCCTGGCGATCGCGAAGCGTTCGTCGATCAACTCCGGCGTGATGAGGCTCTGGTCGTGGACCATGATGCGCAGGAACTTCTCCATGTTCTCGCGCGTGGGCTCGGCGGTGAACTTGCCGAGCAGCTTGACGCCTTCGGTGGGGTCGGGTGAAAACAGGTTGACGCTCAACCCGCCGGGGCCCATCAACACCAGCCGGCCCGCGCGCTTGGGGTTGTCGAGCGCGAACCGTACCGCGGTCCCGCCGCCGAGTGAATTCCCCACCAGCGCAGCACGTTCGATGTCGAGGTGGTCGAACAGGTTCAACACCGCGGTGGCGCTGTAGCGGTTGTACTGCTCGTGTTCGGTGTGCTTGTCGGAGTGCCCGTAACCGGGCTGGTCGACGGCGATCACGTGGAAGTGCTGTGCGAGCACGGCGATGTTCTTGCCGAAGTTTGACCAGCTCGAAGCGCCCGGTCCGCCGCCGTGCAGCAGCACAACGGTCTCGCCGTTGCCGACGCCGGCCTCGTGATAGTGCAGCCGCATATCTTCGCGGACCTGCGCGTAACGCGACGTCGACTCGAACGTGATCTCTTGCTGTTGGGCAGCTTCGGCGGCGAAGGAGGTCATCAGACCATCGTGTCCTGCGGCGGCAGGCCGAACTCGTTGTTTCCGAAAATCAGATAGGCCCGTTCCGGATCGTTGGCGGCGTGCACGCGTCCGGCATGTGCATCACGCCAGAACCGTTGCACCGGAGCGTCGTTGTTCAGTGCGGTGGCGCCGGAGGCCTCGAAGAGGCGGTCGATCGAGGCGATGGCGCGGCCGGTCGCGCGTACCTGATCGCGTCGCGCCCTGGCGCGCAGTTCGAACGGAATCTCCTGGCCGGCCTGCAGCAGCGCGTACTCGTCGCCGACGTTGCCCATCAACTGACGCCACGCGGCGTCGATATCACTGGCCGCTTCGGCGATGCGGACCTTGGCGAACGGATCGTCCTTGGCCTTCTCGCCCGCGAATGCGGCGCGCACCCGCTTGCCCTGGTGCTCGACGTGCGCGTCATAGGCGCCGTAGGCCATCCCCACAATCGGCGCCGAGATGGTCGTCGGATGCACTGTGCCCCAAGGCATCTTGTACACCGGCGCGGTGTTGTTCTGCAGACCACCGGCAGTGTGGTCGTTCATCGCCTTGTACGACAGGAAGCGGTGCGTCGGCACGAACACGTCCTTGACCACCAACGTGTTGCTGCCCGTGCCGCGAAGCCCCACCACGTGCCAGACGTCGTCGATGTCGTACTCGGTGCGCGGGATCAAGAAGCTGCCGAAGTCCACCGGGCGGCCGTCCTTGATCACCGGCCCGCCGACGAACGTCCACGTCGCGTGGTCACACCCCGACGACCAGTTCCACGAGCCGTTGACGAGGTAGCCGCCGTCGACCACCTGGCCCGCGCCCATCGGCGCGTACGACGACGACACCCGCACGGCGGGGTCCTCACCCCAGACTTCTTCCTGGGCCTTCTGGTCGAACAGGGCAAGGTGCCAGTTGTGCACACCGACGATCGATGCCACCCATCCGGTGGATCCGCACGCGCTGGCCAGCCGGCGGACCGCTTCGTAGAAGAGCGTGGGGTCGCACTGCAATCCGCCCCACTGTTCGGGCTGCAGCAGCTTGAAAAAGCCGACCTCGTCGAGTTCGGCGACGGTCTCGTCGGGCAGGCGACGCAGGTCTTCGGTGGCCTGCGCGCGCTTGGCGATCAACGGCAGCAGATCGTCGATACCGGCTAGGACCGACTGCACGTCACGCTGTTCAATGGACGTCACTGGTTTGCCTCCCGAGAGCTAAGGACCTGCCGATGAGCGCTTGTGCAAGAGCAGACCGTTAGACAGAGATTAGAACACGTTACGATTCATGTCGAGTACAGCGCTCCAACAGCTGCTGGACCTGCACACATGTGTTTCTGTAACCTGTTCTAATTATGGGCCTAGGAAAGGGTAGACGGCCGTGACCGATGAGCCGCTCGGCAGCCACGTGCTCGAGCTCGAAGTGGCCGAGGTGGTCGAGGAGACCCCCGACGCGCGGTCGCTGGTATTTCGCGTCCCCGACGGCCCCGAGATTCCCGCCGAACGGCTGCGCTACGCACCCGGCCAGTTTCTGACGCTGCGGGTGCCCAGCGAGCGCACCGGTTCGGTGGCGCGCTGCTACTCGCTGTGCAGCTCACCGTTCACCGGCGATCCGATGACCGTCACCGTCAAACGCACCGACGGCGGCTACGCGTCCAACTGGCTCTGCGACCACGCCCACCCGGGCATGAAGATCCACGTGCTCGCCCCGTCGGGCACGTTCGTGCCCAAGACGCTCGACGCCGACTTTCTGCTGCTCGCCGCCGGCAGCGGGATCACGCCGATGCTGTCGATCTGCAAGTCGGCGCTGGCCGAAGGCAGCGGCAAGGTGGTGTTGGTCTACGCCAACCAGGACGAGAACTCGGTGATCTTCGGTGCGGCGCTGCGCGAGCTGGCTGCCAAGTACCCCGACCGGCTCACGGTCGTGCACTGGTTGGTCAGCGTGCAGGGGCTGCCGAACGCCGCGGCGCTGGCGGGCATCATCGCGCCCTACGTCGGACGCGACGCCTACATCTGTGGGCCCGCGCCGTTCATGGCCGCCGCCGAGGAGGCGCTGCAGAACGCGGGGGCCGATACCAGTCGGATCCACATCGAGGTGTTCAAGTCGCTGGAATCCGACCCGTTCGCGGCGGTGGTGATCGAGGACGACGACAGCGACGAGGGCCCAGCCACCGCGATCGTCACGCTCGACGGCCAGACCCACGAAGTTGTCTGGCCGCGCAACGCCAAACTGCTCGACGTGTTGCTGGACAAGGGGCTGGACGCACCGTTCTCGTGCCGCGAAGGTCATTGCGGGGCGTGCGCGGTGCTCAAGAAGGACGGCGAGGTCGAGATGGAGGTCAACGACGTGCTCGAGCAGTCCGACCTCGAGGAGGGTCTGATCCTCGGCTGCCAGGCCAAACCACGGTCGGATTCGGTCGAAGTCACCTACGACGAGTAGCCGGCGGGCTAGCATTCGCCGCACCGAAGGGAGAATTGTGAAGCGCTTGGGCGGCTTACTCGGAGCGATCCCGGCAGCATGGTTGGCGCTCGCGCTGGTCTCCCCGGCGCCGACGGCGACCGCAGCGGTCGACACGGCGCACGCGTCGATCCCCGTGGACGCGGCCACATCGCTGCAGATGGAGGTCACCGCCAACTGCGTGGCGGCCGAGGGCACGTGCTTCTTTGATACCAGCGCCAATCTGCTTGGCCCGCAAGGTATCACCGGATTCCCCGGCGATCTGTGGGCGCGCCAGACGACGACGCTGCGCACGATGGATCGCTCCGTCTATGTGGATGCCAAATCCGATGCGCCCAATACCCGGATGTTCAAGTCGCTCACCGATATGGAGTTCACCACCATCTACTTCGGCGGTGGACCACCGGAGAAGTTCCGCCTGCACGGGCAGACCTGGCCGGTCGACATTCGCACGGGCACACCGCGCACCGACGTGCCGTTGATCGTGTGCGCGCACATCCAGGTGGTCTACGCGGGGGTCAACCTCACCTCGCCGGACGCCTGCGCGCAGGCCCCCTTCAGCTAGCGCGGTAGCCCGAGTAGGCGCTCGCCGGCCAGCGTGAGCAGGATCTGCTCGGTGCCACCGGCGATGGTCAGGCACCGCGTATTGAGGAAGTCGTGCACGGTGTCGTTCTCGACGATGCCGCCACCCTGCGACAGCTCCATCCGGAACTCCGAGAGCGCCTGGCGGTAGCGCACACCGATCAGCTTGCGCGCGCTGGCCTGCGGACCCTGGTCCTGGCCGCCCACCGCGAGTTCGGCGATCTTCTGATCCAGCAGCGCGCCGACCTGCGCGGCCACGATCAACGCCCCGAGCCGATCCTGTTCGGCGGCATCGAAATCCAGCGTCGCCACCGTCTTGAGCAGTTCTTCCATCGGGTTGTCCAACGCCGTACCTGCCGCCATCGCGACCCGTTCGTTGGCCAGCGTCGTGCGGGCCAGGCGCCAACCGTCGTTCACCTGCCCGACGACCATCTCGTCGGGGACGAAGACCTCGTCGAAGAACACCTCGTTGAACAGCTCGTCGCCGGTGATCTCGCGCAGCGGCCGGATGACGATGCCCGGCGAGGTCATGTCGACGAGAAAGTAGGTGATGCCCTTGTGTTTCGGCGCGTCTGGATCGGTCCTTGCCAAACAGACACCCCAGTGCGCCTTCTGCGCAGCCGAGGTCCACACCTTCTGCCCGGTCAGCTTCCAACCTGAGCTCTTTGCGCCGTCCGCGGTCACGCCTTCGGCCCGAACGGCTTTCGTGCGCAGCGCCGCCAAGTCCGAACCCGCGCCTGGCTCGCTGAAGAGCTGGCACCAGATGAGGTCGCCGCGCAGCGTGGGCGGCAGGAACCGTTCGATCTGTTCCGGGCTGCCGTGCTCGAGAATCGTTGGCGCGGCCCACCATCCGATCACCAGATCCGGGCGCACGACGTCGGCGGCCGCCAGTTCCTGATCGATCAGCAGTTGCTCGGCCGGCCCGGCGTCGCGGCCGTACGGGCGCGGCCAGTGCGGCGCCTGCAGACCCGCCTCGGCCAACGCGGCCTGACGCTTGTCGACCGGCAACCCGGCGATTTCTGCCACCGCAGAAGCGATTTCGGGCCGCAGGTGGGCCACCGAGTCGAGATCGATGTGCAGTTCGCGGCGCACTCCCTGCTGGGTGAGCGCCGAAATCCGCCGCAGCCAACGCTGCGCGCCACCGAGGAAATGCGCGATGCCGTAGGCCCGACGCAGATACAGGTGCGCGTCGTGCTCCCAGGTGATGCCGATGCCCCCGAGCACCTGGATGCAGTCCTTGGCGTTGGCCTTGGCCGCGTCGATGCCTGCCGCCGCGGCCACCGCGGCCGCGATCGACAGTTGCTGCCCGTCGGCTTCGGATGAGGCGGCTCTCGCGGCGTCCCTGGCCGCCACCGACGCCTGCTCCGAGCGCAGCAGCATCTCGGCGCACATGTGCTTCACGGCCTGGAAGCTGCCGATCGGCTTGCCGAACTGCTCACGCACCTTGGCGTAGTCGGTCGCGGTCTGCAGCGCCCAGCGGGCCAACCCGGCGGCCTCGGCGGCCAGCACCGTCGCGGCCAGGTCGGCGACCCGCTGGCTGGACGCGCTCAGCGTCTCGGCAGGCGCCGAATCCAGCACCACCCGTGCCAGCGGCCGAGAGAAATCGGTGGCCTTAAGGGCTTCGACCGACACCCCCTGACCGGTGGCGTCGACCACGACGAACGCGTCCCCGGCAGGCAGCACCAGCACCGCGGACGCGTCGGCGCCGAGCACGTACTCCGCGGTCCCCGACACCCGGCCGTCCTCGAGGCGCAGGTCAGCCGACAACGCGACCCCGGCCACCCGCTCACCGGACGCCAGCGCCTGCAGCAGATCCGAGCGCTCGACGACCAGGGTGGCCAACGCCGTGGTGGCAACCGGCCCGGGCGCCAGCGCGGCGGCCGCCTCGTCGATCATCGCGCACAAGTCCTCGGCCGTTCCGTCGGCGCCGCCGTGTTCCTCCGGCAACGCCACGCCGAATATCCCTAGCTGGGCCAACTTGTCGTACACCGGCCGCCAGGCGCCGGCGTTACCGTGCTCGACGTCGCGTGTGGCCTCGATCGCTCCCGAGCTCGCAGCCCAGCTCTGAACCAGTTCACGCGCGGCAAGCTGCTCGTCAGCAACGGTCTGATTGGACGACACCGACACCGAGACTCCTAGCGTTTGGGCGAGAAGGCGGTGCTCCTCACTAGAACGTGTTCTAATAGTGCCAGCGTTCGACCGTCAAGTCGACCGCCATTACAGCAGCACACGTCGGTGCCGTCGGTGCGCTGAGGTGAGAAAATGGGGATCTGCATGCGTATCGTTTTCAGCGAGCACGCAAGATGAAGGAGTCAACTGCCGCATGTCCGGCCCGCCGTCGCCAGCACGTACCAACCCTGAGCCAGGGTCGGGTTCGCGGCCGCGGCAGGTGATGAACGTGGCAGTGCTCGCCGAGTCCGAACTCGGATCAGAAGCCCAGCGGGAGCGCCGCAAGCGCATCCTCGACGCCACGCTGGCCATCGCCTCCAAAGGCGGCTACGAGGCGGTTCAGATGCGCGCGGTCGCCGAACGCGCCGACGTCGCGGTCGGCACGCTCTACCGCTACTTCCCGTCGAAGGTGCACCTGCTGGTCTCGGCGCTGGGCCGCGAGTTCGAACGCATCGACGCCAAGACCGACCGTTCGACGCTGACCGGCGGAACGCCCTATCAACGGCTGAACATCATGGTGGGCAAGCTCAACCGCGCGATGCAGCGCAACCCGCTGCTGACCGAGGCGATGACACGCGCGTTCGTGTTCGCAGACGCATCGGCGGCCGGTGAGGTTGATCACGTCGGCAAGCTGATGGATTCGATGTTCGCCCGCGCCATGAGCGACGGTGAACCGACCGAGGACCAGTACCACATCGCCCGGGTGATCTCGGATGTGTGGCTGTCGAACCTGCTGGCGTGGCTGACGCGGCGCGCGTCGGCGACCGACGTGGCCAAGCGCCTCGACCTTGCGGTGCGACTGCTCATCGGCGACGGCGAGCACCCTAAGATCTAGGCGTGCTTCCGGCCGACCTGCAGCGTGCGCTGATCGCGGCCGCCGCCGTGCCGCGACTGTTGGTCGCGTCCGACTTCGACGGCACGATGGCCCCCATCGTCGACAATCCGGCCGATGCCCGCCCCCTGTCTGATGCCGCCGATGCCCTTGGCCGCCTCGCAACACTGCCCGACACCGCGGCGGCGTTGATCTCCGGGCGCGCCTTGGAGGTGCTGCGCTCGCTGTCGGGGTACGCCCAGGGGTCGTCGGTGCATCTGGTCGGCAGCCACGGCGCCGAGTTCACCTCCGGGTTCACCCACGACATCGACCACGCGTTGCTGGATCGCATCACCGCGGAACTGAACGCGATCGCAGCCGACAAACCCGGTGTGACAGTCGAAACCAAGCCGGCCAGCGTCGCGCTGCACGTGCGCAACGCCTCGACCGCTGACGGGGAGGCGGCGCTGCATGCGGCGCGCGCGGCGTCCGGGTCGTGGGATGCGCAGGCCACCGCGGGTAAGGCGGTACTCGAGTTCGCGGTGATCCAGACCGATAAGGGGCTGGCGCTCGACATCCTGCGTGAGCAGGAAAACGCCTCGGCCGTGGTGTTTTTCGGCGACGACGTGACCGACGAGAAGGCGTTTCGCCGGTTGGGCGACTCCGACGTCGGGGTGAAGGTCGGCCCGGGCGAGTCGCTGGCAACCTACCGCGTCGACTCACCCGACGACGTCGCCGCCGCGCTGCAGTTCCTCCTCGCCGAAAGGGACAAACGGGCGTAAAAGTGCGAGTAAAACTGACCATTTCGTCGATCTCGGCGCCAACGTCGGCGCGCTAGGGCGCCGTGCTCACCCCCGATCAGATCGCCGCCCGTACCGCGCGGGCGGTGTCGGCCGCGACGGCGGCGGGCGTCGCCCTGGGACTGCAGGTCGACGACGCCCGGATCCTCTACGAGGCGTTCTCCGTAGTCGTGCACCTGGCGCCGTCGCCGGTGGTGGTGCGGGTGCCGACGGTGCTGCCGCCGTCATACGCGAAATCCCCGCAAGCCCAGACCGCCCAGCAGCGCGCCGAACTCGCGGTGATCGGTTGGCTCGCCGAACGCGGCCATCCGGTGGTCCCGCCGAGCCCGCTGGTGCCAGCCGAACCCGTTCGCCGCGACGGGTTCTCGATGACGTTCTGGCAGTTCGTCGAACAGGTGCCCGACGCCGAACCCGAAATGTCGGCGCGCATCGAAGAAACCGCCGGGATGCACGCCGCGCTGCGCGACTACGACGGTGACCTCGGGTTCTGGACACCCTTCAGCAAGTACATTCCTGACGGGCTGGCCGCACTGCAGCACCGCGACGATCTGCTGCCGAGTTCGGATCTTGCTCGCGCACAACGGGAGTGGGCGGTGATCGGCCCGATGCTCACCTCGCGCGCCACGTTCGCCACGGCGTTGCCGGGCGTCAGCCTGCAGACCATTCACGGGGATGCGCCCTACCACAACATGATCACCACCCCAGACGGTGAATTGTGGTCGGACTTCGAACTGGTCACGGTGGGCGCGGTCGAATCCGACCTGGCGCTGGTCGGGCCGGACGGCGTCGCGACGTACGACGCGGCAGCCGTCGCGCTCGGGTTGCGTCCGCTCGACCAGCGGGTGCTGCGGGTCACCGAGGCGGCGGCCCGGCTGGGCATCGTCGCCGCGCTGGCGATGGCCCCGGAGCTGCCGATGCTCGTCGAGGCCGTTGCACCGATGATCGGGGCGTGGCGCGAAACCCCGGAGCTGCGCGCGCTCTAGGTGGGTGGACCGCTGGTGCGGCCTCGCACGACTTCGGTGTCGAGCATGTCGATGACCGGCAGCCCGGATCGCGGCGGATGGTGCAGTAGCCGACCGGCGCGACGGCCCTTTTCGATGCTGGGCTGAACGATGGTGGTCAGCCCGCGCCGCAACGCCTCGGGCACCCCGTCGAAGCCGGTCACCGTCATCTGGCCCGGCACGTAGACGCCCTTGGCGCGCAGGTAGTCCATTGCCGACAGCGCCAGCACATCGGCGGTGCACATCAGCGCGGTCACTCGCGGGTTGGCCGCCAGCGCCACCTCGGCGGCCGCACCGCCCGACGTCGGCAGGTGCTCATAGCTTTCCACCACCGTCAGCGATGCGGGGTCCAGTCCGGCCGCCGTCATCGCGTCGTAGACACCCTGGATCCGCTCGCGCTGGACGTGAAAGTGCGGCATGCCCAACCGCTGCGGATCGGCCACCGTCGGTTGCGACGGTCGGTGCGGCCAGTCGCGGTCCAACCGCATGGTCAACAGGGCGATCTCGGTATGGCCAAGGCCCACAACGTATTCGGCGAGATGGCGCATGGCGCCGCGGTCGTCGATGCCGATCCGCGACAGGCCCGGTACATCCTTGGGCTGATCCACCACCACCACCGGCAGGTGCCGTTGCTGCACGACGGGCAGGTACGGATCGTCGTCGGAGGCCGAATACACGACGAAGCCGTCGACGCCGGCCGCCAGCACCGCGGCCGACCCCTCGCTGACGCTGCGGTTCGGCCCGATCGCCACCAGCAGCAACCCCTGACCGGCCTCTTCACACGATTCGGCGAGACCGGCGACGAAGTCCAGGGCCGCAGGGTCGCTGAACGAGTAGTTGAGCGGTTCGGTGATCATCAGGCCGACGGCGCCGGCCCTGCGGGTGCGCAGCGAGCGCGCCACCGGGTCGGGGCCGGGATAGCCCAACCGCTTCGCGGTCGCGAGCACACGTTCTCGCAGGTCAGCCGACAGTTGGTCGGGACGGTTGTAGGCGTTGGAGACGGTGGTCCGCGAGACCTTGAGCTCGGCGGCCAGCGAGGCCAGGGTCGCACGCCGCCTGGGCGTGGGACTCCTTGACATGCTCTGCCACGTTAGCCGATCGACTTGCGCGTTCCCGGCTACCGTGCAGTAGAGTTTTTGGAAACGGTTTTCATTGTTATCTGGATGCTTTAGGGAGTTGCGCATGCGTGCAGCGGTGGCCGCCGTCGCGGCCGTGGCGATGACGGTCGGGCTGGCCGGGTGTACCCAACCGCCTCAAGAAGACAGCGGCGCCGCCACCGTCGTTGCCTCCACCGACGTGTGGGGCAGCGTCGCCGATGCGGTCGCAGGCGAACACGCGACGGTCACCTCCATCGTCAACGGCACCGTCGCCGACCCGCACTCGTTCCAGGCCACCCCCGCCGACGCCGCCGCGATCACCGACGCGTCGCTGGTGGTCTACAACGGCGGCCACTACGACCACTGGGTGGACGAGGTGCTGGCCGACAACCCCGACGTGGCGACCGTCGACGCGTACTCACTGCGCGCCGACCCGCGGCCGTCGGCCAACGAACACGTCTTCTACGACCCCGCCACCGCGCAGGTCGTGGCCGCCCGTATCGCCGACCGGCTCACCGAGATCGACCCCGACAACGCCGCCGCCTACCGCGCCAACGCGGCCGCGTTCGGCGCAGGCGCCGACGCGATCCTGGCGAGCGAGCGGGCCATCGGACAAGCCCACCCCGGCGCGTCGGTGGTGGTGACCGAACCCGTCGCGCACTACCTGCTGGCCAACGCGGGCATCACCGACAAGACCCCCGAGGGCTTTACCAACGCGATCGAAGAAGACGCCGACCCCGCACCGGCCGACCTCGCCACGATGCTCGACCTGATCAACAACCACGAAGTCGCTGCGCTGCTGTTCAACCCGCAGACCGAAACCGCAGTCACCAAGCAGCTGCACCAGGCCGCCACCCGCGCCGCGGTGCCGGTCGTCACGGTCACCGAAACCCTTCCCGAGAACACCGACTACCTGACCTGGCAGCGGAACACCGTTGAGCAGTTGGCCAGCCAGTTGGATAAGTCGGCGCTGGCGAGCCGATAATCTGTGGCCGTGGACGTCGTCGCCGAGCTGACCGGCGCCCGCCTGGCGTTCGGCGACCGGGTGCTGTGGGATCAGCTCGACCTGGCGGTGGGCGCCGGTGAATTCCTCGCGATCCTCGGCCCCAACGGCACCGGTAAGACGTCGCTGCTCAAGGTGTTGCTCGGCCAGCTGCCGTTGACCGCGGGCACCGTGACGGTCTGCGGCAGCGCGGTCGAAAAGGGCAGCCGGAGAATCGGTTACGTGCCTCAGCACCGATCCGTCGACCAGGGTTTGGCGTTGCGCGGACGCGACCTCGTCGGCCTCGGATACGATGGGCACCGGTGGGGCATCACCACATTGCGGAGCCGGGCCACCAAACGCGGCGCCGTCGAACGGGCTCTCGCAGAGGTCAACGGGCAGCCGCTGGCGCCGGTGCCGGTCGGGGTGATGTCGGGCGGCGAGTTGCAACGGCTGCGCGTCGCCCAGGCGCTGACCACCGACCCGGTGCTGCTGCTGTGCGATGAGCCGTTGCTCAACCTCGACCCCGCCAACGCCCGGTTGGTGTCGAGGCTGATCGACGCCAGGCGACGCGAGGCAGGCACCGCGGTGCTGTTCGTCACCCACGAGGTCAATCCCGTTGTGCCGTATGTGGATAAGGTGCTCTACCTGGTCGACGGCCGGTTCCGAATCGGCACGGTCGAGGAGGTGATGACCTCGGCCACGCTATCGGAGTTGTACCGCGCCGACATCGAGGTGGTGAAGGTCGGCAGCCGCTACGTCGTCGTCGGCGAGCACATCGACCACTCCGGGCATGCGAGCGGACACGTGCATGACTGACCGGCTCACCGACCTGCTGCACAACCTGCTCTCGTTCGAGATCACCGCGGACCTGCTGCACCGCGACTTCGTTCAGCAGGCGCTGCTGGCCGCCGCGCTGCTGGCGTTGGTGTCTGGGCTGATCGGCCCGTTCATCGTGATGCGGCAGATGTCGTTCGCGGTGCACGGGTCCAGCGAGTTGTCGCTCACCGGAGCGGCTTTCGCGCTGCTGGCCGGGTTCAACGTGGGGATCGGCGCGTTGGTCGGCTGCGCGCTGGCCGCCGTGCTGTTCGGCTTTCTGGGACAGCGTGCCCGCGAACGGGATTCGGCGATCGGCGTGGTGTTGGCCTTCGGCCTCGGGCTTGCGGTGTTGTTCATCCACTTGTACCCGGGCCGCACGGGCACGAGTTTTGCGTTGTTGACCGGCCAGATCGTCGGCGTCGGGTATTCGGGGCTGGCGTTGTTGGCGGTGGTGTCGGTGGCCGTGGTCGCCGTGCTGGTGGTGTCCTATCGGCCGCTGCTGTTCGCGACCGTCGACCCAGAGGTGGCGGCTGGGCGGGGAGTTCCGGTGCGCGCGTTGGGGATCGTGTTCGCAGCGCTGGTGGGGGTCACCGCCGCGCAGGGCGTGCAGATCGTCGGGGCGCTGCTGGTGATGTCGCTGCTGATCACCCCGGCGGCCGCCGCCGCGCGGGTGTTCGCCTCTCCCGGGGCCACCATCGCGGCGTCGGTGGTCTTCGCCGAGATCTCCGCGGTCGGCGGCATCGTGCTGTCGTTGGCGCCCGGTGTGCCGGTGTCGGTTTTCGTCACGATCATCTCGTTCGCGATCTTCCTGGTGTGCTGGGCGCTGGGGCGTCGCACCCGCGCCTCCTCGGCCGGCTAGCCGCGCGCGACCGGACGCCCTGGGTCGCAACACCATTGCGACCACGAACCCGGGTACAGCGCAATGTCTCGGCCTGCTGCGGCCAATGCCGCGACGACGACCGCCGCGGTGACGCCTGAACCGCAGTACGCGCCGACCGCGTCGTCGCCGGTCAGCGAGATCAGCTCCGCCTCCGGCAGGAAGGTGCCGTCCTCGGCCAGCAGGCTGGTGCTCGGGACGTTTCGCGCACCCGGAATGTGCCCGGCCACAGGGTCGATGGGCTCGACGTCACCGCGGAACCGTTCGGGGGCACGCGCGTCCAGCAGCGGCACACCGGCGGCCTGCGCGGCGGTCAACGTGCGGCGCGCGCCGGCATACAGATCGTCGTACCCGACGGTGACGTCACCCGGTTCGGGTGTGACGACGCCGGTTTCCAACGCGCCGCCTGCCGCCGTCCACGCCGCCAGCCCGCCGTCGAGGATGCGCACGTCGGCGATGCCTGCCGCGGTCAGCACCCACCACGCCCGCGCGGAACCCGCTCGGTTCCAGTCGTCGTACACCACCACCGGCACCCCAGCCCGCACACCCCACCGTCGCGCCGCGGCCTCGACGTCGCGACCCGACGGCAACGGATGGCGCCCCTGTCCGGTCACGGTGTGATCGGACAGTTCGTCTTCCAGCGACACGTACACCGCACCGGGGATGTGGCCGCGCGCGTGTGCGGCGCGGCCGTCGGGTTCTGCCAGCTCCCAACGGACATCGAGGATCGTCGGCCGCTCACCCGCCTCAAGGCGCTGCGCGAGCGCGGTGGCGCCGATCAGGACATGCTCACAGGTCACCCGATGATCGTGCCACCTCACCAGGTCCCGTCGCTTCGCTCGCCCCATATGCTGTCCGGGGTGAGCAGCCACGCGTTCAGTCCCGCCGAGCGGCGCGCGGTCTACCGGGCGATCGCCGAGCGCCGTGACATGCGACGCTTCGTGCCGGACAGCACGGTCGACGAGGACGTGCTGGGCCGGTTGTTGCACGCCGCGCACGCCGCGCCCAGCGTCGGGCTGATGCAGCCGTGGCGGTTCATCCGGATCACCGACCGCCGGTTACGCAGGCAGATCCACGACCTCGTCGACGAGGAGCGGTTGCGTACCGCGCGCGCGTTGGGGCCGCGCGGTGAAGAGTTTTTGGCGCTCAAGGTCGAGGGCATCCTGGAATGCGCCGAGCTTTTCGTGGTGGCGCTGGGCGACGGCCGCGATGCGCACGTGTTCGGTAGGCGCACGCTGCCGCAGATGGATCTGGCGTCGGTGTCGTGCGCGATCCAGAACCTGTGGCTGGCGGCCCGTGCCGAAGGGCTCGGCATGGGTTGGGTGTCGATCTTCGAACCCGCCCGGCTCGCCGAACTGCTCGACATCCCCGAGGGCGCCGAGCCGGTGGCGATTCTGTGCCTGGGCCCGGTCCCGGAGTTTCCCGACCGGCCCGCGCTCGAGATCGACGACTGGGCACACGCGCGGCCGCTGGCCGATTTTGTCTCCGAGAACCGCTGGCGACCCGCCGCATTAGGCTGGAGGCATGGCTGACGCCAATGCCCTGCACATCGACCTGAACGCCGACCTCGGTGAGAGTTTCGGCGTCTGGCAGTTCGGTGACGACGCCGCCATGCTCGACATGGTGACCAGCGCCAACGTGGCGTGCGGCTTCCACGCCGGCGACGCGGCGACGCTGGCGCGCACCTGCCGGGCCGCCGTCGAACGCGGGGTGCGGATCGGCGCGCAGGTCGGCTACCAGGACATGGCGGGTTTCGGCCGCCGCTTCATCGACGTCGCGCCCGAGGAACTGACCGCCGACGTCATCTACCAGATCGGCGCGCTGCAGGCACTCGCGCAGGCGGCGGGTTCGACCGTGCGCTACGTCAAACCTCACGGTGCGCTGTACAACGCGATCGTCACCAACCGGGACCAGGCCCGCGCGGTGGCCGAGGCGGTGCACACCGTCGACCGGGAGCTGCCGGTGCTCGGGCTGGCCGGTTCGGCCTTCTTCGCCGAGGCGCAGGAGCTGGGCCTGCGCACGGTGTCCGAGGTGTTCGCCGACCGCGCGTACCGCCCTGACGGACAACTTGTTTCGCGCCGCGAACGCAACGCCGTGCTGCACGACGTGGACGAGATCGCCGAGCGGGTGGCGTCGATGGTCGCGACCGGACGGGTGGACGCGGTCGACGGGTCGAAGATCTCGGTCAGCGTCGAATCGGTGTGCATTCATGGGGATTCGCCGGGCGCGGTGGAGATCGCGAACGCGGTTCGGGCGCGGTTGCTCAAAGAGGGCGTCGAGCTCAAGCCGTTCTCTTGAGCCCGCAGTCGTGACATTTGGCACCACCGGATGCGCGGTAGTACAGACAGCAGCTGCGCCGCCGGAACTGCAGAACAGGGCCGGTGAGAATCCCTGTCCCGGTGAGTTTTCCGGTCGCCAACAGCGTTTCGGTCATCGCGACTATCCCAGGCTGCAGGTCCGGCCGTGCGGTGATCAGCGCGCGCGAGGCCGCGACCAACGCCGACGCTGCGTTGCCGTAGAGCAGTCCGCGAGCCAACTTGACGCGTAGCCCGTCGGCGAGCGGTTCGAGATGTTGTTCCACCACAACCTGATAAAGCGCATCGGCGCTGGGCACCACGGGTGCGGCGACGGCGTGCGCCAACCGCAACGCGGTGCTGTCGTCCTTGCGGTAGAGCTCGGTGAGGTCGGGTACGACGCCGAAGCCGAGCGCGCAGGCCAGCACCGGTGACCACAGCCGTGAGGCGTGGCTGAGCTGAACGGTCGAGGCCGCGATCCGGCGGTCGCGGCTGCGGTAGCGGTCGACGGTGATGTCGATGAGGTCCTCGCAACCGTCGGCGTAACAGCGCTGGACCGGCCGCCAGCCTCGGTCGTCGCCGCCGACCGTGATCGTGAAGAATCCGCCGTAGCAGGCGATTTCGGACAGCGGCGCGACGATGTTCACAGCCCGACCTCCTGGGGAAATCCGCCCCGGTTGTGGTGAGGTGGCGACGACGGTGAGTGTCTGGCTCTCAGGTCGCGTCGACCCGATCACAGTGGCGGGACCGCGCCGGAATTGCACCGGCTTCCTCGGATTCGCCGTCGCCTTTGCGCAGTGATATTGCCACAGGCGAGCCTGCGAATAGAGTTGCGGCATGCGTTTGAAGCCCGGGCGGCCGAGGTTGGCGGACTACACGCAGTACTTCGACGCGCCCGCGGCGAGCGCCGACTCCGCGCTGACCGTCACTTGGGCCGGGGTCGCCACGCTGCTCGTGGACGACGGCCGCTCCGCGGTGATGACCGACGGCTTCTTTTCCCGGCCCGGCCTGGCGGAACTGGGCCTGCGCAAGCTGTCCCCATCGGCGCCGCGCATCGACGGTTACCTGGCCCGGATGGGTGTCGACCGGCTCGACGCCGTGCTGCCCGTACACACGCACTACGACCACGCGATGGACAGCGCGGTGGTCGCCGAACGCACCGGCGCCAAGCTGGTGGGCGGCACCTCGACGGCCCATGTCGGTCGTGGTGGGCGGCTGCCGGAAGACCGTCTGATGGTCGTCGCGTCCGGCGAGACGGTGACCCTCGGCGACTACGACGTCACGCTGATCGAGAGCCAGCACAGCCCGCCCGACCGGTTTCCCGGCGTCATCACCGAACCGATCGTGCCGCCGGTGAGGGTGTCGGCGTACCGGTGTGGCGAAGCGTGGTCGACGCTGCTGCATCATCGGGAATCGGGCCGGCGCCTGCTGATCCAGGGCAGCGCCGGGTTCGTCCGGGGAGCGCTGGCGGGCCAGCATGCCGAGGTGGTCTGCCTGGGCGTCGGGCAACTCGGTCTGCAGCCGGAGCGCTATCTGGTCGACTACTGGACCGAGACGGTCCGCACCGTCGGTGCCCGCCGCGTGCTGCTGATCCACTGGGACGACTTCTTCCGTCCGCTGCACAAGCCGTTGCGCGCACTGCCGTACGCCACCGACGACCTGGATGTCTCGATGCGGGTGCTGTCGCGGCTGGCCGCCGACGACGGCGTGAAGCTGCACCTGCCGACGCTCTGGCAGCGCAGCGATCCGTGGATCTGACGCTGGCGCTGCTCGCGCTGGTCGTCGTGGTGACCTTTGCGGCTGTGCGCCCGCATAAGTGGCCCGAGGTGATCGTCGCGCTGCCCGCGGTGGCAATGCTGATCGGGTTCGGGGTGATCTCGGTTTCCGACGCGATCGCGGAGATCAAAAGCCTGTTGCCGGTGGTCGGCTTTCTCGCGGCCGTGCTGGTGCTGGCCCGGCTCTGCGACGACGAAGGCGTCTTCCGCGCCGCAGGAGCGGTGATGGCGCGCACCAGCGCCGGTAGTCAGAACCGGCTTTTCGCAAAGGTTTTCGTGGCCGCTGCGATGACGACCGCGGTGCTGAGCCTGGACGCGACGGTCGTACTGCTCACCCCGGTGGTGCTGGCGACGGCGCGGATACTTGCCGTACCCCCCAAAGCCCACGCCTACGCCACGGCGCACCTGGCCAACAGTGCCTCACTGCTTCTTCCGGTCTCGAACCTGACGAACCTGTTGGCGTTCACCGCGGCCGGAATCTCGTTTCTACATTTCACCGCCGTCATGGCACTGCCCTGGCTGGCGGCGATAGCCGTCGAATTCCTCGTGCTGCGCTGGGTTTTCGCCGGCGAGCTTTCGGTCCCGGCTACACCTGCAGTGGCTGCTCAGACGGTGCGCGTTCCGGTGCTGCCGCTGGTGATACTGGGATTGACGTTGCTCGGTTTCGGTGTCGTCTCGACGCTGGGGTTCTCGCCGGCGTGGGCCGCGCTTGCCGGGGTGGTGGTGCTCGCCACTCATGGCCTCCTGCGGCGCACCAGTAGTGTGCGCGGCATGGCGGCGGCGGCCGATGTGCCGTTCCTGGTGTTCGTGCTGTGTCTGGGTGTGGTGGTCGACGCCGTGATCGTCAACGGCGTGGGGGCCACGATGCGCGATGTGCTGCCGACCGGTCACGGCTTGGCGGCGCTGTTGGTCCTCGCGGTGGTGGCCGCGGTGTTGTCCAACATGGTCAACAACCTGCCTGCCGTGCTGGTGCTGCTGCCGCTGGTGTCGTCGCCTGCGGCCGTGCTGGCCGTGTTGATCGGCGTGAACATCGGACCGAACCTGACCTACATCGGGTCGCTGGCCAACCTGCTGTGGCGCAGCGTCGTCCGTCGTGAAATGCCGGCTCGTGCAGGTGAATTCAGCCGCATCGGGCTGTGCACGGTGCCGCTCACTCTGGTGGCGTCGGTGCTGGCGCTGTGGGTGAGCATCGAGCTGTTCGGCGTGTGATTCAGCCGCGGCGCTGGCGGGCGATCTCGGCGAGCACCACGCCCGCGGCCACCGACGCGTTCAGCGACTCCGTCGGCCCCGCCATCGGAATCGACACCACGGTATCGCAGTTCTCGCGGACCAGGCGTGACAATCCCTTGCCCTCCGAGCCGACCACCACAACCATCGGCCCCTCGCCGTCGAGTTCGTCGACCGTGGTGTCCCCACCCGCGTCCAGGCCCACCACCTGCAAGCCCGCGTCGGCCCAACTCTTCAGCGTCCTATTGAGATTCGTCGCGCGTGCCACCGGCAGCCGCGCCGCGGCGCCCGCGCTGGTGCGCCACGCCACCGCCGTGACCGAGGCCGATCGTCGCTGCGGGATCAACACGCCGTGCCCGCCGAACGCGGCGACCGATCGCACGATCGCTCCGAGGTTGCGGGGGTCGGAGATGTTGTCCAATGCCACCAGCAGCGCCGGGCCGCCATCGGCGGTCGCGGCTGCCAGAAGATCGTCGGGATGGGCGTAGACGTACGGCGGCACCTGCAGCGCCAGACCCTGATGCAGCCCGTTGGCGGCGATGCGGTCGAGGTCGTGGCGGGGCACCTCGAGTATCGAGATGTTCGAATCGGCAGCGATGCGAACGGATTCGGTCAACCGCTCGTCGGCCTCCGCCCCGAGTGCAACGTACAGCGCGGTGGCGGGGACCCCGGCGCGCAGGCACTCCAGCACCGGGTTGCGGCCCAACACGACCTCGGTGTCGTCGGTTTTGCGGGCCGGGCGCCGCGCAGCCTTGGCAGCTCGTTTGGCCGCAGGGTGATTGGGTCGCTTGTGCGCGGGCGGGGTGGCACCGCGGCCCTCCAAGCCGCGTCTGCGCACACCACCGGACCCGACCGTCGGCCCCTTCTTGGTCCCGGGCTTGCGCACTGCCCCGCGGCGCCGTGAATTTCCAGCCATCTACTTCGTGTACCCGTCCAGCAGCGTCCACTGCGGTCCGTCGGCGGTGTCGGTGACCTCGATGCCGGCTTCCTTGAGCCGGTCGCGGATCGCGTCGGCCTCCGCCCAGTCCCGTCGTTCCCGGGCATCTTGGCGGCGCTGGATCTCACCGGCGACCAGCACCTCGACGGCCCGTAGCGCGGCCGACGTAGCGTCCTTTGACTCCCAGCGCTCATCTAGGGGGTCGGCGCCGAGGATGGCCAACATCGCCCGGATCGACATCGCCTTCGTGAGCGCGGTTTCGTGGTCACCCGCGTCCAGCGCCCGGTTGCCCTCCGCGCGCGCGGCGTGTACTTCGGCCAGCGCCGCGGGCACCGCGAGATCGTCGTCGAGCGCGGCGGCGAAGGCCGGTGTCCATTCCCCGGGCGTGACGGCCCCGACGCGGTTTCGCACCCGGTGCAGGAAGTCCTCGACGCCGGTGTAGGCGCGGGCGGCGTCGGCCAACGCGGCCTCGGAGAACTCGAGCATCGAGCGGTAGTGCGCGCTGCCCAGGTAGTACCGCAGTTCGGCGGCGCGGACCCGTTGCAGCACAGCGGGAATCGCGAGCACGTTACCCAGCGATTTGCTCATCTTCTCCCCGCCCATGGTGACCCAGCCGTTGTGCAGCCAGAACCGCGCGAACCCATCGCCTGCGGCCTCAGCCTGCGCGATCTCGTTCTCGTGGTGCGGGAACACCAGATCCATCCCGCCGGCGTGGATGTCGAACTCGGCGCCGAGGTAGGCCTCGCACATCGCCACGCACTCGGTGTGCCAACCCGGCCTGCCCCGTCCCCACGGCGTGGGCCAGGACGGCTCACCGGGTTTGGCGCCCTTCCACAGCGTGAAGTCACGTTGGTCGCGTTTACCGCTGGCCACCCCCTCGCCCTGGTGCACGTCGTCGATCCGGTGGCCGGACAGCTTGCCGTATTCGGGCTGGCTGAGCACGTCGAAGTACACGTCGCCGCCGGCGGCGTAGGCGTGGCCACGGTCGATCAGCCGCTCGATCAATTCGATCATCTGGGTGATGTGGCCGGTGGCGCGTGGCTCAGCCGAGGGCGGAAGCACGCCCAGCGCGTCGTAGGCGGCCGTGAACGCGCGTTCGTAGGTGGCCGCCCATTCCCACCACGGTCGGCCCGCGTCGGCGGCTTTGGTGAGGATCTTGTCGTCGATATCGGTGACGTTGCGGATGAACGCCACGTCGTAGCCCTTGGCCATCAGCCAGCGTCGCAGCACGTCAAACGCCACCCCGCTGCGGACGTGCCCGATGTGCGGCAGGCCCTGTACGGTCGCGCCGCACAGGTAGATCGACACGTGACCGGGTTTGACCGGCACGAAATCGCGGACGGCACCGCTCATGGTGTCGTGGAGCCGCATGGCAGGGGCTCCGGCGCGATTGGTCACGACGCGCCAGCTTACCGGCCTATTTGTCCAGATCCCGCATCGGCCGCACCGCGGTCAGTGACCACGAGGGCCGTGGCGATCGCGGCCAGGCCCTCACCGCGCCCGGTGAGCCCGAGGCCGTCGGTCGTCGTCGCCGACACCGAAACCGGGGCATCCAACAATTCCGAGAGCAGCTGCTGCGCCTCGCCGCGTCGTGGACCGACCTTGGGTTGGTTGCCGATCACCTGGACGGCGGCGTTGCCGACGCGGAAACCGGCCGCCGAGACGAGTTCGCGCACGTGGCGCAACATGTCGGCACCGCTCACACCGCGCCATTCCGGTCGGCCCGTTCCGAAAACCTCGCCGATGTCGCCCAGCCCGGCGGCAGACAGCAACGCGTCGCACAACGCATGCGCGGCCACATCACCATCGGAGTGGCCGGCGCATCCGTCGGCGTCATCGAAGGACAGGCACAGCAGCCAGCACGGCCGCCCGGCTTCGATGGGGTGAACGTCGGTGCCGAGCCCGACTCTGGGCAGGCTCTTCGCCGACATGATGGCCGTCAGGAGGCGGCGGCCAGGACCTCGTCGAGAATGCTCGACGCCTTCGCGTCGTCGGTGTTCTCGGCCAGCGCCAGCTCACCGACCAGAATCTGGCGCGCCTTGGCCAGCATCCGCTTCTCGCCCGCGGACAGACCGCGTTCCTGGTCCCGGCGCCACAGGTCACGAACCACTTCGGCGACCTTGTTGACGTCCCCGGAAGCCAGCTTCTCCAGGTTGGCCTTGTACCGGCGCGACCAGTTGGTGGGTTCTTCGGTGTGCGGAGCACGGAGAACCTGGAACACCTTGTCCAGCCCCTCCTGGCCGACCACATCGCGCACCCCGACGTACTCAGCGTTCTCGGCGGGCACTCGAACCGTGAGGTCCCCTTGGGCAACCTTCAAGACGAGATATTCCTTTTGCTCGCCTTTAATCGTTCGGGTTTCAATCGCTTCAATCAACGCAGCACCGTGGTGGGGATAGACAACGGTGTCTCCGACCTTGAAAATCATCAGTTTCGAGCCCCTTTCACATCTCAATGTTAGCACGGGGCCAAGACACGCGTGCACCAACTGTGCAGGTCAGGGGCACCGCAGGTGGCGGTCAGGGGTTGACACATTGATGAATACGTGCAAGGCCGCGACCCTTTAGGGCTTCCACCTGAGCTTGGGTCCGCCCTCCGCTACCGCCTGCTTCGAGCACCTACTACTGTGCATAGTCGAATCCCGCGACCGTGTTCGGTCGCCTCGACGGTCGAGCAGGAGGCACGTGTGGACCGTTTCAAAATGGCCGCTAGCGGGCTGGCCGCCGCCGTCTTAGTCGGCGGAGCGCTGGCTGGCTGCGGCGCCGGGCAGGTTTCGCAGACCGCGACGCAGGAGGCGGCGGTCAACGGCACCAGCGCAAACGTCGGCGAGATCGCGCTGCGCAACATCCACCTGCAGGTCACGCAGACGTCGGACTACGTTCAGCCCGGCACCGACGTCGAGTTGATTTTTCTGGCGTCCAACCAGTCGCGGGAGGTCGACGACAAACTGTTGGCCGTGAGCTCCGAGGTGGGCTCGGTGACGCTGACCGGTGATACCGCCATTCCGGCGGGCGGTGCGCTGGTCGTGGGTGCACCGGACGGGCAGATCACGCCGCTGGAGGGGGTGGAGGCCGCCGAGGCAGCTGAGGCCACGGTGTCGCTGACCAAGCCGATCACCAACGGCCTGACCTACGACTTCACCTTCAACTTCGAGAAGGCCGGTGAAGCCACCGTCACGGTGCCGTTGTCTCCAGGTGAGGCACCGCGCCGTGATCCCGTGCAGGACAGCGGTGAGGCAGGCGGCCACTCGGGCGGTCACTGACCGCGCCAATCACGACACGGCAGTTCAGCGCCCCGGTTCTGTCGGTACGCGGGGCTAACGTCACAGCGTGGCCAAAGCTCAGCGTGCGCAGTATCGCTGCTCGGAATGCCACCATCTGACACCCAAGTGGGTGGGCCGCTGCCCGGAGTGCGGCACCTGGGGCACCGTCGACGAGACGACCGTGCTGGCCGCGGTCGCCGGAGCCGCTGTTCGGCGCGCCGTCGCCCCTACCTCACCGGCCGTTCCGATCAGCTCCATCGACCCGGGCCGCACCCGGCACTTCCACACCGGCGTCGCCGAACTCGACCGGGTGCTCGGCGGCGGGCTGGTGCCCGGCTCGGTGACGCTGCTGGCCGGCGATCCAGGCGTCGGCAAGTCGACGCTGCTGCTGGAGGTTGCACACCAGTGGGCGAAGGCGGGCAAACGCGCGCTGTATCTGTCCGGTGAGGAGTCCGCGGGCCAGATCCGGATGCGGGCCGAGCGCACCGGCTGCACACACGACGAGGTCTATCTGGCCGCCGAATCGGATCTGTCGACCGCACTCGGCCACATCGAGGTGGTGCAGCCCAGCCTGGTGGTTGTCGACTCGGTGCAGACCATGTCGACCACCGAGGCCGACGGGGTCACCGGCGGCGTCACCCAGGTGCGCGCGGTCACCACCGCGCTGACCAACGCCGCCAAGACATCCGGCGTCGCGCTGATTCTGGTCGGCCACGTCACCAAGGACGGCGCCATCGCCGGTCCGCGCTCACTGGAGCACCTCGTCGACGTCGTGTTGCACTTCGAGGGCGACCGCGCGTCGGCGCTGCGTATGGTCCGCGGCGTCAAGAACCGGTTTGGTGCCGCCGACGAAGTCGGCTGTTTCCTGTTGCACGACAACGGAATCGAAGGTGTTGCCGATCCGTCTGGGCTGTTTCGCGACCAGCGACCCAAACCGGTGGCGGGCACCGCGATCACGGTGACGCTCGACGGTAAGCGGCCGCTGATCGGTGAGGTGCAGGCGCTGATCGGGCCCGCGGCCAACGGGACGGCGCGCCGGGCGGTCAGCGGCATCGACTCCTCGCGCGCCGCGATGATCACCGCAGTGCTCGACAAACACGCCCAGCTGGCCGTCAGCGGTCACGACATCTACCTGTCCACGGTCGGGGGCATGCGGCTGACCGATCCGTCGGCGGATCTGGCGATAGCGGTCGCGATCGCGTCGTCCTCGATGAACCTGCCGGTGCCCGCGGCCGTGGTCGCCATCGGCGAGGTCGGGCTGGCCGGGGACCTGCGCCGCGTCGCCGGGATGGATCGTCGGCTGGCCGAGGCCGCGCGGCTGGGCTTCACCCGCGCCGTGGTGCCACCGGGGGTGTCATCGGTGCCGGCCGGGTTGCGCGCGATCACGGCCGACAACATCGGCGCGGCATTGCGGGTTTTGCGAGATATCAGCAAAGATATCGGTTAACGGCGGCCGAGCCTAGGAGGGACGATGGCCGTGAAAGCGGGCGGCCGGTCTGGGCGCACAGTGGTGCCGTTGGCCAGACCCACCATGCGCGAGACGCTTGCCCGGCTCGCCCCGGGCACCGCCCTGCGCGACGGCCTGGAACGCATCCTGCGCGGCCGCACCGGGGCCCTGATCGTGATCGGCTACGACGACAGCGTGGAGGCCATCTGCGACGGCGGCTTCTCGCTGGACGTGCGTTATGCGCCGACCCGGCTGCGTGAACTGTCGAAGATGGACGGCGCCGTGGTGCTCTCCAGCGACGGCAGCCGCATCCTGCGGGCAAATGTGCAGCTGGTTCCCGACCCGTCGATCCCCACCGAAGAGTCCGGCACGCGGCACCGCTCGGCGGAGCGCACGGCCATCCAGACCGGCTGTCCGGTGATCTCGGTGAGCCATTCGATGAGCATCGTGACGGTCTATGTCGCCGGCGAGCGCCATGTGGTGCCCGATTCGGCGACCATCCTGTCGCGGGCCAACCAGACCATCGACACGCTGGAGCGCTACAAGACCCGCCTCGACGAGGTCAGCAGGCAGTTGTCGACGGCCGAGATCGAGGACTTCGTGACGTTGCGCGACGTGATGACGGTGGTGCAGCGACTCGAGATGGTGCGCCGCATCAGCCTGGAGATCGACGCCGACGTGGTCGAGCTGGGCACCGACGGACGTCAGCTCAAGCTTCAGGTCGAGGAGCTGGTCGGGGACAACGATGCCGCGCGCGAGTTGATTGTGCGCGACTACCACGCCAACCCGGATCCGCCGACCGCCGCGCAGGTGAGCGCCACGCTGGAAGAACTCGACGGGCTGTCCGACAACGAGCTGCTCGACTTCACCACGCTGGCAAGGGTTTTCGGATATCCGTCGACGGCCGAGGCGCAGGACTCAGCGATGAGCTCACGGGGCTACCGGGCGATGGCCGGTATTCCACGGCTGCAGTTCGCACACGTCGATCTGCTGGTGCGCTCCTTCGGCTCACTGCAGGGCTTGTTGGCGGCCAGCGCGGGCGATCTGCAGTCGGTGGATGGCATCGGTTCGATGTGGGCGCGCCATATCCGCGAGGGCCTGTCGCAGTTGGCCGAGTCCACGATCGCCGACCGGCTGGCGTAATTCCTGCGCCGAGATCGACGTTTGGGCGCGATTTACTCGCGCTTTCCCGCCCGTTTGTCCCTTTCGGCAAGAAGAGGGTTAGCCGGCGGTGGGGGCCGGGCCGGGCAGCGGCGCGCCCTCGGCGTGCGGCACCTGGGCCTGCTCGGCGAGGACGAACGGCACCGTCGCCGACCGTAGATTGCCCAGCTGCACAACCAGGTTGTAGGTTCCGGGCCCGATGGGCTCACGCGGCAGCGGACATGACGGCGCCGAACTCATCCCGGTCCAGGTCACCTCGGTGGTCACCTGCTCACCCGGCTGGAACGTCTTGACCAGCGTCTCGTTCGACGGCGCACAGTCCAGGTTCGACCACAGCCGGTTGTTGTCCAGGCCGTACACGTAGGCGGCCAGCACGGCGGCACCGACGTCACGTTTGCACGACACCAAGCCGATGTTGGTGACGACCATGGTGAACTTCGGCTGATCGCCGACGACGTATTGCGGCTGGTTGGTGATCCCCTTGACCGCGAGTGTCGAGTCCGGGCAGTCGTCGCCCTCCTTGAGCACCGGTGGCGGGGTCACCGCGGCGGTCGGCGTCGGTTCGAGCTGCGGGGCCGCCTGCGGCGGAGGCATGACCGGCGACTTGACCTCGGGGTCCTCACCGGGCAGCGGCGGCGGTGCGGCCTCCGCGCCGGCGACACCCTGCTCGGCGTTGGCGCTCTCCGACGACCCGGTGTTGGCCACGATCGCCACCACGATCGCCGAGATCACGCCGATGACCAGCACCGCCAGGCCAAGCGCCAGCGCTCTGCGCCGCCAGTAAATCTGCGGAGGTAGCGGGCCTTGCGGTTCCAGATCCAGCACAGGCTCACGATAAGCCCAGGTCACGCCCAGTTGTCCGAGGCGGCCCGGCGTGTCGCGCTCAGGCTTCGCCGATGTCGCCCAAGTGATCCCGCAACCCCACCCGCCCGTCGGCCAGGTGGTAGGTGGCGCCGACGATGGCCAGCGTGCCCGCCGCCACCCCGTCGGAGATTGTCGTCGAACGCGCCATCAGCTGGGCGCCGGTCTCGATGACGTGCCGGGCTTCGAACTCATCGACCCTGGTCAGACCGTCGCGACGGCCCAGCAGAATCGACGGCATGACCCGCTCGACGATGTCGCGGACGTAGCCACCGGGCACCACACCGTCGTCGAGGGCCGACAGCGTCGCCTTGACCGCACCGCAGCTGTCGTGGCCGAGCACCACGATCAGCGGCACGTCGAGCACCGCCACCGCGTACTCGACCGAGCCGAGCACCGCCGCGTCGATGACGTGTCCGGCCGTGCGCACCACGAACATGTCGCCGAGGCCCTGGTCGAAGATCAGCTCGGCGGCCACCCGGCTATCCCCGCATCCGAACACCACCGCGGTGGGCGTCTGCGTCTCGGCCAGGCTGGTGCGGTGCTCGATTCCCTGGCTCGGGTGCACGGGTTTGCCCGCCACGAACCGCTCGTTACCTTCTTTGAGTGCTTTCCAAGCGGTTACCGGGCTGGTGTGGGGCATGACCGATATTGTGCCCCAGCTGCTCGATTGGTACGACGGCGCGTGTCGCGATCTGCCGTGGCGGCGCCCGGGCGTGACGCCGTGGCAGGTCCTGGTCAGCGAGTTCATGCTGCAGCAGACGCCGGTCGCGCGGGTGGCGCCGGTGTGGGAAACGTGGGTGGCTCGCTGGCCGACGCCGTCGGCGACCGCGGCCGCCAGCGCCGCCGACGTGCTGCGCGCGTGGGGCAAGCTCGGCTATCCGCGCCGCGCCAAGCGGCTGCACGAGTGCGCGACGGTGATCGCCGCCGAGTACGACGACGTGGTGCCCTCCGATGTCGAAACCCTGTTGACGCTGCCCGGGATCGGGACCTACACCGCCCGCGCCGTCGCCTGTTTCGCCTACCAGCAGCGGGTGCCTGTGGTCGACACCAACGTCCGCCGGGTGGTGACCCGGGTGATACACGGCCGCGCGGACGGCGCGGCCTCCGCGCGCGACCTCACCGACGTCGCGGCGCTGTTGCCGGAAAGCGATGCTGCGCCCAAGTTTTCGGTTGCGTTGATGGAGTTCGGCGCGACGGTGTGCACCGCGCGCGCACCGCGGTGCGGCGAGTGTCCGCTGACCACGTGCGCCTGGCGTTCACGCGGATATCCGGCGTTGCCGGCCCCTGCGCGACTGCCGCAGCGATACGCGGGCACCGACCGTCAGGTCCGCGGTCGGCTGCTGGATGTGTTGCGCGACAACGACTCTCCGGTCACCCGGGCCCAGCTGGACGTCGCATGGGTGACCGACACCGCGCAGCGCGACCGCGCCTTGGACTCGCTGCTGGTCGACGGGCTGGTGGAGCAGACGGCCGATGGCCGCTTCGCGCTCGCCGGGGAAGGCGAATCCTGACGCCGAGCGTCAGGCGCTGGCCGCTTCGCCTGCTGCGCCACAGGCGAACCGGCGTCGGTAGTCCGACGGTGTCACCCCGATGATCCTGCGGAAATGGTGTCGCAGCAGCGTCGCGGTGCCGAAGCCCGACCGCTCGGCGATCCTGTCGACGTCGAGGTCGGTCTCCTCGAGCAACCGGCGCGCGTACAGCACCCGCTGGTCGGTCACCCACTGCATCGGGGTGCGCCCGGTTTCCTCGACGAACCGGCGGGCGAACGTGCGAGCCGACATGTGCGCACGCGCCGCCAGGGCCGCGACTGTATGTGGTCGGTTGAGGTTCGCCAGTATCCAGTCCAGATGCGGCGCAAAGCCTTCCGAACATCGCACCGGGATCGGCTGATCGATGTACTGGCGCTGACCGCCGTCGCGCTGAGGTGCCACCACCATGCGCCGCGCGATCTTGTTGGTCACCTCGCTACCGAGTTCGCGGCGCACCAGATGAAGGCAGGCGTCGATCCCCGCGGCGGTGCCCGCGCTCGTGATGAGGTTGCCGTCGTCGACGTAGAGCACGTTGCGGTCGACCTTGGCCGTCGGATACTCGCGGGCCAGTTCGTCGGCGTGCATCCAGTGCGTCGTGCACGGTCGGCCGTCGAGCAGGCCGGCTGCCCCGGCGACGAACGCACCCGAACACACCGTGAGGATGATCGAACCGGCGTCGGCGGCTGCCCTGACGGCGGCCAGGGCTTCGGGCAGATACTCCGAGCCGCCGATCGCCGGGATGGCCACCAAGTCCGCACCGACCAGGTCGTCCAGGCCGTGCTCGGGCGTCAGCGTCGCGCCGATCGCGGTGGAAATGGGCCGTCCCGGTTCGGGCCCGCAGACCTTGAAATCGAAGTTCGGCACGCCGTCTGCGGACCGGTCGATGCCGAAGACCTCGCAGATGACGCCGAACTCGAACATCGCCAGACCGTCGAGCACCAGCGTGGATACGCTCTTCAAAGGCATGGCAGCATTTTATCTCAACGGGTCTTTCCTGCCACTGTTGGCGCGATATTTATCGGCGAATGATTACTGCCATGACCGCGACATTGAAGCACCTGATGTCACAACTGCTTCTGCACGAGCTATGGATGGCGCGGGCCCACGGGTCCGATCCGGCCTACGACCGCGACGCGCGTTGGGTGAGCGACGTCAGGAAAGACGCCACCGCCTGCCGGTAGAGGTCCGGCGCGTCGTCGTGGACGAGATGGCCGGCCCCGGGGACAGCCAGATACGTTGTCTGGGCACCGGTCTCTGCCATTCGCCGCATCTGCCCCGGCGGTGTGACCGAGTTGCCCGCCTCGATCAGCAAGGCGGGCGCCCGCACGGCCTCCCATTCGCGCCAATAGTCGCGGTTGCCCCATTCGGCGGCGATCTCGATCCACACCTTCGGGTGCCCGTGCAGCCGCCAACCGGTTTCCGTGCGATCGAAAGCGTCGAGAAAGTACTGCCCCGCGACCGGTCCGAACTCGTCGTACACCCGTTGGGCCGATTCGAATTCCACGGGCAGGGCGTGCAGCCACGGCTCCCACGGGCCGGTTGTGCGGCCGCGGAAGTCGGGCGCCATGTCCTCGACGACAAGGGCCCCGACCAGGTCCGGGTGCGTCGCGGCCAGACACCAGGAGTGCAGCGCCCCCATCGAATGCCCGATCAGAACCGCTGGCCTGCCGATCTCTGCCACCGCGTCGCCGAGGTCGGAGACGAACCGCTCGGTGCTGATCGGGTGCGGGTCGTCGACATCGCGGCCGCGGTGCCACGGCGCGTCGTAGGTGTAGACCTCGCCGAGCCGGGTCAACCACGGCAGCTGACGAGACCAGGTGCTGCCGCGTCCCATCAGGCCATGCACCAGCACCAGCGGACGGCCCCGGCCGCCGCGCGACGTCAACAGCATGCCGACATCATCACGCCTCCGACGGCGTCGCACCCATTCGGTAGCCTGATTCGCATGCCGAGCCAAAACCCCGTGGTGAAGATCAACGCAATCGAAGTCCCTGCCGACGCGGGCCCCGAGCTGGAGAAACGCTTCGCTAACCGGGCTCACGCCGTCGACAACCAACCCGGTTTCCTTGGCTTTCAGCTGCTGCGTCCCGTCAAGGGTGAGGACCGCTACTTCGTGGTGACCCAATGGGAGTCCGAAGAGGCGTTCCAGGCGTGGGCGACCGGGCCAGCCATCGAGGCGCACAAGGGTCAACAGGCCAACCCGGTGGCCACCGGGGCATCCCTATTGGAGTTCGAGGTCGTCCTTGACGTCGCGGGTGGCAGTAAATAACGGCAAGGCTGACCCGCGCCGCGCCACCGGCCTAGCGGTCGCGGTCGCGCTCGTAATCGCGTTGGCCGGATGCGCGCAGAGCGCTCCCCCGCCGGCCGATGCGGCATACGGTGTGCCGATCGAGATCAACACTCCACAGGGTCTGCGGGCCAAACAGACCATGGACATGCTGAACTCGGACTGGCCGATCGGTGAGGTCAGCGTGCGTACCCTGGCCGCACCGGGCGAGGTCGACGACATCGGGGTGCAACTCGACAAGATCTGGTGGGATCGTCCGTTCACCGTGACCGGTGTGGACATCGGTGCCGGCCAGGCCACACTCGACGTCGTGACGTCCTACGGCGTCGAGCAGCAGATCACGTTGCACACCGACGACGCGGGCATGGTCGATGAGCTGGACGTGTCGCTGCAGCCACCGGCGATCGACAGCTGGTCAGACATCGACGCCGAGTTGACGAAGTCCGGGGCGCGTTACTCCTATCAGGTGTCCAAAGTGCGACCCGGCAGCCGCGACTGCACTGTGGTGGAAGGAACCAACACCGACCTGTCGCTGCCGCTGGCGTCGATCTTCAAACTCTATGTGCTGCTGGCGGTTTCCGAAGCGGTCAAGGCAGGCACCCTGGACTGGACCGACTCGCTGACCATCACCGAACGGGCCAAGGCCGTCGGCTCGGCCGCCCTCGAGGACCTTCCGCCTGGTGCTCAGATATCGGTCAGAACCGCTGCCCAGCACATGATTTCGGCAAGCGACAACATGGCGACCGACCTGCTGATCGCCCGGCTGGGCACGGGCGCCGTCGAGCAGGCGCTCATCACCGCAGGCCATCACGACCCGGCGAGCATGACCCCGTTCCCGACGATGCACGAATTGTTCTCGGTCGGATGGGGCGAACCCGATCTGCGCGACGAGTGGAAGAGCGCCTCCCGTGAGGGCCGTGCCGCCCTGCTGCAGCAGACCAATTCGCGCCCCTACCAACCGGATCCGCAGCGCACCCACACGCCCGCATCCGGGTTCGGCGCCGAGTGGTACGGCAGCGCCGAAGACATCTGCCGGGTGCACGCCGCTCTGCAAGCCGGCGCGGTCGGAAAGGCCGCACCGGTGAAGGACATCCTGTCCGCCATCCCCGGCATCGACCTGGACCGGTCGAAGTGGACGTATATCGGCGCCAAGGGCGGAAACCTACCGGGGGACTTGACGTTCAGTTGGTACGCCGTGGACCACACCGGCCAGCCTTGGGTCGTCAGCTTCCAGCTGAACTGGCCGCAATTTCGCAGCCCGACCGCGGCGGGCTGGCTGCTGTCGATCGCACACCAGACCTTCGACCTGGTGCCGATCGGCTGACCTACCGACCGGAGCGCAGCGTCCAGGCGTGCCCGCGGTAGTGCAGAACGGTGCGGCTCATCGGTGCGATGTCGATGCGCCAGAACGATTTCGGAGGCGCGTCGAGCGCGGCCAGCACGGCCGCTCGCACCACGGCGGGGTGGGTGACCGCGACCAGCCCACCGCGACGCTCGGGCAGCGAGCCCATCCAGTCGCGCACCCGATCGACCAACTCGACGACACTCTCACCTCCGTGCGGGGCTCGCGTCGGGTCGGTCAACCAGATCGCCAGGTCATCCGGACGCAGCCGACCCAGCACATCGCCTCGCCAGCGGCCGCAGTCGAGGTCAGACAGCCGCGGTTCGACCGAGGCCTGCAGGCCGAGCAACTCCGCGGTTTGGCGGGTCCGCTTCTCGGGCCCGCAGACCGCGGCGTCGACCGTGCCGAGGTCGGTCGACACCGCGATCTGACGGTGGCCCACGGAGTTGAGCGCCTCGTCGGTGGGAAACCGGCCGGCCGCCATCGCGTCGGTCATGGCGTGTGACACGAGGGTCAGCCGGACGACTTCGGTCATGCCGGGATGGAGTTCTCCTGCCGCTTGGATTCCAGCAGCCGGGCCGCCATGGCACCGAACACCAACGCGATCGTCGCGTACAGCACGATCTGGGTGCCCAGCGAATAGAGCCGGAACTCGTAAAGGTCGTCGGCCGGGAAGCCTTCGTAGACGATGTTGCCGGCCGCATCCAGCAGCGGCCCCGGCGTCTCGTCGATGGTCGGCAGGAGCAGCATCACCACCGCGACGGCCACCACGTAACCACCGGTGGCCACCAGCGCGCCGTTCCACGCGCCCAGCCGGTCGGCGAGCCGCCGCCCCGCATACACCGCACCCACCAACAACGCGGCCGAGACCACGACCATCAGCAGGTACAGCAGCGTGCGCTGACGCAGGGTCTCGTCCAGGCTCAGCGCGGGCGGGCTGGGCGGATACTTCAACGCGGGAACGATGAAGAGGCTCAACAGCATTCCGCCTGCCACGTACAACGACAGCAGGCGCGCCGAGATGTTGCCGACACGTCCGTACGTCACCGCGAACACGACCGCGAACAGCGCTCCGATCGCGACGCTGAACAACAGCACCCCGAAGCCCATCCCGATGTTGGCCTGCACGCCGCGGGTGAACCCCTCGAAGCCGTCGCCGCCGTGGTGGTGACCGGCGTGGCCACCGCCCAACGCCTCCTGTGCGGCGCCGACGCCCTCTTCGTAGCCGATCGCCCGTTCGATGACCGGTTCCACGAAGATCCTTGCGAACACGAATGCGAACACGCCGGCCACGGCGCCGGCCAGCAGCCCGCGCCCGATTATCTGCTTTTCCATTGTCTTTTCGACCAAGCGATCAGTGGCAGGGGAAGCCCAGCAGGTGGCGGGCGTCGTGCACGAACTCGTGGATGACGGTGTTGTTGCCGAACACCGAAGTCGCGCCCTGATCCATGCCGACGAAGTAGATGACCAGGAGGGCGAAGAACGCGGTGAGCGTCAGCGAGGCGACAGCCTTGGCCGCCGAGAAGTCGATCGCGGGCGCGATCGACCTGCGGGCTTGGGGAGACGTCATTTCGGTGTCCTTTCGGGGATTTCGCGTCCCGGTTCAAGGGTGGACGACGGGCGTCGGGTCTGACTTGACACAGTGGCGCGACCGTTCTGGATTCTCACCAGATTCCTCTGCCTGCCGATTACATCGCACATCCTAAGCAATCGCCTCCCGAATGGAGACTCGGGAACGCAAAAACCCCCGAACCGACGGGGCGGTTCGGGGGTCTTCGCGGTATGGAGTTATTCGACGACGCTGGTCGCGCCCGCCGCACCGGCTTGTGCCAGGTCCGGCTCTTCCACCTTGGCCGGCTTCTTGGTGCCGGTGAAGGTGAACCTGGCGTCCTCGCCGGCGCCTTCGCCGTCCCAGTTCTCGACGTCGACCGTGATCAACTGGCCGGGTCCGATCTCATCGAACAGGATCTTCTCCGACAGCTGGTCCTCGATCTCGCGCTGGATGGTGCGCCGCAACGGACGCGCCCCCAACACCGGATCGAAGCCGCGCTTGGCCAGCAACTCCTTGGCCCGGTCGGTCAGCTCCATCGCCATGTCCTTGGCCTTGAGCTGCTCTCCGACCCGACCGATCATCAGGTCGACCATCCGGACGATCTCGTCCTGCGTGAGCTGGTGGAAGACGATGATGTCGTCGATGCGGTTGAGGAACTCCGGACGGAAGTGCTTCTTGAGTTCGTCGTGAACCTTCTGCTTCATCCGCTCGTAGTCGTTGTCACCGCCGCCCTGGGTGAAGCCCAGCCCGACCGCCTTGGAGATGTCCTTGGTGCCCAGGTTGGACGTGAAGATCAGCACGGTGTTCTTGAAATCGACCGTGCGGCCCTGACCGTCGGTCAGGCGGCCGTCCTCGAGGACCTGCAACAGGCTGTTGTAGATCTCCTGGTGGGCCTTCTCGATCTCGTCGAACAGCACCACCGAGAACGGCTTGCGCCGGACCTTCTCGGTGAGCTGGCCGCCCTCCTCGTAGCCGACGTAGCCGGGAGGGGCACCGAACAGCCGCGATGCGGTGAAGCGGTCGTGGAACTCGCCCATGTCGATCTGGATGAGCGCGTCGTCCTCGCCGAACAGGAAGTTCGCCAGCGCCTTGGACAGCTCGGTCTTCCCGACACCGGACGGGCCGGCGAAGATGAACGAGCCCGACGGGCGCTTGGGGTCCTTCAACCCGGCGCGGGTACGACGGATCGCCTTGGAGACGGCCTTGACGGCGTCCTCCTGGCCGATGATCCGCTTGTGCAGCTCCTCCTCCATGCGAAGCAGCCGAGTGGTCTCCTCCTCGGTCAGCTTGAACACGGGGATGCCGGTCCAGTTGCCCAGCACCTCGGCGATCTGCTCGTCGTCGACCTCGGCGACCACGTCCAGATCTCCCGAGCGCCACTGCTTCTCGCGCTCGGCACGCTGAGCGACCAGCTGCTTCTCCTGATCGCGCAGCCGCGCGGCCTTCTCGAAGTCCTGCGCGTCGATCGCGGACTCCTTCTCCCGGCGCGCGTCGGCGATCTTCTCGTCGAACTCGCGCAGGTCGGGCGGCGCGGTCATCCTGCGGATCCGCATCCGGGCGCCGGCCTCGTCGATCAGGTCGATCGCCTTGTCCGGCAGGAACCGGTCGTTGATGTAGCGGTCGGCCAGCGTGGCCGCCGCAACCACCGCACCGTCGGTGATCGACACCCGGTGGTGGGCTTCGTAGCGGTCGCGCAGTCCCTTTAGGATCTCGATGGTGTGCTCCACCGTCGGCTCCCCGACCTGCACCGGCTGGAAGCGGCGCTCCAGGGCGGCGTCCTTCTCGATGTACTTGCGGTACTCGTCGAGCGTGGTGGCGCCGATGGTCTGCAGCTCGCCGCGGGCCAGTTTCGGCTTGAGGATGCTGGCCGCGTCGATGGCGCCCTCGGCGGCACCGGCACCGACCAGCGTGTGCAGCTCGTCGATGAACAGGATGATGTCGCCGCGGGTGTTGATCTCCTTGAGCACCTTCTTCAGGCGTTCCTCGAAGTCACCGCGGTAGCGGCTGCCCGCGACCAGCGAGCCCAGGTCAAGCGTGTAGAGCTGCTTGTCCTTCAGCGTCTCGGGCACCTCGCCGTGCACGATCGCCTGTGCGAGGCCCTCGACGACGGCGGTCTTGCCGACGCCGGGCTCACCGATCAGCACCGGGTTGTTCTTGGTGCGCCGGCTCAGCACCTGCATGACCCGCTCGATTTCCTTCTCCCGGCCGATGACCGGGTCGAGCTTGCCTTCCATCGCGGCTGCGGTCAGGTTGCGGCCGAACTGGTCGAGCACCAGCGAGGTGGACGGGTTGCCCGCCTCGCCCCCGCGGCCGCCGGTACCGGCTTCGGCGGTCTCCTTGCCCTGATATCCGCTCAGCAGCTGGATGACCTGCTGACGCACCCGGGTCAGCTCGGCACCCAGCTTCACCAACACCTGGGCCGCCACGCCTTCGCCCTCACGGATCAGCCCGAGCAGGATGTGCTCGGTGCCGATGTAGTTGTGGCCGAGCTGCAGCGCCTCGCGCAGGCTCAGCTCCAGCACCTTTTTGGCGCGCGGCGTGAAGGGAATGTGTCCGGACGGCGCCTGCTGGCCCTGGCCGATGATCTCCTCGACCTGGCTACGCACGCCTTCGAGCGAGATGCCCAGCGATTCCAGCGACTTGGCCGCTACGCCCTCGCCCTCGTGAATAAGTCCCAACAGGATGTGCTCGGTGCCGATGTAGTTGTGGTTGAGCATCCGGGCCTCTTCTTGAGCCAGGACGACGACCCTGCGGGCACGGTCGGTGAATCTCTCAAACATCGGTGTATACCTGCTCTCCATCACATAGGTACAGCGCATGCACGCCGTACCTGCCACCCAAGTCTAGAGGGCGTCCGCCGCAGCTGCGTCGCCTGCCGACGGGTACGGAGGGGCGATGCAGTGACGACTTTGTGCGCCATAGGCTCTGTACCCGGCGCTTCCCATGCCAACGCCCACGTCGGCCAAAACGTTTCCGACGATCCGGCGCTGACCGGTTCGCGGTAAGCGAACGATTCGTGGGACCCGGTCTTCTCAGGGGCGTTTGGGCAACGGTTGGCTACGTTGCCGCGTGAAAGGCGTCGATGATGTCGGCCGGGATGCGGCCGCGGGTCGACACGTTGTGACCGTTGCGACGTGCCCACTCCCTGATCGCGGCGCTCTGCTCACGGTCGATGGCCGCGCGACCCCGGCCCGACCCCGCCGAGCGGCCACGGCGGCGACCGCCCACCCGGCGGCCGGCTTCCACCCATTGCTTCAAGTCGTTGCGCAACTTCGCGGCGTTCTTCGAAGAAAGGTCTATCTCGTAACTCACACCATCGAGGCCGAATTCGACGGTCTCGTCGGCGGTGCCTTCACCGTCGAAATCATCGACCAGCGTGACGGTCACTTTCTTCGCCATTTTCCTACGCCCTTCTCCTTGAGAACTAGAACGATACTTTAGTTCTCGAAACCCTGGAACCAATCTGCCATATGCGCAGGAGCCATTCAACAAGACCGGAAATCGAACCGGTTCACGACCCGTGGCGTCGAACAATCGGGAACAAAACGGTCTCCCGAATCGTTAGGCCCGTCAATGCCATCAACAACCTATCGATACCCATTCCAGTACCCGTCGACGGTGGCATCGCATACTCCAACGCGGTGAGAAAATCCTCATCGAGGGCCATTGCCTCGTCATCTCCGGCGGTCGCCGCGCGGGCTTGGGCTTCAAACCTTTCGCGCTGGATTACCGGATCGATGAGTTCAGAGTAGCCGGTGGCGAGTTCAAAGCGCCGGATATAGAGATCCCATTTTTCGGTAACCCCTTCGATGCTGCGATGCGCACGGGTCAACGGTGTCGTTTCGACCGGAAAGTCGCGCACGAAGGTGGGCGCCCAAAGCGTGTTACCGACGGTGTGCTCCCATAGTTCCTCGACCAATTTCCCGTGCCCATACCCGCGGTCGCGGGGAATCTCCACATCGAGTCGGTCGGCGATCTCCCATAACTTCTCGGCCGGCGTTTGGGGGGTGATCTCTTCTCCGAGGGCTTCCGACAGAGATGGATACATTTGAATGCTCTGCCATTCACCGTCCAGATCGTAGGTACTGCCATCCGGCAATGGCACGTTTCTGGTGCCAAGCGCCTCGTCGGCGACCTCCTGAATAAGCTCACGGGTGACGGTGGCGGAATCGTCGTAGGTGCCATACGCCTCGTATGTCTCGAGCATCGCGAATTCTGGAGAATGCGTAGAATCCGCGCCCTCGTTTCGGAACACCCGATTCAACTCGAAGACCTTCTCGAAACCGCCGACCAGGGCCCGCTTGAGGAACAGTTCCGGCGCGATCCGTAGATATAGGTCCGTGTCGAGGGCATTTGAGTGGGTGACGAACGGTCGCGCGGCCGCGCCACCGGCCAATGTCTGCAGCATCGGCGTCTCGACTTCCAAAAAGCCGCGCCGTTCCAGCGCTGAACGCACCGCCCGTACCACCGCGACTCGCTGACGAGCGATCGTGCGGGCTTCCGGGCGCACGATCAAATCGACATAACGCTGCCGCACCCGCGCTTCTTCGCTCATTTCCTTATGCGCGACGGGAAGCGGGCGCAGCGCCTTGGAAACAATTTGCCAGGAATCGGCGAGCACAGAAAGCTCACCGCGCCGGGAGCTGATCACCTCGCCGTGGACGTACACGATGTCGCCGAGGTCGACATCGGATTTCCAGGCGTCCAGCGATTCCTGGCCGACCTTGTGCAGGCTCAGCATCGCCTGCAGCTGGGTGCCGTCACCTTCCTGCAGCGTCGCGAAGCACAGCTTGCCGGAGTTGCGCGCGAACATCACCCGGCCGGCTACGCCGACGAGCTGGCCCGTTTCGGTGTCGGCGGCCAGGTTCGGGTAGGCCTGCCGGATCTCGGCCAGGGTGTGGGTGCGGGGGACTTCGACCGGGTAGGGGTGTGGACCGTCGGCCAGCAGCCGCTCACGCTTGGCCTGACGGATCCGGTACTGCTCAGGGATGTCGGCGGCGTCGGGGGAATCAGCTGAGGTCACGTCGTGCCAGCCTAACGGGCTTGCTTGAGGCGGCCCCGTTGGCTGTCGCGGTTGCGTTCGAACACCAGGCGCAGACCGCCCAGCGTCAGGTACTGGTCGTAATGCTCGACGGTGCGCATATCGGGCAACAGCAGCGGCGCGGTGTGGCCCGTCGCCACCACGGTGACGTCGGAACCCGCGAAGCCGTCCACGTCGTCGCGGACGCGCTGCACCAGGCCGTCGACCAGGCCGGCGAACCCGAACACGGCACCGGCCTGCATGCACTCCACGGTGTTCTTACCCACCACCGACCGGGGCCGGGTCAGCTCGACGCGGCGCAGGGCAGCCGACCTGGTGGCCGAGGCGTCCGAGGACACCTCCAGGCCCGGCGCGATGGCCCCGCCGAGGAACTCGCCCTTGGCCGAGACCACGTCGACGCAGATCGAGGAACCGAAGTCGACGACGATGGCGGCGGTGCCGTACTTGTGGAAGGCGGCCAGGCAGTTGACGATGCGGTCGGCGCCGACTTCCTTGGGGTTGTCGACCAGCAGCGGGATGCCGGTGCGCACGCCCGGTTCGATCAGCACGTGCGGCACCGACGGCCAGTACTGGCCGAGCATCTCGCGCAGCTCGTGCATCACCGACGGCACGGTGGACAGCGCGGCCGCCCCGGTCAGCTGTTCGGAGTCGTCACCGATCAGGCCGTCGATGGTCAGCGCGAACTCATCGGCGGTCACCTCCGGTTCGGTACGAATCCGCCAGTGCTGCACCACCTTTGCATGGTCACCGGAACCGGATATCAGGCCGACGACGGTGTGGGTGTTGCGAACGTCGATCGCGAGCAGCACACGATCACCGCGACGACATCAGCTCGGCCGCGTCGGCCGGCACATGGGCGGGATCGTGTCCGAGGTCGACCTGCTTGTTGTCTGCGTCGACGAACACGATCCTGGGCTGGTACCTGCGCGCTTCGGCGTCTTCCATCGTGCCGTAGGCGATCAGGATCACCAGATCGCCGGGATGGACCAGATGTGCTGCCGCACCGTTGATCCCGATCACACCGCTGCCGCGTTCGCCGGTGATCGCGTAGGTCACCAGTCGGGCACCGTTGTCGATGTCGACGATGGTGACCTGCTCACCTTCGAGCAGGTCCGCGGCGTCCATCAGGTCGGCGTCGATGGTGACCGACCCGACGTAGTGCAGATCCGCCTGCGTGACGGTCGCACGATGGATTTTCGATTTCAGCATGGTCCGTAACATCAGTTCCTCCAAGGAAGTTCGTGTTCGTCGTATTCAACGTGCGGGCCAGGCCCCGACGGCACCCCGATGTCGATCGCGATGTTGTCGAGCAGACGGGTGTCGCCGAGCCGGCCCGCGATGAGCATGCGGCCCGCACCCGTGGTGGGCGCCGGCCCCAGCGTCGGATCCCGCACCTGCAGGTAGTCGACCTTGATGGCGGGCACTTCGTCGAGCACCGCATGCGCGGCGTCCAGCGCGGCGGCGGTGCCTTCCCCCGCCGCGTACCGGCCCGCCAACAGCGCTGCCGAAAGCGCGCCCGCCTGCTCACGTTGCACCGGGTCGAGGTAGCGGTTGCGCGACGACAGCGCCAGCCCGTCGGCCTCCCGCACGATCGAGACACCCACCACCGCAACGTCGAGGTTGAAGTCGGCGACCATCTGGCGGATCAAGACGAGCTGCTGGTAATCCTTTTCGCCGAAGTACGCGCGGTCGGGCGTGACGATGTTGAACAGCTTCAGGACCACCGTCAGCACGCCGGCGAAATGCGTTGGCCGCGAGGTTCCTTCGAGCTCTCCACCGAGCGGTCCAGGCTGCACGCAGGTGCGGACACCGTCGGGATAGATGTCGGCGGCGGTCGGGGTGAACGCGATCTCCACGCCTTCCTTGCGAAGCGCGGCAAGGTCGTCGTCGAGGGTGCGCGGATAGGCGTCGAGGTCCTCGTTGGCGCCGAACTGCAGTGGGTTGACGAAGATCGACACCACCACGACGGCGCCCTGGACGCGTTTGGCGGTGCGGATCAGCGTCAGGTGGCCCTCGTGCAGGGCACCCATCGTCGGCACCAACACCACCCGACGCCCGGTGGCGCGCAACGCCCTGGTGACGGCGGAGACGTCGCGCGGGTCGGAGTAGACGTTCAACTCGCGGGCGGTGAACTGCGGTTTGCGCCCGGTCATGAGCGTCCGGCTTCCTGTAGTACCGCGAACACCTCGTCGGGTGCGTGGGCGCGCTGGGCGGTGCGCAGCGAATTGGTCCGATAAGCCTGTTCCAGTTGCGGCTCCACTTCGGCGAGGGCCTGCAGATGGCCGGCGACCGCGGGTGCGTCGCCGCGGGCGACCGGACCGGTCAACGCGGCCTGTCCGCGCTGCAGCGCGTTCTCCAGCGAGGCCCGCGCCAGCGGCCCGACGACACGCTCCGCGATACCGCCCGGGGCGTTGTCGACAAGTTCCTGGCCGAGCAGTTCCTGGCCCCACAGCGCCGAGCGCAGCGCTTCGAGCGCGTCCAGAACGACGGTGACCAGGTGGTTGCTGGCGTGCGCCAACGCTGCGTGGTACAGCGTGCGGGCATCTTCGCGGACCCGGAACGGCTCACCACCGATCTCCAGCACCAGCGACTGGGCGATCGCGTACCCCACCTCGTCGGCGGCGGTGATGCCGAAGCAGGCCTCGGGCAGCCGGTCGATGTCCTCGTCGGCGCCGGTGAACGTCATCGCCGGATGGATCGCCAGCGGGATGCAGCCCTGCTCGGTCAGCGGGGCCAGCACAGCCACCCCGTTGGCGCCGGAGGTGTGCACGACGATGGTGCCCGGGCGCACCACCCCGGTGGTGGCCAGCCCCGACACCAGCCCGGCGAGCTCGGTGTCGGGCACCGTGAGCAACAACAGCTCGGCGCGGGCGGCGACCTCGTCGACCGGCAGCACCAGGGTGTCGGGCAGCCGACGGCTGGCGCGCTCGCGGGATACGTGCGAGATGGCGTTGCAGGCCACCACGACATGCTCTGCCCGCTCCAGCGCCACTCCCAGCGCGGAACCCACCCGACCAGCAGAAATGATGCCGATCGTGAGCCGCGCGGGGCGGAAGACGTCGGGCGTCGGCATGCAGCGACCTCGCTGAGTGTCAGAAATACCTACGTTCCAGTCCCGCGATGCGGGTACCAGACGGTCAGACCAAATAATAACTGACTGATTGACTCACTCTTCGCGGCGGCGCCGACGGCCGCCCCCCGTCGGGCTGGCTTGCAGCCGGGCGAGCAGTTCGGCGACCGACTGACCGCCGGTGTCGTCGTCGGCGCTGCGCCGGCGCCGACGCGGCGTGGGCTCGTCGGGTTCGGCGGGCTCTGGGGGCGGCGCGGCCGGGCGACCGGGGTCGACGGCCTCGGCCGGCACGGAGTGCCTGCCCCGGTGCGGCAGGTCGTCGACCGGTGGCGCCGGTGGCGGCGGGGCCTGCGGCGGTTCCGGTGCGCGTCGCCTGCCGACGTACTCCTCGGTGGGGCGGTCCTCCTCGACCGGAGCCGCCCAATTGCTACCCGGCGATCCGGGGGGCAGCCATTGTCCATCGGCCGGTGCGGGCCGCCACCCGGTCGGGGGTGGTTCAGGCTCTTCCAGTGGGGCCCAATCGAAATGGGCGCTGCCGGGTGCGGCCGGCTCAGGTTCAGGCGCAGGCGGAGGCGGCGGGGGCGGCGGCGCCGGTTGCGGCGGCGGTGGTGGCGGGGGCGGCGCCCACGTTCTGGGTTCTTCGGCGTACTGAGGCCGTTCCTCGGGCTCGGAGGTTCTGCGGTGCGCGCCTCCGGCGCTGGCCGGCGGCACCCATTCGAACTCGGGCGGATGGGGTTCGGCGGCGACGTCGATGATCGGGCTTTCATCGGTGCGGGTGGTGAGGTCGTCACCGTAGTCGGCGGCGATGCGGCCGGGGCGCTCGTCGTCACGCGCCCAGTCGCTGTAGGCCCGTACGGTCGTGCGTTCGGTCTCCAGCGCGGGCCGGTCCGACAGTTCGGCGTCGAACAGGATCTCCAGATTGCTGCGCAGCGCAGCCAGTTCGGCCCGCAGCGCGGCCACCTCGTCGGCGGCCTGGGCGCGCAACTCGGCTGCGAGCTCACGACGCAGGTGGGTCTCCACCGACAGCTCGTACTCGCGGCGGGCCGAAATCTCGCGCTCCAGCTGCAAGTCGTAGACCAGCTTGAGGTCTCGCACCTTGGCCTGATCCGTGTCGCTTTGCCTGCGGTAGATGACCGATACGAACGCCGCCACCACAGCGGCCCACAACGCCAGGATCACAGCGAGTTTGAGCAATTCCACCCGGTTGGTGAACACCAACGCAGAGCTGGCCGCGATCGCAAGGACCAGCAACGCACTCAGCAGGACCCAACTCGGCCTGCGGCCGCTGCGCCGCGGGCGGGCGCTGCGGGGCAGATCGGTCATGCGCCGACTGTACCCGGCACAGGTCACTGCGCGTGTCGACCGCAGCGGCGATTCGGCGCGTCGGCGCCGATGCGGCGTTAATCGGTTGCGCCGTCGGCGTTGTCCTGGGGTTCGTTCGGTGACTTACAGCAATGCTGCAGCCACAGCGCGGCCGCCACCAACGCCAATGCGCACGCGGCCGCGACGACGACGCCGGGGGTGTCCTCCGCCGCGACCCGCAAAGTCGAACGTCGTGGTAGCAGGTAGGCGAGCACGGCCAACCACCAGCCGAGCACCGGCGCGGCCACCCACGCCGAGGCTTTGGCGATCACCACCGAGCGGGCGACCGCAAGCGGGTGCAACCAGCCGGGGCCATCGCCGATCTGCCCGTCGCGGATCTTGGCGCGGATGTAGAACGCCCACCCCGCCTCGGCGATCGCGACCGCGAGCAGCGACAAACCCGTCCACACGGTGATCGGCGGAAACCACTTGTAGAGCACCAGCACCAGCAGGTAGCCGATGACGGCCGCGATCGCCGTAGCCGCTGCCAGGTCACGTTTGCGGGTCGGGCCCATCAGCAGCGCAATTCGCCGACGGGGCGTACCCCGTCGCGTTCGGCGGCGTCGAGTTCGGCGAGCCACTCCCGCACCGGGCGGGCGATATCGCCGACGGCGAGCGTCGCATCGGGTTCGACGGCAAGCCACGGAACGAGCACGAACGCGCGCTGGTGGGCGCGCGGGTGCGGCAATGTCAGATCGTCGTCGCTGCAGCGCACCTCGCGTTGACCCGCATGGCAGGTGATGAGGTCCACGTCGAGCGTCCGAGGGCCCCACCGCTCGCCGCGCACTCGTTCGGCGGCGCCTTCCAGTGCCTGCGCGCGGCGCAGCCAGCCCGTCGCATCGAGCCCTGGGTCCTCGGCGATCACCACGGCGTTGAGGAAGGGCTCCTGCTCGACCCCGCCCCACGGCTGGGTCTCGTAGACCGGCGAGACCGCCCGCACGGCAGGCGCGAGATCGTCGACCACCGACTGCAGCCGGGCCTGACGGTCACCGAGGTTCGACCCGATCGACAACACCACTGTGGTCATGCGCGGCGACCGTCGCGCCGGGACCGTTGCGCCACCACCGCGACGTCGGCGAACTCGAGCGGGATGGGCGCGCCGGGTTTGTGCACAACCACCTCGACGGCATGCACCCGCGCGTCAACCATGACCGCGTCGGCGATCTCGCCTGCCACGGTCTCGATCAGGTTGCGCGGCGGGCCCGCGACGATGTCTGCGGCCAGCTTCGCCAAGCCGCCGTAGTCGACGGTGTCTGCCAGGTCGTCGCTGGCCGCGGCCGGCGCCAAGTCAACCCACACCGTGATGTCGACGACGAAATCCTGACCGTCGCGGCGCTCATGGTCGAAAACACCATGGCGCCCACGAACGGTCAAGCCGCGCAACTCGATTCGGTCAGCCACTCGAAGTATTTCCCGTCGCTCCGCTCGCCCCTGACCACGCTCCGAGCACCTTGAGCGCGTCGACCGAGGCGCGCACGTCGTGCACCCGCACACCCCATGCGCCCTGCATACCCGCCAGCGCGGAGATCACCGCGGTCGCGGTCTCACGCCCGTCGGGTGGGCGCGCCCGGCCGTCGGCGTCGGCCAGCAACGATCCGAGGAAGCGCTTTCGCGAGGCGCCGACGAGGACCGGGATCCCGGTGCCGACGAGTTCGGGCAGCGCGCGCAGCAGCGCCCAGTTGTGTTCGGCAGTCTTGGCGAATCCCAGACCCGGGTCGATGATCAGCTTGTCCGGGTCGACGCCTGCGGCCACCGCCGCGTCGACACCGGCGAGCAGTTCGGCGCGCACGTCGGCGACCACATCGCGGTAGGCAGGCACCTCATGGGGACGTTCTGCGCCCACCGATCGCCAATGCATCAGCACCCACGGCACTTTCGCGTCGGCCAACAGCGGCGCCATCTGCGGGTCGGCGCGGCCGCCGGACACGTCGTTGACGATCGTGGCGCCGTTCTCGAGCGCCGCCCGGGCGACTTCGGCGTGCATGGTGTCGATGCTGACCGTAAGACCTTGTCCGGCAAGTTCTTTGATGACCGGCAAGACGCGGGCGATTTCGATCTCGGGATCGATGCGGGTGGCGCCGGGCCGGGTCGACTCACCGCCGACATCGATGATCTGGGCGCCGTCGGATGCCATCTCCAGCCCGTGCTCGATCGCGCGGTCGCGGTCGAGAAAAAGCCCCCCGTCGGAGAAGGAGTCGTCGGTGACGTTCACGACGCCCATCACCTGCACGCGCGTTCCCGAGGGGGGCATTGGGCTGGCCGGTCTCACTTCCGAAGGATGAGATCCAGCGCCTCGGCGCGCGACGCCGCATCGTGTTTGAACTGGCCGCGCACCGCCGAGGTGGTGGTGATGGCACCGGGTTTGCGGACACCGCGCATCGCCATACAGAGGTGTTCGGCTTCGATCACGACGATCACACCGCGCGGATCGAGCTTGCGCATCAACGCATCCGCGATCTGCGCGGTCAGCCGTTCCTGTACCTGTGGACGCTTGGCGTACAGATCGACGAGGCGCGCGATCTTGGAAAGCCCGGTCACCCGGCCGTCGGCGCCGGGGATGTAGCCGACGTGCGCGGCCCCGTGAAACGACACCAGATGGTGCTCACACGTGGAGTACAACGGGATCTGCTTGACCAGCACCATTTCGTCGTGCTGTTCGTCAAAGGTGGTGTCCAGCACGGCATCCGGGTCGGTGTACAGGCCCGCGAACAGCTCACGGTACGCCCGCGCCACCCGGGCCGGGGTGTCCTCGAGCCCGTTGCGGTCGGGGTCCTCCCCGACGGCGAGCAGCAGCTCGCGCACCGCCGCCTCGGCCCGCGTCTGGTCGAACGTCGCGGGCGTGAAGCCGTTGGGGAAGATCGTGGCCGAACTGCGCTGCGGCCGCGTCATATACGCCTCCTGTGAGAGCCTGCTAGCGGTCAGCCGTGCGCCGGCGGGTTGGACCTATCGCCGGACCGTTCGTTGTCCTGGCCCGAATCGTCGTTGGGGTTCGGCGCCGACGGCTGCGGATAGGGTTGCTGGTACTGCGGATAGGGCGGAGCCCCGCCGGCACCGGGGTTATGCCACCCCGGAGGTTGCGGCGGTGGATACCAGTAGCCCTGCGGCTGTTGCTGCTGCTGGTGCGGTTGCTGATGCGACGGCTGGTGGTGCTGCGGCGGTGGCGGCCAGCCGGGGGCGTGCCAGCCGGCCGGGGCGCCGTAGTCCGGCTGGGTCGCGCCGGGGCCGGGGGCTCCGTTGCTGCCGTGACCGTTGGCGCCGTTCTGGGCCTGCCGGGCAGCGGCTTCCTGGCTGGCCTGCGCGATGGCGGCCTTGAACGCCGGCTCGGGAATCGGTTTGGGCCATTCCTCGCCGCGTTCCATCGCCAGCTCGCCGGGCGTCTTGATCGGCGGCTTATCGGACGGCACCCGGCCACCGAAGTCGTCGAACATGGTCAACCGCGGACGCTTCTTGACGTCGCCGAAGATCGCCTCGAGCTCGCGGCGGTGCAGCGTCTCCTTCTCCAGCAGTTCGCCGGCCAAGGTGTCGAGCACGTCGCGGTATTCGGTGAGGATCTCCCACGCCTCGGTGTGGGCGGCCTCGATGAGCTTGCGCACCTCGTCGTCGATGTCGCGGGCGACTTCGTGGCTGTAGTCGGCCTGGGTGCCCATGGTGCGGCCCAAGAACGGGTCACCGTGTTCGGTGCCGTAGCGCACCGCGCCGAGTTTGGAGCTCATGCCGTACTCGGTGACCATCGCGCGCGCGATCTTGGTGGCCTGCTCGATATCGGACACGGCGCCGGTGGTCGGCTCGCGGAACACCAACTCTTCGGCGGCGCGTCCGCCCATGGCGAACACCAACCGCGCGATCATCTCCGAGCGGGTCATCAAACCCTTGTCGTCCTCGGGCACCGACATCGCGTGCCCGCCGGTGCGGCCGCGCGCCAGGATCGTGACCTTGTAGATGGGGTCGATGTCGGGCATCGCCCACGCGGCCAGGGTGTGCCCGCCCTCGTGGTAGGCGGTGATCTTCTTCTCGTGCTCGCTGATGATGCGGCTCTTGCGGCGCGGCCCGCCCACGACGCGGTCGACGGCCTCTTCGAGCGCCGGCCCGGTGATGACGGTGCCGTTCTCGCGCGCGGTCAGCAGCGCCGCCTCGTTGATGACGTTGGCCAGGTCGGCGCCGGACATCCCGACCGTGCGCTTGGCCAGGCCCTCCAGGTCAGCGTCGGGCGCCATCGGCTTGCCCGCCGAATGCACCTTCAGCACCGCGCGGCGCCCGGCCAGGTCGGGGCTGGTGACCGGGATCTGCCGGTCGAACCGGCCCGGCCGCAGCAGGGCGGGGTCGAGGATGTCGGGGCGGTTGGTGGCGGCGATCAGGATGACGCCCTGGCGGTCGCCGAAGCCGTCCATCTCGACGAGCAGCTGGTTGAGCGTCTGCTCGCGTTCGTCGTGGCCGCCGCCCATGCCGGCGCCGCGCTGGCGGCCGACCGCGTCGATCTCGTCGACGAAGATGATGGACGGGCTGTTCTGCTTGGCCTGCTCGAACATGTCGCGCACGCGAGAGGCGCCGACGCCGACGAACATCTCGACGAAGTCCGAACCGGAGATGGTGAAGAACGGCACCCCGGCCTCGCCGGCGACGGCGCGGGCCAGCAGCGTCTTACCGGTGCCGGGTGGACCGTAGAGCAGAACACCCTTGGGGATCTTCGCGCCCAGCGCCTGGTAGCGCGACGGGTTCTGCAGGAAGTCCTTGATCTCGTAGAGCTCTTCGACCGCCTCGTCCGCACCGGCGACGTCGGCGAACGTGGTCTTGGGCATGTCCTTGGTGAGCTGCTTGGCCTTGGACTTGCCGAAACCGAAGCCCATCCGCCCGCCGCTCTGCATGCGGGTGAACATCACGAACAAGGCGACCAGCAGCAGCAGCGGCAGCAGGTAGATCAACAGCGAGCCGAGCATCGAGCTCTGGTTGACGACCGTGTTGACCTTCGCGCCCTTGCTCTGCAGCGCCTCGAACACCGTCACGCCGTAGCCGGTTGGGTACTTGCTGATGATCTTGTCGCTGTCGGACGTGTCGGGGTTGCCGCTCTTCAGGTCCAGCCGCAGCTGCTGTTCACGGTCGTCGATCTGCGCGCTCTCGACGTTGTCGTTGTTGATCTGCGCCATCGCCACCGAGGTGTCAACGGGCTTGAACTCGCGGGTGTCGTCGCTGAAGTAGAAGAAGGACCAACCCAGCAGCAACAGGACCGCGATCACGGTCAGCGTGCGGATCACATTTTTGCGGTTCATCAAGCCTCGGCCTTCGTCGGCGTCATGTCTTTCGGCCGCCCGCGGCCGGTCTCCTTCCGATACGTGCAGCTGGGAACTTCCAGGCTACCGCTATACCAACGAGTCAAGGTTCCCGACGGGTGCCGCCGTATCGGGGGTGTATTGCGCCGAACGTGGGTTACCGGCACGCGTCAGGCGCTCGGGCCGTGCGGGTAACCCACGTTCGCGGCGCGGTCGACTGTGCTTTGGTAGTGACCGTGCGGACCTCGACCGAACGGTTTGTCGAAACCAACGGCGTGCACCTGCGGGTGATCGAGGCGGGCGAGCGCGGCGCCCCGCTTGTCGTGCTCGCCCACGGCTTTCCCGAGCTGGCCTTTTCGTGGCGGCATCAGATCCCGGCGCTGGCCGACGCGGGCTTTCACGTGCTCGCCCCCGACCAGCGCGGCTACGGCGGCTCGTCGAAGCCCGACGCAATCGACGCCTACACCGTCGTCGACCTGAGCGCCGACCTGGTCGGCCTGCTCGACGACGTCGGCGCCGAACGGGCGGCGATCGTCGGCCACGACTTCGGCGGGGTGGTGGCTTGGTCGGCGCCGCTGCTGCACCCGGACCGGTTCGCCGGGGTAGCCGGGTTGAGCGTGCCGCCGGTGCCGCGCTCGCGGGTGCCGACCACCCAGGCGTTCCGCAAGATCTTCGGCGACAACTTCTTCTACATCCTCTACTTCCAGGAGCCCGGGCCCGCCGACGCCGACCTGAACCGCGATCCGGCCACCACGATGCGCAAGCTGTTCGGGTCGCTGACGATGCCCGCAGACGAGGCGGCCGCGTTACGCATGGTCCAACCCGGGCCGGAAGGGTTCATCGAACGCATCCCCGAACCGGGCGGGTTGCCCGACTGGCTGAGCCAGGAGGAGTTCGACCACTACGTCGCCGAGTTCACCGCCCACGGGTTCACCGCACCGCTGAATTGGTATCGCTGCTTTGACCGCAACTGGGAACTGACCGCGTCGACCCCGGCCGCCACCATCACCGTGCCCGCGTTGTTCATCGGTGGCACCGCCGACCCGACGCTTGCCTACACGCCGCGCCACCGCGTCCACCACCTGGTGACCGGGGACTACCGCGAGGTGATGATCGACGGTGCGGGACATTGGATTCAGCAGGAGCGTCCCGCCGAGGTGAACGCCGAACTCGTCGAATTCCTCAAGCGATTGGAGCTGTAGATGACGCGGCCACTGAACTTCGGGGTGTTCATCACCCCGTTTCACCCGGTCGGCCAATCCCCCACCCTGGCACTGGAATACGACCTGGACCGCACCGTCGCCCTGGACGGTCTCGGCTACGACGAGGTCTGGTTCGGTGAACATCACTCCGGCGGTTACGAGCTGATCGCCTGCCCGGAGGTGTTCATCGCCGCGGCCGCCGAACGCACCAAGCACATCCGGCTCGGCACCGGTGTGGTGTCGCTGCCCTACCACCATCCGCTGATGGTGGCCGACCGGTGGGTGCTGCTGGATCACATCACCCGCGGCCGGGTGATGTTCGGCACCGGGCCGGGAGCGCTGCCATCGGACGCGTACATGATGGGCATCGATCCGGTCGACCAGCGCCGCATGATGCAGGAGTCGCTGGACGCCATCCTGGCGCTGTTCCGCGCCGCCCCCGACGAACGGATCACCAGGACGTCGGACTGGTTCACACTGCGCGATGCCGCCCTGCACATCCGGCCCTACACCTGGCCGTATCCCGAAATCTCCACCGCAGCAATGATTTCGCCATCAGGACCGCGACTGGCCGGGGCGCTGGGCACGTCGCTGCTTTCGCTGTCGATGTCGGTGCCGGGCGGATACGCCGCGCTGGAGAACACCTGGCAGGTGGTCGTCGACCAGGCCGAGAAGTCCGGACGCGAGGCACCGGACCGCAACAACTGGCGGGTGCTGTCGATCATGCACCTGGCCGATACCCGCGAGCAGGCGATCGACGACTGCACCTACGGGCTACAGGATTTCGCGAACTACTTCGGTGCGGCCGGGTTCGTGCCGCTGTCCAACGACGTCGAAGGTGAGCAGTCCCCGCGCGAGTTCGTCGAAGAGTATGCGAGCAAGGGCAACTGTTGTATCGGCACACCGGGTGACGCGATCACCCACATTCACGACTTGCTCGAACAGTCCGGCGGTTTCGGCACGCTGCTGCTGCTCGGCCACGACTGGGCCTCGCCGCAGGCGACGTATCACTCCTACGAACTGTTCGCCCGGGAAGTGATTCCGCACTTCAAGGGTCAGCTGATCGCACCGCGGGCGTCGCACGACTGGGCCAAGGACATGCGCGACCAACTGCTGGGCCGGGCGGGCGAAGCGATCGTCAACGCGATCACCGAGCACACCGACGAACTCGAGGACCGGGAGCGCTGATGCGCGCCACGCGGCGTCGACCTGGCGCACGGTCCCGGTGACACGGTGACGGTATCGTGCCAGGCATGCCGACCGCTGTACGGGCGAAGACGCCGACCAGACTGCTCGCTCTCGCTGCGGGGCTCATCCTCGTCGTAGCGGGCTGCGACGCGACATCGGGGCCGACGACCAGCGCGCAGGGCGATGCGCGACACGTGACCGTGCAGGGTTCCGGTGAGGTGCAGGGCGAGCCGGACACCCTCAACATCAACGCGTCCATCGCGTCCGTCGCTCCCGATGTGACCGGTGCGATGAACCAGACCAGCGAGCGTCAGCAGGCGGTGATCGACGCGCTGGTGGACGCCGGCGTGGAGCACAAGGACATCAGCACCGCAGAGGTCAGCCTGCAGCCGCAGTTCGCCGGCGGCGGTGACGATCCGCAGGCCATCGTCGGCTACCGTGCGACCAACTCGATCGACATCAAGATCCGCCAGCTCGACGCCGCATCGCAGGCGCTGGCGCTGATCGTCAGCAGCGGCGGCGACGCGACCCGGATCAACTCGGTGAACTATTCGCTCGAGGACGATTCACAGTTGGTCCGCGATGCCCGAAGCCGGGCCTTCGACGACGCCCGAGACCGCGCCGAGCAGTACGCCGAGTTGTCGGGTTCGGCGCTGGGCCAAGTCATTTCGATTTCGGAAGCGACCGGTCAACAGCAGCCGCCGACGCCGTTTCCCACTCCCCGCGGTGCCGAAATGGCTACCGTGCCATTGGAACCCGGCGAGCAGACGGTCGGGTTCACGGTGACGGTGGTCTGGGAGCTCACCTAGCCCGCGGGGGCGATGTCCACCGGAATACCGTTGAGCACAGCGGTACCCGACAGCGGGTCGAGACGGTTGCCGTCGTTGAGCTGGTTGACGTTGACGCCCGGGCGGTTCGAGGCGACCGTCTGTCCGGTGCCGTCGCGGTCATGGCCCCAGCCGTGCGGCAGCGACACCACGCCGCGGCGCATGCCGGGCGCCAACTCGATGGGCGCCAGCAGCTCACCGCCGGGCCCCTTGACGACCGCGGTCCCGGGGTCGGTGAGGCCCAACTCGGCGGCATCGTCGGGATGGATCCGCAGCGTGCACTGGTTCGTCCCACCGGCCAGCGCGGGCAGGTTGTGCATCCAGCTGTTGTTCGAGCGCAGATGCCGGCGGCCGATGAGCATGAAGCCGTCGGCGCGGACGCCGAGAGCCTCGCGCAGCCGTGGCACGTCGGCGACCAACGGCTCGGGGGCGAGTTCGATTCGGCCCGTTGGGGTTCGCAACACCTGAGCCAGTCGCGGTTGCAGCGGGCCGAGGTCGATGCCGTGCGGGGCGGCCTTGACCCGGGCCAGCGTCAGGCCGTCGGGGTTGGCGCCGAACGCGTCGCCGTACGGTCCGAGCCGCAGCATCATGTCGAGGCGCCGCTCGTAGCCCGGGACCGCATCGAGCATCGCGGTGAGCTCTTCGACGGGGCGCCCGGCGACGGGCGAGTGCGGATCGGCGGTTTCCTTGGCCAGCGTCGTCGCGATCACCTGCTGGTCGACGAGCGCCGGATCACCTTCTGGCCCAACGCCGTACAGGATCAGCGCGATGCGGGACAGGATCTCGGGTTCGTCGGGGCGATCGGCCAGCGGCAGTGCCGGCGGCGAGTACCGGACGTTGTTGCGCACGGCGAGGTTGTTGAGCGCGAAGTCGAAGTGGGCGCTTTGCGACGGCGGCGGTGGCGGCAGGATGACGTCGGCGTGGCGGGTGGTCTCGTTGAGGTACGGGTCGATGGAAAGCATGAAGTCGAGCCCGGTGAGCGCGTGGTCGAGGCGATCGCCGTCGGGCGCGGACAGCACCGGGTTGCCTGCGATGGTGATCAGCGCCTTGAGCTGCCCGTCGCCGGGGGTATCGATCTCCTCGGCGAGGGCCGCGGCCGGGATCTCGGAGAGCACCTCGGGGTGTCCGGAGACGCGGCTGTGCCAGCGTCCGGTGCGAAATCCGCGGCCTGCCTTCGGCGGTCGGGGCGCCGGCGCGACCGCCGACAGCGGGAACATCGCGCCCCCGGGCCGGTCGAGGTTGCCGGTCAGCACGTTGACGACATCGACGAGCCAGCTGCCGATCGTGCCGAATTCCACTGTCGACGTGCCGATTCGGCCGTAGACCGCTGCGGACGGGGCCGCCGCGATCTCGCGGGCCAGCACGCGGATGTCGTCGGCGGCCACCCCACAGTAGGCGGCGACGGCTTCCGGGGCGAAGTCCGCCGCGAGCGCGCGGATGTCGTCGACGCCGTTGACGGAGCCCACCAGCGCGCCGAGGTCGACGAGGTGCTCGTCGAACAGCGTGTACACGACCGCGAACAGCAGCGCCGCGTCGGTGCCGGGCCGCGGCGCCAGGTGGCGATCGGCGAGTTCCGCGGTGCGCGTGCGGGCCGGGTCGATGACGACGAGTCGGCCGCCGCGTCGGCGCAGCGCGCGCAGCTTGCCGGGGAAGTCGGGTGCGGTGGCCAGACTGCCGTTGGAGACAAGGGGATTCGCGCCGATGACGACCAGGTAGTCGGTGCGGTCGAGGTCGGGGACGGTGAACGCGACCGGGCTGCCGAACATGTGGCCCAGCGCGACGTGTTTGGGCATCTGGTCCAGGGTGCTGGCGGAGTAGACCTGGCGGGTGCCCAGCGCGCGCACGAGCACCGGCGGGTACAGGGCGCCGGCGACGGTGTGGGCGTTCGGGTTGCCCAGGTACACGCCGACCGACGGGCCGCCGTGCTCGGCGACGACGGCACCGAGGCGCTCGGCGACCGCCTCGAACGCCTCTTGCCAGCTGGTTTCGGTCAGCTTCCCGTCGCGCCGGACCAGCGGGCGGGCGAGCCGGTCGGGGTCATTGTCGAGTTCGGCGAAGCTGGCGCCCTTCGGGCAGATGAACCCGTGGCTGAACACGTCGTCGCGGTCACCGCGGGCGCCGGTGACCCGGCCGTCGGCGATCGTCAACGTCAGGCCGCAGGTGGCCTCACACAGCGGGCAGATCCGCAGGGCTGTCTGGGTCATCACCCCATCCTCCGCCGAGATCGGCGTTTTGCACGATTCTTCTCGCACTTTCCCGCCCGTTTGTCCCCTTTGGGCGAGCGCTACGGCTGTTCGTAGATTTTGGGGTCGAGCGTGCCGATGTAGTTAAGGTCGCGGTAGCGCTCGGCGTAGTCCAGCCCGTAGCCGACGACGAATTCCTTGGGAATGTCAAAGCCGACGTAGGCGATGTCCACGTCGGCGCGCACCGCGTCGGGTTTGCGCAGCAGCGCGCACACCCGCAGCGACCGTGGCCGCCGCGACGCCAGGTTGCGCAGCAGCCACGACAGGGTCAGTCCCGAGTCGACGACGTCCTCGACGATCAGCACGTCGCGGTCGTGGATGTCGCGGTCGAGGTCCTTGAGGATGCGCACCACCCCCGACGACGACGTCGACGAGCCGTACGAGCTGACCGCCATGAACTCCAGCTGCGTGGGCAGCGGGATCGCGCGTGCCAGATCGGTCACGAAGAACACCGCGCCCTTGAGCACGGTGACCAGCAGCAGATCGCGCCCGTCGGGACCGATCGTTTCGCGATAGTCCTCACCAATGCGGGAGCCGAGCTCGGCGACCTTCGCCTGGATCTCGTCGGAGGGAAGAAGAACCGATTTGATGTCGCCGTTGTACAGCTCGGTGGATCGCTCAGCCACGCCCACAGCGTGCCATGCGACCGATCCGCCGACCAAGGCGCGGTGGCTAGACCGGTTCGGTGTGCAGGCCCAGCACGCCGTCGCGCCGCGACGCGATCAGCCGCTGATTGCGCAGCGGCGATCCCACGGCCACCCCGCCTTGGCCCCGCCACCCCACCACCAAGGTGTCGACCCCCCGAATGTGCTTGTCGGTCAGGCCGCTCGCCCCGCCGGCCAGCAGCCAGCCACGAATGACCCGCCGCCGGATCGCCTCCGGCAGCACCGCCAGCCGCGACGTGTCCAGCCCTGCCCCATCGCGAGCGTCGGTCAACGCCTGCTGTGCCAGCGCGTCGAGCGCGTCGGTGTCGGCGCGCAGCGCACCCGCGGTGCGCGCCAACGCCTCGGCCACCCCGCCGCCGAGGACCTCCTCGAGCAGCGGCAGCACCTCGGTGCGCAGCCGCACCCGGGTGAACCGCCGGTCGCTGTTGTGCGGGTCGTGCCACGGTGCCACGCCCAGTTCAGTACAGGCTGCCTGCGTCACGCTGCGCCGCACGCCGAGCAGCGGACGACCCCACGGCGGGTCGCTGGGCCGCATCCCGGCGATCGACCGCGGCCCCGACCCGCGGCCGAGCCCCAGCAGCACGGTCTCGGCCTGATCGTCGAGCGTGTGACCCAGCAGCACCGGCGCACCGCCGCGGGCCCCGTCCAAGGCCCGGTAGCGCGCCGTGCGCGCCGCGCCTTCCGGGCCACCCTCGGTGCCGACGTCGACGCGCAACACCTGGGCGTCAACACATCCCAGCGTCATCGCCTGGTCGCGGGCGGTGGCGCCGACCGCCGCGGAGCCCGGCTGCAGTTGGTGGTCGACGACGAGCGCGGTGGTCGGCTTGACCTTCGCCGCCGCCGCCGTCAGCGCCAGCGAGTCGGCGCCGCCGGACAGTGCCACACACCAGCGCTCGTCGGCTGCGCAGAAGTCGCGGGCAAAGCCGGTGACCGCTTCGTGCAGCGCGGCTAGAGCACCCTGTCGATCCATCGCTGCGGCTCGTCGATTTCGGTTGGCAGCGGCAGGGTTTCGGGTTCGGACCACACCGCGTTGAACCGCTCCATGCCGACCTTGGACACGACGTGGTCGACGAACGCCTTGCCGCGGGTGTACTGGCTGAGCTTCGCGTCGAATCCCAGCAGCGCCCGCAGCAGCCGTTGCACCGGCGGTTGTTTGCGCTGACGCCGCTCGTCGAACCGGCGCCGGATGGTGGCCACCGACGGCACCACCGCCGGACCGACCGCGTCCATCACATGGTCGGCGTGGCCCTCCAGCAGCGTGCCCAACACCAGCAGCTGGTCCAGCGCCTTGCGCTGCGGTTCGGACTGCACGGCGCGCAGCAGCCCGAGCACACCCTCCGAATTCGGTTCGGCCGCACCGCTTCCGGTGTCGCCGCGACGGCCGCGGACGAACTCGGCGAGCCTGCCGAGGACCTCGGTGACGTCGTTCTCGGTCTCGTCGGTGAGCACCCCGAGCGCGCGCGACATGTGGTCGGCCAACCACGGGTTGGCCCGGAACTGCACCCGGTGGGTGACCTCGTGCAGACATACCCAGAGCCGGAAATCGTAAGGCTGCACCTGCAGTTGGCGTTCCACCGCAATGACGTTGGGGTACACCAGCAGAAGCTCACCGCCGTCGCGGCCGAACGGGTCGTACTGGCCGAGGATGCCCGAGGACACGAACGCCAGCACGGCACCGGTCTGCGCGCCGGTGATCCGGCCGGTGAGGAAGTTCGGCCGCTGTCCGTCGCTGTCCTGCCCGCCGGTCATCACGCGCATCGACTGGGTGGCCGCGCGCACCCACTGGGCGCGGTCGACGATGCGCGCGTCGGGAACGTCGCCGCCCTCGGTGAGCCCGGTGACCTCACGCACCGGCAGTTCGGCCGACCGCGACGCCTCGCTGAGTTGGTCGATGACCTGGCGGCGGGTGTAGTCGGTGGTGGCCGGGCCCGGCCTGGCCAGTCTGGCGCCGACGGTCGCGGCGAACTCCCAGTCGACGGCGCGTCCGACCGTCACCTTGTGGTCGGTGGCCGGGCTCATGGGCTGCACCCGCACGAGCGCAGGGTCGCGGCCAGGGTGTCCAGCGCGACGAGGCCCATAGGGCCCGCATCGTTGGAGATGAACGCGAACGTCAACACCCGCCCGTCGGCGTCGGTGAGAAAGCCGGCCAGCGTATTGGTTCCGGTCAGCGATCCGGTCTTGGCCCGCAGGAACCCGGCGGCTTCCCGGCCCGGTTCCGTGCCCAGGAAGCGGTTGGACAGCGTGCCGCTGCCGCCCGCGATCGGCATCAGGTCCACCAGCGGTCGCAGCCGGGGGTGCTCGTCGCCGACCGCGACGCTGACCACCTCGTCGAGCGTCTTCGCGGTGAGCCGGTCGTCGACCGACAGCCCGCTGGAGTCGAACAGCCTGGCCCCGGTGGTGTCGACGCCGGCGTCCTTCAGTTCGCCCAGCACCGCGCTGGCGGCGCCGTCGAAGCTCTGCGGCTCGCCGACCGCGGCGGCGACCTCACGGCCGATCGCCTCGGCCATCACGTTGTCGGAGGCGTTCATCATCTCGCGCAGCCGGTTGATCAGCGGCGGCGACTGCACCGCCGCGATCTCCGTGCCGCCGCGCGACGGGCCGGGCAACACGGTGACCTTGGCCGGGTCGACCTCCAGTGCCACCGCCAGCGCGCGCCCGGCATCCAATGCGGGCGTGTGCGACCGGGCCGAGTCGACGCTGACGGGTTGGGTGCGCCCGGCGTCGAGCATCACCGGCTGCATCGGCGCGATGTCGCCGCCGTCGATGTCGGCGGGGTCCCAGCCGTGCGCCATGGTCGGCCCGCTGTAGGCGCTGACGTCGACCTGCACGGCGCTGGCGTCGACGCCGCTGCGACGGACTTGCTCGGCCAGGTCGCTGATGCGGGCGGCGTCGCGGTACCAGGTGTCTTTGCCTTTCGGCGCCGCCGACAGCGTCGGGTCGCCGCCGCCCTTGAGCACCACCACGCCGGGTTTGTCGCCGGTGAGCACCCGGGTGGTCAACCGCGCGTCGCGGTCGAGGGCCAGCAGCGCGGCCGCCGTCGTCAGCGTCTTGTTGGTCGATGCGGGCTGCATCGGCACGTCGGCGCCCTGCTCCCACAGCTGGGTGCCGGTGATCGCGTCGGCGATGCGCCCGGTGAAGTGCCCGAGGTTGGGGTCGGCCAGCGCCGGGGCCAGCCGCGCCGCCAGCTGCTCAGGCGTGGGCTTGGGTGCGGAGTCCGACACCGGCACGACGGCCGGATCGGCGGTGACGGCCGGTGGCGTCGGCTTGACCGCCGCGGCGTCGGTGTGTCCCGTCGTCAGCACGGCCGCCGTCGCCACCACGACGGCGACCAGCACCAGCACTGCCACCCCGACCAGCACATGCGTGGATGGCCCCCACTTCGTGGGCCGCATAACTCTCCTGATCTGTCGACCGCCCCGTAGTGCAGCGTATCGCTCCATTAGGGTGATGCCCGTCCCCAAGACCGTTTGCACAGGGCAAGGAGCCGCCGGTGGAGTTCGAGGTAGTCATCGAGATCCCGAAGGGTTCGCGCAACAAATACGAGGTGGACCACGAGAGCGGGCGGGTGAAGTTGGACCGCTACCTCTACACCTCGATGGGCTATCCGACCGACTACGGATTCATCGAAGACACGCTCGGCGAGGACGGTGACCCGCTCGACGCCCTGGTGCTGCTGCCCGAGCCGCTGTTTCCCGGTTGCCTCGTCGACGTCCGCCCGGTGGCTATGTTCCAGATGACCGACGAGGCCGGCGGCGACGACAAGGTGCTGTGTGTGCCCGCGGGCGACAAGCGCTGGGATCACATCCAGGATCTGGCCGACGTGCCCGAGCAGGTGCTCGAGGAGATCAAGCACTTCTTCGTGCACTACAAGGACCTCGAACCGAACAAGTACGTCAAGGCCGCCGACTGGGTGGGCCGCGACAAGGCCGAGGCCGAAGTCAAGGCGTCGATCGACCGGTTCAAGACCCAGGCGCACTGAGCGGCGCTGCGCGCGTCGGGAAGTCACGATGTCGGACAAGGTGATTGCTCGCGGCATCACCGTGTCGGGTCCGTGGGGGCCGGTGTACGGCCCCGTCGATCTGGAGATCGACGCGGGCGGGGTGACCGTCCTGGTGTGCCCGAGCGGTTCGGGGCGCACCGCGCTGCTGATGACGTTGGCCGGCCGGATGAAACCGCAGAGCGGCTCGCTTTCGGTGTTCGGCCGCACCGCCGTCGACGACATCTTCCGGTGCGCGGCGCTGGCCGGTTTCGACGAGCTCGACGCTGTCGCCGAATCGGTCACGGTGGCCGACCTGATCACCGAACAGCTGCGCTGGGACGCCGCGTGGTACCGCCTGGTGCGCCGCGCCGGCCAGGCCGACGTCGACGCGGTCTGCGGCCCGGTGTTCGGGGAGCTGCCGTTGCCGCAGCTGGACGAGTTCGTCGAGGAGCTGGGCGAGGGCGACCGGTTGTTGTTGCGGATCGCGCTGGCCAACACCAGACGGCCGCCGCTGCTGGTGGTGGGCGACCTCGACCACGTCACCAGCGATCGTCACCGCGAGACCGTGCTGAACCGGCTGATCTCGTTGGGTGAGACGCAGACGGTGGTGACGACGACCGTCAACGGGGTCAGCCACGACGGTGTTCAAGCGCAGATCGAGGTGGCCAACACCTCGCGCGAAGAGCTGGTAGCCGATCAGAAGGCCCGGCAGAAAGGTCGATGACGATGCTTGCGGGGATGTCTCTGGGTACCGACCTCAAACGCTATTCCCGCGGTGTGCTGCCCCGACTGGCGCTGACCACGATCATCCTGATGCCGCTGCTGTACGGCGCGATGTACCTGTGGGCGTTCTGGAATCCGTTCGGTGAGGTCAACAAGCTGCCGGTGGCGCTGGTCAACGAGGACCGCGGGGCGCAGAGCCAGGGCCAGCAGGTCAACGCCGGGAACCAGGTGGCCCGTTCGCTGCTGGACTCCGGGCAGCTCGACCTGCACGAGATGTCGGCCGCAGAGGCGGCCGACGGGGTGCGCCACGGGCACTACTACTTCGCGATCACGATCCCGGAGGACTTCAGCGCCGCGGTGGCATCGCCGGCGGGTGCTGATCCGCACCCGGCCAAGATCCGGTTCACCTTCGACAACTCCAACAACTATCTGGCGTCGATCATCGGGCAGAACGCCGCGCGTGAGGTGCTCAACGAGGTCAACGCGCGCGTCGGGCAGCAGACGGTCGGTCAGGTGCTCACCGGTGTGACCGAGGCGGGCGCCGGGCTGGTGACGGCCGCCGACGGCGCCGACCGGTTGTCGGCGGGCCTGGCGCAGGCCGACGACGGTGCCCACGAGCTGGCGAGCGGGTCGCGTGCGCTGTCGGACGGGTTGGTGACCGCACGCGACGGCTCGGCCGCGCTGGCCGCCGGTGCCGCGCAGTTGTCCGAAGGCATCGGCACCGCAACGGATCCGCTGCTGTCGGTGCTCGACCGGGTGAGCGGGCTGGGTCTGGACCCGGCGGAGGTCGGCGACCTGGCGGCCGGGCTGTCCCGGCTGGTGAAGTCGACCAGTGACCGGGTAGCCGCGCTCCACGTCGATCAGGCGCAGGCCGCGGCCCTCGTCGACACGGTGGTCGGCGCGCTGCGGGCGAATCCCGACCCGGCGGTGCGGGCGTTGGGTGACACGTTGGCAGGCACCCAGCGGCTACTGCGCGCCAACACCATCGATCCGACCACCGACGAAGGTCTGATCGCGTTGCGGGACAAGGCCGCTGCACTGGAAACCGAGCTTGCCGACCCGAGCAGTGAGCTGCGGACGTTTTTGACCAAGGCGCTCGACGGCGGTCTTCGCGACGACGTGGTGGCTCTGCGCGACGGCGCAAACCAGCTGAGCACCGGGGCGAACCAACTGCGCGCCGGGCTGGTGGCGCTCTCCGACGGGGGTGAGCGGCTGTCGGCGGGCGCGGCGACGCTGGCCGACGGAACCAGCCAATTACGAAGCGGCAGCGTGGAACTCGCGCACGGCCTACGCGAAGGGGCCGAACGCGTTCCGCACTGGACCGATCAGCAGCGCAACCAGGTCGCCGAAACCCTGTCCCAGCCGGTGACTCTCGATGAGGTGACCCACAACGCCGCGCCGACGTTCGGCACCGGGTTCGCGCCGTTCTTCCTGTCGTTGGCCTTGTTCATCGGGGCGCTGATCATCTGGATGTTGTTGACGCCCTTGCAACCTCGCCCGATCGTCAACGGGCTCGGCGCCCTGCGCGTCGCGCTGGCGTCCTACTGGCCGGGTTTGCTGATCGTGGTGTGCCAGGTGTTGGTGATGTACGCGGTGGTGCATTTCGGCGTGGGCTTGAAGGCGGTCTACCCGGCGGCCACCGTCGCGTTCCTGATCCTGGTCGCGGGCGCGTTCCTGGCGCTCATCCAGGCGTTCAACGCGCTGTTCGGCGTTGCGGTCGGCCGGGTGGTCACGCTGGCGTTCCTGATGTTCCAGCTGGTCTCGGCCGGCGGCATCTATCCGGTGGAGACCACGCCGAAGCCGTTCCAGATCATCCACCACGTCGACCCGATGACCTACGCCGTCAACGGGTTACGCCAGCTGACCGTGGGTGGCATCGACTCGCGGCTGTGGGTGGCGATCGCGGTGCTGGCCGCCATCACCGCGGCGTCGCTGGCCGCCACCGCGTGGTCGGCGCGACGCAACCGGCAGTACACGATCGAGCGGCTGTACCCACCCATCGAAGTGTGAGAAGTGTGAGAAGTGTGAGGCCGAGCTACGCCGCCTCGGCCCGGCGGCGCGCGCTTGTGCGGCGCCTTCTGGCGTAGTTCATCGCCGGCTTCTCGACCAGGTAGTAGGTCACGGTCGCGGCGAGAACCGTTACGGCGAGCAGCACCACGATGTTGTAGAGCATTCCCGGTAGCGTGTCGCCGGCCATCCAGCCGAGTTGGCCGAGCAGCAGCAGCAGCGGGAAATGCCACAGGTAGGCCGACAGCGAGATTTCGCCGACATAGCGGATCGGCCGGACATCGAGCGTGCGCGCCAGTTTGGACTTCTCGCCCCGGGCCAGCGGAACCACGACGACCAGGATCATCAGCGCGGCGACCACGCCGACCACGGCGGTGACGAACGACACCGCGAAGGCGAACATCGCCGCGCCCACCACCAGCACGGGCAGGATCGCCGCGGCGCTGAGCGTCCGGACGCGTCGGCTCGCGCGCTCGGACAGCACGCCGTGCTCGATCGCGACGAACACGACCGCGGCGAGCATGCCCATCGCGAAGTTGTCGGCGTTGGTCAGGATGCTCCTGGTGAACACCGCGGCGATGTTCGGGCCCCAGTTGAGCAGGATGAAGTCGGAGGTGCCCGCGTACCGATTGACCAACGGGGTCAGCGCGCGGCCCAGCAACCCGATGCCCAGCAGGATGGCGGGTGCGAGCATTGCGACCAGGAACGGATTGCGTCTGCTGCGGGTGCCCGTCCGAAAAATCACCCAGCCCAGCAGCGGAAGCGTGAGGTAGAACGCGTACTCCAGGGTCAGCGACCACGACGGGCCGATACCGGTCTGGATGAAGGCCGGGATGTAGGTCTGCACCAACGCCAGGTTGGCCAGCAACTCCGCCGGATCGGTGATCATGCCGATTCCGGTGCGGGCGTCGTCGGGCATCATTGCCGCATTGCCGACGTAGGAAAGCTGCAACACGAAATTGACGATCAAGAAAATGACGAGGTAAGCCGGCATAATTCGGGCCAGGCGGTGTATCGCGTAATTACGCACATCCGGCATGGCCGACCGGGCAACGAGGTTTCGCACATATGGCAAAAACAGCAGAAACCCGCTGAGCACGAAGAAATAGACCAACGAGAAGCCGAACAGGTTGGTTTTCCAGGTGTCGGCGGTGTTTTTCGTGTAGTAGCCGGTCACATGGGTGATGGCGATGCTCAGGCACAGCAGACCACGGATGCCGTCGAGGCCGATTATCCGCGCCCGCTTGTGGTTTCGGCCGATGTCGGCGCGTGCGGGACCCCCGGATCCTGCGGCGCCTTTCGTCGTCTCGGTCGTCACCGCGGTCGACGGCCGGTGCCAGAAGTGGCGTCACGCACGAAAGGGTCCCCGCTTTCTTCAAGGTGATCTCAGACAGCTAAGCCGTCGCCATCGTAGGACCAACCCCGCAAATTTCGCGAGCCGGAATTCCGCCGATCAACCCCGCCGAAAAATCCGCACCGCGGCAACAGCCAAGCGGTATTTGCTGCGCAAATTGTCAGTTATATTTCGGGCTGATTAGTTAGAGCTACGAACAGCGTTTTTAGTTGCGCTAGCTAGTTATAGCTAACCCTTATGCGAGTGCGGCTCCGATTCCTCGGATTCCTCGGATTCCTCGGGGGCCTTGGCGCCGTTCTTCTTCACGTCGCGCACCCGCGTCTTGTACAGGCTGGCCACCGTGGTGATGACCAACGTCACCACGATCACGCCCAGGCTGACCAGGGTGGGGATCTCGGGCACCGGGACATGCTCACCGCCGTTGATGAACGGCACCTCGTTTTCGTGCAGCGCGTGCAACACCAACTTCACGCCGATGAAGGCGAGGATGAACGCCAGCCCCTTCGACAGGTAGACCAGCCGTCTGAGCAGATCACCGAGCAGGAAGTACAACTGGCGCAAGCCCATCAGCGCGAACACATTCGCGGTGAACACCAGGTAGGGCTCCTGGGTCAGACCGTAGATGGCCGGGATCGAGTCCAGCGCGAAGATGAGGTCGGTGGTGCCCAGCGCGACGATGACGAGGAACATCGGCGTCATCACGCGCTTGCCGTTCTCCCGCACCCACAACCGCAGGCCATCCCACGTGTCGGTGAACTTCATGTGCTTGCGGGCGAAGCGCACCACCCGGTTCTCGGCGTCGTCGTCATGATCGGTGTCGCGCACCAGTCCCACCGCGGTGTAGAGCAGGAAGGCGCCGAAAATGTAGAAGACCCAAGAGAACTGGTTGATCGCGACGGCACCGAGCGCGATGAAGATGCCACGGAAGATCAACGCCAGGATGATGCCGACGAGCAGGGCCTGCTGCTGGTAGATCCGAGGCACCTTGAAGCTGGCCATGATGATCAAGAAGATGAACAGGTTGTCCACCGACAGGCTGTATTCGGTCAACCACCCGGCGAAGAACTCCAACCCGTACTGGCTTCCGTGGAAGAACCAGGTCCACAGCCCGAACGCGATCGCGAGGCTGATGTAGATCGACAGGTACGTGCCGGTTTCACGTCGGGTCGGCTCGTGCGGGCGGCGGCCGATGATGACGACATCGAACAGCAGAATGGCGATCGTCACGCTCAGCGTGATGATCCACTCGAGCCCGCTTACGTTCACCAAAACCTCCGGTCGTCAATGCGCCGGAGGTCTCTTCCACTGCCACGAACCGTCGTGTCAGCCCGCGGCACCGGTCGTCCGATGACGGCCAACGTGATGACGATACCGCGGCGAAGGAATACTCCCCTCCAGCGGCGAGTCTGCCAGGTCGGTCGGCCCGACGCGAAATCCCGACCGTGGGATACCCCCAGAACCAGCGGCTACACCGCATGCCGATGCGGCTGCGCCGGCGGTTGTCGCAATTGTGATCAGCCACCGTGTGCGGCGCGGCGGCGCGGCCGGGTCGGCTTAGTACTTTGTAGGCGTGACTGGGGATTTTGTTTCCGAGGTGCCCCCTCAGTACGCGTTGTCGTCGTACGCACCTGAACCGCGCACGCTCATCGACATCCTCTACGAGACCGCACAGCGCTATCCGGACGCGCCCGCGCTCGACGACGGCACGGTGCAGTTGACCTATGCGGAGTTGATCGGCGATATCGAGGAAACCGTCGAATGGCTGGCCGCGCGCGGGATCGGGCGGGGTGACCGCATCGGCATCCGGATGCCGTCGGGCAGCTACGCGTTGTACGTGGCGATCCTCGCAATCCTGGCGACCGGCGCGGCCTACGTGCCGGTCGACGCCGACGATCCCGTCGAGCGTGCCGAGCTGGTGTTCACCGAGGCGCAGGTGGTGGCGGTCATCACCGAGCAGGGGCTGATCCGCGGGCCCGGCTCATCACGGGGTTGGCGCGCCGTGCATCCGCTGGCCAGAGACGACGCGTGGATCATCTTCACCTCGGGATCCACCGGCACCCCCAAAGGCGTCGCGGTGACGCATCGCAGCGCGGCGGCTTTCGTCGACGCCGAAGCGCGAATGTTCGTACCGGACAACCCGATCGGCCCAGGCGACCGGGTGCTGGCCGGGCTGTCGGTGGCGTTCGACGCGTCCTGCGAGGAGATGTGGCTGGCCTGGCGGCACGGCGCCTGCCTGGTTCCCGCGCCCCGCTCGCTGGTACGCAGCGGCATGGACCTGGGACCGTGGCTGGTGGCGCGCGACATCACCGTGGTCTCGACGGTGCCGACGCTGGCAGCGCTGTGGCCAGCCGAAGCGCTCGAATCGGTGCGGCTGCTGATCTTCGGCGGTGAGACCTGCCCGCCGGAGCTGGCCGAGCGGCTCGCCGCGGGTCCCGACTCGGCTGGCCGCGAGGTGTGGAACACCTACGGCCCGACCGAAGCCACCGTCGTCGCGTGTGCGGCCAAACTGGACGGGCGCAGCCCGGTGAGCATCGGGCTGCCGCTGGCCGGGTGGGACCTGGCCGTGATCGACGGGGACGGCGCGCAGGTGTCCTACGGCGAGGTGGGCGAACTGGTGATCGGCGGGGTCGGCCTGGCGCGCTATCTGGATGCGGAGAAGGACGCCGAAAAATACGCGCCCGTCACCAGGCTGGCGTGGCAGCGCGCCTACCGCAGCGGGGACCTGGTGCGGCTGGAAACCGACGGGCTGTACTTCGTGGGACGCGCCGACGACCAGGTCAAGCTCGGCGGACGCCGCATCGAACTCGGCGAAGTCGACTCCGCGCTGGTCAACCTGCCCGGGGTCAGCGGCGGCGCGGCCGCGGTGCGGCAGACGACCAACGGCACATCGGTTCTGGTCGGCTACGTCGTCAGCGCCGACCCGTCGTTCGACCTCGCCGACGCCCGCGCCACGCTGGCCCAGCGCCTGCCCGCCGCGCTGGTACCGCGTCTGGTGCAGGTCGACGAACTGCCGACCCGCACCTCGGGCAAGGTCGACCGCGACGCGCTGCCGTGGCCGGTGCCCGGCGACACCGGCGAGAGCGCCACAGATCTGTCCGGAACAGCGGGCTGGGTCGCCGGGTTGTGGCAAGAGGTGCTGGCGGCGCCGGTCACCGGTGCCGAGGCCGACTTCTTCGCGCTCGGCGGCGGCTCGTTGGCCGCGGCGCAGCTGGTGTCGGCGCTGCGCCAACGCTATCCGCAGGTCACGGTCGGCGATCTGTACGACCATCCCCGGCTCGGCTCGCTCGCGGGGTTCCTCGACGAGCTCGGGGCGCCGCCGCCGGTTGCGCCGCGCACGGTCGACCCGGTGTCGCGGCTGACCCAGGCGGCCCAGATCGCGCTTTCGCTGCCGCTGGCGACGCTGACCGGGCTGCAGTGGGTGGTGTGGCTGGCCATCGCCAACAACATCGCGGCCACCACGGTGACGTGGGCCCGCCCGCTCAGCTGGTGGTGGGTGGCAGCGGGTTTCGTGCTGTTCGTCACCCCGCTGGGCCGGATGGGCATCGCGGCCCTGTGCGCCCGGATGCTGCTCGGCGGGCTGCAGCCGGGCACCTACCGCCGCGGCGGCCCGGTGCATCTGCGGGTGTGGTTGGCCGAACGGCTGGCGCAGGCCAGCGGTGCCGAAAACCTCTCGGGCGCACCGTGGTTGGTGTACTACGCACGCGCCCTGGGCAACAGGGTGGGCAAGGGCGTCGATCTGCACTCCACCCCGCCGGTGACCGGAATGCTCAAGCTCGGGCACCGAAGCTCGGTCGAACCCGAGGTGGATCTGTGCGGGTACTGGATCGACGGCGACGACTTCCACGTCGGCCCGATCACGGTCGGCAACGACGCCAGCATCGGGGCGCGCACCACGCTGCTGCCCGGGGCGGTCGTCGGCAAGAACGCCGATGTGGCACCGGGTTCCGGGGTGGTCGGCAAGGTCAAGAACGGCCAGTACTGGAAGGGCTCGCCGGCGGCCAAGTCGGGCAAGGCCCGCCATCCGTGGCCCGACCACAGGCCGCCGCGGGCACCGGGGTGGGTCGCCGTCTACGGGGTGACGTCGGTTCTGTTGGCCGGTCTGCCGCTGCTCGCGCTGGGCGTCGGCCTGGCCGTGATCGGTTGGGCCGTGCGCGATACCGCGTCGGTGACCGCGGCAATCGGGCCGGCGCTGCTCTGGGCGCCGGTGGCCACACTGGCCGCGGTCCTCACCTACGCGCTGCTGACGGTGATCGGTGTGCGGATGTTGTCGCTGGGACTGCGCGACGGCTACCACCCGGTGCGCAGCCGCGTCGGATGGCAGATCTGGGCCACCGAGCGGCTCATGGACGCCGCGCGCACCTATTTGTTCCCGATGTACGCAAGCCTGGTGACGCCGTGGTGGCTGCGGGTCCTCGGGGCGAAAGTCGGTCGCGGAACGGAGATCTCGACGGTGCTGCTGACGCCGAAGTTCACGGTGGTCGAGGACGGTGCGTTTTTGGCCGACGACACCATGGTGGCGTCCTACGAGTTGGGGGGCGGCTGGCTGCACGTCGCGCAGGCGACAATCGGTAAGCGCGCGTTCCTCGGCAATTCCGGCATCACGCAGCCGGGCCGTAAGGTGCCCGACGACGGCCTGGTCGCGGTGTTGTCGGCGGCGCCGCACAAGGCCAAGGCGGGCTCGTCATGGCTGGGCAGCCCTCCGGTTCGGTTGCGCCGCAAACCGGCCGCGACCGACACGGTGCGCACCTTCGACCCGCCGCTGCGGCTGAAGGCGCTGCGCGCGCTGGTGGAAGCCTGCCGGGTGGTTCCGGTGATGGTGACGTTCGCGATCGGGGTCGCGGTGCTGTTCGGGCTGCAGTGGCTGGCGGTCGAATTCGGTTGGCTGTGGGCGGCGGTGGGCAGCGGCGTGCTGCTGCTGGCAGCGGGTGCGGTGGCCGGCGCCGTCGCGGTTCTCGCGAAATGGGTTGTGGTCGGACGGATCGGCCCGGGCGAGCACCCGCTGTGGTCGTCGTTCGTGTGGCGAAACGAGGTGTCGGACACCTTCGTGGAGACGGTCGCCGCACCGTGGTTCGCCCGCGCGGCCAGCGGCACACCCGTGATGAACTGGTGGCTGCGCGCGCTGGGCGCATCGATCGGACGCGGGGTGTGGTGCGAAACGTACTGGCTGCCGGAGGCGGACCTGGTGACGATCGAGGGCGGGGCGACCGTCAACCGCGGATGCGTGGTGCAGACCCATCTGTTCCACGATCGGATCATGGCGATGGACGCCGTTGCCCTCGAGGAAGGTTCGACGCTAGGACCGCACTGCGTGGCGCTGCCGGCGTCGCGCATCGGCCGCAATACCACCGTCGGACCGGCTTCGCTCGTCATGCGCGGCGACGAGGTGCCCGCCTCGACCCGGTGGTTGGGCAACCCGATCGCGCCGTGGAAATCGGTGGGCAAGAAGCGGGAAAGCAAATCGGCGGGTAAGGCCAAGAAGCCAGAAGACACCGCAGCGTGACCGACGCCGAGAGCACCGACCGCGTCGTCGACCCGTACCTGCCCGACAGCGGCAATTCCGGCTACCGGGTTTCGCGCTACGAACTCGACCTGGAGTACAAGGTGGCGACAAACCGGTTGTCGGGCACCGCCACCATCACCGCGGAGGCGACGGCGCGGTTGGGCACGGTGACGCTCGACCTCTCCGATGCGCTGTCGGTGACGAAGGTGACCGTCAACGGTGCGCGCCCGACCAGGTTCCGGACCTCCGCGGGCAAGCTGCACATCACCCTGGCGGACGCCGTGCCGGCCGAGGCCGCGATGACGATCGTCGTGCGCTACAACGGCAACCCCCGCCCAGTCCGGTCCTATTGGGGCGATGTGGGATTCGAGGAACTCACCGACGGCGCGCTGGTGGCGGGCCAGCCCAACGGCGCCCCCTCGTGGTTTCCGTGCGACGACCGGCCCGGCGCCAAAGCCAGCGTCGGCGTCAGCATCCGCACGGAAAGCCCCTACTACGCGGTCGCCAACGGCGAACTGGTCTCCCGGCGGGCACACGCCGGAATGACCACGTGGACCTACGAACAGCCGGAGCCGACGTCAGCGTATCTGGTGACGTTGCAGATCGGGAGGTACCAGCGGCGTCCGGTATCCGACGACGGCGTGCCGATCGCCGCGGTGCTGCCCGACCGGCTACGCAAGAACTTCGCGTCCGACTTCGTCCGCCAGCCGCAGATGATGCAGTTGTTCGTCGAGTTGTTCGGACCGTATCCGCTCGCCGCCGGGTACACGGTGGTGGTCACCGACGATGACCTCGAGATACCCCTTGAGGCACAGGGTGTCTCGATCTTCGGCGCCAACCACTGTGCGGGTCGCGGCCGGCGCGCCGAGCGGTTGATCGCTCACGAGCTGGCACATCAGTGGTTCGGCAACTCGGTCACCGCCAAGCAATGGCAACACATCTGGCTGCACGAGGGCTTCGCCTGCTACGCCGAGTGGTTGTGGTCCGAACGTTCCGGAGACCGCAGGGCTGACGCGTGGGCGCGGCACTACCACCAGCGGCTGGCCGATGCGCCGCAAGATCTGGTGTTGGCCGACCCGGGGGTTCGGGACCTGTTCGACGACCGCGTGTACAAGCGCGGCGCGCTCACCCTGCACGCGCTGCGCGGGCGCCTCGGTGATGAGGGTTTCTTTGCGCTGCTTCGGGACTGGACCCAACGCTATCGGCACAGCACGGTGGTCACCGACGACTTCACCGCGCTGGCAACGCAATACGCGGAAGAGTCGCTGGGCTCCCTGTTTGACGCGTGGTTGTACTCCGCGGCGTTGCCCGCGCTGGATGCGCCGCCGTGACCGACGCCGCCACGCCCACCGGCCCGGTCACCAAAGGCAGCGTGGCGCGGGTGGGTGCGGCGACCGCGGCTTCGGCGCTGTGCGGATACGCGGTGCTGTATCTGGCCGCGCGCGACCTGGAGCCGTCGGGGTTCGCGGTGTTCAGTGTGTTCTGGGGCGCGTTCGGTCTGGTCACCGGCGCGGCGTTCGGGCTGCTGCAGGAGGCCACCAGGGAGGTGCGCTCGGCCGGCTACGTCGAGGTCATCGAGGGCCCGCGCACCCACCCGGTCAGGGTGGCGGCCATGGTCGGGGTGGCCGCGGCCGCGTTGATCATCGTCAGCTCGCCGCTGTGGGCGGCGCAGGTGTTCGTCGAGGCGTGGTGGCTCAGCGTGGTGTTGTTGGCGGTCGGCCTGGCCGGGTTCTGCCTGCACGCCGCGCTGCTGGGCATGCTGGCCGGGTTGAACCGGTGGACCCCCTACGGGTCGCTGATGGTCACCGATGCGGGGCTTCGGGTGGTCGTGGCCGCGGTGACGTTCGTGGTCGGCTGGGGGCTGGTCGGCTACCTGTGGGCGACCGTGGCCGGTGCGGTGGCATGGCTGATCATGCTGGTCGTCTCGCCGACGACCCGGGCGGCGGCCGGGCTGCGCACCCCGGGCGGGACGGCGACGTTTCTGCGCGGCGCCGCCCATTCGATCGCCGCGGCAGGGGCCAGCGCCGTCCTGGTGATGGGTTTTCCGGTGCTGCTGAAGGCGACGACGGGCGAGCTGGGCGCGGCCGGCGGGGTGGTGATCCTGGCGGTCACGCTGACCCGCGCCCCGCTTCTGGTCCCGTTGACCGCGATGCAGGGCAACCTGATCGCCCACTTCGTCGACCAGCGCACCGAACGGCTGCGGGCGCTGGTGGCGCCGGCGGCCGTGGTGACCGGGGTGGGGCTGGTCGGGGTGCTGGCGGCCGGGGTGTTCGGGCCGTGGCTGCTGCGCGTGGGGTTCGGGCCCGAGTACCTGGCCGACGGTGCGCTGCTGGCCTGGCTGACCGCCGCGGCGGTGGCCATCGCGCTGCTGACGCTGACCGGCGCGGCGGCCGTCGCGGCGGCCCTGCACCGGGCGTACTCGGTGGGCTGGGTGTCGGCGACGGTCGCCTCGGCGCTTCTGCTGCTGCTTCCGCTGGACTTGGAGACCCGCACGGTGATCGCGCTGCTGTGCGGCCCGCTGCTGGGCATCGCCATGCACCTGGCCGCGCTGGCCAAGAGCACCCGGTGACGAACCGCACCTATGCTGCCGAGGTGCGAATTCGATCGATCGCGAGGGAGAGCAGATGACCTGGCTGGTGACCGGCGGGGCCGGCTACATCGGCTCGCACGTGGTGCGTGCGCTGCGCGACGCCGACTTGCCGGTGGCGGTGATCGACGACCTGTCGACGGGTCTGGAGGGGTTCGTCCCGGCCGGTGTGCCGTTGGTGCGCGGCACCCTGCTCGACACCGAACTCATCACCCAGACGCTGCGTGAGCACCGGGTCTCCGGCGTCATCCACATCGCGGGGTTCAAGTACGCCGGCGTTTCGGTGCGCGAACCGCTGCACACCTACGAGCAGAACGTCACGGCGATGGTCAACCTGCTCAAGGCGATGACGACCGTCGGCACCGACAAGCTGGTGTTCTCATCCAGCGCCGCCACCTACGGCACCCCGGACGTCGACACCGTCACCGAGCAGACCCCAACAACACCCGAATCGCCGTACGGGGTAAGCAAATTGGTGGGCGAATGGATCATCCGCGACGTCGCACGCGCCACCGGGTTACGGCACACCAGCCTGCGCTACTTCAACGTGGTGGGATCGGGTTCACCGGAGTTGTTCGACGTCAGCCCGCACAATCTGTTTCCCGTCGTCTTCGACATGCTCTACCGCGGCGAGACACCGCGGATCAACGGCGACGACTACCCCACCCCCGACGGCACCTGCGTGCGTGACTACGTGCACGTGTCGGATCTGGCGGCCGCGCACGTCGCCGCGGCCAGACGCTTGGCGGCCGGCGCGCCGGTCGAGGTGGTGTACAACCTGGGCAGCGGCAGCGGCACGTCGGTGCGCGAGATCATGACCGCCATCCGCGAGGTCACCGGTGTCGATTTCGAACCGGCCGTCGGGCCGCGCCGGCCCGGCGACCCCGCCCGCATCGTCGCATCCCAAGACCTGGCCGCGCGCGATCTCGACTGGCAGATGCGCCATTCGCTCGAGGAGATGGTGCGCTCGGCGTGGGTCGCCCGTCAGCAGGCAGGAGAGGCCTATCCCGGCTAGGGCCCTACTTCGCAACCGGGTGGCCTGCGCTGCGGTGATATTGATCCTGGTGCAGCTGGCCGTCCGGGCGACGCTGGCGTTCGGCGGCTACTTCTACTGGGACGATCTGATCCTGATCGGCCGAGCGGGCACGCACAACCTGCTCTCGCCGCAGTATCTGTTCGACGACCACGACGGCCACGTCATGCCGGCGGCGTTCCTGCTCGCCGGCGGCATCACCCGGCTGGCCCCGTTGAACTGGATCGGACCGGCGATCAGCCTGGTGGTGCTGCAGCTGCTGGCGTCGCTGGCGTTGCTGCGCGCCTTGCACGTCATCCTCGGCTGGCGTCCGGTTCTGTTGGCGCCGTTGATGTTTGCGCTGTTCACTCCGCTGGCGGTACCGGGGTTCGCGTGGTGGGCGGCGGCGTTGAACTCGCTGCCGATGCTGGCGGCGCTGGCTTGGGTGTGCGGGGACGCGGTTCTGTTGGTACGCACCGGCAATCGGCGCTATGCGGCGACGGGCACGCTGGTGTACGTCGGTGGCCTGCTGTTCTTCGAGAAGGCGGCGGTCATCCCGTTCGTCGCGTTCATGATCGCCGCGCTGCTGGCGCACGTCACCGCCAGCGGATCGGTTGCGGCGGTGTGGCGCCGTGGGATTCGGCTGTGGGTGCCGTGCCTGGCGGTAACGGCCGCGTGGATCGTCGTGTACCTCGTCGTGGTAGATCAGAAGCGCTGGAGCGGCGATGTGGCGATGACGTGGGATCTGCTGCACCGCTCGGTGACGCACGGCATCGTTCCGGGTCTGGTCGGGGGGCCGTGGGAGTGGCAGCGCTGGGCGCCGGCGTCGCCGTGGGGGACGCCGCCGGTGGCGGTGATGGTGTTGGGGTGGGCGGCGTTGGCCGCGGTGGTGGCGGTCAGCTTCATCCGCAAGCAGCGCATCGCTCCGGTGTGGTTGGCCGCAGTCGGCTACGCGGCGGCGTGTCAAATTCCGATTTACCTGATGCGGTCCTCGCGGTTCACGGCGTTGGAGTTGGCGCAGACGCTGCGGTATTTGCCCGACCTGGTGGTGGTGTTGACGTTGCTGGCCGCCGTCGGCCTGTGCGCGCCGAACCGGCCGGGATCGGGCTGGCTGGACGCGTCGCGGCGTCGCGCGGTGGTGGTGTGCGCGCTGGCCGCGGCGTTCGTGGCCAGCAGCCTGTATTCGACCGCGACGTTCCTGACGAGCTGGCGCGACAACCCGACGAAGCCGTATCTGCAGAACGCGGTGGCCGGGTTGGCCGAGGCCGCACGGACGTCCAGCGCGCCGATGCTGGACCAGGAAGTCGACCCGATGGTGTTGCAGCGCGTCGTCGGGCCGGAGAACCGGGCCAGCCGCATGTTCGCGCTGGTGCGGGATCGACCCGAGTTCGCCGCGGCGACAACGGATCTGCGCATGCTCGACAGCTCTGGCCGGCTGGTGGACGCGAAGGTCACCTGGGTGCGCACCCTCATCGAGGGCCCGGCGCCTGGCTGCGGATATCTGGTGCAGCCGGAAGTGCCGGTGCGGATGGCGCTGGACGGTCCGCTGCTGCCGGCGGACTGGACGGCCGAGATCAACTACCTGGCCAACAGCGACGGGTCGATGACGATGGCGCTGTCGGAGGGCCACGAGGTCAAGGTGCCGGTGCGACCGGGTTTGAACAGGGTTTTCGTCCGACTGCCTGGTGCGGGCGACGCGATCGACGTGCGGGCGAACACGGCCGCGTTGTCGGTGTGTATCGCCTCGGGGCCCGTCGGATTCGTGGCGCCGAGGTAGCTGGTCGGCTGGGATACTGGACCGGTGAGTGTGATCGACGCGTTTCTGTCGACGTGGTCGAACACGCGGTCGACCTATGGTGCGGGCACGCCGCAGACCGGTGCGCAGTACGACAAGAGCAGCGCGCTGCGCGGATTGCAGACCACCCTCGAGTTGGCCGCGCCGGGTTCGCGGTGGACCGGGGGCGCGGCCACCCGCTACGACGGGCGTAAGTCGCCGCCGAAGATCGTCCGGATTCTGCTCACCGTCGTTGCCTTCCTGGGCCTGGTCGTCGGTTGCACGTCGAACAGTGAGCCAGATCTTCCGCCGAGCACAGATACCTCCGCCATTGCCGAACGGGTCACCGGCCCGGACGGTCAAGCCTTTCTGCGTGAAATCACCTCTGCGGCATGGGAGGACGACGGCCGTCACGCCGGTGAGCCCTTCGCATGGATCCCCCGGGACGCGACGTCCGACGATCGGGACGCGGCGACCCGCGCCGGCCACACGGCACAAGCAATCGCGTCGTTCTTGGCCGATAACGGCGACACGCTCACGAACACACCAGCTAATCCCGCTCTCTGGCAGGCATTTTCGAAAAGTTTGGTGCCCTACCTCGGCGCGATGGTGGGTGACGACCGTGACGTTCCGGGGTTCGCCCCGTTGGACGGCCTGAATTCGGGGATGCCGCGCAGCGCAGCCCTGTTCGGCACCGTCATCGAAAAGTCCGACCACGACCCGACCTTCACCGACGCCGCTTCGAAGCGTGCGCACGGATACGACACCTCGTTCGCGAAAGCAGCGATGGCCAACCCGTTGCTAGCAGACCGCGGCGAAGCACTGGAAACCCTCTTGCGGGCTGCCCGGTTGCGGGCCCGCGTCGCCGCAGGCGCGCACCTGGCCGATCCGGAGTCACCGAGGAGAAATCTCCCGTTCTCCGCACAAACCGACGTTATGTATCAGGTTGCCTCGCTGACCGCCCAACCCGATGACCCACACATCGAACCGAAGTTCTTCCGCGACGGGCGTCTTCTCTCTCCGAGCGAATTCGACGATGACAATTGGAGCATCTACGACGCCCAACTGACCGTGTACTTGACACCGTGGCCGCGGATCCGCGAGGCGATCGACCAGTTCGGTGGCACCTACGCGAGCATCGCTATTGGCCAGTGAGGCCCGCCGGAACTGTGCACAGGACGCGCGCCAGTTCGATTGGTACGCAGTACGAATAGCAATCGGCCCCTTTCCGCCTCGGAAAGGGGCCGATCGTCAGGGGTTATTCGTTGCTGCCCGAACCGCCGCTGTCGCCGGAGCTTCCGCTCGAGCCATCGGAGCTTCCGCTCGAGCCATCGGAGCCGCTGCCCGAGTCCGAGCCGCCGTCGGTGCTGCCGGCGTCGGTGTCGGTGTCGGTGTCGCCCGAGTCGGACTGGCTGTCGCCAGCCTCATCGACCGGGTCATCGGACGCTTCCGAGTCGTTTTCCTGGGCGGCATCGCCGTCCAGATCGCCGACGTCCGCGTCGTCAGCGGGGTCCGTGAACTCCTCCTCGACCGCGTCCTCGGTGGCCGCGTCCTCTTCGGAGGTGCCTTGCTCCGCGGTGTCCTCGTCGGCGAGGTCGTCGACTGCGGCCCCGTCGATTCCGGCCGGGTCCGCGCCCTCTTCAGCCTCGCCGCTGACGGGTTCCGCCGCGACTTGCGTCGAGGCGTTGATCGTCACCGGCTCGTCCGCCGCGGTGGACAGCGCCAGCGCTGCGGCGGCGGACGCGGGAAGAGTGGCGACTTCGGCCAGGTCCGCGGTGGCCGCGGGCGGCTTGATCGCGTTGGCGATCATGTCGCGGATCTGAAGAAGGGTACTGATCGTGCCCAAACCGGGACTGATCAGCCCGCCATCCACTCCCCATCCGTTCAGGAAGCCGTCGAGCACGATCGCCGGGGCGGCGATGATCGCGCCAATCGCACCGATCGGGTCACCGCTCACCGCTGCATCAAAGACGTACTGAATAGCCTCCGCCGAGGCGTAGATGGAACTGGACAACGGCCCCAGGACACCGAGTGCACCGAACGCGACAATGGTTTGAAACTGCTGTGTCACCGCCAGCAGGTTGGCCACCGGCTGTTCGATCACCTGCTGCAGAACCGGAAGAAGCGGAAGCGCCGCGAACAACAACGGCTGGAAGAGGGCGGTCACCACGTTGGGCGCCGCCGCGACGAAGTTGCCGTCTGCGATAGCGGCGATGGCATCCTGCAGCGCGGGCGCCCCGATCGTCTGCAGGTTCTCCACCAGGTCGGCACCGAACGTCTCCAACCCGGCGAGCAAGGCGCCGGCAGTGGTGAGTTGGTTGGTGATGATCTGCTGCAGGATGGGCGCCGGGTTGGCCAGAATGGACTGACCCAGCCCGGCGACGTTGGTGACTGTGTTTTCGATCAGTTCCAGGTAGGCCGAGACGGGGTTGACCGAAGCGGCCAACTGCACCGACCTTGCCACCGCAGCGGGCGCCGCGGCGGCGTCTGACGGGACCACGGGCGATATCGGCGACATCGCGACGACGGTGGCTCCCACCAATGCGACCCCCGAAGTCATATAGGGCCGGATCGAAATTTCCATTGCATCCCCTTTACCGAAGTGTGATAGCGACCTCCGGAAGTTACCGCCAGGTAAGGTTCGGCCGCGGCGTTTCGGGGGAAACACGTCCTCGCAGGTAGTCGCGCTGTCAGCCGCTTCGACAGGAATAGCGTATTTATACATTAGCCGAGGTAATAAACGGAATTAGTATCGAGCAAACGTTCGCATAGTAAATGTTTCGATGGGCGAAGGTCGCGTCCAGCTTAGGGTGACTTATTGCGATGTTATTAGCTGACCTCACCGTGTTTCGGGCGTTGAAGTGCACCGGCCCGTGCAGCTTTGAATCCAAAATTTGCTACGCCGTCAGTGTTTGCCAATGAGATAGGTCGCGTCGTGACGGACGAAACGTCACGAGGAGTAACGGTCATTGCAATGTCAAATAAGGTGCCGCGATGCCGTGCCACGCTGTCTCCATGACAGATGTGCGCGACCAAGGCCTTCAGGTATTTCGTGAGTTGCTTCCCGGCGTGCTGCCCGACGGGGACGTCGAGCTGCCCGACGGACTCGGCGGCGAGATGCTCGGCCTGGCTATGGACAACGTGTTCGGCCGGCTGTGGACTCGCGAAGGGCTGAGCCGTCGCGACCGCAGCCTGATTACGCTTGGCATCCTCATCGCGCAGCGGGCCAGCGACGAACTGCAGATTCACTTCCAGATCGCGCGCAACAACGGCCTCACCGACGACGAGATCGCCGAGGTCGTCTACCACTGCACCGGCTACGCCGGCTTCCCGGCCGCCAACGCGGCGATGCGGATCGCCGAGCAGATCCTGCAGGGCGAGGGCGCGGGGCCCGATGGAGCCACCTAGGAGAATCGAACTCCTGACCTGCTCATTACGAGTGAGCCGCTCTGCCGACTGAGCTAAGGTGGCGTGCCGTTTACGGCGGCACGAGTCTACGGCAGGCCGCGCCGCGGACCCAACTCAGTCGCGCAGCGCCTGCCCGACGGTGGCGACCATCGCGTCGACGGCGAACTTCGGTTTGACGTTGACGGCCAACGCCTCGCGGCACGCCAGCACCGCCTCGATGCAGCGCAGCAGCCGCTCCGGGGAGGCGTGTGCGGCCATCGCGCCGACCCGCTCGGCCATGTCGGGGTGGTTGGCCTGAACATCGCCGGCCTCGGTGGCCACCAGCAGCGCATCGCGAAAGTAGGTGGCCAGGTCGATCAGCGCGCGATCCAGCGCGTCGCGCGACGCCCGGGTTTGTCGTGACTTCTGGCGCTTCTCAAGGTCTTTGATCGCGCCGGCGGTGCCGCGCAGTGCCCCCGCGGTACCCTTCCCCGACCCTCCGGCGCCCAGCGCGGTGCGCAACTCCTCGGTCTCGGACTCGTTGCGGTCCACCGTCAACGCCAGGGCCTCCGCCTCGGCGGCGGCCACCAACTCCTCGGCGGCCGCATAGGCCCGCGTCGGCGTCGCCGCGTCGCGGGCCAGCCCCAGCGCCCGCTGCCTGCGCTGACGGGCGTCGTCGTCGGTGGCCAGCCGTCGCGCCCGGCCGACATGCCCGCCGCTGACCGACGCCGCCCACCGGGCCTCGCCCTCGGCCAGCCCGTCGGTCTCGATCAACACCCTGGCGATCGCGTCCACGGGCGGTGTGACCAGCGCGACGTGTCTGCAGCGGGAACGCAGCGTGATCGCGATGTCCTCGGGGTCCACCGACGGCGCGCACAGCAGGAACACCGTCGACGGTGGAGGCTCCTCAACCACCTTGAGCAGCGCGTTTGCCGCGCCTTCGGTCAGCCGGTCGGCGTCCTCGATCAACACGATCTGCCAGCGCCCGGTCGCGGGCCGCCGCGAGGCGATCTGCACGATCGCCCGCATGTCGTCCACGCCGATCGACAAGCCTTCCGGGATGATCCGGCGCACGTCAGCATGGGTGCCGGCCATCGTCGTCGCGCACGCTCGGCATTCCCCGCACCCGGGCACACCGTCGGAGGTGCACTGCAACGCCGCCGCGAAGCACAACGCCGCCACCGAGCGACCCGAACCCGGCGGCCCGGTAATCAGCCAGGCGTGCGTCATCGTGTGTGGCGTGGACGCCCCCGAACCGCCGCTGTGAGGCGAATCACCGCGGGCGGCCTGCGCCGCAGCTACAAGCTCCGCTTCCACGGCGTCCTGGCCAACCAGACGCGAAAACACACCCGTCATCGCAGATAACAGTAGTGCTGCGAACCGACACGTCCGTCTCACACCACCCGTCGTCGTCGCCGATGCCCGATACGGTTGACGCGTGGCCTCAGAAGCACTGCCGATCGGGCGAATCAGCGCATTCGTCCGGTGGGTGGCGCGCACCCCGTGGCCGGTATTCACCCTGGGCATGCTGCAGGCCGACATCATCGGTGCGCTGCTGGTCGTGAGCTTTTTGCGGTTCGGCCTGCCGCCCGAGGACCGCGTTCAGCTGCAGGACCTGCCGGTGTTCAACCTGGCGGTGTTCCTGGGCTTTCTTTTCGTCTCGTTCACCATCGCGTCGTACCTGAGTTTGCGGCTGCTGATCCCGGTCATGCGCTGGCAGCGCCGCGACATGCTGCTCGGTGACCGCGATCCCGCCGAGACCGAGCTGGCCCGCATCAGGGCGCTGCGGATGCCGTATTACCGGTCGCTGATCAACGTGATGAACTGGTTCCTCGGTTCGATCGTGTTCATCGTCGCCAGCTGGCCGGTGGCGGCCAGGTCGGCGCCGGTGATCGCGGTCGCCAGCGGGCTGGGTGCCACCGCGACGGCGATCATCGGCTATCTGCAGTCCGAGCGGATCCTGCGTCCCGTGGCCGTGGCCGCGTTGCGCGGCGGGGTTCCGGAAAACTTCCGTGCCCCGGGCGTGGTGCGGCGCCAGGTGATGACGTGGGTGCTGTCCACGGCGGTCCCGATCCTGGCGATCGTGCTGGCGTTGGTGGCCAGCAAGTTCGAGATCCTGACCGCTCCGGCCAGCCGCCTGAACACGCCGATCCTGATCCTGGCGATCACCGCGCTGGTGGTCGGGTTGGCGGGCACTGTCTTGGTGGCGATGTCGATCGCCGACCCGCTGCGGCAGCTGCGTTGGGCGCTGGGTGAAGTGCAGCGCGGCAACTACAACGCCCACATGCAGATCTACGACGCCAGCGAATTGGGTCTGCTGCAAGCGGGTTTCAACGACATGGTGCGCGATCTGGCCGAGCGGCAGCGGCTGCGTGACCTCTTCGGCCGCTACGTCGGCGAGGACGTGGCGCGTCGCGCACTGGAGCGCGGCACCGAGCTGGGCGGCCAGGAACGCGACGTCGCCGTGTTGTTCGTCGACCTCGTCGGCTCGACGCAGCTGGCCGCGACCATCCCCGCCGCCGATGTCGTCAACCTGCTCAACGACTTCTTCCGCGTCGTCGTCGACACGGTGAACCGCCACGGCGGGTTCGTCAACAAGTTCCAGGGCGACGCGGCGCTGGCGATCTTCGGTGCGCCGATCGAGCACCCGGACGCGTGCGGGGCGGCGCTGGCCGCTTCGCGTGAGCTGCACGACGAGCTGATCGAGGTATTGGGCCAGACCGAGTTCGGCATCGGGGTGTCGGCGGGTCGCGCCATCGCCGGACACATCGGCGCCAAGGCCCGTTTCGAGTACACCGTGATCGGCGACCCCGTCAACGAGGCCGCCCGGTTGACCGAACTGGCCAAGTTGGAGGAGGGCCACGTGCTGGCGTCGGCGGTCGCCGTCAGCGATGCACTCGACGCGGAGGCGTTGTGCTGGGACGTCGGCGAGGTGGTGGAGTTGCGCGGCCGGGTAGCGCCGACGCAGTTGGCTCGACCGCTGAACCGGGCGTCGACGGAGCCCGTCGACGCCGATGCGACCACCACGTAGCTGGGGCGCCCGTCCCCGCCGAGATCGACGTTTTGGTCGATTTGCCCGGCCGATTTCCGCCGAAACGTCCGTCTCGGCGCAAAAACTAGCTACTTCTTGGCGGCCTTCTTCTTCGCCGGCGCCTTCTTCTTGGCGGCCTTCTTCGTCCGCTTCACCGGGCCGCGGGCGCGGCGATCGGCCAGCAGTTCGGCCGCGCGTTCGTCGGTCAGCGACAGCACGTCGTCGCCCTTGCGCAGGCTGGCGTTGGTCTCGCCGTCGGTCACGTACGGACCAAACCGGCCGTCCTTGATCACCATCTGCTTGCCGGTCGCCGGATCCTCCCCCAGCTCGCGCAGCGGCGGAGCGGCAGCCCGCTGCCCACCACGGCGTTTGGGCTCGGCGTAGATTTTCAACGCTTCCTCGAGCGTGATGTCGAACATCTGCTCTTCGGTGGCCAGCGACCGGGAGTCGGTGCCGCGCTTGAGGTACGGGCCGTAGCGGCCGTTCTGCGCGGTGATCTCCTCACCGGAGTTCGGGTCGACACCGACCACCCGCGGCAGCGACAGCAGCCGCAACGCGTCGTCCAACGTGACCGTCTCGAGGTCCATCGACCGCAGCAGTGAACCGGTTCGCGGCTTGGGCCCGGTGGGCTTCTTGCCCTTCTTGGCCGTACTGCCCGCCGAACCGTCGTCGCCCTCGGGCGGCGGCGGCAGCACCTCGGTGACGTACGGTCCGTACCGGCCGTCCTTGGCGACGATCTCGTGCCCGGTCGCCGGGTCGATGCCCAACAGCCGGCCCTCTTGCGGTGTGGCGAAAGCCTTTTCGGCGAGCTCCAGGGTCAGCTCGTCGGGCGTCAGCTCGTCCTTGAGGTTGGCCCGCTGCGGGGTGGGCTCCCCGTCGTCGCCGGTGACCATCCGCTCCAGGTACGCGCCGTTCTTGCCGACCCGCACATAGATCGGCCGGCCCTGCTCGTCGTCGAACAGCTTGATGGAGTTGATCTGTCGGGCGTCGATCTCCTCGAGGTTGACGCCGACGAGCTTCTTGAGCCCACCCGAGCGGGCGATCGAGTCTTCCACCCCGTGATCGCCGCCGAAGTAGAAGTTGTTGAGCCAGTTGGTCCGTCGCTCGTTGCCTGCGGCGATCTCGTCGAGCTCGTCTTCCATCGCGGCGGTGAAGCCGTAGTCGACCAGGCGGCTGAAGTGCTGTTCGAGCAGCCCGATGACGGCGAACGCCACCCAGGACGGCACCAGCGCGCTGCCCTTCTTGTGCACGTAGCCGCGGTCCTGGATGGTCTTGATGATCGAGCTGTAGGTCGAGGGCCTGCCGATGCCGAGTTCCTCAAGCGCCTTGATCAACGACGCCTCGGTGTAGCGCGCCGGCGGGCTGGTGTTGTGCCCGTCGGCGGTCAGGTCCTTGGCGTCCACGCGCTGGCCCTGCTCGAGCTGGGGCAGCCGGCTCTCGGCGTCGTCGGCCTCGCCGCCGGCCTGGTCGTCGATGCTCTCGACGTAGGCCTTCAAAAAGCCCGGGAACGTGATGGTGCGCCCGCTGGCGTTGAACACCACCTGCTGGCCGTCGCTGGAGGCACCGGAGATGCGCAGCGACAGCGTGGTGCCGCGTGCGTCGGCCATCTGCGAGGCCACCGTGCGCTGCCAGATCAGCTCGTAGAGCCGGAACTCGTCGGTGTCGAGCTGGCTGTGCAGCTGCCCGGGCGTGGAGAACACGTCCCCGGCGGGACGGATGGCCTCGTGGGCCTCCTGGGCGTTTTTCACCTTGCGGGTGTACTGGCGCGGCGACGGGTGCAGATACTCCTCGCCGTAGAGCTGGCGAGCCTGGTTGCGCGCGGCCGTGATGGCCGACTGCGACAGCGTGGTCGAGTCGGTGCGCATGTAGGTGATGTAGCCGTTCTCGTAGAGCCGCTGCGCGATGCTCATCGTGCGCTCCGAGGAGAACCGCAGCTTGCGCCCGGCCTCCTGCTGCAGCGTGGAGGTCATGAACGGCGCGTAGGGCCGCCGGGTGTAGGGCTTCTGCTCGACGGAGGACACCGCCAACTGCGCGCCGCGGAGCCCGTTGGCCAGCGCGGTGGCCGCGGCCTCGTCGAGCACCCGCACCTCGTCGGGCTTGCGGACCGCGCCCAGCGAGTCGAAGTCGCGTCCGGTGGCGACCCGGCGTCCGTCGACGGTGTTCAGCTTCGCGGTGAACGTGGGCGGGGTGGCTTGGGCATTGGAGACGCTGGCGTCCAGTTCCGCGGTGACGTCCCAGTAGGAGGCGCTGCGGAACGCCATGCGCTCCCGTTCACGCTGCACGATGATGCGGGTGGCCACCGACTGCACCCGGCCGGCCGACAGCTTCGGCGCGACCTTCTTCCACAGCACGGGGCTGACCTCGTAGCCGTAGAGCCGGTCCAGGATGCGGCGGGTCTCCTGCGCGTCGACCAGGTCATTGTCCAGGTCGCGGGGGTCCTCGGCGGCGGCGCGGATGGCCGGCTCGGTGATCTCGTGGAACACCATGCGCTTGACGGGCACGCGCGGCTTGAGGGTTTCGAGCAGGTGCCAGGCGATGGCCTCGCCCTCGCGGTCACCGTCCGTGGCCAGGTACACCTCGTCGACGTCTTTGACCAGGTCTTTCAGCTCGTTGACCGTGCTCTTTTTCTCCGGGCTGATGATGTAGAGCGGCTCGAAGTTTTGCTCGACGTTGACCCCGAGGCGCGCCCACGGCTCGGATTTGTACTTCGCGGGCACGTCGGCGGCGTTTCTGGGCAGGTCACGGATGTGGCCGCGGGAAGACTCCACGATGTAGTCCGAGCCGAGGTAACCAGCGATTTTGCGTGCTTTGGTTGGCGACTCGACTATGACGAGCCGCCGGACGCTTCCATTGCGGCCGCTGCCGCGGTCCCCGTCAACCACCTGTGTCTACGCTCCACTTCTCTGTTGCCCATCCGCGGCGCAATCCATGCATCGACGGATCGTCGCCGCGAAAGGCAACTGACAATTTGGCACCCCGCGCGAGCCGACGCAAACTGCCCCCCTATCTGTCTACCGTTATACGCGTGGCCACTGAGGGAACGCGTCCACGTTGTCCGGCGGTTCCCCCACGTTCTCTACCAGGCGTGATAGCCGTCGGCGCCCGCTGATCCGCAACGCCGGATGGGCTCCGCGGGTGCCGATAAGGGTCGGGGCGATGCCGACCCGCATCATCGCCGATGCCAGCGGCGCGTACGTGTCGGGTGCGTGCGGATCCAGCCCGAGCAGATATCGGTCGGCCTCGGGGGTGCCCGCGGCCAGCGTCCAGGCCCGAAGCTCCCTGGGTCCGGGCATCCACTGCGCCGGCACCGTCTTGACGGCCCCGCGGGTCCACGCCAGGGCCATCGGCACCAACCGCGGGTCCACCGCCGTGCGCACCAGCGGCGTGTGCTCCTCGGTGCGGGTGATCTCGGGCTGCAGACCGGCCTCGATCACCATCTCGGCGATGCCCTCGGCCCGCCACATCGCCTCGACCACCACGGAAAGGCGCGCAGCCTGGTCTTTCCCGGCCCCGACGAGCACCGCCTGGCCGGGCGCAGCGAGCAGCCCCGTCAGGTCGGCGACCGCGGGCGGCACCGACTCTGCCGAGAAGAACGACAGCTGGCTCACATGCCGACAGTAAGCCAGCTTCGGGCCTCAGCCGGGTGCGCCGGGCCGCAGCGGCATGCAAAAGAGAACACCCCGCCTCATCCGGTTCCGGATTCGTGCGGGGTGTTGCCTGGTTTGGGGTGGTCTTTCTAGACGGCCCGAACACCCGTGGCCTGCGGCCCCTTGGGGCTTTGGCCGACCTCGAACTCGACCTTCTGGTTCTCCTCCAGGGTGCGGAAGCCGCTGCCCTGAATTTCCGTGTAGTGGACGAAAACGTCAGCGGAGCCGTCCTCCGGCGCAATGAAGCCGAAGCCCTTCTCCGCGTTGAACCACTTCACAGTTCCCTGTGGCATTTCCTGTTGTTTCCTTCTCTTATTCTCCGGGTGCGGTCCACCGTGGTTCGGTAGCCCGGGCCCGTTCCGACCGCCATACCTTCGTGGAGTGTTCGGAACTCGACCCGACCTACAACCCTCGCAGGAACCGCGATCGCAACGTCGATCCTGCGAGTGCATATACACGAACACAGAAGCTGCGACCGCCGTTAGTCAACCACGTTCGACGCTGCTGCGACAGTTCTCGGCACAAGCAAGTGGGCACAATTGCGCTAGGAGACTCTTCAGGAGGGCCAAATAATGGCGGATTTCGGCCGCGAGCTACTCGCCGGCGTGGTCGAGGACATCACCGCCAACGGGGACAGTCCGCTGCGTCACGTCGCGGATCTACCGGCGCGCCAGGGCCGACCGCAGACGTGGCCGCCGTGGGCCGACCCAGATGTGGTGCGGGCGTTCCTTGATCGCGGTATCGAGGCGCCGTGGTCGCACCAACGCCTCGCCGCCGACCTCGCCCACGACGGACGCCACGTGGTCCTGAGCACCGGGACGGCGTCGGGTAAGTCGCTGGCGTATCAGTTGCCGATATTGACGGCTCTGCGGACCGATTCACGGGCGCGGGTGTTGTACCTGTCGCCGACCAAGGCGCTGGGCCACGACCAACTGCGGACCGCCGTCGAGCTCACCGAGGCGGTGCCGGTGCGTGACGTCGCGCCCAGCGCGTACGACGGTGACAGCCCCGCCGACGTGCGTCGCTTCGCCCGGGAGCGGTCGCGCTGGATCTTCTCCAACCCCGACATGATCCACCTGTCGCTGCTGCGCAACCACGGCCGCTGGGCGGTGTTTCTGCGCCACTTGCGCTACATCGTGGTTGACGAATGCCATTACTACCGCGGTGTTTTCGGGTCCAACGTGGCGATGGTGCTGCGCAGGCTGCTGCGGCTTTGCGCGCGCTACTCGTCGTCCCCCACCGTGATCTTCGCCAGCGCGACCACCTCCGAGCCCGCCGCCACCGCCTCGGAGTTGATCGGGCAGACCGTCGCCGAGGTCGTCGACGACGGCTCCCCGCAGGGGGCGCGCACCGTCGCGCTGTGGGAGCCGCCGTTGCTGGCCGACCTGGTCGGTGAAAACGGCGCGCCGGTACGGCGTTCGGCCGGGGCGGAGGCCGCGCAGCTGATGGCGCACCTGGTCGCCGAGGGCGCGCGCATGCTGACGTTCGTGCGGTCCCGACGCGGCGCCGAACTCACCGCACTCGGCGCGCGGTCCCGACTTGAGGAGCTGGCCCCCGAACTGGTCGAGCGGGTGGCGTCGTACCGAGCCGGCTATCTGGCCGAAGACCGCCGCGCGCTGGAGCGTGCCCTGTCCGACGGTGAGCTGCGCGGGCTGGCGACCACCAACGCGTTGGAGCTGGGCGTCGACATCGCCGGTCTGGACGCCGTGGTGCTGGCCGGGTTTCCCGGCACCGTGACGTCGTTCTGGCAGCAGGCGGGCCGGTCGGGGCGGCGCGGTCAGGGCGCGCTGATCGTGCTGATCGCGCGCGACGATCCGCTCGACACCTACCTGGTGCACCACCCGGCGGCGCTGCTGGACAAACCGATCGAACGTGTCGTCATCGACCCGACCAACCCGTACGTTCTTGGCCCGCAACTGCTTTGCGCGGCCACCGAGCTGCCGCTCGCCGACGCGGAGGTGCGGATGTGGAACGCGGAGGCGGTGGCCGAGTCGTTGGTCGACGACGGGCTGCTGCGCCGACGCGCCAACGGCTACTTCCCCACCCCGGGCGTCGATCCCCATCCCGCGGTGGACATCCGGGGCTCATCGGGCGGTCAGATCGCCATCCTGGAGGCTGGCACCGGCCGGATGCTGGGCAGCACCGCGGTGGGTCAGGCCTACGCATCGGTGCATGCCGGGGCGGTCTATCTGCATCAGGGTGAGAGCTACGTGGTCGACTCCCTGGACCTCGAAGACGGGGTGGCGTTCGTGCACGCCGAGGACCCCGGATACACGACGTTCGCGCGCGAGCTGACCGACATCGTGGTCACCGGCGACGGTGAGCGAACGCACCACGGAGAGGTCACCATCGGCCTGGTACCGGTGTCCGTGACCAATACGGTGATCGGGTTTCTGCGCCGCCGGTTGAGCGGGGAGGTGATCGACTTCGTCGAACTCGACATGCCGACCCGCACCCTGGACACCACCGCGGTGATGTGCACAGTCACTCCGGAAGCCCTGCAGCGCAACGGGTTAGACCTGCTGCGCGCGCCGGGGGCGCTGCACGCCGCCGAACATGCCGCGATCGGGCTGCTGCCGCTGATCGCCAGCTGCGACCGCGGCGACATCGGTGGGGTGTCCACGGCGATCGGGCCGGTGGACGGGCTGCCAACGATTTTCGTCTACGACGGCTATCCCGGCGGCGCCGGTTTCGCCGACCGTGGTTTCCGGCGCATCGACACCTGGTGGTCGGCGACGGCGGCGGCCATCGAGGCCTGCGAGTGCCCGTCGGGTTGCCCGTCGTGTGTGCAATCACCGAAGTGCGGCAACGGAAATGACCCCTTGGACAAAGACGGCGCGCTGCGGGTGCTGCGGTTGGTCCTGGCGGCGCTTTCAAGGACACGCTGATGAGCCCGCGCAGCGGTCGGTCGGGCGGTTCGGGCCCGCGCAGCGCCGGTAAACTTCCCTCCATGACCCACGACTGGCTGCTCGTGGAAACTCTCGGCAGCGAGCCTGCGGTGGTCGCCCAGGGTCGTCGTACCCACAACTTGGTTCCCATCAGCACGTTCTTGCGCCGAAATCCGCACCTGATGGCGATCCAGACGGCCATCGGCGAGACCGTGCGCGCCGGCCAGGGCCTGTCCAGCATCACCCCGAAGAACGACCGGGTGATCAGCACCGAGGTCGTGCAGATGACCGACGGGCGCATCCACGGCGTGCAGGTGTGGGTGGGCCCGCCCGATATGGAGCCGCCCGAACGGCCAGTGGTCGGGCCGTTGGTGTGGGATCTGGCCAGCGGGCTGGCCACCGCCACGACCGAGTCGCTGATCAACAGCGGGTGGGACCCCGAGGTCGAACCGACGCAGGGCCGCGCGTTCGCCGACGACTTGCCCAAGCGCGACTTGAACCCCAGCGAGGCCAAGGTGTTGTCGATGGTGATCGGGCGCAAGCCCGGCACGACGTTCTGCAGCACCTGGGACATCACCGACTATCGCGGCGAGCAGATCACCGTCGGGTTCGTGGTGCGCGCGGTGCTCGAAACCGACGAAGACGACGACGATGAACGCCTGCTGTGCCGGTCGATGAACTGGCGCGCCGAACGTGACGAAGCGACCCAACCGCCCGACTACCTGGCCCAGCGGATCCTCGCCGGGCTGGCCCAGCCCGGCGTGCACCGCGCGCTGGTGGACCTGACCGATTGGACGCTGCTCAAGTGGCTCGACGATCCGGCGCCGTTTTTCGACTGGCGCACCAGCATGGCCGGTGAACACGCCGTGCACCCCGATGACCGTGTCCGGATGGAAGAGATGGCACGGCAGTTCGCGTCCGGCACCGCGTCGGGCGTGCTGCGGATGGCGGCGACCGACGGCGGGTGGACGCCGGTGCACATCACGGTCAACCGGATCGAGCTCGAGGAAGGCACCTACGCGGGCCTGGCGATGCTGCGCCAGCCCAGCGCCGACGAATTCAGCTCTGACTAGCGTGCGCTGGGCCTGCGCGCGCGACGGCGCGTGCCGGGCCCACTGCCAGCCGACCCACCGAGACGGGAACGTCCACGGTCACAACGACATCCAAGCCTTCTATGTCGCAGCGGGTAACGGCCGCCTCCATGGTGTGCGCGATCGCGCTCGCCTGCGCACATGCCGCCGCCGCGCCGTCGGCCAGAGAGGTCGCCGCGGCCACCGCGGCCAGATCGGCGGCCGCCTGCGCGCGGTGTCGCCCGATCACCGCCGCACCGACATACACCGCGCCGACGGTGACCGCCAACAACACCGTCATCGCCGCGGCGGCCACCAGAGTGGCCGAACCGTCCTCACCGCGCGCCGGGTTCCACGGCGGCCACCGCCCGCGCCGCGACCGTGATCCCCGGCAGCAGCACCGACCGCGTACTGACGGTCGCGATGACGAAGCCGCCGTCGCGCCGCACCCCCACGTCCGCGCCGTCGGGTGCGACGCGGCGCGCGACGGCCGCGCCGTCGTCACCGCGCGCCGCGAGCCGCGCGGCTTCCCGTGCGGCGTCGACACAGCGGATGTGCATCGACACCGCGGTGAGCCCGGCCACGCACACGATGAGCACCGCCACCAGGCCGGCGAGGGCGAACGCCGCCTCCACCGTCGCCGCCCCGGACTCCCCACTCAGGTGTTGGTGCTCAGTGCGCGGTTGATGATGTTGGTCAGCGCGCTGACGATCGAGTCGCCGGTGACCACCGTGTAGAGGATCGCGCCGAACGCCGCCGCGGCCACCGTCCCGATCGCGTACTCGACGGTCGACATTCCGTCCTCGTCGACCAACAACAGCGTGAGCCGTGCTTGAGCCGCCCGAATCTTGTTTGCCAGCACCATTTTTCCTTTCACTGTTTCGAATCACAGGACTCCTGACCGCAACACGTCACCGGCCAACCCGACGACCACCGGGACGATGCCCAGACACAGAAACGCGGGCAGATAGCACAGCCCCAGCGGTCCGGCGATCAACACCGACGCGCGTTCGGCCGCCGCCCGGGCGCCGGCCGCGGCGTCGTCGCGGGTTCGGGCGGCCAGGTCGGTGATGCCGTCGGCCAGCGCGGCACCCGATGCGGCCGAGCGGCGCGCCAACCGCAGCAGCGCATCGGTGTGCTGGTCCCGGTGTGCGGTGGGGTCCGACCACGCCACCGCCGGATCCGCGCCCAGCGCCAGCAGATCGGCGGCCCGCGTCAGCACCCGGCCCAGGTGCGGCGGAGCCAACGTCGCCGACACCGCCGCCGCCGTCGACACCGCCATACCGGAACGCAGGCACGCGGCGAAGACGTCGAGCGCGGAAGCGGCGGCCAACGGATCTTTACCGTGATCGCGGTGCGGCTGAACCGGTTTCGACGCCGCGGGGGCCAGCCTGGGCGTTGCGCCCGGACCGACCAGCATGGCCGCCGCCAACAACAGCGCCGCGGCCGTCACGTCGCAACCCGATCGGTGATGCGGTCCGACCACGCCAGCCCGGCGCACGCCAGCGCGACACCGATGGCCAACAGCCACTGCCCCGCGCCGTCGGAGCACAGGAAGCGCAGCGGATCGGCGCCGATCAACTGGCCGAGGCCGATGCCGAGCACCGGCAGTCCGGCCAGCACCGCGGCGGTGGTGCGCGCGCCCGCCATGGCGGCGGTGACCTGAGCCGAGAAGCGTTCCCGCTCAACGATGTCGCTGTGGGCGGTGTGCATCAGCGTCGCGATCGCCAGGCCGTGCGCCTGCGCCAGCTGCCAACACAGCGCGAGACGTTCCCAGTGCGTCGACAGCGCCGAGCGCGCCGCGACGCTGCGCAACCCCGCGGCGACGTCGCCACCCATCCGGGCCCGCGCGGCGACGGTACGCAGCGACGCCGCCACACCGCCATCTACCTCTTTGGCGGCCGTGGCGAACGCGGCCGCCGGGTGCGCGCCGACGCGAAGTTCGCCGACGAGCACGTCCAGCGCGCCCTGCAGGGCGACGGCCTCGGCCGCACTGTTTTGTTTGCGGACCCGGCGTCGACGGCGCACCTCCACGGTGGTGGCGACGATCGCGGCGGCCACCACGATGCCCAGCGGCGCGATGACCGCCACCACCAACGCGCTGACCACCAGCCACGTCGGCCTCAGGAACGTTGTCCATGCCGGGCGTTGTGCGCGGCGGCGCAATGCCACGTGGCGGGCCGGTTCGGGGGCGATCACCAGGGCGAGCGCGAGCGCCAGGGCCGCCGCGCTCATCCTCGCCGCCGGTCGTCGATCAGGCGTCGCAGCTGCTCTGCACCGCACCCGGGCCCGCGGTCGACGTGCCAGGCCGCGACGGCCTGCACCCTGGCGTCGGGACCCCGCTCGAGCACCGAGATCTCGGTCAGCCTGCGGCGTCCGGCGCGGTCACGGCTGACGTGCACAACCACCTGGACCGCGGCGGCGAGTTGGCTGTGCAGCGCGGCGCGGTCGAGTCCGCCGAGACCGGCCAGCGCCTCGAGCCGGGCCGGCACCTCGGCGGGGCTGTTGGCGTGCACGGTGCCCGCACCGCCGTCGTGGCCGGTGTTGAGCGCCGCGAGCAGGTCGACCACTTCGGCACCGCGCACCTCGCCGACCACGATGCGGTCGGGCCTCATCCGCAACGCCTGCTTCACCAAGTCGCGCACGGTCACCTCGCCGACCCCCTCGACGTTGGGGCAGCGGGCCACGAGCTTCACCAGGTGTGGATGGGCGGGGGCGAGTTCGGCGGCATCCTCGACGCAGACGATGCGTTCGTCGGCGGGCACGGCACCCAGCAGCGCCGACAACAGCGTTGTCTTGCCCGCGCCCGTGCCGCCTGAGATCAGCATGGCCAGGCGCGCGCCGACGATGTCGTCGAGCAGCGCCGCGGCGACCGGTTCGATGGCGCCGGCCCGGATCAGTGCGGCCAGATCCTGGGTCGCGGGCCGCAACACGCGCAGCGAAAGACACGTCCCGCCGACGGCGACCGGCGGCAGCACCGCGTGCAACCGCACGCTGAACTCACCGGTGCCCAACCCGTGCAGTTGGCCGTCCACCCACGGCTGGGCCTCATCGAGGCGCCGGCCCGCCGCCAACGCCAACCGCTGAGCCAGCCTGCGCACGGCGGTCTCGTCGGCGAACCGGATCGTGCTGCGACGCAACCCTGCCCCGTCGTCCACCCACACCGCATCAGGCGCTGTCACCAGAACGTCGGTGGTGCCCTCGGCGCACAGCAGCGGCTCCAGCACCCCGGCGCCGGTCAACTCGGTCTGTACCGCCCGCAGCCCGCGCAGCACCTCGCTGTCGCCGAGCAGGCCACCCGATTCGGCGCGGATCGCGTCGGCGACCACATCGGGGCGCAGCGGCGCCGACTCGGCCGCCAGGCGTTCACGGACCCGGTCGATCAGCGAGGCGCTCATCCGGCGGCCGCCACCGGATGCTCGCGCAGCACGGTCAGCACCCGCCCCGCGGCCAGCGCGAGCGGGGATCGTCGACGCAACCGCAGGCCGTCGGACTCCAGGATGCGCGCCACCGACGGCTGCGGACGCATCGCGGCCAACAACGGCAACTCGACGATCTCGGCGACCTGACGCGACTGCAGACCGCCCGGCGCAGGACCACGCACCACCAGGCCCGCGTTCGGGTTGACGGTCATGACCCACCGCGCCACCGTGGCCGCCGCCGCACAGGACCGCACGTCGGCGGGGACGACGACAACGACGAGATCGGCGGATGCCAACGCGGTTTCGGCGGCCGTCGTCGATCGTCTTGGAACGTCGCAGACCACCGTCACCCCGCCGCGGCTGCCCGCGTCGATCACCGAGCCCAAGGGGGCTGGGTCGATGTCGCCGCCGGCGCGGGTGCATGACAGCACCGTCACGCCGTGGCGGTGCGGCAGCGCGTCACGCAGCGCGGCGTAGGTGAGCCTGCCGCCCTGCAGCATCAGGTCCGGCCAGCGCAGCCCGGGCACGGCTTCGCTACCCAACACCAGGTCGATCCCGCCGCTCCACGGGTCGGCGTCGACGAGCATTGCTCCTGAGGCGTGAGTGACCTGTGTTGCTGTGCGGGCGAGTGCGGTAGCGAACACCGAAGCCCCTGCGCCGCCCCGGCCGGCGAGGACCGCGACCACGGCTCCGCGGGGTGCGTCCTCACGTACCTGTTCGGCGGCATCGGCCAACTCCGCCATCAGCTCGGCGTCCTGGTCGGGCAGCGCGATCACCCGTTGTGCACCGACCGCGATCGCGGCTTCCCACTCGGCGGCGACCGGTTCGGACCGGCCCACCAAAACGACGCGGGCACGCCGGGGCAGGGCCCGCTCGGCACAGCAGCGGGCGGCCCCGAGATCGAGCAGCACGGCCGCCGCGCCGGTCCACACTTTGCGGCTCGACGGCTCGGAGGCATACACGGCGTGCAGGCCCACCGCGGCGCAGACCCGGTCGATATCGGCCCGCAGGGTGGGGTCGTGGATCAGCGCCAGGATGCCGTTGGGTGCGACCATGGGGCAACCATTGCGGCAAACCCGACACCGCGCCATGGGTGCACCGCAGATCTGTGGATGGGTTCGTCGTTGGGGATAACGCCCACATCGGCAGCGCCGCGAAAACCGCATTCCGCAACCACGGATAACTGCGCTGCTTATCCGCTATGCGAAAGGTCCCGGAAAAAGAGACGACCCCCGCCAGGGGGGGAGGAGGCGGAGGTCGTCGTGTATCAGCCCCGGGGGGTCGGGCTGATGCACACCCGACACAAGCCGGGTAAGGCTCACTATACACACGCCAGTACGGAGGTACGCAAGAGTTGCTTGCCGAAGAAAGCTGCGGAAACGCGAAAGGTTACAGTCACCGCCACGTGTCGTGAACTGCCAGTTTGTACAGACGCCTCGCTGGTGTCACGCGCGGGCACCTATGCTGGCGCCGTGACAGGACTGCAACCGCCGACCGGACGGTCGACAGTTCCGCAACCGGCCCAGTCGGCAGCCGAGCCCCTGAAAACCGCTGCGTTCTTCGACCTCGACAAGACGGTGATCGCGAAATCGAGCACTTTGGCTTTCAGCAAACCCTTCTTCGCCCAAGGGCTAATCAATCGGCGAACCGTCCTCAAGTCCGCCTACGCCCAGTTCCTGTTCCTGATGTCGGGCGCCGACCACGATCAGATGGACCGGATGCGCGCGTACCTGACCAACATGTGCACCGGCTGGGATGTCGAGCAGGTGAAGTCGATCGTCGGCGAGACGCTGCACGAGGTCGTCAACCCGTTGGTGTTCGCAGAAGCCGCCGATCTGATCGCCGATCACAAGCTCTGCGGCCGCGACGTGGTCATAGTCTCGGCGTCCGGTGAGGAAATCGTCGCGCCGATCGCGCGGGCGCTCGGCGCTACCCACGCCATGGCCACGCGGATGGTCGTCGAGGACGGCCGCTACACCGGCGAAATCGCCTTCTACTGCTACGGCGAAGGCAAAGTTGAGGCGATTCGCCAGCTCGCCTCCACCGAGGGCTACGCCCTGGAGCATTGCTACGCCTACACCGACTCGATCACCGATCTGCCGATGCTCGAAATCGTCGGCCACCCGGCCGTGGTAAACCCGGATCGCACGTTGCGCAAAGAAGCCACCGCGCGCAACTGGCCGGTGCTCACGTTCTCCAAACCGGTGTCGCTGCGCGACCGCATCCCCGCGCCGTCGGGCGCCGCGGTCGCCACCACCGCAGCGGTCGGGGTGAGCGCGTTGGCGGCTGGCGCACTTACCTATTCGCTGCTGCGACGCTTCGCATTCTGAGCCGTCCGGGCACCCGGTTTCGCGATCCGTAACGATCCGGACCCGGTGCCGGTTTTAGCCCTTGCTGTGACCGCGGTCACGGGGTACAAATGGAAGCACGGAAGCTTGGCAAGGCCAAGGCCGAGCCGGAAGAGAAGGCTCGGACTCCCGAACCAGGCTCCCTAGCGCGGATCCCGGCACCCACGCGGAGCACATGCCGCGAAATAGGCAAAAGTGTTGCGGGCCTGCGTATTTGCGAGAAGCGGACGGCGGGAGTTCCCCACGGGAATGCCCACGATGACCCTTTGGGTGGGGTCGCAGCCGAAGCGCATCGACAAGACGCCGAGGCCACCCACGCAGCCCACCACAGCACGCTTGGTAACCGGGCCCCCGCGCTAGCGGGCGGCGAGCCGAATCACTCGGATCGCCGCCCGCTTCACGTTGTTGTTCTACAGACGTTGTTCTACAAACGCCTACGAACCCATCGCCTGCGCGATCGACAACGCTTCGCGCGCACCGGCGTGCAGCGCCCGGCAACTCAACAACAGCCACGCCGCCAGGCCGTCCGGCGTCCCGGACGAGAAGCCGCGTGCGGCGGCCGTGTAGTCACCGGACTGCCGCATCAGATAGACCTCCGGCACGCCCAGCCCGTGCGGATCGAGGCCGCTGGCCATGGTCACCAACCGCGACGCCGCCCGGGCCACCACACCGTCGGCGCTGCCGAACGGGGCGAGCGTCAGCAGTTCACCGTGCGCGACGGCGGCCAGGATCGCGGCGGGCACCCGCGTGCCGCCCGTGACGATGTCGGCCAGCAGTGCAAGCCGGTCGCCGACGTCGGCGTCGGCGCGGGGACGCCCGAGGCGGTCGTCGTCGACAAGGTCGGCGGCCGCCAACGCGTGCAGCCGGGCCAGCGCCTGCAGCGGCGCGCGCCGCCACACCCGCACCAGCGTGGTATCGCCGCCCTCCAGCGCTTCGGACACCCGGATCGCACCGGCGAGCACGGGGTCGATGTCGTCGCCGTCGCCCAACTTCAACGAGCCGCCGTCGAGCACCGACGACGCCCGCGCACCGCGCAGCGCGGACTCCGCGGCGGTCGCGGGCCAGCCGCGCAAGTTGGTGCGGTGCCGGTGCGCGCGGCCCAGCGCCTCGCCCGCTTCCTCGCACTCCTGCGCCACCCCCGGCAGCTCGACGAGCGGGGCCAATGGATCGGCGGAAGGGGTCACGGCAGCCCACGCTAGCCGAACCGACACCTGCCTCAGCCGCCGCGTATCGCAGGCCCGCCCGTACGTTGTGACATGCTCACCGCGCGTCGCGTTCGGTGACTACCCTCACAGGCATGACCGAGACGCACACCGAAGCACCCGCCGTCTATCCGCCCTCCCAGGAGTTCGCCGCCCAGTCGAACGCGACGGCCGAGATGTATGAAGAGGCCGAGCGCGACCGGTTGGCGTTCTGGGCCAAACAGGCCGAGCGACTGCACTGGGCCACCCCGTTCACCGAGGTGCTGGACTGGTCGGACGCACCGTTCGCGAAGTGGTTCGTGGGCGGCAAGCTCAACGTCGCCTACAACTGCGTGGACCGCCACGTCGAGGCCGGCCACGGTGACCGGGTAGCGCTGCACTGGGAGGGTGAGCCGGTCGGCGACAGCCGCTCGATCACCTACGCCGAACTGCAGGAGCAGGTGTGCAAGGCGGCCAACGCGTTGACCGATCTCGGTCTTGTCACCGGCGATCGCGTGGCGATCTACATGCCGATGGTCCCGGAGGCACTCGTCGCGATGCTGGCGTGCGCGCGGTTGGGCGTGCTGCATTCGGTGGTGTTCGCCGGCTTCTCGAGTTCCGCGCTGGCCGCGCGCATCCAGGACGCCGAAGCCAAGGTGGTGATCACCTCCGACGGCCAATACCGGCGCGGGCAGGCGATGTCGCTGAAGGAGGGCGCCGATCAGGCGGTGGCCGACCAGCCGTCGGTGCAGCACGTGCTGGTCGTGCGGCGCTGCGGGATCGACGTGCCGTGGACCGAGGGTCGCGACGTGTGGTGGCACGACGTCGTCGACAGCGCCTCGCCCGAGCACACCCCCGACGCGTTCGACTCCGAGCATCCGCTGTTTCTGCTCTACACCTCGGGCACGACGGGCAAGCCGAAGGGGATCGTCCACACCACCGGCGGCTTCTTGACCCAGGCCGCCTACACCCAGCACTACGTGTTCGATTCCAAACCCGAATCCGACGTGTACTGGTGCACCGCCGACATCGGCTGGGTCACCGGGCACAGCTACATCGTGTTCGGCCCGCTGGCCAACGGCGCCACCCAGGTGGTCTACGAGGGCACGCCCAACTCGCCCAACGAGCATCGGCACTTCGAGATCATCGAAAAGTACGGTGTCACGGTCTATTACACGGCACCGACGTTGATCCGAACGTTCATGAAGTGGGGCCGTGAGATTCCCGACGCCCACGATCTGTCCAGCCTGCGGCTGCTGGGCTCGGTCGGCGAGCCGATCAACCCCGAGGCGTGGCGGTGGTATCGCAAGGTGATCGGCGCGGACAAGACACCGGTGGTCGACACCTGGTGGCAGACCGAGACCGGCGCCATCATGATCTCCCCGCTGCCCGGTGTGACGGCGGCCAAGCCGGGTGCGGCGATGGCGGCGCTGCCGGGCATCTCCGCGCAGATCGTCGACGAGGACGGCCAGCGCATCCCGCCCAGCCCGCCCGACGCCGAACCGGTCACCGGTTACCTGGTGCTCGACCAGCCCTGGCCGGCGATGCTGCGGGGCATCTGGAACGACCCGGAGCGCTACAAGGACACCTACTGGAAGCGGTTCGAAAAGCAGGGGTGGTACTTCGCCGGCGACGGGGCGCGCTACGACGCCGACGGCGACATCTGGGTGCTGGGCCGCATCGACGACGTGATGAACGTGTCCGGACACCGCATTTCGACCGCGGAGGTGGAGTCGGCGCTCGTCGGGCACCAGAACGTCGCCGAGGCCGCCGTGGTGGGCGCCAGCGATGCGCAGACCGGACAGGCCATCTGCGCGTTCGTCATCCTGGAGGCGCACGCCAAGTCCAGCGGCGACGAGATGGTCGACGTGTTGCGCGAGCAGGTCGCCAAGGAGATCGGAAAGATCGCCCGGCCCCGCGAAATCCACGTCGTACCCGAGCTGCCCAAGACCCGCAGCGGCAAGATCATGCGTCGGCTGTTGCGCGACGTCGCCGAGGGCCGCGAACTCGGTGATACCTCAACCCTGGTGGACCCCAGCGTCTTCGAGAACATCCGGACCAGCAAGTAGGCGCGCTACGACGCACCGATCGGGACGAACCCCGTACCCGGCCGGTTCTTGGCGGTGATGTCGGCCAGCTGCGTGTTGAACGACATCGTCACCGCGGGCGTGTGCAGTGGGATGTACTTGATGACGCAGGTCGGCAGGGTTTCGGAGAACGCGCCGTGGATCATGCCGACGAGCCGGTTGTTGACGGTGACGGGTGCGCCGGAGTCGCCGGGCTGACCGCACACCTGGTTGACGATCGTGCCGGGTTCGGTGCCCGGGCCCCACGTCACCCCGCAGGAGTAGCCGGTGGTGCGGCCCAGCTTGCAGGCGATGTCGCCGACGACAGGGTCGGGGCCGAGCCCGTCGATCTGGAACCCGTCGATGTTGTTGACCGGTCGCACCTTGGCAGGGTCGAACTGGATGACCGCGTAATCCAGCGCGTCGTTGCCGGCGACCATCGTGCCCACCACACCGGCGTTCGGCGCGGTTTCGGCCGCCACCTGCGCTCCGGGTCCGCCGCAGTGCGCGGAGGTGAAGCCGATCAGGTTGCCGCGGTTGTCGTGGCCGATCGCGGTCAGCGTGCACAGCGTCTCGTCATTGACGACCAGACCCGACCCGCCGCCCAGCACCACCGGGTCGGCGGCGTAGGCGGCGGGAGCGAACGCGACAAGTCCCATCAGCCCGGCAAGGGCGACGAACGTTGTAGCAAGACGACGCAGGCAGCGGCCGCTGGTCCTCAAAGATGTCTCCTCATTCGCGAGCCCGACCTGCCGTGCTGGAACCCGGTCAGTCTATCGCCGGTGGGCCCGCGGTTGGCCGCACGCCACATGCCACCACCCGACATGGCAACATGAACCGCGACCGATAGCCGAGGCGGGAGGAACTGTCCGTGAGCGATCGCAGCAATGGCGCGCCGACCACCGTGACGTCGATACCACTGGTCGACCCGCACGCCGCCAAGGCCGACCCGTCGATCGGTGACCTGGTCAAGGACGCCACGACACAGGTATCGACGCTGGTACGCGCGGAGGTCGAACTCGCCAAGGCCGAGATCACCCGCGACGTCAAGAAGGGCTTGACCGGCAGCGTCTACTTCATCCTGGCGCTGGTGGTGCTGTTCTACTCCACGTTCTTCTTCTTCTTTTTCGTCGCCGAACTGCTCGACACCTGGATCTGGCGCTGGGCGGCGTTTTTGATCGTGTTCGGCATCATGGTCGTGGTCACCGCGATCTTCGGCCTACTCGGCTACCTCAAGGTGCGGCGCATCCGCGGTCCGCAGCAGACCATCGAATCGGTCAAGGAAATCCCCGAAGCGCTGACCCCGGGCCATGACAAGGCCAAGACCGCCGCCGGCGACGGTAAGCCGGCGACCGACCCATCAGGCTGGTAATGCCCTCCGGGCCACCGCCCGATCCGTCGGTAGTCCGAATCGACGGCCCATGGCGTCATCGTGATGTGCACGCCAACGGAATTCGCTTCCACGTCGTGGAGGCCGACTCCCCCGACGCGTCCACGACGCCCTGGTCTGATGCGGCTCCGGCAACCGAGCGGCCGCTGGTCATCCTGCTGCACGGATTCGGGTCGTTCTGGTGGTCGTGGCGCCACCAGTTGCGCGGGCTGACCGGCGCGCGGGTGGTGGCCGTGGACCTGCGCGGCTACGGCGGCAGCGACAAACCGCCGCGCGGCTACGACGGCTGGACCCTGGCCGGTGACACCGCCGGCCTGGTGCGCGCGCTCGGCCACAACGAGGCCACGCTGGTCGGCCACGCCGACGGCGGGCTGGTCTGTTGGGCCACCGCGGTACTGCACCCGCGCGCGGTGCGGGCGATCGCCGTGGTCAGCTCACCGCATCCGGTCGCCCTCCGCGCCTCGGTGCTGCGGCGGCGCGACCAGCGCGCGGCGCTGCTGCCGTGGCTGCTGCGCTACCAGGTGCCGATGTGGCCCGAGCGGGCGTTGACCCGGCACGACGCCGGGGAACTGGAACGTCTGGTGCGCAGCAGGGCTGGCGCGAAATGGGTTGCCTCAGAAGATTATTCCGAGACCATCGGCCATCTGCGGCGCGCGTTCCAGATCCCGTCGGCGGCGCATTCGGCGCTGGAGTACCAGCGCTGGGCCGTGCGCAGCCAGCTGCGGGGCGAGGGGCGACGGTTCATGCAGTCGATGCGGCGCCCGATCAACGTTCCCGTGCTGCACCTGCGCGGGGACGCCGACCCGTACGTGCTGGCCGATCCGGTGTATCGCACCCAGCACTACGCGCCGCACGGCCGCTACGTATCGATCGCCGGCGCAGGCCATTTCGCCCACGAGGAGGCGCCGGAAGCGGTCAACGAGCAACTGTCGCGCTTTGTGGCGCAGGTGTACCGCGCTAGGTGATGCAGGTGCCGGTGGTCACGCGTTCGGTGTTGCCGACCGCGGCGAGTTGACGCGACACCTCGTTGGCGGTCAGCACGAACCCGGTGTCGGCGTCGTCCACCGCGGCGCCGAACACCACGCCCAGCACGTTTCCGTCCCGGTCGATCATCGGTCCACCTGAATTGCCTTGCCGCACAGTGCCTCTGATCGTGTACACCTCGCGTTCCACCGTGTTGGTGCGGTAGATGTCGGGTCCGCTGAGCTTGATGATCTCGCGCACCCGGGCCGGTGTCGCGACGAAGTCACCGCCACCGGGATAACCCATCACGATCGCGTCGGTTCCCGTCGACGCCGGCGTCTCGGCGAACCGCAGCGGCTCGGACGCCAGGCCGGGCACGTCGAGGATCGAGATGTCGGCGTCGGGATCGTAGGACACCACATACGCCTCGTAGGTCCGGCCGTCGGCCTCGATCGTGACGCTGTCGGAACCGGCCACCACGTGCGCGTTCGACATCACCCGGTCGGGCTCCACGACGAATCCGCTGCCCTCTAACACCTTCTGGCAGCCCGGCGCGACACCGCGGATCTTCACCACGCTGGGCCGCGCCGCCGCAACGACGGGGTCGACGGCCAGCGCGGCGTCGGGGGCGTCGACGGCCACGATCGGGGTGCGCCCGAACGGCTGCAGCACGTCGGGCAGGCCCGAGGTGTCCAACAGCGCCGACAGCCGCGCAGGCACCTGCCTCAGCCAGTCCGGTGCGAGGTCGTTGACCTCCTTGAGCACCTGCGAGCCGCGCACCGCGGCGGCCAGGTTGGGCTGATCCGACGTCTGCAGCGGATAGGTCAGCATCCAGGCGGCCACCAGCACCGCGACGATTTGCAGCGCCACCCCGATCAGGGAGTCGATGGCGCGTAGCCCGCCGTTGCGGATGGCGCCGCGCACCGCGCGGCCCAGCACGACGCCGGCGATCTCGCCGACGACCACCAGGGCAAGGATCAGGAACAACGTCACGAACAGCTTGGTGCGGGGGCCGTCGATGTTGGCGACCAGGTGGGGCGCGAGCAGCACACCGGCCACCGCCCCGAGCACCACGCCGAGGAAAGACAGCAGCGAACCGAGCGCCCCCGAGCGCCATCCGGAGATACCGGCGATGAAGGCGACGGCGAGGACAACGAGGTCGAGCCACTGCGACGAAGTCATGGTTGGGTTTCACCGTAACTTGAGGAGTCGCCGACGAGCGCCATTGCCTCGTCGAGTTCGCGCACGTCGTCGGTGTTCCACGGACGCGACCAGCCGGCGACGTCGAGCATCGCCGAGATCACCTGGCCGGTGAACCCCCACACCAGCATCTCGTGGAGCAGAAACGCCGGCCCGGCCAGCCGGCGGGTGTTTTCCTTGCGGTACACCATGATCCGGTTCTTGGGGTTGATGAACGCCCGCAACGGAACCCGGGCGACGTGCGCGGTTTCCCCTTCGTCGACGACGGTGACCGGGCCGGGGTCCGGCGAGTACGCCAGCACCGGTACGACATGGAAGCCCGAGGGCGGGATGAACAGCCGTTCCAGCGTGGCGATCGGGTGTAGCCGCCGGACGTCGATGCCGGTCTCTTCGTTGGCCTCGCGCAGCGCGGTGTGCACGGGGGTGAGGTCGCCGGGGTCGGCGGCGCCGCCGGGGAACGCGGCCTGTCCGGCGTGGTGGCGCAGCGTGGTGGCGCGGACGGTGACCAACAGGTCCACATCCTGCGGCACCCCGTCGCCGGGTGCCTGCGGCGGGCCGGAGAACAGCACCAGCACCGCGGCGTCGCGGCCGGCGCCGGGCGTCGCGTTGACCCCCATCGCGGCCAGCACTTCGGGGGGCACCCGGCGTCGATAGGCCCGCTTGACCAGGTCGGTGTTGTCGAGCAGCGGTTTGAGCCAGGACGGCGCGGCCTCAGGGGTCAGCGGACTGTCTTCGCGGACCCAGTTCACCCCGGTACTCCTATCGACGGGTTGATCGCTGCGGCGATCTCGTCGGCGTTGTCAAACGAGCGCGGCAGGACGTCGGCCACGCTACCGTCCGCGCGAAGGACCACGGTTGCGGGCATGACGTTCGGTACCCGCAGCGCAGCCGCGATTAACCGGCGACCGTCCTGCAGCGTCGGCAGCCGCACCCCGAGCTCGGCCAGGCGCTCCAGCGCGGCCGACTCGTTCTCGTCCTGATGCACCGTCAGCACGGTGACCTCCTGGCCGACGCGGCGCTGATATTCGGCCATCGCGGGCAGCTCCGCCGCGCACGGCGCGCACCAGTAGGCCCACAGGTTGAGCACCACGGTGCGGCCGGCCAACGCCTCGGCGACGTCGACCATCGCACCGTCACCCGCGCATTCCAGCGTGATGCCGCGCAGGGCCCCCGACGAAACGTCAGGGGAGGCTTCGGGACCGGCGCCGACCCTCGGCGTCGGACACGGCCGAAGGTCCGCACGCGCCCGGGGACCGGCCAGCGTCTCGGCGGTGTCTGCGGCACGGCGGTCGCGGGCGGTGCCCGGCCCGTCGGCGCCGTCGTCGTCGCCGCCGAGCTCACTCCACAGCGCCACGCCGAGGGCGACCAGGATCACCAGCACGGCCACGGTCCACCGGGTCGAGGTGCGCATGTCGTGTCACCCCGGCCGGGCTACAGCCCGGCCAGCGCCAGCAGGTGTTCGGTTTCGGGGCCCTTGACCAGCGGCGCAGCGGTCATCGGGTCGGTCGGTCCGATCCCGTAGGAGGGGCAGTCGTTGGCCAGCACGCACACCCCGCACGCGGGTTTGCGCGCGTGGCAGACCCGGCGGCCGTGAAAGATCACCCGGTGGCTCAGGTCGGTCCACTCCTTGCGCGGGATCAGTTCGCCGACGGCGTGTTCGACCTTGACCGGGTCTTCTTCGGCCGTCCACCGCCACCGCCGCACCAGCCTGCCGAAATGGGTGTCGACGGTGATGCCGGGGATGTCGAATGCGTTGCCGAGGATGACGTTGGCCGTCTTGCGGCCCACCCCGGGCAGCGTGACGAGCTCCTCCATGGTGGCGGGCACCTGGCCGTCGAAGCGCTCGACCAGTTCCTGACCCAGCCGGATCAGCGAGCTGGCTTTGTTCCGGAAGAAGCCGGTGGGCCGGATGAGCTCCTCGAGTTCGGCACGGTCGGCCTGCGCGTAGTCCAGCGCGGTGCGGTAGCGCTTGAACAGCGCCGGGGTGGTGAGGTTGACCCGCTTGTCGGTGCTCTGCGCCGACAGGATCGTGGCGACCGTGAGCTCGAGCGGGTTGGTGAAGTCCAGCTCGCAGTACACATGTGGAAACGCCTGCGCGAGCGTCCGATTCATTCGCCGAGCCCGACGCACGAGGCCGATGCGGGTTTCGCTGTCCCATTTTCGGGCGCGTTTGGCCGCGGCCGCCTTACCCGTTGATGTGTCGCCCACGGTCACATCGGCCAGCCTACTGACGACGTCTGACATCGCCGAACAGCGCTACCGCGGACCGGTGGCAATTTGTAATCCCGCTGAGACCTTGGCCGTGTTTACTTCAGCGGTGTGTCATGGTTGCTGGTCGGATTGATTCCGGGGCTGCTGATGCTGGCAACGTTCGGCCTCGACCGTCTCGAAGCGGGCCTGAACCGAGACACGGTGTCGGCCACCGATGTGGCCACCTTCCTCTCCCGTGCCGGGGCCGCCGACGTCGACACGCGGACCCGCGGGAACCGGATACGGCAACCCGGGCACACCCACGCGCTGACCGGCAACGGTGCGACACCGGATTTGCCCACGCGCTATTACCCACACCGGGCGGTCAATCCTGAGTTTCAGCGGACTCGACATGCCAATCGTGTGTAGCGTGGGCTGGTCGCGAAACGGGGTACCTCTAGACTGATTTCGCTAACCAGGCTAGAGCTCGGCTTTGCGCAGTCATATCACCTAACAGCTTAAGAGGGGCAACGTGGACGAGATCCTGGCGCGGGCCGGAATCTTCCAGGGGGTCGAACCCAGCGCCGTATCCGCGCTGACCAAGCAACTGCAACCCGTCGACTTCCCCCGCGGACACACCGTGTTCGCCGAAGGGGAACCCGGCGACCGGCTGTACATCATCGTGTCGGGGAAGATCAAGATCGGCCGGCGATCGCCGGACGGCCGCGAGAATCTACTCACGATCATGGGGCCGTCGGACATGTTCGGCGAGCTGTCGATCTTCGATCCTGGGCCGCGGACGTCGAGCGCCACCACGATCACCGAGGTGCGCGCCGTGACGATGGACCGCGACGCGCTGCGGGCCTGGATCTCCGACCGCCCGGAGATCGCCGAACAGCTGCTGCGGGTGCTGGCCCGTCGCCTGCGCCGGACCAACAACAACCTGGCCGACCTCATCTTCACCGACGTGCCCGGCCGGGTGGCCAAGCAGTTGCTGCAGCTGGCACAGCGGTTCGGCACCCAGGAGGGCGGCGCGCTGCGCGTGACGCACGACCTGACGCAGGAGGAGATCGCTCAGCTCGTCGGCGCCTCGCGGGAGACGGTCAACAAGGCGCTGGCCGACTTCGCCCACCGCGGCTGGATTCGGTTGGAAGGCAAGAGCGTGCTGATTTCGGACTCCGAACGTCTGGCCCGCCGCGCCCGCTGACCTTCGGCGATTTCGCTAGTTGCGTAGGTAGTCCACCTGGGCCTGGACCGACCATTCGGCCACGTCCCAAAGCTTTTCGTCGACGTCGGTGTAGACGTGTTCGACGATCTGGCGGACGCTGGCGTCCTCACCCAGCTCGCGCAGCGCGCCGCGCACCTGGTCGAGCCGCTCCTCGCGGTGCGCCAGATACATATCGCTGACCGCCGCCAGGTCCGCGAGTTCGGGGCCGTGGCCGGGCAGCACCGTGCGCGCGCCGAGGCCACGCAGCCGCTGCAACGAGTCGAGATACTGCTGCAGGCTGCCGTTCTCCTTGTCGATCACCGTGGTGCCGCGGCCCAGCACCGTGTCGGCGGTCAGCACCGCGTCGTCGAGGACGAACGACACCGAGTCCGCGGTGTGGCCGGGGGTGGCCATCACGGTGATCCGCAGCCCCGCGGCGTCGATGACCTCGCCGTCGGTCAGCGGTCCGCCGAGCCCGCGGAGGAACCCGCTGCCCATCGAGCGCACCACCGCGCCGGTGCGTTCGACGATCTTGTCGATGGCGCCGGTGTGGTCCTCGTGCCGGTGGCTGATCAGGATCAGCGGAATCTCGCCGAGGTCGGCGAGCCGCGCGACGTGCTCGTCGTCGTCCTCGGGCCCCGGGTCGACGAGCACCATCTCGTCGCTGCCGCGCCCGCGCAGCACCCACGTGTTGGTGCCGTCGAGCGTCATCATCCCCGGGTTATCGCACAGCAGCACCGACGCGGTTTCGGTGACCGGCCGCAGAAGCCCGTACGCGGGGTGCTCGAGGGTCACCGGTTCGCTCACGTCAGCTCGACGATCACTTCTACTTCGACCGGCGCATCCAGCGGTAGCGCCGACACCCCGACCGCCGACCGCGCGTGCGCGCCCGCGTCGCCGAAGACCTCACCGAACAGTTCGGAGGCCCCGTTGATCACCCCCGGCTGGCCGTGAAAGCTTGGGGCCGACGCGACGAACCCGACCACCTTGACCACCCGCGCGACCGCGTCGACGCCGGCCAGCGAGTCCACTGCGGCCAAGGCGTTGAGCGCGCACACCCGGGCCAGCGCCTTGGCGTCCTCGGGGCTGACCTCGGCGCCCACCTTGCCGGCCCGCAGCAGCGCGCCGTCCTTCATGGGCAGCTGACCGGCGGTGTAGACCAGGTTTCCGGTGCGCACCGCGGGCACGTAGGCCGCGACGGGAGGCACCACGGCGGGCAGTTCGATGCCCAACTCGGCCAGCCGGGCCGAGGCCTGCTGTCGCCGGCCGGGCGGCTCCGAGGCGGTCATTTCGGTCGTTTGAGATAGGCGACGTGCTGCTCACCGGTCGGCCCGGGTAGCACCGACACCAGTTCCCAGCCGTCCTCGCCCCACTGGTCGAGGATTTGTTTGGTGGCGTGGGTGAGCAACGGGACGGTGGAGTACTCCCAGCGGGTCGGTTCGGTCATATGCCGAGCTTATCGGGCGGTCAAATGAGGCTGCGGGCGTCATGGACGCGCGGACCGGTCGTTTAGCATGCACACGTGGCTTCCACTACCAATGGCGGCAAATCCGTCGGCTGGCCGTCTCGCCTGACCAAGGCGCGCCTGCACTTCATCACCGGCAAGGGCGGCACCGGCAAGTCGACCATCGCCGCAGCCCTGGCGTTGGCCCTGGCGGTCGGCGGCCGCAAGGTGCTGCTGGTGGAAGTCGAAGGGCGCCAAGGGATTGCGCAGTTGTTCGACGTCCCGCCGCTGCCCTACGAAGAGGTCAAGATCGCGACCGCCGACGGCGGCGGTCAGGTCAACGCGCTGGCCATCGACACCGAGGCGGCCTTCCTCGAATACCTCGACATGTTCTACAACCTCGGCCTGGCCGGGCGTGCGATGCGCAGGATCGGCGCGGTGGAGTTCGCGACGACGATCGCACCCGGGCTACGCGACGTGCTGCTCACCGGAAAGATCCGCGAAATCGTCACGCGCGCCGAAAAGGGTAAGCAACCGGTGTACGACGCCATCGTGGTCGACGCGCCGCCGACCGGGCGCATCGCCCGGTTCCTCGACGTCACCAAGGCGGTCTCCGACCTGGCCAAGGGCGGCCCGGTGCACGGGCAGGCCGAAAGCGTGGTCAAGGTGTTGCATTCCGACCTCACCGCGATCCACCTGGTGACGTTGTTGGAGGCGCTGCCCATCCAGGAGACCCTGGAAGCCATCGACGAACTCAAGGCCCTGGACCTGCCGATCGGCAGCGTCATCGTCAACCGCAACATCCCGGCCTATTTGTCACCGCAGGATCTGGCCAAGGCCGCCGAAGGCCACATCGATGCCGACGAGGTCCGAACGACGCTGGCCGATCACGGAATCACATTGTCCGACAGCGATTTCGCGGGTCTGCTCACCGAAACCATCGAGCACGCCACCCGGATCAAGGCGCGCGCCGAGAGCTCTGAGCAACTCGACGCGTTGGACGTGGCGCGCCTCGAGTTGCCGCAAATCGCCGACGGCGTGGATCTGGGCAGCCTCTATGAACTCGCCGAAGTGCTCGCGCAGCAGGGCGTCCGGTAGACGCATCGGACCATTGAGGAGACGTAGATGAGCACCAACCCCCCTGCGCTCGACATGCGCGCGATCATCGAGGACACCTCCAACCGCGTCGTGGTGTGCTGCGGCGCCGGCGGTGTCGGCAAGACCACCACGGCGGCCGCGTTGGCGCTGCGGGCGGCCGAATACGGCCGCACGGTGGTGGTGTTGACGATCGACCCGGCCCGGCGTCTCGCCCAGGCGCTGGGCATCACCGATCTCGGCAACACCCCGCAGCGCGTACCGCTGGCCCCGGAGGTGCGCGGCGAGTTGCACGCGATGATGCTCGACATGCGCCGCACGTTCGACGAGATGGTGGTCCAGTACTCCGGAGCTGACCGCGCCAACGCGATTCTGGACAACCAGTTCTATCAGACCGTCGCCACGTCGCTGGCGGGCACGCAGGAATACATGGCGATGGAGAAGCTGGGTCAGCTTCTCGCGCAAGACAAATGGGACCTCGTGGTGGTCGACACTCCGCCGTCGCGCAATGCCCTGGACTTCCTCGATGCGCCAAAACGGTTGGGCAGCTTCATGGATAGCCGGCTGTGGCGGCTGCTGCTGGCGCCGGGCCGGGGCTTCGGACGTCTCGTCACCGGAGCCGTCGGGTTGGCCATGAAGGCGCTCTCGACGGTGTTGGGTTCACAAATGCTGTCCGACGCAGCGAGTTTCGTTCAATCCCTGGACGCCACGTTCGGCGGGTTCCGGGAGAAGGCCGAGCGCACCTACGAGCTGCTCAAGCGTCGCGGCACCCAGTTCGTCGTGGTGTCGGCGGCCGAACCGGATGCGTTGCGCGAGGCGTCGTTCTTCGTCGACCGGCTCTCCGAAGAGCACATGCCGCTGGCCGGGTTGATCCTCAACCGCACCCACCCGACGCTGTGTGAGCTGCACGCCGAGAAGGCCGACGAAACCGCCGAAGAGATCGAGAAGACCGATCCGGACTCGTTGACCGCGGGCGTGCTGCGGATTCACGCCGAGCGCGCGTTGACGGCCAAGCGCGAGATCCGGCTGCTGTCGCGGTTCACCGGCGCCAATCCGCACGTGGCGATCGTCGGGGTGCCGTCGCTGCCGTTCGACGTCTCGGATTTGGATGCGCTGCGGGCCATCGCCGATCAGATGACCGGCGAGGCAGCCGCGGCCTAGTGGCCTAGACGGCGCTGCGGTGTTTGCGCTGGGCGGCGAAGAAATCTGCCCAGGAAACCACCTCGGGGTGCTGCTTGAGCAAGGCGCGACGCTGGCGCTCGGTCATCCCACCCCACACTCCGAACTCGACGCGGTTGTCGAGGGCGTCGGCGCCACATTCCAAGATCACCGGGCAGTGTCGACAGATGACCGCGGCTTTGCGCTGCGCGGCGCCTCGTACGAATAGTTCGTCGGGATCCGTCTGACGGCATCGAGCCTGGGATACCCAGGCGATACGGGCTTCGGCTTCGGCGCCGTGGACAACAGTGTGGGCGGAAGAGTTTGTGCTTGTCCTGCGAGCCGCGGGCCTAGTTGCTGACACCCGAGATTTCCCTTCTTTCCCTGTCGCCTCGGCAACGCCGTGGCGGCCATGTCGTCCGGTGTAGAAAGCGTCTGCGATCTACGCCACAGTGCGGGGGCCGAATGTGACCTGCATCGCACTGTGTTGTCAACTTAGGTGGTCAGGGGGTTTCGCGCAATGGGTGTTTCCCTACTTTTTTGGGACGACCGTGCCGTCAGGCGCGAAAATTGACGTCCACGCGGATATGTGTGCTGCTTGGGCGTTTTTCCGTCCCCCGATCGACGCTGCCCGTTTTGCGGCGGAATTCCCGTCGTTAGTCTGTAGCCATGCCCGAGCACCAGCCGACGCGACCGCCCACGACGGTCACGCTCATCAAGCTCGCCTGGTGCTGTCTGCTGGCCAGCGTGCTGGCCGCCGCGTTGATGTTTCCCGTGGTCGGCGGCATCGGCCTGGTCTCGAACCGGGCCTCCGACGTGGTTGCCAACGGTTCGGCGCAGTTGGTCGAGGGCGAGGTCCCGCAGGTCTCGACGATGGTCGACGCCAAGGGCAACGTGATCGCCTGGCTGTACTCGCAGCGGCGGTTCGAGGTGTCCAGCGAGGACATCGCCAACACCATGAAGCTGGCGATCGTGTCCATCGAGGACAAAAGGTTTGCCGAGCACAACGGCGTGGACTGGCAGGGCACCCTGACCGGCCTATCCGGCTATCTGTCCGGAAACCTCGACACCCGCGGCGGCTCGACCATCGAGCAGCAGTACGTCAAGAACTACCAACTGCTGGTCATCGCCCAGACCGAGGCCGAACGGCGCGCGGCCGTGGAAACCACCCCGGCGCGCAAGCTGCGCGAGATCCGGATGGCGTTGACGCTGGACAAGACGTTCACCAAGCCCGAGATCCTGACCCGCTACCTGAACCTGGTGTCGTTCGGCAACGGGGCGTTCGGCGTGCAGGACGCGGCACAGACCTACTTCGGCATCAACGCCTCCGAACTGGACTGGGAGCAGGCTGCGCTGCTGGCCGGGCTGGTGCAGTCCACCAGCACGTTGAACCCGTACACCAACCCCGACGGTGCGCTGGCGCGCCGCAACGTCGTGCTGGACACGATGATCGAGAACATCCCCGAGGAGGCCGCTGCGCTGCGGGCGGCCAAGGAGAAGCCCCTCGGCGTGCTGCCGCAGCCCAAAGAGCTGCCACGCGGCTGCATCGCCGCTGGTGACCGGGCATTCTTCTGCGACTATGCGTTGGAGTACCTGGCCCGCGCGGGCATCAGCAAGGAGCAGGTCGCCAAGGGCGGCTACCTGATCAAGACCACGCTGGACCCCGATGTGCAGGCACCGGTGAAGGCGGCCGTCAACCAGTTCGCCGACCCCGGGCGCGATGGCGTCGCCAGCGTGATGAGCGTGATCCGGCCGGGCAAGGAATCCCATCCGGTGCTGGCGATGGCCAGCAGCCGCACCTACGGCCTGAACACCGAGGCCGGCGAGACGATGCAGCCGCAGCCGTTCTCGCTGGTCGGTGACGGCGCGGGGTCGATCTTCAAGGTCTTCACCGTGGCCGCCGCCATGGAGATGGGGATGGGGATCAACGCACAGCTGGACGCGCCGGCGCGCTTCCAGGCCAAGGGCCTGGGTAGCGGTGGCGCCAGGGGCTGCCCCCCGGCGACGTGGTGCGTGGAGAACGCGGGCAATTACCGCGGCAGCATGAACGTCACCGACGCGTTGGCGACCTCCCCCAACACCGCGTTCGCCAAGCTGATCTCCCAGATCGGGGTGCCGCGCACGGTAGACATGGCCGTCAAACTGGGCCTGCGGTCCTACGCGCTGCCCGGCACCGCGCGCGACTACGACCCCGAAAGCAACGAGAGCCTCGCCGATTTCGTCAAACGGCAGAACATCGGGTCGTTCACGCTGGGCCCGATCGAGGTCAACCCGCTCGAGTTGTCCAATGTCGCCGCGACGCTGGCCTCCGGCGGGGTGTGGTGCCCGCCGAACCCGATCGCCGAGGTAATCGACCGCCACGGCGAGCAAGTCGCGGTCACCACCGAGACGTGCGAACAGGTGGTGCCGGACGGGCTGGCCAACACGCTGGCCAACGCGTTGAGCAAGGATGACGAGGGCGCGGGCACCGCCGCGGGCGCCGCCGGCTCGGTGGGCTGGGACCTGCCGATGTCGGGTAAGACCGGCACCACCGAGGCGCACCGCTCGTCGGGATTCTTGGGCTTCACCAACCAGCTGGCCGCGGCGAACTACATCTACGACGACTCGTCCTCACCCGGGTCGCTGTGTTCATTCCCGCTGCGCAAGTGCGGCGGTAACGGCAACCTGTACGGCGGCAACGAGCCCGCCCGCACCTGGTTCGCGGCGATGAAGCCGATCGCCACCGCCTTCGGGGAGGTCAACCTGCCGCCGACCGATCCGCGCTGGGTCGACGGCGCGCCGGGCTCCCGGGTACCCAGCGTCGCGGGACTGTCGGAGGGCAACGCCCGACAGCGGTTGCGCGACGCCGGCTTCCAGGTCGCCAACGACGCCACCCCGGTGAACAGTTCGTCGTCGCGGGGCACGGTGGTCGGCACGTCGCCCACCGGGCAGACCGTGCCGGGTTCGATCATCACGCTGCAGGTCTCCAACGGCATCGCGCCGCCGCCGCCGCCCGCTCCGGACCGACCGCCGGGCATCCCGGGCCTTCCGGCCCCGGTCGGCGAGACCGTCGTGCAGATCCCGGGTCTGCCGCCGATCACGGTTCCGGTGCTCGGGCCCCCGCCTCCGGCGCCGCCGCCACCGGGCTGACCCGGGCTGTGGAGTTGCCCACGACGGCCCGCGGAAATCGGTAACTGCAGGCGAGTGGCAGTAGGCTCACAGGCATGCCTGCTCGTTCACCCCGTACGTCGCCGTCGACCCTGAAACGCACCGCCGCCGCGGGCGCGGGTGCGCTGGTAGCCGGCATCGCCTACGCCTCGATCATCGAGCGCAACGCCTTCGTGTTGCGCGAGGTGACCATGCCGGTGCTGTCGCCGGGGTCGTCGCCGCTGAAGGTGCTGCACATCAGCGACATCCACATGCGGCCGACGCAGCGCCGCAAGCAGGCGTTTCTGCGTGAGCTGGTGGCGTTGGAACCGGACCTCGTGGTCAATACCGGCGACAACCTGTCGCATCCGAAGGCGGTTCCCGCCGTCGTGCAGTCGTTGACCGAACTGCTCGCGGTGCCCGGGGTGTTCATCTTCGGCAGCAACGACTACTTCGCCCCGCGCCCGAAGAACCCGCTGAACTACCTGTCCAACCCCGGCCACCGCGTGCACGGTGAGCCGCTGCCGTGGCAGGACCTGCGCGCGGCGTTCACCGAGCGCGGTTGGCTGGACTTGACCCACAACCGGCGCGAGTTCACCGTCAACGGGCTGCGGATCGCGGCCGCGGGTGTCGATGACCCGCACCTGTCGCGGGACCGTTACGAGACGATCGCGGGCCCGGCGCCGGCCGCGGCGGATCTGAAGCTGGGGCTGACGCATTCGCCTGAGCCGCGGGTGCTCGACCGCTTCGCCGCCGACGGCTATCAGCTGGTGATGGCCGGCCACACGCACGGCGGCCAGCTGTGCCTGCCGTTCTACGGCGCGCTGGTCACCAACTGCGATCTGGACCGGTCGCGGGCCAAGGGACCGTCGCGGTGGGGTGCGAATATGCAGCTGCACGTGTCGGCGGGGATCGGCACGTCACCGTATGCGCCGCTGCGGTTCTGCTGCCGTCCGGAGGCCACGCTGCTCACGCTGGTGCCGGCTCCCATCGGCGGCCGGGACGTCGGCAGCACGGTCGGTCAGTCCCATTCCAGCGTGTCCGTGCGGTGAGCCTTGCCGAGTGACTGTTGCAGACCGGGGCCGTTCACGCGCGTGGGCCGATAACGCGGTCCGGCTGATCGAGGCCGACGCAAGGCGTAGTGCGGACACGCATCTGCTGCGGTATCCGCTGCCGTCGGCGTGGGCCGGGAACTGCGATCTGCACCTGTACCTCAAGGACGAGTCCACGCATATCACCGGAAGCCTCAAGCACCGGCTGGCGCGGTCGTTGTTCCTCTACGGGCTGTGCAACGGCTGGATCGACGAGCACACCACCGTCATCGAGGCGTCGTCGGGGTCGACGGCGGTGTCGGAGGCCTACTTCGCGGCGCTGCTGGGGCTGCCGTTCATCGCGGTGATGCCGGCGTCGACCAGCGCCAGCAAGATCGCGCTGATCGAATCACAGGGTGGGCGTTGCCATTTCGTGGACGAGTCGTCGCAGATGTATGCGGAGGCCGAGCGGCTGGCCGCGCAGACCGGTGGGCACTACCTCGACCAGTTCACCAACGCCGAGCGCGCCACCGACTGGCGCGGCAACAACAACATCGCCGAGTCGATCTTCGAGCAGATGCGCGAGGAGACCCACCCGGTTCCGGAGTGGATCGTCGTGGGCGCGGGCACCGGCGGAACCTGCGCCACGATCGGCCGGTTCATCCGCTACCGCCGCCACGCCACCCGGCTGTGCGTGGTGGATCCGGAGAACTCGGCGTTCTTCCCGTCGTATGCGCAGCGCCGCGACGACGTGGTGACGTCGAAGTCGTCGCGCATCGAGGGAATCGGCAGGCCGCGGGTGGAACCGTCGTTTCTGCCCGACGTGGTGGATCGGATGGTGATGGTGCCCGACGACGCCTCGGTGGCGGCCGCGCGTCACGCCAGCGCGGTGCTCGGGCGACGGGTGGGCCCGTCAACGGGAACCAATCTGTGGGGCGCGTTCGGGTTGCTGGCCGAGATGTTGGCCGAGGGCCGCGGCGGCTCAGTGGTCACACTGTTGGCCGATAGCGGCGACCGCTACGCCGACACCTACTTCTGCGACGAGTGGCTGACCAGCCAGCGGCTGGATCCCTCGGGGTCCGCGTCGGTGCTGGCCGAGTTCGAACGCTCGGGGCGTTGGCCGGAGTCCTCGGAGCGGTCGACCAGGGGGCCCTCGGACGTCAGGAACAGCCACAGTGCGGCCAGCACGAAGAATCCCACGTAGATGGATGCGCCTAACACGGTCATCTCATGCCTCGCTTCGTCGGGTCTCTGTCGTCAGTCTGCATAACGCCACCGACAACGACATCCTTCCCGCGGCGTGTCGCAGCCCACAGTTGGCCGTGCGTTCCGCTCGCGAGTGCTACGCCAGGGTCGTGGGCGGGGCGGTTTGCACAGCCCTGCGGTAGCACTCGCGAGGCGAACGGGCGCGGGTGAGCGTTTGGCTTCGCACCCCGCCGGTGCGATACGCTGTCGTGGCTTCACGCGGGGTGTGGCGCAGCTTGGTAGCGCGCTTCGTTCGGGACGAAGAGGTCGTGGGTTCGAATCCCGCCACCCCGACTCATGTGCAGGTGAATGGCCCTGGCTGATTATCCAGTTCGGGGCCATTCTTTGTCGCGGTTCCAGCCCGACACAAACGTCGAGGTTGCGGGTATCACCATGCACCATCGGAGCGGGAGCCTGCCTTGGCTACGCTCGTTCGTGCTCTGCAGCTTGCAGTAGGGCTCGCAATCGTTGGCGCCCTCGGTGCAGACGTGACATGACGGTGCCTTCGCAGCACGACATGATCTCGGCGATCTCTCGGTAGCGGAAGCCCACAACGTCGCGATAGTAGATAACCAGTCGAAACTGCACCGGCAACGCCGCCAGCGCATCGACGAGTTGCGCGTCGGGCAATGCGTCCAGTGCATCCAGTTCGGCCGACCGAGCCGTCTGCGAGGAGTGTCGATCCTGGCCGGCGAGTTGCCGGTCGGTGATGTGCTCGCTGAGGTACTCGCTCGGTCGGTGTCGCGCGCGACGGAGACCATTGATGTATGTGTTGGTCATGATGCGAAACAGCCACGCCCGAAGGTTGGTTCCTTCGGCGAAGGTGTGGAAGCCGCTATAAGCCCTCAGCATGGTCTCCTGCACCAGATCCTCGGCGTCCACAGCGCTCCTTGTCATGCGGAGGGCCCGGCTGTAGAGCTGGTTCAGATGCGGAAGCGCGTCGTCGATAAACCGCGCGGTCAGCTGTGGATCGCGCGAAGCCAGCAGCGAGTCGTTGTCTGCTTGGGCGCCAACATTTGCCATGGGTTGATACTTGCGTCGCTCGAGGTGAGTTGTCGTCGCCCGGGTCCCGGATTCACCCGGGTGATTCTGCGGAAGTAGCTTTCATGCTGTGCCACACGCTATTTCACACGCAGCTCGCCGGAACTGGCGGGGGCTGACTGCCTTGGCCCATGTAGATGATCGAGACTGAAGGCGTAGCTCGCTGACGGCGCCAACGTGAGAAGCAGTGCGGCTGCTGCAGCACTGAAAACCGATGCGCTAAACGGCGTCTCGAATCCGGCGAAGAAGAACATCGACACGGCGAACACCACCAACGTCACTGCGCTGAGAAGCGCAGCCCACCGTATCGCCGCCCCCAGCAGCAACATCGCGGCCAGCAGAATTTCGACGACGGTGACCGTCCAAGCAGCGACGGTGCCACATTCCGCGGGTAGGTACGGAGCAAGAATCTGCACGTACTCGGTGAAGGCCTGGAAGTTTCCCCAACCAACTTGGTCGGTCCCGGCATCGCCCCATAGACCGAATCGGTCGGCAACCGCCGAAACGAAGCCCGCTGCCAGCGCCATACGCGCAAAAACCGTTGCTACAGGCCAGATTCTCTGAATTTCGAACATGTCTGGAGCCCCTTGTTCGGCTTCGGTAGACGTTCCGGATTGCCCGGGTGCGCCTCGAGGTGTCAACTGTGACTTCTCGGTTCGAAGCAACAGACCTAGAGCTCAGGAACTGTCAAGCCGAGCGCGGTGTGTTGGGGTGCTGGGTGGTGAGGGTTTTTGGTTTGCGGGTGGCTTCGATTGCGTCGGCGAGCAGCCACAGCGACAGGCCCAGCAGGGCGATGTCTTTCATCAAGAACTGGCCGTTGGCCGAGAGCACCGGAAAGCCACCGGCTGATGCTTCACCGATGCCGGGGGTGGTGATCATGGTGCTCAACGTGGTCACGAAGAACAGCGAGGCGATCAGGCCGCCGAGCACCGCGGCCTTGGGAAACCACGGCTTGAGGGCCAGCAACGCCGCGGTGATCAACTCGATCGGACCCAGCAGCCGACCGAACGCGCTGATCGAGATGATGTCGTAGATCCAGCTCATCAACGGGCTGTTGGCCACCAGGGGCGAGATTCCGTGTGATTCGTAGTAGGTGAATTTCATGGCGCCGAACCACGCGATGACGATCACCAACCCGTAGCGCGCGATCAGCGCCGCGACCGTGGTGGTGCGCACGCTTTTGAGTCCATCGGTCAACACCGCGACGCCCAGGTTGGCTGACATGTGGTCTCCGTTCATCTCCGGTCGGTCAATACGGCCTTCGTCAGCGACCACTCTGTGCACCCGCGGGGTGAGTTGTCGCCACCCCAGCACCCATCTCACCCGGGTGAAAGATTCACACCCTGCCGGTGCGCATACCGAGCGACGGATTCAGTGGACGGCGCCGGGGATACGCCAAGATCGCGCACCGCGCAGGTCGAGCCACACGTCGGTCGGCGTCTGCACCAGCTGAGCCAGCACCTGTTCACAGCCCGGACAGCGCACGACGACGCCCGGCGCCCGTTGATAGACATGACATTCGGCAAAGACACCGACCCGACCACAGTTGGCGCAGGTCAAGCTCGCAGTGGTGACATCGAATCCCAGGACGTCCTCGAAGGTGCCCGCGGCGGCGTTACCGTCGACATGCGTGGGTTCTGTCATCATTCCTTCTTCCTCGGTTAGCCGCTCGGCCCGAATCGCTCGGTCCGGATGGCCGATGGCGAATGCCCGTGCTCGATGAGCTTCGTGGTCACCGATTCGACAAAATCTGTCGGACCGCACACGTAGACGCGCAAACCATCACCAGGCGTCCACCCGGGCACTACCAGATCACCGACGCCGACGCGGCTCGGCGGTCTCCCCGGCTTCGGCGCGACCCGGGTGAAGACCACGGCCACCTGCAGCCACCCACAGTCGCGCTCGAGCTCGGCCAGTTCCTTGGCGTAATAAACGTCACCGGGACTGCGCACAGAGTAAACCAGCCGAACTACGGCTCTGCCCAACGTTATCCGCTGTCGCAGCATAGCCATCAACGGCACGATGCCCGAGCCACCAGCAACCAACAAGACCTGGGTCTCCTCCCCCTCCCGCCAAACAAACCAGCCCCCGATGGGTCCACGAATTTCGACCTCATCACCGGGGCGCATTGCGAAGAGGTAGGGCGAGACCTCTCCTCCGACTATTCGCTGTACAGTCAGCTCGATGCGGCGGTCGTCAGCCGGTCTGCCAAGCGAGTAACTCCGTTGCGCGCTATACCCGTCCTCGGCGGTGAGCTTCAAATCGACGTGTTGGCCAGGCACGTGCCCACCCCAGCTAGGTACGGAAAGCCCGATCGTGCGCGATGATTCAGTTTCCGGTGTCGAGTCAACTACCCGCGCGACCTGCCAGTGCAGCTTCGGAGTCGTACCGTCGTTCACGGGTCAATCTCCGGCGTAGCGTTGTTCTCGCCATGGGTCGCCGTAGCCGTGATAGCCGAGGCCTTCCCAGAATCCGGGTGTATCGCTGTCACGCAACTCGATAGATCGCACCCACTTCGCGGATTTCCAGAAGTACAGGTGAGGCACCAGCAGTCGTGCCGGACCGCCATGCGCGCCCGTTAGCGGTTCGTCCTCGTAGCTGTATACGATCCACGCCTTACCGCCGACGAGATCGGCCGTCGGGATGTTGGTGGTGTACCCGCCATAGGAACCTATCAACGCAAAATCTCCCGCAGCACTTACAGATTCAAAAAGCACATCCAGCGAGACGCCTTCCCAGTGGGTATCGAGCTTGGACCAACTGGTGACGCAGTGAATGTCGACAGTAATTCGCTCGCTGGGCAATCCCTGAAGCTGAACCCACGACCACGTGTGCTCAGCGCCCAGGTCGCTTCGGATTGTGAAGCGCCAGGCATCGAGGTCTATGCGCGGAGTCGGCCCTGCCTGAAGCACTGGGAAGTCCCTGGTTGCATGCTGCCCTGGCGGCAGCGCACGGGACGATTCATCGCCGCGCCCTCGAAAACCCTTGTTGACGATTGTCATCGATCCTCCCTGTTGCGGCTCACTCGGTGTTCATGGATGCTGCCGTAATCAGCACCGGGTACGGTCCACCTCTAGGGCCTCGGCTCTATCTTGACGCCCGTTGTCTTGCAAGAGATGCCGTGCCGCAGTTGCGATACCCGCTGCGTCGATCGCCGCAGCTGCAAGCAGCTCATCGGTTGTGCCCGACCCCGGAAGGATGCGCACGGCTAAGTGGGCCAAACGAAGTACCGGCGTGTCGTCGCCGACCAGCGCTTCAAGAACTGCGGAGCCGAGGCCGCCCTCGGGGTGGTGGTCCTCGGCGATGACCAGGCGTCCATTGGTATCGCGTACGGCGTCGAGCAGCGTGTCCCGATCGATCGGCTTGATGGAGTACACGTCGATGACACGCGCAGCGATTCCGTCGCGGTCCAGCGATTCGGCCGCGGCCAGGCATTGATGTACGGTGACGCCGGCACCGATCAGGGTGACCTGGTCGGCGTCACTGGATCTCAACACATGGGAGCCACCAATGTTGAACTCCGTGGTCGGCTCGTAGAGGACGGGGTAAGCGCCGCGCGTGGTCCTCAAGTAGCGAATTCCCCCGGCGCTGGCCATGTGGTCGACCAGCGCGACGGTACTCGTCGCATCGCTGGGATAGAGAACGGTCGCGCCATGGACGGACCGCATCATCGCCAAGTCCTCCAATGCCATCTGAGATGGGCCGTCGGCCCCGATTTCCACGCCGGCGTGGGACCCGACCAAGCAGATGTTCGCGTGTGAGATTGCGGCCATGCGGGTGAAATCGTGCGCCCTCGTCAGAAACGCGGCAAAGGTCGACGCGAACGGAATGTAGTGGCGGACACTCAGTCCGACGGCTGAGGCGACGAGTTGCTGCTCGGCGATGAACATCTCGAAGTACCGATCCGGGTAGTGCTCAGCGAATTCTCCCGCGCCTGTTGAGTTGCTGACTTCACCGTCGAGCGCCACCACGCGGGGATTAGCCGCACCGAGCGCGACCAACGCGACGCCATAGGCGGTACGGGTCGCGACCTTGTCACCCAGCGCGTAGCGCGGTGGTGTCAGCGCACTGGTCTGTCGGCGTGTGCGGGTTTCCGGTGCCTGGTCCCGTCGCAGCGCAGGTTTGGGTCCGGAGACGCTGATGCGGTCATCGATGCTGCCTAGTTCGGCTAGGGCACGTGCTGCCATTTCAGGCGGAAAGGCCTTGCCGTGCCAGCCTTCCTGGTCTTCGACCTCGCTGAATCCGCGCCCCTTCACGGTTTTCGCGAGGATAACAGTAGGCGCTTGAGCCTTCCGCGCCGCGGTGAGCGCGCGGTCGATGTCCTCGAGGTCATGGCCATTGACGGTGATGGCGCGCGCCCCAAAGGCTTCGACGCGTCGCGTGTAGGTCCCCAGGTCCCAACCCAGTCCGGTGGGACCGCGCTGCCCGAGCCGGTTGACGTCGATGATGACGGTGAAATTCGCCAATGCGTAGTGGCCGGCTTTATCCAGCGCCTCCCACACCGACCCTTCCGTGGTTTCGCTGTCACCGCACAACACCCACACGTGGAACGGAGACTCGTCGAGGAGCTTTCCGGCCAAAGCGACACCGACACCGTTGCCGATCCCCTGGCCCAGCGACCCGGTGGCTACGTCGACCCACGGCAGCACCGGCGTCGGGTGGCCCTGTAAACGCGAGCCGAAACGGCGGTACCCGGTCATCAGTTCGGTATCGGTGATGACACCAACGGCCTTGAAGGCTGCGTACAGCAGAGGGGAGGCGTGCCCCTTGGACAAGATGAAATGGTCGTTGTCATGGTGGTACGGCTGCTGCCAGTCGTAACGCAGATGACGGGCAAGCAGCACGGCCATCAGATCGGCGGCCGACATGCTGGATGTCGGGTGTCCCGAACCGGCAGCGGTGCTGGCGCGGATTGCGTCGACACGCAGCTGCTTGGCCAGCCGGCCGACTCTCGAAGTATCCATGCATCCTTCGACGAGTTCACTCACGGACGTCCTCCTCGGCGGTAGTGGTGGCTGCATCAGGAACCGCCACCGCATCGTCTTGACACGTCTTGCGGCGGGTGAGGTGCACGTGGGATTCGGCGCGTAACCGTCCGACCATGTGCGGGTAGTGCAACTCGAAGGCGGGCCGCTCCGAGCGGATCCGCGGCAGCTCGGTGAAGTTGTGCCGCGGCGGCGGGCAGGAGGTCGCCCATTCCAGCGAGTTCCCATAACCCCACGGATCATCGACAGTGACCGGTTCGCCGTAGCGCCAGCTCTTGAACAAGTTCCAGATGAACGGGATTACCGAGATCCCCAGGATGAAGGCGCCGACAGTGGAGACCACGTTCAGCGTGGTGAACCCGTCGGTGGGCAGGTACTCGGCGTAGCGCCGCGGCATACCGGCCGCGCCGAGCCAGTGCTGCACCAGGAACGTCGTGTGAAACCCGATCAAGGTCAGCCAGAAATGCAGCTTGCCCAACCGCTCATCCAACAACCGTCCCGTCATCTTCGGAAACCAGAAGTACACCCCGCCATAGGTGGCGAACACGATCGTGCCGAACAACACGTAATGAAAGTGCGCGACAACGAAGTACGTGTCGGTGACATGGAAGTCGATCGGCGGGCTGGCCAGCAGGACCCCGGTGAGCCCACCGAGCAGGAACGTCACCAGGAAGCCGACCGAGAAGAGCATCGGCGTCTCGAACGTCAGCTGACCCGTCCACATCGTTCCGATCCAATTGACGAACTTGATCCCGGTCGGCACCGCGATCAAAAACGTCATGAACGAGAAGAACGGCAACAGCACCGCACCGGTGGCATACAGGTGGTGCGCCCACACCGCGATCGACAACGCCCCAATGCCGATGGTGGCGTACACCATCGTGGTGTAGCCGAAGACGGGCTTGCGACTGAAGACCGGAATGATCTCGGTCACGATGCCAAAGAACGGCAGCGCGATGATGTACACCTCAGGATGCCCGAAGAACCAGAACAGGTGCTCCCAGAGAAGCGCACCGCCGTTGGCCGGGTCGAAGATGTGCGCGCGCACGTGTCGATCCGCGGCCAGTCCGAACAGCGCAGAGGTCAACAGCGGGAACGCCACCAGCACGATCACGCTGGTCACCAAGATGTTCCAGGTAAAGATCGGTAACCGGAACATCGTCATGCCCGGGGCGCGCATGCACACCACGGTGGTGATCATGTTGACCGCAGCCAGAATGGTCCCCAGGCCGCCAACGATCAGACCCAGGATCCACAGATCCCCGCCCGCGCCCGGCGAGTGCACCGCATTCGACAGCGGGGTGTATGCGGTCCAGCCGAAGTCGGCTGGCCCACCGGGGGCAGCGAAGCCGCCCAGCGCGATCAGCGCGCCGAACAGGAACAGCCAGAAGGACAACGCATTCAGACGTGGGAAGGCCACGTCGGGCGCACCGATCTGCAGCGGCAGCACCAGGTTGGCGAACCCGAACACGATCGGGGTCGCGTAGAACAGCAACATCACCGTGCCGTGCATGGTGAACAGTTGGTTGTACTGTTCGTTGGACAGAAACTGCAGTTGCGGTGCGGCGAGTTCGGTGCGGATGAGCAGCGCCATCAGCCCGCCGACGAAGAAGAAGATGAAGCAGGCGACGCAATACATCATGCCGATCAGCTTGTGATCGGTGGTGGTGATCAGCTTGTAGAGCAGCGTGCCCTTCGGGCCCAGGCGGGCCGGAAAGGGACGCCGGGGCTGCGCTTCTCCGATGACGGGGGCCTGGATCGTCAATGGTCCGGTTCTCCCCTACCGTTCGCACCTTTCGCGGCCTCCGCTGGTGTGGGGTAGGCGTCGAGCAGTTCGCGCCAGGCGGTGGCGAACCTGGCAACGCCGTCGTTTTCGAGCACCGCGAAGACATCGGCCAGGTCGACACCGACCGCGCTGACGGCGTCGAGCACCGTTTGGGCGTGGGTGGCCGTGCCGGTGATGGAGTCACCGACGATGACGTCGTGATCAGCGAGGGCCTCCAACGTGCGTTCTGGAATCGTGCTCACGGTGTTGGGTGCGATCAACTCGGTGATGTATCTCGTCTCGGGATAGGCCGGGTTCTTCACCCCGGTGGATGCCCACAGCGGCCGCTGCACGTGGGCGCCGGCGTAACTGAGTGCGGTATAACGTTGGCCGGCTTCGAACACGTCCCGGTACGCCGCATAGGCCAGCCGGGCATTGGCGATTGCCGCCTGTCCGCGCAGCGCCATGGCCGCGTGGGTGCCGATAGCCTCCAACCGCTCGTCGACTTCGGTATCGACCCTGGACACGAAGAGCGAAGCCACCGAGTAGATTTTGCTCAGGTCGCGGCCGGCTTGGTGTGCGGCTTCTAGCCCGGCCAGATAAGCATCCATCGCCTGACGGTGCCGCGCGCCGGAGAATATCAGCGTGACATTGACTGAAATGCCCTCGGCCACAGTGGCGGTGATCGCCGACATTCCCGCCGTCGTAGCGGGAATCTTTATGAGGAGGTTCGGTCGGTCAACGATCTTCCACAGCTCGGCGGCTTGGCTGGCCGTTGCTTCGGCGTCATCCGCCAACCGTGGATCCACCTCGATCGACACGCGTCCGTCCAGACCGTGGGAGGCTTCCCACTGCGGGCGCAACACGTCGCAAGCTGTCCGCACGTCGTCGGTGATGACTGTGCGAATCGCCGATTCAGCGTCAGCGCCGCGTTCAGCCAGCTGAGTGAGCTGCCGAGTGTAGGCCTCGCCGTGCGCGATCGCGTGCTGAAAGATCGTCGGGTTAGTGGTGACGCCGACGACACTTCTGGTGTCGATCAGATGCTGTAGGTTGCCTGAAATCAGGCGGTCGCGAGACAGGTCATCCAGCCAAACCGATACCCCAGCTGCTGACAGCGCGCGAAGAGCGGCGTTTTGCGTCATCGCAGAACTCCCCGTGATTGACGTAGCCACAGAGCGCACAGGCATGCAGCGACAAAGATCATGACCGGCACATACGCGGCGGCAAGCACCTGTCGGTCGCACGCCGACATGTGATGGCGCCGCGCGGCGTCGCGTTCAATCATGGTGGCTCCTGTCGGCCGTCGTCTGCTCTGTGCGGCGAGATCCATTGTGACGAGGTAGTTTCCATTCCTGGCGCACGTAGTGGCAGGTGTAGCCGCCGGGGTAGCGCTGCAGGTAATCCTGATGTTCCGGTTCTGCTTCCCAGAAGACCCCGGCCGACTTGACCTCGGTGACAACCGGTGCGGGCCACAGCCCAGATGCGTCAACATCGGCGATGGTGTCGAGCGCTATGCGTTTCTGGTCGTCGTCGAGATAGAAGATGGCCGAACGGTAGCTGGTGCCGACGTCGTTGCCTTGGCGGTTCGTCGTCGTCGGGTCGTGGATCTGAAAGAAGAATTCCAGCAAGGCGCGGTAGTCGGTGTCGGCAGGGTTGTAGGTGATTTCGACCGCTTCGGCGTGGCCGGGGTGATCGCGATAGGTCGGTTGGTCGTTGTGACCGCCCGTGTAACCGACACGTGTCGATATCACGCCGGGCAGTGCCCGGATGAGATCTTGGACACCCCAGAAGCATCCACCCGCCAGGATCGCGGTATTGGCCGTCATGGTCGCGGCTCCGTAAGTTCGGAATTGGCCTCCAGCGTCGGGCTTTCTGCGTGGCCGAAGAGGTGTAGATAGCCTCCGTAACCCTCGTTCTCGAGGTCGTCGCGGTGAATAAAGCGCAACGCCGCGGAATTGATGCAGTAGCGCAGACCGCCCTCGGATGGCGGCCCGTCATTGAAAACGTGGCCGAGGTGGCTGTCGCCGTGACGCGACCGCACCTCAGTGCGCACCATGATGTGACGGTGGTCGGCCTTTTCGATGACGTTTTCGGGGTCGACTGGTTTGGTGAAACTCGGCCACCCGGTGCCGCTTTCGAATTTATCGACTGAGGCGAACAACGGCTCACCGGACACCACGTCGACGTAGATACCCGGCTCGTGATTGTCGAGGTATTCGCCAGTGAAGGGACGCTCGGTGCCACTCTGCTGGGTGACGTAGTACTGCTCGGGGGCCAAGGCTTTGATCGCAGCCGGATTCTTGTGGTAGTCGTGGGTCACAGGTGCTCCTTGAAGTGAGTGCGGTGCTTGCTACGAGGGTTAGTTGCGGCCGGCCATGATGCCGCCGTCAACGTTGAGGATGGCGCCGGTGATCCAGCTCGCTTCTTCGGAGAGCAGGAAGGTGATGGCGCCCGCCACGTCGGCGGGTGTGCCGATGCGACCCAGCGGGTGCAGTGGCGCGAACGTTGTCAGCGTGGCGTCGATCTCGTCCTTGGGGATGAATCGCTCGTAGAGCGGCGTTTTCACGACTGCGGGCGCGACGGCGTTGACACGGATTTGGTGAGGTGCCAGTTCGATGGCGAGGTTGTGTGTGAGGGCGTGTAGTCCGGCCTTCTGCATGGAGTAGCCCGACGACGGCGTAGCACCAATCGCCTGATGGGCCCACATGGCGCCAATATTGACAATCGAGCCGCCTGAACCGTTGGCGACCATTCCGGTGACCACTGTCTGGGTCAGAAAAAACAATGCGTAGTTCAGGCTCTGGTAGGAGTCATACGCCTCGGCGTCGTAGTCCAGGAACGCCGTTGGAATGAAGTACCCGGCGGCGTTGACCATCAGGGTTGCATCGCCGTGCTGGTCGGATATTTCACTCTGGATATTGGCAACTGCGGATCGCTCGCCCAGTTCAGCAACGATTCCCCAGGCTTTCCCCCCGCGGTTCGTCAGTTCGGCCACGGTGTCGTCGACACGAGCCGGCGATCGTCCGATGACTACCGCGCTGCCACCGCGATCCACGACGTCGAGCGCGGCTTGACGGCCCATCCCGGCACTGCCGCCGACAACAATGATCTTTTTACCGTCGAACTCTGCGTCCATACGCTGAACTGCCTTTCCGCACTGATGGTTTGGCTGTGCAGCGCCGAAACGCCGCTCAGGTCTGTCGAGACGAAAGCCTGGCCCTTCGAGGGGTGAGCTGTCTTCACCCGCTAGCGCCTTTCACCCGGGTGAGGACAGACACATGAGACGCCGAGGTCACCATTGTCCCGACCCTGGAGGTTCGATGGCGTCCTCGTCGCCGACGATGTGTATCGCGGCTTCCTCCGCCGATGCGGCCCCGCCGTCGATCCCGACATCGTGGGCGCGGTAATCAGACGTGGGATCTGTGGGGTCGACGCCGAGGGCCACGAGTCGACCGGCACGCCCGCCACCCACTTGATCATCGAGGGGCTCGCCATCGCTGTCGGTGCTATCGCCGATCCCGTCGCCATCCCATCGGTCGGTCACGTCGGGCACCTCACGGGCCAACCGGCGCGTAAGACTTTCCCGCATGCGCGCCTCATTCGCGGTCAATCCCCAACTCCCCAGTTCTCGTGGGCTTTCCGGCGGTGAGTAACCTTCGTCCAGGTCGATACCGGTCTGCTCGGAGTCAAGGCTTTCTTCTGGCTCAAGCAAATGGGCTGTCACGTCATCGAACTCGAACTTATCCATCGGTGCAATCTCCGTTCCCTATCGCGGCCAGCCCGCCCAGGGCGGTCAGTTGCCCTATTTCGAATGCCCGCCTTGTTTCGGTCAATGATGATGGCGCGCAATAGGATGAGCCGTCGTCACCCGCCGCGGTATTCACCCGGGTGAGACCCACGAGGAGCGCAATTGCTAAGCGCCTGGGAATGAGCGCATCAGCGGGCGGGGTTTGCTTGAAAGCCAGCGCTGCGCATCGATCGCAGCCCGGCAACCGCTGGCGGCCGCGGTAACTCCTTGGCGGTACCGACGGTCAGTCAGGTCTCCGGCGGCAAATACTCCGTCGACGCTGGTATGGGTGCCCTCACCGCGGGTCACAACGTAGCCACCGGCGTCGAGGTCAACCAGTCCGGTCAACAGATCAGACCGTGGAGTCTGGCCGATGGCCACGAATACCGCCGCCAGATCGATGTCGTACTCGGAGGTCGTGGACGCCTGGCGCACACGTAGGCCGGTGACGCGGTGTCGACCCTTCACCGCGACTACCTCTGTGGAGTACAGAACGACAATATTGGGCTGGGCGCGCAGGCGGGCAACCACGGTTGCCGATGCGCGAAGTCGGGGTCGGTGGTGGATGATGGTCACCCGGCGGACCAACGGCGCGAGGAACAGAGCCTCTTCGGCGGCGGCATCCCCACCGCCCACGACCGCTACCTCGCGGCCGGCGAACTTGTCACCGTCGCGTTTCGCGCTGGCGCTTACACCGCGTCCATGCAGCTCACGCTCGCCGGGCACGTTGAGGCGACGGTTGACAGCGCCCATCGCGAGAATCAGCGCCCACGCTTGTCGCGACTCGTCGTTGACCTCGACAGACTTGACCGCACCTTTCAGCTCGAACGCTTCCACGTCGCCGGCGTGGAACTCGGCGCCGGCACTTTGCGCTTGTGTACGCATCATGCGGGCCAGCCGAGACCCGCAAACAGGCTGTGAGAAGCCCGGATAACTGTCAATCGTCCCTGCGGCCAGAAGGGCACCGCCAGCCACATTGCCCTCCACCACCAACGTATCGAGCCCGGCCCTCGCGGCGTAGACCGCCGCCGTATAGCCCGCAGGACCTGAGCCGACGATGATGACGTCGCGAAGCCGCTCGATGCCGTGCATCGAGGCATGGTGGGAGATCGGACCGGGCGCGACACGCTGTTGAGGAGCGTTCACGCAGATGCAGCGGTGCTGCGCACCTCGGCACATTGCGCCTGATGAGCGCGGATGGGTTTCGGCTCCTGCCGTTGTGCGCGGATCTGCGCAAGTTGCGCACGAAGCTGCGGCTCGTCAGGGCTGCCAACGTACCCGTCTAACCAACGAGTCAGCATATCTAGAACCGTCGACGGCAAAGTTGTCCGGCTCTGCACCACTGTGTTGAGGATCCGGTTGATTACGAGAAGGTACTCCTTGCAACCCAATTCGACGAATGTCATCGTGCGTTCATAACCCGTCAGACATAGATCCGCGGCATCGGCAAGGCCCCACGCCATGTTCGCGTCCGAGACGGCCGCCCGGCCTGACTTCGTCGTCACAGAAGGCCGGGCGATGAGCTTGCACGGTTCGGGGCGCCTGGGGGAGGTTGCGAGGTCTGTGGGCCAGGAAGCCTCTCGGCGTACGCCGTAGCGACGCAACCACGAATTGATGCCGGCGGACCAGGTGTTCGTCATCAGCGGGTCACCACGGCTTGCAGGATGTCGGATGCGCTCAAAAGCCTTCTGCCGCATGAGGGGCATCGAGCCTCCCTCTTCAACAGGCGCTGCAGGAGCGTGGGCTCCATCTCAGCCGCTATGCAGTGCGCGGTGTAGTCCAGCGCATCCAGATGGTCAGCACATACGAAACCGCACGCGTTTCCATACGCGTCACAGTCGAAGCGACGGCAGTAACCGACCATGTGGAATTCCACATATGCCGTCGCCGCTTGATCGCAGCGGAATCCGTTGTCAAGGAACGCTAACTCGCATAGCGACGCGGGTTTTTGATGATCGATCGCTGCGCAAACGGCCGTAGGGCGGCTCATGACCGTAGCCCTGTGTGGTTCTCGATCTTGGATGTGTGAGTCCATGCTCTTTCCTTCGCGGACTTGACGAAGCAGGACCAGTTGCGCTTCTTCGATCGCCAATGGTCCGGTCGTCGCGATGTGCGGCCGTCAGGCCCTTGTTGTGCCGGTGTGGTTGCGATTGGCCGCGTGCTGTTGCCTAGGAGACTTCCGTCAAGCGGGGTGACTGGTCATCACCCCGAACGGCAGTTCACCCGGGTGATTGCATGTGCTCGCTGCGGTTACAGCAGGCCGAGTTCACGGGCGCGGACGACCGCAGCATTGCGGTTCTCGACACCGAGTTTTCGGTATAGGGCGCGTTGGTGGGTCTTCACGGTGTTCAGTGAGACGTAAAGCCGCTGCCCGATCTCGCGGCGTGACAACCGAGTGGCTAGGAGCCGAAGAACTTCGTGTTCTTTGGCGGTGAGTTCTTCGGTAAACGTGTCAACTTGGTTGCGGGGACGCACTGCGACGGCCTTGCTGTGCTGATCGGCGGTCAGCAACGTATGTGCGACACCATTTTCCGCGCAACCTCGAAGTAGCATGTTCGCCTCATCGCGGCTCACCACCGCCGTGTCGTGCTCGCCGAGGTCCTCGAGGATCTTGGCTCTGACAAGGAGTGCTTTGGCGATTTCGAGGACACCTGCTCCCTTGCGGGCCAAACTGACGGCCAGATCAGCCGCGTTCGCGGCCGCAGCTCCGTCTCCGCGCACCGCAAGGACGGTCGCCGCCGCCAACGGGACCATCGCGTTGACGAAGTGCTCGTTCACAAAGTGTTCGCCGCCCTTGGGGTCGGTACCGAAACCCGTTGCGAGTCGAATCTGACGCTCGGCATCGGCCAGCTGACCAGACTCCGCCGCAATCAACGCAAGATAGCCCAGCGCATAGCTACGGCGGCGCCGGTCGCCAACCGTTTCAGCCACTTGAACGGCCTGTAAGAAGGCGCTTTTGGCCTCTTCGATGCTGCCCGAGAAGTACAGCGCGGACCCGTACACCGCGCAGGCAGCCGACCGCGCCTGCACCGCGTGATCGAAGTCGAGGGTGATGGCCTGGCGAGCCGCGTCGAGCGCGGTGTCGACGTCACCGGTCTTGAAGGCGTGCACCTCGCGCAAGGCGAGCAGTTGAGCGCCGAGGCCGCCACGATTGATGTTGTCGGCCTCCGCCCCGACTTCGACCGCATCGATCCACGAGCGCGCGTCATCGTATTGGTTGATAGTCAACGCGATCCAGGCCCGCGCCGCGCTCAGCCGCGGATCCCGTGCCACAGCTTCGTCAGGAAGGAGATCCAGCCAGCGAGAGATTGTGGACAAGCCGCCGCCGTTGAATTCATTGGTCCAGTCTGCGGCGATCAAATTCGCACTGCGCGTGACGTCGCCCGCAGCGGCCAGGTGACGCACCGCCTCATCGACTAGGCCCTCCGCCTCAAACCAGTTCCCGGCTCGTCGGTGCAGGTCTGCGACGAGGCCGGGTTCCGTGCGACGCAACTCGGCGCGCAACAACTCCCCGAACAGATGGTGATACCGATACCAGCGACGCGACATATCCAGCGGTACCAAGAACAGGTTCTCGCGATCAATCTGCTCCAAAACCGTTGCTGAACCTGAGGTTTGCAGTATCGCGTCGCACAGCGCACCGCTGAGTCGTCCAGCAACCGAGGTGTGAATCAAAAAGTCGCGGATTTGCGGTGGCTGACTGTTGAGCACTTCCGCCATCAGGTAATCCACGATATGACGGTTATCGCCCGCAAACGTCCTGATGAGCTCGGCTCCATCGGGCCGTCCGGCGAGTGAGAGCGCGGCAAGGTAAAGACCCGCAGCCCACCCTTCGGTGCGTCGTTGCAACAGTTGAATATCCGCGGCAGACAAGTTCAACCCGAGGACACCGTTGAGCAGATGTTCGGCCTCATCAGCGCCGAAACGTAAATCCCTGCTCCGCATTTCGGCAAGCTCGCCACTGGCCCTCAACCGCGCCAACGGCAACATCGGATCAGAACGGGTAGCCAACACCAAGTGCAGCTTCGCCGGCATCCTGCTGATGAAAAGCGTCATCTGCTCTTGAACCGCTTGACTAACCACCAGGTGGTAATCATCGAGAATGAGCACCATCGGGCTGTCAACGGTGTCCAAATCGTTCAGCAGCCTGGGCAGGACGACCTGAACCGGGTCAGCGCCCATTCCCAGGAGCTCAACTGCGCGCTCCCCTACCCCTGGACTGACCTTCTGCAACGCTGCGATCACGTACATCCAGAACCACACCGGATCGTTGTCGGAGGAGTCAAGCGACAACCAGCCGAACCGCTCGTCTGCGCCTGCAGCCGAAACCCACTGCGCCAGCAGGGTCGTCTTGCCCCATCCCGCGGGCGCACTCAACAACGTCAACTTTTCGCGCCGTGCCGCAGACAGAGCGGCGAGCAGGGCGGCGCGCTGAACGAGCTCGCTCCCAATCGTCGGGACGTGCAGTTTGGTCGCTAGCAATACTGCCAGCTCGGCGCCCTCTTCGGCGCCGTTGTCGCTATGTCCGTCTGAGCTGACCATGTTTGAGTTCCGCGACTCAGTTGTACCGAGAGCCCGGGCGGGAACACTCGGTGTTGACGCGTCCTGGAAAGGCGCCGACTTCTCGGCATCCCAACCTTTCCCCGCTGGGCCGCCAACACCCGTTCGCGGTGAACGCGAAGACACCATTGAATCAGATGGGTTCCCCGCGACCATTTCGGGCGCGGAACCGCGGTGCCCGTTAAGGTTGCCCGGCCCATGTCCCGCCAACGGGCCAAAAAGTTTCTCGTGAGCCCCGCTCACCCGGTGCCCGACCACTTTGCTTCTCCTCTTTGTTTCGACGTTGCGTTGAGTCCTGCAACTCATCACAGCGCCGCGTCCGGCCCGTGAACGTCTCAATATGAGGTGCGCGGACGTCTCAACGTGAGACGCTGCGAGGCACCGGTGCCCGGCCCGGCGTCGTCGGACAGCAGCCATGGCCAGCGCGGTCATGGCCGTCGGGACACTAACGCGTACCCGCCGACGGCGAACACCACCGGAACCATCATCAACATTCCCAGCACCGTGTGCATCATCGTTCTCAATCCCTTGCGCGACTGCTCTGGGCGCCGGCTCCTGATCGGTGTGACGATCCAGAGTTCGACAACTACGTTGCCGCTCGGGCGGCGCCGCCACCATCGCCCAACGCGTGATCGAGGGATGATCTATAAGCCCGGGTTCGGTGTATGCCTAGCCAGTTTTACCTGCAGGACCACTCAATTCGAGTGGGCGCATGCGTTGTGCCAGTTGAGCGCGCGAGGTGATCCCGAGCTTGGAGAAGGCATTGTGCAAATGCGTTTTCACCGTGTGAGGAGAAAGATGCAGGTGCTGCGCAACGGAGCGGTTGCTCGCGCCCTGAGCGATCAGAGAAACGACCTTTAGCTCGGATTCGGTGAGACTCTCCCAGCCCGTTCTGGGCCGCGGATGCCTGATGACGCGCCGTTCAACGCCTAATCGACGCAGAGCACGGGCAACTCGGCGGGCATCGACGATCGCTTCGGAGTCGACGTAGGCGTCGAAGGCCGCGCTCAGCTGGTCGCGCGCCTCATCGTTGCGTTGTGCTCGACTGAGTTCACAGCCCGCATCCTCGGCAGCGCTTGCGTAAAGAAGTGGTCGCGAGGACGACTGGAGCGTGCTCACCACCGCCGTCAGCGCATCGACGTCGCGCTCGAGGATCCCGCGGGTGTGTTGGGCGATTGTGGCGAACAGCAGAACTCCGGACCTCTCGCGTTCGAACACGTCGACGGCATCCAACAGGCGCGCACGCAGGCCGGCATCACCGGCGGCCGACGCGACCCGCGCGGTCAAAGTGAATTGATCCAAGACGGTCGGCAGGAACGGCGTCAGAAGCAGCGAGATGTCGCTGCCGAGCCAGCGCGCCGCTTCATGAACGTCGTTTCGTTGCCAAGCCGCCAGTCCCAACGCGCCCGCCGCTCCGCGACGTACCGCAGGTGTCCCGGTGGCGTACGCATCGCGCGCCTGACTCAGCGTCGCCAGCAGCAACGGTCGATCGTCGGTGTGCGCCGCCACCTCCGCCAGGATGAGCATGCGCATGGCGTTGACGAATGTCGATCCCGTTCGCTCGGGTGTTGGCAGCCACTCGGTGCTGGTACGTGCAGCCGACAACCGGCCCGCGGCCAGCTGCACCAGCCCCGCGGTCAAAGCCCAGATGTGAAGCGCCATGCCGTCGCGTTCTTTCTGGGCTCTTTCTGCGCGGTCCGCCACCAGCGCCTGAGCATCTTCCAACCGTCCCACGACAACGAGCAGATTTGCGAAGTGGATCGCCGCGAGGTGTTGAGCGGTCATATCGTCGGCGGAGGTCAAGGTTTGAAGCTCCTCAACGCGGTGCAGAGCACGGCCCGCGTTTCCGTCCGCGCAGTCGAGGCAGGCAAGTGCTATTCCGGACAGGATGCGCGACTCGAGGTCGCCGGTGCACGCGGCCGCAGCTGCAGCTTCGTTGGCTGCCGCGCGATCGTGTCCGTGTTGGCCGTACATCGCCAGGTTGTACGCCAGCCATCCTCGATGACGGGCCCGGGTGACGTCGCTGAGGTCGGGCAACTGAAGTGCACGGCGGTTCTCTTCGATGTGTCGCATGGTCGTCTCTGTGGTCACCGTCGGCAGCCGGAGGCGAATCTCGGCTTCTGCTTCGGGCGCCACCGCGGCAGACAGTGTGGTGCTGGCCAACTTTTGTGCCTCGTCGTAACGTGTGGCGCGGTTGAGCAGCACGATCGTTTCGGTCACCAGTGGACCCCGTCCCGGGTCTTGAGCAGGGGTGAGCTCCAAAGCGCGTTTGCTCAGATCCGCAGCAGCGCTCGGGTCCGTTTCGGCTACCGATTGTGCGGCCGATCGGAGGGCGACGATCGCGGCCTGATCACCTACCTCGGCACTGCGAGCGAGCTGCGTCGCCACCTCCTCGGGTGTCGCTCCCATGTCCAGCATGACGGTCACAGACTGCCGCTCCATCGCTCGGCGCAGCGATTGCGGCAGAGATTGCCGCGTAGCTTCGCGCAACAGATCGTGCCGAAATCTCATCTGATCTCCGTCGTCGATCAGTAGGTCGGCGCGGACCGCCTCTGCTACCGCCGATGCAAGTGCCGCAGGAGGACGTTCCAACATCGCGGCGAGCAGGCGGGCCGAGAATTGGTCCGGCAGCACCGCCGCCACCCGCACCACTTGGCTGGCAGTGTTGGAGAGCTGATCAAGTCGTTGCTGCATGGTGTCGGTGAGCCGGTGCGGCAACATGTCTCCGGCGGCGACCGCGCGTCCGGCGGCGATATCGAGCCGGCCTTCTTCGTCCAGTCCTCGCAGCAGCTCCTTCAACAAGAAGGGATTGCCGTGCGCTTTATCGGCGAGAGTCAGCAGCGACGCATCCGCGCTGGCTCGCACGGCGTCTTGCACAATCTCGGCAACCGCGCATGGTGTCATGGGCGTCAGCCGCAGAACCGTGGCACCCTCGCGTTCCAGCGCGGTCAACGTCTCACGAACAGCCGGTCCGCCGGCACCCGTCCGCACGGTCAGCACCCACAGCACCGGGGCCCCGGGCCGCGTCGCGGCCAACGACCGTAGCGCCAGCAGGGTCGCGTTATCCGCCCAATGGATGTCCTCGAGCAGGATTATCAACGGGGTTCGCGACGCCGTCGCATATATGGCAGCTTGCAGATCACGCATCACCCAGAACCGGAGATCGGATGACGTCCCCAGCCGACGCAAAGCCTCCCCGTCTCCGACCGGCGGATCGGCGCGCAGGGTCGCCATGAACAGCGAGAAGAACGGAACCGTTTGCTGGTACTCGAATGCCTCACCGAAAAGTGGTCGGAGACCGGCCTTTTCAGCAAGTGACAAACCTTCTGTCAACAGGCGACTCTTCCCGATGCCCGGTGGCCCCTCGATGACCAGTACACCTCCGCGTCCGTCGGCGACCCCGGCGATCAGCTCAGCCATCACCTTCAACTCGTCCGCCCGACCACGAATCGGCGGTATGCGTACCTTCCCGAACTTCCCGACCGCGCTCACGCAAATCACCACCTGCGACGGATATCGAAGAGGCGGCGCCTGTCCGCGCGGGTCGCCCCGTATCCGGCCGACGGATCAAAGAGTTTCCCGTTCCCCGCGCTCATCCGGTGCCCGATCACCGTCATTCTCCTCTTCGCTCCAACGATCTAATGACTCCTGCTACTCATGACAGCACCGCGCGCGCATGTGAACGTCTCAATGTGAGACGCCGCGGCCGGCCGTCGTGGCCCCGGGTTTCATTTCTGGCAAATATTTCGGTTCACCCGACGCCCCCGCGCGCGTACAGTCAGGGAGCACCAAGTCACCTGTCGCGGGGAGGTGTTGCAGCCGGCGTTTCGTGATAGCGAGCCGGAGTCGAGGTAATGGAAGGATGAGTTCGGGGGCGGACACGACGACAAAAGTCCAGCGGGCCAGGGAAGAGTTCCTGTCCTCGGGGTCTCTTGACGCCGTCAGGCCACGCGGTGAGGGCGTTTTGCCACCCACGGTGTTGGACTCCTGGCGTCGGTCACAGCAACTGCACGTCCATCCCGATCGTGTCGAGCTGCCCTACGTGTGCGAACCCGATCGCGGCTCGCGGTTGGCGCGTGCGGCCGCTCCGGTGCTGCAGAGCGTCACCGACGATTTGGCGGCGCAAGCGGTCAGCGTAGTCCTGACGTCGACCAACGGCGTGGTCGTTGAACGCACCGCCGCGGAAGTATCAATCCTTCACGCATTGGACAAGGTGGGTCTCGCGCCGGGCTTCAGCCTGGCTGAACAGGTGGCCGGCACCAACGGAATTGGCACCACACTGGAGACGGCGTTGCCTGCATTCATCCGTGGAGGCGAGCACTACGTTGCCATGTTCACCGGGTTCACGTGCGCGGGGGCACCGATCCGTGACCCTGTCACGCGCCGGCTGATCGGTGCGGTGAATTTGAGTTGTCTGGCAGACCAATCCGATCCGCTCCTGCTTGCGCTGGCTACCAGCGCCAGTCGCCAGATAGAGGACCGTATGCGGGAAGTGGCGCGCGCGAGAGAGACCGCGCTGTTGGAGGCATACCTGCGGCAGGCACGGCGATCCTCGCGAGGTGTGCTCGCTATCGGTGGCGACGTGGTGCTGATGAACCCCTTCCTACGTCGCATCCTCGACGGCAACGAGCAGGCGGCAGTGCTCGAACACGCCTATGATCTGGTTGCATCCACGCTGTCGGGCACCGTGGTTGTGGTTTTGCCGACTGGGCGCACCGCAAAGGTCACCGCGGCCGATCGGTCGACGTTACGTGACGGGCGCATCAACGTGGTGTTCCACGTCGAAATATCCGGCGAAACCAGCCCGCCCGCTGCACGCATGAGCCGCTCGGCGCCCACCCATATCCCTGGCCTGGCAGGTCGCAACAGTGCGTGGCTGCGCTGCCGCGAGCAGGTGCGGGAATGCTGCCGGGACCGAGCCTGGGTGCTCCTCGAAGGAGAGAAAGGATCTGGTCGCGCACGACTGGCCCAAGCGGCGGGTCAGCACGTGATGCCCGGCCGAACCGTTCGCGTCATACGCGCCGAAATGTTTCCGACCTCAGCGGGTTTCGTGGCCGAGCTGGCAGCCGAGTGCTGCGATGAGGACTTCGCGCTGGTCATTGCCAACGTGGACGACATCGATAAGGACACCATTGAGGCGATCACGACGATGTTGGCGGCACGCGCAGCCCGCGGGTGGATCGCGGCAACCACGCGCAGCACGACACCTTCGGCGCTAATCAATGAGCGACTACTGCCGTTGTTCACCCATACCGTCACAGTCCCCGCTCTGCGACACAGAATCGAAGACCTCGAGGAACTCGTGCCGCAGCTGCTGAGCGAAATCACCCGGGGCGCCGATGTCGAGCTGACCGCTGAAGCGATGCGTCAGCTCAGCAGACTGCCGTGGCCGGGCAATGTGTCGCAGCTTCGACGGGTCCTGACCGAAACTGTTGCCCGCCAACGCTCGGGCATCATCAGCGCCGATAAGTTGCCCCCGGAATGCCGCTCCGTCACGCGGCGCAAACTGACTCAAATCGAAGCCCTGGAGCGGGACGCGATCGTCCGCAGTTTGCAAGATAGCGGAGGCAACAAGCCAATGGCAGCACACGCGCTCGGGATGTCGCGGGCCACCATCTACCGCAAAATCAATGACTACGGCATCGAGTAATACCTGCAACCCGTTGCGCGTGACGGATCATCCGGGCGGTCGGTTCATCGGTTGATTGCCGCTCGCCCCGCGTGCGTGGATCGTCACAGCTCGGGCCCGCATTGGGCTGGCTGTCATCTGCCAGGCTCACCCGGGTGAACCTGCCGCACGGGTGATGACGAGTCACCCGGTGCGACGACAAGGTCGGTCGAGAGAACCACAACAGCTGGCCGCGGAGGACCTCAACGCGGCTGAAGCTGGCCTGTCACATCACCCTCCAGACACCACGACAACGGGAGATCGTATGCGTCGAACCAGAACACGAGCCCCCGATACGGTCGAGAGCCCCACCCGACAGCCCCCCTCAGTTCTGATCGTCGGTAGCGGATTCGCCGGTTTCGAATGTGCACGCCGGCTCAGCAGGCTGTTGAAGCGGCACCGCTCCGACGCGACCGTCACCCTCATCTCACCGGTTGACTACCTGCTGTACACACCCCTCTTACCCGAGGTCGCCGGTGGAGCGATTGACCCTCGTTTCGCGACGGTGCCCTTGATCGACGTGCTGCCGGGCGTTCGGCTGTTTCGGGCCTATGTCGATTCGGTGGACTTGGCGGCGCGTTCACTCCAGTGCCGGGACCAGGAAGGCAACTGTCACGAACTCCGGTGGGACCGGCTCGTCTTGACTCCGGGTTCGATCAGTCGCCTGTTTGACATTCCCGGGTTGGCCGAGCACGCGCGGGGCCTTAAATCGACCGCGCAGGCACTCTACCTCCGCGACCATATCCTCGAACAGTTAGAGCTGGCGCGCATCGATCAGAACCCCGAACGCGCGGCCGCACGCAGAACCATCATGGTCGTCGGATCTTCCTACTCCGGAACAGAACTCATTGCGCAGCTGTGTGCGATGGCCGCAGCCGCCGTACAGCACTTCGGGTTCGAACCCGGTGATGTCCGGTTGATACTCGTCGAACGCTCGGGCAGGTTGATGCCCGAACTCGGCCCAGAGCTGGCAGCACGAGCCGAGGAGGTGCTGAGACGACGAGGCGTGGAGATCATTGTCGGCGTCACCCTTGCCAGCGTTGCGACCGATCATGTCGTTCTCAGCGATGGGACCCACATCGGCACCTACACCGTCGCATGGGTGGCCGGCGTCGTCGCGAACCCGCTCATCGCGGCCATGGGACTGCCCACTGAGAAAGGCCGACTCAAAGTCGGATCAAATCTGCAGGTCCCCGGCTTCGAGGGCGTCTACGCCGGCGGCGACGCCGCGGCCGTGCCCGATATCACCAACCCTGGGACGATTACGCCACCAACAGCACAGCATGCCAATCGGCAAGGCAAGGTTCTCGCTCGAAACGTCGCCGCCAGCCTGGGTTATGGCCGTGCACGCAACTATCGACACCGCGATCTAGGGACTGTTGTCGATCTGGGTCCCGGGTTTGCCGTTGCTAACCCGCTCAACGTACCCCTGTCTGGATTCGCTGCGAAGTTCGTGACCCGGCTCTACCACCTGTATGCCATACCCAGCAACGCCAACAGGTGGGCCGTTGCGTTTGGATACCTGACCAACACTCTGTTTACCCGCCCTTTGGTGTCGATCGGATTCGCACAATCGGCGCTGGCGAAGTTCTCCGCGAGCGAGGAATTCATGTCGACATCCGCAGCGATGCACCCCACTGACGAGCAGATGTTCGCCGATGATCTCCGCTATCAACAGGCATCGGCCGACCCCGCAACTTCCCGCAAAGACTGACCGGATCAAAGAAACAGGAGTCTCACAATGACCACCGTCACCCCGATCGTCACTGGAGTGGCCGCTCACATCGGTAGCTACGCCGATGCACTCGCTGTATCTGCCGGTGGCACATGGCTGTTCGTTTCCGGGACGCCCGGACTTCGCGAAGACGGCACCCTGCCTGAGGACTTCGCCGACGAAGCCCGGCAGTGCTGGGCAAACGTCGAAAACGCGCTTGGCAGGGCCGGCGCCAAACTCACCGACATTGTCTATATGCGCCAATGGCTCACCAGCAGAGACAACGTGTCCGCCTATTTGACTGTGAGCAAGGAGATTGTCCGACACCAACCAGCCGCGATGCTCAGCATAATCGACGGCCTGGTGTGGCCCGACATTCGCGTCGAAGTCGAGGTCACCGCCATTGTGCCGACATGAGCGATCAAAGCGGCACGGCCAGGCGCTCACCGGCTGTGCTCTCGATGCGTTGGTGCATAAAGGTTCTCGGCGATGGCGCCCAAACATTGGCGCTCGCCGAACCGCGGCCGCGATGAGGTTTCGCGACGCGGCACCGACCAGCCGCGCAATGGTGGTCGCGGTGATGGTATCGATGGTCGCGTTCCTCGATGCCACCGTGATTAATCTGGCCTTGCCGGCAACCGAAAACGACCTCGGCGGCGGCATAGCTTTGCAGCAATGGATTGTCGACGGTTACCTGTTGGCCATGGCGGCCGCTATTCTGCCCGGCGGGTCCATCTCGGATCGGTTCGGACGCGTCCGGGTGATGCGCTTCGGGCTGTTGACGTTCGGGGTGGGGTCGGTTCTGGCCGCGGTCGCCACCTCACCGACGACGCTGATCACCGCGCGACTCATCCAAGGCTTGGGTGCGGCGTTTCTGGTGCCCGGTTCGCTGGCGTTGATCAACACGATCTTCGACAAAGCACATCAGTCGGCGGCAATCGGCGTCTGGACCGGGTGGACCGGAACTGCCTTCGCGTTGGGCCCCTTGCTGGGCGGTTTGTGCGTCGATTTTCTCGGGTGGCGTTGGATCTTCATATTGTCCGCGATACCGATCGCGATCGGCTACGCGCTGACCTTTTGGCTCTGCCCGATTCCGGGACGGGTCGACGGAGCGCACGTCGATGCCGCCGGGATGGTTCTATCGACCGTAGCGCTGGCGGCAACCGTTTATGCGTTGATCGAATCGCAACGCAAGGGGTGGACCGACCCCGGAGTTTCCGTGCCATTGGTGATCGGGATTGCCGCACTAGTTCTGTTCGTGAAGGGGGAACAACGTAGCCGCTACCCGATGCTTCCGTTGCCGCTATTCACCTCTCGCAATTTCGCTGCCGCCAACGTTGTCACCGCGTTCGTTTACGGCGCGTTGACACTGGGCTCGCTCGTCGTCGCCCTCTACGTCCAAGAAGTCGCCGGCTACTCGGCAACCGCGGCCGGACTTGCCACCATGCCGATTCCGTTGATGTCGTTCATATTCGCCCGTCATGTCGGCCGCATCGCCGCGCGGGTGGGTCCACGCTCATTTCTGATCTGTGGCCCCGCATTGGCGGCGGTCGGAGTGTTGCTGATCCGCCCGAAACCCAATGGATTCCATGCGGTCACCGACATCGTCCCTGGGATGACCGTCCTGGCCACAGGGCTGGTCGCGACCATCACACCGCTGGTGTCGGTGACGTTGGCCTCCGTGCCGATCGAAAACAGCGGTTTGGCGTCGGCGATCAACAATGCCGTTTCGCGGCTGGCAGCGCTGATGTCGATCGGGATGCTGGGTCTGATCAGTGTCGGCACGGTGAGCGCCAACGGACTCGCCCGCGCGTTAGAGGTGAGCGCCGCCCTGTTCGCGTTGGGCGCGTTGAGCGCCGCCTGGTTGATCACGAATGCCCGGGCGGGGTGTCAGCCTGTGCCCTGCGACATCGCGGCGTTATGCCGTGACCGACCCGGTGCGCAACCCGCCCTTGGCGGCGGGCCTTCGGCCCCGCGGGAACCACCGTCTGCGCAGTGATCGTCCTCGCGCGGAAGGGATACCGGCCGGTAGTCAACGCTTTGCGACCTCGGTGCAGCCCGGCTCGGGAAGGTCCAGATCGGCCTTACTCAGACGATAGACCTGTAGCGATAACCCGTAGTACTTCGTGGTCTCGCCGACCCATTCCATGCCGACGCGCCGTGCCGTGGCGGTCCCGCGGTGATTGCCCCGACGCATGACCGCGAACACCTCACTGAGCCCCCCGTACTCAAAGGCCTGATGCGCAATAGCGTGGCCGGCCTCCGCACCGTACCCATGCCCCCACATCGCGGGGGCAAGCTGCCATCCGATCTCGAGGTCGCTTTGGATTGGCGGCAGTGGCAGCAAGGCCACTCCCCCGATCACCTGCCCGCTTCGCTTGTCGGTGATCGCCCACCGTCCCGATGGCAAACCGGCCACGTCACTCTCGGCCATCCAAACGCTCAAGATGTGTCTCATATCGTTGCGGTCGATGACGTTGGGCAGTGCCGGACACAGCCAACGAGCCACCTCCGACGCACCGTAGATCGCACACGCGGCGACATCATCATCAAGGCGCCAGGGCCGCAACACCAGTCGGGAAGTTTGTATCCGCCGCGAGTCGGGGTCCACGTCGACATGGCGATGCTCAACCACGCTGATCCTTTCGCTACAGATTGATGGCTGCCCCGGTCAAGGCGTGAAAACATTCCTGTAGTCCTTCGCCGAGCGTGGGATGGGTGTGTACATTTCGAGCCAGCTCGGTGGCGGTGAGGTCCCACAGCTGCGCGAGCGTCAACTCGGGGAGCAGCTCACTGACTTCGCTGCCAACCAGATGCCCTCCCAGAAGCTCGCCATGTCCGTCGCCGGCAACTATCTTGATGAACCCGCCGCGCTCACCGAGTCCGTGGGCTTTGGCGCTGGCCTGCATGGGAAAAGTGGCGACCCGGACGCGGTGTCCGGCCGCGCGGGCCTGCTCTTCGGTATAGCCGAAACTGGCGACTTGTGGCTGACAGAACGTCACGCGCGGCATCATCGGATAGTCCAACGGCATAGTGTCGGCGCCCACCATGGTTTCCGCGGCGACCACGCCCTGCGCGGAAGCGACATGGGCGAGTTGAACTTTAGCGGTGACGTCGCCGACGGCATAGATATGTGGAGCGGACGTGCGCATGTAGGCGTCGATTTCGATAGCGCCAGTGACGTTGACCCGCACACCAGCGACCTCAAGACCGAGTTCTTCGACGTTGGGACAGAATCCAACGCAGATGAAAGCCCGTGCAGCCTGGGCGGTGACGTGGGTTCCGTCAGCGCCGGTATGGCTCACTGTGACGTACTCGCCGTGGTCGATGACAGCTTCTACGCGGGTGGATGTGCGAATCGTTATCCCGCGACGCCGATATTGCCGCAGGAGTTCTCGTGAGACAGCAGCATCCTCGGTGGGCAGCACCCGGTCGGTGAATTCCAGGATCTCGACCCGTACACCGTAGCTGTGCAGGATGTAAGCGAATTCCATACCGATGCTGCCAGCCCCGATGATCACAATCGACTCGGGCAGTTCGGAGCTGAGAATCTGCTGTTCGTAGGTGACGATGTTGTCGCTGAGAACAACTTCGGGCAGCATGCGCACGCGTGAGCCGGTCGCGATGACGGCATGGTCGTAGCTCAACAGGTGCTGGCCTCCGTTTCGGAGGTTTACTTGAACGCTGTGCGGGCTGATGAAGGTGCCGTGGCCGTCGATCTCGCAGATGTTGTTTTTGCGCATCAGAAAGTGCACTCCGCGGACACGGGCATCGGCAACTTCGCGGCTGCGTGACACGGCGCGGGCGTAATCGAAGCTCACCTCGCCGTTGATGCCGAATGCTTCGGACTGGTGGGTGATGACCGAGGCAATTTCAGCATTACGCAGCAGCGCTTTTGAAGGAACGCAGCCTGTGTTCAGACACACTCCACCCCAGTAGCGTTCCTCGACTACCCCAACGGTCATGCCGAGTTGGGCGGCGCGGATAGCCGATACGTATCCCCCGGAGCCTCCACCGAGGACGACTAGGTCGTAATGGTCTCCGGCTGACGGTGTCGCACCCGGCATCATAAGCGCGGTGTGTTGGGGTGTTGGGTGGTGAGGGTTCTTGGTTTGCGGGTGGCTTCGATTGCGTCGGCGAGCAGCCACAGCGACAGGCCCAGCAGGGCGATGTCTTTCATCAAGAACTGGCCGTTGGCCGAGAGCACCGGAAAGCCACCGGCTGATGCTTCACCGATGCCGGGGGTGGTGATCATGGTGCTCAACGTGGTCACGAAGAACAGCGAGGCGATCAGGCCGCCGAGCACCGCGGCCTTGGGAAACCACGGTTTGAGGGCCAGCAACGCCGCGGTGATCAACTCGATCGGACCCAGCAGCCGACCGAACGCGCTGATCGAGATGATGTCGTAGATCCAGCTCATCAACGGGCTGTTGGCCACCAGGGGCGAGATTCCGTGTGATTCGTAGTAGGTGAATTTCATGGCGCCGAACCACGCGATGACGATCACCAACCCGTAGCGCGCGATCAGCGCCGCGACCGTGGTGGTGCGCACGCTTTTGAGTCCATCGGTCAACACCGCGACGCCCAGGTTGGCTGACATGTGGTCTCCGTTCATCTCCGGTCGGTCAATACGGCCTTCGTCAGCGACCACTCTGTGCACCCGCGGGGTGAGTTGTCGCCACCCCAGCACCCATCTCACCCGGGTGAATGTCCGACGAATGCGTCCGTGAACTTGCCCGGCAGCGCGGCCTTGCAGCAGGCCACGAGCTGGTGCGAATAGTCCACCTGTAGCTGGCTTTTCGCTGCGTTTGGGTTGGTGGTCGGGGCGGCCTCAGTGCTCACCCGGGTGAATTGATTCGTCGGGTGATGACACCTCACCCCGCGTCGATAAAAGCTCTCTCAACAGATGACGAGCGGAAAAGCAGTGCAGCCGACGATGTACTTGATTTGCACTCGAGGCGGTGCGACCGAACGTCTTGAGTCTGCATCGGAAGGGACGCACCTCGAGACCGGTAGGACGGAAAGCACGACACCGCTATTAGGAAGGACATGTAATGCAAGCCATCGCTGTTTCAGATCGTGACGCTGGAGTCGCAGGTCTCTCGTTTACCGATTTGCCCTACCCGCAGGCGGGCGAGAACGATGTGGTTGTGCGGGTGCACGCCGCGGGTTTCACCCCCGGTGAGCTTGACTGGCCGCACACCTGGATCGACCGCGCCGGACGCGACCGCACACCCAGCGTTCCCGGCCACGAGCTGTCGGGCGTCGTGGTTGAGTTGGGGTACGGCACCACCGGTCTGAGCATTGGACAGCGGGTGTTCGGTCTCGCTGACTGGGCCCGCGACGGGTCGCTAGCTGAGTACACCGCGATCGAGGCCCGCAATCTCGCACCGCTGCCGATCGACGTCGACCACATTGCGGCCGCCGCGTTACCGGTCTCCGGATTGACCGCCTGGCAGGCCCTGTTCGACCACGGACACCTCACCACTGGACAGACGGTCCTGATCCACGGCGTCGCGGGTGCGGTCGGCTCGACCGCGGCACAGCTCGCTCGTGAGGTCGGTGCCGGTGTCATTGGAACGGGCCGCAGCGCAGATCGAGACCGCGCAGCCGCGCTCGGCGTCCAAACCTTCGTGGACCTGGAGACAGAAAGACTCGAAGATGTGGGCGAAGTCGACGTCGTGTTCGACGTGATCGGCGGGGAGGTGCTAGCCCGTTCGGCGGCACTGGTGCGGGCTGGCGGCACACTCGTCACCGTCGCCGAGCCGCCAGAGACGCGGCCGTGCGACGGACGGGCAGTGTTCTTCGTCGTAGAAGCCAATCGCGCCCAGCTCGCCGGCCTCGCCGCACGGGTTCGCGACGGACGCCTCACGCCGCCGGTGGGCGCCGTGTTACCTCTAGCCGAGGCAGCCGCCGCTTTCGCCCCCGATAAGCGCGTCGTCGGCAAGACGATCCTGCGCGTAACCGAGGACTGAAGGAAACCCGCGGACCGTCCCGTGGCTTCTGCCACGTGCCGGCCCCTCACTACATCCGTAAGAAAGGCGGCCAACCAGTGGCGCTGAAAACGCTATTTGCCGTAATGGTCGCTGTTGCGCTGCTCGCGCCTGCGGCCCATGCGGAGCCGACACCGGAGAACCCGAACCACAGCGTGGTCGTCCGCGAAGTTTTCAACCAACCAACCAACGTTCCGGGGAAGTCACTTCAAGCGGTGACCGTCAGCTACCCGCCGGGAGCCCGGAGCGCAGCCCATCACCACGCGAAGTCGGCATTCATCATGGCCTACGTCATCTCCGGAGCGATCCGCAGCGAAGTCGAAGGCGAGTCCGCGCGCGTCTATCCCGCCGGTGCGACGTGGAAGGAGACCCCTGGCGCGCACCACACGATCAGCGAGAACGCCAGCGCCACCGAACCCGCCGAATTACTCGCGGTCTTTCTGCTTGACACCGGAGACGGCCCACTCACCGCCGACGACACCACGACCAGCCAGCCGAAATAGCTGTTACCGATCGGATAATCATCAGCGACACTACCTACGGTGCTCCCCCGCCGCCCCGACTGCGTCAGCTACGCGGGCACACCCATATGCGGTGTCGTCTTCGCCCCGAGCTTGGTCAACACGACGATGGAGCTGGCCTCCACCACGCCGATGAGCAGCAGCGGCCACAGCGCGCCGCCGAGAACGCTGACACGGAGTGTGTGTGGCGCCGCCGTCCTGCGCTCGCCAAGCCGCTTGCCCGCGACGTACAGGCCCAGCGTGACAATGACCCAGCCGCAGAGATAGCTCGCCAGAAGCACATCCAGCTCGAACATTTCCGATCCCCTCGCCACGGCCAGTATGAGACGAACTACCCCCTTATCGACGTCGGTAAACGGTGTTTGACCGGCATCGATGCGGGGAATTAATGAGGTCGTGACCATGTCTTCGGTTCTCGTTGAACCTGCGCTGCCCCGGGCCGTCGGGCCGCTGTCCGCCACCGTCATCGAGCTGCTGCGCCGGGATCGGCCCGCGCTCCACGTCCACCGGATCGACGTGCCGGTTGCCGAGGCCGACCCGTACGGCCTCGACCTGCAGCTGGCGCTGTACGTCTGCTACGAACTGCACTACCGCGGATTCGCCGGGGTCAGCCCCCGGTGGGAGTGGAATCCCTCGCTGCTGCATCTGCGTGGCCGACTGGAAGAAACCTTCCTCAGCGCGGTACGCCAGGACGTCGGCGAGATCACGGCCGACGACACCGCCGCCGCCGAGATGGACAAGCTCTCGGTCGAGCCGGTCGACGGCGAAGGCCCGTCCTACTACCTGCGCGACAAGGGCACCTGGGAGCAGATGCAGGAGTACTTCGTGCATCGCTCGGTCTACCACCTCAAGGAGGGCGACCCGCACGCGTGGGCGATTCCGCGGCTGATCGGACATTCCAAGGCGGCGTTCGTCGCGGTTGAGTTCGACGAATTCGGCGGCGGCCGTGGCGATCAGGTCCACCAACACCTGTACACCGAGTTGATGGAGGCCGCGCGGCTCGATTCGTCGTATCTGGCCTACCTCGACGCGGTGCCAGCCGACGCGCTGGCGTCGGTCAACCTGATGTCGCTGTTCGGACTGCACCGGGAGCTACGCGGGGCGACGATCGGGCACTTCGCGTCCACCGAGATCACGTCCTCACCCGGGTCTCGGCGCCTGGTTCAGGCCCTCGAGCGGATGGGGGCGCCCGATGCGTGTGTGGCCTTCTACCACGAGCACGTCGTGGCCGACGCCGTTCACGAACAGGTCGTGCGCACCGACGTGGTCGGGGATCTCATCGCACGCGAGCCGCAACTGGAACGCGATGTGGTGTTCGGAATTCGGGCTCGCGATGTCGTGGAGGACCGGCTGGCCGACCACATGATGGCGTGCTGGACCGGCAACCGCTCGTCGCTACGCCGACCGCTTGTCTGAGGACTTGTCGGTCGGCTCGGCGCGGCGCCGGCAGCGATGGCTGGTGTCGCACAACGGATAATCCTTGCTGCGCTTGCACGCGCAGATCGCGACCATGAACCGGTCGGACTCCACCACTCGGCCGTCGGGCATCTCGATGCGCACCGGGCCCTGGACCATCACGGGCCCTGACGGAACGATCCGCACCGTGCGCGGCTGGCTGTCGCTCATGGCTTGTCGGCCCGGATGACGATGAGTTCTTCTTCACGGCGGCCCGGCTCGAGGCGCCCCGTCTGCTCCAACCAATCGGCTCGCGATGTCAGCACCGGTCCGAACGGAATCCATTGGTAAGCAACGATTTCAGCGTCCATTCCGGCGGCCGCCAACGCGCCCAGCGTCTGACGCGGGCTTGCGAATTCGGACTGCACCACCAGAAAAGATCCGCCGTCGGCCAGAAGGTCAGGTACCGCCGCGCACAGCGGATCCAGAACGAGGCGTCCGTCGAACCCCGCATCCCAGGCGCGGGGCGGGCCGATGTGCGACGGCAGCGCGTCGTCGAGGCTCGGATCGTGCGGCACGTACGGGGGATTGCAGATCACCAGGTCATACGGCCCGAATTCGACTGCACGCGCCCACGAACCCAGGTGCACAGCCACTTCGGCGCCTGCGGCCGCGGCATTCGTGCGCGCGCAGTGCACCGCACGTGCGCAGATGTCGAAGGCGGTGACCTCCTTCGCGTTCTGTTCGCTTGCCGCGATGGCCGCGACCCCGGAGCCCGTGCACAGGTCGGCTACCCGATGACCTTCTGCCAGGCCGGTTTTCTCCATGACATCGATGAGCAGTTGGGAGTCCTCTTGCGGGGCATAGACACCCTCGGCGATGATCGGGCTACCCAGGTCGGTGTACGCGGTAGTCACATCGGCCTTTCGACAAAGTTCACTGCGCCGTCGCAGCACTAGCCCAGAATTAATGCCCTATCTCGGCGCGGTTGAAACCCGGTTTTGCCACAACGCCGCGCGGGCACCCCAACTCTGTGCGCACATCTGACATCGCCGCGTTACCGGTCCGACTCGGGGCGGCGATCCGCGGCCGCCGGTTATTCCACCCCAACGGCGTGATGGCCGAGGGCCTGTTCGAGCGGATCGCCCCGGACGGTGAAGGTCTGCCGATGACCTCGTGCGACGTGATCGCCCGGGTGTCGAAGGGTGTCGGATTGCCCGGTGCGCTGCCTGATGTGGCGGGGCTGGCGTGGCGGATGCCGCCGCCGCAGGATCTGCACGGCTGCACGCCCTGGGATGTGTTGTTGGCCTCCACGGTGGCCAACAGCCGGATCGTGCTCTCGCCCGTCGCGACGTGGGCGGGTGCGTCGTTCTCCAGCCTGATGCCGCTGCAGTATCGCGATACCGCATGGTGGGTGCGCGGGCGCCTGGTGACCGATCTGGAAGGACGCGGGTTGTCGCTGGACGCGATCCGTGACCAAATCAGTTCAGACGGGCTGATTTTCGATATCGACCAAGCCCCCGGTACGGGCGGGTTCAGGCCGCTGGCGCGGCTGACGCTTCGCCACAGAGACCCCAGCACCGACGACATCGCGTTCGACCCCACATTGCACAGCGACCCCGATGTCACGCTGCTGCCCAGATGGCTCGGGGAGTTTCGCCGGGCGGCGTATCGGCGCAGCCGGCAGGGCCGAGACGCGCAGTGACGCTCAGGCCGTAGGTTCCCCACCGGATTCCGCGACGTCGGGCGCGTTCTCGCGGGTAGCCATACCGCCTTCGTTACCTTCGTCTTTCGGACCTGGCCGACCACCCTTGGGCTCGTCGGCGTCTTCGTCGTCGTAGATCCCTTTTCCGCGCGGCATGAAAGTCCTTTCGTCACCGGACGAACTACCCGCAGCGGCGCTGTTTCAACCCCCTGACCGCGGGTATGCGCAGCGGACCGTGACCCGAAAGTAAGAGGCAAAAATATGGACGCACTGACGTTTCTGCGTGAAGACCACAAGAGCGTGCTGGGGATGTTCGAGGTGCTCGACGGGGCGCCGACCGGGGAGGGCGCTCAGCGCAGCGGGCTGGAAACCATGGTCACCAACCTGGTGATCGCCGAGTCCCAACACGAGGCGATCGAGCAGCAGTTCTTCTGGCCGGCGGTTCGCGACGCGCTCGAGGACGGCGACGAGCTGGCCGACGAGGCGATCAGCCAGGAGCAGGCCGGCAAGGAGCTGCTGCAGCGTCTGGAGAACGGTAAGCCCGGTGAGGCGGACTATCACGAGGCACTGCAGGAGTTCGTCAAGATCGGGCGCGAGCACATCCGCTACGAGCAGGAGGTGGTGTGGCCGAAGTTCGAAGCCGCGGTGAGCCCGAAAGACCGCGAAAAGCTGGGCGACAAACTGGAAGCAGCGAAGAAGGTGGCGCCGACGCGCCCGCACCCCGACACACCGGCCAACCCGCTGGTGCAGAAGACGATGGGGATGGGGGCGGCGATGGTCGACCACATCCGCGACGCCGCCACCGGCCGGGAAGCCGAGAACCCACCCGATCCGCAGATGAAGTAGCTACGAGAAAAGGCCGGTGCCTATTGGGCACCGGCCTTTTCCGACGGTGGACTAGGTCGCCGTGTGTTGCTCGTGGGTGAACGGCTTTTCGCCCTGCACGGCGGGTTGTCCTTCGGGGCACCGCTGAGCACCCTTGTTCTCCCGCTTCTTGGTGCCCAGCCACTGCTCCTGGGGCTTCTCGACGTAGTCCCACTTCATGCCCTCGGGCCACGGGCCCTGGCCCTCGTTCCACGGCCCACGGACCGATCCGGCCCCGTCGGACATGTTGAACGCCACGTTCTGGAACCGGTCGTCGCCGGGCAGCTGCCCGGGCGGGAAGTTCACCGGCAGCTCGTTGAGGGCGGCGGTGAACTGCTGGAAGTGCGCGACCTCCCTGGTCATCAGGAACGTCAGCGTGTCCTGCACGCCGGGATCGTCGGTGAACTGCTTGAGGTACTCGTAGACGATCTTCGCGCGCGATTCGGCGGCCAGGTTGCTGCGCAGGTCGACGGTCGGATCGCCGTTGGCGTTGACGAACGTGCCCTGCCAGGGGACGCCGGCGGAGTCCTTAACGTCGGGGCCGCCACCGCTGAGCGTGAAGAACAGCGGGTTGACCGCGACGCTGTGGATGATCTCGTCGCGACCGTCGCGGCTGGCCACCGCGGGCATCCAGTCACAGCGTTCGTTGGCCATCTTGAGGTCGTCGTTGAGCCCGTCGAGCAGCATCGTGATCATCGAGCCGACCATTTCCAGGTGGCTGAACTCCTCGGTGGCGATATCCATGAAGAGGTCGTACATCTTGGGGTTCTTTTGGCGCAGCACGAACGCCTGCGTGAAGTACTGCATCGCGGCCTTGAGTTCGCCGTTGGCGCCGCCGAACTGCTCCTGGAGCAGCGTTGCAAATCGAGGGTCTGGCCTCTCGACCCGAACCTCGAATTGCAGATCTTTGTTGTGAACGAACATGTATCGCCTCCCGGCTTTTGGACTGTTCAGGTCGGGCCGGGGTACCCCCGTCAGATACCGCCAAACAGGTTTACGCCGAGGCGTTTCGCAACTTTTCCAGCAGCGGGCCGGCGGCCTCCTTGAGAAACATGTCCTGGCTTTCGTCGCCGATCTGCACCAGGGCGATATCGGTGAACCCGGCGTCCCAATACTTGCTCACCGCGTCGACGATCGCGTCCAGATCCGGTCCGCACGGGATCGACGCGGCGACGTCCTCTGGCCGCACATACTGCGTCGCGCCGTCGAAACCGGCCGTCGTCGGTAGATCGGAGTTGACTGCCCAGCCCCCGCCGAACCACCGGAACTGGTCGTGGGCGCGCGCGACGGCGGCGTCACGGTCGGGATCCCAGCAGATCGGGATCTGCCCGACGACTCGCACGGCACCGGGCAGGCCGGTGGCGCGTCGGGCATCGTGCCAGGCGGTGACGAGATCCTTGTTCGGCTCGACCGCGATCAGGTGGTCCGCCAGCGGTGCGAACGTCTCCACCGACCGCTCGCCGGAGACGGCGGCGGCGATGGCCACCGGTGTGTCGGGGATGTCCCACAGCCGCGCCGAGTCGACCTCGAAGTACTCGCCCTTCCAGTCGACCATTTCGCCGGTGAGCAGCTCACGGATGATCTGAATGGCTTCGCGCAGCATCTCCTGCCGCCTGGCGATCGTGGGCCACCGCTTGCCGACGACGTGCTCGTTGAGGTTCTCACCGGTGCCGAGCCCGAGGGTGAACCGCCCGTCGGCCAGGATCTGCAGCGTGGCGGCCTTCTGGGCGACGATCGCGGGGTGGTAACGCATCGTCGGGCAGGTGACATAGGTGAACAACTCCACCCGCTCGGTGGCGTGCGCGACGGCGCCCAGCACCGACCATGCATAGGACGCGTGGCCCTGCGACGACAGCCACGGGAAGTAGTGATCCGAGCTCACTTCGAAGTCGAAACCCGCGCGCTCTGCCGAAACGGCGTAGTTGACAAGCTCTTTGGGGCCGCTTTGTTCTGTAAACAGGGTGTATCCGAACCGCGTCATGGCATCGGGGTACCCCGGTCGATGGCCGGAAAACCGGCTACAGCCGGGCCTTGACCGCCTCGGAGAGCCGCGCGCCGTCGGCCTTACCTGCGGCGATGGCCGTGGCGGCCTTCATGACCTCGCCCATCTGCTTCATGGTGGGCCGCTCCCCGATCGCCTCGGCGACGTGCGCGATCGCGGTGTCGGCGACGTCGGCCAGTTCGGCCTCCGTCAGCGGCGTCGGCAGGTACTCGTCGATGACCTGGGCCTCGGCGTGTTCGTTGGCGGCCAACTCACCGCGGTTGTTCTGCGTGTAGATCTCGGCGGCTTCGCCGCGCTTCCTGGATTCCCTGGCGAGCACCTTGAGCACCTCGTCGTCGGTCAACTCCCGCGACTCCTTGCCCGCCACCTCCTCGTTTCCGATCGCTGTGAGCAGCATCCGCAGCGTGGCGGTGCGCAGTTTGTCCTGAGATTTCATCACGGCCGTGAGGTCCGAGCGCAACCGATTCTTCAGGACAGGACCTTCGGACATGGTTCAAACGTACCCAAATCGGTGTCCGACGCACCCCCGACCACGTTGTCAATTTGCGTCGCGGCCGACAGGATGGTGGCCATGAGTACCGACGCCGGTGGGTTCGCCACGCCTGGGCCGCCGACGCCGGGTTACCCACCCGCCGGGTATCCGCCACCGGGCTATCCCCCGCCGGGTTATCCGCCACCGGGCTACCCGCCGCCGGGTTACGGTGGGCCGCCCGGATATCCGCCACCCGGTTACGGGCCACCGGGATACGGGCCGCCGGGTTACGGGCCGCCGGGTTATGGTGCGCCGCCGCCGCTCAAACCCGGCGTCATCCCGCTGCGGCCGCTGACCCTCGCCGACATCTTCAACGGCGCCATCACCTACATCCGGGCCAACCCCAAGGCCACTCTGGGTCTGACGACGGTGGTCGTGGTGATCACCCAACTGCTCGCCCTGGTGTTGTCAGTGGGTCCACTCGCCATCGCGGGGCAACTCGATCCGACCCTCAGCGGCGAAGAGGTGTCCACGGACGTGCTGCTCGGCTCGTCGTTGTCGAGCGTCGCCGGCGGCGTCGCGACGGGGCTGTCGGCGATCCTGCTGAGCGGTCTGCTCACCGTCGTCGTCGGCCGTGCGGTGTTCGGCGCAGGGATCACGATCGGCCAAGCGTGGCAACGTCTTCGGGGACGGCTATGGGCCCTGATCGGCTTCTCCGTGCTCGAAGTGCTCGGCGCGGTGTTGCTGGTGGCCGCGGTGGTGGGGCTCATCGTGTGGATCGGCTACGCGGCCGGCGGCGCGGCAGCGGTGGTGCTGGCCGTTCCGTTGGTGTTTGCCCTGATCGCGGTGCTGGTCTACCTCGGCACCATGCTGACCTTCGTACCGCCGATCATCGTGTTGGAGCGCCACGGCATCGTCGCGGCCGTGCTGCGGTCGTTCCGGTTGGTCAAACCAAACTTCTGGCGGGTGTTCGGCATCCGGTTGCTGGCCGCCGTCGTCGCGCAGATGATCGCGGTCGCGGTGTCGGTCCCGTTCAGCATCGGTGGCCAAATGCTGGTCATGGCCGCGTCATCCACGGTCATGGCGCTGGTGGCGCTGGCTGTGCTGACCGTCGGCAGCGCGATCGGCCAGATCATCACGGCGCCGTTCAGCGCCGGTGTGGTGGTGCTGCAGTACACCGACAGCCGGATCCGCACCGAGGCTTTCGACCTGGTGTTGCAGACCGGCGCCGGATACGGCCCCGGCGCCCCGCCCGAGTCGACCGACCATCTGTGGCTGACCGGCCAGAGCTGACGTGCCGACCATAGACATCGACCGCGATGCTGCCCACGAAGCCGCGGAACGCGAGCTGGCAAAGCCGATCTACCCCAAGGCATCTCTGACCGACCGGGTCGGCGACTGGTTCAACGATCTGCTGTACAGGCTGTTCAACGAGGCCGCGTCGGTACCGGGTGGCTGGCTGACGATCACCGTCCTCGCAGTGTTGGTCGCCGTGGCGCTGATCGTCGCGGTACGGGTACTTCGACGCACCATGCGTACCGCGCGGGGAGGCGAATACGCACTGCTTTCCGACCGTGATCGGAGCGCGGCCCAACATCGGCTCGCCGCGGAACAGGCTGCGGCGACACAGGATTGGGCTGCGGCCATCCGCCACCGGTTACGCGCCGTCGCGCGCCAGCTGGAGGAGTCGGCGGTCCTCGAACCCGTACCCGGCCGCACGGCCACCGAACTCGCCCGCGACGCGGGGCGCGCGCTGCCGAACCTCACCGACGAATTGCAAGCCGCCGCAACTGCTTTCAACGACGTCACCTACGGCGAGCGGCCCGGGACGGAGCCGGCCTACCGACAAGTTGTGGATCTCGATGACCAGCTCCGCCGGATCCAGCCGACGACCGACTCCGCCGGGACGGCCACGCCGGTGTCGCCAGGCGGATGGGCGGAAGTGCGATGACGGCCGCCGACACCGCGGTGGCGCCGACGGTGCGCCAACGGTTGCGCGGCGCCCGCTGGGTGGTGGTCGCGCTGATCGTCATCATCGGCGTCGCGCTGCTGACCACGTACCTGACCACACCGACACCCGGCGCCCGGATGGATCCGGCCTCCACATCGGCCGACGGCGCGCGCGCCCTGGTCAGCCTGGTTCGCGACCGCGGCGTCGAGGTCATCGAGGCATCCGACATCGCCGCGGTCGAAGCCGCCGCCAGACCCGACACCTTGGTGGTGGTGGTTCAGACCTATTTCCTCATCAACGAGGACATCATGCACCGGTTGGCAGCGCTTCCGGGTGATCGTCTTGTGGTGCAACCGATATCGCGCACCCGTGAGATTCTGGCAGCGGAGGTCAAGCGCAGCGGAACGACGGACTACGGCAACGACGCACCGGACTGCGACCTGCGCGAGGCCACCCGCGCCGGGTCAGTGCAGTTCGGCATGAGCGATGCCTTCGAGGCGGCCGGCGACGTTCCGGTGACCCGCTGCTACGGCGGCGCGTTGGTGCGCTACACCGATGACAGCCGCGACATCACCGTCGTCAGCACCGCCGACTTCATGACCAACTCGGAGCTGCTCAAGGAGGGCAACGCCGCGTTGGCGATGAACCTCGTCGGCACCAATCCCCGGATGATCTGGTACGCGCCGCAGCAGCCCGAAGGCGAATCAGACGGTGCCGCGTCGCTTTTCGACATGATCCCCGACCGGGTGAATTGGATCGTCTTACAACTGTGCCTGGTCGTGGTGCTGCTCGCGATTTGGCGCGGCCGGCGCATCGGGCCGTTGGTCGCCGAGAAGCTGCCCGTAGTGGTGCGCGCGTCGGAGACCGTCGAGGGCCGCGGTCGGCTGTACCGGTCCACGCGCTCACGCGACCGCGCCGCCGAAGCGTTGCGGACGGCCGCCGTGCAGCGGATGTCGCCGCGGCTGGGCCTCGGGCCCGGCGCCGACCAAGCTGCCGTCGTTCAATCGGTGGCCGAACGCTGCGGGCAGCCACCGCAATCGGTGGCCTACACGCTTTTCGGCCCGCCGCCGGCCGACGACACCCAATTGGTAAACCTCGCCCGTGAACTCGACAACATCGAAAGGCAGGTCGCACAGTCGTGACTCAGCCAGCTAGCCCGACAGCCGCATCGGAACAGGCGCGAAACGCGTTGCTGGAACTGCGCACAGAGATCGCCAAAGCCGTTGTCGGGCAAGATGCCGTCGTCAGCGGCTTGGTGATCGCGCTGCTGTGCCGCGGCCACGTGCTGCTCGAAGGCGTACCCGGCGTTGCCAAGACGCTCCTGGTGCGCACGTTGGCGTCGGCGTTGCAACTCGACTTCAAACGCGTCCAGTTCACCCCGGACCTGATGCCCGGTGACGTCACCGGATCCCTGGTCTACGATGCCCGCACCGCGGAGTTCGAGTTCCATTCGGGGCCGGTGTTCACCAACCTGTTGCTGGCCGACGAAATCAACCGGACCCCGCCCAAGACCCAGGCCGCACTGCTGGAGGCCATGGAGGAACGTCAGGTCAGCGTCGAGGGCGAGGCGCGGCCGCTGCCCGATCCGTTCATCGTCGCGGCCACGCAGAACCCCATCGAATACGAGGGCACCTACCAGTTGCCCGAAGCCCAACTCGACCGGTTCCTGCTCAAGCTCAACGTTCCGCTGCCCGGCCGTGAGCAGGAGATCTCGATCCTGGACCGACACGCCCGCGGTTTCGATCCCCGCGACCTGTCGGCGGTGCGGCCGGTCGCCGGCGCCGCTGATCTGCGCGCCGGACGCGAAGCGGTGCAGCAGGTGCTGGTGGCCGACGAAGTGCTCGGCTACATCGTCGACATCGCCGCGGCCACACGGCATTCGCCGTCGCTTCAGCTCGGGGTGTCGCCGCGCGGGACGACGGCGTTGTTGGCGACTGCCCGGTCGTGGGCCTGGCTGTCCGGGCGCAACTACGTGACGCCCGATGACGTCAAGGCGATGTCCCGTTCGACGCTGCGCCACCGGATCCAGCTGCGTCCGGAGGCCGAGCTCGAGGGCGCGACCCCCGACGGTGTGCTCGACGGCATCCTGGCGGCCGTGCCGGTACCGCGCTAGTGGTCCTCACCGGCCGCGCCGGCCTGGTCGCGCTTCTCTTCGTGCTGCCGATCGCGGTATCACCGTGGCCGGCAGCCACTTTCGCACTGCTGCTGGCGGTACTCGTCGTGGCGGTGGGCGCCGATGTCGCGTTGGCCGTGAGCCCGCGACGGCTGCGATTCGAACGGTCCGGTGATACGGCGGCGCGGTTGGGCCAGTCGGTGGACGCCACCTTGCTGGTCGAAAACCTCAACGGCCGTCGACTGCGCGGGGCGATCCGCGACGCGTGGCCCCCGAGCGGACGGGCCCAGCCCCGCACTCATTCCGTCGATATCGCGGCGGAGCAAGGGGTTCGGGTTTCGACGACACTGTCGCCGGTGCGCCGCGGTGATCAGCGTTCGGACCTGGTCACCGCGCGTTCCGTGGGCCCGCTCGGGTTGGCGGGCAGGCAGAGTTCGCACCGGGTGCCGTGGGAGATCCGGATCCTGCCGCCGTTCTTGTCGCGCAAACACCTGCCGTCGCGGTTGGCCCGGCTGCGCGAGCTGGAAGGCAACACCCCGGTGCTGATCCGCGGCCAGGGCACCGAGTTCGACTCGCTGCGTGAGTATGTCATCGGCGACGACGTCCGGTCGATCGACTGGCGCGCCACCGCCCGCCGCGGCGACGTGGTCGTGCGCACCTGGCGCCCCGAGCGCGACCAGCGGGTGGTCATCGTGCTCGACACCGGACGCACGTCGGCCGGTCGCGTCGGGGTGGATCCGACCGCAAACGATCCTGCGGGATGGCCTCGGCTGGACTGGTTCATGGATGCCGCGCTCCTGCTGGCGGCGCTGGCGTCGCGGGCCGGTGACCACGTGGACTTCCTGGCCCACGACCGGGTGACCCGCGCGGGGGTGTTCAACGCGTCGCGCACGGAACTGCTCGCCCAGCTGGTCGAGGCGATGGCGCCCCTGGAGCCCGCCCTGGTCGAATCCGACGCCCGGGCAATGGTTTCCGCGGTGCAGCGACGGGTCCGTCGCCGCGCCTTCGTGGTGTTGTTGACCGACCTCAACGCCTCAGCGCTCGACGAGGGCCTGATGGGCATCCTGCCGCAGTTGTCGGCCAAGCATGAGGTGCTGCTGGCCTCCGTGGCCGACCCCCGGGTGGAGAAGCTGGCCGACGGGCGCGCCGACGCCGCGCAGGTGTACGACGCGGCCGCGGCCGAACGGTCCCGCAACGCCCGCCGGTCGATCGCCGCCCGGCTGCGGCGCACGGGCGTCGACGTCGTCGACGCGCCCCCCGAGGATCTGGCGCCGGCGCTGGCCGACCACTATCTGGCGATGAAGGCCGCCGGCCGGCTCTAGCCCGTTTGGCCGGCGAGCAGACGCAGAAGGTTGCGCTCCGTCGCCAAATGACACCCTTCTGTGTCTGCTCGCGCAAGGAACGGGACCCTAGCGGATGGGTACGACGTCGGGGGCGTCCTCGAGGTCACCGGTCTCCCCGGCCCGCACCGCCTTGCGGCCGAAGTACACGATGTAGGCCAGAAACGCGACTTCGACGGCCACCCCGACCGCGATACGGGCGAACGTCGGCAACGGCGACGGCGTCACCACCGCCTCGACCACGCCGGCGACCAGGAACACCGCGACCAGACCGACTGCCGCGGCCCCGACGGCGCGGCCCTGTTCGGCCAGTACCTGCGACCGCGGCCGGTTGCCCGGCGCCACCACCGACCAACCCAGCCGCATCCCGACGGCGGCCGCCAGAAACACCGCGGTGAGCTCGATCAACCCGTGCGGCGTGATGAGGCCGAGGAAGATGTCGCCCTTGCCCGCACCGAACATCAGGCCCGCGCCGATCCCCAGATTGGCGGCGTTCTGAAACAAGATGTAAGGGATCGGGATGCCGAGCAGAACGGCAAAAGCTATGCACTGCACGGCAATCCAGGCGTTGTTCACCCACACCTGCAGTGCGAACGAGCCGGCGGGATTCTCGCTGTAGTACGACGCGAAGTCGTTGTTGACCAGTTGCTCGATCTCGCTGGGCGTTCCGATGGTGGCCCGCACTTCGGGGCTGCCGGCCACCCAGATGGCGATCACCGCGGCGACGATCAAAAAGGCCACCGCGCTGGCCAGCCACCAGCGCCACGACCGGTATGCCACCACGGGAAACGAGACGGTCCAGAACCGCGCAAACTCCCGCCACAGCGGCGCGTGCGCACCGGTCACCACCGACCGGGCCCGCGCCACCAGCCCCGACAGCCGCCCGATCAGCACCGCATCGTTGGACGCGGTGCGCACCATCGACAGATGGGTCGACACTCGCTGGTAGAGGTCGACCAGTTCGTCGACCTCGGCGCCGGTCAGCTTCCGGCGCCGCTTGACCAGCTGCTCGAGCCGGGCCCAGGTCGGGCGGTGCGTCTGCACGAACGCGTCGACATCCACACCCGCGAATCCTAGTAGCGTTGGTGCCTATGGCCAGCCCGCAACAACCCGTCGTCGTCACCGGCGACGCCGTGGTTCTGGATGTTCAGATCGCCCAGCTACCGGTTCGCGTCGCGTCGGCGCTCATCGATCTGACCGTGGTGTTGATCTTCTACATCACCGGGGTGGTGTTGTGGGCCACGACGCTGGACCAGTTCGATCCGGCGTTGTCGGGCGCGGTGCTGATCATCTTCACCGTGCTCGCGCTGGTGGGCTACCCGCTGGTCTGGGAGACGACGACGCGCGGTCGGTCGCTGGGCAAGTTGGTGATGGGGCTGCGGGTGGTGTCTGAGGACGGCGGGCCGGAACGCTTTCGCCAGGCGCTGTTTCGCGCGTTGGCCGGGGTGATCGAAATCTGGATGCTCACCGGCGGACCTGCGGTGATCTGCAGCCTGTTGTCGCCCAAGGGGAAGCGCATCGGTGACATTTTCGCGGGCACCGTGGTGATCAGCGAACGCGCGCCGCGGCTGGCGCCGCCGCCGATGATGCCACCGCAGCTGGCATGGTGGGCGTCGTCGCTGCAGCTGTCCGGACTGCGGCCCGAACAGGCCGAGCTGGCCCGCCAATTCCTGAGCCGCGCATCGCAATTGAACCCCGCCGTGCGCGACCAGATGGCCTACCGGATCGCCGGTGAGGTCGTCGCGCAGATCTCGCCGCCACCACCGCCCGGCACTCCCCCGCAGCTGGTGCTGGCCGCGGTGCTGGCCGAACGGCATCGTCGTGAGCTCGCCAGGCTGCAGCCGAACGCTGCCGCCGCGCAACCGCAGTGGCCGGGCTCCGGACCGCCAGCCCCGCTTGCGCCGCCGTCGTCGCCTGGCACCGGCGGGCTGACCCCGCCCGGCTAGCGCGCCGCGAACGTTCCTTACCACTCGAAGATTCCGCGATTTGTCGAGCGGTAAGGAACGTTCGGCACTCGCCTGGCTCAAGTCAGGCGCTGATCCAGTTTCCGTGGAAGCCGAACGGAACCCGCTGCGGCATTTGGATCCTGGCGACGGGCGGGCCGGCGAAATCGTATGCGTCGATGATGACGAGGTCGCTGCCGTCGCGCGCCGGATCGTAGACGTAGCCGAGATACCATCCGCTGCTCTCGTCGGCTGGCCCCGACGTCGACGGCACGAACACCGCCTCACCGGGCACACCGGGCGACGCGGCGGTGCCGAACCCATGCTCGACGGCGTCGCCGGTGCTCAGGTCGTAGCGCACCAGCCGGTCGTCGCCGACGGAGACCGAGTAGCGGGCGGGCAGCGTGGCCAGCCGGTCGTCGATGCGCGGGAACTCCACGTCCCGGTCGTCGAGCTGGCGCTCCGTGACCGTGCCGGTCGACAGGTCGACGCTCCAGCTCCACAGCACGCCCTCGACGTCGAACCCGCCGCTGTCACGCCACAACTCGGGATAGCGCACCGCAGCCAACTCGATACGGTCACCGGTGTCATAGGCGTTGGCGACGTGGAACACGTAGCAGGGGTCGATGTCGAACCACCGCACCTCGCCGAACGGGTCGTCGCGGCGCAGCACCCCGAAGCGCGCACCGTAGTCGTCGTCCCAGCGGTAGGGCATATCGGCTTCGGCCTTCAACGCGATGTCGAGGTCGAACACGATCGGCAAATCCAGAAACACCACGTACTTCGCGGTCACCGCGAAGTCGTGCATCATCGTCAACGCCGGCACGTCCAGCGGCCGGTTGACCGTCAACTCACCGTCGGCGTCAACGCGGTGATAGGTGACGTGTGGGGCGAAGATGTTGCCGTAACCGAAGAAGTGCATCTCCCCGGTGGTCGGGCAGATCTTCGGATGAGCGGTCATCGAGTCGACCAGCTTGCCGCCGAAATCGTAGGCCCCCAACGTTTTCAGGTCGTTGCTGATCTCGTAGGGCAGCGACGACTCGACGAGCGCCAGCGTCTTGCCCGCATGGTTGACCACATGGGTGTTGGCGACGCTGGAGCGCAGGTTGCGGGTGCCGTTGGCGTTGTAGAGCGGAAAGTCGTTCTCGAAACTGTCGGTCCGCACCCAGCGGTTGCGGTACCAGGCCGCGCGGCCGCCCTCGATCCGCACACCGTGGATCATGCCGTCGCCGACGAACCAGTGGGCGGTGGCCTGCCGCGGATTGGGTCCGTTGCGCAGGTACCAACCGTCGAGCTCGGTCGGGATCGTGCCTTCCACAGGCAGGTCGAACTCGGTGAGTTCATCGGCGACGGGGGCGTAGTTGCCCCGCATAAAGAACTGGTCGGTCGAGGTCTCCGAGGTTTCGGTCATCTGCATCTCCTAACGCGTGACAGGGAAACACTGACATGTCTGTAGTGACATGTCAATAGTGGAGGTATCATCGCTTGCGTGAGCCTCCGGATTGCGGCGTTGGGGCTGCTGGCCCAACGGCCTGGCAGCGGGTATGACCTGCTGCGACTCTTCGAAGAGTCGATGGCCAACGTGTGGCCGGCCACCCAGAGCCAGCTGTACGGCGAGCTCAACAAGCTCGCCGGCGCTGGGCTGATCGAGGTCTCCGACATCGGCCCGCGCGGGCGCAAGGAGTACCGCATCACCGACGCCGGCCGCGAGGAGTTGCGCCGGTGGGTGACCAACCCGCAGGACGATCCGCCGTTTCGCAGCGCGGGGCTGCTGCGGGTGTTCTTGCTCGGCGAGATCCCACCGGACCAGGCCCGCGCGCAGTTGACCGCGCTGGCCGAAAACGCCGCCGCCGAGATCAAGCGGCTCGAAGCCCTTCGCGACTCCGTCGAATGGAGCGACGACGACGGGTCGTTCTACTCGCATGCGGCCCTCGAATACGGCCTGCGCTCCCACGAGATGCAAGAGCAGTGGGCGCGGTCGGTGATCGAGGCGTTGGATCGACGGGGCATCGCTGAGACGCCGCCGGGGCCGGCGGTGTACCCATAAAGGATGCAAACCTTCCCGCTGGGCTCATTCCATGTCGGACGCGTCGGCTTCGGCGCGATGCAACTTCCCGGGCCGGGAGTGCTCGGTCCGCCGCGTGACCGCGAGCAGGCGTTGGCCGTGCTGCGATGCGCAATCGAGTTGGGCATCAACCACATCGACACCGCGCAGTTCTACGGTCCCGATGTGGCCAATGAGCTGATCCGCGAGGCGCTGCACCCCTACCCTGCCGACCTCGCTCTGGTCAGCAAGGTCGGCGCGCGTCGTGACGACGCTGGGGCGTGGCTTCCCGCGCAGCAGCCCGACGAGTTGCGTGCCGACCTCGAGCAGAACCTCGCAACGCTGGACACCGACCGCCTCGCGGCGGTCAACCTGCGCGTGCACGACCTCCAAACCGATTCCGGCTCAGGGGCGCCAGTGAACCGGGAACTGTTCACCCGGCAGCTCGACGCGATGGTCACCGCGCGTGACGAGGGCTTGATCGGCGGAATCGGGTTGAGCAGCATCACAACTGAGCACCTACAGATCGCGCTCGACCACACCGAGATCGTGTGCGTGCAGAACCCGTACAACTACGTCGACCGCACCTCGCAGCCGGTGCTCGACGCCTGCACCGAGCGCGGCATCGCGTTCGTGTCGTTCTTCACGCTGGGCTCGGGGTTCTTCGCCGACAATCCCGTGCTGGGCCATCCGGACATCCAGCGCGAGGCCGAGCGGCTCGGTTGCTCACCCGCGCAGGCCGCGCTGCGGTGGGCGCTGTCGGTCGCGCCGAACGTGTTGGTGATCCCGGGTACGTCGTCGGTGCGCCACCTCGAACAGAACACGGCCGTCGCCACCATGTGATTTCGATGCGCGAACGTGCGCTGAGCGCATGTCAGCGCACCGAAATCACTCGACGTCGACCCAGTCCAGCGTGCGTTGCACCGCCTTCTGCCAGCCCGCGTACCCGTCGGCGCGCTGTTCGTCGCTCCATGCGGGCGTCCAGCGCTTGTCCTCGTGCCAGTTGGACCGCAGATCATCGGTGTTCTCCCAGAACCCGACGGCCAGACCGGCGGCGTAGGCCGCGCCCAGCGCCGTCGTCTCGGCGATGACGGGTTTGACGACGTCCACGCCGAGCACGTCGGCCTGGATCTGCATGCACAGATCGTTGGCGGTGACGCCGCCGTCGACCTTGAGCACCTCCATGTGCACGCCGGAGTCGGCTTCCATCGCGTCGACGACGTCGCGGCTCTGGTAGCAGATCGCCTCGAGCGTCGCGCGGGCCAGATGGGCGTTGGTGTTGTAGCGCGACAACCCGACGATCGCGCCGCGCGCGTCCGAACGCCAGTACGGCGCGAACAATCCCGAAAAGGCGGGCACGAAATACACGCCGCCGTTGTCTTCCACCTGGCGGGCCAGCGATTCACTCTGCGCGGCGCCGCTGATGATGCCGAGCTGGTCGCGCAGCCATTGCACCGCGGAACCGGTGACGGCGATCGAACCCTCCAGCGCATAAACGGGTTTGGCGTCACCGAACTGGTAGCACAGCGTGGTCAGCAGCCCGTTCTCGGAGCGCACGATCTTCTCGCCGGTGTTGAGCAGCAGGAAATTGCCTGTGCCATAGGTGTTCTTGGCCTCACCGGCCTCGAGGCAGACCTGCCCGACCATGGCGGCCTGCTGGTCGCCGAGGATGCCGGTCAGCGGCACCTGGCCGGCGAGCGGGCCGTCGTCGCGGGTGATCCCGAACGACTCCGGACACGACGACGGCTGGATCTTCGGCAGCATCTGCCGAGGAATCCCGAAGAACGACAACAGTTCATCGTCCCAGTCCAGGGTTTCCAGGTTCATCAGCATGGTGCGGCTGGCGTTGGTCACATCGGTGGCGTGTATGCCGCCGCGGGTACCGCCGGTGAGGTTCCACAGCACCCAGGTGTCGGGGGTGCCGAACAACGCGTCGCCGTTCTCGGCGTCGCGGCGTACCCCGTCGACGTTGTCGAGGATCCACTGCACCTTGCCGCCGGAGAAGTACGTGGCGGGCGGCAGGCCCGCCTTGCGCCGGATCACGTCGCCGCGACCGTCGCGCTCCAGGGCCGAGGCGATGCGGTCGGTGCGGGTGTCCTGCCACACGATCGCGTTGTAATACGGCCGCCCGGTCCGCCGGTTCCACACCAGCGCCGTCTCGCGCTGGTTGGTGACGCCCAGCGCGGCCAGGTCGGTGGCAGACAGGTTGGTGTTGTTCAGCGCCGACATGATGACCGCTGCCGTGCGTTCCCAGATCTCGACGGGGTTGTGCTCGACCCAACCTGACTTGGGCAGGATCTGCTCGTGCTCGAGCTGATGGCGGCCGATCTCGGCGCCGCCGTGGTCGAAGATCATGCAGCGGGTACTGGTGGTGCCCTGGTCGATAGCGGCGACAAAGTCGGCCAACGTCGTGCTCCTCTCACTCCACCTGGTTGAGGACGGTCGCAATCGTCCATCATGGTCTACATGACCCGTTCAGTCGCCGACATCGCGCGCATGCCTCGTGGCGGACCGGACGCGTCGTGTGTAGATCGTCTGCTGCAGACTGACCGGCTGGAATATCTCGACCGCGACACCGGCGAAGACGCCGCGGGTCAGGCGCGGAAGCGCGCGATCGTCCGGTCGTTGGAGTGGGTAGGCGAATTCTTCGGCGAGACCGAGCATTTCGCGCGTCTGGTGCTCGACGAAGTGGCCGACGTCCCCGACCCGAAGATCCTGGAGCTCGGAGCCGGACACGGTGCGCTGGCACGCAAGCTGCTCGACTGGCACCCCACCGCCGAGCTGACCGTCACCGACGTCGACGCCGCGTCGGTGGCCGCGATGACGACCGGTGAGCTGGGCGCGCACCCGCGCGCGTCGGTGCGCCGGTTGGACGCCACCGCCATCGATGCGCCCGACCGCCACTTCGACCTGGCGGTGTTCGCCTTGTCGTTTCATCACCTCTCGCCGCCGCAGGCGGCGCTGGCCTTCTCAGAAGGCACCCGCGTGGCGGACAAACTGCTGATCATCGACTTGCCTCGGCCGCCGTCGCCGCTGCACTTGCTGCGGCTCGCGGTGATGCTGCCGCTCGCCCCGGTGGTCCCGTTCCTGCACGACGGCGTGATCAGCTCGTTGCGCTCGTACAGCCCGTCGGCGCTACGCGCTCTGGCGACGCATGCCGACCCCGCGATCGACGTAGAACTGCGCGGCGGGTTGATGAGCCCGCAGGTGGTGGTCGCCCGCCGGTGAACGCCTGCGCTCGACGTAGAGGCCGACCACCGCATGCAGGATGTCGTACACCTGCGGGTGTGCCGCGATGTAGGTCAACACTGCCCGTCGCACTGTAGTCACAACTAGGTAATTCCCGACGAGAGGCGGTTTAAACGGTCAGCGTCGGACCCGAGGCCTGGTCAGCCGGTGCAGCAGCCACGCAACCGGGATCGTGAACGCCAGCGTCGCGGCGAACAGCCCCGTCACCGAGCCGGTATAGACCGGCCAGCGCAGCACCGAAACCATCACGATCTCCATCACCACCACGTGCACCAGGAAGATCTCGTAGGAGATCTCGCCCAGCCATACCATCACCCTGCTGCCCAACATCCGCTCATACCAGCCCTTTCGCGGCCCACGGAGTCCCAGCGGCGCGACCACCAGGGTGGCGATCACCGCGTAGAACACCACCTTCGCGATGTCCTCACTCAAACCCAGTGCGGGGGCGTCGGTTTCGCCGGCGATCGGAGTCGCCACGATCAGGTAGGCCGCCAGCGCCACCGGCAGCGCCGCCGCGGCGTAGCATCGAACGCCGCTCTGCGCCAACACCGCAAGCGCCATCCCGCCGACGAACCAGATTAGGTAGTGCGGCAGCCACAGCCCTGCCCCGTTGGGCAGCCAGTCGCTGGTGTGCATCACCAGCAGCCACAGCGGGCTGACGGCACCCAGTACGGCCAGGCCCACCAACAGCATTCGGGGTCGCCACTGCCGTCGGCACAGCACCACCAGCAGCAGGTACGCGAGCAGCGGCAGCGCCGCATAAAACGCCACTTCGACGGCCAGGCTCCACATCTGGGTCAGGCCCTGATGCATGTAGGCGGTCAGGTAGTTGCCGCTGTAGATCTGGGTCAGGGTCAGGTTGCGGATCAGGCCGTGCCAGGTGTGGCCGGGGTTGGGCGCGATCTCGCGGAACTCATACAGGAGGTAGGCGATCAGCACCGTCACCACGTAGGCCGGCATGATGCGCCGCACCCGGCTGCGGGCATAGCGGGTCACCGACGGTGCGGCAGTGCCCGCCGCGGCGGCGCGCACCCACCCGCCGAAAAGCAGAAACCCCGAGAGCACGAAGAAGATCGCGACGCCGATCTCCATGCGCGCGAACACCAGCCCGACGTATCCGCGGTTGTAGGTGCCGGTTCCGTAGGCGGCGTGGGTGCCCATGACCAGCAGCGCCGCCACCGCGCGCACGCCGGTGAGCGAGGCGACCCGGTCGACGGTGGATACCTGCTCCAGCCCACCCTGGTCGACGTCGTCGGCTGCCGGCCCGCTCACCCGGCCAGTATGCGGCCTGGGTAGGCGTTCTCAGATCGTGACGCTCTCCCCGCGGACCACCTCGATGACCCGCTCGGCGAGCCCGCGTCGTGTCATCTCGGCGAGAAAATCCGAAAGCGGTGAGGCGAACACCCCGTAGTCGTTGAAGTGGATGGGGATCACGCGCGGCAGGTTCAACCGTTCGGCCAGGGCGGTGCCGCGCCGGCCGTCCATCGTGACCGTCAGCCCGAACGGCAGGTGCCTGCCGAACGGCAACCGGGTCCCGCCCAGGTGCAGCAAGCCGGCGTCGACGTCGGGGAAGCGCCGGGGTATCTCGTCGAGTTCCTCGATCACCAGGGTGTCCCCGGAGACGTAGAGCCGCCGCGTCGGCTCGCCGGGCGTGCTCGCTTCGATCATCGAGCCCATCACCGGAGGCAGCGCCCGGTGGATCGGGGCTGGCCCGTGCCGTCCCGGCAACGACGTCACGGTGACCGTCGTGACGCCCTTGCTGATGGTGTGGTTGTCCCACGTCGCCATGGGCTGCGCTCGCCCGAACCCGCGCCGAACCAGCCGTTTGGCGGCGTGCGGGGTGGTCAGGATCGGCAGCGCGCGGTCCAGCTGCGCTTGCGCGACGCGGTCCCAGTGGTCGCCGTGCATATGCGAGAGCACCACCGCGTCCAGCGGCGGCAGGTCGGCGATATCCAGCGCCGGATCATGCAGTCGCTTGGACAGCAACCCGTATCCGAGGTAGGCGTGTTGGCCGGCGTGCAGGAAGTTGGGGTCGGTCAGCAGCGTGACACCGCCGGCGGTGATCAGCGTGGTGGCGTTGCCGATGAAGGTGACGGTGATGTCCACGACCCTGGGCTACCCCGCACGACGGCGTTCACGCGTGGTTTGTGGTCGGGTTACTTGCGCAAGCGTCACCGACGCTGAAGCATCGGCGGTGTGGGCGAACAACTGAAGCAGACCGAGTTCAGCCGCGCGCACCGGCGCGAGTACCGGCGCAAGGTGCAGCAGTGCCTCGACGTGTTCGAAACCATGCTCAACCAATCCAGCTTCGAGTTCGAGCGGCCGCTGACCGGCATGGAGATCGAGTGCAACCTGGTCGACGACGCGTATCAGCCCGCCATGACCAACCAGGAAGTGCTCGAGGCGATCGCCGACCCGGCGTACCAGACCGAATTAGGCGCCTACAACATCGAATTCAACGTTCCACCGCGGCGGCTGCCCGGCCGGGCGGCGCTCGAGCTGGAGAACGACGTGCGGGTTAGCCTCAACGCCGCCGAGGCCAAGGCCAATGACCACGACGCGCACATCGTGATGGTCGGCATCCTGCCCACGCTGATGCCCGAGCATCTGTCGGGCCGGTGGATGAGCGAATCGACGCGCTACCAAGCGCTCAACGATTCCATCTTCACCGCCCGCGGCGAGGACATCCTCATCGACATCACCGGCCCGGAACGATTGAGCTTGCAGACCGAGTCGATCGCCCCGGAGTCCGCGTGCACCAGCATGCAACTGCACCTTCAGGTTTCGCCTGCGGACTTCGCGCAGAACTGGAACGCCGCCCAGGTGCTGGCCGGCCCGCAGCTTGCGCTGGGCGCCAACTCCCCGTACTTCTTCGGCCACCAGCTGTGGTCCGAGACCCGCATCGAGTTGTTCATGCAGGCCACCGACACCCGCCCCGACGAGCTGAAGGCGCAGGGGGTGCGGCCGCGGGTGTGGTTCGGCGAGCGGTGGATCACCTCGATCTTCGACCTGTTCGAGGAGAACGTGCGCTACTTCCCGTCGCTGCTGCCCGAGCTGAGCGACGAGGACCCGGCCCGCGAACTCGCCGAAGGCCGCACCCCGCGGCTGGCCGAACTGCGTCTGCACAACGGCACCATCTACCGCTGGAACCGTCCGGTCTACGACGTGGTGCACGGCCGCCCGCACCTGCGGGTGGAGAACCGGGTGCTGCCCGCGGGGCCGACCGTCGTCGACATGATGGCCAACGCCGCGTTCTACTACGGCGCGTTACGTACGCTCTCCGAAGAGGACCGGCCGCTGTGGACCAAGATGAGTTTTGCTGCGGCCCAACACAATTTCCTGGAGGCGGCACGCAACGGCATGGACGCCCGGCTGTACTGGCCCGGGATGGGTGAGGTGACACCCGACGAGCTGGTATTGCGTCAACTGCTGCCGATGGCCGATGAGGGGCTGCGCCGCTGGCAGGTGGCCGGTGAGGTCCGCGACCGCTACCTCGGGGTGATCGAGGGCCGCGCCAAGACGGGCCGCAACGGGTCGACCTGGCAGGTGGCCACGGTGAAGGCGCTTCAGGAGCGCGGGCTCAGCCGCCCGAACGCGCTGGCCGAGATGTTGCGGCTGTACTGCGAGCGCATGCACAGCAACGAGCCTGTGCACACCTGGGACCAGCCTTAGGCCTCGGCGGTCGCGGCGGTCAGCGCCTCGGCGAACTGTGCCAACTCCTCGGGTGCGGCGTCGACGTGCGGGGAGGCCCGCAGCACCGGCGTGGTCAGCTCGAACGGCGCGCGCTGCGCGTCCGCGTAGGTGGTGACGATGCCCCGCTGCGCGATCAGCCAGGCCCGCACCTTCTGCGGATCGGCGCCGTCGGTGGGGGCCAGCGTGGTGATCGCGGTGGGTTCGTCGAGCGATTCGACCACCCGCCAGCCGTCGACGCCGGCCAACGCCTGCCGCGTCCACCGTCCGACCTCGGCCAACCGGTCGCGCACGTGCTGCGGTCCCGCCGCGAGATGCTCCCCCACCGCGAGCGAAAACCCAACGCGGGCAGCAAGGTTGGCCTCACCGTGCTCGAGGCGCTGGGTCTCGGTCAGCGGCAGGCCCCAGCTCGGCGGCGGCAGCCGGGGCTGTAACCGCTGCGCCAGTTCGGGTTCGATGGCCAGCACGCCGACACCGCGCGGTCCGGCGAGCCATTTGCGCGACGCGCTGTAAATTGCCGCGGGGCGCACGGCACAGTCGAGGTGCCCGAGCGCCTGGGCGGCGTCGACGACCAACGGGAGACCGAGGTTGCGGCACACGTCGGCCAAAGCGGTCAGCGGCTGCGCGACACCGCGGTGACTGGCGAGCGGGGTCAGGTGCACGACGGCGGGCGGATCGGCGCGAAGTTGGCGGGCGGCGGCGTCGACGTCGAGGCGCCCGGCGGCGTCGGCGGGCAGGACCCGCACGTCAAAGCCGTTGGCGGCCATGATCGCCAGGTTGGGCCCGTACTCACCGGGCAGGCACGCGAGCGTGCGCTTCCCGGTCCAGCTGGACAGCAGCAGATCCAGAGCGTGGTTGGCGCCGGTGGTGAACACGACATGGTCGGCGGGCAGCCCGGTCAGGGCGGCGACGGCGGCGCGGCCGGCGTCCAGCACCGGCGCGGCCGCCTCGGCGGCGACGTATCCGCCGACCTCGGCCTCGTGGCGTGCGTGCTGTGCGGCGGCGTCGATGACCCCGAAGCTCTGCCGCGAGCACGCCGCGCTGTCCAGGTGCAGGCCGGCGACCTTGGGCCGCGCCGACCGCCACTGCTCGGCGAGGCTCATGTGCTCGCCAGGGACAGGCCGAAGTCGCCTGCGGGATCGGTCCACCACCGGGCGCGCCGCAACCCGGCGGCAGCCAGCTCCGCGGCGACCCCGTCGGGGCGGAACTTGCACGACACCTCGGTCAACATTTCTTCACCGTCGGCGAAGGCGACCGTCAGGTCCAGGTCGCGCACGTGTACGCGCTGCGCACCGCGGGCGCGCAGCCACATCTCGATGCGTTCCTCGGCGACGTTCCACATGGCGACGTGCTCGAACGCGTCGAGGTCGAAGTCGGCGCCGAGTTCACGGTTGATGACCGCGAGCACGTTGCGGTTGAAACGCGCCGTCACACCAGCGCTGTCGTCGTAGGCGCGCACCAGACGTCGCGCGTCTTTCACCAGATCGGTGCCCAGCAACAGGCTGTCGCCGGGCCGCATCGTCTGCGCCAGCGCGGCCAGAAACCGCGCCCGCGGTTGCGGGGTCAGGTTGCCGATCGTCGAGCCGAGGAAGGCGATCAGCCGCCGGCCGACCCGCGGGATCTCGGCGAGGTGCTCTTCGAAGTCGCCGCACACCGCATCGACCTCGACGCCCGGGTACTCCCGCTGGATCGCCTCCCCCGCGGCGTTGAGCACACCGGCGTCCACGTCGAACGGGATGAACCGCCGAAGGGTTCCGTTGTCGCGCAACGCATCCAAAAGCACGCGGGTCTTCTCGGAGGTGCCGCTGCCCAGCTCCACCAGGGTGTCGGCCGCTGAGGCTTCGGCGATCTCGGCGGATCGGCTGCGCAGGATCTGCGCCTCGGTGCGGGTCGGGTAGTACTCGGGCAGCCGGGTGATCTGGTCGAACAGGTCGCTGCCGACCGAGTCGTAGAACCATTTGGGCGGCAACGTCTTCGGGGTCTGCGTCAGGCCGGCAAGCACATCACGGCGCAGCGCCTGCGCGGCCGAGTTGGCCGGCAGGTGGTTGGACAGCGAGACGGTCATGACGGTCCTTTCAACGGGATCAGCTCGACCTGCGAGCGGCCGACGACCGATATCAGATGCCGGTCCGGCAGCTCCCGCCACCGCGGGTCGTCGTCGTAGGGTTCGCTGGCAAGTACGGTGCCGTCGGCTCTGCTCAACACCGACAGGGTGTCGCCCCATGTGGTGGCGACCATGCGGGATCCGTTGGCGGCCAGGATGTTCAGCCGTGCGTCGGGGTCGGCGGCGCCGATTTCCACGATGGTCTCGGCGAGCCGGTCGAGGCCGCGGTCGAAGATCAGCGCCGCCAGCAGCGCGCTGTCGTTGGCGGACTCGGCGTGCCGCGAGGGCGGCAGCACGGCCCGGTCGACGAGGCCGTTGTGCGACAGCAGCCACTGGCCGTCGGTGAACGGCGCCGACGCCGACGCCTCGATCGGCATGCCGATGCTGGCCGAGCGCACGGCAGCCACGATGCAGCCGCCGCGCAGCGCTGGCGCCACCGACGCGAACGACGCGTCGCCCCACAGCGGCGTGGCGCTGCGCCACCGCCGCGGGATGTCGTCGGGCACATCCGAGGAGAAGAACCCGACGCCCCACCCGTCGGCGTTCATCAGGCCGTGCTTCTGGCGGCGCGGCGCATACGACTGCACCACAAGGCCGTTGGCGGGTTCTGACATCAACGACGCCACCGACACCGGGTCGCCGAGCCAGCCCAGATGCCGGCACATCAGTTGGCGTCCCAGGCCAGCCGCACACCGGAGAAGATCTGGCGCCGGATCGGATGGTCCCAGTTGCGGAAGCTGGGCCGCAGGATGTTGGGCGCCACCGCCCATGACCCGCCGCGCAGCACCTTGTAGTCCCCAGCCCCAACACCTGAGAAGAACGGTTGTGAATAGCGCTCGTAGATCATCGGAGTGAAACCCGGCCACGGCCGCAACGGCGACGTGGTCCACTCCCACACGTCGCCGAGCATCTGTTCGGCGCCGTAGGGCGACGCGCCCGCGGGGTACGCCCCGACCGGTGCGGGCCGCAGCGCGTCGCCGCCGAGGTTGGCCAGGTGCGCCGTCGGCGCCGACGCGCCCCACGGGTAGCGGCGCCGCGCACCCGCCGCGGGATCCCACGCGCAGGCTTTCTCCCACTCGATCTCGGTGGGCAGCCGCGCGCCCGCCCACGCCGCGTACGCCTCGGCCTCGAAGTAGGTGACGTGCTGGACGGGTTCGTCGGCGACGATGTCCTCGACGTGGCCGAACCGGGTCCGGGTGTCGTCGGGGTTCCAAAACTGGGGTGCTTCCAGCCCGGCCTGCATGCGGTGCGCCCAGCCGGCCTGCGACCACCACCGCGGCTGGTGGTAGCCGCCGTCGTCGATGAACTGTCGCCACTCGCCGTTGGTGACCGGGACCCGGCCGATGCGAAACGCCGGGATGTCGACGACGTGGGCGGGACGCTCGTTGTCCAGCGAGTGCGGTTCGGTGGCCGCGTCGACGCCGAGCACGAACTCGCCGCCCGCCACCAGCACCGAGGTGCCCGCCACCCCGGGGCGACCGGCGGGCAGCGCCGCGCCGCCGTCGAGCAGCGGCGGACCGACGCGCAAGTTCAACGCCTGCAGCATGGTCTCGTCGTGCTGGTTCTCGTGGCTGATCACCAGGCCGAAGTTGAACACCGAACCGTCGTCGGGCAGCGCGTCGAGCATGTCGAACGCCTTGTCGCGCACGGTGCGGCAGTAGGCGCGCGCGTCGGTCGGCGGTAGCAGCGGCAGGTCGGCGCGGCCGGCGCGGGGATGGACGAACGCGTCGTAGAGCCGCTCCACCTCGGGGGTCAGCAGACCCGGCCGGTCGGGGTTCCCGTCACGCAGCAGCCACAGCTCTTCCTGCTGGCCGATGTGGGCGAGGTCCCACACCAGCGGGCTCATCAGCGGGTGGTACTGGCGGGCGACTTCGGCGTCGTCGAAATCGACCAGCCGCAGCGTGCGGTCTCTGGCGGCGGCCAGTTCACCCGCGAGTTGTTCGCGAACCTTCACGTCTCCCCTCGGGCCAGTTGCGAAACGGCGGGTGCGATCCCGTACCGGACCGCCCGGTCGGCGAAATCGTCGGCCGGACACCGTCCCTGTTCGACCGAACGCACCAGCCGCGTCATCGATTCCTCGAGCTCGCGCGGTGCCCGTTCGGCCGCGGCCGTCACGCACCGGAGCGCGGCGTGCTGCAGCCGTCGATCACCGAGGCCCTGTTGCGCAGCACGGTCCCACGCGGTGGCGACGGGTTCGGTGGCCTCCGCGGCGACGTCGGCGGCCGCGGGGTCGTCGAGCAGCGTGACGAGCGTGAACACCACGGCCGGCCAGATGGCGTCGGGCACGCTGTCGAGGTAGCGGATCTCCAGCCAACCGCGCGGGCGCACCGGCGGGAACAGCGTGGTCAGGTGGTAGTCGAGGTCGGCCTCGGTGGGTTTGCGGCCGCCGAGCGGCACTCGCCCGTCGGCCCATTCGGCGAACGGCACCCATTCGATGACCGGGACGACGTTCGGGGTGGTCAGCAGCATCACCGGCGCCTTGAGCGCATAGCGCGCCCAGTCGCTGGCGGGATCGTCGCCGCTCTCGCCGAGCACCGGGCCGCAGCGCGCGGAGTCCAGCTGGCTCCACACCCGTTGCCGCGCCGAGCGCCAGCCGCAGAACTTTCCACCCAGCAGCGGGGAGTTGGCGGCGACGGCGATCATGGTCGGCCCCAGCGCATGCGCGAGGCGCACCCGGTCGGCCCAGCCGGCGCGCGGTCCGGCGTCGACGTTGATCTGCACCGACGCCGTCGACGTCATCATCTCCGCGCCGGCGGCACCGGTGCGGCTGGCGTGAAAGAACGTCTCCATGGCGGCGTAGCGGGCACCGGGGTTGACCCGTCGGGCGGGTCGAAGCGGGTCGGCGCCGAGCAGCACCAGCCCGAACCCCGCGCGGGCGAAGGCGTCGCGCAGCACCGCGCGGTCGGCCGTCATCGCGGAAATGGCCGCCATCGGGCCGTCGCAGGGCGGGCCGGACAGTTCGACGGCGCCGCCGGGTTCCACGGTCACCCGGCTGCCGCCGGGCAGCGGCGGCAGGTCGGCGAGAACGTCGCTCAGCTCAGCCCAGCTCGGCCGTCGCATCGGATCGGTCAGGTCGAAGCAGTGCGCCTCGATCTCCAGCCCGACCCGCCCCACGGGGCCGTCGTTCAGGCAGTTGCCGCCGACGTGCAGCGCGGCGCTGTACGCGCTGGAGAGTTCGCGGGACTCGATGCGTGCGTCGTCGACCTCGGACGTGATGGTGACAGCCATTTCCCATCCCCTTCCGGGTCCGGCGCGATCGCGGCGTTCAAACCATCTTGAAGGAGACCTCCGACAAAACCCGAGCCCTTTTTCGTGAAGTGTGGGTTAAGCCGGCGCCGAGATTATTGGCCGAGCGTGTTCTGCATGGCCCCGGCCAGCACGTTCACCGCGGGACCACCGTTGCCGGACTGGCAGACTTTCGCTTGCAGCAAAACGTTTTCCCGCTTGCGGGTGGTGACGAAGCAGCGCCGGTCGGTGCCGGCCTCCTGTTTGACCCAGTCGGCTTCGGTCGCGGTGGTCGGCCCGCCGGTGAACGTCCACACCTGGGTGGTGAAGTTGTCCAGGTGCATCGCGGTGGTCTGCCCGTCGCAGCCGACGGTGCGGTCCACGACGCGGCGGAACGCGCGCTCGGCGGCGTCGGTGTTGGCGTAGACCCCGACGGCCTGTTTGACGAAGTGGCTCTGGTCGTCCGGCGCGGTCTGGGTCACCGCACCGTTGAACGACGCCAGGTCGGGGTCGGCGTAGACGTCAGGCAGCCCGATGTCGGCCCAGTTGTTGCAGGCGGGGTTGTCGACGTAGAAGGACTGCAACGGATCGGAGTAGGTCCACTCGAACCGCATCGTGGCACCGACGATGTTGCCGACCGAGCCCTTGGGCAGCACCGCGTAGTTGACCACTCCCGGGTCCGACGGGCGGGCGGCAGCTTCACCGGCCGGCGCCGCCAGCGTCAGACCCACGAGGGCGACGCCGGCAGCGGCGGCGATCCGCATCAGACCTTCGCCGACAGCTTGACGTCGATGTTGCCTCGGGTGGCCTTGGAGTACGGGCACACCTGATGCGCCTTGTTCATCAGGTCGTCGGCGCCGCTCTGGTCGAGGCCGGGTAGGTAGCCGATGAGGTGGGCGTTGATCGCGAAGCCGCCGTCGGCGTCCTTGCCGAACCCGACCTGCGCGGTGATCGCGGTCGCATCGTCGAGGTTGATGTCGTTGTTCTTGGCCACCAACCGCAGCGCCCCGAGGAAGCAGGCGGCGTAACCGGCCGAGAACAACTCCTCGGGGTTGGTGCCTTCGCCGCTGCCGCCCATTTCCTTCGGGTGATTGGTGTTCAGGTCGATCTTGCCGGTCGACGACTTCACGTGGCCCTCGCGGCCGCCACCGGTTGCAGTTGATTCCTGGGTGAATACGACTTCGATGCTCATGGCTCCGATCATGCCAGCCAGGCCATGAACGGCAAGACGCCCCTCTGGATTGACTAGCCGCCGGCTCCGTTCTGCTTGGCCCGCACGCCCTCTTCGACCTTCTTGCCCAGATCGGGGTCGACGTTGCGCCAGTACTCGAAGACCCGCGACAGCACCGGCTCGCGGACGCCATCCGACACATGCCCGATGATGTTGTGCGCCAAGCGTTCCCGCGCCTCGTCATCGAGCACCTCGCGGACCAGCGTCCCGGCCTGTCCCCAGTCGTCATCGTCGGGTCGCATGGTGTAGGCCATGCGCACCATGTCGCCGTCGGATGCCCAGTGCGCCTCGGCGGCACGCTTCGCGTCGGCCGCCGGGCCGCCCATCGAGTTCGGTGCGTACACCGGGTCGGGCACGTTGCGGATGCGCATCGCGCCGTCCTTGGAGTACGCGCGCACATCGTTCTTGGGTTCGTTGACCGGTATCTGCTTGTAGTTCACCCCGAGCCGGGCGCGGTGCGCGTCGGCGTAGGAGAACCCGCGGGCCAGCAGCATCTTGTCGGGGCTGAGCCCGGTGCCGGGCACGAGAGCGTTCGGCTCGAACGCCAGCTGCTCCATCTCCGTGTGGAAGTCGGTGACGTTGCGGTTCAGCGTCATCTTGCCGACTTCGTGCAGCGGGTAGTCGCCGTGCGGCCACACCTTGGTCAGGTCGAACGGGTTGAACCGGTAGGTCTTGGCCTCCTCGAACGGCATGATCTGCACGTGCAACGTCCAGCTGGGGAAGTTGCCGTCCTCGATCGAGGTGAAGAGGTCGCGCTGGTGGTAATCGCTGTCTTCGCCGGCGATGCGGTCGGCGTCCTCCTGGGTGAGGAAATCGATGCCCTGGTCGGTCTTGAAGTGGTACTTCACCCAGAACAACTCGCCGGCGTCGTTGAGCCAGCTGTAGGTGTGGCTGGAGTAGCCGTTCATATGCCGCCAGGTTTTCGGGATCCCGCGATCTCCCATCAACCAGGTGACCTGGTGGGCGGTTTCGGGTGACAGCGACCAGAAATCCCACTGCATGTTGTGATCGCGCAGGTTGTTGGCCTGCAGTCGCTTCTGGCTGCGGATGAAGTGCTGGAACTTCATCGGGTCACGCATGAAGAACACCGGGGTGTTGTTGCAGACGAGGTCGAAGATGCCGTCATCGGTGTAGAACTTCAGCGCGAAGCCGCGCGGATCGCGCCAGGTGTCCGGGCTGCCACGCTCGCCGGCGACGGTGGAGAACCGCGCGATCATCTCGGTCTTGGCACCCGGCTGCAGGAAGGCCGCTTTGGTGAACTTACTGACGTCGTGGGTCACCTCGAATTGACCGAACGCACCACCGCCCTTCGCGTGCGGCTGTCGTTCCGGGATGCGTTCCCGGTTGAAGTTGGCCATCTGCTCGATCAGGTAGTGATCCTGCAGCAGAATCGGGCCGTCCGGACCGACCGTGAGCGAGTGCTCGAGACTGGGGGCAGGGTTGCCCGCGTCGTTGGTCGTGTAGTTCTCCGTCATCTAGCTCATCTCCTTGGGGCTGGCGGCGTGCGGCTGAGCCGCCTAGGAAGCGGATTCCCCCATTGTGGACTGGTTTCAAACTTCTTGTGCCAGCTTGACGGAACGCTCGTTCGGGGTGACGTCAGGGGCGCGGCGCAGGCGTCGTCGGCGCATCGGGAGCCTGCGTCGGCGCGATCGGACCTTCGGGTCCGAACGGCCCGCGGGGTCCCATCGGAAACATCGGGCCGCGGTGGAACATCTCCGTACCGCGGTCGTGGTGGTGACCCCTGTGGTCGCCGCCGGAGCGGGCGCCGAGGACGAAGCCGGAGAAGAAGACCACGGCGACGATGAACACGACGCCGGCGATGATGCCGACGACGGCGGCCGCAGAGGTGAGCCGGTTGCGCCGCGGCGGAACGGGGGTGGTCGGGGTTTCGGGTGCGGGTTCGCTCATGACGTCGATCATCGCGCCGCCGCTTTGATTGCGGCTGAGAATCGGCTGTGAGTGCTTTTGACAACGGCGCGGCGGACGGTTTGACTATAAGCGTTGTCAAAGTGCGCACCGAAGGGAAAGTGGCGATGAGCAGGCCAATCCCGACCCGTCATCCGGACCGGCCCCGGCCGGTACCCGCGACCATCCGGCTGATGGCCCAGGCGATGCGCATCAGCGCGCCGACCGAGCAGCAGTGGCGCAGGCTCGGTGAGCGGTTGACGGTCGGCGACGAGCCGATGGACCGCCTCGTCGCGTGGATGTCCTCCGCGGGCCTGAAGGAGACGCGTCCGCTCTTCGACCGCGCGCTGGCATCGGGCATCGACGCGGTGCCCGACGCGCCCGAACCGCTGGTGGGGTTCTTCCGAGAGGTCGAGACGGTTCCGTCGTGGGTCGACCGCACGATGTTGGAGCGCGGTCAGCGGGCGTTGCGCCGCGGTGGCGCCGACGGGATGTACATCGCCCGCGACGTGTCGCTGCTGGGCGGCTATCAGTTCTCCGGTTTCAACAAGACGCTGCTGCGCACTGGCGCGTTGGAGAAGGGGTCCAACAAGCGTTTCGCCGAGACCATGCAGTGGGCGATGGACGTCATCGCCGAAGGCGGCCTGCAGGTGCTGGGGTCGGGTTATCAGGCCACGCTGCGGGTGCGGTTCATTCATTCGTTGGTGCGCAGGCACGTCGGCGCGATGCCGGATTGGCGCGCCGACGAATGGGGTGTGCCGGTGAACCAGACCGACATGGCGGCGACGCTCGTCGGGGCGCTGGTCGCGCCGGCGGTGGGTGTGGCCGGTATGGGAGTTGTGTTGCGGCCCAAAGACTATGCTGCCGTCGCACACCTGACACGCTACGTCGGCTGGCTGATGGGCGTTGAGGACGAGTGGCTGCCGCGCGACTTCCGCGACAGCATCCGGGTGCTGTACCACACGCTGGGCGCGTTGGCCGAGCCCGACGAATCGTCCAAACAGTTGGCGATGCCCATGGTCGACGACCCGCTGATCTGGCACTACGACACCGTCCCGGCCATCCGGCGGCGTATCGCACGCGCACAACATCTTTCGGTCACCAGCAGCTTCCTGGGTCCGCGCACCATGGAGGCGCTGGGTCTGCCGCGCTGGGTGCCGCCGTGGTATCCGCTGCTGCGCCTGCCGGTGAACCTGGCCCGCAGCGCGGCCGCCGTCGTTCGGCCCGACGGCATCGCCCGCGCCGCCGCGCGTGGTGACCGTGAGCAGAAGGCGTTGATGCGCACGATCATCGGCGACACCGGCGCCACGATCGGCGAGTCCGCATCACACGTCGGCAGCGTCGCCTGATCCGGGACGTGAGCTAGTGTCGCGTCGGTGAGCGCGCGTTTCGAGGAGCTGGGTTGGCGGCAGACGCCCATGGGTGTCATCAGCCTGCGACGCCGCTTCGATCTGACTGTGCGCGCCGACGTCTATGAGGTCAAAATCGACGACGAGCATGTGATGTCGAGCCTGTTCACCGTTGCCGAACGTGAGCTGGCGCGGCTGGGGCTGGCGCGTACGTCGGGAGCGGAACTCGACGTGGTCATCGGTGGATTAGGGCTTGGCTACACCGCGCTCGAGGCCTTGGCGGATCGACGGGTTCGATCGCTCACGGTCGTCGAATACTCGGATGTGGTCATCGACTGGCACGAACGTGATCTGCTGCCGGACACGGTCGGCCTCGCCGCCGACAGCCGCGTCGAGTTGGTGTGCGCGGATTTCTTCGCCGCCGCGATGGATGCGGTGGGCTTCGATCCACAGCACCCGGGCCGAACCTACGATGCGATCTTGCTGGACATCGACCACTCACCCCGGCACGTGCTGCACGATCCGCACTCCGCGTTCTACACCTACGAAGGCCTGCACGCGATATCAGCGCATCTGGCCCCCGGTGGCGCGTTCGCGATGTGGTCCGACGACGCACCCGACGACGACTTCACCTCCGTACTCGAAGCTGTTTTCAGTGACGTTGAGGCCCAACAGATTTGGTTCGACAACCCGCTCACGCGTGGTCGCTCGGCGGCCACCGTCTACCTTGCGAACCGGCCGTGACCACGTGCCCCTAGTTCAACCGGCGTGAGCGGTCGCCTGCGGCCGTTGTGGTCGAGCCTGCGCACAGATCGCGTTTTGGGCGGCAGATGCGATCTGTACGCAGTCTCGACGTCACAAGGGCTTATACGGGTTGACCGCGAACTGGATCACCCGGTACGGCGCGCCGCCGCGGGGTCCGGTGTTCCACTGGCTGATGAACACCCGCACCTCGTCGATCGTCGAACCAGGCGAGATGTAGCCGCCGTAGGGCTGGGCGAGCCGGTTGTTCTCCGGCGGCCCGAGCTGTTCGGCGGGCTCGGGCCACTCGGTGGCGACGACGACCGTGGTGACCGGTGCGCCGCCCAGCTGCGTCGGGTCGTTGGCGACGCGCACCTCCATGTTGCCGGTGGTGGCGTTGAAGTAGGACAGCACGGTCTTGCCGTCGATCTGGCGCACGCTCATCTCGCCGACGCGGTCGGGCCACAGCGGTGTCGCCGGGTGCCCCCAGCCCGACGTCGCCGACCAGCCCTGCCAGCTGGCGCGGTCGGTAAAACTCTGCGGCGTGGCCCGGTACAACACGGCGGGCCCGCTGCGGTCGAAGTTGTTGGCGACGATGTAGACGAAGCCGCTCGACGAGTCGGCTTTGGGGATCGGATCGTAGTATCCGCTGATCTGGGTCTGCCGCCACTGTGCGTAGTCGGCGGGGCGCTCCGATTCCGGTACGGTCTGCCAGTTGCCTTGGCCCGGTTCGGCTTTCACCAGCCGCGAGGTCTGCGGGTCGAGGTCGCGCACGGTGGTGACCAGCATGTAGTTCTCGCGGTTGATCGACACGATGCCGGCCGGCAGCTGTGACGCGCCAGGCGGTGTCGGGTCGGCCAACAGCGGTTTGTCGATGCCGGTGACGCCGTCGTAGCGCACGCCGCCTTCGTCGTTGATGGATTCGGTGTCGACGTGCAGCGCGATCGGTGAGTACCAGCCGCCGTAGCCGACGCCCTGGCCGGCGAAGCTGTCGCCGCAGACCTGCAGGATCCCGCTGGGGAACTCCATGAACTCGCACAGATCGGTGGCGCCGATGCCGTAATCCCTTGTCGGCGTTCCCGTCCCCGCTGTCGGTCCGATGCGGATCACCTGCCCCGGCACCAGCGGCGGCAGCACCGGGTCTGGGATGGGCGCCGGCTGCGCCTGTGCGATAGGCACCACAAGCAACCCCGCCGCGAGCGCCGAGATCGACGTAATGGCGGAAACTACCGGCACTTTCCCGCCCAAACGTCCCTTTCGGCGCATTGAGGCGCGCAAGGTCAGAGCTGGGCGGCCAGCAACTCGGCGATCTGGATCGTGTTGAGCGCCGCGCCTTTTCGCAGGTTGTCACCCGAGACGAACAGCGCAAGCCCGCGCCCGTCGGGCACACCGGGATCCTGCCGGATGCGCCCCACCAGCGTGTCGTCGACGCCCGCGGCGGCCAGCGGTGTCGGCACGTCGACCAACCTCACCCCCGACGCCTTACCCAGGATCTCCGCGGCGCGCTGCACCGAAAGTGGTTGGGAGAACTCGGCGTTGATCGACAGCGAGTGCCCGGTGTACACCGGCACCCGCACGCAGGTGCCGCTGACCGCGAGGTCGGGGATGCCGAGGATCTTGCGGCTCTCGTTGCGCAGCTTCTGGTCTTCGTCGGTCTCACCGGAGTCATCGTCGACGAGGGAACCCGCCAACGGCACCACGTTGAACGCGATCGGCGCGACGTAGGTGTCCGGGGCGGGAAAGTCCACCGCGGCCCCGTCCTGCACCAGGTCGCGGCTGCCGGAGACGACCGCCTGCGCCTGACCGTAGAGTTCCTCGACCCCGGCCAGCCCGCTGCCCGAAACCGCCTGATACGTCGAGGCGATCATCCGCACCAGCCCGGCTTCGTCGTGCAGCGGCTTGAGCACCGGCATCGCCGCCATCGTCGTGCAGTTGGGGTTGGCGATGATGCCCTTGGTCAGCGACCGGACCCGGCCGGCCACGTCACGTTCGAAGTTGACCTCGCTGACCACCAGCGGCACGTCGGGGTCCTTGCGCCACGCCGAGGAGTTGTCGACGACGATCGCGCCCGCCTCGGCGTACCGTGGCGCCTGCTCCCGCGACATCGCCCCGCCCGCGGAGAACAGCGCGATGTCCAGCCCGGACGGGTCGGCCGTCGCGGCGTCCTCGACCTCGATCTCCTGGCCGCGGAACGGCAGCTTCTTACCTTGGGAACGCGCCGAGGCGAAGAACCGCACGCTGGAGGCGGGGAAGTTCCGCTGCTCGAGCAGGTTGCGCATGACCTGGCCGACCTGGCCCGTCGCGCCGACGACACCGAGATTGACCATGGTTACCGCCCCGTTCCCGCGTAGACCATGGCCTGCTCCTCGCCGCCAAGCCCGAACGCCTCGTGCAGCGCCGCCACGGCCTTGTCGAGTTCGGTGTCCTTGATCAGCACCGAGATGCGGATCTCGGAGGTGGAGATCAGGTCGATGTTCACGCCGACCTCGGCGAGCGTCTCGCAGAACTTCGCGGTGACGCCCGGATGGCTCTTCATCCCCGCCCCGACCAGCGACACCTTGCCGATGTGGTCGTCGTAGAGCACCTTGGTGAAGCCGATCTCCTTCTGCAGTGCGGACAACGTCTCCACCGCGGCGGGCCCGTTGTCGCGGGGGCAGGTGAAGGTGATGTCGGTCTTGCCGTCCTCGACCTTGGAAATGTTCTGCAGCACCATGTCGATGTTGATGTCGGCGTCGGCGACGGCGCGGAACACCTTGGCGGCATAGCCGGGCACGTCGGGGATGCCGACCACGGTCACCTTGGCCTCGCTGCGGTCGTGGGCGACTCCGGTCAGGATGGCGTCTTCCATGGGTATGTCCTCTATCGATCCGGTCACCAAAGTGCCGGGTTTGTCCGAGTACGACGAGCGGACGTGGATGGGAACGTTGTAGCGGCGGGCGTATTCCACGCAGCGCAGCATCAGCACCTTGGCCCCGCAGGCCGCCATCTCGAGCATCTCCTCGAAGCTGACCTGGTTGAGGTGGCGTGCGTTGGACACGATGCGCGGGTCGGCGGTGAAGATGCCGTCGACGTCGCTGTAGATCTCGCACACGTCGGCGTTCAGGGCCGCGGCCAGCGCGACGGCGGTGGTGTCCGAGCCGCCGCGGCCCAGCGTGGTGACGTCCTTGCTGTCCTGGCTGACGCCCTGGAAACCGGCGACCAGCACGATGTAGCCCTCGTCGAGGGCGTCGCGCAGCCGGCCCGGCGTGACCTCGATGATCTTGGCCTTGCCGTGGACGCTGGTGGTGATCACGCCGGCCTGCGATCCGGTGAACGAGCGGGCCTGGGCGCCCAGCGAGTCGATGGCCATCGCGACCAGCGCGTTGGAGATCCGCTCCCCCGCGGTCAGCAGCATGTCCATCTCACGCGCCGGCGGCGCCGGGCACACCTGCCTGGCCAGATCCAGCAGGTCATCGGTGGTGTCGCCCATCGCGGAGCACACCACGACGACGTCGTTGCCGGCCTTTCTAGTCTCCACGATGCGCTCGGCGACGCGACGGATCCGCTCGGCGTCCGACAACGAGGATCCGCCGTATTTCTGTACGACGAGCGCCACTGAACAAGCCTTTCGAGATTCGGGGAGGTCCTCATCAAGGATAGAGGTTGCTCGCGACCGGTTTTACCCGCCGGTAGCGGCGCCGGCTCTAACCGCAGGTCCCGCCCGGGGCTGAGGTCCCCTGCGGCGTTACCCGCCACACGCCTCCGACAGATGGGCCAGCTTCTGGCTGATCTGGGCGTTGATCGCGGACATCTCGTAAAACGTCGGCGGCGGCGGGGCGCCGGGTGCGCGGGCTTCGGTTTCGGCGCGCACGGTCGACATCTTGCGGACGAAGTCGTCGGCGAGGCTGGCCAACTGTGAGCTGGTCCACTCCAGATCCGGTGCGCTTCGGGGGACCTTCTGGGCACGTTCGGACAACCCGTCGGCCCACGCCCGGTAGGCCGTCTCTTCGGCCTGGGTGGGCAAGCCGTCACCCTCACCGGATTTGGATTCGATCAGCGCGGCCTGGGATTGGTTGTACTCCAACAACTCCCGCACCGCGTCGCACTCTGCGGGTGGCCGGTTGAACATGCTGTAGACGAGGGCCGCCACGACCAGGACCACCACCCCGATGGCCACCCACCACCGCCGATCGACTCTCACCGCCTGAACTCTAACGATCGGGTCGCCCGCGCGTGATCAGCAGGGTTTTCGTAGCACCGGCCGGCTTGCTAGAGTGGCCGGGTGCAGCGGGTGCTCCTTCTCGGCAGCCGCGACGGGGTCTGATCCAGACCGGCTTCCCGTCGCGGGTGTTCGACGATGCGCCGGTCGAGTCCCGTCCAAACTCCCGGAGCAACCATCGTGACCACTTTCTCGAAATCTTCACCCGATTCCCCTGACGCGTTCGCGTCCGTGCGCACTATCACCACGCCCGACGGCCCACCCCACGCCAAACAGCCCGCCTGGAACACCCAGCGCGCCTCGTCGATGCCGGTGCACCGCTACCGCAGCTTCACCGCCGAGGTGCCGGGCGGGAGCCCGGCGTCGGATGGAGCACGGATTCCGTTTGACCGCACCTGGCCCGACCAGGTCATCGACACCGCACCGCAGTGGTGCGCGGTGGATCTGCGCGACGGCAACCAGGCGCTGATCGATCCGATGAGCCCGGCGCGCAAACGCCGCATGTTCGACCTGCTGGTGCGGATGGGCTACAAGGAGATCGAGGTCGGTTTCCCGTCGGCCAGCCAGACCGACTACGACTTCGTCCGCGAGATCATCGAGCAGGGCGCCATCCCCGACGACGTCACCATCCAGGTGCTGACGCAGTGCCGTCCGGAGCTCATCGAGCGGACCTTCCAGGCGTGCGAGGGCGCGCCGCGCGCGATCGTGCACTTCTACAACTCGACGTCGATCCTGCAGCGCCGCGTGGTGTTCAAGGGTGACCGCGACGAGGTGAAGGCCATCGCGGTCGACGGTGCGCGCAAGTGCATGGAGGAAGCCAAGAAGTACCCCGGCACCCAGTGGCGGTTCGAGTACTCCCCGGAGTCCTACACCGGTACCGAGCTGGTGTACGCCAAAGAGGTCTGCGACGCGGTCAGCGACATCGTCGGCCCCACCCCGGAGTGGCCGATGATCATCAACTTGCCCGCCACCGTGGAGATGGCCACCCCGAACGTCTACGCCGACTCGATCGAGTGGATGAGCCGCAACCTGAAGCGTCGCGACAGCATCGTGCTGTCGCTGCACCCGCACAACGACCGTGGAACCGCCGTCGCCGCAGCGGAATTGGGCTACGCGGCCGGCGCGGACCGGATCGAGGGCTGCCTGTTCGGCAACGGCGAGCGCACCGGCAACGTGTGCATCGTGACGCTGGGCATGAACCTGTTCTCCCGCGGCGTCGACCCGCAGATCGACTTCTCCAACATCGACGAGATCCGCCGCACCGTCGAGTACTGCAACCAGCTGCCGGTGCCCGAACGTCACCCCTACGGCGGCGATCTGGTGTACACCGCGTTCTCCGGCAGCCATCAGGACGCCATCAACAAGGGCCTGGACGCGATGAAAGTCGCTGCCGACGAAGCGGATTCCGACGTCGACGACATCTTGTGGCAGGTGCCCTATCTGCCGATCGATCCGCGCGATGTGGGCCGCACCTACGAGGCCGTCATCCGGGTGAACTCGCAGTCGGGCAAGGGCGGCGTGGCCTACATCATGAAGGCCGACCACGGCCTGGCGCTGCCGCGGCGGCTGCAGATCGAATTCTCCCAGGCGATCCAGAACATCACCGACGGCGAGGGCGGCGAGGTGTCGCCCAAGGAGATGTGGGACGTCTTCTACGACGAGTACCTGGCGCCGGTGCGTCCGCTGGAACGGATCCGGCAGAAGGTGACCGCGGCCGAGGTCGACGGCGGCACCGACACCGTGGAGGCGGTCGTGGCCGTCGATGGTGTGGAGCATGAGGTCGTCGGCGCGGGCAACGGTCCGCTCGCGGCGTTCGTCGACGCGCTGGGCGCGATCGATATCAACGTCAACGTGCTGGACTACTCCGAGCACGCCATGTCGTCGGGCGAGGAGGCCAAGGCCGCCGCGTATGTCGAGGCCTCGATCAACGGCCGCACGGTGTGGGGAGTCGGTATCGCGACGTCGATCACGACCGCGTCACTGCGCGCGGTGGTGTCGGCGGTGAACCGGGCCGCACGCCCGCAGCAATGAATTCAACAATCGCGAAAATATCCACGCCCGCTGCGCCCAAACCGTAATCTGCACTTCTCTACCCGACGGTCGGGTAGTGCGGACAACAACAGAGGGGGCCCGGTGAAGGTACTGCTGACAGCTGCGGCGTTGGTGTTGGGCACGGTGAGCGGGACCGCGATCGCGCATGCCGACGACATCCTGCTCACCGATTCGAACGGCGTGCCGTGGTCGTGGGCCAGCGAAGCCGACTGCATGCGCGACGGGCCCGACATGGCGTTGGAGGACGCCGCCGAGGAGGCGCGGTACCGCTACTGGTACTGCTCACCCGGCGACGACGGCCTGTGGTACCTGCACAACACCGACACCCCGTAGCGCTTCGGGTCAGAACAGCGCGAACTGCTCGCCGGCGGCTCGGGTATCGGTGAACTCCTCGATACCGGTGCCGGTGACGACGTCGTCGAGGCGGGCCAGGAAGTCGGCGTCGTTGACCAGCGGCACCCCGAGCGTCTTGGCCTGATAGCCCTTGCCCTGCTGGGGATCGGGCTCGTTGCAGATGATCAGCGACGTCAATGTGTCGACGGTGTCGGTGTAGGCCAGCCCGGTGTGCAGGATCCGCTCGATGAGCTCTTCGTGGGTGTGGTCGACCTCGGCCGACAACGCGACGCGCATGCCCTGCACCAGGGGCCTGCCGTCGATGTGGCGGCCGGGGTTCAGGTACGGACACGGCAGCCGCGACGCCAACATCTTCAGCGGGCGCACCTCGTCGTGGGTGACCAGGCCGTTGGGCCAGCGTCGCCGCGTCACCGGATGCACCGGCAGCCACACCTTGCGTTCCCGTGCGCGCACCAGCACGGGTTTGAGGATCTGGGCGAGCACCAACGCGTCGTCGAGGGCGTCGTGCGGCTTCATCTGGCTGACGCCCCAGTGCGCGGCCAGCGTCTCCAGCCGCAGGTTCTCGGTGCCCAGATCCAGGCGGCGGGCCAGCTCCACGGTGCACATCACCGTGTCGGTGGGCAGTTCCTCGTTCACCAGCTCGGCTTCGGCGGCCAGAAACGAGTAGTCGAACCCGACGTTGTGGGCGACCAGGGTGCGGCCGTCGAGCAGTTCGATCAGCGGGCCGACGATGTCACCGAAACACGGCTGGCCCTCCAGCATCTCGGCGGTCAGCCCGTGCACGTGGGTGGGGCCCGGGTCGACGCCGGGATTGAGCAGGCTGTACAGGCTCTGTTCGACGTTGCCGTCGTCGCCGAGGGCAAGCGCGGCGATGCTGACGATGCGAGCCTGGCCGGGGCGGAAACCGGTGGTTTCCACGTCGACGACCGCCCAGCCGGCGCCGGCCTCGTGTGCCGGTCGGCCCCACAAGTGGCTCACAGTCTGAGGATGACACGGTAGTCCGACAAACCAGGGACCTCGCCGGTCGGCTGTGCAGCGTGTCGGCCGCGGTTCCGGCGCCCTCATAGACTTTCGGGAATGGTCACCATACGAGGGCGGGTCGCGCTGGCGGCCGGTTCCGCGGCGCGCTGGGCGTCGCGGGTCACCGGACGCGGCGCCGGCGCGATGATCGGCGGCCTGGTGGCGTTGGCGTTGGACAAGTCGCTGCTGCGGCAGCTGGGGCGGGGCCGTCGCACCGTGGTGGTGACCGGGACCAACGGCAAATCGACGACCACCCGGATGACCGCCGCGGCGCTGCGCACGATCGAGACCGTCGCGACCAACGACACCGGCGCCAACATGGACGCCGGGCTGGTGGCCGCGCTGGCCGGGGTCCGTGACGCGCCGCTGGCCGCGTTGGAGGTCGACGAGATGCACGTGCCGCACGTGGCCGATGCCGTCGATCCGGAGGTGATCGTGCTGCTGAACCTGTCGCGCGACCAGCTGGACCGCGTCGGCGAGATCAACCACATCGAGCGCACGTTGCGGGCCGGGTTGGCCCGGCACCCCGCCGCGGTGGTCGTGGCCAACTGCGACGACGTGCTGATGACGTCGGCGGCCTACGACAGCCCGAACGTGGTGTGGGTGGCCGCCGGCGGCGGGTGGGCCAACGATTCGGTGAGCTGCCCGCGGTCCGGCGAGATCATCGTGCGCGACGGTGCGCACTGGCGTTCCACCGGAACGGATTTCGCGCGTCCCCGCCCGCACTGGTGGTTCGACGAGACGAATATCTACGGGCCGGACGGGTTTACGTTGCCGATGACGCTGGCGCTGCCCGGGGCGGTGAACCGTGGCAACGCCACCCAGGCGGTGGCGGCGGCGGTGACCATGGGCGCCGTTCCTGCTGCGGCGGTGGCAGCGGTGTCGACGGTTGACGAGGTCGCCGGGCGCTACCGCACCGTGCGGCTGGGTGAGCACACCGTGCGCATGCTGTTGGCCAAGAACCCCGCGGGGTGGCAGGAGGCGCTGTCGATGGTCGACAAACACGGTGCGGGCGTGGTGATCTCGGTCAACGGCCAGGTGCCCGACGGGGAGGATCTGTCGTGGCTGTGGGATGTGCGCTTCGAACACTTCGACGACACGAAGGTGGTGGCCGCCGGTGAGCGCGGCACCGATCTCGCGGTGCGGCTCGGGTATGCGGGCGTCGAGCACGCGCTCGTGCACGACACCGTCGCCGCGATCGCGTCGTGTCCGTCGGGGCATGTCGAGGTGATCGCGAACTACACCGCGTTTCTGCAACTGAACCGGGTATTGGAGCGCCGCCATGGCTGAATCGAGGGTGCGGATCGGGTTGGTGCTGCCCGACGTGATGGGCACCTACGGCGACGGCGGCAACGCGGTGGTGCTGCGGGAACGGTTGCGGCTGCGGGGGTTTGACGCCGAGATCGTCGAGATCACGCTGGCGGATCCGGTGCCCGATTCGCTGGACCTGTACACGCTGGGTGGGGCCGAGGATTATGCGCAGCGGCTGGCCACCACACACCTGCTGCGCTACCCGGGCCTGCAGCAAGCGGTTTCGCGCGGCGCGCCGGTGCTGGCGATCTGCGCGGCGATCCAGGTACTGGGGCACTGGTATGAGACGTCGTCGGGCGAACGCGTCGAGGGGGTCGGCCTGCTGGATGCGACGACGTCGCCGCAGGAGTCTCGCTCGATCGGTGAGGTAGTGGCGCAGCCGTTGCTGGAAGGGCTCTCGGAGCGGTTGACGGGGTTCGAAAACCACCGCGGCGGAACGGTTCTCGGTACTGATGCGCACCCGCTGGCTCGCGTCGAGAAGGGGTCGGGCAACCGCGCCGGCGACGGTATCGACGGCGCGGTTCAGGGCAGCGTCGTCGCCACCTACCTGCACGGGCCGTGCCTGGCCCGCAACCCGCAGCTGGCCGATCACCTGCTGTCCCGGGTCGTCGGTGAGCTGGCGCCGTTGGAGCTGCCCGAGGTCGAGCAACTGCGCCGCGAACGACTGGCCGCACCCCGCCGCGCCTAGGCCGCGGGATTGCGGTGTCACGGATATCGGGGCGGGGACGTCGGCCGCCAACCGCGGGAAACCATCGCGTCCCAGGCCCGCTTGATGATCTCGGCGTCGCGGTCCTCCTTGATCACCTGATCGACGATCCAGCCGAGACCCCTCGCTTGCCGCAACGCACGAATGTCTTTCGCATATTGCCGGCGAGCGCGATGCTGATCCCCGTCATACTCGGACACCACCATGTAGTCGTCCCAACCCATGTCGGCCCAGCGGATGACTCGGGCGTTCGCGCCGACAATCGGAATCTGCGTGGCGGGCTTGGGCAATCCCGCATCGATGTACAAGAGCCGAAGCCAGGTCTCCCTGGGCGAGGCCGCGCCGCCGTCGACAAGCGGTAGCGCGATACGCAACGCTTTGAGGCCGCGCGCACCGCGATAGCGTTTGGCGAGTAGTGTTACGTCCTCGGTGGAGAACGGTGCGGCCCGCGTCAGCGCATCGAGTCTGGCGACCGCCTGACCTCTGGGGAGATATCGGCCTAGGTCGAATGCCGTTCGCGCAGGTGTGGTCACAGGTAACCCCGCGATTTTGGTGATTTCATCGGGCGCCACCGTCTCGTTGCGCACCACAAGTCCCCGCTGGGGGCGTAGCCGTAGCGATATCAGCTCGATCGGCGTATCGACGTCCACCCATGAAGCACCGTGCAGAGCCGACGCCGCGACGCCGGAGATGACGCTTTTCCGATGCGATCGCAGCCATGCGCCCCTTATCCGATCTCGCAACGAGAGTTCGGAGTCCTTTGAGATGTACACATCGCGGAAGACCGTCCGATACCACCGACGCAGTTGGTGCTCGGTGAGCTCGCCTTTGGCGAGAGCTTCGCTGCCCAGAAAGACGTCCCCCATGCGCGAATACTGCATCCGTGCACCGACACGTTCGCGAGATGTACGTTAACGAGGAAAAGTGCGAGAGACGGCCGCGCTAACGTACGTTTCGCGGGAAACCCCGCCGGCGCCGAGAAGACGGCTACGCCAGTGCGCGGCGGCCCGCCAACGCCCGGCCCAGGGTCAGCTCGTCGGCGAACTCCAGATCCCCGCCCATCGGCAGGCCCGACGCGATCCGCGTCACCGTCAGCCCCGGAATGTCGCGCAGCATCCGTACCAGATACGTCGCGGTGGCCTCACCCTCGGTGTTCGGGTCGGTCGCGATGATCACCTCGGTGATGTCGACGCCGTCGACCCGCTCACCAATCCTGTTGAGCAGCTCGCGAATCCGCAGCTGTTCCGGCCCGACACCCGACAACGGATCCAACGCGCCCCCCAGCACGTGGTAGCGGCCGCGGAACTCCCTCGTGCGTTCGACGGCCTGCACGTCCTTGGGTTCCTCGACCACGCACACCACCGAGCCGTCGCGGCGCGCATCCGAGCAGATGCGGCACCGGTCGTCGTCGGAGACGTTGCCGCACACCGCGCAGTGTTTGACGCCGTCGCGCACCTTCGACAACACCGCGGTCAGCCGGTCGATGTCGGGCGGCTCGACCGACAACAGGTGAAACGCGATCCGTTGCGCGCTCTTCGGCCCGATGCCGGGCAGCTTGCCGAGCTCGTCGATCAGATCTTGGACCGGGCCCTCGAACAATTACATTCCCGGCAGACCGAGGTCACCCATCCCGCCCGCGAGCGGCCCGAGCCGGTCGTGGGCCAGGATGGTGACCTGCTTGGCCGCGTCGGCGATGGCGCCGACGATGAGGTCCTGCAGCGTTTCGGCGTCGTTGGGGTCGATGACCTTCGGGTCGATCGACACCGCGACCACCTCGCCGCTGCCCTTCATGGTGACCTGCACCAGCCCGCCGCCGGCCTGGCCGTGCACCTGCGAGTTGGCCAGCGCCTCCTGCGCCTCCATCAGTTGCTGTTGCACCTGCTGCGCCTGGGCGAGGAGCGCCGACATATCGGGCTGGCCTCCGGGCTGCATGCCTCCGGGTTGCATGACGGTCCCCTTGCGTATTGGTCTCGACTTGGTTGCTGTCGCCCGCATGGGGCGGTTTGGCCTTTCAGCGTAGTCGTGCTCGGGGCTACGGTGACGCCCGTGCTTGCCCGCCTGCGTGTCGGCGCCGCCACAGCAATACGCGGCTCAGCCGCGGTGGCCGCCGGTCTGATCGTCGCCGCGTCGACGCTCATCATCCCTGCCAGCGAAGTCCGCGCCGCCCCGTCCAACATCGCCGGCAAGATCGTCTTCCTCGACCCCGGTCATAACGGCGCCAACGACGACTCGATCGGCCGCCAAGTGCCGACCGGCCGCGGCGGCACCAAGGACTGCCAGGCCAGCGGCACGTCGACCGACGACGGCTACGCAGAGCACACCTTCACCTGGGACACCACCCTGCGCATCCGCCAGGCGCTGACCAAGCTCGGCGTGCGCACAGCGATGTCTCGTGGCAACGACGACGCGCTCGGCCCGTGCGTCGACCAGCGCGCCGCGATGGCCAACTCGCTGAAGCCCAACGCGATCGTGAGCATCCACGCCGACGGCGGACCTCCGACCGGTCGAGGTTTCCACGTGCTGTACTCATCGCCGCCGCTCAACCAGGCGCAGGCGGGGCCGTCACCACGGTTCGCGCAGATCATGCGGGACCAGCTCAAGGCCTCCGGGTTCGTGCCCGCCACCTACATCGGCGAGGGTGGGCTCAACCCGCGCTCGGACATCGCGGGCCTGAACCTCGCGCAGTACCCGTCGATCCTGGTCGAGTTGGGCAACATGAAGAACCCGGTTGACTCGGGGCTGATGAAGACGCCCGAAGGCAGACAGAAGTACGCCGACGCGGTGGTGCGCGGCATCGCCGGGTTCCTGGCCACCAGCTAGCGCGGGCGCGTATCGGGTCGCCGAAAGGGCTATCCCTCGACGTGCTTCTTCAGGTTGGCCAGCACCTCGTCCTGGATCTTGCGCAGCCCCAGCGGGGCGAACGTCTTCTCGAAGAAGCCGCCGATCCCGCCGGCGCCCTGCCAAGACGTCTTGACCGTGACCGAGGACCCCGGACCCGCAGGCGAGACCGTCCAGTTCGTGATCATCGACGAGTTGGCGTCCTTCTCGATGACGGTGTGGCCCGCGACGTCGACATTGGCCTCGACGTCACGCACCCGCGACTTGGTGGCCTGCAGTTTCCACGATGCGACCGTGCCCGCGCCCTGTCCCCCTTCGAGCACCCGGTAGTCGCGGTAGTGCTCCGAGAGGATCTTGGGACGCACGGTCGCATAGTCGGCGACCGCCGCCAACACCGTCTCCGGCGGCGCGTCGATCAAGACCGTGCTGGCTGCGCTGACCTGTGCCATCTGGGTATCTCCTGGTTTCGTGCGGTCGCATCGGCTGCGAACGCGGACTAGCGTATATCTGTGTCTGCTGATGAGACCGGCGCACGTGCTGCCCACGCGGCGGGGGTCCAGCGGCTTCTGGCCAGCTACCGGGCGATCCCGCCGAACGCCACCGTACGGCTTGCCAAACCCACCTCCAACCTTTTCCGGGCCCGCGCCAAGACCACGACCAAGGGCCTCGACGTCTCGGGCCTGACAGGCGTCATCTCCGTCGACCCCGAAGCGCGCACCGCCGACGTCGCCGGGATGTGTACCTACGAAGACCTCGTCGCGGCCACCCTGCCTTACGGGCTGTCCCCGCTGGTGGTGCCGCAGCTGAAGACGATCACCCTGGGCGGGGCGGTCACCGGGCTCGGCATCGAGTCGACGTCGTTTCGCAACGGGTTGCCCCACGAGTCGGTGTTGGAGATGGACATCCTGACCGGCACCGGCGAGGTGCTCACTGCCTCCCCCGACCAACACGTCGAGCTTTATCGGGCGTTTCCCAACTCCTATGGCACGCTTGGCTATTCGGTGCGTCTCAAGATCGAGCTGGAGACCGTCAAACCGTTCGTCGCGCTGCGCCACCTGCGTTTCCACACGCTCGAGGACATGGTCGCCGCCATGGAGCGCATCGTGGCGACCCGCGACCACGACGGCACACCGGTGGACTACCTCGACGGGGTGGTGTTCTCCGCCGACGAGAGCTATCTGGTGTTGGGCACGCAGACCTCGACGCCGGGTCCGGTCAGCGACTACACCGGCCAGCAGATCTACTACCGCTCCATCCGGCACCACGACGCCGAGAAGCACGACCGGCTCACCATCCACGACTACCTGTGGCGCTGGGACACCGACTGGTTCTGGTGTTCGCGGGCGTTCGGCGCGCAGCACCCGCGGATCCGGCGGTTGTGGCCGCGGCGCTTGCGGCGCAGCAGCTTCTACTGGAAACTCGTCGCCTACGACCGGCGCTTCAACATCGCCGACCGCATCGAGGAACGCAACGCCCGCCCGCCGCGTGAACGGGTCGTGCAGGACATCGAGGTGCCGATCGAGCGCACCGCCGAGTTCCTGCACTGGTTCGTCGACAACGTGCCCATCGAACCGATCTGGTTGTGCCCCCTGCGACTTCGCGGCGACCAGAAGTCAGGCGCCACCTGGCCGCTGTATCCGATCCGGCCCGACCGCACCTACGTCAACGTCGGTTTCTGGTCGTCGGTGCCGGTTGGCCCCGAAGAAGGCCACACCAACAAGCTGATCGAACGTAAGGTCAGCGAGCTCGACGGGCACAAATCGCTGTACTCCGATGCGTATTACAACCGCGAGGAGTTTGACGACCTCTACGGCGGTGAAACCTACAAGACCGTCAAAAAAAGTTACGATCCCGATTCACGTCTCCTCGACCTGTATGCGAAGGCGGTGCAACGACGATGACGACGTTCAAAGAACACTCGACTTCCACACCTACCCGCAAGTTCACGCTCGCCGAGATCCTCGAGATCCTCGCCGGCGGCCGGTTGCCGCTGCGGTTCAGCGCGTACGACGGCAGCACGGCCGGGCCGCAGGACGCCTCGCTGGGCCTGGACCTGTTGACACCGCGCGGCACAACGTACCTGGCCACCGCGCCAGGGGATCTGGGGCTGGCGCGGGCGTACGTGTCAGGTGACCTCGAGGCCCGCGGCGTGCATCCGGGCGACCCCTACGACCTGCTCAAGGCGCTCGCGGACAAGATGGAGTTCAAACGGCCGTCGCCGCGGGTGCTGGCCAACATCGTGCGATCGTTGGGTTTTGAGCATCTCAAGCCGATCGCGCCGCCGCCGCAGGAGGCGCTGCCGCGGTGGCGCCGCATCGCAGAAGGGTTGCGGCACAGCAAAACCCGTGACGCCGAGGCCATCCACCACCACTACGACGTGTCCAACCTCTTCTACGAGTGGGTGCTGGGTCCGTCGATGACCTACACCTGCGCCTGCTATCCGCACGCCGACGCCACGCTGGAGGAGGCGCAGGACAACAAGTACCGGCTGGTGTTCGAGAAGCTCAACCTCAAGCCCGGTGACCGCCTGCTCGACGTGGGGTGCGGTTGGGGCGGCATGGTGCGCTACGCCGCGCGCCGCGGGGTGTCGGCGGTCGGCGTGACGCTGTCCGAGGCGCAGGCCACCTGGGCGCAGAAGGCCATCGCCGAGGACGGGCTGTCCGACCTGGCCGAGGTGCGCCACGGCGACTACCGGGACGTGCGCGAATCCAGTTTCGACGCGGTGTCCTCGATCGGTCTGACCGAGCACATCGGCGTGCACAACTACCCGACGTACTTCAGCTTCCTGCGCTCGAAGCTGCGCACCGGTGGACTTCTGCTCAACCACTGCATCACCCGCCCCGACAACAGGTCCGCGCCGACCGCAGGCGGTTTCATTGACCGCTACGTGTTTCCCGACGGCGAGCTCACCGGTTCGGGCCGCATCATCACCGAAGCTCAGGACGTCGGCCTCGAGGTGGTGCACGAGGAGAACCTGCGCCACCATTACGCGCTCACGCTGCGCGACTGGTGCCGCAACCTCGTCGAGCACTGGGATGAGGCCGTCGCCGAGGTCGGCCTGCCGACCGCCAAAGTGTGGGGGCTGTACATGGCCGGCTCGCGGCTGGGCTTCGAGACCAACATCGTTCAGCTGCACCAGGTGCTGGCGGTCAAGCTCAACAACCAGGGCGACGACGGCGGTCTTCCGTTGCGCCCGTGGTGGACGGCCTAGCCTTTCGTCGCTAGCCGTCGATGCGGCGGGCGCCCAGTTCGTTCTGTAGCAGTTCCAGCGCGGCTTCTTCGGGGTCGCGACGCGGCGTCTCGGAGGTGTCGCTGCTGGCCTCGGCCAGCATGCTCTCCTCGTCGTCGTGGTGCTGGCTGGGCGCCGGGGAGCCGGGGCTGGCCGCGGCGGGGGCGGGCGGGGCGGCTCCCGCCTCGCACCGGATCTTCCAGTCGACCCCGAGGACGTCCTTGAGCGCTTCCCGGATGATGTCGGAGTTTCGTTGTTCGACAAGGCGTTTGGCCAACGGTGCGGAGGGGTGGCTGAGCACCAGCGTGTCGCCTTCGACGGCGAGCACGGTGGCGCCGTCGAGCATCACGTCGGTGGGACGCCGCAGGTTGCGCACCTTCTCGCGCACCGTGCTCCAGACCCGGCGCACCGCGGCGGCGTCGAGCCCGGTGGCCGCCGGCGGGGCCGCGACGACCGGATCCGACGGTGGGCGCACCGGCGGCGGTGACGGCGGCGGTTCCGGCGCCGACGCGGGCGGTGGCGCCGACGGCCGTTCCGGCGCGGGCGCGGGTTCGGGTGGCGGCGCCGCACGTGGAGCCTCGGGTTGCGGCGCCGACGGCGGCGCGTGGCTCTTGCGGACGAACTGCTTGGGCGCCGACGAACCCACCGCGTCCGAGGCGGGTATCGACACGTCGAGGCGCTTCTCGATGCGCTCAACGCGTTGCAGCAGCGCCGATTCGGTGTCGCTGGCCGAGGGCAGCAGCAGCCGCGCGCACACCACCTCGAGCAGCAGCCGAGGCGCGGTGGCGCCGCGCATCTCGCCCAGGCCGGCGTGCACCACCTCGGCGTAGCGGGTCAGCGTCGCGGTGCCGATCCGCTCGGCCTGCTCGCGCATCCGGTCGAGCACGTCCTCGGGTCCGTCGACCACCCCGCGGGCGATCGCGTCAGGCACCGCCTGCAACACGATCAGGTCCCGGAAGCGTTCCAGCAGATCGCTGGCGAACCGGCGTGGATCGTGGCCCGCGTCGATCACCGACTCCACGGCGCCGAACAACGCGGCGGCATCCCCGGCCGCCAGCGCGTCGACCGCGACGTCGATGAGCGCCACATCGGTGGCGCCCAGCAGCGCCAGCGCCCTCGCGTAGGTGATGTGGTTGCCCGTCGCACCCGCTTCCGACCCGGCCAGCAGCTGGTCCAGCACCGAGAGGGTGTCGCGCGGTGAGCCGCCGCCGGCCCGGATGACCAGCGGATAGACGGCGTCGTCGACCTGGACCTGTTCCTGTGCGCAGATCCGTTCGATCAGCCCGCGCATGATCCGCGGCGCCAACAGCCGGAACGGATAGTGGTGGGTGCGCGAGCGGATGGTCGGCAGCACCTTCTCCGGTTCGGTGGTGGCGAACACGAAGATCAGGTGATCCGGTGGCTCCTCGACGATTTTCAACAGCGCGTTGAAACCCGCGGGGGTGACCATGTGCGCCTCGTCGACGATGAAGATTCGGTACCGCGACTGCGCCGGGGCGTAGAAGGCCCGGTCCCGCAACTCCCGGGTGTCGTCGACGCCGCCGTGGCTGGCCGCGTCGAGTTCGACGACGTCGACGCTGCCGGGACCGTTGGGCGCGAGCGCCACGCAGGAGTCGCACACCCCGCACGGGGTCGGGGTCGGCCCCTGCGCACAGTTCAGCGAGCGGGCCAGGATGCGCGCCGACGACGTCTTACCGCAGCCGCGCGGCCCGGAGAACAGGTAGGCGTGGTTGATACGCCCGGCCGTCAGCGCGGTGCACAGCGGTTCGGTGACATGCTCCTGGCCGACGACCTCGGCGAAGGTCGCGGGCCGGTACTTGCGGTAGAGCGCCACGCTTCGCAGGCTACCCAGACGCGCCGACAAGCGCCTCGGTGGCCGCCAACAACGCGCAGGTGGCCAAACCGTCGATCGCCTCGCGCAGCTCGGGCTCGGGCGGGAACGTCGGCGCGATCCGAATGTTCTTGTCTTCCGGGTCTTTTCGATACGGGAACGTGGCGCCGGCCTCGGTGACCGCGATGCCCGCGTCCTTGGCCAGCGCGACCGTGCGTCGGGCGGTGCCGGGCAGCACGTCCAGGCTGATGAAGTAGCCGCCCTTGGGTTCGGTCCACGACGCGATCTTGGACTCGCCGAGGCGGTCTTCGAGGATCTCCAGCACGGCCGCGAACTTGGGGGCCAGCAGTTGCTGATGGCGTTGCATGTGCAGCCGCACGCCGTCGGCGTCGCCGAGAAAGCGCAGGTGGCGGAGCTGGTTGACCTTGTCCGGGCCGATCGATTTCTTGCCCGCGTACTGCAGATACCACGCGATATTGCCCAACGAGCCGCCGAGGAAGCTGACGCCGGCGCCGGCGAAGGTGATCTTGCTGGTCGAGGCGAACACCAGCGGGCGGTTCGGGTTGCCCGCGGCCTCGGCCAGGCCCAGCACGTCGATGCTGCGTTCGAAGTCGTGGGTCAACGTGTGCACCGCGTACGCGTTGTCCCACATCAGCCGGAAATCGGTTGCCGCGGTGCGCATCTGGATCAGCCGCCGCACGGTCTCCCAGGAGTACGTCGCGCCGGTCGGGTTGGCGTAGACCGGCACGCACCACATGCCCTTGATCGCCGGGTCGGCGGCCACCAGCTCCTCGATCAGGTCGACGTCGGGCCCGTCGTCGCGCATCGGCACGGGAACCATCTCGATGCCCAGCGTTTCGCAGATCGCGAAATGCCGGTCATAGCCGGGCACCGGGCACAAGAACTTCACCACCGGTTCGGCGCTCCACGGCCGCGGCGAGTCCACGCCGCCGTGCAGCATCGAGAACACCACGACGTCGTGCATCAACTCCAGGCTCGCATTGTTGCCTGCGATCAGGTTGGGCACCCCGATGCCGAGCAGCTCACCGAAGATCGCCCGGAGTTCGGGCAGACCGTGCGCGCCGCCGTAGTTGCGGGTGTCGGTGCCGTCGCCGTCGCGGAACGCGTCCGGGCCCGAACCGGGCAGCTCGAGCAGGGCGTTGGACAGATCGAGCTGGGCGGAGGACGGCTTGCCGCGGGTCAGGTCCAGCTTGAGGCCCTTGGCCTGCAGCTCGGCGTAGTTGCGCTGCTGCTGCTCATGCTGTGCGACGAGCTCGTCCCGGCCGAGCGACTGAAACGACACAGTGCGCCTTTCACTTCGAGCCATGGACAGAGCGGAAAAATTGAGGGGACCCCGCGCACCCGCCAGAGCCCATTGACCCTTGCTGCCTTCCGGCCCTGGGGGAGTTCACAGGATGGACGCCACGCGGGGTCCGAGGCGAGTCTAATACCACCGCCGCGGACAACTTGACGGCCATATGGGCCAGGTCGGTTACCATGGCCCGCGGAGGATTCGCCTAGTGGCCTATGGCGCTCGCCTGGAACGCGGGTTGGGTTAATAGCCCTCGCGGGTTCAAATCCCGCATCCTCCGCACGCGGCCCGGGGTGCGACGGTTACGGTCGCACCCCGGCCAAGAAAACACCGACCAGCGCTCACGAGCGCGTAGGAGGGGCATGAGCCGCACCATCGCGGTGATTTGGCACGCGTCGTTCTCTCTGATTGCCGGTGTCCTGTATTTCTTTTTCGTGCTGCCGCGCTGGTGGGAGCTGGTGGGCACCACATCGCACACGCTGGGCACCGTGGTGCGCATCGTCGTCGGCGTGCTCATCGGCCTGGCCGCGCTGCCTGCGGTGCTCGAGTGGGTGCGCACCAGGAAACCGGAGCTGCGCACACCTCAGCTGGCGCTGCGGCTGCGGGTCACCGCGACGGTGCTGCACGTCGTCGCGGGGGTGTTGATCCTGGGTGCGGCCATCAGCGAGATCTGGCTTTCGCTCGACACCGCAGGCCAGTGGCTGTTCGGCAGCTACGGCGCGGCCGCCGCGATCGCGTTGCTCGGCGTCTTCGCGTTCTACCTGGCCTACCTGGCCGAGTTGCCGCCTCCGCCGCCGAAACCGCTGAAGACCAAGAAGCCGCGGGGCCGTCGCGGCCGCAAGAAGGACGACGAGCAGGACGGCGCGGTCGGCCCCGTCGACGAGACGACCAGCGACGACGAGGCAGCAGCATCAGCTGAGGCCGAGGAGACCGATGGGGCGGATGAGGACGCCACCGAGGACACGCCTGCGGAAATCACCGCGGAAGAATCGACCGGTGACGCATCCGACGACGACGAATCGGTCAGCGACGACACTTCTGCTGGCGATGACGACGACGACGCCGGATCGGCGTCCACCAACGGGAAACTGCGCAACCGGCGTCCTTCTGGCAAAGCCGAGCCGACCCGCCGACGGCGCCGACGGCTGCGTGGCGGCGTCGCGCTGGACGATTAGCTACGCACTTTTCGGGCAATATGGGCGCATGGGCAATTACCCCAACCGTCGCCCGCGACCGGCGCTGCTGATCGCGCTTGCCGCGATCCTGGCGCTGTTCGCGCCGCTGAGCCCGGCGACGTCCGCGGCCGCACCCGCCGACCCGCTGGCGGCGGCAACCCAGGTCGAACCCGCCGTCGTGCGCCTCGACACCGAGATCGACTACCAGAACGCGATCGGCAACGGCGCGGGAATCGTGCTCGATCCCAACGGCCAGGTGCTGACCAACTTCCACGTGGTGTCGGGCGCAGACCGCATCAACGCCACCGTCGCGGGGCGCACCTACCCTGCCGAGCTGATCGGCTATGACCGCCGCCACGACATCGCGGTGCTGCAACTGATCGGTGCGCTGGGGTTGCCCACCGCCCCGATCGGTGACTCCACGACGTTGACGGGCGGTGAGCCGGTGGTCGCGCTGGGCAACGCGATGGGCAGCAACCGGCCGTTGACCCGCGAGGTCGGCACCATCACCGGATTCGGTCGCACCGTCAACGCCGAGGACACCTTGACCGGGAGCAAGGACGAGCTGACCGGGCTGATCGAGTTCGCGGCGCCCGTCGTCGCCGGCGACTCCGGCGGACCCGTGGTGAACGCGGCCGGCCAGGTCGTCGGGATCACGACGGCGGCGTCGGTGAACTACCGGCTCGGCCCGGGCGGTGAAGGCTATGCGATCCCCATCAACGACGCGATGGCCATCGCCGACCAGATCCGCGCCCGGATCCCCTCCGACAGCGTGCACATCGGACCGCCGGTGCTGCTCGGCGTCGGCGTGCGCACGGCACAACGTGGCCCCGGCGTGTTCATCGCCGAGGTGTTGCGTGGTGGCGCCGCCGACCGCGCGGGGCTGGTCGACGGCGACATCCTGCTCTCCCTCGACGGCGTGCCGCTGGACTCGGCCACCGCGCTGACCTACGTGCTGGACCGCCACTACCCCGGCGACGTCCTCGACGTCACGTGGCTCGATCGCGGCGGTCAGCAACGCACGGGCAAGGTCGCGCTCACCCCGACGGTCTGATCGGCGCTAGTCGCCGGCCGCCTCGAGGATCCGTTCCACGCCGGCGATCAGCAGGCCGAGTTCGAAATCGAACTGTGCTTCGGCGTCGTACACGTCGGTCTGCGCGGACTCGAGCACCCGGCGCAGCGCCGAGTAGGTGCCCTCCGGTTCGTGCTGCAGCGCGGCGGCGGTCTCGGCGCGGTGACGGTGTACGCCGGAGTCGGTTTGCGCGGCGATGCTCTGCGCTGCCGACTGCGCGATGTTGGAGGCGGCCGTCAGGGCGTGGCGGGCGCTGTCGGGATCCAGACCCGCGGTGAGCAGCGTGTCGAGCAGCCGATCGGCCAGCGACAGCGCCGCCGTCGCGCTCAGACCGCCCAACTGCGTGAAGTCGGTGGACATCCCGACCTGGACCAGCCCGTCGCGAAACGCGACGGCGTAGGCGCTCAGCACCGCGCGCCAGTCGCCGGTGACCGGCAACTCGACGGAATCGAGTTCGCGTTCGAACCGATCGAGCAACACCAGCGCGAGCAGGCCTTCGCGATCACCGACGTAGTAGTGCAGCGCCTTGCGGGTGACGCCGAGTTCGTCCGCGACGGCCTGCATGGTCAAGTCGTCGGTCGCCAGGCGCCGCGCCGCCGCCACGATCTTCCTGCGGCTGATCCGTGGTGGACGACCGCGGGCTCGCCCACTCATCTTGGCAGCCTAAAGCGCGAGCACACGACTTTTCGCCGCTCGGTAAAAAAGCTGCGTTCCGACACCAGCTCACCTTATGCTGTGCAAGTGCCAAACACTGCTTACCGCGTCGTCCAATGGACCACCGGAAACGTCGGAAAGAGTTCGGTGAAGGCGATCGCCAAGAACCCGAACTACCAGCTGGTCGGCCTCTACGCGTGGTCGAACGACAAGGTCGGCCGTGACGCCGGCGAATTGGCCGGGCTCGAACCGCTCGGCGTCAAGGCCACCGACGACGTCGACGCGCTGCTCGCGCTGAAGCCCGACGCCGTGGTCTACAACCCGATGTGGATCAACGTCGACGAGCTGGTGGCCATCCTGTCGGCCGGGGTGAACGTGGTGTCGTCGGCGTCGTTCATCACCGGGCACAACCTGGGCGCCGACCGCGACCGGCTCGAAGAGGCGTGCAGGAAGGGCGGCGCGACGCTGTTCGGTTCCGGGGTGAGCCCGGGTTTCGCCGAACTGCTCACCATCGTGGCCGCGTCCGCGTGTGACCGCGTCGACAAGATCACCATCGCCGAATCCGCGGACACCACCCTCTACGACTCCCCCGACACCGAGCGGCCGGTCGGCTTCGGCACCGCGATCGACGATCCGGATCTGGCGCCGATGGCCGAAACCGGGACCGCGGTGTTCGCCGAGGCGGTGCGCCTGGTCGCCGATTCACTCGGGGTCGAGCTCGACGAGATCAAGTGCGTGGCCGAATACGCGCAGACCACCGAGGATCTCGTGATGACGTCGTGGACCATTCCGGCGGGTCACGTGGCCGGTGTCTTCGTCAGGTGGCAGGGGATCGTCGACGGCCGAACCGTGGTCGAGATCAGCGTGCGGTGGAAGAAGGGCCAGACGCTGGAGCCGGATTGGCCGATCGACGGCGACGGCTGGAAGATCACCATCGACGGGCGGCCCACGGTCAACATGACGGTCGGCTTCCTGCCGCCGCAGGACATGATCGAACAGGCCACCTCGATCGAGGACTTCTTCGAGCTCGGCCACATCATGACGGCCATGCCGCCGATCCACGCGATCCCCGCCGTCGTCGCCGCCGCACCGGGCATCGCGACCTACAACGATCTGCCGCTGCCCCAGGCCCGCGGCGTCGTCCCGACAGCCTAGGGCCGGCCCTTCACCTTGGCGACCGGATCTCGGTAGCGCGCACCGTATTTCGGCACGGCAGCCGGTCCGGTGCGCCGTGCGACGCTGATCGCGCTGCGCAACGGGCCGGCAAGACCCGCGAACGACGCCATGTCCAACACCATCGGCGTCAACAACCGGTTGTGGACGAACGCGAACGCGCTGCCGGTCTCGGGGTCGGCCCAGCCGAGCGTTCCGCCCAGTCCGATATGGCCGAATCCCTTGAGCAGACCGGGGATCGGTGACTCGTGGTAGCCGAGGTGAAACGGCATCGGGACGCCGATGTTGAGGTCCGGCCACGGTTTGGGCTTGCCGATCAGCCCGCGGGCCAGCTCTTCGGAGAGAAACTGTGTGCCGTCGATGTGGCCGCGGTTGGCGATCGCGGCGTACATCTTCGCCAGGGCGCGGGCGGTCACCACGCCGTTCGCGGCGGGGACCTCACCGTCGAGGAACGGGATATCGCCTTGGACAAAGGATTTGACGCCGGGAAAGAACATCGCCCCGAAAGCACCGGAAAGCGGCAGCCCGGCCACCCTTGGCGCGACGAAGTTGAACACCGGGTTGGCCCGGCTGCTCTGCGGCGCGAGGATCTGCGCCACCGTGGTCGGTGAGCCGGCGGGCGGGCGGCCCAGATGCAGCCCGTCGGTGTTGAGCGGGCGCGCCACCTCTTCGCGGATCAACTCGCGCATACCGCACCCGGTCACCGCGCGCGCCAGCCCGGAGAGCAGCCAACCGTAGGTCAGTGCATGGTAGGCGGACCGGCCACGCAGGTAATCGACGGCGGCGGCGGCCATCTTGGCCTCCATGACCTCATGGTCCAACAACTCGTCCTTGGTGACGCCGCCGGGCAGATGCGAGAGCCCGGCGCGGTGCCGCAACACGTCGCGCACGGTGATGTCGGCTTTGTTGTTGGCGCCGAAGGCGGGCCAGTACGTCGCGACGGGCTCGTCGTAGTCGAGCACCCCCCGGTCGGCGAGCCGGTGGATGACGGTGGCCGTCACCCCCTTGGTCGCGGAGAACACCATCGCGCCGGTGTCGGCCGTCCACAGCTGCTCACCGCGGCGGTCGGACCAGCCCGTCCAGACGTCGACGACCGGGCGGCCGTCGATGAAGACCGCCAGCGCGCCGCCGCCGAACCGCCGAGCCGGGAACATCCCCGCGAAAATCCGCACGACCGTCGCAAACCGCGCGTCGGCGGCGCCCAGCACGCCGCGCGGCAACCCCTCCTTGGCGCGCAGCAGCGACGGAGTGCTCATCGTCAGCCGGTCACGTCCAGGACGTTGGCGTTGAGCTGCGCGGCCGGTGGGCCTTCCAGCGTGACGTCCTTGAGGATCTTGGCCTGGTCCTTGTGCACGGTGAACTCGCCTTTCTGCGGCTCGTTCCCGCCGATCACCTCGTAGAACACGGTGAACGGTGTCTCCGGGAGCGGATGCAGGCCAATGTATTTGGGTTGAATCGTGTATTGGTAGGTGCAACTGCCGCCGGGTTGGCACTGTTGGTCGGTGACCACCACGTCGACGTTGAACTCCGTCGGAGTCGGCACCTTGGGTGGCGGCGGAGCCAACGTGGTGCGCGGCGTGGCCTGCGGTGCGGGGTCCTGCGACATGCCGCCGGTGATCACCACCGCCGCGATGCCGATGCCACCGGCCACCATCGCGACCAGGGCCAGCGCGGCGAGCGACTTGCGAAGCACCGAAACCTTCATGTGCATAGCAAACCGTTGCCTTTTGGTGAGTGGATGTGGGTTCTACTCTCCATTAGGCTGCCTCGCCTTGCGGTGAGGCGGTCCCCGTCTGATCCACCGGTTGGTGGTGCGGGGTTGACGCTTCATCGCCGGCTGCGTCGCCCGCTGGCGCGGGTTCGGTCTCCTGCGTGGCTCCACGTCCTGCCACCGGGCCACTCCCGGCGGGACTCTGATCACCCATCGTGGGTGCGCCGAGTCGGGCGAGGTTGATCGCAGCACCCAGATCACGATCGATCTGCATACCGCATTCGTCACATTCGAAGACTCGATCGGCCAGGGTGAGGTTTGGCTTTCGCCTCCCACACGCCGTGCACATCTTCGACGACGGAAAATATCGGTCGGCCTGCACCAAATGGCTGCCGTACCAACGCGTTTTGTATCCCAGCATGCGCCGCACTTCGGCCAGCGCGGCATCGGCCAGTGCTCGATTCAGGCCCCGCTTGCGGGCCCCACCGGCGGCGCGCATGCCCGCAGCGTTGAGCGTCTCGACGACCACAACATCGTGCTGCTGGGCCAGGGTGGTCGTCACTTTGTGTAGGACGTCGCGGCGCACCGCCGCGGCATGGGCGTGCGTGCGACCGACGCGAGCCTGCGTTTTGCACCACCGTTTCGATGGTGTCTGTTTGGTCTTGGCGCCGCGATCGTAGGGGCCCTGCTGGCGGGCGGCGCGGCGTTGCAGGGACCGCAACCGGGCTTGGGCGGCGCTCAGCGACTTCGGTGCCGGGACGCGCTTGACTTCGATGCCGTCGGGGGTCGCGACGACCAGCAGGGCATCGGCTTTCACCCCGACGTCCACACCGACCACCCGATGTGGGGAACGCCGAGCGTGTGCGGGCCGCGTCTTGGTTTCGACAATCACCTGCAGCGCGCAGTGCCAGCGCCCGGCACTGTCGCAGCGCACGGTGGCCGACAAGATCCGCGCCGTGCCGGCCTCGATGCGGCGGGCCAGCTTACGGGTCGACTCGTGCGTGCGGAGGGTGCCCAGCCGGGGCAACGTGAGGTGGCGGCGGTCAGCCTCGATGCGGATCACTCCGGTGGTGAACCGCACCGACTTGGTCGCCCGCGACGTTTTAAACCGGGGAAACCCGACCACCCGGCCGGCGCGCTCACCCTTTCGGGACTTCGACCAGGCGTCCAACCCGCGGGCCAATCCGTGCAGGCCGGTGTTGTAGGCCTCCTTGGAGTTCTGCGCCCACCACGGCGCGCACGACGCCTTGCGCTGATTCCACACCTTGCGCAGCGCCGCCAACGACCACCCCAACACCGGGGTCAGCTCAGAGTCGGGCACACCGTAGCTGCGTTCGGCGCCCCGCTGATCCATCACCCCCTTGACCAACGCAAGCATGTGGTTGTACGCGAAACGTGCCGCACCCGCATGAGACGCCAACCCGCGCACCTGCGTTGGTGTCGGATCCAGCGCGAACCGGTAGCCCTGCGCCGTCCACCCCTCGGGGATCTCGAACCTACCCACCGACAGCCTCCGCCTGCTTGGTGGCGGTCACCGTTCGCATCGCACGGTTGCGCGGCCCGCGGCGGCCATACCGGCGCGCACACATCCAGGTCAGCATTTCGATCATGTCGCGCACCAGATCGTCGGTGGTCTCACCCTGATCGGCGACCATGATCCGGCGGCCCTGCGCAGACAACGCGGCTTGGAGAAGCTCGACTCCCAAGCGCGCCAACCGGTCACGATGTTGCACGACAACCACTCAAGCACAGGGGTCTGACACGATCCTGCGCAACTTCGGCCGCTTCCCGTTCAGTCCGGACACCGACCTCGCCCACCACACGACCGTTGGAGGTCGCCCAATCAGCAAGTCGTGCAACTTGGCGGTCCAGATCGGCCCGCTGATCATGCGACGACACCCGCGCGTACACGACGGTGCGACCAGTCTCCCGCTGGCCGCAGCGTCGACCCAGATCGTCCTCGACTCCGACCGGGCGAGCAGGCACCGGCATCCGGTCCTCACGAAACCACCGATACGCCGTCTGCGCATGCACACCATTCGCACGCGCCCACTCAGCCAACTTCACACACTCACTAAAACACACACTCGATCACGAATACTCACAGTCTGACGAGCAGCTCGAAACCCTGTACGGGCGCTTCTCGTCTAGCGATCCGCCACCGGGTTGCCGTCCTCGTCCCAGTGGGCGGCCACCTTCTTGCTGGGCTGGACCCGGGGCGGTTCACCCGGCATTTTCGGGTAGCTCGGCGGATACGGCAGGTCACCGAGGCCGCGTTCGTCGTCGGCTTCGACCATCTCCAACAGTGGTTTGAGCGACTGTGCGGTCTTGTCGATGTCGGCCCACGGGTCGTCGCGTTCGGACACCAGTTTCGGCACGGTGGACATGGTGTAGTCGTCGGGGTCGGCGCCGCGCAGGTCCTTCCACGCCAACGGGGTGGACACGGTGGCGATCGGGGTCTTGCGCACCGAGTACGCCGAGGCGAAGGTGCGGTCGCGGGCGTTCTGGTTGTAGTCGATGAAGATTCGCTTACCCCGCTCCTCTTTCCACCACGACGTCGTGACCGCGTCGGGCGCGCGGCGCTCCACTTCGCGGGCCAGCGCGATACCGGCGCGGCGCACGGCGATGAAGTCCCAGTCGGGCTTGATGCGCAGGAACACGTGTACGCCACGACCGCCCGACGTCTTGGGATATCCGACCAGCCCGAGTTCGTCGAGCAGTGGTTTGAGCACGTCCACCGCGACGGCGGCGGCTTCGGCAAAACCGGTGCCGGGCTGTGGATCCAGGTCGATGCGCAGTTCGTCGGGATGTTCGGTGTCCGGGCACCGCACCTGCCACGGGTGCAGCGTGATCGTGCTCATCTGCGCGGCCCAGATGATCGACGACGGGTGGGTGATCTTCAGCGCGTCCGCGGTGCGCCCGGAGGGGAACGTGACCACGCAGGTCTGCAGATAGTCGGGATGCTTTTGCGGCACCCGTTTCTGGTAGATCTCTTCACCTTCGATCCCGTCGGGGAAGCGCTGCAGGTGCGTCGGCCGGTCCTTGAGCGCGGCCAACATCGGACCGTTCGCCACGGCCAGGTAGTAGTCGACGAGCGCGCCTTTAGTGCCCTTCTTCTTGCCGAGCTTCGGGAAGTACACCTTGTCGGGGCTGGTCAGCCGAACCTTGACCCCGTCGACATCGATTTCCTCTGCCGCACTTGCCATCTCAGGACTCCAGAACGTCGTAGAGGTCGTAGTTGATCGGCACGTCGAGTTGGTCGAAGGTGCAGCTGCGAGGATCACGGTCAGGGCGCCAGCGCCGGAACTTCACGGCGTGCCGAAACCGCCTGCCCGCCTCGGTGTTTCCCTCCATCTGGTCATAGGCCACCTCGCACACCTTCTCGGGCCGTACTGGAATCCAGCGTTTATCGGCTGCGGAGTTCCACCGGCTCGGGTCGCCTTCACGTAGCTCGTCGCCTTCGCGAAGCGGTTCGAGATCGGCCAGCAGTTTGAGCCGGTCCTTGGCGGTGAAAGAGGCTGCGCCGCCGACCATCTGCAGTTCACCGTCGTCGCGGTACAGCCCGAGCAGGATCGATCCGATACCCTCGCCGCTCTTGTGGATCCGGTAGCCCATCGCCACGCAGTCGGCGTCGCGGGCGTGCTTGACCTTGACCATCTCGCGTTTGCCCGGCAGATACGGGCCCTCGAGCCGCTTGGCGATCACGCCGTCGAGGCCGGCGCCCTCGAACTCCTCGAGCCAATGCGCGCCGATCTCGGGGTCCTCGGTGGTGCGGGTGACGTGGCACCACTGCTTGGCGTGCAGCGCTTCCGACAGCGCGTCGCGCCGAACGCGGAAAGGCTCCTTGAGCAGCGATGCGTCTCCGGAGGCCAACGCATCGAAGCCGATGAAGTGCGCGGGTGTCTGTTCAGCGAGCATCTTGATCCGGCTGGCCGCGGGGTGGACACGCTGGCTCAGCGACTCCCAGTCCAGCCGGGTCCGGCCGTCGATCTCGCGGGGGACGACGATCTCCCCATCAAGAACGCACCGGGTCGCCAGTTCGTCGCGCAGCGCCTCGACCAGTTCCGGGAAGTACCGGCCGAGGTCCTTGCCGTTGCGGGAGTGCAGCACCACCTCGTCGCCGTCACGGAAGACCAGCGCCCGGAAGCCGTCCCACTTCGGTTCGTAGGACCAGACCCCGGCCTCGTCGGGAACTCTGGTCTGCGCTTTGGCCAGCATCGGCTCGATCGGAGGCAGCACGGGGAGGTCCACAGGTTCCATACTCACGTAGACCGCCTACGGCGAGCAATGTCATCGCGCGAGCAGGTAGTCGACGAGCAACTGGGTGAGCCAGCGCTCGTAGCGTTTCGGCGACCAGCCCCGGTCGACGACGAGTAGCCGGTAGACCTCCGGAGACATCAGCGCATAGATGCTGTCGGCGGCCTCAGCCTCCCGAAGACCCGGCCGCAATGCGCCAGCCCTACCCAGCGCGCGGGCCAGCCCGCCCTGACCGGTGCGCCGCTGGCGGTTGAGGTCCTCCAGCAGCGCGGCCGCATCGGGGTCCGAGCTCGCCGCGCCGACGAGGATGCGGTAGACCGGCGCGGTGCGCGAGTTCACCTCCGAGGCGATCGCGACGAAACCCGCCACCTGTTTACGCGGATCCGGATCAGCGAGAAGTGTTTGAACCCGCGGGCGCTGCGGCAATGCCACAGGTTGGTCGTCGCCGGCGATCGAGACGTCGAGAATCGCCTTGAGAATGCCGCGCTTGGACGAAAAGAGCCGGTAGACGGTGGCCGGGGGTACGCCCGAGGCGGTGCTGATGGCCTCGATCGTCGTCGCCGCGTAACCACGATCGACGAACAGCGTGCGGGCCGCGTCGATGACGGCGGCCCGCGCTAGTCGGGTTCTCGCCTGACCAGGTCGTCCGGTGCTCGCCACGAATTGAGTCTATCGCTCTCAAATCGAGAGTGCTACTCTCAATTTGAGTAGAACCGTAGACACACCGGAAGGACCTATCCATGACGGGCATAGATGCTGTCGTTCTCGAAACCCCCGACCCCGCGAAAGTCGACGCGTTCGTCGCGGCCGCGTTCGGTTCGGAGCTGCCGGTGCGCGCGCGTGCCGGAGACGCGGCGACGACGGGCTTTCGCGGTTTCACGCTCTCGTTGGTGGTGTCGCGGCCCTCCACGGTCGACGCGTACGTCGACGCCGCACTTCAAGCCGGCGCGACGGAACTGAACCCGCCCAAGAAGTCGCTGTGGGGCTACGGCGGCGGGGTGACCGGACCGGACGGGACCATCTGGACGATCGCGTCGTCGTCGAAGAAGGACCGGGGCCCCAGCGGCGATCAGAAGGTCCACACCATCGACGAGTTCGTCCTTCAACTCGGCGTCGACGACGTCGCAGCCAGCAAACGCTTCTATGTCGAACGTGGCCTGGAGGTGGCCAAAAGCTTTGGCCGCAAATATGTCTCGTTTGCATCCGGGCCCGTCACGTTGGCGCTCTTGAAGCGTCGCGCGCTGGCCAAGAACGCGGGCGTGCCCGCGGACGGTTCCGGATCGCACCGTATCGTCGTCAACAGCCCGGCGGGCACCTTCACCGACCCCGACGGGTTCACCTGGGAGGTGAGCCGATGACCGATCGCAAGAAACCCAAACTGCTGTCCGGCGGCAACCCGCAGATCCCCAAGGGTGAGGGAAACGGCCCCGTGCAGGACTACATCGCGGCGATGCCCGGCTGGAAACAAGAGGTGGGTGAGCGCCTCGACGCCCTCATCGAACGTACGGTCCCCGACGTGCACAAGGCCGTGAAATGGAACCAGCCGTTCTATGGCCACAAGGACGAAGGCTGGTTCCTGTCGTTTCGGTGTTACACCAACTACGTGCAGATCACGTTCTTAAAGGGGTCCTCGCTGAACCCCGTGCCGCCGAAGGCGTCCAAACATCCCGAGGTGCGCTACCTCGACATCCACGAGGACGAACTCGACGAGGAGCGGGTCCGGTCGTGGATCAAACAGGCCAGCAAGCTGCCCGGCGAAAAGATGTGACAGCGCCCTGATGGATCTGCCCGTCATGCCACCGGTTTCGCCCATGCTGGCCAAGTCGGTCCCGGCCATCCCACCCGACGCGTCCTACGAGCCGAAATGGGACGGGTTCCGGTCGATCTGCTTCCGCGACGGCGATGAGGTGCAGTTCGGCAGCCGCAACGAGCGACCGATGACCCGCTACTTCCCCGAACTGGTCGCCGCGGCCGTCGCCGAACTGCCGGACCGGTGCGTCATCGACGGCGAGATCGTCCTACCCATCAGAACTGCCGCCGGTCACCGCCTGGACTTCGAGGCACTGCAGCAGCGCATCCACCCGGCGGCCAGCCGCGTCAACATGCTTGCCGAACAGACACCGGCGTCGTTTATCGCCTTCGACCTGCTGGCCCTGGGCGACGACGACTACACCACGCTTCCGTTCACCGAGCGTCGCGCCGCCCTCACCGAGGCGCTCGCGCACTCGGGGCCGTCGTTTCACCTGACCCCGGTGACCACGGACCTGGCCACCGCACACCGGTGGTTCGACGAGTTCGAGGGCGCCGGCCTCGACGGGGTGATCGCCAAACCGCTGAACCTCGACTATCAACCCGACAAGCGCGTCATGTTCAAGATCAAGCACGAGCGCACCGCGGACTGCGTGGTCGCCGGCTACCGTGTGCACAAGTCGGGCGCTGACGCCATCGGCTCGCTGCTGCTGGGCCTTTACCGGCACGACGGCACGCTGGCCTCCGTCGGGGTGATCGGCGCGTTCCCAATGGCCACGCGACGGCAGCTGCTCACCGAATTGCAGCCGCTGGTCACCACATTCGACGAGCACCCGTGGAACTGGGCCGCGCATCTGGCCGGTGACCGCACCCCGCGTCGCAACGAGGGCTCGCGTTGGAACGCCGGCAAGGACCTGTCGTTTGTTCCGCTGCGCCCCGAGCGGGTGGTCGAGGTGCGCTACGACCACATGGAGGGCGAAAGGTTTCGGCACACCGCCCAGTTCAACCGCTGGCGTCCCGACCGCGACCCACGCTCGTGCACCTACGAGCAGCTCGAGCAGCCGATCGCGTTCAGGCTCGGTGACATCGTGCCCGGGTTGGGCGGCGACTGACTTTTCGGCCAACTCGGCGATGTCGGCGGACCGGACGTGTGATGCTGCCTTCATGGTGATCACACGCGCGATGGCCGCTGCGGTGGCGCTCACCGGCGCCGCGATCGGCTTGGCGAGCCCGGCATGGGCGGACGGGCGCCTCGACGGCGAGTACCGGTTCGTCAACGGCCCGACGACGAACACGTGGTCGATCACCACGCAGTGCAATGCCGAAGGCTTTTGTGGCGGAACGGTTTCCAGCTCCACCGGGATGATCGCTCAGATCCGCAGGCAGGCCGACGGCCCATGGCTCGTCGAGCGTCACGACGTCTTCAACGGACGCCTGTGCGCCGACGGCGGCACCGGCCCGGCCGATCTGACGTACTCGTTCGATCCGGCGAGCTTGGCGGGAAGCCTGCGCTACGCGTGGGAGCCCGGTTCTTGCGGCGACCCCAACGCCGGGGAGAGCGAGCAACCGATAAGCCTTCAGCCGGTGTGACGCCGCGAGTGTGCAGTCTGATACGCCGGGCACGGCGTGTTGCGTATGAAACCGCACACTCGGCGAATTCAGGCGCGCGCGAAGCTCAGCGTCTCCCCGCGCACCCCGCCCATCCACAGGTCCTGACATGCTTCGGCCATCTCGTCGAGGCCGTCGATGACCGCGCCGAACACGTTGCCGGGCACCCAACCCTGATCGCCGTTGATCAGCAGGTTGTTGCGCCCGTAGAACAACGCGAGGTCGACGATCGCGCCGGTGGTGCCGGTGCCGGTGGTGTTCTCGTAGCCGTAGGCCGGGTTGCCGAGCTGATCGGAGTTGAACGTGAACCAGCACAGGTCCCCCGGGATCGGGGTCACCGTGGTGTTCTCCGGTCCGGGGTCGACGTCGGCGAAACCCGGTAGCAGCGTGTAGATCTCGTTGCGCGCGTACTTGCCGTGAAACACCTGTGCCGATACCGGTAGCACGTCCCACACCGCCGCGCAGGTGCGTGGGGCGGCGGCGTCGAGCAGCCGCGCCACACAGCTAACGCCCCGCTTGTCCAGGGACACGGTGATCAGCCTGCTCATCGAACTCCTTGTGCGATCAGTTCCGGAGTGCGCTGATGCCAGTCGGTCGCCGCCTCGTACGCGCGGCCCACGCGCAGCACCAGCGCGTCGGCGTGCCGGGGCCCGACGATCTGCAGGCCGACCGGCAGACCCGCCGAGGTGAAGCCGCACGGCACGCTCAACGCGGGCTGCTGGGTCATGTTGAACGGGTAGGTGTAGGGCGTCCAGCTGGCCCAGTCCGGTGAGGGCCAGCCGTCGGGCACGTCGGCGCCGGTGGGGAACGCGGGCAGCGGCAGGGTCGGGGTGACCAGCACGTCGTAGTTCTGATGGAACCGGCCCATCAGCTCGCCCATCCGCATGCGCACCGCCATCGCGTCCAGGTAGTCCGACGCCGAGAAGTTCGCGCCGATCGCGGCGGTGCGGCACAGCCCGGGATCGACCCGCTCAGCCCAAGTGTCGCCGAGTGCGCCGTAGCCCTGCAGCACCTTCGCCTCGCCGGAGAACCACAACACCTGGAACGCGTCCAGCGGATCGGTGAACCCAGGGTCGACCTCCTCGACGCGCGCCCCCGCGTCGGCCAGCACGCTCACCGCAGCCCGCACGGCGGCGTCGACCTCCGCGTCGTTAGCCACGAAACCGAGGTCCGGGGAGAACGCGACCCGCAGACCCGCGACGCCGTCGTCGAGGCCGGCCAGAAACGACGCGGACGGTGTCGGCATCGCCGCCCAGTCGCGCGGGTCGAATCCGGTAATCACATCCATCAGCGCCGCGGTGTCGGTGACGGTCCTGGTCATCGGGCCGGGGTGGGCCAGGGTGCCGAACGGGCTGGGCGGATAGTGCGGGATCAGCCCGTAGGTCGGCTTGAGCGCGACGGTTCCGGTGAACGCCGCCGGGATGCGCACCGACCCGCCGGCGTCGGTGCCCACCGACCACACCCCCATGCCGAGCGCGACGGCCGCCGCGCTGCCGCCGCTGGACCCGCCCGCCGTCTTGGTGGGATCCCACGGGTTGCCGGTCGCCCCGTAGCGGGGTGAGTCGGTGACGCCCTTCCAGGAGTACTCCGGCGTCGTCGTCTTACCGAGCAGCACGGCGCCGGTCTCGCGTAGGCGCGCGACGCTCGGCGCGTCCTCGTCCCACGGACCCGCGGCGTCGACGAGCCAACTGCCGCGCAGGGTCGGCCAGCCCCTAGTCCACAGCGCGTCTTTGATCGACGTCGGCACCCCGTCGCCGGGGCCCAGCGGCTCGCCGCCATGCCAGCGCGCCTCCGACGCCTTGGCCGCCGCCAGGGCGCCCTCGGCGTCCACGAGCACGAACGCGTTCACCGCGTCGTCGTGGGATTCGATGGCGGCCAAGGCCTCTCGGGTGGCCTCCACCGGCGAGATGGTCTTGGTGCGGTATCCCTGCACCAGCTCGGCAGCGGTCGGGATCATCGCGCACCACCTGAACCTGATGTCGCCGGCACGTAGCCGAGCTCCTTGTCGACGACGTTGGCAAGCGGCTCACCGGCCAGCCAGCGCCGCACGTTGGCCACGAACTGCTCGGCCAGCGTCTCCCGCCAGCCGACCACGTCACCGGACATGTGCGGGGTGATGGTCACGTTCGGGGCCTCCCACAGCGGATGGTCGGGCGGCAGCGGCTCCGTCTCGAACACGTCGAGGGTCGCACCGCCGATGCGGCCCGTCTTCAAAGCGTCCAGCAGCGCCGACTCGACGACCATCGCGCCGCGGGCGATGTTCACCAGGTGCGCCTCGGGCTTCATCGCGGCCAGCACCTCGGCGTCCACGAGGTCGCGGGTCGAGTCGGTCAGCGGCGCCGCGAGCACCAGATGATCGCACCAGCCGACCTCGGCGGCCAGGTCGGCGCTGGCCACCACCTCGCCGAAGTCGGGGTCGTCGGCTCTGGCCACCCGGCCCGCGCCGCGCACCTGCATACCCGCTGCGCGCAGCAGCCGCGCGATCTCGCGGCCGATCGCGCCGGTGCCGACGACGAGGGCACGGGTCCCGGCGATGCCGCGGGTCTCGCGGTGGCGCCAGTGCCGGTCGCGCTGCAGCGCGAAGCTGGCGCGGCTGTCCTTGGCGTGCGCGAGCACCGCGCCGAGCACGTACTCGGCGATCGGGCGGTCGAAGACACCGCGCGCGTTGGTGACCGTCACGTCGGAGTCGCGAAGTTCGTCGAACAGCAGCGTGTCGACGCCGGCGGCGGTGACGTGAATCCACTCCAGGGTGTGCGCGTGCTGCCACACGTCGCGCACCGCGGTGGAGAAGTAGTCCCACAGCAGCAGCGCCCGCGCGCCGCGCACCGCGTCGGCGAGGTCGGCGGCCGTACAGAACCGGAACTCGACGGGCAGGTCCCCGAGGCCCGGGGGGCGATCGGAGTCGTCGGCGCACAACACCGCCACCACGGGCGGTTCGAAACCAGGTCTGAGCTGCTCGGATGAGCCATGACGCGCGGCGATCGAATCGCTCTCGCGGGTGGTCGGCACGCCCCGAAGGCTAAGGACACGCCGTATGATTGTCAACAATCTATTGCCGGTTTGGCGATCTGGCCTCACACTGTGGAAATGACCCTCGGGGAATTGGTGCCGCCCCCACCATTGCAGCAGGTCGGCATAGGTGTTGTAACACCGTATGACTTCGCGTTGGACCGCGAATTGTGGCGGTGGGTGCCCGACGACGTCAGCCTCTACGTGACCCGGCTGCGGTATGCGCCGTTACCGGTGACCGTCGATATGGCGGTGCACGTCTCGGACGCCGACAACGTCGTCGCCGGCGCGGCCAACGTGCTCGCGGTCGCACCGTTGGTGACCGCCTATGCGTGCACGGCAGGCAGCTTCGTCAAGGGGATGGCCGGCGAGGCCGCGCTGGTCGCGGCGATGCAGGCCGCCGGCGCACCGGCCGCGGTGACCACCAGCGGGTCGATGCTGGCCGCGCTGCGGCACCTCGGGGTGCACCGGGTCGCCACCGTCACCCCCTACACGACGGACCTGACCATCGGGTTGACGAGCTATCTGATGGAAGCCGGCCTAGAGGTCGTCGCGACGTCGGGGCTCGGGCTGACCTCGAACATCTGGGCGGTGCCCTATGAGGAAACCGCCGAGTTGGTGCGCAGCACCGACGTGGCTGACGCCGAGGCGATCGTCATCAGCTGCACCAACTTGCCGACCTATGACCTGATCGCCCGGTTGGAAGCCGAACTGAGCAAGCCGGTCGTGACCGCGAACCAGGTGACGATGTGGGCGGCCCTGCGGGTGGCCGGCCGCAAAGCCGTCGGACCGGGTCAGCGGCTGCTCGAGGCGTAACGAATCCGCCTCGAACCCGGGGCCGGCAAATCAAGGTTGTTAACATTGTCGACAATCTGCCCATCGACACGTTCAGCAGAGGGGCTTGTATGGCGACCGTAGGACTGCTCTACCCCGGACACAGCGCCGAGGACGACTTCACCACGCTGGAGGACCTGGCCGGTGACGTCCGTCTGCCCGTCGTGATCACGTCCGTCGGCGAGGATGCCCACCGGGTGGACGCGCTGCTCGATCTCGGCAGCACCGAACGTCTCACCGACGGGGTCCGCCAGCTCGCGGGTTCGCGCCCGCAGGCCGTGATGTGGGCGTGCACCTCGGGCAGTTTCGTGTTCGGCCCGCAGGGCGCGCGGCAACAGGCCGCCAAAGTCGCCGCGGCGGCCGGGGTCCCGGCGTCGTCGACGTCGATCGCGTTCGTCGACGCGCTGCGGCACCTCAACGTCAAGCGCGTCGCCGTGGCCGCGTCCTACCCCCACGACGTCGCCGAACATTTCGTCGAGTTTTTGTCCGCCGACGGCGTCGACGTGGTGGCGATGGGCAGCCACGGGATCATCACCGCAGCCGAGGTCGGCACCCTCGCGCCTGACCGGGTGATCGACATGGTCACCGCCGCCGACCATCCCGATGCGCAGGCCGTGCTCGTTCCGGACACCGCGATGCACACGCTGGGCATCATCGGCCGCCTCGAGGCCGCAGTCGGCAAGCCGGTGCTGACCGCCAACCAGGTCACGGTCTGGAAGGGCCTTCAGCTGACGGGCCGGGTGCCGACGATCCCCGGCATGGGCCGCCTGTTCGAGGAGGCCCCGTGACCGAGTTCATCGCACCCGTCGAGCAGGAGTCCACCCCCAGCATCGTCGCCGACAAGCTGCGCCAGGCGATCGCGCACGGGGAACTGGAGCCGGGCACCCAACTGGGTGAGGCGGATCTGGCCCGCAAGCTCGGCGTCAGCCGCGGGCCGCTGCGCGAAGGCATGCAGCGCCTGACCCAGGAGGGGCTGCTCATCGCGATCCGCAACCGCGGCGTGTTCGTCATCGACATGACGCCCCGCGAGGCCTCCGATATGTACCTCGCGCGCGAGGCCATCGAACGCGCCGCCGCCCGGCGGATCCTGCTGCTGCGCGACTACGCCGCCGCCGGCGACGAGTTGCTGGCCATCGTCGAGGAGATGGCCGAGGCCACCGATGTCGAGGATGGCAGCGAGGCCGATATCCGCTTCCATGAGCGGCTCGTCGAGTTGGCCGACAGCCCGCGGCTGTCCCGGATGCACCAGACCTATCTGGTCGAGACCCGGATGTGCGTGCACGCGCTGGCCGACACCTACGACACCCCGAGCGACCGGGTGGTCGAGCACCAGGCGCTGGCCAGCGCGATCAGATCGGGCGACGTGCAACTGTCCGACAAGCTGCTGATCGCGCACATGGAGGACGCGGTGGACCGGCTCATCGAGCGGCTGGCCCGCAAGTAGCCCGTTACAGGGCGATGCCGATGTACTTGGTCTCCAGGAACTCGTCGATACCCACGGCACCGCCCTCGCGGCCCAGGCCGGACTGCTTGACGCCGCCGAACGGCGCGGCGGGGTTGGACACCACACCTTGGTTCAGACCGACCATGCCGGTCTCGAGCGCCTCGGCGACCCGCAGGGCCCGCCGCAGGTCGTTGGTGAACACGTAAGCCACCAGACCGTATTCGGTGTCGTTGGCCGCGGCGATCACCTCGTCCTCGGTGTCGAACGGGGTGAGCGGGGCGACGGGCCCGAAGATCTCCGCGTCGGCCATCTTGGCGTCGCGCGGAACGCCGCTGAGCACCGTCGGCTGGTAGAAGAAGCCGGCCCCGCCCATCGGTGACCCGCCGGTCAGCACGCGTGCGCCGCGCCCGACGGCGTCGTCGACGAGGGATTCGACCTTGTGCAGTGCGGCCGCGTCGATCAGCGGGCCGACCTTCACGCCGGCGTCGGTGCCGCGGCCCACGGGCAGCGCGGCCATGCGGTCGGCCAGCCGCCGCCCGAACTCGTCGATGACCGACGCGTGCACGTAGATCCGGTTCGCCGCCGTGCAGGCCTCACCCATGTTGCGCATCTTGGCGGCGATCGCGCCGTCGACGGCCTCGTCGAGGTCGGCGTCGGCGAAGACGATAAACGGCGCGTTGCCGCCGAGTTCCATCGAGGTCCGCAGCACCTTCTGCGCGCACTGTTCGAGCAAGATCCGGCCCACCTGGGTCGAACCGGTGAACGACAGCTTGCGGGCCAGCCCGGAACGGATCATCGGTTCCATGACCGCACCGGCGTGCATCGTCGTCACGCAGTTCACGGCGCCGGCGGGCACGCCGACCTCCTCGAGGATCCCCATCAACGCCAGCATCGACAGCGGCGTCTGGTGCGCGGGTTTGACGACGCTGGTGCAACCCGCCGCGATCGCGGGCCCCAGCTTCCGGGTTCCCATCGCCATCGGGAAGTTCCACGGCGTCACGAGCAGGCACGGTCCGACCGGTTGCCGGGCGATCAAGAATCGCGCGCCCCCGGCGGGCGCGGTCTGGTAGCCGCCGTCGATGCGGGTGGCCTCCTCGGCGAAGTGCCGGAAGAACTCTGCGGCGTACGCGATCTCGCCGCGGGATTCGGCCAGCGGCTTGCCCATCTCCAGCGTCATCAACAGCGCCAGATCGTCGGCGCGGGCGTGCAACAACTCGAAGGCGCCCATCAGCATGTCGGCGCGCGCCCGCGGCGGCGTCGCGGCGAATTCCGCCCGCGCATCGACCGCGGCCTGCAGCGCCGCCATGCCGTCGGCCGGACAAGCGTCGGCCACCGCGCAGAGGACCTCGCCGGTGGCGGGGTCGATGACGTCGAAGGTGGCGTGCTCTGCGGCGTCGACCCACTTGCCGCCGATGAACAGTCGCTTGTCAACGAAATCGATCACGGCAATTCCCTTTCGTTCGCGCGGTGCGACGGTAGTCTGATTGTCGACAATCTACTATTCCATCGGCAAGGGGCATGTTGTGGCAGAACTCTCCCAAATTCTCAAGCAGGCCACCGGCGTGCTCGCAGCGCGTGGCGAGGGCGTGCACCTGTATGACGAGCAGGGTCGCCGCTACCTGGATTTCACCGCGGGCATCGGGGTGACCAGCACCGGGCACTGCCATCCGCACGTTGTGCAGGCCGCTCAACGCCAGGTGGCCACGCTGATCCACGGCCAGTACACCACCGTGATGCACCGGCCGCTGCTCACCCTCGTCGAACGACTGGGTGAGGTGCTGCCGTCCGGCTTGGACCGCATGTTCTTCGCCAACTCCGGTAGCGAGGCCGTCGAGGCGGCGCTGCGACTGTCGCGGCAGGCCACCGGCCGCCCCAACGTCATCGTGTTCCACGGCGGCTTCCACGGACGCACGGTGGCCGCGGCGTCGCTGACCACGTCGGGCACCCGGTTCCGATCGGGGTTCGCGCCGATGATGGCCGGGGTGCACGTCGCACCGTTCCCCGACCCGGGTCACTTCGGCTGGCCGGTCGAACAGGCCACCGACTTCGCATTGAGCCAACTCGACTATGTGCTGCAGACGATCAGCGCACCCGCCGACACCGCCGCGTTCCTGGTCGAGCCCGTGCTCGGCGAGGGCGGCTACGTGCCGGGCAACGAGCGGTTCTTCGCCGGTCTGCGCGACCGCGCGGACGCACACGGGATCCTGCTGGTGCTCGACGAGGTGCAGACCGGCTTCGGCCGCACCGGCCGGTTCTGGGGCGGTGAGCACTTCAACGCCCGACCCGACATCGTGGTCACCGCGAAGGGACTGGCGTCGGGCTTCCCGCTGTCGGGCATCGCGGCGTCGTCGGCGCTGATGGACAAGGCCTGGCCCGGATCCCAAGGCGGTACCTACGGCGCCAACGCGGTGGCGTGCGCGGCAGCAGTCGCCACCCTCGACGTGATCACCGGTGAGCAGCTGGTGCAGAACTCGGCCGACCGGGGCCAACAGTTGCGCGAGGCGCTGCGCACGGTCGCCGACAAGTACGACGCGATCACCGACGTCCGCGGTCTGGGCCTAATGATCGGCGTCGAATTCCGTGACGCCGCAGGCAAACCCGACGGCGCGACGGCGGTGGCCGTGCAGCAGGAGGCCGCCCGGCGCGGCCTGCTGCTGTTGACGTGCGGAGCGTGGGGCCAGGTGGTGCGGTTCATCCCCGCGCTGGTGGTCACCGCCGAGCAGGTCGACGAAGCCGCCGACATCTGGGCCGACGCGCTGAGCACCGTCCTGTAGCTCAGGCCTTGGCGAGGTCGCGGTCGTAGTCGACGGGCGGCGGCGCCTCCGGCGTGCCCGGGATCTCCGTGCCGTGCAGCGGACAACGCGAGGTTTCGGGCAGCTTGCGTAGCGCCAACGCCCCGATGAGACAGGCCAGCATCATGTAGAACGCCGGCATCAGGTTGTTCCCGGTCGACACGACCATCCAGTCGTTGAGCGCCGGTGCGGTACCGCCGAAGATGGCCGTCGACACGTTGTAGGCGATCGCGAAACCCGCATACCGCACGTGCGTCGGGAACATCGCCGGGAACGTCGCCGAGATCGTCGCCAGCTGCGGCACGTACAGCAGGCCCAGCACCGCGAAGCCGACGATGGCGCCGAGGACCCCCGTCGACATCAGCATGAACATCGGCACAACCATCACCAACAAGCCCACCAGCGAAATCCACCACAGCGGTTTTCGGCCGAACCGGTCCGAGGCCAGCCCGGCGAACGGCAGGAACACCATCATCGAGAGCATGCCGATGATCGGCACGACCAGCGACATGTCGGTGGAGAGCCCGATGGAGGTCTCCAGGTAGGTCGGCATGTAGGTCAGCAGCGTGTAGTTGACGACGTTGAGCGCCACCACCAGGCCGCCCAGCCGCAGGATCGGTCCCCGGTATTCGACAAGCAGGTCCCTGAACTCTTCCCAGATACCCTTTTCCTGCCTGCCTTCGTCCTCCAGGTCCTTGAATACCGGGGTTTCGTCGAGCCGGGTGCGCAGGTACAGGCCGATGAGGCCGAGCGGTGCGGCGATCAGGAACGGCAGCCGCCAACCCCACGAGCCCATCTGCTCGTCGTTCAACATCAGCGAGAACCCCAGCATCATCAGCGCACCCGCCGAGAAGCCCGCCAAGGTGCCGAACTCCAGGAAGCTGCCCAGCATCCCGCGGCGGCGCGCGGGTGCGTATTCGGCCATGAACGTGGCTGCCCCGCCGTACTCGCCGCCGGTGGAGAAGCCCTGGATCATCCGCAGGATCACCATGAGCGCCGGCGCCCACAGCCCGATCGTGTCGTAGGGCGGCACCAGCCCGACGCACAGCGTGGCGCCCGCCATCAACAGGATGGTGATCGCCAGCACCTGCTTGCGGCCGAACTTGTCGCCGAGCGGTCCCCAGAAGAACCCACCGAGGGGCCGCACGAGGAACGACACGGCGAACGTCATCAGCGCGAGCAGCGTCGCGGTGGCGCCGTCGCCGGGGAAGATGGCCGCCGAGATGTAGGTGACGCCGTAGGCGTAGAGGCCGTAGTCGAACCATTCGGTCGCGTTGCCGATGGCAGAGGCCGCGATGGCCTTGCGCACGACGGCCGGCGGCTGATCCTTCGGGGGCGCGCGATGCGGCGGATTGGCAGAGGGTTCGGATTCTTGAGTGTCCATGAGCTCTCTCGTCTCCGTCGACACGGCACCCGGTGCACCACCACCGCAAAGGGCTGGCTTCGAAGGGGACGCAGGGCCAAGCCGTTGATTTTGTTGGCTGTCCAATCGCTGGACGTCATCCGTTCATACCCCAAAACGGTCTGGCTCACGCGCATTACGGCGGCGAACGGCAAAGTTTGCGGATTCGCAACCTTGTGAGACGCCTGCGCTGCTACGCGCTTGGCGCATCTCGATAGATTGCACGGATGAACGCTGGCCGGTTCGCCCCGAGCCCGTCGGCCGACCTGCACATCGGCAACTTGCGCACCGCGGTGCTCGCGTGGTTGTTCGCGCGCTCCACCCGGCGTCGCTTCGTGATGCGCGTCGAGGACCTCGATGACCGGACGTCGGGCGACATCGCCACACGACAACTCGCGGATCTGTCCGCGATCGGGGTGACCTGGGACGGCCCGACCGAGTGGCAGTCCGAGCACACGCAGCGTTACGACGACGTCATCGACTCGTTGGACTCGCGCCACCTGCTGTATGAATGTTATTGCAGCAGAAGAGATATCGCTCAGGCGCCGCGCGCCCCGCACGCACCGCAGGGGGCGTACCCGGGGACCTGCCGCGACCTCGACGATGCGCAGCGACGGCAACGGCGGGAACAGACCGGCCGACCGCCCGCGCTGCGGTTGCGCACCGACGCGTTCACCCACACCGTCGACGATGTGTTGCACGGGCGTTACACCGGCATCGTCGACGATTTCGTGGTGCGACGCGGCGACGGGGTGGCGGCCTACAACCTGGCCGTGGTGGTCGACGACGCCGCGCAGCGCATCGACCAGGTGGTGCGCGGCGACGATCTGCTGCCGTCCGCGCCGCGGCAGGCGTATCTGGCCAGGCTGCTGGGATATCCCGAGCCGACGTATGCCCATGTGCCGCTGGTGCTCAACGAGGACGGCGCGCGGTTGGCCAAGCGCGACGGCGCGGTGACGCTGGCCGAGATCGGCGTGGCGCGGGCGCTGCAGCAGATCACCGGGTCGCTGGGCTGGCCGACGGCGACGGACCTCGATGCGCTGCTGGCCGTGTTCGACCCCGCCCGGTTACCCCGACAGCCGTGGATCTACCGGCCCTGCTGAGGGCGTTCCGGTAGCGCGAGTGTGGGGTTGACACACAGCTGCGCCGCCCTCGGCGTGCGGGTAACCCACGTTCGCCCGAGATGAGCGGCGCGCCGAGACCGGCGAAAACGGCGAAAGTTAATCGCCCTTTTCCGCCCGGTTGTCCCGTTGGGCATAGAAGCGGCCCAGCACGTGGGTACGCAATTCGTCGAACTCCCCCACCCGGATCGCCGCGCGGATCTGGTCGACGAGCCGCACGATGAACCGCTCGTTGTGAATCGTGCACAAGGTCGCCGACAGCAGCTCTTTGGCCTTGAACAGGTGATGCAGATAGGCCCGGGTGTAGTGCGCGCAGGTGTAGCAGTCGCACTCGGCGTCGATCGGGTTGAAGTCGCGGCGGTAGCGGGCGTTGGTGATGTTGTAACGCCCGGTGGCCGAGTACACCGCGGCGTTGCGCGCCACCCGCGACGGCGACACACAGTCGAAGGTGTCCGCCCCGGCGGCGACGGCGGCGAACAGGTCGTCAGGCTCGCTGATCCCGAGCATGTGGCGGGGTTTGTCGTCGGGCAGTTCGCTGCTCACCCAGCCGACGATCGTGGCCAGGTTCTGCTTCTCCAGCGCGCCGCCGATGCCGAAGCCGTCGAAGTCGAGGTCGGCCAGCCCGCGCGCCGCCTGACGGCGCAAATCCTCGTACTGCGCGCCCTGCACGACGCCGAACAACGCCTGCCGCGGCTTGTCCGGGTCGGCGTCAGCCAGCCGTTGATGCTCGGCCAGGCAGCGCAGCGCCCACGCGTGCGTGCGCCGCACCGACTCCTCCTGATAGCCGCGGGTGTTGACCAGCGTGGTCAACTCGTCGAACGCGAAGATGATGTCGGCGCCCAGCCGGTGCTGAATCCCTATCGACGCCTCCGGGGTGAACCGGTGGGTGGAGCCGTCCAGATGGGAACGGAACGTCACGCCGTCGTCGTCGACGGCGGCCAGCCGCTCCTTGCCTTCGGCGATGATGTCGTCGGCCTGCACCCGGTCGGTGTCCATCGCGAGCACCTTGCGAAACCCGGCGCCCAGCGACAGCACTTGAAACCCGCCGCTGTCGGTGAACGTCGGGCCGTGCCAGTTCATGAACGCACCCAGCCCGCCTGCCTCCGCGACGATGTCGGGGCCCGGCTGCAGATACAGGTGATAGGCGTTGGCCAGGATGGCTTGCGCACCAAGGTCTTTCACGGTTTCGGGCAGCACCGCCTTGACGGTGGCCTGGGTGGCGACCGGGATGAACGCCGGGGTGTGGATATCGCCGTGGCTGGTGCGGATCGTGCCTGCGCGCCCGAGCCGGCCCGGCAGTTCGGCCTCGATAGTGAAGAACGGCGCCGACGAGTCGCTCGGCTTGGCGGTATTCGGCGCGGTCACGCCGTAGATTCTGCACTGTGAGAATTCTCCTGCTTGGCGGTGCGGCCCTGCTGGTGCTGGCTGGATGTTCGTCGGACCCGCCGGACTATGAGCCGGGACCCGGTGAACTGGTCGCGGGCACCGCGCAAGTCGCGGTGAACGGCCAGGAGCCCGAAATCATCAAGACGGTGCAGTGCTCCACGACCGCGCCGTTGACGACGATCACCACCGGCGACCAGACCTCGGGGATCACCGTGATGGTGTCCAACCGCGGCGAGCTGACCGCGGAGAGCGTCAGCATCAACGACGTCGGCGGGTTCACCGGCAGCTACAACGCCGGGCTCGGCGACACGACCGCCGACATCTCCATGACTGGTCCCACCTACGACATCACCGGAACCGCCGACGGTTTCGACACCGACAACCCGAGTTTCCGGGTTCCGGGCACCTTCTCGATCAGGGTCGCCTGCTGACGTCGCTGCAGGTCGAACCGTCGCGGCTGGAGTTTTTTTCGGCAAAACCCGGTGATCTTGTTGAGGGCGCAAACCATACTGACCGAGATGATCCGCCGATCTTGACGGGTCACGACAACAAAAAGGAGAACTGTCGTGAAGGTTGGATTCCTGGTTGCCGTCGGGAGCGCGGCGATCGTCATCGCGGGGCTTTCCGGCTGTGGGTCGGGCGGCGAAAAGTCCGAAACCACGGGTGAGACGTCGACGGCTGCGGCCGCCGAAGGCAAGACAACCGTCACCATCGACGGACAAGACCAAGAGGTCCAGGGCACCGTCGTGTGCAGTTCCATGGGCGGCAACACCAACATCGCGATCGGTGACGCGACCACCGGCATCGGCGCGGTGGTCAGCGAAGGGGATTCACCGACCGTGCAGTCGGTGGGGCTGGGCAACGTCAACGGCGTGACGCTCGGGTTCCAGCAGGGAACGGGTCAGGGTGACGCCCAAGTGGAGAAGGACGGCGACACCTACAAGATTTCCGGCACCGCCACGGGTGTGGACATGGCCAACCCGCTGGAGCCGGTGAACAAGCCGTTCGAGATCGAGGTCAGCTGCCCGTAGGGCATGGTCGACAGGCGGCGGCGTCCCGGTGGGGCGCCGCCGTTGTCGTATTTGGCTCAGGCGGGCGGCAGCGTGTAGCCGGCCGCGGACTGCCGCAGCTGCCAGACCTGCGCGGGACATAGTTCGTTGACGGCCTGGTTGATCAGGTAGGCGCCCTGGTAGTAGTCCGCGGTGTGGAAGTCGGCCTTGACCTGTTCGACGAGCTCCCCGTAGCCCATCTTGTTCGCGACCCGGTCGCAGATGCTGTTGCCGTACCCGATGGCGGCCTCGGCGTTGGGGAAGTTGTAGCCGGGACGCACGTGCACGTTGACGAGGTAGGCGACGGTGTCGGCGTTGGCGGTGGGGGCGACGATCACCGCGGCGGCGGCTCCCGCGGTTGCGATGGCGGCAATGGCGAGCTTCATGGGTTGTGAGCCTATTCCGTTCCCGTGGACTCTGTCCTGCACATACCCTAAGGCCATGAGGCTGATAGCTGCAGTGGCGATGGCGTGCGGGTTTGTGTCGGCACCGTTGATGACCGCGGCGACCGCGCCGGCGTTACCCCAGGTTTGCGACGGCGCCGGCTGTGTTCCCTACGTCGACCACGCCGCCGCCGAAGGCGAGCCCTGTGTTGCGAACACCCGGTACAACTTCGGCCTTGACGCTGCGGGCAACACCCTGGCCTGCAGTGCCGAACGCACCTGGATCGCGTCGCCGCCGTTGGTGGGGGTCCGTCCCATTCGGCTGCCGTGCGGACAGGACAACGGCGTCGCGCAGTCACCCGACGGGGTCCCGCTCAGCTGCATCGGCGGCGCGTGGACCCCTGACTACAGCGTGCCGTTTTAAAAGGACGTTCGCCTAGGCGCGTGGCCTACGTGAGTTATTGGTCCAATACGGGTACAACGACGGGCGTGGACATCGATGCGCAGCGCCGGCTGACGGATCCACTTCAGTTCGAGGTGCCGGCGACAGCGGATCAGCTGGGCGAGATCCGTCGCCACCTATCCGCCTGGCTCGAATCGCTCGGCGTGTCCGGCGTCGTCGCCGCCGACATCGTGCTCGCTGTCAACGAGGCCTGCACCAACTGCATCGAACACGCCTACCGCGACGCCGAGCCCGGGGTGATCGAGATCGAGGCGTCGGTCCAGCGGGCTTCCGAGGGCGGGGGCATCGCGATCTGCGTCGCCGACTTCGGTACATGGCGCACCCCACCCACTCAGCCCACCACCCGCGGACGGGGCCTGCCGATCATGGCGGCGATCAGCGAGGACGTGGACCTCGAGCGGACATCGGCCGGCACCACTGTGCGCATCACCTTCGCGCTGGACGGGATCGCCGACGAGGCTCAGCGACCGGGCAGCCGCACCACCTGAACGAAGAACTCGTCGATCTGGCGCACCGCGGTCATGAACTGGTCGAGGTCGACGGGCTTGGTCACGTAGGCGTTGGCGTGCAGCTTGTAGCTGCGCAGAATGTCCTCCTCCGCCGACGATGTGGTCAGGATGACGACCGGGATGTGGCTGAGATCGGGGTCGGACTTGACGGTCTCCAGCAGTTGGCGCCCGTCGTATTTGGGCAGGTTCAGGTCCAGCAGGATCAGGTCCGGGCGCGGTGCGTCCTGGTAGGCACCGCGGCGGTAGAGGAAGTCCAGCCCCTCTTCGCCGTCGTGTGCGACGTGCAGGGTGTTCTTGATTTTGTTGTGTTCGAAAGCTTCTCGGGTGATCAGTTCGTCGCCCGGATCATCCTCGATGAGCAGCACGTCGATGGCGCGGCCTTCGGTCATTGGGTGTTTCCTTCCGATGTGGCTGCGACGGGTGCGTCGACAGCGAAGGGGATGGTGAAGCGAAACCTCGTTCCGCCGGCGAAGGAGGTGTCGATCCAGATGCTGCCCCCATGGTGCTCGACGATTTTCTTGCACAACGCCAGGCCGATCCCCGTTCCGGTGTAGACATCGCGGCCGTGTAAGCGTTGGAAGATCACGAACACCTTGTCCACGAACTCGTCTGGGATGCCGATCCCGTTGTCGGTCACCGAGATCAGCCACGTACCGTCATGTTCGTTCGAGCCCTCGTCGCATTCGACGACGATGCGGGGGGTGAGCCCGTCCCGGTGGAACTTGACCGCGTTGCCGATCAGGTTCTGCCACAGCATCGTGAGCAACGTCGGGTCTCCCATGATGCGCGGCAGCGGCTGCCCCCTGCGCTCGATCTGTGCGCCGGTCTCCTCGATGACGGTGGACAGGTTGCCGAGCGCGGTGTCCAACATGTCGCCCAGGTCGACTTCATCGGTTGTGGCGTTGAGCCGGCCCACCCGGGAGAACGTGAGCAGATCGTTGATCAGGACCTGCATCCGTTTGGCACCGTCCACGGCGAACTGGATGTATTCCTGGCCTCGTTCGTCGAGCTTGTCGCCGTACCGCTTTTCCAGCAGCTGACAGAAGGCGGCCACCTTGCGCAGCGGCTCCTGCAGATCGTGTGAGGCGACGTAGGCGAACTGTTCGAGTTCGGCGTTGGACCGTTGCAGGTCGAGGGCTTGTTCGGCCAGTTGCGCCTGCGCCGAGCGGGTGGTGTCGAGTTCGGTGATGATCCGCTGACGCATGTCCTCGACGTCGGAGGCGATGGCGCGGATGTCTCTGGGACCGCGCGGCACGATCTTCTCGTCGAAGTTGCCGCTGGTGATGCTCCGGCAGGAGCGCGCGAGCGCGTCCAGCGGCCGGGTGACCCCCGCCCGAACCAACAGCGCCAGCGCGATCGTGGTCAACAAGATCGCCACCGCCAACACGACCAGGATGGCGTCGCGCCACGTCTGCATCTGGACGATTCGGTCGACGGCTTCCTGCCGCGTCTGCGACAGGTTTTGGTTCTGTACGTCGAATAACCCACGCAGCGCGTCGAACTGGGCCTTGCCCCGCTCGGTCAGCAGGGTGTCGGGCATGTCCGGGGCGCCCGGTTGCACGCTGTTGAGCAGCGGCTCCACATAGGACGACCGCCACATCGCCGCGGCCTGCTCGACGGCGTCGAGGTCGGCGAGCAGTTCGGCGCGGTTGCCCAAATGGTTGCGGATCTCCTGGGCCGCAGCATGTTCGGCGTTCTGGCCGGCGTAGTAGGGCTCGAGGAACAGCGGGTCGGCGGCGATCGCGTATCCGCGCACCGCGGTTTCCTGATCACGCAGCGCGGCCTGCAGCTGGTAGGCCGCGATGCGGGCGGGCTGGATCCCTTCGGTCAGCCGCCGCTCGGCCTCGTCAGTGCGGTCTAGTAACAGCAGGACGCCGATCGCACCGCCGAGCACCACGATGCCCATGATCGTGAGCACCAGGTTCTGCCAGCCCTGAACGGTCGGCCGCCATCTCATTCCGTCGCCGTTCGCGCGACCCGCACGACCGCGATGTCGTCGCTGATGCCGCCGACCGATTGCGCACGCCGTTCGACGTCGTCGATCAGCGCGTTGACGAACTCGGCGGGCGGCAGGTGGGCGTAGCCCCGAGCCAGCTTGAGCAGACCTTCCTCGCCGATTCGCTCCTTGCCGCGCCCGGAACGGCCTTCGAACAGCCCGTCGGTGAGCAGCACGAGGCCGTAGCCGGGTGGCAGTTCGTAGCGGTTCAACGGCCACTCGTAGCCGTTGAGCCCCAGCGCGGGCCCGCACTGAGGTTGGATCCACTCCACCGTGTCCGGACCGTGCACCAACATGCCGGGGTGGCCGGCCGACACCACGTCGAATCCCAGCCCCCGCGGTTCCATCGCGACGGACAGCACGGTCGCGAAGATGCTGGAGCCGGGCCGTTCGGTGCTCAGGATCCGTTCGAGTTCCCGCATCCGTTTGTTGCCGCGCAGGCCGGCGAACGTCAACGCGCGCCAGCCGATCCGCAGCGCCACGCCCAGCGCGGCCTCGTCGGGGCCGTGGCCGGCCACGTCGCCGACCATGACGTGCACGGTGCGGTCAGGGGTCTGGATGAAGTCGTAGAAGTCACCGCCGAGCAGGGCGTGCTGACGGCTGGGCCGGTACTCGGCGACGATGTCGACACCGGGGTCGTCCGACAGCAGCGGCGACGGCAGCAGGCCGCGTTCGAGGCGGGCGTTCTCCTCGGCGCGCAACTCGCTGGCGTGCAGTTCGACGGCGGTCAGCTCGGCGCGTTTCCGCTCGATCGCGTAGAGCAGCGCGCGGTGTAGCGCTTCGGGTTCGACGCGGCCTTTGACCAGGTAGTCCTGGGCGCCGGCGGCCAGCGCGGACACGCCGAAGTGTTCGTCGTGCAGGCCGGTCAGCACGACGATCGGCAGTGTGACGTCGCGCTTGGTGATCCGGTCCAGCGCCTTGATGCCCTCGGCGTCGGGCAGGTTCAAATCCAGCAGCACGCAGTCGGGTCGACCCACGGCCAGTTCCTGCTCGGCCTGTTCGATCGATTTGGCCCACGTCAGTTCAATCGCCGCGTCGGCGTCGCGCACCAGCTCCTCGACCAAGACCGCGTCGGCCCGGTCGTCTTCGACGAGAAGCACCGCGAACGGCCGGCTACTGCCGCCTTTCGACACCACGTTCCCGCCCGTCGACTCGGGGTCGTAAAGCGCACGCATCAGTAACCAGGCCTCCCACGTTGGTCACCGTGGCCGTCCTGACCCTTCTTTAGTGACGTTTCAGACAATAGCGCTCGGATGCACCGCACGCCGAAAGTACGGTTGTTCACGCTGTTTCTCGGCGTTTGCGTCCATCAGCCGTGCGCTCGGCGCGGTTGGGAAGAGATTTTGGCGGTGGCGGAGGGATTTGAACCCTCGGACGGGGGTTACCCGTCACACGCTTTCGAGGCGTGCTCCTTAGGCCGCTCGGACACGCCACCGTGTGGCAGCTTACCGGGCGCCCGCCCCGCGATTCCAATCGCTGCCGGGCGACGTTGTTCTGTTCGCGAGAGTTACACCAGGGTCGTGAACTTCCGGGCGACAGCGACCCTGGTGTACGTCTCGCGAGGGCGCAAGCGCTCATCGCTGCCTTCTGCTCTTCGCGCAAGCGCTCATCGCTGCCTTCTGCTCTTCGCGCAAGCGCTCATCGCTGCCTGGCGAAGAACTCCTCCAGCGGCGCCGCGCACTCGTCGGCCAGCACGCCTGCGCGCACCTGCGGCCGGTGCGTCAACCGCCGATCCCGCACCACATCCCACAGTGAGCCGACCGCCCCGGTCTTGGGCTCCCACGCCCCGAACACCAGCCGCGATACCCGCGCCATGACCAGCGCTCCCGCGCACATCGTGCAGGGTTCGACGGTGACCGCCAGCGTCGTGCCTTCCAGCCGCCACCCGTCGCCGAGCGCGGCGGCCGCAGCCCGCATCGCCACGATCTCGGCGTGCGCGGTGGGGTCGCCCGACGCTTCACGCGCGTTGGCGGCGCGGGCCAACTCGGTGCCGTCGGCCGCGACGATCACCGCACCGATCGGCACATCGCGGGGCCCCGCACCACGGGCGACGTCGAGCGCGTCGCGGATGAGCTCCTCGTCGGTCCTCACGATTTGTGTGCGTTCACGAGCGGTGGGCGCAACAAAACGCACACAAATCGCCTAACGGCCAAGGCGCTCGAGCACCTTCGAGAGCTCGTCGGCAAAACCCATCTCGCGTGCGATGCGGCCCAACTGCTCGTCGGCGTACAGATCGGTCTCGTCGAGGATCACCCCGAGCACCGCATCGGGCAGCCCGACGTCGGACAGCAGGCCCAGGTCGCCCTCCTCGAAGGGTTCGGCTTCGTCGAGGTCCTCCGGGCCGATGTCGGCGTCGAGTTCCTCGAGCACCTCGGCGGCGATGTCGTAGTCGAGCGCCGCGGTGGCGTCCGACAGCAGCAGCCTCGTTCGCGATGGGGCGGGGCGGACGATGACAAAGAATTCGTCGTCGATATCCAGCAGCCCGAACACCGCTCCGGCACTGCGTATTTCGCGCAGCTCGGTCTCGGCTGCGGTTAAACTGGTCAAAGCCGCACGATGCATCGGCGCGCAACGCCACTTACCGTCCTCGCGCACGACCGCAACGCCGAAGCCGTCCGGCATATCGGCCTGCTCTCGCGCCGGCGCACGCTGTGCTCCCATGTCGGCTTACGGTAGTCGCCGACCAGGCCATTTACCAGGAACCGCACGGAGCCTGACATCGGCCGATGCCAGAAGATGTGCCAACCTTGACGGGTGACGAAGACGCCCGTTTGCGTGGTCGGCCTGGGACTGATCGGCGGTTCGGTGATGCGCGCCGCCGCGGCGGCCGGCCGGGAGGTCTTCGGCTACAACCGCTCGCTGGATTCGGTCCAGGCCGCCAAGGCCGACGGCTACGACGCCACCGCCGACATCGATGCCGCGCTGTCCCGCGCGGCCGACCGCAACGCGCTGATCGTGCTGGCCGTTCCGGTGCCGGCGCTGCCGCTGATGCTGGGGCATGTCCGCGACGCCGCCCCCGAGTGCCCGCTGACCGACGTCACCAGCGTGAAAGCTGCTGTGCTGGAAGAAGTCCGCTCGTTCGGGCTGCTGGACCGCTTCGTCGGCGGCCACCCGATGGCGGGGACCGCGCAGTCCGGTTGGGCCGCGGGCGACGCCCGCCTGTTCGCCGATGCGCCGTGGGTGCTCAGCGTCGACGACCATGTCCGAACCGACATCTGGACCGAGGTGATGGCGCTGGCGCTGGACTGCGGTGCATTCGTCGTCCCCGCGCGCTCCGACGAACACGACGCCGCCGCGGCCACCATCTCACACCTTCCGCACCTGCTCGCCGAGGCGCTGGCGGTCACTGCGGGCGAGGTGCCGCTGGCGTTCGCGCTGGCGGCAGGATCGTTTCGCGACGGTACCCGGGTGGCGGCCACCGCGCCGGACCTGGTGCGGGCGATGTGTGAGGCCAACGCCGATCAGCTGGTGCCGGTGCTGGAGCGCACGCTGGCGCTGCTGAGCCATGCGCGCGACGCGCTGGCCGCGAACCAGCCGTTGAGCGATCTGGTCGACGCGGGGCACGCCGCGCGCGTGCGCTACGACAGCTTCGGCCGGCCCGAGATCGTCACGATCGCCATCGGCGAGCAAGGCTGGCGTGAGGAACTGGCCGCCGCAGGACGCGCGGGCGGGGTGATCAGATCCGCGTTGCCAACCCGGGATAGTCGAGGGGAAAGCCCTCGGCGTCGACGGTGATCGTGGTGTCGGCCACCGGCGTGTGCAGTTTGATCCCGTCGGCGGCGCTGGAGTAGCTGATGACTTCGGCGTCCACCGAAACCTCCGGCAGCCGCACGTACACCACCGGACACGACACCGAGTCGGAGCGCTGGTGCAGGCCGCTGCGGCGGATCGGCAACGCGTTGAAGAACGGGCTGAAGATCACGTCGACGTCGAGTGCGCCATCGAATGCCGCGCGGGTCGTCTGCCCGGTGTGGTCCTGCACCAGCCACATGTTCTCCTCGTCGCGCGCGATCGACAGCTGGCGTTCACGCTCGGCGAGGGTGACGGTCAGCGACAGCCGCTTGGTGGCTCCCGCCTCGTCGGTGATCAGGTTGTAGGAGGCTGAGAACGCCGGGTGCGACGGGGTCGCGGCGGCGACGATGCGGCCGTAGGCCTTGATCCGGTTGCCGGACAGCTGCACCCTGACCGATTCCATGCGGGCCACATCATGCGACTGCCATGTCAAAATCGCCGGCCATGCGCTCTGGGCTGCGTCGGGACCGCCTGCATCGCTCACCCCTCTACGGTAGGCGACGGGTCCCCTCGTCCGTACCGCGGCTCCGACGGGCCGGTCGCGGTGTCGTGGTCGGGCGTGCGCTGACGGGATTCGAACGTCACCTCGTCGCCGAGGAAGGGCTGCGGCATGCGGCGCAGTTTCTGCAGCCGCCCGGAACCGGGCACCGACGCCCACACCGCGAACGCCAGCGCGGCGTCGAGGATCAGCGCCAGCGCGGTGACCATCAACGCGCCCACCAACGCGATGTGGAATTGGCGGATTTTGATGCCGTCGATGAGGTAGCGGCCCAGGCCGCCGAGGCTGGCGTAGGCGGCGACGGTCGCGGTCGCCACGACCTGCAGCGTGGCGGTGCGCAGCCCGCCGAGGATCAGCGGCAGCGCGTTGGGCACCTCGACGCGCAGCAGCACCTGGCGTTCGGTCATACCCATCGAGCGGGCGGCGTCGACGACCGCGGCGTCGACGTTGGCGATGCCGGCGTAGGTTCCGGCCAGCAGCGGCGGGATGCCCAGCAGCATCAGCGCGACGGTCGGCGGCACCAACCCGAGCCCCCACAGCAGCACCCCGAGCAGCAGCACACCCAGCGTCGGCAACGCGCGCAGGGCGTTGACCCCGGTGACGATGACGAACGTGCCCCGGCCGGTGTGGCCGATGAGCATCCCGACCGGCACGGCGATCAGCGCGGAGAAGAACACCGCGAGCACCGTGTACTCCACATGCTCGAAGATGCGCGCGGCCAGTCCCGCCGACCCGCCCCAGTTGGCGGCGGTGAAGATGTATGCCAGCGCGTCGGTAAGGAAGGTCATCGGGCTCATCCGGCGACCGCCTTGATGCGGTCGGCGCGGCTGATGCGCGCGGTGCGCGTCCAGGGTGTCAGCGCCCGCCCGGCCAGCATGATCAGGGTGTCGACGATGACCGCCAGCACGAAGATCGCGATGATGCCCGCGACGATCTGGTCGCTCTTGTTGGCCTGGTAGCCCTCGGTGAACCAGGTGCCCAAGCCGCCGATGCCGATCACCGAGCCGACCGACACCATCGAGATGTTGGTGACCGCGATGACGCGCAGGCTGGCGATGAGCACCGGAACCGACAGCGGCAGTTCGACTTTGAGCATCCGGATCAGCGGCCGGTAGCCGACCGCGGTGGCGGCGTCACGCACCGCGTCCGGTACGGCGTCCAAGGCCTCCGGTACCGCGCGCACCAGCAGCGCAAACGTGTAAAGGGTCAGCGCGACGATGACGTTGGCCTCGTCGAGGATCCGGGTCGGAATGACCAACGGCAGCACCACGAACAACGCCAGCGACGGGATCGTGAAGATGATGCTCGCCGTGACGGTCGTCAGCCGCCGCAGATAGGTGGTCCGCTGCACCACCGCGCCCAGCGGTACGGCGATCAACAGCCCCAACACGATCGGGATCAGCGACAGCCGCACGTGGATGACCGTCAGCTCCCACGCGGTGTCGAGGTGCGTCAGCAGGTAGTTGATCAGCTACCCCTCTGCTGTTGGAGCGCGGCAAGCACATCGGCGGCCAGCACACCGCCGAGCGGTTTACCGTCGGCGTCGACGGCCACTCCGATGCCCGAGGGCGCCGACAACGCGGCGTCGAGCGCCTGGCGCAGCGAATCCTCGGGGGTGAACAGCGATCCGCCGGCGGTGGTGCTGTCGTAGAGCGAGCTGCCGTTGCGGTGCAGTTCGACCCCGTCGGCGTCGATCCACGCATACGGGGTGCCGTCGTCTTTGGTCACCAGCACCCAGTCGGTCGGGCCGAGGGTGAGCGCGTCGATGTCGGCTTCGGCGACGGAGCGGATGTCGTGCAGCGGAAGGCCGCTGGCGTCCCGGAACTGCAGGCCTCGGTAGCCGCGGTCGGTGCCGATGAACCCGGCGACGAAGTCGTTGGCGGGATTGGACAGCAGCCGCGCGGGTGCGTCGTACTGGTGCAGCACGCCGCCGCGGCCGAACACCGCGATCCTCTCCCCGATCTTGATGGCCTCGTCGATGTCGTGGGTGACGAACACGATGGTCTTCTGCAATTCGCTTTGCAGCCGCAAGATTTCGGTCTGTAGCTCCTCACGCACCACGGGATCCACGGCGCTGAACGGTTCGTCCATCAGCAGGATCGGCGGGTCGGCGGCCAGCGCCCGCGCCACCCCGACGCGCTGCTGTTGCCCGCCGGACAGCTGGGCGGGATAGCGGTCGGCCAGCGCGGGATCCAGGCCGACGCGTTCGAGGACGTGCAGCGCGGCTTTGCGTGCGGCGCGGCGGCTTTCGCCCTTGAGCACCGGAACTGTCGCGACGTTGTCGACCACGCGTTGGTGCGGCATCAGACCGGCACTCTGGATGACGTAGCCGATGCCGAGGCGCAGCTTCACGGGATCGACGGCGGCAATGTCGTCGCCGTTGACCGTGAGCGTGCCCGACGTCGGCTCGATCATCCGGTTGATCATCCGCATCGAGGTGGTCTTACCGCAGCCCGACGGCCCGACGAACACGGTGAGCGTGCCCGAGGGCACCTCCAGGCTGAGGTCGTCGACGGCGACGGTGCCGTCGGGATATTTCTTGGTGACGTGCTCGAAGGCGATCATCCGCTCACCGGTTTGTCGAAGCCGTTGTCCTGGACCCATTTCCGGGCGGCCTCGTCGGGGTCGACGCCGGTGTTGCCGGTGACCGAGCGGTTCATCTCGATGAGCGCCTCGGTGGTGAGCTTGGCCGAGACCGCGTCGAGCACGGTCTTGAGCTCGTCGGACATCTTCTGCGAGCTGACGAGCGGCATGACGTTGGCGGCCGGGAAGTTGTTCTTCGGATCCTCGAGGACCACCAGGTCGTTCTCGGGGATCGCCGGGGATGTGCTGAAGATGTTGGCGGCGGTCACGGTGCCGTCGACCAGCGCGCGCACCGTGGCGGGTCCGCCACCGTCGTTGATCGAGACGAAGTTGCCCGGCGCGATGTCGAGGCCGTAGTGCTCTTTGAGCCCAGGTAGACCCTCGGCACGGTCCGTGATCTCCGAGGGTCCCCCGAACTTGACCTCCGCGGCGTGCGGGGCGAGGTCGCCGATCGTGGTCAGGTTCCACTTCTCGGCGGTTTCGCGCGTGACGGCGACGGTGTCTTTGTCCTCGGCCGGCGACGGCGGCAGCATCGCCAGGTCGCCGGGCAGCGCCCGCAGCAGGGCCAGGACGATCTCGTCGGGTTTCGTGACCGTCGACGTCGGGTCGAAGTAGTTCAGCAGGTTGCCGGTGTATTCGGGGATCAGGTCGATGGAGTGGTCCCGCACGGCGGGCACATAGGTTTCGCGGCTGCCGATGCCGAACTGGCGGGACACCGTGAAGTCGTTGGCCTCCAGGGCCTGGACGTAGATTTCGGCGAGGATCTTGCTTTCGGTGAAGTCCGCGGACCCGACGATGATCGTCTTGAGGTCACCGGAGACGGTTCCGCCGCCCAGCGGGTTGGAGCTGCCGCACGCGGCCGTGGTGCCCACCAGCCCGAACAGCACCGCCAAAACGGCCAGACACCACCTGCCGAGGTTGCGCATGCCCAAATCCTCTCGGGTCCTTTCGGCGTAATCGTTCGGCCGACACTATCCACTGGTGGTTTCATTCGCCGCGGGAAAGGGTCAAGATGGAGTAATGACCAGCGATCCCGCGCAGCGGCCGCTACCCGATCCTGCCCAGGAGCCCTCGCGGGGAACTCCGCCTGAACCGACGGGCACCGCTGGCGAGTACATGATGCGGCCGGAGTCCGCGGTCAAGTTCACCCGCGCTGCGGCGTTGTGGGCGGCGTTGATCACTGGGTTCGTGATCCTGATCGTGCTGTTGGTGTTCATCATGCAGAACACCGACTCGACCACGATCAACTTTTTCGCATGGGAGTGGAATCTGCCTGTGGGCGTGGCGATTCTGTTGGCTGCGGTGTGCGGCGGATTGTTGACCGTCGCGATCGGCACCGCCCGCATGGTGCAGTTGCGCCGTGCGGCCAAGAAAAACCTAGGCCCCCGCAGCTGATTCTTTTTCCGGCGAGCAGCTGTACGGGCGGCTAGTTGGCCGGCAGCAACATCGACTGCCAGGTGCGCTCGTCACCGGCGGGCGCCGCCAGGTCGCTCTGGGCGTAGGTCTGTCCGTCTGGGCCGACGTATTTTCCCGTCGCCGGGTCGTACTCGGCGACCGCAATCGGCGGTGGCGGCGCACCGGGAGCTGCGTAACCCGCCGGCGGCAGCTGCGGGATGTCCTGTCCGGACAGCGTGGCGTTGGGGTCGCCCTTCCAGTTGTTGCCGTCGTTGAGCGGGAGGTAGCTCTCGTCGCTTTCACACATCTGCCAGGTCGGGGCCCGCTTTCCGGGTCGTGTCGCACACGGGCTGTTGCGCGCGCCGCGCACGTTCAACGGTGACGTCTGCGGCACGCGGCAGTAGAGGTCACCGACCGGACGGTCCGGCGCATCCTCGAACGTCGCCACCCGCTGTTGGCGCGCCGGCAGGAACCCGGTGGTGCACGGCGGCGGAAGGTTGACGTTCAGATTGAAGCTGAGGAAGGCGCCCTTGTAGTCCTGCTTGGTGTTGCGGTTGGCCACGCCGATCGCCTGCATCGCCGCCGCACCTTGGGGGAGCAGCACCAGGAGTTGTTCCAGCGCGTCGTCGTAGGTCACCGCGACGCCGCCGACGCTGACGAGGTTGGCCAGCAGCACCGGCAGCGTCGGCGAGATCCGATCCAACAGTTGGCGCGCTTCATCGACCGCGGCACCGCCGCGCTGCAGCACGCCGCGCACATCGGCGTCGGTATCGCGCAGCTGACCGGTGATCGTGGCCAGGTTCGCCGCCCACGCCCGCACCGAGTCCGAGCTCGCGGTCTGGCTGTCGAGCACCGGGCTGCCGTGGTCAAGCAGCGCGGTCCAGGCGTCCAGCCGCTTGCGGGCGTCGATCGCGACGGCGGTGGATCCGCGTACCAGCCGTGACAATTCGGGCCCGAGACCACCGACCGCCAGGTAGGCCTCGTCGACGACGGTCTGCAGACTGTCTTGCGGAATGGCTTGCAGCCCGCTGTTTGTCGCGTCGAGCAGCGCGTTGATGTCCGGTGGCACCGAGGTCCGGTCGGGGGTGATGACGTCACCGTCGGTCAGGGCCGGTCCGCCGCCGTTTCGCGGAAGCAGCGCCACGAACTGTTCGCCGACTGCGGTCTGGCTGTGCACCTCGGCGTCGACGTCGGCGGGGATCCGGGTCTTGGTGTCCAGCGACAGGACGGCTTGTACGCCCGTGTCGGTGAGGTTGACCGCGGTCACCCGTCCGACCTGGGTGCCACGGTAGCTGACGTTCGCCCGCTCGTAGAGGCCGGCGGCTTCGGGAAGTTCGACGGTGACGGTGTAGCGGCCGATACCGAAGAGCAGGCCGGGCAGCTTGAGGTAGACCAGGATCAGCGAGGTGCAGGCCAGCACCGACACCACGGCGAAGACGATCAGCTGAATGCCGACTTTGCGGGTTATGCGCATGTCATCGCCCCTGATCCAGCCGATATGGGATGACCAGCGGGTTGCCCGCGGTGTACGGGCTGGGCAGCTGACCGATGGTTCGTCCCCACTGCATCTCCAGTGCAGTGAGGTCGCCTTCCCAGCGGGTGCCGGTGAGGAACGACGCATCCAGCCGGCTCAACGTCAGGTCGATGACCGCGCTGAGGTTGGCATAGTCGCCGCGTTGCCATTTGGTGATCGTTTCCTTGGGCCACGGGAACGTGGAGTAGAAGCTCAGCGACCGGGTCAGCGACGGGCCGGCATTGGCCAGCGATTCCAGCACCGGTCCCAGGTCTTTGAGCTCCTTGACCAGGTTGTCCTTGGTCAGGTTGACCGAATCGGCCGCCAGCACGCTGAATTCACCGAGCTGATGCACCGCCTCGGTGAGGATGTCGCGTTGCTCGCGCAACACCGTCAGCGCATCGGGCAGGGTTTCCAGCGCCGTGTCGATCACGGTGTCCTGGTCGGCGACCTGGCCGACCAGCGCGTTGAGGCTTTCGGTGGCGGCGATGATGTCATCGGTCTGGTCATCGAGCATGCCGACGAACCGGTCGGTTTGATCGAGCAGTTGGCGCAGATCGTCCTCGCGGCCGGCGAACGCGGTGCTCAACGCGGCGGTGATGTCGTGGATGTTGCCGATTCCGCCTTGGTTGAGCAGCAGCGACACCGCGGCCAGCGCCTGTTCCGTGGTCGGGTAGCGCCGGCCCGATGACAGTGGGATCAGCGATCCGTTCTGTAGCTGTCCACTCGGCGGCACATCGTTGGGTGCGGCCAGTTCGATGTGCAGCGAGCCGAGCAGGCTGGTCTGCCCGACGGTCGCCGTCGCGTTGGCCGGCAGCGTGACGTCGCCGTTGAGCCGCATGGTGACCAGGGCGTGCCAACCCTGCCGTTCGATCTTGGTGACGTTGCCTACCGTGACATCGCCGACCCGTACCCGCGAATTACGTTCGATGTTGTCGACGTCGGGTAACTGCGCCTGCACGGTGTAGGCGCCCGGCCCGCCACCTTCAGTGCCCGGCAGCGGCAACGAGTTCGCCCCCTGCCAGTCGGCGCAACCCGCCAGCGTTAGCGTCGCCGCCAACATCGGTATGACACCGCGGCGCATCATGATTGGCTCCCGTGCGGAACCATCAGCGCCTCCAGGCCACCCGCCGGGTCGGGCGGCGGGATGTAGTCCGGCCGAAGCCAGTCCTCGCTGTAGGTGATCTCGTTCGGACGGGCGGTGGCGCCCACGAACAGGTTCTCCCCCAGCGGCGGGAAGTTGAATTGCCGGTTCTTCACGATCGGCGCCAGATATTGCACACACAGTTTCGCCGACTCCTCCGCACCCAGCCGGGAGGCCGCTTGGATCGCGCCGCAGAGAAACCCGATCGGATCGGCGAAGTTGGTCACCGCCAGCGCGCTCGTCATCGTGGCCTGCGCGGGCTGATAGATGTTGAGGAAGTTCTGGAATGTGTTGGGCGCCAGGTGCAGCGTCTGCTTGATGTCGTCGATGCTTTCGTGCAGGGTCTGGGTCACCGACGACAGCTTGTCGGTGCTGGTGCCCAGCGTCTCCCGGTTCTCGCCGACGAAAGTGCGGACATCGCCGACCACGTAATTGATGTCACGCACAGCGCCGGCGACCTCTTCGGGATCGTTGGCGAGCAGATGGGTCACCGACGCCACGTTCTGGTTGAGGTACCGCAGCAGCTCGGTGCTGTTCTGCAGCGCGGAGACCAGGATCGACAGGTTTTCGACCGTCGAGAAGATGTCGTCGCTGTGATCACCGAGCGCCGAAAACGCTTCTGCCAGTTGGACCACGGCCCTGCGGATGTTGGCGCCCTCACCGCGCAGGTTGTCCGCGGCGGTGTTGACGTAGGAGCCCAACGCGCTGACCCCGCCCGCTTCGGTCGGCTGCAGCGTCTCGGTGAGCCGCTCGAGCTGTTCACGGAAGTCGTCCCACTCCACCGGGACCGCGGTGCGGTCCTGTTCGATGGTCGCCTCGTCCTGCAGTACCGGACCGCCGGTGTAGGCGGGTGTGAGCTGAATGGTGCGCGCGGTCACCAGGGAAGGCGACAGGATCACCGCCTTGGCGTCGGCGGGCACATCATATATGCCGTCGTAGGAGAAGCTGATCTTGACTCGGGTCGGCTCGGGCTCGATGGAGTCGATCCTGCCCACCGGGACACCGAGTATGCGGACTTCGTCGCCGACGAAAATGCCGTTGCTGTTGGTGAAGTAGGCCACGACGTTGATGCGACGCGCTGCCTCATCGGTGCGCAGTGCCACGACGAGGGCGGCCACCAGAATCGCCACGAGCAGACACGTCACGGTCAACCTGATCGACATCGTCCTGGTCATGGTGTTGCCTTCGTGTCGTCCGGAACTTCGTGGGGCCCAGGCACGTACACCGGACTCGGTGTCGGCTCGGGGACCGACGCGAATTGCGGGGCAGGTTCCGCGGGCGGACCGGGCGGCGGGCCGCCCGGTGGCGGCGCCGGTAACGGCTCCCGGTAGGGATAACGGGGATCGCCGGGCTTTCCGGTGATCGCGTCGGGCAACGTCATCCGTGGTTCGCCGCCCTGGCCGGTGCGTGGATACGGCGCTGGCAGCGCCGGGGAGGCGCGCTGTCCGACCGGGGGGTCGGTGAGCTCCGAGGGCAGCAGCACGTTGGGGTCCAGGCCCAGATCGGAGAACGCCGCGTCGATGAACGGCTGCACGAACTGACCGGGTAGCAGGTTGGCGATGTAGGCCTTGAAGAAGGGCCCCGATGACACCGACTCGCCCAGCGACATGGCGTAGGAGTTCAGCCGGGTGATCGACTCCTGTACCTCGGATTTGCGGTTGTCGACCAGCGCGAGAACTCCGTTGAGCTTTTCCAGCGCGGGCTGCAAGGTCTCGCGGTTCTCCGAGATGAACCCCTTGATCTGTTGCGCCACCGCTGAAACGCTGTGCCCGACACGATCGAGTGCGGCGCGTTGATGTTGCAAGGCGACCAGCAGCGCATTGCTGTCGGCGATCAGATCGACCACCTGGCCGCTGCGTTCGGCAAGCACGGTGGTCGCCTTGTCGGCGTTGCGTAGCAGGTTACGCAGTTGCTCGTCGCGCTTGTTCACTGTCTCACTGAAGCGCTCCACACCGTGTACCGCGAGCTTGAGATCCGTTGGGGTGTCCTGAAACGTCTCCGCCAGGGTCCGCAGCGAGTCCGAGAGCTGGTCGGTGTCGAGTCCGCTGATCGCGGCCGTCAGATCTCCGATCGCCTCAGGCAACTCATAGGGTGCCCGCGTGCGCTCAAGCGGGATCGGCTCGCGCTGGCTGCCGTCGCCGCGCGGCGTCAGTTCGATGATCTTCGCGCCGAGGATCGTCTGGGTCTTGATGGCCGCTTCGGTGCGGTCGCCGAGTGCCACGTCGGGGGCGAGCCGGAAGGTCACCAATACCTGTGGCCCGTCCAACTCGACCCCGGTCACCTGGCCGACGTGCAGCCCGGACACCGCAACGTCGGCGCCGGGGCTGATACCGCCGGCTTCGGCGAAGTAGGCGGAGAAGTCGTTGCCCTTGTTGAAGTACGGCAGCTTGTCGTATTGCAGCGCGGCCAGCACCACCAAGGCGACCACCGCGATGCCGACTGCACCGACCGCGAACGGATGACGTCTTGCGCGAGAGATCATTTCGGTGCACACCTGCCCGTGGACTGACCGGCGACCTTTACATACACCGGCTGACCGCCCTTACCGTTGAGCTTCAGCACGATGTCGCACAGGTAGAAGCTGAAGAAGTCGCCGTACAGGCCTTGTCGCCCCAACGCCCGGTACGCGTCAGGCAAGGTGGCGAGCAGTTCGTCGACGTATTCGTGGTCGGCCACGATCAGCCCAGCCGTGCGATCCGTTTCCGCGACGACTTTGGTCAGCGGCGGGCGGGCCGCCGCCAGCAAATCTGCGATCGAGTCGGCCGCCGAATCAGCGTGTCCCACTGCGGAACTCAGATCGGACTTCCGCGCCTCCAAACCGTCGACGAGCTCAGCCAACGCTGAGACGCCCTCGTCGAACCGGCTGCTCTGATCCGCGAAGGAGCCGATCACGACGTTCAGGTTGGTGATGAGATCGCCGATCATCTCGTCACGGTCGGCCAGTGTCTCGGTCAACGTGGCGGTGTGCGACAGCAGCGATCCGACGGTCGGGCCCTGTCCCTGGAGGGCGCGAATCAACTGCCCGCTCAACGCGTTGACCTGGTCGGGGTCCAGCGCGCGGAACAGCGGGCGAAAGCCGCCGATCAGCGCGTCGAGATCCAGGGCCGGCGAAGTGTGGTCCAGTCCGATGGTGTCGCCCGGGTTCAGGGTGTCGGTGCCGCCCGGCCCTTCCTCCAAGCTCAGATAGCGCCCGCCGATCAGATCGTCGTAGCGGATCGCGGCGCGGCTGCCGTTGGTCAGTACCACGGAATCATCGGCGGTGAATTCGACGTCTAGGGTGGCATCGGGCTGCAGGGTAATCGATTTGACCTTGCCGACTTCCACTCCGGCGATGCGCACGAAGTTTCCGCTCTCCAGACCGCTGACGTTGCGGAACTCGGCCCGGTAGGTGCGCTCGGGCTGGAAGCGTAGCTCGGCGAACACGGCGAACATCGCGAACAGCCCCGCCAGGCAGACGGCGACGAAGGCGCCCAAGCGCCAGATGACGCGGCGCAGATCGACTCTCATGGCAGCGTTGTTCCTTCCCTACGGTGCTACCGGCGCCGGTGGGTGCGGCGGTTCACTGCCTGGTGGCGGCGGTCCCGGTTCGCGGGGCTGCCCGGGCGGCGGGGCTGCAGGCAGGCCGGGCCAAAGCGGTGTTCCGTCGGGGGCGTAGAGCTGCGCACCGTACGCAGGTGCGCCCGGATACGGGATCGGCCCCGGGGCGGGCGGTCCGAGGTTGCGGATGCTCGGGGGTTCGGGCACCGCGCGAGTCGCGGGGAAGTAGTTGGCGTAGCCGGGGAATCCGATACCCGGATTGGGCCGGATGTCCAGTCCGGTGCCCCAACCCGTGTTGGTGATCAGCTGCCGGTGCGGGAAGTTGTTGTCGACGATGGGCAGCGATCCGCAACCCGGTTGCCCGCCGGGTCCGCCCTTGGCGCCGACGATCGGCAGGTTCTGCGGATAGCGATACTGATCGTCGCCGAGCAGCAGCGCCACGTCGGTGCTGATGGACTTGCCGTTGATGCCGCCGGTCACGTCGTAACCGCCGTTCTCCAGGAACCAGTGGCCGCCGACCAGCATGCAGGTCAGTTGCGGGTTGTACTTCATCAGCAGGCGCGTCGTCGGCTCCAGCACGGCGATCGCGGTGACCAGGTTGTCTTTGTTCGGTCCGATGAGATCGGTCCCGGCGCGGGCCATTCCGGTGACGTTGACGAGAAGCTCGTCCAGTTGCGCCGCGTTCTCGGTCACGGTCACACCGGTGGTGGCCGCGGCATCCAGCACGGCGAGGATGTCCTGTGCCGCGGAGCTGTAGGTGTCGCTGAAGCCCTTGAGTGCCTGCCAGTCCCGCTGGATGGTGTCGCTGCGGTTGTTCAGCGCCGCCAGCACGGTGTTGGCGTCAGATGTGGCTTGGCCGATGGTGTCCCCTTCGCCGCGAACGCCCTCGGCGACCGCGGACAGCACACCGTTGAGTTTGACCGGGTCGATGCGTTTGAGAACCTCGGTGAGGTTCTGGAAGACGGTATTGACCTCGGTGCTGACATTGTCTGCCTCGATCACCGCGCCGGTGCTGATCCGTTGGTGCGCAGGAGTGTCCGGAGTGACCAGATCGACGTACTTGGCGCCGAACGTGGTGGTCGCCTTGATCCGCGCGGCGACGTTGGCGGGAATGAACTGGGCCTGTTTGGGATCGAGTTGGAGCACCAGCCGCGCCGATTCGCCGCCGCCCTCGACTGCGCTGACACGGCCGACCTGCACGCCGCGCATCTTGACCTTGGCGCCGGATTCCATCATCAGGCCGGAGCGCTCCGAGGTGACGGTGACGGGCATCGTCGGGACGAACGAGCGGTTGAACAACCCCCACGCCACCAGGGTCGTCGCGACCACAGAAGCGACCAGCAGCAGCGTCCACCACCGTGGATGCAGGCCCTTGTCCCGACGCAGCGAATCCATGCGCTATCCCGAAAGGTTGAAGTTGCCGGACTGGCCGTAGATGGCCAGGGAGACAAGCAAGGTCACAAATGCGGCTACCACCAGCGAGGCCCGCACCGCGCGGCCGACGGCCTCCCCCACCCCGGCCGGGCCACCGGACGCGGTGAAACCATAGTAGGTGTGCACCAGCATCACGACGATCGCCATCGCGATCACCTGTAAGAACGACCAGATCACGTCGACCGGGTTGAGGAAGGTGCTGAAGTAGTGGTCGTACACGCCGGTGGACTGCCCGTAGAAGAAGGTGGTGCCGACTCGGCTGGCGATAAACGCCACCTGAACGGCGATGCAGTACAACGGGATCACCACGATGATGCCGGCGAGCACCCGGGTGGAGGCGAGATAGGCGATCGACCGGATGCCCATCACCTCGAGCGCGTCGATCTCTTCGTTGATCCGCATCGCGCCGAGTTGGGCGGTGGTGCCCGCGCCGACCGTTGCCGCCAGACCGATGCCCGCGACAACCGGCGAGGTGATGCGCACGTTGAGGAAGGCAGAGGTGAACCCGGCCAGCGCCTCCACGCCCACGTCGGCCAGTTGGTTGTAGGCCTGCACCGCGATCCACGAGCCGGCCGACAGGGTTAGGAAGCCGACGATCACCAGGGTGCCGCCGATGATGGCCAGCGCGCCGATGCCAAGGCTCATCTGCGAAATAAGCCGCAGCAGTTCGACTTTGTAGCGAGCGACGGCGTCCCCGGTACCCCGCAGCGTCAACCAGTAGAACTGGGTCTGCTGCCCCAACCGATCCCAGCCTGCGAACCAGGTGGAAAGGGTTCGTTGATGCCACGACGCACGGGGTGAACTTGTCGTCATAGTGTCACCTTGACCGCGACAGCGGTCGCCACCACGTTGATCGTGAACAGCGCCACAAACGAGTACACCACCGTCTCGTTGACGGCGTTTCCCACGCCGGCAGGTCCGCCGCCGACGGAAATGCCCTTGTAGCAAGCGATCAGGGCGGCGGCGAGGCCGAAGATCGAGGCCTTGACCAGGCTGGCGATGACGTCGGGAACCCCGACCAGCAGCGTCAACCCTGCGGCGAAGGCGCCCGGGGTGACGTGCTGGACATACACCGAGAAGAAGAAGCCGCCCACGATGCCGACGATGCTCACCACCGACGCCAGCAGCAGTGAAACCACCGTCGCCGCCACCACTCTGGGTACGACGAGCGCTTGGATCGGGTCGATGCCCAGCACCCGCATCGCGTCCAACTCCTCGCGGATGGTGCGCGAACCCAGATCCGCGCACATCGCGGTGGCGGCGGCACCGGTGATCACGAGGACAGTCACCACGGGGCCGATCTGAGTGACGGTGCCCAGTGCCGCACCTGTTCCGGAGAAGTCGGCCGCACCGATCTCGACGAACAGGATGTTCAACACAAACACTGTGAGCACCGTGAACGGGATCGCCAGCATGATGGTGGGCACGATCGACACCCGCGCCACGAACCAACTCTGGGTCAAAAACTCACGCCAGGCGAAGGGCGGCTTGAACATCAGCACCAAAGTGTCGAGCGACATCATGAAGAAGTCGCCGAGTGCCCGCACCGGTTTGGCGGCGGCGTATGTGACGTTCAAGCCCGGGCCCTACCTGTCCGGACGTTCGAGGATGGTCACCGAGCACACGGCGTTGTCGTTGCCGATCACGCCGCCGCCGTTTTCGGCAAGGCCGTAACGAGGGTCGGCCACGGCGTTACCGCCCGCTTCGCCACGCAGTTGAATCGAAAGCTCGTTGAGCATCATCAAGCCGGTCGCGCCGATGGGATGGCCGCGTGAGACCAACCCACCCGACGCGTTGACCGGCAGCTCGCCGCCGATGGCGGTGGCACCGGAGGCGGTGAACTCACCGCCCTTACCGCGTTCGCAGAGACCGAGGTCTTCGAGCAGGTGGATCTCGGCGAATGAGCTCGCATCGTGTAGCTCGACCAGATCGATGTCCTGCGGCGTGAGCCCGGCGGTCCGGTAGGCGCGGCGCGACGCCATCACCGGTGCGCGCTCGTCCTCCCAGGAGACGTCGAACACCCCGGTCGCCACCTCGTTGGCCAGCACCCGCACCGCGCGTTCACGCACCTCCGCGGGACACCTGTCGAGGTACTTCTGCGAACAGATCAGCGCGGCAGCGGCACCGTCGCCGACCGGAGCGCACATCGCCCGGGTCAACGGATCGCTGACCATCCGGTCCTCGAGCACCTGCTGCACTGTCAGCGGGAACTGATATTGGGCGCGTGGGTTGTGCACCGAGTTGGTGTGGTTCTTGGCCGCCGCGGTGGCGATCTGCTCCGGCGTGGTGCCGTATGCCCGCATGTGCGTGTGTGCCCACATCCCGTAGAGGTCCATCGCCACACTGCTGTCCGGGCCGGTCTCGAAGGTCATCCCGTTCGCCGCGGCGGTGCGCTGGTAGAGGTCGCGCCACGACTGCGGATCCAGCCAATCCAGTGCACCTTCCATCCCACGCAGGGCGGCGCGAGGATCGGCCGGGTCGACCATTTTCTCCACACCGATGGCCAGCGCCACCTCGCTGTGCCCGGCTTGCACCTCGCGCAGCGCATTGTTGAAGGCTTGCGACCCTGCGGCACAACCGCCTTCGATGTTGGTGACCGACCTTCCGGGAGGGAACAATCCGTCGTTGACCAACGGGGTGAAACACAACTGCCCCTTGAGGTAAGGCTGCCCCTGGTTCTCCATCAGCATGTTGGAGAACCACGCCGCACCGATGACGTCGGTGTCCTCCAGCCGCGCGTCGGCGAGCACCCCGAGGTAGGCCTCGCGGGTCAGGTCTTTGGGGCTCTTGTCAGGGAACTTGCCGACGCTCGTCGCGTAGACCCCGAGAATGTAGGTGTCCATATCGTTCATCGCCCTTCAAAAACCGGAGTGCGCTTCTCGGTGAAGGCGGTCAAGCCCTCGTGGAAGTCTTTGCTGTTCATATGGTTTCGCAGCAGCAGCATCTCGTGCCGAAGTCCCATGTCCTCGTCGTGGTCCAGTGCCGCGTTGACCAGTTCTTTCATCGCCTGCAGCACCAGCGGGCTCTTGTCGGCGAGCTTGTTGCAGTACTGCTCGACGGTAGCCGTCAACTGGTCATCGGGCACCACCTGATACACCATTCCCCAGTCACGCATCGTCGTCGCGGATACCGGATCACCGCTGAACAACAGCGCTTTCGCGCGTTGCGCACCGATGCGTCGAGGGAGCACGGCCGCTCCGCCGCCCGCCGGGAGCAATCCGTAGTTGGCGTGCCCGTCGGCGAAGGTGGCGCTCTCAGCGGCGAAGAGCACATCGCAGAACAGCAGCAGCTCGAAGCCCCCGGCCACCGCCACGCCGTTGACGGCGGCGATCACCGGTTTGGGGCATTGCCGCAGCGCGGTGAAGGCGGGGACGCTGGTGTCCACGCCGTCTGGTCCGTCGACACCGTCTTCGAGTTCGCCGAGCACGAACTTGAGATCGCCACCCGCGCTGAAGGCGCGGCCGGTCCCGGTGAGCGCAATGACGCGTACCTCGGGGTCGGCGGTGGCCGCCTCCAGCGCATCACGCAGCTCGTTGAGCAAGTCGCTGTTGAGCGCGTTGAGCACCTCGGGCCGGTTGAGGCGCAGCCACTGTACGCGGCCGTCGCGATGCGTTTCCAGAATGGATGACATGAGTTGGGTTTGCTCCTAGTGGCGTGCGCGCAGCCCGGCGTCCAGGCTGATGCAGGTGGCGTTGAAGTAGGAATTGGTGATGATGTGCTCGATCAGCCGTCCTATTTCCGGCGGATCACCCATGCGCTTGGGGAACAGCACCGACTCCTGCAGCGAGGTCAACACGGCCTGCGATACCTCGCCGGCCATCCCGGTCTCGAAGACGCCGGGAACCACTGAGACACAACGGATCCCCTCGACAGCCAGATCACGGGCGATCGGCATCGACATACCGATGACACCCGCCTTGCTGGCGGCGTAAGCGACGGTGCCGCGGGTACCGTCCCAGGCCGCTCCGGAGGCGATGTTGACCAGGACCCCGCGCTCTGTGGTCTCGGGATCGGGTTCGTTGGTCACCATCTGCGCCGCGGAGAGCCGGATCACGTTGAACACCCCGGTCAGGTTCACGTCGATAACTCGCTGCCACACCTCCAGGCTGTGCGGGACGCCCTTGGACACCGTCTTCATCATCGACGGGATCCCGGCGCAGTTGACCGCGGCGTGCACGGTGCCGAACCGCTCGGTGGCCTGCCGCACCGCGTTCTCGACCTGCCCGGCGTCGCTGACGTCGGTGCGCACCGCGATCGCCCCGTCACCGAGTTCGGCGGCGGCCTTCTCCAGCGGCTCATCGGCGAAGTCGAGCATCACCACGTTGGCCCCTGCCTTGTGCAGGGTCTGTGCAGTGGCCCGGCCCATGCCGGATGCGGCGCCGGTCACGAGGGCGCAGCGGCCGTCCAGGTTCATCGTTGTGCTCCTTGGGTGGTGAGTTGCGGCAGTTCCACCGCGTCAGCTAGGCCCTGCTGCTTGAGCTTGTACTTCTGGACCTTGGCGGTTTCGGTCTTGGGTAGTTCGTCGACGAAGCGCACGTAACGAGGTATCGCGAACCGCGGCAGCGCTTCTGCGCATACGGCGGCGATGTCTTCGAGGGTGGGGACCCGGTTTGGTTCGGCGACCACCGCGACCGCGATCTCGTCCTCGCCGAACTCCGACGGCACCGGGTAGGCGCCGCATTCCACCACGCCGTCGATCGTGTTGATCGCGTCTTCGACGATGCGTGGCGAGATGTTCTCGCCACGGCGGCGGATCATTTCCTTGAGGCGGTCGACGTAGTAGACGTAGCCGTTCTCGTCCATCCGCGCGGCGTCGCCGGTGTGAAACCAGAAGTTGCGCATCACGTTCAGCGTTTCTTTCGGCTGGTTCCAGTAGCCGGTGGTCATCGCCCACGGCTCCTCGCAGGTGATGCAGAGCTCGCCCACTTCGCCAGGCGGCACCGCACGGTCGTACTCGTCGACGATGCGGACGCGGAAGGGCTCGACCGGCCGGCCGCAGGACCCGCGCGGCGCGGTGCCGTCGGCCGAGTTCAGGATTGGGATATTGATCTCGGTAGCGCCGTACATCTCGAAGATCGGGATCGCGAAGCGTGACGCGAAGGCCGAAGCCAGAGCTTGCGGAGCAGGAACGATCAACGCCCTGGTGATGTCGTTGGCCTGATCGGTGGGCGACTCGGGCTGCGCCAGCAGGAAATGCGCCATGGAAACCACCATGTGGGCCGCCGTCGCCCGGTGTTGGCGCGCCTGTTCCCAGAACTTGCTGGCGCTGAACTTGCGGACCAACACCAGCCGCGCGCCCGACATCAGGCAGGCGCCGACGTTCATGTACTTGCCGCCACCGTGGAACAGCGGCAGCACGGTGATCAAGGTGTCGTCCGGCGTCAACTCCAGCGCCCGCACGGTGCGTTCACCCATGATCGCGGTGGCGCGATGCGGTAGCACCGCCCCCTTGGGCAGACCGGTGGTGCCCGACGTGTACATGATCGACGAGATGTCCGGACCGAACGCGGAAGTTCTCACTGGTGCAACGGGGTTCACGATCATCGTGTCCAGCACGTCAGGGCCGGCGGGCCGTGTGCCGCGTTCAGGAATCACCTCCACGATCAGCCGGCAGGTGTCGGGAGGCAGCGCCGCTTCGATGGCTTCACGATGCCCGCTGTCGATCACGGCGACCTTCGGTGCGGCGTCGTGCAGCACATGGCACAGGCTCGCGCCCACCAGCCCGGGGTTGATCGGCACCTCGATGGCCCCGATCTTGTTGAGGCCCAGCATCAGATAGACGGCCCGAACATCGTTGGGAACCAACGTCACCACACGATCGCCGGCCTGCACACCACGGTCGCCCAACGCGACCGCGATGGCGGACGCGCGCTGGTCGAGCTCACGGTAGGTGACCTTGATGCCGTCGTCCTGCACGATGCACACCCGGTCCGGATCCTGGGCAGCCCACCGTTCGACGACCGTGCTCAGCACGGAATCGAGGAGGTCCACTACACCTCCCCCGACAGCACCGGCGATTCGATCCGCTGCGCATCGGCGGTGTGCAGGCAGGTGCGGCATTTGACCACGCGCAGCCAACCGCGGTAGTCAACCACCCGGTAGCGCGCCAGCGGCCGGGCGCCGCAGCGCTCGCAGCCGTCGTCGACCTCCTCGGTGGCTTCACTGATGAACAGTTCTGTGGGCTGGGGGAAGATTTTCATGGTTACTCCTGGATGGTCGCTGCGGTCACGATGCCGTTGCGGATGTCACGCGCGACGGCCTGCGGATCGCGCCGTGCCCGATCACCGCAGCCGCCCGCACCCGGGGTCTGATGCACGACGACATCGCGTGCGCCGACCAGCACGCCGGCCTGTTTACTGGACCGAAACTCGGTGTGGCCCGGAACTTCCTCGCGCGCCAACCGGCCGGACTGGTCGACGATTCCTGCCAGCACCTCGGGCTCACCGAGGTCGGTACCGGACGCCCAGGCGTCGAGCGCGTCGCGATAAACCGTGATGTGACCGGTAGCGCCGTTGTCGCCGCCCAACGCGCCGCGCGGTCCGATCCGGCACTGGTCGAGTTGAAACGAGCTTTCGCAATCGGCCAACGGGACGAGCACGCTGCGGGTAGCCGGTCCGCCGCGATACTGCCCAGACCCCGCAGTGTCCGCGACGAACTCGCGTTCCAGCAACAGCACGGGGAAGGCTTCCTCATCGAGTTCGACCGAGGTCACCACGCAGTTGCCGCCCTCCTGGAAGGTGTAGCAGCTGCCGTCGCCCAACGCGGTGCCGCCGAACGGCCCCTGGAACACGTTCATGAAGATGAACGGCGTGGGAACACCGCTGCGGGTGTCGACGCCGACCATGCTGAAGAACGGCACATCGTCGTAGTTCTCGGCTACCGCCATCGCCGGATCCGCTTGCGAAAGCGCCCGTTTCACCAAGTTGATGGCCTTGGCGATGAACATGGTGTGGCCGGCGTTGGTGGACATCGGTGGCAGCGCGTGCAGACAACTACCTGGGGGCAACACCACGTGCACCGGGCGGTAGGCACCCGCATTGGGGCTGATCGACTCCGTAAGCGCCACCTGTAGCCCGAGGTGCGCGCCGGAGACCCCGTCCGACCAGGTGCAGGCGAAGCCGCCCCACTCGTTGCGCGAAGAACCGGAGAAGTCGACCTCCACCTCGCCGCCGTGCTTGCGCACCGTGCAGCGGATCAGCATGGGATCGCCGTCCATGTCGTTGTCCATATAGTCCTCAGCGGACCATTCGCCGTCGGGGATCTGGGTCAGTGCCGCGCGCATCGCCCGCTCGGTGTGGTCCAGGGAGTACTGCACCGCGCCGGCGTAGGCATCCCGTCCGTACCGGTTGACGTAGCGCAGCACCATGTCGGCGCCCAGCTTCAGCGCGGAACGGATGACCTGGAGGTCGTTGATGCTGATATCGGGGATCCGGGTCTGTCCGGTGAACAACTCGACGGTCTCGCGGACGAGTTCGCCTTCGCGGTACAGGTGCCGCGGCGAGATCCGAATCCCTTCGGCGTACATATCGCGCTGCAGGCCCGGACCGAAACCGGCGGGGATCGGGCCACCGATGTCGAGCCAGTGGGTAATGCCGGCGGCGAAGCCGACCAGCTCACCGTCGTCATCGAAGATCGGCATCAGGGTGCCGACGTCGTTGATGTGGCTGCCGCCACGGTAGGGCTCGTTGAAGATGATGACGTCGCCGGGCTTGAAGTTCTCCACACCCCAGTGTTCGATCGCCATCCGTGCATAGAACTGGTTGATCACGTAGTGCCCAGGTGCGGCAGTGCCCATCGCGATCGCGTCGAAGTCCAGGTCACGTTCCGGATCACGGGGAGCGAGCAGCCCGATGCCGAAGTCGTTGACCTCGCTGAGCAGTGGGCTCAGCGCTGCGGTGTTGATCTTGATCTGCATCTGCAGGCCGATGTGTTCCAGCGCGTGCCGGATGACTTCGGCGGTGGTGATGTCGACGCCGTAGCGGTCTTCGACCTCTTGGGCGCCGAGCACGGAAACCGGTTGCGGGGCCAGGATTGTCACTGGTTGTTCTCCTCGATCTCAATGACCACATCGCCGAATTCGTTGACAGTCGCCACATCACCGGTGACGAGCACGCCGGTGTAGGTCTGCGCCTCGATCACCGCCGGACCGGTCAACACCTGATCGGGTGCGAACTCGTCGGCGTTGTAGACCGGTACATCCCGGTTCAGCTGACCCATCAGGGTGATGTCGCGTCGGCGCTTCGGTTGCGCCGGCGTGGTATTGGTCAGCCGCGGCGGGAACAATCGCCGCTGATCGGTGGAGACCGCCCTGGTCCGAAGTGTCTGGACGTAGATCGGCGCCGGCAAGCTGTAGCCGAACTGGCGTTGGTGCGCGGCGGCGAATGCCTCGGACAGATGTTGCAGGGGCTCAGGGTGTTCCGGGTCGATGGCCGCGGCGAGCTCCCAGCGCTGACCGAGATAGGTGGCATCGAGCCACGCTTCCACGACAACGTCGGTGGTACCGCGACCGCGCAGTTGACGGGTCAGCTTGTCCAAACTCCGCCTGGCCTGGCTCAACACGTCGTGGGCGATATCCGCGGTGACGGTCGCCATGACCGGCGTGACTTCCTCCTCGAACGCCTGAGCCGTCAGCAGACCGAACGCCGAGAACACTCCGGACAGGGCCGGGATCACGACCCGCGGCATCTGCAGCGTGCGCGCGATCTGACTGGCGACCAGCGGACCGGCCGCGCCGTAGCTGACGAGCCCGAACTCCCGCGGGTCGGCGCCGCGGTACACCGTGAGGCGGCGCACCGCCTCCGCCATGTTGTGGATGGCGACCTCCAACGCGGTACGGGCCACGTCCTTTTCGGTGAGCGCCAGCGTCTTCGCCAACGGAGCGAAGGCCGCCTCCGCAGCCGCGACGTCCGGGTAGATCTCCCCACCGAGCGGCACCTGGGAATCCAGTACGCCCAGCAGCAGGAATGCATCGGTCACAGTCGGCTGCACGCCGCCGTGCCCGTAGCACGCCGGGCCGGGATCGCTGCCCGCACTCTCCGGACCCACCTTGAGCCCGCCGCCCTCGTCGATCGCGATCAGGCTGCCGCCGCCCGCTCCGATGCTGTGGATCTCCACCACCGGCAGGCTGACCAGGAGGTCGTGTTCGATTTCGAGTTCGCGTTTGACCGACGCTCGGCCGTCGACCACCACGGCGACTTCGGTGCTGGTGCCGCCCATGTCGAAGCCCACCAGGTTGGGCATCTGGAGCCGCTCGGCGTAGGCCTGCACACCCATCACCCCGCCGACGGGCCCGCTGTTGAGCGTCGCCACCGGCCGGGCCGTGACCTGTTCGGCGGTGACCAGGCCACCGTCATTGGTCATGAACGTCAATGGGGCCTCGATGCCGGCCTCGCGCAAGCGGCCTTCGACCCGCGAGGTGTAGGACTCCATCAGCGGCTGGACGTAGGCGTTGAGCACGCAGGTGGAGAACCGGTTGTATTCGCGCGGGAAGGGCGCAACCTCCGCCGACGTGCTCACGCTGATTCCGGGGAACCGGTCGCGGATGAGTTCGGCGGCACGCTGTTCGTGTTGGGGATGCTTGTAGGCGTGCAGGAAGCACACGGCGATGCCTTGACAGCCGTCGTCGACCAGGCGCTGCACCTCCTGCAGGAGGCGGTCTTCATCGAGCTTCATCAGCACGCCGCCGTCGGCCATCAGCCGTTCGCCGACGGTGCGGCGGCGGTACCGCTCGACGATCGGGCGCAGCTCATGAGGCCGACGCCAGCGCGGGTCGACCATCGCTTCGAAAGGCCGCCAACCGCGGGCCATGTCGAGCAGGTCACGGTAGCCGTGGGTGGTCACCATGCCGATGTCGGCACCGCGGCGGGTCAAGATCGCGTTGAGCGCGACCGTCGTGCCGTGCACGATCTGCTCGACGGGCGCGTCACCCGGCCCGGCCTTCTCCACGGTGCGCAGCAGCCCGTTGGCGAGGTCGTCGTACGTCGTCAGTGACTTGGTGCCGATGCGCACGTTCTCACCTTCGGCGAGCACCAGATCGGTGAACGTGCCGCCGGTGTCGATTCCGATCCGCAGCGAAGTATCCGGGCTCATGACCGACCTCCCTTGTCGTTGTCACCGGCGCTCATTCCGTAGACCAGCCGGTCCACGAACTCCTCGGCGATCTCGTCGATGCTCGCCGTGCCTTCGGGGTCGAACCAGAAGGCCGTGAAGTTGCATGCGCCGAGGATCGCGAGCGCGTCCAAACCTGTTTTGCCCGGCCGGAATTCACCGGCGGCAACGCCGTCGTCGATCACCGCTTCGAACATCGACCGGAAGTGGTCGCGCTGGGCGAATACCGTCGCGGCCATCTCACCGGTGAGGTGGCTGTACTCCCTCAGGAACACCGTGCCCTCGGATTTGTAGACGGCCGCCGTTTCCACGGTCTGCTTGATCAGCTCGCGCAGCTTCTCGGTCGGGGACAAGTCGGCGGCGGTGATGCGCTCGGAGTAGTCGCGCAGCCTGGTGGCGAAGCGATCGTGCAGCGCGAACAGCAGCACTTCCTTGCTGGCGACGTGGTAGTAGAGGCCCGCTTTCGTCATGCCCGCCTCTTCGGCGATCTGACGCAGGGAGGCGTTGGCGAACCCTTCGCGCTCCATCACTCGGGCGGCGGCGACGAGGATCCGCTCCGGGATCTCAGGCTTTTGGACTGTGATGTCAGTCTCGGTCACGTGGTTTTGTTCCCTTCATCACTTTACCGGCCGGCCGGTCAAGTAGCGCAGACGCTATCGTGCCCGCAGAAACCTGTCAAGGGGTCACTTACTTGGCGTGAGTACTATGCGCGAGCAGACGCGAAAACCCCCAAAAAGCTTCTGTTTGAGGGTGTTTCGCGTCTGCTCGCGGGGAAAAGTGGGCGCTAGGCCAGCGTCTTGAGGCCCTCGGCGATCAGCGGGCCGACGGCTTCGTCGACCCGTTCGGTGTCGTCGGCGACACCGCCGCCCACGCGGGCCCGGTAGGCGATGCCAGCGGCGATGATCGCCACCTTGAAGCTGCCCAGCGCCATGTAGAAGCCCCAGTTGTCCAGGGACTGCCCTGAGGCCACCGCGTAGCGGTTGGCGAGGTCGTCGACCTCGGGCATCAGCGGTGACGCCCACGCCGAGCTGGCGTGAATGACGTTGAACATCGGATGGCGGTACACGCACATCAGCGCCGCGTCGCTGAGCGGGTCGCCGAGCGTGGACATTTCCCAGTCCAGCACGGCCAGCACCTTGGTGGCGTCGTCGGCGTCGAGCATCGTGTTGTCGATGCGGTAGTCGCCGTGCACGATCGAGCTGCGGCTCTGCGGCGGGATCGCCTGGGCCAGGGCGTCGTGCAGACGTTTGACGTCGGCGTCGCACGGGTCGTCGTCGCGGCGCACGAGTTCCCACTGGCCGCCCCAGCGCCGCACCTGGCGTTCGAGATATCCGCTGGGCTTGCCGAAATCGCCGAGCCCGACCGCCTCGGGGTCCACCGAGTGCAGGTCGGCGAGCACCTTGATCAGCGCGTCGACGCAGTCGCTGATCGCGGCCGTGTCGCCGAGTTGCTCAAGCTCGCTGGCGTAGCGCACCACCCGGCCCTCGACGTACTCGACCATCTGAAACGGTGCGCCGGAAACGGCGTCGTCGTTGCGCATCGTCACCGCGCGCGCCACCGGAACCGGGGTGTCGGCCAGCGCGGCGACCACGCGGTACTCGCGGGCCATATCGTGCGCCGACGGCGTCAGGCCGTGCAGCGGTGGCCGTCGCAGCACCCACTGCGACACGTCGTCGCGCACCAGGAACGTCAGGTTGGAGCGGCCGCCGGCGATCAACTCGGCGCGCAGCTCACCGGCGCGGGATATGCCGACCGAACGAAGATGGCGGTCGAGAGCCGCGAGGTCGAGCCCCTCCGGGGACGGTGTAGTCACCGCCTTTGTCTACCACCGCTGGTTTCGCGGCAGCAGATCCCATACGTGTTCGGTGCCGTTGACCGAGGCCACGTACAGCGGGCCCTCGCGTGAGGACAGCAGCCGGGTCACGCCCGCGTAGTCGACGTTGACGCACAGCACCTTCTCGGTGCGCAGGATGGTGTGCAGCAGCCCGTTGATGACTCCGCCGTGGCTGAACACCGCGACGGTGTCCTCGTGGTCGCCCGCGGCCACCACGTCACGGACGGCCTCGTTGATGCGGTCCAGGAACGCGCCCTCGTCCACGCTGCTGGGCAGGTGTCCGCTGGCCAGCCGGGCCAGCTCCTCGGGGAACTCGGCGGCGATCTGCTCGATCGGGATGTAGTGGGCCAGGTCCCGGTCGTACTCGGCCAGCCGCGCATCGATCTCGATCGGCAAGCCCAGCGCGTCGGCGACCGGTTGCGCGGTTTGCTGGGCGCGGCGCTGCGGGCTGCTGATCAGCCGGGTGATCGGGAACCGCGCCAGCGCATCGGGTAGCCGCGTCGCCTGCTTGACGCCTTCCACGGACAGGTCGGGGTCAGAACCCTGGCCCGGCTCACTGCGATGCGGCAACGCATGCCGGATGAGTAGCAACTGCACCGTGACACCATAAAGCGGTGGGATATGCGGACGAACTGTTCGATCTGACGGACCGGGTGGTGTTGGTCACCGGCGGCAGCCGGGGGCTGGGCCGCGAGATGGCCTTCGCCGCCGCGCAGTGCGGCGCCGACGTCGTCATTGCCAGCCGCAAGTACGACTCGTGTGTGGCCACCGCGTCGGAGATCGCCGAAGCAACCGGGCGCAAGGCGTTCCCGTATCAAGTGCACATCGGGCGCTGGGACGAGCTCGACGGGTTGGTCGACGCGTCCTACGAGCAGTTCGGCAAGGTCGACGTGCTGATCAACAACGCGGGCATGTCGCCGCTGTACGAATCGCTGAGCTCGGTCACCGAGAAGCTGTTCGACTCGGTGCTCAACCTCAACCTCAAGGGCCCGTTCCGGTTGTCGGCTCTGGTCGGCGAGCGGATGGTGGCCGACGGCGGCGGGTCGATCATCAACGTCAGCTCCAGCGGGTCACGCCGACCGCAGCCGGCGCAGTTGCCGTATTCGGCCGCCAAAGCGGGGCTCAACGCGCTGACCGAGGGGCTCGCGCTGGCGTACGGGCCGACGGTGCGGGTCAACACGTTGATGCCGGGTCCGTTCCTCACCGACATCAGCAAGGCCTGGGACATCCCCGCGACGACGAAGGGTGCTCAGCACTTCGCATTGAAGCGGCTCGGCAATCCGCCCGAGATCATCGGCGCCGCTTTATTTTTGATGTCCGACGCGTCGAGCTACACGTCGGGCTCGATCATCCGCGTCGACGGCGGCATCCCCTAGGCGGCTTGCACCGATGCCGAACGTGGGTTACCAACACGGGTTGAGCGGTTGGAGCGTGCCTTAACCCCACGCTCGGCAGACGTTACGGCGTGAGCCCACTCGTCTCAGGGTGTGACGATGTTGAACGCCGGGTCGGGCCGGTCCACCGCGGCGATCAGCGACTCCAGCGCCGCGGTGTCGCCGGTCACCTCCATGCCGGGGGAGGCGTTGTCGCCGACGGCAAGTGCCAGCAGCCGCAGCTTGTTGGCGAGCGCGACGGTAGCCTGCGCGGTGGCCGGGTCGGCGGGCACCTTGCGGTGCACCAGAACCCCGTTGCGCAGCGTCAGCCGGTAGTTGGTGCCGACGTCGAGGAACGTCACGTCGACGGCGATGTCCAGATCCCATGCGCGGGGGCCGTTTACGTTGAGCGCGAGGCTCTCGAAGATCTGCTCGGGGGTCAGCTGCCCCAACAGCGTCGGTGATGTCGGCTGGGTGGCGGTGCCGAAGTTGCCGTCGCGAAGCTCGGTGGCGCCGGACAGGAAGAAGTTGCGCCACACGGCGTTCTCCGCGCCGTAGGCCAACTGTTCCAGCGTGTCCGCGTACAGTGCGCGGGCGCCGCGGTGGTTCTCGTCGGTGAACATAACGTGATCGAGAAGCGTTGCCGCCCAGCGGTAGTCACCGCTATCGAAGGCGGCTTTGGCGAGTTCGACGACGCGGTCGACACCGCCCATCGCCTCGACGTAGCGGGGCCCGATCGCCTCGGGCGGATGCGGCCAGAGCCGCCCGGGGTTGCCGTCGAACCAGCCCATGTAGCGCTGGTAGACGGCCTTGACGTTGTGGCTGACCGAACCGTAGTAGCCGTGGGTGTGCCAGGCCTTGTGCAGCGCGGGCGGCAGCTGGAACTGCTCGGCGATCTCGACACCGGTGTGGCCCTGGTTGATCAGCCGCAGCGTCTGGTCATGCAGATAGGCGTACAGATCGCGTTGCACTGAAAGGTATTCCACGATGCGGTCGTGTCCCCACGTCGGCCAGTGGTGCGACGCGAACACCACATCGGTGCGGCCGGCGAACGTGTCGATCGCCTCGGTGAGGTAGCCGGCCCACACGTGCGGATCGCGTACCAGCGCGCCGCGCAGGGTCAACAGGTTGTGCAGGTTGTGGGTGGCGTTCTCGGCCATGCACAGCGCGCGGTAGCGTGGGAAGTAGAAGTGCATCTCGGCGGGCGCCTCGGTGCCGGGCGCCATCTGGAACTCGATCTCGACGCCGTCGACGGTGTGGGTTTCGCCGGTGCGAATGATGTCGAGGGTCGGCACGATCAGCGCGACCTCACCGGTCGAAGTGCGCTGGCCCAGCCCGCATCCGACCTGGCCCGTAACCCCGATCGGCAGTTGGGTGCCGTACATGTAGGTGGCGCGGCGGGCCATTGCCGTTCCGGCATAGACGTTTTCCTGCACGGCGTGTTCGGTGAAGTGCTCGGGTGCGATGACCGCGACCTTGCCCGCGTCGACGTCGGCCTGGGTCGTCACGCCGAGCACGCCGCCGAAGTGGTCGACGTGGCTGTGGGTATAGATAACAGCGCTGACGGCACGATTACCGCGGTGCTCGCGGTACAGGGCCAGCGCGGCGGCCGCCGTTTCGGTGCTGATCAGCGGGTCGATGACGATGACGCCGGTGTCGCCCTCGATGAAGCTGATGTTGGACAGGTCGAATCCGCGTACCTGGTAGATGCCCTCGACGACCTCGTACAACCCTTGTTTGGCGCACAGTTGGCTTTGCCGCCACAGGCTGGGATGCACCGACGTCGGCGCGTCACCGCCCAGAAACGCGTAGGCGTCGTTGTCCCACACGACGGTGCCGTTGGCCGCCTTGATCACACATGGGCTCAGCGCCGCCAGGAACCCGCGGTCGGCGTTGTCGAAATCTGCGGTGTCGTCGAAGGGCAGGTCGTTGAGGTGTTCGCGGTGGTCAGATTCGATGACTGCGGTCGGCGGTTTCTGTTCCATGTCGACACAATATGCATCCGGTGGATGGTTCACTGCACCAATGGACATACGCCGAGTGGTGACCGGTCATGACGCAGCTGGAAAGTCGGTATTCGTCAGCGACGACACGGTGCAGCCGGCCCGACCGACGTTGATGCCGGGGGCCGAGTTTCACCAGTTGTGGGGTGGCGACAAGGCACCGGAGTTTCCCGGCGACGGTTCGATGCCGCAGTGGCACAGTTACTTTCCGCCTATCGGCGGCTTCCGGTTCGCGATGCTCACGCTGCCGCCGTCGCTCGGCGCCGAAGCCCAGCCGCTGGACATCGAGAAGGGGCTGGCAGAGATGGAAGACATGCTGCCGGGGATGCTCGGCTACATGGATCCCTCGGATCCCGGCATGCACACCACCGACACCATCGACTTCGAGGTGGTGCTGGAGGGCACCGTCGTCCTGGAACTCGACGACGGCGCCGAGGTGACCTTGCGTCCGGGCGACACCGTCGTGCAGAACGGCACGCGGCATCGATGGAAGAACCCTGGCGACACGCCCGCGCGGATGGCGGTGTTCATCTGCGGCGCGTCGCACGCCAACGTGACGCGCTAAAAGCGGTGTTCGGCCAGCCAGCGGTCGGCGCGTCGCCTGGACGCCCGCGACAACCAGGCGTCCTGGATGAGCTCGGTCAGCTCGACGCGTCCGATCTCCCCTAATCGGCTGGCGCGCACCAGGACCGAGAGGTGTCCGTCGAAGCGGTCGGTGGTGAAGAACGGTGAGTTCGGGTCCTGGATCAAGGCCATCTTGTCGGCCTCGGACTCCACCCAGATCATGATGACGTCGGTGTAGCGTTCGCCGGTGTCGGGATCTTCGGCGTCGGGTTGGGGCGTGCGGAAGAACACGAACGACTTTCCGCCGATCTGGTAGATCGGGTTGCCCTTCGGTCCCTCGACGCGGGTGGTGTGCGGCATGCGCGACGCGATCTCGTGGACGTCGGCGACGCGGGCGGGCCGGTCACGCATGCCGGTCGAGCGTGTGCAACAGCACGTCGGACAGCGCGCCGTTGGCGACCCTCGCGGTCATGTAGGTACAGAACGGTTGTCGTCTCCGGTCGGTGGGTGAACCCGGGTTCAACAGGCGCAGACCGGTTTTCGCGGTGGTATCCCAGGGGATGTGGCTGTGGCCGAACACCAACACGTCGGTGTCCGGAAATTGCTTTGCCATCCGGGCTTCGCGGCCGGTCGCGGCGCCGGTCTCGTGTACGACGGTGAAGCGCAGTCCGCCGAGGTTGGCGTCGGCGCGTTCGGGCAGGCAACGGCGCAACTCGGCGTCGTCGTTGTTACCCCAGCACGCAACCAGACGCTTGGCCCGGGCCTCGAGCTTGTCGAGCAGCGAGACGTCCACCCAGTCGCCCGCGTGCAACACGACGTCGGCCTTCGACACTTCGTCCCACACCGCCTCGGGCAGATCGCGGGCCCGCTTGGGAACATGGGTATCTGCGATCAGCAGGAGCCGCACGCCTCCAAGTTAGACGATCCGCAGCACCGCGCCGATCGCCAGCCCGACGACCAGCAGCGCCCCGGCCAGCCGGACGTGCACCCACGCGAGCGCGGCGTACCACAGCGGCCAGACGGGGAAGTTGGGCGGCGGTTCGTCGGGCGGCGGGCGCCGGAAGTACGGCCACAGTTTGACCAGCCGCGGAAGCGCGAGCAGGACCAGCAGCGCCGGCCACGGCATCGCGCCGAGGACCACGGCGACGGCGACCAGCACGTAGAAGCCGACGAGCATCCCGAGCGTGACGGTGCGGGCGCGGGTGGCGCCGAGAATGACGGGCAGGGTGCGGATGCCGCGGGGTTCGTCGTAGGGGATCTTGTCGATGTGCTTGCCCATCAGCACGGTGGTGCACAGCAGGCCGTAGGGGATCGAGGCCAGCACGATGTCCCAGCCGACCGAGCCGACGGCCGAGTAGTAGGTTCCGCACACCATCAGCGGTCCCCACACGATCAGCACGTCGGGTTCGCCGAGGCCGTGCTTTTTGAGCCGCAGCGGCGGCGCGGTGTAGGCGACGGACAGCACGAACCCGGCGAGGCCGAACGCCAGCACCGGCCATCCGCGCGCCCAGGTGAGCACGACGAGGATCGCGAGGTCGGCGAGGTTCACCGCGAGGATCGTCGCGACCAGGGTGCGCTTGCTGACCAGTCCGGACAGCACCGGGTGGGGCGCGTACAGCGCGCGCGGATAGGTGGCCTCGTCGAGCCCGGTGCTGGTGTCGTAGAGGTCGTTCATCAGGTTGTTGGCGATGTGGGCCAGCACGATTCCGACGATGGCGAGGGTGAGCCAGCGCCAGTCCAGGTCCGGGTGGCCGATGGCCAGCAGCGCCGCGACCAGCCCGGCGAACAGCGTCATCGGCAACACGGCCGCGCGGGTGACGACGAGCCAGCGGGTGACGAAATCGATACGCCCGTCCGGCGGCGGGTTGGTGGTGCGCAGCGCGTACATCCACGAACTCAGCCGCGAACGCGATCGGACCTCAGCCATTTCTGGATCGTAGCCCGCGCCGATTTTGCGCTCAGGGTTGTTGTGACGACGCGGCAATAGCCCTGGCTGCTATTTCGCGCCACCGCAGAAGAAAGAGCGCGCCCGAAGGGATTCGAACCCCTAACCTTCTGATCCGTAGTCAGATGCTCTATCCGTTGAGCTACGGGCGCATGTGTTCAATTGTCGGCCGACAAGTCGACCGTCGCGGAGGCGAGAGGATTTGAACCTCCGGTCGCCTTTGAGGGCGACAACTCATTAGCAGTGAGCCCCATTCGGCCGCTCTGGCACGCCTCCTGACGTTTACCGCCGATCCGACAGAGTACACAGCCGCAATAGCGGGAGGCAAAGCGCAGGTGGGTGCCCCATAGACTGGTCCGGTGCCCGCCCGTCTGCGTCCCGAGCTTGCCGATCTGCCCGCCTACACCCCGGGCAAGACGGTGCCGGGTGCGATCAAGATCGCCAGTAACGAGACCGTGCACGGGCCGCTGCCCAGCGTGCGCGAGGCCATCGCGAAGGCCACCGACTCGATCAACCGCTACCCCGACAACGGCTACGTCGCACTCAAGGAACGCCTGGCCGAACACGTTTGTTTCGCCCCTGAGCACATCTCCGTGGGCTGCGGGTCGGTGAGCCTATGCCAGCAGCTGATCCAGATCACCGCGACCGTCGGCGACGAGGTGCTCTACGGCTGGCGCAGCTTCGAGATCTACCCCCTGCAGGTCCGCACAGCCGGCGCCACCCCGGTGCAGGTGCCGCTGACCGACCACGCCTACGACCTCGACGCGATGCTGGCCGCGATCACCGACCGCACCCGGCTGATCTTCGTGTGCAACCCGAACAACCCGACCAGCACGGTCGTCGACCCCGACAAGCTGGCCCGCTTCGTCGCCGCGGTGCCGCCGCACATCCTGGTCGCCATCGACGAGGCCTACGTCGAGTACATCCGCGACCCGTTGGTGCCCGACAGCTTCGGGTTGGTGCGCGCACACCCCAACGTCGTTGTGCTGCGGACGTTTTCGAAGGCCTACGGAATGGCGGGGTTGCGCATCGGTTATGCGGTCGGCGACTCGGACATCATCACCGCGCTGGGCAAGGTTTACGTGCCGTTCACCGCGACCAGCGTTTCCCAAGCCGCGGCCATCGCGTCGCTGGACGCGGCCGATGAGCTGCTGGCCCGCACCGACGCCGTCGTCGCCGAACGCGCCCGGGTGACGCAGGCGCTGCTCGACGCCGGCTACGAGGTGCCGCCGTCGCAGGCCAACTTCGTCTGGTTGCCGCTGCCGGGGCGCGCCCAGGAGTTCGCCGCGGCGTCAGCCGACAACCGCATCATCGTGCGGCCCTACGGCGACGACGGCGTGCGCGTCACCGTCGCCTCCGCGCAGGAGAACGACATGTTCCTCGAGTTCGCGCAGCGCTGGCGGGCATCGGCGGCAAGGGTGTAGCGCTCGCGAAAGGTACACCAGGGCCGTGCAGACCCGCCGACCCACGACCCTGGTGTAGCGGTCGCGAAGTACACAGGTCCTCGGGCATGCGGCTCACGCTACGTCGCTTGTGCGCATATCGTTGCGCAGATGAAGACGCATGTGCGGTGGGCGGCGGCCGCGGCGCTGGTCCTGGTTGGCTTGACGACGGCGTGTACACGCACCACCGAAGGCACCGTCGCGCAGACCACCGAACCCGGTCCGCCCATCACCACCACCACACGCCCGCCGACGACCGGACTGCCCGGGCTACCCGGCGTTCCGATCCCTCAGTTCCCGCTGCCGGGCCGCAACACCGACATCCCGGAGGTGCCGCCGCCGCCGAACGCGCTGAACATGACGTGCAAGGAGTTCAACGGTCTCGACGAGGCCACCCGGCTCGCGGTGGTCCGCGAGATCCTCGAGCAGAAGAACAACCCGCTGGGCCCCGACGGTGAGGCGATCGGCCAGATCCTCGCCGAAGCCGCCTGTCAGTTCCTGCCCTCGGCGACGGTCAACGATGTGCTGCTGGGCGGCGGCCCGCCGTAACAGGGTCTTCGCGAGTCGCTAGCCTTCTGGCCATGGCCGAAACATACGAATCCGTCACCGTCGACATCGAGGATCACGTCGCGACGGTGACGTTGATCGGTCCCGGCAAGGGCAACGCGATGGGGCCGGCGTTCTGGGCCGAGATGCCGGAGGTGTTCGCCAAGCTCGACGCCGACCGCGATGTGCGGGCGATCGTGCTGACCGGGTCGGGGAAGAACTTCAGCTACGGGCTCGACGTGCCGGCGATGGGCGGCACGCTTTCCGGCGTGCTGAGCGACGGGGCGTCGGCCAGGCCGCGCGCGGAGTTCCACGCCACGGTGCTGCGGATGCAGGGGTCGATCAGCGCCGTCGCGGACTGCCGCACGCCGACGATCGCCTCGGTGCACGGCTGGTGCATCGGCGGCGGCGTGGATCTGATCTCGGCCGTCGACATCCGCTACGCCAGCGCCGACGCCAAGTTCTCGGTGCGCGAAATCAAGCTGGCGATGGTGGCCGACGTCGGCAGCCTGGCGCGCCTTCCGCTCATCCTGAACGACGGCCATCTGCGCGAACTGGCCCTGACGGGCAAGGACATCGACGCGGCGCGTGCCGAGAAGATCGGTCTGGTCAACGACGTCTACGACGACGCCGAAGCGTCGCTGGCCGCCGCGCATGCGACCGCGGCCGAGATCGCAGGCAATCCGCCGTTGACCGTGGCGGGCGTCAAGGACGTGCTGGATCAGCAGCGCATCGCCCGCGTCTCGGAAAGCCTGCGCTACGTGGCGGCGTGGAATTCGGCGTTCCTGCCGTCGAAGGACTTGACCGAGGGCATCAGCGCGACGTTCGAGAAGCGCAAGCCGAACTTCACCGGGGAGTAGTCGCCCTCGCGCGACGAACGTTCCTTACCGCTCGAAGTTCCGGCGATTTTTCGAGCGGTAAGGAACGTTCGCGTGCAAATTCAGACTCGCGGACGGGGCGTCCAGCCGAGTTCCGCCTTGGCCTTGGCGTTGGACAACGGCAGCCAGGTGTCGGCGAAGGCGGCCCGACCGTAGGGCGCGATCAAGCCGAACAGCCGCGGGGAGAGCGGCAGCGGCCGCGGTCGACGTAGCCCGGCCGCCATCTCGCGCACATAGTCGCCGAAGGACTGCGGCCGGTCGTCGACGATGTTGTAGATCTGCCCGCCCCGGCCCTTATCCACGGCATTGGCGGTCGCCGCGACGACGTCGTCGATGTGGATCCACGACACGACGCCCGTCCCGGTGACCGCAGGCATCAGCCACCACTTCGCCAGCCGGGTGAACATCTGCGTGTGCGGCACATCGGGCCCGTAGAAAGCCCCGTAGCGCAACACGATTCCCTCGGTGTCGCTGTGCTCAGCCGACGTCAACACCACCTGTTCCATGCCGCGCAGCGCCTTGAGCATGTCGGCACCACCTGGCGGCGGCGGGCCGGGATACGGATCGGTCTCGTCCATCAGCGGCGGCCCAGTCGAACCGTAGCCGTATGCGAAGATCACCGACTCGGCCACCACGCGTCGCACACCGGCGCGTTGGGCAGCGTGCACCAGATTCGGTGCGCCGCTGCCCCATAGCTTCCTGGCCGGCTCGAAGTCCTTGACCCGCATGGGTCCTCGCTTCGGCAGCGTGGTCAGCAGGCTGATCACCACGTCGGGCCGGATGTCGGCGACCACCGCGTCGGTCTCGGCCGCATCGAACACGTCGGCCACCACCGGTTGGGCGCCGGTCGCCGCGATCTCGGCCGTCTTGGCCGAAGACCGGGTCATGCCGACGGCGTCGTGGCCACGGGCGCGCAGTTCACGCAGCAGCGGAAGTCCCGGCACGCTCGTGGCGCCTGCGACCAGCACGCGCATCAGTTCGCCCGCTCGCTAACGATGCTGGCGCGCAAGGCAATCGCCAGGATCACCGTGGTACCCGCCAGGCCGCCGGCCTCCAACCAGCCGATCCAGTCGCCCGCGCCGTGGTGCGGGTCGACGACGTGGCTGATGGTGTGCAGCGCCCAATGTACCGTCGCGAACGCCAGCGCAGGAACCCGCCACGACCGCCAGCGCAGCGCCGCCAACAACATCAGACCCTGCGGGATTTCGAACGTCGCGTTGTCGAAGATGTAGTGGTCGTTGCGGACGCCGAAGTTGCCGAGCGTGTCGAAGAAGATGCCGGGGGCGACGAGCATGAACAACCCGATGGCCAGCGCATACACCCCGAACACGACGAGGGTGACCTCGACGAACCCGGCTCTTGTGCGCGTCGGTGTCGTTGTCATACGGTCACGCTAATGCACTAATGGCCTCAGGTAAGGCACCACTTTGAAGACAATTTCGGGTACCACTTCTGGGCCGGAGTTACTGATCGAACTCGACCGCACCAGCGCCGGACCGCTGGGCCGCCAACTGGCCGACGGCCTTCGCGACGCGATCCGCACCGGTCGGCTCGCCCCGCGCACCCGGCTGCCGTCGACGCGGGTGCTGGCCACCGACCTGGGCGTCTCGCGCCGGCTCGTCGTGGACGCGTACAGCCAACTGGTCGCCGAAGGCTTTCTGATCAGCAGGCACGGCTCGGGCACCCGGGTCGCCACGGTGGACGCGGTCAGCACTCCGCGGCGCGGACCCGAGCCCGCCAGGCGCTACGACGTCGACTTCGCGCCTGGCTCACCGGACCTCGGCAACTTCCCGCGCCACGCATGGCTGCGGGCGCTGCGCCAGGGCTTGGCCGAGGCCGAGTCGGAGGCGTTCGGCTATGTCAACCCGCAGGGTCTGCCCGCGGCGCGCGAGGCGCTCGCGGAGTACCTGCGCCGCACCCGCGGTGTACAGGCCGACCCGCAGCACATCGTGCTGTGCTCCGGCGCCACCCAGGCCATCGCGCTGCTGTCCCAGAGCCTGCGCGCGACCCCGGTGGCGATGGAGGATCCCGGCTTCTGGCTGCACCGGATGGTCCTGCGGCACAACGGCATTGAGCCGCTGGCGGTGGCGGTCGATGACGACGGCCTCGACGTCGACGCCCTGGCGGCTAGCGGCGCCGAAGCGGTGCTGGCCACCCCGGCGCACCAATCCCCGACCGGTGTGGTGTTGTCGGCGGCGCGCCGCACCGCGCTGGTCGAGTGGGCGCGCGCGGGGCACCTCGTCGTCGAGGACGACTACGACGCCGAATACCGCTACGACCGGGCGCCGGTCGGGGCGCTGCAGGCCATCGCCCCCGATCGGGTGGTGCACGTCGGCTCGATCAGCAAAACGCTGGCGCCGGGGTTACGCATCGGCTGGATGGTGTTGCCCGCCAACATGGTCGCAGAGCTGACCCTGGCCAAGGGGTTGGCCGACACCGGAAGCTCGGTGACCGACCAGATCGCCTTCACTGCGCTGCTGACGTCCGGCGCCTATGACCGACACCTGCGGCAGATGCGCCGGCGCTACCTGGCTCGCCGAAACGCGTTGTTGCGGGCACTATCTCACTACTTTCCCGAGGCCACCGTGCTGGGCGCAGCCGCTGGCGTGCATCTGACGGTGCGTTTCCCCGACGACTTTCCGGTCGACGAGGTGGTGGACCGGGCCGCGCGGATGCGCGTCCGGGTGGAGCCGCTGGCGCCGTGCTACGCCGAACCGGCCACAGCGCCACCGGGTTTGATGCTGGGCTACGCCAACCTGACCGAGTCGCAGATCATGGCCGGTGTGCAGACGCTGGCGCGCGCCGCCCGCTGACCCACGAAAGAATCCTGCGCAGCGGTGGCGGAGGGATTTGAACCCCCGGACGGTGTTAGCCGTCTCTCGCTTTCAAGGCGAGTGCATTAGGCCGCTCTGCCACGCCACCGCCGACAAGGGTACGGGGTCTGACGCGGCGGCTACACCCGGCCGAGTTTGGCCGACGGCGCCTCCGACTTGAGGGCCACGCTGATGCGCCGGCAGTTCTCCCCCATTGCCGCGACCTGCGGGCGCGACAGCCGGCCCAGAAAGTGCAGGCGTACGCCCTCGCCGTAGGTCTTCAGCGCCTCGCGCACGGCGGTGCGGCCCTCGTCGGTGATGGTGGCCAGCACCCCGCGGCCGTCGTCGGGGCTGGCGCCGCGACGCACCAGACCCTGCAACTCCAGCCGGCGGATCTGCCGGGTGACGCGGCTCGGAAGCGACATCAAGCCGTCGGCCAGGTCCCCCATCCGCGACGATCCGGTGGCCGACTTGTCCAGGATGTCGAGCAGCCGCACGTCGTTCAGCGTCAGGTGATGGGCGTCGACCAGCGACCGGTTCAGCGTGGCGTACAGCCGCAGCGCCGAGTCGAGAAAGTTTTGCCAGGACCTCTGTTCAGCGATGTCCAAACCCGGCATATCACTGGCGGTACGTCCCCCGATGATCCCCTCCATTCCGCAATAGTAAACATATGTTGGATTGCTGGGAAGGTGTCGGCGGTACTGTTTTCCCAGCGTAGTAGCCTTATTTGAATGCATGCTGTCTTGGCCGAAACCGAAAATCGACTGACCTGGCAAGAAATCGCCGATATCGAGGCCGGTAGCGGCGAGGTGCTGGTCAAGGTTCACACCGCCGGGGTCAACCGGGCCGATCTGCTTCAGGCCGCCGGAAAGTATCCGCCCCCACCGGGGGCCAGCGAGATTCTCGGCCTGGAGGTGTCCGGGACGATCGCCGCGGTCGGCGACGGCGTCACCGGATGGGCCGTCGGGCAACAGGTCTGCGCTTTGCTGGCGGGCGGTGGATATGCGGAGTACGTCGCGGTGCCGGCCGGCCAGGTCATGCCGGTTCCCGACGGGGTGAGCCTGCACCACGCGGCCGGGCTTCCCGAAGTCGCCTGCACGGTGTGGTCCAACGTGGTGATGACGGCCGGTCTGAGCTCCGGTCAACTGATGCTCGTGCACGGCGGCGGAAGCGGAATCGGCACGCACGCCGTTCAGGTGGGCCGTGCGCTTGGATGCCGGGTCGCGGTCACCGCGGGCTCGCGCAACAAGCTGGACCTGTGCGCCGAACTGGGCGCTGAGATCACCATCAACTACCGCGACGAGGACTTTGTCGAGCGGATCCGCGCCGAGTCCGACGCCGGCGCCGACGTGATCCTCGACATCATGGGTGCGGCCTACCTCGATCGCAACGTCGACGCGCTGGCACCCGACGGTCGGCTGGTGATCATCGGCATGCAGGGCGGTGTGAAGGGCGAGTTGAACATCGGCAAGCTGTTGAGCAAGCGCGGCGGGGTGATCGCCACCGCGCTGCGCGCCCGCCCTGTTACCGGCCGGGGCAGCAAGAGCGACATCGTCACCGAGGTGGTCGCCAACGTGTGGCCGTTGGTCGAGAGCGGTCAGGTGCGCCCGATCATCGGCGCCGAGTTCCCGATCACCCAGGCCCAGGCCGCACACGAGATGTTGTCCTCCGGCGACGTCGCCGGCAAGATCCTGCTGCGCGTCGAGGACGGCTCAGCCTAGGGACGCCAGCGTCCGCACCAGCTGATCGACTTCGGCCATCGTCGTGTAGTGCGCCAGCCCGATCGTGACCGCGCCGCCGATGTCGTTGACGCCGATGGCTTCCAGCACCCGCGAGTTCGCGTTGGAGATCGCCAGGATCCCGTTGTCGGCCAACCGCTGCACCACCCGTTCGGCAGGCACATTGTTGATCGCGAAGCTGAGCACCGGGATCCGGACTTCGGGCCGTCCGATGACCATGACTGTCGGCAGCGAGCGCAGCGCGCTCAGCAGGTAGTCGAACAGCCGATCCATGTAGGCCGCGGCCGATTGCATTGATACGGCGAGCCTTTCGCGGCGGGTGCCGCTCGCCGACTCGTCGAGGGTCGCCAGGTAGTCGATGGAGGCGACGACGCCGGCGAGCATGCCGAACTGATGCGTGCCGACCTCCAGCCGCGCCGGTCCGGTGGCGTCGGGGTCCAACGAGACCGAGTGGAGCGAGTCGATCATCGCCGGGTCCCGGAACACCAGCGCGCCGATCGGCGGCCCGCCCCACGCCACGGCGTTGACCGCCACCACGTCGGCGTCGATCTCGTCGATGTCGATCAACCGGTACGGTGCGGCGGCCGAATGGTCGACGACCACCAGCGCGCCGAGATCGTGGGCCAGCTTGGTGACCGCCCGCAAATCGGTGACCGTACCCAAAGCCGCTGAGGCCGAGGCGATTGCGACCAGCCGGGTGGGCCGGGTGATCAGGCTCTCCCACTGCCAGTTCGGCAGTTCCCCGGTCTCGATGTCGACCTCGGCCCACTTGGACTTGGCGCCGTAGCGGTTCGCCGCGCGCAGCCACGGCGCGATGTTGGCTTCGTCGTCGAGGCGGGTCACCACGATCTCGTAGCCCAGCCCGACGCGCGACGACGACGCGTCGGCCAGCGCGGTGATCAGCACGGCGCGGTCGGAGCCCAGCACGACCCCGCGCGGATCGGCGTTGACGAGGTCGGCCACCGCCTGGCGCGCGGCGGCGAGCACCGCGGCGCTGCGCTGAGCGGCCGGGTGCGGGCCCACCGGGGTGGGCATCGAACCGCGAAACGCCGTGGAGACGGCCCTGCCGACGGCGTCGGGCAGCAGCATGCCGTGCTGCGCATCGAAGCGCACCCATGCGTCGCCCAAGGACGGGTGCAAGCCCCGCACCCGGGCGACGTCGTATGCCATGCCAGCCCACCTTTGAGCGTGTGTGAAATCACGACCGACACGAAGTTTCGGCCGATGCCGGCCCGACCCGCCCTGCCGGGCTGGGTCGCCTGCGTGGCCATAGTAGTCGAGTCAGCGGCGGGTGCGGAGTGCTAGTTCCATAGTTGTTGCTCACTATCCATTGACGGCGCGTTGCATTGACGGTATCCAATGGCCAAGACGCATAATGGATTGCAGCGGCGTCTGCAATGGCTTTGCTGCCGTGACACCGGCCGTCGCAGACTTAGATGCAAACCGGCGGTGCGCGGGTGCGCCGTGGCGCAGGGGCTAGTGTCGCCAGATAGGTTACGAACCGGCGCGAACTGCTCGGCTAGGCGATAAGACGGCGATTACAGGGAAACTTCACGGACATGACCACCAACAGCGATGACGACAACATCGAAATCATCGGCGGCGACGGGGCGGCGGCCGAGGAGGAATCCGACGGCAAATCGCTGACCGACCTCGTGGAGCAGCCGGCCAAGGTGATGCGGATCGGCACCATGATCAAGCAGCTGCTCGAGGAGGTGCGGGCGGCACCGCTGGACGAGGCCAGCCGCCACCGGCTCCGCGAGATCCACCGGACCAGCATCACCGAGCTCGAGGACGGCCTCGCGCCCGAACTGCGTGAAGAGCTCGAGCGGCTCACCCTGCCGTTCACCGAAGAGTCGGTGCCCTCCGACGCCGAGCTGCGGGTCGCCCAGGCTCAGCTCGTCGGCTGGCTGGAGGGGCTGTTCCACGGTATCCAGACCGCGCTGTTCGCCCAGCAGATGGCCGCGCGCCAGCAGCTCGAGCAGATGCGTCAGGGTGCGCTGCCGCCCGGGATGGGCGGCCCGGCAGGTCCGCGTGGCGGACACGGCACCGGACAGTACCTGTAGGAGCCCGGTATTGGTCCCGCGTATCGAGACCCGCAATGCGTGGGTGGAGTTCCCGATCTTCGACGCCAAGTCGCGGTCGCTGAAGAAGGCGTTTCTCGGCAAGGCCGGCGGCGCGATCGGCCGCAACGAGTCCAACGTCGTCGTCATCGAAGCACTGCGCGACATCACCATGTCGCTGGAACTGGGTGACCGCGTCGGGCTGGTGGGGCACAACGGCGCGGGCAAGTCGACGCTGCTGCGGCTGCTGTCGGGGATCTACGAACCCACCCGCGGTGTCGCGACGGTGACCGGGCGGGTGGCGCCGGTGTTCGACCTCGGCGTCGGGATGGACCCCGAGATCTCGGGTTTCGAGAACATCATCATCCGCGGGTTGTTCCTCGGGCAGACCCGCAAGCAGATGCTGGCCAAAATCGACGAGATCGCCGAGTTCACCGAGTTGGGTGACTACCTGTCGATGCCGTTGCGGACGTATTCCACCGGTATGCGCGTGCGGCTGGCGATGGGTGTGGTGACCAGCATCGACCCCGAGATCCTGCTGCTCGACGAGGGCATCGGCGCGGTGGATGCCGAGTTCCTGAAGAAGGCGCAGACGCGGTTGTCGGCGCTGGTGGAGCGTTCGGGCATCCTGGTGTTCGCCAGCCACTCCAACGACTTTCTGGCGCGGCTGTGCAAGACGGCGATGTGGATCGACCACGGCACGATCAAGATGACGGGCGGCATCGAGGACGTCGTCCGCGCCTACGAGGGTGAGGACGCCGCCCGGCACGTGCGCGAAGTGCTCGACGAAGCGCGCCAGTGATGACCGGCACGGTCTGCGCCGTAGTGGTCACCCATCGTCGCGTCGAGGAGCTGACCAAGTCGCTGGAGGCGGTCACGGCACAGACGCGCGCCCCCGACCACCTGATCGTCGTCGACAACGACAACGACCCGCGGGTGGCCGAGCTGGTGGCGGGTCAGCCGGTGCCGACGAGCTATCTCGGTTCACGTCGAAACCTCGGTGGCGCAGGTGGTTTCGCGTTGGGGATGCTGCACGCGTTGGCGCTGGGCGCGGACTGGGTGTGGTTGGCCGACGACGACGGGCGGCCCGCCGACTCCGAGGTGCTGGGCACCCTGGTGGCATGCGCGGAGAAGCACGGGCTGGCGGAGGTGTCGCCGATGGTGTGCGACCTCGATGACCCGGGCCGGCTCGCGTTCCCGTTACGCCGCGGGGTGGCGTGGCGCCGACGGGCCGAGGAGTTGCGCACCGAGGCCGGGCAGGACCTGCTGCCGGGGATCGCCTCGCTGTTCAACGGTGCGTTGTTCGCGGCGGCGACGCTGGAGGCCACCGGGGTCCCGGATCTGCGGTTGTTTGTGCGCGGCGACGAAACCGAACTGCACCGCAGGCTGGTGCGATCCGGCCTGCCGTTCGGGACGTGTTTGAGCGCGGTGTACCTGCACCCGCAGGGCGGCGACGAGTTCAAGCCGATCCTGGGCGGGCGGATGCACACGCAGTACCCGGACGACGCGCGCAAACGTTTCTATACCTACCGCAACCGTGGTTACCTGTTGTCGCAGCCGGGGCTTCGCCGGTTGCTGCCGCAGGAGTGGGCGCGGTTCGGCTGGTATTTCCTGGTGTCGCGGCGCGATCCCGCCGGGCTGTGGGAGTGGATCCGGTTGCGGCGCTTGGGCCGTAAGGAAAGGTTCGGGCCAGCATCGTGACGTTCACCGACGCCGCCTCACAGTCGAAGACGTTCGCCCGCGCATGGGGCGATTTGGTCGCCGGGTTCGGCAAGCATGAGCTGTGGCTGCACCTGGGCTGGCAGGACATCAAACAGCGCTACCGCCGCTCGGTGCTCGGGCCGTTCTGGATCACGATCGCCACGGGCGCGACCGCGGTGGCGATGGGCCTGCTGTACTCGAAGTTGTTCAAACTCGAGCTGTCCGAACATCTTCCGTACGTCACGCTCGGGCTGATCATCTGGAACATGATCAACGCGTCGATCCTCGAGGGCGCCGAGGTGTTCATCGCCAACGAAGGCCTGATCAAACAGCTGCCGACCCCGCTGTCGGTGCACGTGTACCGCCTGGTGTGGCGCCAGATGATCCTGTTCGGGCACAACATGATCATTTTCGTGATCATCGCGATCATCTTTCCCAAATCGTGGTCGTGGACCGTGCTGGCCGTCATACCGGCGATGGGCCTGATCGTGCTGAACTGCGTGTGGGTGTCGCTGTGCTTCGGCATCCTGGCCACCCGCTACCGCGACATCAGCCCGCTGTTGGTCAGCCTGGTGCAGCTGCTGTTCTTCATGACGCCGATCATCTGGAACGAGTCGACCCTGCAGCAGCAGGACGCTGCCGAATACCTCCGGATCGTCGAGCTCAACCCGCTGCTGCACTACCTCGACATCGTGCGCGCCCCGCTGCTCGGCGCCGACCAAGAGCTCCACCACTGGGTCGTGGTGATCGCGTTGACCGTGATCGGTTGGATCATGGCCGCTTTCGCGATGCGCCAGTACCGCGGCCGCGTCGCGTACTGGGTCTAGCAACGGTTTCCGGCGGGGCGCGGGCGCCCGGACACGCCACTGTGCGAAGGACCGCCGGTTGAGTTTGGCGAACCACCAAGAAGTTTTGAATTTATTTGGCGATTTTGAATACAAGTCACCTTACTGGCGAGTAGGTTCGGTGCGTCAATTACCGACACGACCAGAAGGAGCCTAGTGCCCGTCAAGCTTCGTCCGTATACCAGCGCTGGCTTAGCGCTGGTCAGCGCCACTGCCATCGCGATGACACCGGTGGTCGCGGCGCCGTCTCTGCCCGACGTCAAAGTGGCCAACCCTGCGGTGGAGCTGTCCGCCGCCATCAACCCGATCGCGCCGTGGCTGGAGGTCTGGGAGCACTCCGAGACCAACCTCGCAAACCTCGCGAACACCTGGTTGGAAGCCCCGGCGCCGGTGCTTCAGCAGATCATCGCCAACCAGCTCGGCTACCTTCAGCAGCTGCCCGACTTCCCCGTGATCCTCGAGGAAATGGTGGGCAATCTGCGGGCCGCGATCCAGGCGCCGTTCGCAACCGATACGAGCACGCTGGAGAACACGACCCCGCTGATGAATCACCGGTCGCTGTTCACCATCCTCAGCGAACTCGCCGCCGAGGGCGTGGGTCCGATACCGGCCGAGCTCATGCCATTGGTCAACTTTTCGACCACCTTCACCAGCGGCATGCTGCTCGGGCTGGTCGGTCCGGTGATCAGCCCGGTATTGGCGTTGGTAGCGAGCGCGGGCGCGATCGTCGAGAACCTCACCGGCGAGACGCCGGATCTCGAAGCGGCGTTCAACACGCTGATCAACACCCCGGCCGCGATGGTCGACGCCTTCCTCAACGGCGGCCAGACGCTCGATCTCACCCCGGTCCTGGATGCACTGGGGATTAGCCTGGATCCGGCGCCGGGGACCGAGGTGCAGACAGTGGGCATCACCTTCGGCGGCCTGCTCAGCCCGGGCGGTTCGATTTTCAACGCCCTCGACTTCGGCATCGTGATCGGCGGCAGGGTCAATGTCCCGGTTGCCGGACAGGGGCCGGGCTTCATCGGATCCCTGATCGGTCTGACCCAGACGATCGCCAAGGCGATCGGCTGGGATGGCGAGGGCAATCCGTTGGCTCCGGCGCCGAGTGAGCCAGCACCGGAGACCGCGGACGCCAACGATCCCGGCCAGGTGCCTGCATCGGTTCTGGCTTCACAGACGGTCACGCTGCCGACGGCGCAGGACAAGGCGCTCGACGGCGTCGCGGCCGAGGTCGAGACCGCTTCTCTGAGCGAGGAACCCACCGGATCCGCGGCGGTGACCGAGCAGGCAGACGCCACCGAAGAAGAGGTCACCGAAGAAGAGGTCACCGAGGAGGAGGTCACCGAGGACGAGCTGGAGACCGACCTGCTGGAGCAGGACGACGAGGAGCCCGCGGGCAACCAGCACGGGGTGGTTCGCACCAACGGTCCCGACAACCAGACCGCAGACGTCGACCCATCTGCGGATGACTCGGGTACCTCCGACCAGGGCAGTGATTCGGAGTCCGAGACCGACGGCGACAACGACGACGCCGATACGAGCGCCTCGGAGTCTTCGGAGTCGAGTTCCGACAGCAGCGAGTGATCCTGCCGTCGTAGTTCGGTAGCCCTAGAAAAGCGATCGGTCCCCGTCTGCGTGGGCGGGGACCGATCGCGGAACCCAACCGCTGACGCAGGCGTTGTCGAACAATGAGCATTCCGCCCTACGAACCGCCGAAGCCCCCGCCGTCAGCCGGCGGCGCCACCACCTTGCTGTGTCCCAAGTGCGCCGGCGTCATGAAGACCTACGACCGCAACGGCATCCACCTCGAACAGTGCGACACCTGCCGCGGCATCTTCCTCGACTTCGGTGAGCTCGAGGCGCTCACCGAGATGGAGAACCGGTTCGTGCAGGCCCCGCCGCCGCCTCCACCGCCGCAGCACGGTTATGGCTACGGCCCGGGCTGGGGTCACCGCGGCAACAAGTACTACCGCAAGCAGGGCTTCGGCAGGCTGTTCTTCTCCAGCTAGGGCATCCGCGCGCAGGCGTCGCGAAGCAGTTCGTCGTCGGGGTGATACGCCGCCGCGCAGATGACGGCGGCGCGGGCGAACGGTTCGAGCACCGGCCACGGATCACCGTCGGGCACCGCGGGTCCGCCCGCCCCGCGGTAGGCCTTGAGGAACGCCGTCCAGTCGTCGTCAGGAATCTGTCCAGCCGCCCAGAACCCGGCCGGCCGGGCCAGATCCCAGGCCGGGTCGCCCACGCCCAGATCGTCGACGTCGATGAGCACCCAGCCTGCGGGTTGCCGGCCGAGCTGGCCGAGATGCCAGTCGCCGTGCACCAGCGCCGCCGGCCGACCGGGCGACCCCGCGCGCCAGACCGCGTCGGGCAGCCCGGCCGCGGCGCGCCGGACCGTGACGTCGGCGGTGCTACGCAGCATCCGGCGCAGCCGCTGCGGCCAGCCGTGCGGCGGCAGACGTCGAGGCACCTCTTCGCGATGCAGCTGCGCCAGCAGTCGGCCCGCCTGCGCCCACGGCAGGCAGTCCGGTTCGGGCGCAACGGTTTCCACGCGCGGCCATCGGGTGCGCCAGCGAGTCCCGGCCGGTTCGGGCCCGGCGCTCAGCGGTGAGAGCAGCGACGCCGATCGTGCGGCCGCGCCCAGCCGCGCGCTCAACGCCCGCGGGTCCGTGCCCGGCCGGTGCAGCTTCTCGACGACGTCGCCGTCGATGACGATCTGCGCGCCGGACCGGGTCTGCACACCTCGACCGTATTACCGCTTGGGCACCGGCAGCCGGGTGGTGACACCGATCCGGTTCCACGCGTTGATGGTCAGCGCCATCGCGATCACCTGGCCCAGTTCACGTTCGGAGAAGGCCGCCGCCGCCCTGGCGTACACCGCGTCGGAGACGTGCCTGTGGGTGAGGTCGGTGATCTCCTCGGTCAACGCGAGCGCAGCCTGCTCCTGCTCGGTGTAGACGCCCTCGGCCTCTTCCCACGCAGGCAGCAGGGTGAGCTTCTGCTCGGCGATGCCGCGCTTGCGCGCATCGGCGGTGTGCATGTCGAGGCAGAACGCGCAGTGGTTCATCTGCGACGCGCGGATCTTGATCAGCTCAGCCAGGTCCGGGTCGAGGTCCTTGGTCGCGGCGTTGTTGAGCAGGATCATCGCCTCGTACACCTCGGGCGACACTTGGTTCATGTTGAGACGACGGACTTTCTCGATGGTGGTCATACCGCTGACGCTAGTCCGCAAACTCCCATCGACATGGTTCAATTCATCGGTGGATTCGTGGGCCAATGCTGGGACGCGGGATCTGCATCTCGACCTCGCGGAGGCCATCACGCCCGGGGTGCGCGGTGCGCGCGAAAGGCTGCTCACGGCGCTGCGCGACGCCGTACGCACGGGTCGGCTGGCACCCGGCACGATGCTGCCGCCGTCGCGCAGCCTGGCCGTAGACCTCGGATTGGCCCGCAACACCGTCGCCGAGGCCTATGCCGAACTGGTCGCCGAAGGGTGGCTGGCCTCCCGCCAGGGCGCGGGCACCTGGGTGGTGAACGCGGCGGCCACGGAGGCGTCGGTGCGGCCCCGGGGTGTGCGGGTGGTGCCGAAGCACAACCTGATGCCCGGCTCACCCGACGTCGCGGAGTTCCCGCGCAACGAATGGGTCGCCTCGACGCGTCGGGCGCTGAGCCGCGCACCCACCGAGGCGCTGCGCATGGGCGATCCGCGCGGACGACACGAGCTACGCGAAGCGCTGGCGGAGTACCTGGTACGGGTGCGCGGCGTGCGTACCTCGCCGGAGTCGATCCTGATCTGCGCGGGTGTGCGCCACGGCGTGGAGGTGCTCGCCCGGATGTTCCACGGGCAGCGCCCGGTCGCCGTAGAAGCCTACGGGCTGTTCATCTTTCGCGATGTGATCGCGTCGATGAGGATGGCGACGACGCCGATCGGCGTCGATGAGCACGGCGCGGTGGTGGCCGACCTCGACACGCTCGACGTGCCCGCCGTGCTGCTCACCCCGGCGCACCACAGCCCGTTCGGCATGCCGCTGCATCCCGCGCGGCGCACCGCGGTCGTCGACTGGGCCCAACGCACCGACGGCTACGTGCTCGACGACGACTACGACGGTGAACTGCGCTACGACCGCCAGCCGGTGGGCGCGCTCCAGGCGTTGTCCCCGGACCGGGTGGTGTATCTGGGTTCGGCGAGCAAGAGCCTCTCGCCTGCGCTGCGGCTGGGCTGGATGGCGTTGCCTGCCGACCTTGTCGAGCCGGCCATCGCCGCCGCGGGCGGTTCACAGTTCTACGTGGACGCGATCTCGCAGCTGACGATGGCCGACTTCATCGCAAACGGCGGGTACGACAAGCACATCCGGCGCATGCGGTTGCGCTACCGGCGCCGCCGCGACGCGCTTGTCGAGGCGCTGCAGCCGTTTTCGCTCACGGTCAGCGGGCTGAACGCGGGGCTGAACCTGCTGCTGACCCTGCCCGACGGCACCGAACCGGAGGTGCTGCGCCGCGCCGGCGACGCGGGTATCGCGCTGGAGGGGTTGTCGATCATGCGGCACCCGCAGGCGGGTGCGGAGGTGGCCCGGCCCGACGGCGTGATCGTCGGGTTCGGCACGCCCGCCGAACACGCCTTCCCCTCCGCCGTACATGCGCTGTGCGACGTGCTCGAGTCGAGCGGGCTGCGGCGCTGAGGGCCCCGAGCCGTAAGCTGCTGCGGTGGCCGAGCCCCCGATGCAGCCGAACCTGACCCTGGGCACCCAGGTATGGCGGTTCATCGTCACCGGTGGTTTCTCGGCGGTCGTCGACTTCGGCCTTTACGTCGCGCTGTTGGCGGCCGGCCTGCACGTGAACGTCGCCAAGACCATCGGTTTCATCGCAGGCACCACCACGGCCTACCTGATCAACCGGCGCTGGACCTTTCAGGCGCCGCCGAGCACGGCGCGCTTTCTCGCGGTGTGTGCGCTCTACGCGGTGACCTACTGCGCGCAGGTCGGCATCAACTACCTGTTGTATCTGGCGTGGGAGGACAAGCCGTGGCGGGTGCCGGTCGCGTTCGTCATCGCCCAGGGCACCGCGACGGTGATCAACTTCGTGGTGCAGCGCGCGGTGATCTTCCGGCTGCGCTGACCCGGCGATCGAAACTGCGTACAGATCGCGAATTCACGTGTTTTCGCGATCTGTGCGCGGTCTCGGTGTCAGAAGGGTGCGCGGACCGCACGGTACCCTCGTCACGATGTTCGAGACCACCACGCAACGGCTGACCGGCTGGGGGCGCACCGCCCCGTCGGTGGCCCAGGTGTTGTCGACGCCGGATGTCGAGGTCATCGCGCAGGCCGTAGCGAAGACGGGTCAGCGCGGGGTCATCGCGCGCGGGCTCGGCCGCTCCTACGGCGACAACGCCCAGAACGGCGGCGGCCTGGTGATCGACATGACCGCGTTGAACCGGATCCACTCAATCGTCGCCGAAACCCGCGTGGTCGACGCGGATGCGGGCGTGAGCCTGGACACGTTGATGAAGGCGGCGTTGCCGTTCGGGCTGTGGGTGCCGGTGCTGCCGGGCACCCGGCAGGTCACCGTCGGCGGCGCGATCGCCTGCGACATCCACGGCAAGAACCATCACAGCGCCGGAAGTTTCGGCAACCACGTCCGCTCGATCGACCTGCTGACCGCCGACGGCGAGATCCGCCGGCTGACGCCCGACGGGCCCGAAAGCGAACTGTTCTGGGCGACCGTCGGCGGCAACGGGCTGACCGGCATCATCCTGCGCGCCACGATCGAGATGACGCCGACCGAAACCGCGTACTTCATCGCCGACGGCGACGTCACCGCGGACCTCGATGAGACGATCGCGTTCCACAGCGACGGCAGCGAAGACAACTACACCTACTCCAGCGCCTGGTTCGACGCGATCAGCGCACCACCCAAGCTCGGCCGCGCCGCGATATCGCGCGGTTCGCTGGCCCGGATCGACCAGCTGCCGGCCAAACTGCAGCGCGAACCGCTGAAATTCGATGCGCCCCAACTGCTCAGCCTGCCCGACGTCTTTCCCAACGGGCTGGCCAACAAGTACACGTTCGGCCCGATCGGGGAGCTGTGGTACCGCAAGTCGGGCACCTACCGCGGCAAGATCCAGAACCTGACGCAGTTCTATCACCCGCTGGACATGTTCGGTGAGTGGAACCGGGCATACGGGCCGGCGGGTTTCACCCAGTACCAGTTCGTGGTGCCCACCGAGGCGGTCGAGGAGTTCAAAGCGATCATCGTCGATATCCAGCGGTCGGGCCACTACTCGTTCCTCAACGTGTTCAAGCTGTTCGGCCCCGGAAACCAAGCGCCGCTGAGCTTTCCGATCCCCGGCTGGAACGTCTGCGTCGACTTTCCGATCAAGGCCGGGTTGAACGAGTTCCTCACCGACCTCGACCGGCGGGTGCTGGAGTTCGGCGGCAGGCTCTACACCGCCAAGGACGCCCGCACCACCGCCGAGACATTTCACGCCATGTACCCGCGAATCGACGAGTGGATCGCCATGCGCCGCAAGGTCGATCCCAATGCGGTGTTCGCGTCCGACATGGCCCGACGTTTGGAGCTGCTGTAAATGGTGCGCGCACATGGTTCTTGATGCCGTGGGTAACCCCCAGACCATCCTGCTGCTGGGCGGCACGTCCGAAATCGGGCTGGCCATCTGCGAGCGCTACCTGCGCAACGCGCCCGCGCGCGTCATCCTGGCCGAGGTGCCCGGCCACCCGGGCCGCGACGCCGCCGTCGCGCAACTCGAGGCCGCGGGCGCCAAATCCGTCGAGGTGCTCGACTTCGACGGGCTCGACACCGCGAGCCACCCGACCGTCATCGACGCCGCGTTCAGCCACGGCGATGTCGACGTCGCCATCGTGGCCTTCGGCCTGCTCGGGGACGCCGAAGAGCTGTGGCAGAACCAGCGCAAAGCCGTGCAGATCGCCGGAATCAACTACACCGCAGCAGTTTCCGTCGGTGTGCTGCTCGGCGAGAAGATGCGCGCGCAGGGTTTCGGGCGCATCATCGCGATGAGCTCGGCGGCCGGTGAACGGGTGCGGCGGTCCAACTTCGTGTACGGCTCCACCAAGGCCGGGCTCGACGGGTTCTACCTCGGGCTCGGTGAGGCGTTGCGCGAGTACGGGGTTTCGGTGCTGGTCATCCGGCCCGGCCAGGTGCGCACCCGCACCACCATCGAGCACTGGAAGGCCACCGGCACCAAGGAAGCGCCGTTCACCGTCGACAAGGAAGACGTCGCCGAACTGGCGGTCACCGCATCGGCCAAAGGCAAGGAACTGGTATGGGCACCGGGGGTGTTCAGGTACGTGATGATGGTGTTGCGGCACATCCCGCGCCCCATCTTCCGCAAGCTCCCCATCTGATGCGCAGCGCACTGGCCACTCCGACCAAGGTCGTCGGCCAGCTGGCGGCCGGCGCGGCCGTGGCGGTCGTCGTCGCGGTCATCTCGCTGATCGCGATATCGCGGGTGGACTGGCCGGCCTACAACTCGTCCAACCAGCTGCACGCGCTGACCACCGTCGGCCAAGTCGGTTGTCTGGCAGGGCTGTTGGCGTCGGGATGGGCGTGGCGGCGCGGCAGGCGGCTGCTCGCGTGGGGCGGCGCGACGGCGTTCTTGTCCGCGTTCTCGGTCGTGACGCTGGCGATGCCGCTGGGTGCCACCAAGCTTTACCTGCACGGCATCTCGGTCGACCAGCAGTTCCGCACCGAGTACCTGACCCGGCTCACCGACACCGCCGCCCTGCACGACATGACCTACTACGGCCTGCCGCCGTTCTACCCGCCGGGCTGGTTCTGGATCGGCGGCCGGCTCGCCGACCTGACCGGCACCCCGGGCTGGGAGATGTTCAAACCGTGGGCCATCATCTCCATCACGATCGCGATCACCGCGTCGTTCGTGTTGTGGGCGGCGATGATTCGCTTCGAGTACGCGCTGATCGTCGCGACCGCCACCGCGGCGGCGACCCTCGCCTACGCGCCGGCCGAACCCTACGCCGCCATCATCACCGCGCTGCTGCCGCCGGTGTTCGTGCTGGCCTGGTCGGGACTGCGGGGCGCGAACCGAAACGGAGGCTGGGCCGCGATCATCGGGGTTGGCCTCTTCCTCGGCTTCACCGCGCTGTTCTACACGCTGCTGTTCGCCTATGCGGCGTTCACGCTGACGCTGATGGCGCTGGTAGTGACAGTGGCGCGCTGGAGCCGCTCCGGCGGCGACATTAAGCCGAGCCGCGTCGAACCGCTGCTGCGGCTGCTCGCGATCGCGGCGCTCTCCGGTGCCCTCGCGCTGATCGGCTGGGGACCGTGGCTGGCCGCCGCGATCCAGGGCGAGCCCGCCGATTCGGGCACCGCGCAGCACTACCTGCCGTCGGTGGGGGCCGAACTCGAATTCCCGATGCTGCACTTCACGCTGCTCGGCGCGCTGTGCATGCTGGGCACGCTGTGGCTGGTGTGGCGCGCAAGCACGTCGACCCGCGCCGGCGCGCTGGCGTTCGCGGTGGTGGCGGTCTACGCATGGTCGCTGCTGTCGATGCTGACCACGCTGGCCGGCACGACGCTGCTGTCGTTCCGGCTCAACCCGACGCTGACCGTGCTGTTCGCCGCCGCGGGGGCGTTCGGCTTCATCGAAGCCACGCGCGCGATCGCGGCGCGCTACCGCCCGGAAATGAGTAGGCGCGTCGTCGCCGCGGCCGCCACCGTCGGCGCCATCGGGGCCGTGACCTACAGCCAGGACATCCCCGACGTGCTGCGCGCCGATATCGCGGTGGCCTACACCGATACCGACGGCTACGGCGCGCGCGCCGACCGCCGCCCGCCCGGCTCGGAGCGCTACTACCGCGAGATCGACGAAAAGATCCGCGAGGTGACGGGGCTGCCGCGCAACGAGACCGTGGTGATGACCGCCGACTACAGCTTCCTGTCGTACTACCCCTACTACGGGTTCCAGGGGCTGACGTCGCACTACGCCAACCCGCTCGCACAGTTCGAGAAGCGCGCCGAGGCCATCGAGAGCTGGGCCACGCTCACCGACGCCGACCAGTTCATCGAGACCCTCGACGGGCTGCCGTGGAAGCCACCGAACGTGTTTCTGATGCGGCGCGGCGCCGATGACACCTACACGCTGCGGCTGGCCTCCGACGTCTACCCCAACCAGCCCAACGTGCGTCGCTACCACGTCGCGCTCGACGAAGCCCTGTTCGATGACCCCCGCTTCGACGTCTCCGAGATCGGACCGTTCGTGCTGGCCATCCGCCTGCCCAATTACGATCAAACCCCGTGACTGGCCAAGTCGGGGCGAACCATCGGACTGCGCGGCTGATCGCCGTCGTGGCCGGGTTGCTCGGCGCGGCGCTGGCGATCGCCACCCCGCTGCTGCCGGTCAAGCAGACCACCGCCGAGCTGAACTGGCCCCAGGACGGGGTGCTGCAGAGCGTCAACGCGCCGCTGATCGGCTACGTCGCCACAGAGCTGACCATCACGATCCCGTGCCGGGTGGCCGCCGGGCTGGCCGGAGCCGCCAACGCCGACCGCACCGTGCTGTTGTCCACCGTGCCCAAGCAGGCGCCCAAGGCCGTCGACCGCGGTCTGCTCATCGAGCGGGTCAACAACGACCTGCTCGTCATCGTGCGCAACACCCCGGTGGTCAGCGCCCCGCTGGACCAGGTGCTCAGCCCGCAGTGCCAGTCCCTGACGTTCACCGCGCACGCCGACAAGGTCACCGGGGAGTTCGTCGGCCTGGTGAAGGGACCCGATAGCGACGATCCCGGCGCGCCGCTGAGCGGCGAACGCAGCGGCTACGACTTCCGCCCCCAGATCGTCGGCGTGTTCACCGACCTGTCGGGGCCCGCGCCGCCCGGCCTGGAGTTCTCGGCCACCATCGACACCCGCTACAGCAGTTCCCCGACCCTGCTGAAACTGCTCGCGATGATCCTCGGCGTCGCGTTGACGGTCATCGCGCTGGGCGCCCTGCACGTGCTCGACACCGCCGACGGCCGCAAGGTCAAACGGTTCCTGCCGCCACGCTGGTGGTCGTTCGGCCCGCTCGACGGGGTGGTCACCGCGGTGCTGGTGTGGTGGCACTTCGTCGGCGCCAACACCGCCGACGACGGCTACATCCTGACCATGGCCCGGGTGTCGGAGCACGCCGGCTACATGGCCAACTACTACCGGTGGTTCGGCACCCCGGAGGCGCCGTTCGGCTGGTACTACGACCTGCTGGCGCTGTGGTCGAACGTCAGCACCCACAGCGTGTGGATGCGGCTGCCCACGCTGCTGATGGCGCTGGCCTGCTGGTGGCTGATCAGCCGCGAGGTGATCCCGCGCCTCGGCCACGCGGTCAAGACCAGCCGCGCCGCGGCGTGGACGGCCGCCGGGCTGTTCCTGGCGTTCTGGCTGCCGCTGAACAACGGGCTGCGGCCCGAACCGATCATCGCGCTCGGCATCCTGCTCACCTGGTGCTCGGTCGAACGCGGGGTGGCCACCAGCCGGCTGCTGCCGGTGGCGGTCGCCATCATCATCGGCGCGCTGACGCTGTTCTCCGGCCCGACGGGTATCGCCGCGGTCGGCGCGCTGCTTGTCGCCGTCGGCCCGCTGAAAACGATTGTGGCCGCCCATACTTCGCGGTTCGGCTACCTGGCGCTGCTGGCGCCGATCCTGGCGGCGGCCACCGTGACGATCATCTTGATCTTCCGCGATCAGACGCTGATCGGGGAGCTGCAGGCCAGCGCGTTCAAATCCTCGGTCGGCCCCAGCCTGTCGTGGTTCGACGAGCACATCCGCTATTCGCGGCTGTTCACCACCAGCCCCGACGGCTCGGTGGCGCGCCGGTTCGCTGTGCTCACACTGCTGCTGGCGCTGGCCGTCTCGGTGGCGATGGCGCTGCGCAAGTTCCGGATCCCCGGCACCGCGCTGGGCCCGAGCCGGCGCATCGTGGGCATCACGATCATCTCGTTTCTGGCGCTGATGTTCACCCCGACCAAGTGGACCCACCACTTCGGGGTGTTCGCCGGGCTGGCCGGCTCGCTGGGCGCCCTGGCGGCCGTCGCCGTCGGCGCCGCCGCGATGCAGTCGCGACGCAACCGGTCGATGTTCACCGCGGCCGTGCTGTTCGTCACCGCGCTGTCGTTCGCCACGGTCAACGGGTGGTGGTACGTCTCCAACTTCGGTGTGCCGTGGTCCAACGAGTTCCCGGAGTGGAAGTTCGGCTTCACCACGATGCTGCTGGGCCTGTCGGTCGTCGCCCTGCTGGTGGCGGCCTGGTTCCACTTCTCCGGACGCGATTCATCCCCGCCCGGTGAACCGCGGCGCTGGCAACGAGTGGCCCAGGCGCCGTTGGCGATCGCGACGTGGGGGCTGGTGGTGTTCGAGGTGCTGTCACTGACGCTGGGCATGACCGGCCAGTACCCGGCGTGGAGCGTCGGACGGTCCAACCTCGAAGCGCTGACCGGCAAGACCTGCGGGCTGGCCGAGGACGTGCTCGTCGAGCAGGACGCCAACGCCGGCATGCTCACCCCGGTGAACACCCCCGTCGGCGAAGCCCTGAGCGCGGACACGTCGGAGGGGTTCAGCCCCAACGGGGTTCCGTCCGACCTGTCCGCCGACGAAGTGATGGGCGGTCCCGGCACCGCAACGAACTTCGCCGACACCCCCGAAGGCGACGACACCGCAGGCGAGTCCGGCACCGAGGGCGGCACCACCGCCGCGGCGGGCATCAACGGGTCACGCGCGCGCCTGCCGTTCGACCTGGACCCCGCCACCACCCCGGTGATGGGCAGCTGGCGCAGCGGCACCCAGCAGCCGGCGTCACTGCGCTCGGCGTGGTACGCGCTGCCGGCCAACTGGAACCAGGGCGACGACGCCGGCCCGCTGCTCGCGGTGGCCGCGGCCGGGCGCTTCGATTCCGGTGAGGTCGAAGTGCAGTGGGCCACCGACGACGATCCGGCCGACGAGGCTTCAGGCACCGTCGCGCTCGGCGACGTCGGCGCGTCCCCGGCGTGGCGCAACCTGCGGGTCCCGCTGGACGCGATCCCCGGCGACGCCACCCGGGTGCGGTTGGTCGCCACCGACGACGACCTCAACCCCGAGCACTGGATCGCGATCACCCCGCCGCGCATCCCCGAACTGCGCACCCTGCAGGACGTCGTCGGCTCCGAAGACCCGGTGCTACTGGACTGGCTGGTCGGCATGGCCTTCCCGTGCCAGCGTCCGTTCGATCACCGACACGGCGTCATCGAGGTGCCCAAGTGGCGGATCATGCCCGACCGGTTCGGCGCCGAGGCCAACTCACCGGTGATGGACAACCTCGGCGGCGGCCCGCTCGGCATCACCGAGCTGCTGGTGCGCGCCACCACGGTGCCGTCGTATCTGTCCGAGGACTGGTACCGCGACTGGGGCGCCCTGCAGCAGCTGACCCCGTACTACCCGGACGCCGAGCCCGCGCGGATCGATCTCGGTTCGGCGACGCGTAGCGGGCTGTGGAGCCCGGCGCCGCTGCGCCATTAGTTTCGTCGCCTACCATCGACCCTCGTGCCCGACGACCCGACTCATCGCATCGCGCGGCTGATCGCGGCCGTCGCGGGCCTCGCGGGAGTGTTGCTGTGCGCGCTGGCGCCGCTGCTTCCGGTCACCCAGAGCACCGCCACGATCCTCTGGCCGCAGGCTTCCGGAGCCGCTCCGGCGGCGACATCAGACACCGACGACGACGGATTCGTCACCGACATCACCGCCCCGCTGGTGTCGGGTGCGCCGCTCGCCCTCGACGTCTCCATCCCCTGTCAGGCCGTGGCCACCCTGCCCGCCGGCGGCGGGCTGGTCCTCTCCACGATCCCGCCCGCCGGCATCGACGCCAGCCGCAACGGGCTGTTCGTCCGGGCCACGGCCGACGTCGTCGTGGTTGCGGTGCGCGACTCCGTCGCCGCGGTCGCGCCCCGGCCCGCGGTGGAGTCGGGAGCGTGCAGCACGCTGCACATCTGGGCCAACCCCGGCGAGGTCGGCGCCGACTTCCTGGGCATCCCCGGCGCGGCAGGCACCCTGGCCCCGGATAAGAAACCGCAGGTCGCCGGGGTGTTCACCGAGATGGAGGTGGCCGCTCAGCCCGGAGCCGCGGCGGCGGCGACATCAGGCTCAAGCCTCTCGGCGCGTATCGACGTCGACACCCGGTTCATCAGCTCACCGACGCCGCTCAAGCTGGCCGTGATGACGCTCGGGGTCATCTGCGTGATCGCGGCGATCGTGGCGCTGGCGGTGCTGGACCGCACCTCGGGACGACGGGTGCCGCGCGGCTGGCGGCGGTTCTGGCGCGTCGGGGGGTGGCACTGGCTGGCCGACATCGGCGTGGTCGGCACGCTGCTGCTGTGGCATCTGATCGGGGCGATCTCCTCCGACGACGGCTATAACCTCACCATCGCCCGGGTGTCCGACGAGGCCGGCTACACCGCGAACTACTTCCGCTACTTCGGCGCGACCGAGGCGCCGTTCGACTGGTACCAATCCGTGTTGGCGCAACTGGCCACGGTCAGCACCGCCGGGGTGTGGATGCGGCTGCCCGCGACCCTGGCGGCGGTGGGCACCTGGCTGCTGATCAGCCGCTGCGTGCTGGCCCGGCTGGGTCCCGGCGCGGCGGGTCTGGCCGGCAACCGGGTCGCGGTGTGGACGGCCGGCGCGGTGTTTCTGGCCGCGTGGCTGCCGTTCAACAACGGGCTGCGCCCCGAACCGCTGATCGCGTTCGGCACGATCGCCGCCTGGATGCTCGTCGAGAACGCGATCGGCACCCGGCGGCTGTGGCCCGCGGCGGCGGCCGTCGTCGTGGCGGTGTTCTCGGTGACGCTGGCGCCGCAGGGCCTCATCGCGCTGGCACCGCTGCTGGTCGGCGCCCGCGCGATCGTGCGCACCATCCGGGTGCGGCGCCCGGTCGACGGGGTGTGGGCCCCGCTGGCCGCGCTGGCCGCGTCGGCGGCCCTGATCTTCGTCGTCGTCTTCCGCGATCAGACGCTGGCCACGGTCGCCGAGTCCGCCCGCATCAAGTACAAGGTCGGCCCCACCATCGCGTGGTATCAGGACTTCCTGCGTTACTACTTCCTCACCGTGGAGGACAGCGTCGACTCGTCGCTGACCCGTCGCTTCGCCGTGCTGGTGATGCTGCTGTGCCTGTTCGGCATGCTCGCAGTGCTGCTGCGGCGCAGCAGCGTGCCGGGGATGGCCCGGGGCCCGGTGTGGCGGTTGATCGGCGCGACGGCGGTCGGGCTGCTGCTGCTGACGTTCACGCCGACGAAATGGGCGGTGCAGTTCGGGGTGTTCGCGGGCCTGGCGGGTGCACTCGGTGCGGTGACCGCGTTCGCGTTCGCGCGGGTCGGCCTGCACAGCCGACGCAACCTGGCGTTGTATGTCACCGCGCTGCTGTTCGTATTGGCTTGGGCCACATCGGGTATCAACGGCTGGTTCTACGTCGGCAACTACGGGGTGCCGTGGTTCGACAAACAGCCGGTGCTGGCCGGTGTCCCGGTGATGACGATCTTTTTGGTGCTGGCGATCGCGACCGGTCTGCTCGCCGCGTGGCTGCACTACCGCATCGACTACGCCGGGCACACCGAAGTCGCCGACACCCGCCGCAACCGGGTGCTGGCCTCCACGCCGCTGCTGGTGGTGGCGGTCATCATGGTGGTGCTCGAGGTCGGGTCGATGGCCAAAGGTGCCGTGCAGCGCTACCCGGTCTACACCACCGCCAAGGCGAACCTCGCGGCGCTCACTTCCGGTCTTTCGGACACCAGTTGCGCGATGGCCGACGATGTGCTGGTCGAGCGGGACACCAACGAGGGTCTGCTGCAACCGGTTCCGGGTCAGCGCTTCGGCGAATACGGTCCGCTCGGCGGCGAGGATCCCGTCGGATTCCATCCCAACGGGATCAGCGACACCCTCGAACCGGCGGAGCCGGTCACCGCGAACCCCGGCCTGGTGAACTCCGACGGCTCGCCCAACGAGCCCAACGTCGGCGTCGGCTACGCCGCGGGCACCGGCGGTGGCTACGGACCCGAAGGTATCAACGGCTCAAGGGTGTTCCTGCCGTTCGGGCTGGACCCGGCCCGCACCCCGGTGATGGGCAGCTACGACGAGAATGACGTCGCGGCCGAGGTCACCTCGGCGTGGTATCAGTTGCCGCCCCGCACCCCGGACCGGCCGCTGGTGACCGTCGCCGCCGCGGGCGCCATCTGGTACTACGAGGAGGACGGCTCGTTCAACTACGGACAGTCGCTGAAGCTGCAGTGGGGCGTGCACCATCCCGACGGCAGCTACCAGGCGCTGGGCGAGGTGCAGCCCATCGACATCTTCCCCCAAAAGGCTTGGCGCAACCTGAGATTCCCGCTGTCGTGGGCGCCGCCGGAGGCCAACGTGGCACGCATCGTCGCCGATGACCCGAACCTGTCGGAGGATCAGTGGTTCGGGTTCACCCCGCCGCGGGTGCCGGTGCTCGAGACCGCCCAGGAGTTCCTCGGCTCGCAGACCCCGGTGTTGATGGACATCGCCACGGCAGCGAACTTTCCGTGTCAGCGCCCGGCGTCGCAGCACCTGGGCATCGCCGAACTACCGGAGTACCGCATCCTGCCCAACTTCAAGCAGGTGGTGTCCTCGTCGAACATGTGGCAGTCCGCCCAGGACGGCGGGCCGTTCCTGTATATCCAGGCGCTGCTGCGCACCTCGACGATCCCGACGTATCTGCGCGGTGACTGGTACCGCGACTGGGGTTCGATCGAACGCTACGACCGGGTGGTGCCCGCCTCGCAGGCACCGACGGCCGCCGTGGAAGAGGGCACCCGACGCGTCTTCGGGTGGACGCGCAACGGACCGATCAGGGCGCTTCCATGAACGCGATCATGACCGAGTCCACCGCGAGCCGTGACGTGCGGATCGCGCGCTGGGTGGCGATCGTCGCCGGTCTGCTGGGCTTCGTCCTGTCGGTCGCGACGCCGCTGTTGCCGGTGGTGCAGACGACCGCGACGCTGAACTGGCCCCAGCACGGTGAGGTCAATGACGTGACCGCACCGCTGATCTCGTTGACCCCGGTGTCGATGACCGCGACGGTGCCGTGCGATGTGGTCCGCTCGCTGCCGCCGTCGGGCGGCATGGTGTTCGGCACCGCACCCGGCGACGGTAAGCAGGCCGCCTTGCAGTCGCTGTTCGTCGACGTGTCCGCCGAGCGGGTCGACATCACCGACCGCAACGTGGTGGTGGCCAGCGTGCCGCGCGCACAGGTGGTTGGCGGCGGAACGTCGCCAGGATGTTCCAGCATCGACATCACGTCATCAGAAGAGGGCACGTACGCGACGTTCGTCGGGCTGACCGACACCGACGGCTCCGAACTGCGCAGCGGGTTCGCCGACCCCAACCTGCGCCCCCAGATCGTCGGCATCTTCACCGAGCTGACCGGACCCGCACCGCCAGGCCTATCGGTGTCGGCCACCATCGACACCCGGTTCTCGTCGAAGCCAACACCTTTGAAGCTGACCGCGATGGTGCTGGCGATTCTCAGCACCGTGCTCGCGCTGCTGGCACTGTGGCGATTGGACCGCATGGACGGGCGGCGCATGCACCGGCTGATCCCGGGGCGCTGGCGCACGTTCACCGCCACCGACGCCACCGTCGTCGGCGGGTTCGCGCTGTGGCATGTCATCGGGGCCAACTCGTCGGACGACGGCTACATCCTCGGCATGGCCCGCGTCGCCGGGCACGCCGGATACATGTCGAACTACTTCCGGTGGTTCGGCAGCCCCGAAGATCCGTTCGGCTGGTACTACAACCTGCTGGCGATGATGACCAGCGTCAGCGACGCCAGCATCTGGATCCGGTTGCCGGACCTGGTGTGCGGAATCATCTGCTGGCTCTTGCTGTCTCGTGAAGTGCTGCCCCGGCTGGGCCCAGCGGTCGCGGCCAGTAAGCCCGCGCTGTGGGCGGCCGGTCTGGTGCTGCTGGCGGCGTGGATGCCGTTCAACAACGGCCTGCGCCCGGAGGGGCAGATCGCCACCGGCGCGCTGATCACCTACGTGCTGATCGAGCGGGCCATCGTCTCGGGTCGGCTGACACCTGCCGCGTTGGCGACGCTGACCGCGGCGTTCACGCTCGGCATCCAGCCGACCGGGCTGATCGCGGTCGCCGCACTGCTCGCCGGCGGCCGACCGATCCTGCGAATCCTGGTGCGGCGACGCCGTTTTGTCGGCACCTGGCCGCTGGTGGCGCCGATCCTGGCCGCGGGCACCGTCATCCTGGCGTTCGTCTTCTTCGACCAGACGTTCGCGACCGTGCTCGAGGCGACCAGGATCCGCACGGACGTCGGCCCGAACCAGGAGTGGTACACCGAGAACCTGCGCTACTACTACCTGATCCTGCCGACGGTCGACGGGTCGCTGTCGCGGCGGTTCGGGTTCCTGATCACCGCGCTGTGCCTGTTCGCGTCGATGTTCATCATGATGCGGCGCAAGCGGATTCCCGGGGTGGCGCGGGGTCCGGCGTGGCGGTTGATGGGTGTCATCTTCGGCACCATCTTCTTCCTGATGTTCACCCCGACCAAGTGGGTGCACCACTTCGGGCTGTTCGCCGCGGTCGGCGCGGCGATGGCGGCGCTGGCGACGGTGCTGGTGTCGCCGGCGGTGCTGCGCTGGTCGCGCAACCGGATGGCGTTTCTGGCTGCGGTGTTCTTCCTGCTGGCGTTGTGCTTCGCGACCACCAACGGTTGGTGGTACGTGTCGAGTTTCGGGGTGCCGTTCAACAACGACATGCCCGAGATCGGCGGTGTCACCGTCAGCGCCATCTTTTTCGTGCTGTTCGCGATCACCGCCCTTTACGCCTTGTGGCTGCACTTCGGGTCCCGTGACCGCGGTGAAGGCCGGATCGTGCGGGCGCTGACCGCCGCGCCCATCCCCGTCACCGCCGGGTTCATGGTGGTGGTGTTCGTCGGTTCGATGCTGGTGGGCGCGATCCGCCAGTACCCGACCTACTCCAACGCGTGGGCGAACCTGCGCGCCTTCGCCGGTGGCTGCGGGCTGGCCGACGACGTGCTGGTCGAACCCGATCCCAACGAGGGCTTTTTGACCCCCCTGCCGGGTGACTACGGCCCGCTGGGACCGCTGGGCGGTGTCGACCCGGTCGGCTTCACACCCGACGGGGTACCGGAAAAGATTGTCGCCGAAGCGATCCGGATGAACCTGCCGATGCCCGGTACGGACTACGACTGGGACCGGCCGACCGAACTCGACACCCCGGGCATCAACGGGTCGACGGTGCCGCTGCCGTACCAGCTCGACCCGGCGCGGGTACCGCTGGCCGGTAGTTACGCCACCGGGCCGCAACAGGAAAGCCTGTTGACGTCGGCGTGGTACGCGCTGCCACCGCCCGACGACGCGCACCCGCTGGTCGTCGTCACCGCCGCGGGCACGATCACCGGCGACAGCGTCTTCAACGGGCGCACCGAGGGCCAGACCGTCGAACTCGAGTACGCCCTGCCCGGCCCGGACGGCACGCCCGTGCCCGCTGGCCGAATGGTGCCCTACGACCTCGGGCCCATCCCGTCATGGCGCAATCTGCGGTTCCCCCGCTCCGAGATTCCGGCCGATGCGGTCGCGATACGCGTTGTGGCCGACGATGATTCGTTGACGCGCGGCGACTGGGTGGCGGTCACCCCGCCGCGGGTGCCGGAACTGCGGTCGGTTCAGGAGTACGTCGGCTCCGATGAGCCGGTGCTGATGGACTGGGCGGTTGGCCTGGCGTTCCCGTGTCAACAGCCGATGTTGCACGCCAACGGCGTCACCGAGATCCCCCGGTTCCGGATCACGCCGGACTACAACGCCAAGCGTAAAGACACCGACACCTGGCAGGACGGTCTGAGCGGCGGGCTGCTGGGCATTACCGATCTGCTGCTGCGCGCGCATGTGATGGCCACTTACCTGTCGCAGGACTGGGGCCGAGACTGGGGTTCGCTGCGCAAGTTCGAGCCCACCCCGCAGGCGCGCGAGGCACAGCCCGCCGAACTCGAGTTCGGCACCACCACCCACAGCGGGCTGTACTCCCCCGGCCACATCCGCATCAAGCCGTGACCCTCCGTTTGGCGGCGAGCGTGCGTGTTTGAGGCCGACACGCCGTGGTTTCGCCGAAGTTTTCGCACGCTCACCGTGATCTAGCCTGGGGCCGTGGATCGGCTGAAGCTCGGCGAGGCGACGCTCACCCGCGTCGTCGAGTGGCAGGTCGACGACCTTCCCACCGCGGTGTTTCCGCACACGCCGCCACAGGCATGGCGGGAGCATGCCGACGAGTTCTCGCCGACGTTCTGGACCGACGACGGCTGGCGCATCGCCTTGCAGGTATGGGTGATCCAGGTCGATGGGCTGACGGTGCTGATCGACACCGGAGCGGGCAACGGCAAGTTCCGTCCGCGGATGGCCGTGCTGGACAACCTGCAAACCGACTTTCTGCGAAGGCTTTCCGACGCCGGCTTCGCTCCCGCCGACGTCGACGTCGTCGTCAACACCCATCTGCACTTCGATCACGTCGGCTGGAACACCTTGCGTGACGGCGACGCGTGGGTGCCGACCTTCTCCAACGCCCGTTACCTGATGCCGGAGGCCGACTACCGGCATTTCGCGCCCGACGGGCCCGCGCAGACGTCGACACCGCGCACCGACGACGCAGCGGAGACGCAGCGCCATGTCCGAACTGTGTTCGAAGACAGTGTCTTACCGGTCGCCGACCAGATCGAGTTGTGGTCGGGCGACTACCAACTGAGCGAGTCGCAGTGGCTGCGCCCGGCGCCGGGGCACACCCCGGGATCGTCGGTGATGTGGCTGGACGCGGGTAGACCGGCCGTGTTCGTCGGCGACCTGACGCATTGCCCGATCCAGATCGCGCGTCCCGGGGACCCGTGTGGTTGGGATGAAGACTTCCAAGCGGCGGTGGTGACGCGTCGCCGGATCCTGACCGAGGCGTCCCGGCGTCGAGCGGCGGTCGTTCCCGCGCACTACCCGGGTCACGGCGGTGCGACGGTCGTCGCGCGCGGGGATGCGTTTCTGGTCGACGACTGGCTCGGCCTGCCGCCGATCTGAGCGCGCGGGGCGCACGGGAATTCTGCAAAACAACTGACGTAGACGAAAAAGCTCTGCTAAAAGTTTGGCTATAGCTGCGCATTCCTTTGCAGAAGAATGCGGTTTCTGCATTGCGGCGAGGAGGCAATATGTTGCAGTCGCCAGAAGCGCCGTACGCTGCGAACGGCAAAGTCAGCCGCGTGAAGTTATTCGACCAGGCAGCGGTCGAAGCCGCCATTTTCGATTTGCTCGTCGCGATCGGGGAAGATCCGCACCGCGACGGTTTGCGGGACACCCCGGCCCGCGTCGCACGAGCCTACCGCGAGACTTTCGCTGGTCTGTACGCCGATCCCGACGACGTATTGACGGCGATGTTCGATGAACAACATGGCGAGCTCGTATTGGTTAAGCAAATTCCGATGTACTCGACATGCGAGCATCACCTGGTTTCATTCCATGGTGCCGCCCATGTTGGCTATCTTCCCGGCGAGGACGGACGAGTAACCGGGCTTTCGAAAATCGCGCGCTTGGTCGATTTATACGCCAGGCGCCCACAACTGCAGGAACGGCTTACCGGACAAATCGCCGAGGCGATTATGACCAAATTGAAGCCTCGCGGCGTGATTGTTGTCGTGGAGGCCGAACACCTCTGCATGGCGATGCGTGGTGTGCGAAAACCGGGAGCGATTACGACGACCTCCGCGGTCCGCGGTCAGTTCCAAACCGATGCGGCGGCGCGGGCCGAGGCACTGCATCTGCTCTTACGCAAATGACTTCGGCGCCCACACCGCCCGGGCTGACGAGCAGTCAGCCGTTCCGTGCGGTGTGGGCGATGATGATCGGCTTCTTTCTGATCGTCGTGGACTCGACTGTCGTCGCGGTCGCCAACCCGGTCATCAAACAGGACTTCGCGACCACGTATGAGGCCGTCATCTGGGCGACCAGCGCCTACTTGCTGATGTTTGCCGCGTTGCTGCTGGTGGGTGGGCGGCTCGGGGACCGGTTCGGACCGAAGAATGTCTACCTGGTCGGCTTGGCGCTCTTCACCGCGGCGTCGTCGTGGTGCGGCCTGTCCGAATCCATCGGGATGCTGATCGTCGGACGGCTCGCCCAGGGGGTCGGGGCGGCGCTACTGACACCGCAGACGTTGTCCGTGGTCACCCGCATCTTTCCCGCCGAGCGACGCGGCGTCGCGATGAGTATCTGGGGCGCGACGGCAGCGATCGGCATGTTCGTCGGCCCGCTGGCCGGCGGTGTCCTGGTCGACGGACTCGGTTGGCGGTGGATTTTCCTGCTCAACATTCCGATCGGTGCGCTGGGTCTGATTCTTGCGCGACGGCTGGTTCCCGCGCTGCCCGGCCGACGTCACCGCTTCGACGTGCTTGGCGTGCTGCTGTCGGGCGCCGGAATCTCGCTGATCGTGTTCGGCTTGCAGGAGGGCCGCAACCACAGTTGGGCGCTCGACATCTGGCTGTGCCTCGTCGGTGGCCTCTTACTACTTGCGGTGTTCGTGATCTGGCAGTCGGTCCAGCCGCGCGAACCGCTGGTTCCGCTGAAGTTGTTCCGCCGCCGCGACTTCAGCCTCTCCAACGTCGGCATCGCTTTGACCAGCTTCGCGGTGGTCGCGTTCGTCGTTCCGCTGATGTTCTATCTGCAGGACGTTCGCGGGCTGTCAGCCACCCACGCGGCGTTGGTGACCGTGCCGATGGCCGTCGCGACCGGTGTCCTGGCCCCCGTCGTGGGCAGGCTCGTCGACCGTTTCCATCCCCGCGTCATCGTCGGTCCGGGGTTCGCTGCCATGTCGGTCGCGTTGGTCTGGCTGGCCATGGAGATGGAGCCGACCACACCCGTCTGGCGGTTGATGTTGCCGCTCACGATGATCGGCGCGGCGGGTGCGTTCACGTGGGAACCGTTGGCTGCCACCGCATCCCGGACCCTGCCACCCGAACTCGCAGGTGCGGGTTCGGCGGTGTACAACACAATCCGGCAGGTAGGTGCGGTGCTCAGCAGCGCCAGTATCGCCGCGTTGATGGCCGCGCTGCTCCACCGAAGACCCGATGACGCTGCGGGGCAACTTCCCGACACGCTTCAGGAACCGTTCGCCGAAGCGATGGCGCTCTCGGTACTCCTGCCTGCGGCCGCCGCGGGCCTCGGTGTGATCACCGCGCTGTTCTTCGTCGGCCATCCGCGATCGCCGGCAACGGCGAGAACCCAACCGAAGTTGAAGGCGGGCACCACGTTATGACTGCACTTGCCGGGATATCACATTCGACCGTTCACGAGCCCGAAGCGCTCACCGACGACGCCCTGCGCGACCTTTTCGCCTACCCTGAGGGCCTCGTCCGGCCTCGTCTGCGCGCGAACTTCATCGTCAGCATCGACGGCGCGGTGACGCTCGACGGCGGCGGGCGCAAGTTGGGAACGGACACCGACCGACGGGTGTTCAAACGGCTGCGGGAAGTCGCGGACGTCGTCCTCGTGGGTGCCACCACCGCAGCTTCCAAGCCCTACGCCGATATCGAGGTGTCCGCGGACGCGCAACCGTGGCGACTGTCGCATGGGCTGTCCCCGGCGCTGCGGTTGGCAGTGGTGTCCAGTCGCGCTGTGCTCCCGCCGCAGCTGCTGCTAGATCCGGTGGGGCCGCCGATCGTGTTCGTCTCCGCGTGTGCCCCGAGCGCGGCGAGGCGGGCGCTGGCGGCCGCCGGCGCGTTCGTGTGCGAGCTGCCGGAAGGCGAGATCGGCTGTGGCACAATACGCAACACCCTGGGCGAGCTGGGGCTGAACCGTGTTCTCGTCGAAGGCGGTCCAACGCTGTTCTCTCAGCTGGTCACCGCGGATGAGATCGACGAGTTGTGTCTCACGACCAGCCCGATGATGGTGGCCGGGCCCGCGCGCCGTGTCTCCGATTCGGCTGAGCATGTCCGGATCCGTATGCGGCGCAAAGACATTCTGCTCGGCAGCGACGGCACTACCATAGTCCGATGGGTTCGCCCCTGAGCCAGCGTGCGCAATCTCGCAGCGAACTTCGGCGTGTCGCCCGCTGGGCCCACCGCGAAGCGGGGAACACGCACGCTCGCGGAAAGAGTGAGGGGAAACTAAATCGGGGTGAGTCCGTGCTTGCGCTGTACACGCTGGATCTGCTTGTCGCGCAACAAGTTCAGCGACTTGCGCAGCAGCAGCCGGGTCTCGTGCGGCTGGATCACCCCATCGATGTAACCGCGCTCGGCCGCGATCCACGGGGTGGCCATGTTGAGGTTGTAGCCCTCGATGAAGTCGGCCCGGATCTTCTGCACCTCCGGTGCGGTGGGGTCCGGGAACCGCTTCACCAACAGCTGTGCGGCGCCCTCGGCACCGATCACCGCGATCCGGGCCGTCGGCCAGGCGAAGTTCAGGTCGGCGGTGAGCTGCTTGGATCCCATCACCGCGTAACCGCCACCGTAGGACTTACGGACCGTGATCGTCACCTTCGGCACATCGGCCTCGACGACGGCGTTGAAGAAGCGACCGCCGCGCTTGATGATGCCGCCCTTCTCCTGTTCCACCCCCGGCATAGCGCCCGGAGTGTCCACCACGAAAACCAGTGGCGTGTTGAACGAATCACAGAACCTGATGAATGCCGACGCCTTGTCGGACGCCTCGTTGTCGATCGCCCCGGACATGTGCATAGGCTGGTTGGCGATCACCCCGACCGGCCGCCCGTCGACACGGGCGAACGCGGTGATCATCGCCGGACCGCGTTGCTCGCCGACCTGGAACACATCGCCGTCATCGAAGATCCGCAACAGGATCTCCATCATGTCGTAAGCCTGGTTGTCCGAGTCCGGCACGATCGCGTCGAGTTCGTAGTCGTGCGGGGTGATCTCGGGCTCCATGCCCGGGTTGACGATCGGAGGGTCATCAAAGGTGTTGGCGGGCAGAAACTCTAGGTAGTCGCGCACGTACTGGAATGCCGCGGCCTCGTCCTCGACGACCTGGTGGATGTTGCCGTAGCGCGCTTGGTTGTCGGCGCCGCCGAGTTCGTCCAGCGTGACGTCTTCACCGGTGACGTCCTTGATCACGTCAGGACCGGTGATAAACATGTAGCCCTGGTCGCGGACGGCCACCACCAGATCGGTCTGGATCGGCGAATACACGGCTCCGCCAGCGCACTTGCCGAAAATCAACGAGATCTCGGGCACCAGGCCACGCAGCATCTCGTGGCGGCGACCCAGTTCGGCGTACCACGCCAGCGAGGTCACCGCGTCCTGGATCCGGGCCCCTGCGGAATCGTTGATGCCGATGATCGGGCAGCCGACCATCGCCACCCACTCCATCAGCTTGGCGACCTTGCGGCCGAACATCTCGCCGACCGAGCCCTGAAAGACCGTCTGGTCGTGGCTGAACACCCCGACCGGCCTGCCGTTGATCCGGCCGTGCCCGGTCACCACGCCGTCGCCGAACAACGCGTCGGGATCACCGGGGGTCTTCGCCAGCGCGCCGATCTCGAGGAAGCTGCCCGGGTCCAGCAGCGCATGGATGCGGTCGCGGGCACTCGGGATGCCCTTCTTCGCGCGTTTGGCGACTGCCTTCTCACCGCCGGGCTCCTTGGCCTGCTCCAGCTTTTCGCGCAGCTCAGCCAACAGTTCAGCGGTGGTCTTGGTGCGGGTGGGCGGGAGAGATTCAGTGGTCACTTCGCCTGCTTCTCCTCAGACTCGATGCGGCTGATCGCTTCGCTCATATGGGCGCCGACCTTCGCAATGTACGGCTCGTCGATCGCCTGGATGTGTTCACCCCCGATGGGCACGACCTCCAGGTCGGAGACGAACTCGCCCCAACCGCCGTCGGGCTGGCGCGTCGCGTACCGCGGCTCGAAGTAGATGGCATCGTCGTGGTAGCGGTCGGCCATGTACAGGGTGACCTTGCCGTCGTAGGGCTTGATATCGGCGGTGTCGATCGCCCGCTGGTCCAGATACGACGTGCGCTGGTGCTCGATGATTCCGCCCGGGATCTGCACCCCGCTCTGGCTCACCACGTCCAGCACGAACTGCACCTGACCTTCGTCGTCGAGCTGTTCGAGTTCCTCGTAAGGGATTTCGGGGATCTCGACGTTGAACGTGCGCTCGGCGAAGCGCGCGTAGCGGTCCCAGCGGGCGCGGGTCTCCTCCTTGGTCTGGGGGATCTCCTCGCCTGGGCGCACCGCGTCGATCAACCCGACGAAACGCACGTCGGCGCCGGCCCGCTTGAGCCCGATCGCGCACGCGTAGGCGAGCACGCCGCCCAGCGACCAGCCAGCCAGGATGAACGGCTGCCCCCGCTTTTCCCCCGACGCTTCGCTCGCCCAACCGTTGAGCTCCAACAGCTTCGGCACGTACTCGCGGGCGCGCTCCTCGATCGAGCCCTCCACCCGTTCGATGCCGTACATCGGGGTGTCCGACGGCAGGCGTTTGAGCAGCGGCTCGTAGACCACCGTCGATCCGCCCGCGGCGTGGAACACGTACACCGGGATCTGATTCGACCCGTCCTGTGGCGCGCGCAGCGTCCGCACGAACCCGTCGATCTTGCCGCCTTCGAGGTATTCGCGGACCGTGGTGGACAGCTCCTCGATGGTCTTTGCGGCGCGGACGTCGTCGGCGGTGACGGTGCCCTCGTCGACGCGTTCGGTGAGCCGCTCGGCGATCTTGGCCGCGGTGGCGTCGTCGATCGTGGGCAGCTCGTTGAAGATGCCGCCCGGCGACTTTCCGGTGATGATCGCCCACGTCGCGAACGTGACGCGCTCGGCGGCGTCGCGCGGCGGCACGTCGGAGCCCAGCGCCTCGGTGACCGCCTCCTGGGTCAGCACTTTGGACGCGGCGGCCACCGTCGACTGCGACGGCCCGCTCGGATCCGTTGGCGGCGGCGGGATGTCGGGGCCCGACGGGTCGGTCGGCGGCGCAGGAATGTCGGTGGGGGTCGCCGTACCCGCGCTGGTCAGCGGGGATTCACCGGTCCGCTCGGCCAGCACCTGCTCGAGTTCGGCGACGGTGGACGCGCCACCCATCAGCTCGGCCTGCTCGGCCGCGATCTCCTCGGGGGTCTTGGTCTTCTGGTGTTCCGCGAGCTGGTCGACCTCATCGCGGTGCTCGATCGCGTACTCGATCAGCTTCTCGACCGCATACAGGTTGGCGTCGCGCACCGCGGTCAGCTGGATCGGCGGCAGATCGAAGTCGTACTCGACGCGGTTCTTGATCCGCACCGCCATCAGCGAGTCGAGGCCGAGCTCGATCAGCGGCACCTCCCACGGCAGGTCCTCGGGCTCGTAACCCATTGCGCCGCCGACGATCGCGCCCAGCCGGTCATGGATGGTCTCCCCGGAGTCCGGCGACCACTTGGCGAAGCCGGCGGCCAGACCGGCGCCCGCGGTCAGGTTGTCCTGCAGGATTTCCGCCGCGTCTTCCTCGGGCTCCTCGGCGGGAGCAGCTGAAACCTGCTGTGCGACGGCCGCACCCGTGGCCACCGCGATCGGCAACGCACCGGCGGCGCCGTCGCGACTCACCACCGCGTCGTAGACCAGCGTGAACGACTCGTCGATGCGCGAATGCACCTGCACGCTGGCGCCGCCGGGATGCCGGGTCAGCGTGGTCACCAGCCGCGCGCCCTCGCCGGGCACCGCACGCTGTTCGGATGCGACCAGCTTGGCATCCGGGAGCACCTGTGCGGCAGCGGCTTTCACCAGCCCCGCCAGATCCGGCTCACCCTTGGGTGCGAACTCCCAGACATGGCGCCCGTCGGGCATGGCGACATGGTTGCCGGGCATCATGACCGAGCTGTCGCCGGTGAACCGCGCCTCCAGCCAGTGCGGCTTACGGCGGAACCGGGTCGGCGGGATGTTGGCGTACTCACCGCGCTCGAACAAGGTTCGGAAGTCCAGGTCGTGCCCGTGCACGTACAGCTGCGCCATCGCGGAGATCATCGAGTCGACTTCGTCCTGCTTGCGCGCCAACGTCGCGATCAGCTGTGCGTCGTGCAGGCCCGCAGCGGCCGTGGTGAGGCCAACCTGCATGAGCGCCACCGGGTTCGGAGCCAGCTCGAGGAACGTGGTGTGGCCGTTGTCCACCGCGTTGCGCACGCCGTGGGTGAAGTAGACGCTGTGCCGCAGCCCCTTCTTCCAGTAGTCCACGTCGTGGATCGTCTCGCCGGGGCGGATGTAGTTGCCCTCGTGCACGGTCGAGAAGTAGCCGATCTTCAGCGGATGGGCTTCGATCCCGATCAGTTCGGCGGCCAGTTCACCGAGCAGCGGGTCCATCTGCGAGGTGTGGCTGGCGCCCTTGGTCTGGAACTTGCGGGCGAACTTCCCCTCGGACTCGGCGCGGGCGATGATCGCGTCCACCTGTTCGGGCGGTCCGCCGATGACGGTCTGGGTGGGCGCGGCGTAAACGCACACCTCGAGGTCGTTGAAGTCGGCGAACACCGTCTCGATCTCCTCGGGCGAATACTCGACCAAGGCCATCAACCGGATCCACTCGCCGAACAGCATCGCCTCGCCCTCGCCCATCAGATGCGAGCGTGAGCAGATGGTGCGGGTGGCGTCCTCCAGCGACAGACCCCCGGCGAAGTAGGCCGCAGCCGCCTCACCCAGCGACTGACCCACCACCGCAGCGGGTTTCGCGCCGTGGTGGCGCAGCAGCTCACCCAGCGCGATCTGGATCCCGAAGATGGTGATCTGCGTGGTCTCGATGCCGTAGTCCTGCGCGTCGTCGAGGATCAGCTCGACGATCGAATAGCCGCGCTCGTCCTGTACGTGCGCGTCGACCTTGTTGATCCACTCGGCGAAGACGTCGTTGCGCAGGTACAGGCTCTTGGCCATCTTGCGGTGCTGCGCACCGAATCCCGCCAGCACCCACACCGGCCCGTTGGTGACCGGGCCGTCGGCGCTGAACACATTCGGGTTCTGCTTGCCCTCGGCGACGGCCCGCAGGCCCTTGATGGCTTCGTCGTGGTCGTGGGCCAGCACCACGGCGCGGGAGCGGCCGTGGTTGCGACGCGAGAGCGCGCGCCCGATCGACTCCAGCGACGACGCGCGACCTTCGGGGCTGTCGATCCAGTCGGCCAGCTCGGCGGCGGTGGCCTTCTTGCGCGACGTCAAAAATCCCGAAACCGCCAGCGGCACAACCGGTGTCGGCTGTTCACCGGACTCCAGCTCCTCGCGGGCCACCGCCAGCAGCCGCAGCGCCTCCTCGGTCAGCCCCGGCAACTCCGGTTCGTCCTCGGCGACGTGCGCCGGGCGATCCAGCCCGTCGTCATCGTCGTCATCATCGAAGTCTGATTCTCTTCGCGCAAGCGGCTCATCGATGAACTCGCCGTACTCGTCCATCCGCACGCCGCCCACATAGACCGCGTCGGCCTCCGAAGCCGCCGGCTTCTCGGGTTCGGGCTCCGGCTTCGGTTCGGGCTCGACCAGATCGGACGGCAACACCTCGCGCAGCACCAGATGCGCGTTGGCGCCGCCGAAGCCGAACCCGGAGACGCCGGTGATGGCGTGTCCGCTGTAGCGCGGCCAGTCGGTGACCGTGTCGGCCACCTTCAGGTGCACGCCGTCGAAGTCGATGTACGGGTTGGGCCCGGCGTAGTTGATCGACGGCGGGATCTTGTCGTTGCGCAGCGCCATCGCCATCTTCGCGAGGCTGGCCGCACCGGCCGCCGACTCCAGGTGGCCCACATTGGATTTCACTGCGCCCAGCAGCGCCGGCTTGTCGGCGGCGCGGCCCCTGCCGACCACACGTCCCAGCGCGTCGGCCTCGATCGGGTCGCCGAGGATGGTGCCGGTGCCGTGCGCCTCGATGTAGTCGACGACGCGCGGGTCGATTCCGGCGTCCTTGTACGCCTTGCGCAACACCTCGGCCTGCGCGTCGGGGTTGGGCGCGAGCAACCCGTTGGACCGGCCGTCGTGGTTGACTGCGCTGCCTGCGATGACGGCGATGATGTCATCGCCGTCGCGGCGCGCGTCGCCGAGACGTTTGAGCACCAGCATGCCACCGCCCTCGGAGCGCGCGTAGCCGTCGGCGTCGGCGGAGAAGGATTTGATCCGACCGTCCGGCGCCAGCACGCCGCCGACCTCGTCGAAGCCGACGGTGACCAACGGTGTGATCAGCGCGTTGACCCCGCCGACGATCGCCACGTCGGCCTCACCGGAGCGCAGCGCCTGCACGCCCTGGTGGGCGGCCACCAGCGAGCTCGAGCACGCCGTGTCGACGGCGACCGACGGGCCGCGGAAGTCGTAGAAGTAGGACACCCGGTTGGCGATGATCGAACTGGCCGTGCCGGTGATCGCGTACGGGTGCGCGATCGACGGATCAGACATCGCCAAAAAGCTGTAGTCGTTCAGCGAGCTGCCGATGTAGACGCCGACGCTCTCCCCGCGCAGGCTCGACGCCGGGATGCGGGCGTGTTCCAATGCCTCCCAGGTCAATTCGAGCGCCATCCGCTGCTGCGGATCGATGTTGTCGGCCTCCATCTTCGACAACGCGAAGAACTCGGAGTCGAAACCCTTGATATCGGAGAGGTAGCCGCCGCGGGTGCGCGCCTTGGCGACCCGTTCGGCGATGCGCGGTTCGCCGAGGAACTCCTCCCACCGGCCCTCGGGCAGATCGGTGATCGCGTCGCGGCCTTCCAGCAGCGCCTGCCACGTCTGGTCGGCGGTGTTCATGTCGCCGGGGAAGCGGGTGGCGATGCCCACGATGGCGATGTTGGCGGTGTCCTCGTCGACATCGCGGGTCCAGTCCTCGGCCCCCGCGCCGTCGGCGTCTTCGAGTTCCGGCTCGCCCTCGATGATCACGGTCGCCAACGACTCGATGGTCGGATGCCGGAACGCGACCGTCGCGGTCAGCGTGACGCCGGTGAGGTCCTCGATGTCGCTGGCCATCGCGACCGCGTCGCGCGAGGACAGGCCCAACTCGACCATCGCGGTGGAGTCGTTGATCTGGTCGGCGGACTGTCCGGTGGCGTTGGCGATCCAGTTGCGCAACCAGGTGCGCATCTCGGCGACCGTCATGTCGGTCTTGGGCGGGGTGAGCGGCGGCTCGGGTGCCAGCTGGATCTCGGGTGTCGCGTCGGGGTCCGCGTGCTGCGAATCGTCTTGTGTATCAGCCATTTCAGCGTAGTTCAGCCGTCAGTCGGTTTCGTCGGGGAAGGCGTTGGGGATCTTGCCGCTGCGCAGGCTGCCGTCCAGATAGGCGGCGCGGCAGGCGCGTCGGCCGATCTTGCCGCTAGACGTGCGCGGAATGGCGCCCGCCGCGGTCAGCAGCACGTCGCGCACCGTGACACCGTGGCGCACGGCGATCGCGGCGCGGATGTCGTCGGCGATCGGGCCCATGTCGAGCTTGTGCGCTCCCGGCGCCCGCTCACCGACGATCACGAGCTGTTCGGAGGTGTCGCTGGGATCGCGTTTGAGCCCGGCGTGTGAATCCGCGAATACCTCGGCCGGCAACTGGTTGGCCGGAACCGAGAACGCGGCGACGAACCCGGTGCGCAGCGCCTTGGTCGCTTCCTGCGCCGAGTACTCGAGGTCCTGCGGGTAGTGGTTGCGACCGTCGATGATCACCAGATCCTTGGTGCGCCCGGTGATGTAGAGCTCGCCGTCGTGGTAGGCACCGAGGTCACCGGTGCGCACCCACGTCGCGTCGTCGGACGCGCCCTCGGCGTGCGACGGGTTGGTGCGCGACTTCAAAATGTTCTGGAAGGTGGCCAACGTCTCCTCGGGCTTACCCCAGTACCCGGTGCCCATGTTCTGGCCGCTGATCCAGACCTCGCCGATCTGCCCGTCGGGCAGTTCGGTGGCGGTGTCGTTGTCGACGATGACGGCCCACTCGGCCAGCCCGATCTTGCCTGCGCCGGCCTGCGCCACCGCCTTCGGCGAGTCCTCGGGTACCTCCACGAAGCGGTGGTTGTTCAGCTCGTCGCGGTCGACGTAGACGATCGACGGTTCGGCGTCCATCGGTGTGGTCGAAACGAACAACGTCGCCTCGGCCAGCCCGTAGGACGGTTTGATGGCCTGCGGCTGAAATCCGAAGGGGCCGAACGCTTCGTTGAACCGGCGCACGGTGGCCGCCGAGATCGGCTCGCTGCCGTTGAGGATGCACTTGACGTTGGACAGGTCCAGCGGCGGCTCGCCATCTTTGGGCACTCCGCGCGCCGCGGCGTGGTCGAACGCGAAGTTCGGCGCCACCGAGATGGTGCCGCCGGTGTCGTCGTCCTTGCGGGCCATCTCGCGGATCCACCGGCCGGGCCTGCGCACGAACGCGGCGGGCGTCATGAACGTGATGTAGTGCCCGATCATCGGTGACAGCAGCACGGTGATCAGGCCCATGTCGTGGAAGAACGGCAGCCACGAAACCCCGCGGTCGCCTTCCTGACCGTCGAGCGCCTCGATCACCTGCACCACGTTGGTGGCCAGGTTCAAATGGGTGATCTGCACGCCGGTTGGAATGCGCGTGGAACCGGAGGTGTACTGCAGGTAGGCGATGGTGTCGTGCTCGACCTCGATCGGCTCCCAGGTGGCACCGACTTCGTCGGGCACCGCGTCGACGGCGATGACACGGGGACGCTCCTTGGCGGGCCGGCTGCGGAAGAACTTGCGCACCCCTTCGGCGGCCTCGGTGGTGGTCAGGATGGCCGAGGGATGGCAGTCGTCGAGCACGGCGTGCAGGCGACCGACGTGGCCTGGCTCGCCCGGATCGAACAGCGGAACCGCGATGCGCCCGGAGTAGAGCGTGCCGAAGAACGCGACCAGGTACTCGAGGTTCTGCGGGCACAGGATCGCGACCCGGTCGCCGGGTTCGGTGACCTGTTGCAGCCGCGCGCCCACCGCGCGGTTACGGATGCCGAAGTCGGCCCAGTGCAGATCCCGTGCGACGCCGTCGCGCTCGGTGGAGAAGTCAAGGAACCGGTAGGCGACCTTGTCCCCACGCACCTTCGCCCACCGTTCGACGTGCTTGACCAAGCTGCCGTTGTCCGGGAACTTGATCAGTCCGTCTTTGATGAACGGATTGTGGAAGGCCATCTCATACTCCTGTCAAGAACCACTCGCGTCAGCGCCGGTGATCACGCATCCTGCGCAACCCCAAACCCCCAGATCGTAGCCGGTATAAGACCCGCACCAGGTGGGGCGCTCTGAGCTGCGTGTTCGGGCGCGCCGACGCCCGCTGGTCTTAGTTATTTCTTAATGTTAGGTGACCGCAGGTCACTCGCCAAATCCCCTCGGTCACAGGTCAGCCATGTTTCGGGCGCGGAGCGTTATCGATCAGTTCCCGTGCCCAATTGAGGGTCCAGGCGGTGGCCGAAGCCCCGTTGACGTTCCAGAACTCGGGTGTGGCGTACATGGCGTGGATCGGTTGGCCGGCTCCGCCGCTGAGCACTTCCAGCGTCTTGGGCAGTTGGGTGATGTTGAACGCCGATTCGGGCGCCGAACAGATCAGATCGCCGCGCGCGCAGATCTCGTAGGTGCGGTCGTTGAGCAGTCCGAAGCCACCCGGCCGCGGCCCGGTCATATCCAGGCCGAACGAGTCCAACAGCGGAATCTCGTCGAGCGTGATCTCGGCGCCGACCCCCGGCGGGGTGGGGCCGACGTCCTGGCCGACGCCGGTCTGGCGGCGGCCGTCGGCGATCAGCGTCACCCCGAGCACCAGGTCCTCGTCGACCGGTCCGCGACCGTTGCCGATATCGTTCGCGATGTCACCGGCGATCACCGCGCCCTGCGAGAACCCGATCAGCACGTAGCTGGTCAGCGGGCAACGTTCGTTCATGTCTGCCATGGCCTTGACCGTGTTGTGGTAGCCCTCGGCGCGGCTGTCGTTGTACGACATCTGGTTGTCGGATGCGAACGGGTTGGAGAACTGCGCCGTGTACGGAACGGTGTACACCTCGAGGCGGTCCTGACCGAACTCCGCGCGGATCGGGTTGGTGACGTTGAGCAGCAACGCGATGGGGAACTGCGCGGGGTTGTGCGGATCCATCTGCGGTGACGATTCCCACGTGCCGGGCACCGAGATCAGCTGCACGTCCGGGCAGCTGGCGTCCTGGAACTCCGGGCGCGGCTTCTTGGGCGGCACCACGACACCGGGGGGCGCCGCTGTGGGCGGCACGGCACCCGGACGGGTGTCGGGTGTGCGCTGCCACACCCAGACCAGGGTCGCGACCAACACCACCACCAGCGCTACCGCCCCGGCTGCGGCGAGCGCGAGGATGCGATGGCGTTTCCGCCGATTGGTCTTGGCCATGGATGCTCGGGTCTTCCGTTAGCAGAGTCGTTGGGTCGCGATGCGAATGTAGTCGGCGGTCGCTGCGTCGACATCCGCCGCCGACGGCGGGTTAGCAGCAAGCTGGTCATCGTGGGCGTCGCTGCGCACCAGCGGATGGACGATGTCCCACACCGCCTCCTCGCCGTGCTTGGCCGCGCGCGCCTGGCATACGTAGGAGCCGATGTTCAACGCCATCAGATCGCTCGACGGTGTCACGCCCGCCGCGGCGAGCGCGTCGAGGTAGCTCCGCTGGCGGTCGGTGACGACGAGCGCGTTGGACTTACCGCCCGACGCGGGTGGGCCCGGCGGCGCCGCGCCGCCGTGGCCGTGCACCGCCTCGGTTTCGGCGGTGGGTTCTTTGATCGCGATCGCCTCGTCGCCCCCGCATCCGGTCAGCAACAGGGTCGCGGAGACCACCAGTAGCGACGGCAGCGTCGCCGCCGCCCTTCTGAGTCCCGCTTGCACGCCTCCAAGGTACCGGCTGAGTCTGTGCGAACCGCCCACCGCGGCAACGCTTGAGTTACTTGATCGTGGTGACCAATTCGCCCCTCATCGCGGCCAGCTGAGCACTCCAGTTGCCCCAGTCGTGGTTGCCGGAGGTCGGGAAGTCGAAGTGCCCGTTCTTACCGCCGACACCGCGATAGTGCTGGTAGAACTCCCGGTTGGTGCCCTGGGCGATATCGCAGTAGCCGATCATCGCGGCCGGATCGGTGCATCCACCGGCGGGTGGGCTGAACACCCACAGCCGGGTGTTGTTGTCGGCGAGCAACTGCACGTGCACGTTGGGCGAATGCCACTTCCACCGGCCCAACTGTGGCAGACCCCACATGTTGCGGGTTTCCACACCGCCGTACTGCGCCAGACCCGCGGTGATCGCGCCGTCGACACCGGTGCGCTCGGGGGTCAGAAAGCCCGACAGCGAACCGGCGAAGCGGTAGCGGTCCGGGTGGAACGTCGCCATCGCCATCGCGCCGTAGCCGCCCTGCGCGGCGCCGACGATGCCGTGGCCGCCGGGTGCGAGGCCCTTGTTGGCGGCCAGCCAGTTCGGCAGCTCATCGGCCAAAAACGTCTCCCACTGCTTGCTGCCGTCCAGCTCCCAGTTGGTGTACATGCTCCACGCGCCGCCGGCCGGGGCCACCACCGAGATGCCCTGACCCGCGAGGGTGTTCATCGCGTTGCCCGCCGTCACCCAGTTGCTGACGTCGGGTGCGGCGTTGAAGGCGTCGAGCAGCACGACGGCGTGCGGGCCGCCTGCCAGAAACGAGACCGGGATGTCGCGGCCCATCGCCGGTGACGGCACCATCAACATCTCGACGGCCTTGGCGTCGGGCGCCATGGACGTGCCTGCCGACCACAGGCCCGCCGTCAACGCCAGCGTCAGGAGTCCTCGGATCAAACCACGCATCAACTACGCCACCTCACGTTCGTCTGATGTCCCCGCGCGAGGTAGTCAATCACACCGGCACCCGGGAACCGCCCGAAATGGCTGACGGCGGCGACCCGCGAGGATCGCCGCCGTCAACTATGTGTCGCGGATCAGCCGGTTAGCTGCCGTCCTCCGCCGTCACCGAGGCCTCCGTGGCGATCGGAGTGGTCGGCTGCGGGGTGGCACCCAGCACGCGCTGGATATCCGGCTTCATCTGCTGCAGCTGCTGACCCCAGTACTCCCAGCTGTGGGTACCGGACTGCGGGAAGTTGAACACACCGTTCTTACCGCCGGCAGCGAGGTACTCCTCCTGGAACGTCTCGTTGGTCCGCAAGGTGAACTTCTCCAGGAACTCCGCGTTGAAGTTGTCACCGGCCACCCGGCCGTTGATCTCGGCAGGCTTGCCGTTGCCGCAGAACACCCAGATCCGGGTGTTGTTGGCCACGAGCCTGTCGATGTTGACCATCGGGTCGTTGCGCTCCCACGCGTTGTTGGGGTCTTCGGTGCGACCCCACATGTCGTTGGCGTCATAGCCGCCGGCATCGCCCATCGACATGTTGACCAGCATCGGCCACCAGCCCTCGGACAGGTTCAAAAAGCCCGACAGCGACCCGGCGTACTGGAACTGCTGCGGGTAGTAGATCGCCAGCGTCAGCGCGGCCGAACCCGCCATGGACAGGCCCACCGCCGCGTTGCGGTTGGGGTTCACGCCCTTGTTGGCGGCCAGGTAGGCGGGAAGTTCCTGGGTCAGGAAGGTCTCCCACTTGTAGGTCTGGCAGCCGTTGTCGCCGCAGGCCGGCTTGTACCAGTCGCTGTAGAAGCTGGACTGGCCGCCGACGGGCATGATCACCGCGAGACCGGAATCCAGATACCACTCGAAGGCCGCGGTCTCGATGTCCCAGCCGTTGAAGTCGTCGCGGGCGCGAAGCCCGTCCAGAAGGTAGACCCCCGGTGCGTCGGGGCCGCCGTTTTGGAACTGCACCTTGATGTCGCGCCCCATCCCTGCGGATGGCACCATCAGGTACTCGACCGGCAGACCCGGCCGAGAGAAGGCCTCAGCGGTCGCCGATCCTCCAGCGAGGCTGACGAACCCGGGCAGCACGGCTGCTGCGAGGGCCGCAACCGTGAGCCGGCGCGGCAGCGTTCTCGCCGCACGCCGGATCTTGCCAACAAACTTCATGCTTGATCTATCCCATCTGTCGTATGCCGCACGCGGATGTTGCCCCCAGACCGTGCCGCGTTGCTCGTGCAGTCAACCACAACTTGCTGTGATCCTTCTATTTCGCAGGTATCGTGCCTGGTCACTCCTTAACCGTTGAGGGTCGCGATCAGGTCTGGTTTGAGCGTTTGCAGCTGCTCACCCCAGTACGGCCAGGCGTGATTTCCGGCCGGCGGGAACACAAAAGTCGCGTTGGTGCCCCCGGCCGCCCGATAGGCCTTTTCGAAGTCTTTGTTGCTCTTCAACGCCATGGATTCCAGGCTGTGGGCGGTGAACACCTGGTTGGGGTCGACGTTCGCGTCCAGCGGGGTGACGCCGCCTGGCGCGCAGTAGATCCACAGCCTGGTGCCGTTGGCGACCAGCATGCCGACCTGCACGGTCGGGTCGTTACGCCGCCACGCCGAATCCCACGGCGCGCCCCACATGTTGTCGACGTTGTAGCCGCCCGCATCCAGCATCGCCACCCGGATGGCCGGTTGCATGAACGGCGCCGACGGGTTGAGGAAACCGGACAGCGATGCGGCGTAACGGAATTGAGCCGGGTGGTAGGCGGCCAGGACCAGCGCCGCGCTACCCGACATGGACAACCCGACCACGCCGTTGCCGGTCGTCGAGATCTGTTTGTTGGCGGCCAGCCACTGCGGCAGCTCACGGGTCAGAAACGTCTCCCATTTATAGGTGTAGGGCTGGCTGTTGAAGCTCGACGGCGAGTACCAGTCGCTGTAGAAGCTGGACTGGCCGCCCACGGGCATCACCACGGCGATCCCGGACTCGTGAAACCACTCGAACGCCGGCGTTTCGATGTCCCAGCCGTTGTAGTCGTCGCGGGCCCGCAGTCCGTCCAGCAGGTACACCGCGTGCGGGCCTCCTGCCCCGGGCTGGAACTGGACCCGTACGTTGCGCCCCATCGACGTCGAGTACACGTCGAGGTATTCGACGGGCAGCCCTTCGCGCGAGAACGCGTCGGCGCTGGGTGTCGGGCCTGCCACCACCGTGAGGGCGGGCAGCGCGACGACGGCCGCCGTGGTCGCCAGCGCGCGGCGAAGCCAGGTTCGCACAGGTTCTACCATCCGTTCGTGTGTCCGGCGCCGCGTGAAAGACGGTCCGCGACAGCTTTATCGCCCCGATAGGGCTGCGGCGTTACGGTCGTCGAGGGCTCTTCGCCGGTCAGGGCCCCGCTGCGGGCATGCCGGTGTACGGGGACATCGTGGATTCGGGGATCTCCAGACCACAGCGGATCAGCTCGTAGAGCGGCACCCGGTCGATGCGGTACTGGGTGAACTCGTAGGCGTGCATGAGGTTGGACAGAAACCGCTTCGGGCCCATCGGTCCGCGCACCGAGTTCAGCATCGCGTCGGTCGCAGGACATTTCAGCGCCGCCTCGGCCTGGGCCACCCATTTCTCGTCGAGGTAGGACGGGATGTAGGGCTCGGTCTTCAGGAACGGACCCTCGGCCACCGCCCAATCCGGAAAGAGGTTCTTGTCGTGGCCGATGCGGCCGTCCTCGAGCCGGTCGGAGTGCGCGGCCAGCGGATTGGCCAGACCGATCTGGTCGATCACGCGCACGTCGAGGCCGACGTTCATGCCGAGCATGCCGAGGTTGGTGAAAAATACTGTGTGCGGACCGTTTTGGTTCTTCACCTCGGGCGGGGCGTCGGGGGGCGGCGGTATCGCCGGCACCACGTCCCACTGGTCGTAGTTGCCGGCGGGCAGCAGCAGGGCGCCGTCGGGTGTGTTGTTGATCGCCCGGAGCACCGCGCGCATGCGCGGATAGTCGAGATAGTCGGCCGCGGTCAGCGGGTGCGCATGTCCGGTGGCCTGGCTGTAGAACCGCCGCTCGTCGACGATGCCGGAGTAGGTGACCCGGGTGGCGTCGGCGCCCATACCGCTGGAGTTGGCCGCCCACAACGCCCAGCCCGCGACGGCCAGCCAGAGCACGCTGGTGGCTCCGACGAACAGATACCCCGCGCCGCGCGCCATTCGGGTGGTGTCGGGCAGCACGAGCGGGATCACCGCGATCGGCAGCAGCATGCAGAACATGGGTGTCAGCAGAACCCGGCCGTGCATGAAGTCACCGCCCTGGCGGATCCAGTACACCGCCTGCAGCAGCCCGCTGATGATGAAGAAGATCACCACCGCGGCGGGGCTCTGCACCATCCGCGCCACCCACCCGTAGCCGGGTGCGACGGCACGGTGTGTCCACCAGGGCCGGCCGCGGGTCACCAGCACCACCGCCGCCAACCCGACGAGCAGGATCGCGGGCGCCCACAGCAGGTAGGGCTGGTTGAAGTTGGCCAGGTAGGTAAAGCCTTGCGCCCATTTCGATCCGGACGCTTCCTTGGCCACCGCGGTGCCAGGGAAGATCAGCGCGTAGTAGCCCATCCGGAAGATCTGGTAGAGCACCGGAAGCAGGCCGCCGGCGAGCACGATCAGCCCGCGTCGGCGCCAGTCGCGGGCGGCGATCAGCATCATCACCAGCGCGCCGCCGCCGATCAGCGCCAACTCGGGCCGCACCAGTACGCTCAGCCCGGCCACGAAAGCCAGTGCGCCGTCGAAGAACCCGCTGACCGCATGCCGCTGCGGCGTGCCGACCGGGTGTCTGCGGATGCTCGGCGTCCCGTCCCGCGGGGGAGGTCGCCGCGCGGGCCGGTTGGAGTGGAATGCCTGCGACCAGCAGACCATCATCCACCACAACAGCCCCAGATAGGCCAGCACCAAACCGTTTTCGAGTCCGGAGGTGGCGAAATCGCGCGCGGGCGGGACGGCGATGTAGACGAGCACACCGGCGGGCAGCATCAACGCGCGTCGGCCCTGCAGGCTCGGCGCGTACAGCCGCCCGGCGCCCAGCATCGCCAGCACGACACCGGCCACGCTGAGGGTGAGCGCCAGCGCGAGCACCACGTACTCCAACCGCACCGGCCCGCCGATGACGCTGCCGACATAGACCAGATAGGTCCACAGGGTGGACGTGTTGGCCTCGACCCGCTCGCCGGCGTTGAACACCGGACCGTTGCCCGCCAACAGGTTTCGCACGGTGCGCAACACGATCAGGCCGTCGTCGGCGATCCAGCGGCGCTGCCATGCGCCCCAGGTGAACAGGGCGGTGACCGCGACCACGCTGACCCACAGGCTGATCCGGACGGTTTTGTCGTAGGCAAACCGCGGGCCGCGCACCACCAGGCGCGCGGCTGTCAGGGTGAGCTGGTCAACTGAGGAAGACTGCGGCACCGAGGGTTCCGATCCACGTGACGGCCAGCAGCTGCAGCACCCGGTCCTTCAGCGCGATCTCCTCCGGCTCACCGGCAAGGCCGCCGTCGACGTCGACGGCATATCGCAGTATCGCGATCGTGAAGGGGATCATCGACACGACGAACCACGATGTCCCACCCGAGCCGTCCCGCTCGAAGGCCCACAGCCCGTAGCACAACACCAGCGCGGTCGCCGACAAAGTCCACACGAACCGCAGGTAGGAACTGGTGTAGCTCTCCAGCGACTTGCGGATCTTGGCGCCGGTGCGTTCGGCCAGTTGAAGTTCGGCGTACCGTTTGCCGGCCGCCATGAACAGCGAACCGAACGCCATCATCAACAAGAACCATTGCGACAGAGGGACATCGGCGGCGACACCGCCGGCGATGGCGCGGATGAGAAATCCTGAGGAAACGATGCAGATGTCGATGACCGGCTGGTGTTTGAGACCGAAGCAGTAGGCCAGCTGGATGCCGATGTAGATCGCCATCACCAACGCCAGGTTCGGCGTCACCAGCCACGACACCGCCAGCGAGCCCGCGCCCAGCACCACGGCGAGGGTGTAGGCCAGCCACTCGGGCACCACGCCCGCCGCGATCGGCCGGAACCGCTTGGTCGGGTGCGCGCGGTCGGCTTCGACGTCACGGGCGTCGTTGACGAGGTAGACCGCCGACGCGGCCAGGCTGAAGACCGCGAACGCCAGCAGGACCCGGACCAGCACCTCGCGGTAGTCGTAGACGTAGCGGTCGTCACCGAGCGCGGCCAGCGGGGCGGCGAAGACCAGGACGTTCTTCACCCACTGGCGGGGGCGGATGGCCTTGACGATGCCGGTTGCGACGTTGCGCGGTGGCCCCTTGCCCGACGTGGGATCTTCGCGGTACTGCGGCGTGCCCGCTGCGCTGCTTTCCTTCGAGATGCTCATCGGTCCCCTTCCCTCCGGTCGGCGACCGTGCTGACCGCCTTCGCGACGGCCGCCCCGACGGCGACGCCGGTGAGGACGTCGGTGGGGTAATGCACGCCGAGAACCAACCGGGACAGTGCCATCGGCGGCACCAGAAGCGCAGGCAGCGGCAGGCCGGTGGCGCGCGCCAGCAGCAGCGCGGCCGCGGTGGTGGACGTCGCGTGCGCCGACGGGAAGCTCAGCCGGCTCGGCGTTGCCACGTTGACCGCGATCGACGGATGGTGTGGACGTTCGCGGCGCACCACCCGCTTGATCAGCACGGCTGCCGCGTGCGCGGAAAACGCCCCGGCGCCCGCGGCCAACCAGGCGTGACGGCGGTTCGGCGAGAGCAGCGCACCCAGCGCCGCGACGGCCAGCCAGCCCAGGCTGTGTTCACCGAAGTGGCTCAGCGCCCGCGCACCGGGCAGCACACCGGGCCGCCCGGCCAGCGCGTGCTGGACGGCGACCAGCGCGGCCTCTTCGCCGCGGACCGAGTCAGGCATGCGGTGATGCCTCGAGCAGCACCGACTCCCACTTCTGCTTGCTGGAGAGCACCGGCAGGGCTTCGCGGTAGACCTTGCGCATCCGGTTGAACGTGCGGGCGACCCGAAGTTGCCGCCGCAGCGAGGAACGAAGCAGGCTGAACATCTTCGCGCGGTCACGCTGGCGGTACACCACACCGCGGCCGTCGGCGGTGGTGACGGTGACGCCGTCGACCACACACAGGGTGAACCACCTGGCGTCCTGCGTGGCCACGTTGAACTGCGGGCGGCGGTGGTGCTGCGGATCGTGCGGCTTGAGTTGGTGAATCACCCCGCGGCTCAGCCGCGTCGAGATGGACAGCGGGTTGGTGGGGATCTTCACCTTCTTGCGTACCTTGTCCGAAGGCGCCGGCAGCGCGGTGGCACCGGGGAGCACCACCGCGTCGGGGAACTGCTGGCGCATCTTGCGCACCTCGGGCAGCGCGGACTCCAGGATCGAGAAGAGGTGTTCGGGTCCGGCCAGAAAGTCGTCCATCGCCTTGTTCTGGATCGCGACGGTCGAATACTCAAGGCATAGAAGGTGTTTGAGGGTGGCCTTCAGGTGGCTGGCCATCAGACCGCGGATGTTGCCGTCCCAGTGCAGGGCCGCGACCACCAGGCGGTTGCGCAGGTGGAAGTACGCCTGCCAGTCGATGGCGTCGTCCTTGTCGCTCCAGGCCATGTGCCAGATCGCCGCACCGGGCAGCGTCACGGTGCCGTATCCGTGCTCGGCGGCGCGCAACCCGTAGTCCGCGTCGTCCCACTTGATGAACAGCGGCAGCGGCTGACCGAGTTCCTCGGCGACCTGCCGCGGGATCATGCACATCCACCAGCCGTTGTAGTCGACGTCAATGCGCCGGTGCAGCAGCTTGCTGCGGGGCTCCTCTTCATCGGAGAGCGGGTACTTCGCGAAGTTGTGGTCGTATTCGGTGTTGAGCGCGTTGGTCCACATGAAGTTCTGCTGGGCCACCATCTCGCCCATCACGTGCAGATGCGAGGGCTCCTGCAGGTTGAGCATCTGACCGCCGACGAGGGTGGGCGCCTTGGCGAACCGGCTCATCGCCAACGCCCGCAGGATCGAGTCGGGCTCGATGCGAATGTCGTCGTCCATGAACAGGATCTGTTCGCAGTCGGTGTTTTTCAGCGCTTCGTACATCACCCGGCTGTAGCCGCCGGATCCGCCGAGGTTCGGCTGGTTGTGCACTGACAGCCGGTCGCCGAGTGCGGCGGCGGCCGCCGCGAACCCCGGGTGGTCCTTGGCCTTTTGGGTGCCCTGATCGGACACGATCACCGCGCCCACCACCTCGTCCACCAAAGGATCCGCGGTCAGGGCGGCCAATGCGTTGACGCAGTCGGCGGGCCGGTTGAACGTCGGTATGCCGACCGCGATGTTGGCCCGCACCGGCGCGGGCGACGTCGCGTACCAACCGGCGCTGTGCAGCATTGTGTTGCTGTCGGTGGCGATGTCGAACCAGATCCAGCCGCCGTCCTCGAACGGCGAAATGTCGATCTCGAATTCGACCGAGGCGTGCTCGCCGCTGACCGGTGCCCCGCCCACGGTGATCCGCGCGCCGGTGGCCTTGGAGCGGTACACGTCGACGCGTCCGCTGCCGGTCAGTTCGACGCGCAGCACCACGGTGTCCAGCGTCGACCAGCGCCGCCAGTAACTGGCCGGAAACGCGTTGAAGTACGTCGCGAACGACACCTCGGATTCGGCGCCGATCTCGAGGCTGGTGCGCGTCGGCGCGTGGGCACGACGGGTGTTGGTGGTCGATTCCTCTATATAGAGCTTGCGAACGTCGTGGGGTTCGCCCGGGCGCGGCGAGATGATGCGCGCCAGCAGGCTGACGGCCTTGGACTCTCCGGCGTCGAGCGCGCCGGACGGGATGTCACTCATGCGCTGCTGCTTTCTGTGCCGTTGCTCAGTGGGGCGCCGTCCCGCAGGTGCGGCGCCAGGATGTTGTCGTACATGCTCAACGCGCTGGCGATGGCCATGTGCATATCGAGGTACTGATAGGTGCCCAGCCGGCCACCGAACAGCACGTTCGCCGACGCCGTTTCGGCTCTCGCCCTGGTGCGGTATCCGGCCAGCATGTCACGGTCGGCCTCGGTGTTGATCGGATAGTAGGGCTCGTCGTTGTCATCGGCGAAGCGGGAGAACTCCCGCATGATGACGGTCTTGTCGGACGGGTAGCTGCGCTCGGGGTGGAAGTGGCGGAACTCATGAATGCGGGTGTAGGGCACCTCGAGGTCGTTGTAGTTCATCACCGGCGTGCCTTGGAAATCCCCGGTGGGCAGCACCTCGAGCTCGAAATCGAGGGTGCGCCAACCCAACCGGCCCTCGGCGTAGTCGAAGTAGCGGTCCAGCGGGCCGGTGTAGACGACCGGGGCCGACGGGGATTCGTTGCGCAGCTGGTCACGGACGTCGAACCAGTCGGTGTCCAGGCGCACCTCGATGCGGTCATCGGCGGCCATGTTCTGCAGCCACGCGGTGTAGCCGTCGACCGGCAGGCCTTCGTAGGTGTCGTTGAAGTACCGGTTGTCGAAGGTGTAGCGCACCGGCAGCCGGGTGATGTTGGAAGCGGGTAGCTCCTTGGGGTCGGTTTGCCACTGTTTAGCGGTGTATCCCTTGACGAACGCCTCGTAGAGGGGACGCCCGATCAGCGAGATCGCCTTCTCCTCCAGGTTCTGGGCGTCTTCGGTGCTGATCTCGGCGGCCTGCTCCTTGATCAGCGCACGGGCCTCATCGGGTGAGAAGTAGCGGCCGAAGAACTGCGACACCAGGCCCAGGCCCATCGGGAACTGGTAGGCCTGACCGTTGTGCATGGCGAAGACGCGGTGCTGGTACCCGGTGAAGTCGGTGAACTGGCGCACGTAGTCCCACACCCGCTTGTTGGAGGTGTGAAACAGGTGGGCGCCATAGCGGTGCACTTCGATGCCGGTCTGCGGTTCGGGCTCGGAGTAGGCGTTACCCCCGATGTGCGGCCGACGCTCGAGAACCAGGACCCGCTTGTTCAGCTGCGTAGCCGCGCGCTCGGCAATCGTCAGGCCGAAAAATCCGGAACCGACGACAAAGAGGTCATAACGAGCTGTCATCGGCAGCAAGGGTATCCGAACAGGCGTACCCCGCCCGAATCCGACAAGCCTGCGGCGGGCGGCCGAAGGTTGCGATCGGCTCACGATTACGCATCGTCACTTTTGCCTCATTAGTCACACCCGTAACGTCGTTCACGTCGGTCCTCCGCCGACAGTGCGAGACCTGGGTTGATCACAAGATCACCCCACCCGACGTAGTCCAGATATTGAGGAGACTTCCGTGCCGAACCGCCGTCGACGCCGGCTTTCCACAGCCACGAGCGCAGTCGTGGCCCTGGCGGTCGCGAGTCCAGCCGCAGTCATCGCCGTGAGCGACTTGTCCGCGAGCACCGATCCCGGCCCTCAGCATCGTGAGTTCGTCCAGGCCGCGATGATCACCGACCTGCCGGGTGAAATCATGTCCGCCCTGTCCCAGGGGCTGTCGCAGTTCGGCATCAACCTGCCGCCGATGCCGACCGGCATGCTCACCGGGACCGGCTCCACGACACCCAGCCTGACGTCACCCGGGCTGACCTCTCCGGGTCTGACCTCTCCTGGTCTGACTTCGCCGGGGTTGACGACGCCGGGGTTGACGACGCCCGGGTTGACCACGCCGGGTCTGACCGGGCCGAGCCTGGACGTTCCCAGCGCCACCGTGCCGGGTGCGACCTTGCCCGCGCCTGCGCTCACCGATCCGGCGCTGGCCGATCCGTCGTTGACCAACCCCGCGTTGTCCACCCCCGGGCTCACCACCCCCGAGCTGACCACGCCGGGGCTGACCGCCCCGACGGCGACGACGCCCGGACTCACCGCGCCGGACCTGACCGCGCCGGGCCTGTCGACTCCGCCGGCGCTGACCGATCCCGCACTGGCCACCCCGGTCTCCACGGGGCTCACCGGTGAGGTGCCGATCTCGGCGCCCATCGGGCTGGACCCCGCGGCGGGTACCTATCCGATCCTCGGCGATCCGACCCTGGCCACGATGCCCGCGGCGGCCCCAGCCAGCGGCGGCATCATCGGCGACCTGTCCAGCATGGCCAACCAACTGGGCGCGGGGCAGGCGATCGACCTGCTCAAGGGCATGGTGATGCCGGCGATCATGTCGGCCGTCAAACCGCCGGCACCGCCGGTACCGGCTCCCGCGCCAGCCCCAGCGCCGTAAACCTGTTTCAGACGGCACCGCAGAAGCCGATCGGGGCTCTGCGGTGCCGTTGCAGGTCGGTCACTTTCCCGCGCCAAACGCCGTGTCGAAACATTAGTAACAACTGACACATACGTAACATCGGGCTGTGCCGTGCCGCCGTCCCATGCCGTCGTTGCTGTTCACCGCTGTCGCGGCGACGATCGTCATGCTGCCGATGGCGGTCTTCGGCATACCCGGCGGCGACGACGATAAGCCGCCGGCGCTGGAGGCCCCCCGGATGGCTGAGCAGCCGCTCGCCGATCTCGGTGCCGGCGAAACCATCCGCGAGATCCACCAGCACACCCCGTTCGCGATGGTCGCCCTCACGGCGTCCGACCTGACCGGCACCTCGGCCAAGGTGCGGGCCAAGAAGGACGACGGCACCTGGGGGCCGTGGTACGAGGCCGAACCCCTTGAGGGAGTAGGCCCTGACGGTCCCGACGCCGGCGGGCCCCGCGGCACCGAACCGGTGTTCGTCGGGCGCACCACCACGGTGCAGATCGCGGTCACCCGGCCGCCCGGTGCCACACCGACGGCGCCACAACGGGTTTCCGATGCGGACCGCCCGGAGCTGGGTTACGTGCCCGCCAACGTCGAGCAGCCGTTCGCGCAGAACATCAACGCGGTGCTGATCAGCCCGCCGCAGGCGCCGGTGGACAACCTGCCGCTGCCGTCGGCGGTCAACAGCCCCGGGGTGCCGCCGGTCATCATCAGCCGCGCACAGTGGGGCGCCGACGAATCGATGCTGCGGTGCGGAGAACCGCGCTACGACAACGGAATTCGGGCCGGCATCGTGCACCATACCGCGGGCAGCAACGAGTACGCGCCGGAGGACTCGGCCGGGATCGTGCGGTCGATTTACGAGTACCACACCCGCACGTTGGGTTGGTGCGACATCGCCTACAACGCGCTGGTCGACAAGTACGGCCAGGTGTTCGAGGGCCGTGCGGGCGGGATCACCAGGCCGGTCGAGGGGGCCCACACCGGCGGCTTCAACCGCGACACCTGGGGCGTGGCGATGATGGGCAACTTCGATGCCGTCCCGCCCACCCCGATCCAGCTGGGCACCACGGGCCGGTTGTTGGGTTGGCGCATGGGCATGGACCACATCGACCCGAGGGGCACCGTGGTGCTGGCCTCCTCAGGAGGCTCGTTCGCCAAGTTCCCGTTCGGCGCCGCCCCCACCCTGCCGACGATCTTCACCCACCGCGACGTCGGCGTCACCGAATGCCCCGGTAATGCGGCCTACGCGCTGATGGACCAGATCCGGGAGATCGCCGCGCGGTTCAACAGCCCACCGGGGCCCGCCGATCTCGTCGACACCCTGCGCGGCGGCGCGATCTTCGCGCGCTGGGAGGCGATGGGCGGACCGAACAGCCCGCTGGGCAATCCGACGTCACCTGAGGCCTCCGGTCAGGACGGCATCCGCTACGCGATGTTCGAGCGCGGCGCCATGTACTGGTCTCCGCCGACCGGCGCCCAGCCGCTGACCGGCGAGATCTACAAGGCGTGGGGGTCGTTGGGCTTCGAACGCGGCGCGCTCGGCCTGCCGACCAGCGGCGAAATCCACGAGCCGCTGTGGATCGTGCAGAACTTCCAGCACGGCACGCTCAACTTCGATCGCGAGTCGGGCAGCGTGACACGGGTCATCGACGGCATCGCGGTCAACCTGCCCCCGACCTACGTCGACCACGAACCGATTCAACTGGAGCGGTTCACCCCGCCGATCAGCCTCACCTAGCCGTTCCACCAACGTTCCAGGACGCGGGCCACACCGTCCTGGTTGTTGGTCAACGTCACCTCGTCGGCGGCGGCCAACGCCTCGGGATGGGCGTGGGCCATGGCCACCCCCAGCCCGGCCCACTGCAGCATCGGAATGTCGTTGGGCATATCGCCGAACGTCACCACCTCGTCGGCGGCGATGTTCAGCGGACGCGTGAGTTCCTCGATTCCGGAGGCCTTGCTGACGCCCACCGGCATGACCTCGATCAGGCCGTTGTCGGTGGAGTAGGTGATGTCGGCGCGCTCCCCGATATGCCGGGCCAGCACATCGGCCATATCGGAACTGCGGGCGCCGGCCTTGCGGACGAGCAGCTTGATCGCCGGCGCGCTGAGCAGATCCGCCATGGACACCTCGGTGTTGTCCGGGTTGAGCCAGGCGTGCTCGTAGCCCGGTGAGCTGACGAACTGTGGCGTCGCCGCGTCGTGGGCGCTCTCGCCCACCCGTTCAACGGCCAGCCCGGAACCGGGGATGACGCGGGTGGCGATGTCGCTGAGTTCGGCCAGCAACTCCGCGGACAACGTGCGCGCGGAGACGATGCGGTCCGTGTTGGGGTCGTAGATCACCGCGCCGTTGGCGCACACCGTCATCGGCGCGAAACCCAGTGCGTCGACGACAGGCTGCACCCACCGCGGCGGACGCCCCGTGGCCAGCACGAACTGCGCCCCGTCGGCCACAGCCGCGTGCACGACGGCGTTGGTGCGCGCGGTGACCTTCTCGTCGTCGTCGAGCAGCGTGCCGTCCACATCGGAGGCGATCATGGTGGGCCGGTTCATCGGCGGCTCTTGGCTTCTCGCTGCGCACGCTTTTTGGCGCGCTCAGCGAGTTCGGCTTCGTCGAGCGCCTTGGCCTCGGCCAGTGTCGGCGCGCTGCCACCGAGCCGGCGCGGCAGCCAGTACGCACCGGGGGGTTGCGGATATTCGCGCTGGGCCTTGTCCAGCAGCTCGCCCATCGAGGACCGCAGCACCGTCAGCGTCTGCTCCATGGTGTCGGCGGCGTGCAGCGGAGCACCGACCTCGACGGTGATCGGAATCTTGCTGCGGCCCAACCGCCGTGGGTGATCCTTGGTCCAGAGGCGCTGCGCCCCCCACACGATCAACGGAACCATCGCGACGTCGGCGTCGCGCGCCATCCGCGCCGCACCGGTCTTGAAGTCCTTGAGCTCGAAGCTGCGGCTGATGGTCGCCTCGGGATACACCCCGACGAGTTCACCGGCGCGCAACCGGTCCACCGCGACCGCATAGGCGCCTGCGCCGGCCCGGCGATCCACCGGGATCGTGCCGGTGCGGCTGATGAGGAAGTTGATGATCTTCACTTCCTGCATCTCCTCTTTGATCATGAACCGCAGCCGCCTCCCGCGGTAGTGCACCGCCAGGGCCGCCGGCAGCCAGTCGATGTAGCTGGTGTGGTTGATGGCGATCACCGCGCCGCCAGAAGTGGGGATGTGCTCCAGGCCGTTATACGTGATGCGGATGCCGTTGACTTTGACGGCCGCCTTGACCAGAACCTCGAGCGTCCGGAAGACCGGCTCCCTGGCCACTACTCCGGCGCCCCGTTCGTATCGGCCTGACCTCCCCGCCGCGCCGCCTTCTGCGCCGCCTCCTCGGCATCCATCCGATTGGCCTCCGCCAGCGACGGGGCACCCCCGCCCAGCCGGTGCGGCACCCAGTACTCGCCCGGGGGATGGGGACCGTAGGCATCCTGCACGCGTTCCAGCAGATGCTGCATCCGCGAATGCAGCAGCGCGGTCAACTCGGTCGCGGGCAGCGTCGGGGCGATCGGTTCCCCGACCGCGACCGCGATCGGCACCTTGGGCCGCCACAGATTCTTCGGGTGCCCCTTGGTCCAGATGCGCTGGGCGCCCCACACGATGTGCGGCACGATCGGCACATTGCAGTCGATCGCCATGCGCGCCGCGCCGGACTTGAGCGTCTTGATCTCGAAGCTGCGGCTGATGGTGGCCTCCGGATAGACGCCGACCAGCTCGCCGTCCCGCAGCATCTGACAGGCCGCCCCATACGATTCGGCGCCGCTGCCGCGGTCCACCTCGATGTGGCGCAGGCTGCGCATCAGGGGGCCGCCGATCTTGTGGTCGAAGACCTCTTTTTTCGCCATGAACCGCACCTTGCGGCCGCGCTTCTGCCGGTAGGCGGGCAGCCCCGCGAACGTGAAGTCGAAGTAGCTCGTGTGGTTGATGGCCACCACCGCCCCACCGGTCACCGGCAGGTTTTCGACGCCGGTGACGGTGAACGTCAACCCCTGCGCGCGCCAGATGAGCCGCGCAAGTTGGATGACTGTGCCGTACACCGGTTCCACAGCCGCCAGCGTAGTGCGCCCGCGTGGTTGCGACTCCTGTTGTCTGCTGCCGTTAAGCTCGAAGGGTCACCATCATCGCGGAGAAAGGACGTTAGTGCAGGTCACAAGCGTCGGGCATGCGGGTTTCCGCATCGACACCAGGGCTGGAAGCATCCTGTGCGATCCCTGGCTGAACCCGGCGTACTTCGGGTCATGGTTCCCGTTCCCGGACAACAGCGCGCTGGACTGGGAGGCCCTCGGCGACTGCGACTATCTCTACGTCTCGCACCTGCACGCCGATCATTTCGATCCGAAGAACCTGCGCGAGCACGTCAACAAGGACGCGGTGGTGCTGCTGCCCGATTTCCCGGTCCCCGATCTGCGCCGCGAACTGGAGAAGGTGGGGTTTCACCGGTTCGTTGAAACCACCGACTCGGTCAAGCACCGCGTCAGCGGCCCCAAGGGCGATCTCGATGTGATGATCATCGCGCTGCGCGCCCCCGCCGACGGGCCGATCGGAGACTCCGGCCTGGTGGTCGACGACGGCGAGACCGTCTGCTTCAACATGAACGACGCCCGTCCGGTCGACCTGGACGTGGTGCACGCCGATTTCGGCCAGGTCGACGTGCACATGCTGCAGTACTCCGGGGCGATCTGGTATCCGATGGTCTACGACATGCCGGCCCGGGCCAAGGAAGCGTTCGGTATCCAGAAGCGGCAGCGACAGATGGACCGCTGCCGCCAGTACATCGCGCAGGTCGACGCCCGATGGGTGATCCCGTCGGCGGGTCCGCCGTGTTTTCTGGATCCAGAGTTGCGCCATCTCAACGACGATTCCGGCGATCCGGCCAACATCTTTCCCGACCAGGTCGTGTTTCTCGACCAGATGCGCACCCACGGCCATGAGGGCGGGTTGTTGATGATCCCCGGGTCGACGGCGCAATTCACTGGGGCGCAGTTGGATTCGCTGACCCATCCGCTGCCCGACGATGCGGTGCAGGACATCTTCACCACGGGCAAGGCCGCTTACATCGCCGACTACGCCGAGCGGATGGCGCCGGTGCTCGCCGCGGAGAAGGCAGGGTGGGCGGCGGCCGCCGGTGAGTCGCTGCTGGAACCGCTGCGCGCCGTGTTCGAGCCGATCATGATCCAGAGCGACCAGATCTGCGACGGTATCGGCTATCCGGTCGAACTCCGGTTACACGGCCGCGACCACAACGAAACCATCGTGCTCGACTTCCCCAAACGCGCTGTCCGTGAACCGATCCCGGATGAGAAGTTCCGTTACGGGTTCCAGATTGCCCCGGAGTTGGTGCGCACCGTGCTGCGCGACAACGAACCGGACTGGGTCAACACCATCTTTTTGTCGACGCGGTTCCGGGCCTGGCGGGTAGGGGGCTACAACGAGTACCTGTACACCTTCTTCAAATGCCTCACCGACGAACGCATCGCCTACGCCGACGGCTGGTTCGCCGAGGCGCACGACGACACGGCGTCGATCACGTTAGACGGCTGGGAAATTCAGCGGCGGTGCCCGCACCTGAAGGCCGACCTGTCGAAGTTCGGGGTGGTGGACGGCTCGACGCTGACCTGCAACCTGCACGGGTGGCAGTGGAACCTCGAAAGCGGCCGCTGCTTGACCAGCAAAGGTCACGAACTGCGGCGGCGGAAACTATGACCGCACCCCGCCAGTACTACGACGACGGGCAGATCCAGCTCGATCGCCAAGCGATCACGTTGCGGCGCTACCATTTTCCGTCGGGCACATCGAAAGTGATCCCACTGTCGTCGATCCGCGGGTACAAGGCCGAGCCGCTGGGGATGTTCACCCACCGGTTCCGGATCTGGGGCAGTTCGGATCTGCGCCGCTGGCTGCCGCTGGATGTCTGGCGGCCGATCAAGTCGACACTGGTCACGCTCGATGTGGACGGCACCCGGCCCAAGCCGGCCTTCACACCGCAGCGGCCCGACGAGTTTTTGGCCAGCCTCGACCAGCTGCTGAAGAACTAGCCGCGAAACCTGCGCAGCATCGCCCGCACCGCCCACGCACCGGCGCCGGCCGACATCAGCCACGGCGCCCCGACCAGGATCGGGTCGATCCACTGGTGGTTCAGGTCTGCTCGCTTGCCGTCGGTGCGCGAACGCCACCCGTTGTGGGTGAATTCTGCCTTGACGCCGGTTTGGGTGATCGGGTTGTCGGGCCGCAGCGTGAGAAACGACCGCAGGTGGCTTTCCACCGCGTCCACCCGGTCCGCGGCGATCAGCAGCAGCCAGTGCGCCGCGCGGGCTTCGCTGTACTTGAGGTAGGAGTACCGCCGGATCGCACCTGAGAGCCCGTGCAGCGGTGTGGCGGTTCCGAACACCGGCGTGACGAACTTGTGCTCGATCGAACGTTCCCGCGGCACGAACTGTTCTTGGCGGTCGGGGAAATCCCAATGGGCACCGGTGGATTGGGGGTCGTACTTCAGCTTCGGCACCGACGGGCGGTCGTTGGGATCGAGATCGACTCCCCAACCCGGGATGCGGGCACGCAACTCGGCGATGTCAGGCCGGTTCGGATGTTCTGCGGTGTAGGTCATTTGGAGTCCTTCGATGGTCAGGCCGCCGAGGGCAGGATGACCGGCTTGATGCAGTTGTCCAGCTTGGCGGAGAAGATGTGATAGCCCTCGGCGATGTGTTCGAGCGGAATGCGGTGGGTGATGATGTCGCTGGGGGCCAGATACCCGTTCTGGATATGCGAGAACAGCCGGGGCCATTGGCGCTTGACCGGACACTGGTTCATCCGCAACGTCAACCCCTTGTTGAGCGCATCCCCGAACTTCACCAGTGAGAAGATCGGTCCGTACGCGCCCATCACCGATATCGTGGCGCCTTTGCGGACCGAGTCGATCGCCCAGTTCAACGCGACCGGCGAACCGCCCTGCATCTTGAACTTGGCGGCCGTCACGTGCTGAAGGAAGTTGCCGTCGGCCTCGGCGCCGACCGCATCGATCCCAACGTCGGCGCCGAGGTGGTCGGTGGTCTTCTTCATCTCCACGACGATGTCGTCGCACTCGGCGAAGTTGATGGTCTCGGCGTGGGCAAAGGTGCGGGCCTTCTCCAACCGGTAGTCGAGGTGGTCGATGACGATCACCCGCCCGGCACCCATCAGCCACGACGACTTCGCGGCGAACAGACCGACCGGCCCGGCCCCGAACACCACCACCGTGTCACCTTCGACGATGTCACCGAGCTGCGCACCGAAGTACCCGGTGGCCAGGGCGTCGGTGCACATCAACGCGTCGTCGTCGGCCATCCACTCCGGAATGACGGCGGGCCCGACGTCGGCGAACGGTACCCGGACCAACTCGGCCTGGCCGCCGTCGTATCCGCCGCAGGTGTGGGAGTAGCCGTAGATGCCGCCCACCGCGGTGGCGTTGGGATTCACGTTGTGGCAGTTGGAGAACAGGCCACGCGCACAGTAGTAGCAGGACCCGCAGTAGACGTTGAACGGCACCATCACGCGGTCGCCGCGCTTCAGGTTCTGCACCGACGGTCCGATGTCCTCGACCACGCCGATGAACTCGTGGCCGAACGTGAAGCCGACCCGGGTGTCGGGCATCATGCCGTGGTACAGGTGCAGGTCCGAACCGCAGATCGCCGCGCGCTGTACCCGCACGATCGCGTCGTTGGGATGCTCCACCTTGGGCGGCGCCTTCTCCTCGACCCGCACCTTGTACGGGCCGCGGTACACCATTGCTCGCATGCTCTCCTCCTGAAGGGTTCGAAGGCGATACCCCGGCTGGAGGCAGCGAAACCTGCGCTACCGCTTGGGTTCGAGCACTTCGGTGCCGACGAACGGCACCAAGGCTTCTGGTACCCGCACGCTGCCGTCGGGCTGCTGGTGGTTCTCCAGGATCGCGACCAGCCAGCGGGTGGTGGCCAGGGTGCCGTTGAGCGTCGCGGCGATCTGCGGCTTGCCGTTGTCGTCGCGGTAGCGCACCGCGAGCCGACGCGCCTGAAACGTGGTGCAATTCGATGTCGAGGTCAACTCGCGATACGTCTGCTGGGTCGGAACCCATGCCTCGCAGTCGAACTTGCGCGCCGCTGACGTCCCGAGATCCCCTGCGGCGATGTCGATTATGCGGTACGGCACCTCGATCAGGGCCAGCATCTCGCGCTGCCAGCCGAGCAGCCGGTCATGTTCGGCCTCGGCCTGCTCAGGTTTGCAGTAGACGAACCCTTCGACCTTGTCGAACTGGTGCACGCGGATGATGCCGCGGGTGTCCTTGCCGTGGCTGCCCGCCTCCCGACGAAAGCACGACGACCAGCCGGCATAGCGCAGCGGCCCGCCGGACAGGTCGAGGATCTCGTCGGCGTGGTAGCCGGCCAACGGCACCTCGGAGGTGCCGACGAGATAGAGGTCGTCGGATTCGATGCGGTACACCTCGTCGCTGTGCGCGCCGAGGAACCCGGTGCCCGCCATCACCTCGGGGCGTACCAGCACCGGCGGGACCATCAGCGTGAACCCGTTGTCGGTCGCCAGCCGCGCCGCGAGCTGCATCAGCCCGAGTTGCAGCAGCGCACCGGCGCCGGTGAGGAAGTAGAACCGCGCACCCGACACCTTGGCGCCGCGCTCCAGATCGATCAGCCCCAGCGATTCGCCGAGTTCGACGTGGTCCTTGGGGTTCTCGACGGCGCGCGGTTCGCCGACCGTTTCCAGCACGACGAAGTCGTCCTCACCGCCTGCGGGCACCCCGTCGATGATGACGTTGGAGATCGCCATATGCGCTGCGGTGAAAGCCTTTTCGGCCTGCCCCTGCTCGGCTTCGGCCGCCTTGACCTTCTCGGCGAGGTTCTTGGCCTCTTCGAGGAGCGCCGGCCGGTCGTCCGGTGCGGCTTTGCCCACCTTCTTGCTGGCGGCTTTCTGCTCGGCGCGCAGGTTGTCGGCGGCGGTCACCGCGGCCCGCCGCACGGCGTCGGATTCGAGCAGCACGTCGACGAGGCCGGGATCCTCTCCCCGAGCGCGTTGCGACGCGCGGACGGTATCCGGATTTTCGCGCAGCAGCCTGAGGTCGATCACGGCCGCAACACTACTTTCGGCCCACCGCGCGGGGTCGAGAGCCTCGATTTCTACCGGCGGGCTGTGTTGCGAGCCACAACCACATAACTTTACAAATGCATCGCTTGTCACATGACCCGACACGCCTGTCACAATGGAGCAGATGTTGGACGTACCCGAGGCTCCCGAGGCTGACGAGCAGCCGCAGCGGGCGGCGTGGTGGAAGAGCTTGAATGCCACGCCGACGCGCCGCGGGTTGCTGTTGACCGCGCTCGGCGCCCTGCTCATCGCCGGTTTGATCACCGCGGTGCCGCAGCGTGACGGTGCGACGGGGCTAACCGCCAGCACGATCTCGTTGGGTCCGCGCGGTAACGAGACCTTCGAGCACGCCAAGGCCGGTGACTGTCTGAATTGGCCCGAAAGCACGCCCGACGCCGCCGAGATCGTCGACTGCAAAGACGAGCACCGCTTCGAGGTCGCCCAGTCGGTCGATATGCGCATCTACCCGGGCAGCGAGTACGGGCCCGACGCCGAGCCGCCGTCGCCGGCGCGTATCCAGCAGATCAGCCAGGAGCAGTGCTCGACGTCGGTGCGGCGCTACCTCGGGGCCAACTACGACCCGAACAGCCGGTTCACGGTGAGCATGCTGTGGTCGGGCGAACGGGCGTGGCGCAACCAGGACGAACGGCGCATGCTGTGCGGTCTGCAACTGCCCGGACCCAACAACCAGCAGCTGCCGTTCAAGGGCAAGGTCGCCGACATCGACCAGTCCAAGGTGTGGCCCGCGGGTACCTGCCTGGGCATCGATCCGTCGACCAACCAGCCCACCGACGTTCCCGTCGACTGCGCGGCACCCCACGCAATGGAGGTGACCGGCGCGGTCAACCTGGCCGAGCGGTTCCCCGACGCGCTTCCGCCGGAGAACGAGCAGGACGCGTTCATCAAGGACGCCTGCACCCGGATGACCGACGACTACCTGGCGCCCATCGAGCTGCGCAGCACCACGCTGACGCTGATCTACAGCACCATTTCGCTGCCGAGCTGGTCGGCGGGCAGCCGCCAGGTGTCGTGCAGCATCGGGGCCACGCTCGGCAACGGTGGCTGGTCGACGCTGCTCAACAGCGCCAAGGGGCCGCTGCTGATCAACGGTCAGCCGCCGATTCCGCCGCCCGACATCCCGCAGGAGCGGCTGAACTTCCCGCCGATCCCGATGCCGGAGATCAGCAGTTCCTCGGCCGCGAGCAGCAATCAGTCCTCGAGCAGCGGAAGCAACAGCAGCAGCAGCGGCAGTAACAGCAGCAGTAGCAGCGGCAACACCCACAGCGGCGGCAGCTCGGACGGGACGCATCACGGTCCGCCGGGCAGCGAGGGCGCGCCGGAAGCCGAACAGCCCGGCAACACGTTCCTCGGTGGCGCTCCGCCGCCGCCACCGCCGCCGGGTGTTCCGCCGCCGCCTCCGCCGCCAGGTGCTCCGCCGCCGCCTCCGCCGCCAGGCCTGCCGCCGCCACCTCCCCCGCCCGCGCCGGCGCCCGCACCTGCGCCCCCGCCGCCCGCGCCTGCTCCTGCGCCGCCGCCACCACCGGTGCCGTAGTGGCGGCGCGGATGAGCCCGCAGAGGTTCGACGAGTTGGTCTCCGAAGCGCTCGATCTCATACCGCCCAAGCTCGCCGCGGCGATCGACAACGCCGTCGTGCTCGTCGAGGACCGCAACGAGGAGGAACCCGATCTCCTCGGGCTGTATCAGGGCACTGCGCTGACCGAACGCGACTCCTGGTACGCCGCCGGCTCGCTACCGGACACCATCACGATCTACCGAGAGGCACTGCTGGACACGTGCGAAACCGAGGAGCAGGTGGTCGAGGAGGTGGCGATCACCGTCATCCACGAGATCGGCCACCACTTCGGCATCGACGACGAGCGCCTGCACGAACTGGGTTGGGGCTAGGCGGGCGCGGCATCCGCGAATCGTCGGCGCGCAGTGCTAGAAACGGGCCATGAGCAGTGAGTGCCGCGAGTGCCGAACGGGGCTCGAACACTGCCACGGCACCGTCATCCATCACGCGGCGGATCGCGCCGAGTGCACGGAACCCGACTGTGCGATGCCGGAGGTGGTGCACGTGTTTCGGATCGATTGCGAGGCCGTCGGCTGCCTGTGCGGCGTCGCGGTGTCAGCCCATCGGGTCAGCTGACTGCAGCGCGTCCTCGACCGGGCTCACGTCGGGCTCCGGATAGAACGGCGGCGTCAACGCGCCCCACTGCACACAGCTCCAGCGGCCGTCGGTGATCGGCGCCAACACGATCGACTCGGCGTTGCCGAGGTGGCGGTCGAGCGCGAAGCTGCTGTCCACACCCGCCAGCACCGCCGACACCAGCCGGATCGCCGCGCCGTGGCTGACGACGACGATGTCGTCGTGCCAGGAGGCGTCGTCGAGGTGACGCAGCCGCAACTCGGTGACCGTGGGCAGATACCGGTCGAGCACGTCACGGCCCGACTCGCCGTTGGGCATCGGCACCTCGAGATCGCCCTGATGCCACTGTTGGTAGACCGACTCGAACTCGGCGATGGCCGCATCGTCGTTGCGGTTCTCTAGATCGCCGACCTGGACTTCGTGGATGCCCTCGAATTCGTAAGTGTCCAACCGAAGTTCGGCCGCGATTTCATGGGCGGTCTGGCCGGCCCGCACGGCCGCGGAGTGCGCCAGCAGCCCGGGGCGGGTCGTCGACGCGGCGCGCCTGGCGAACGTGCGTGCCTGGTTGCGTCCCAGGTCGGTCAGCGCGGCCCCCGGCGGACGCGTGTCCAGCCGCCGTTCGACGTTGGCATGTGACTGTCCGTGCCGAACCAGCACCAACCGCCCACTCACTGCTTGCCCTCCCGCAACCGCGTCAACCAGCGGGATGCCTCGTCCAACTGTGGTGGCACCGCGCCGGCGGCCGATCCCGTCGGCCAGGAACCTAGATAACGCACATCTGAACAACGCCTGTGCAACGCCTTTAGTGCCTCGGCGACCGCATCGTCGTCAATGTGCCCGACACAGTCCAGGAAAAACACGTAGGTGCCCAACTCGGTTCGGGTCGGGCGGGATTCGATGCGGGTGAGATCGATATCGCGCACGGCGAACTCGGTCAGCGCCAAGACCAGCGCGCCCGGCTCGTTGTCGAGGCGCAGGACCACCGACGTGCGGTCGGCGCCGGTGCGCTGCGGCGGCGCCGCGGGCGGGCCGGCCAGCACGAACCGGGTGCGGGCGTTGGCCTCGTCGACGACGCCCGTGGCCAACGCGGCCAGCCCGCAGCGTTCGGCGGCCAGCGCCGTGCTCACCCCGGCGTCGGCGCGTCCCTCGGCGACGTCGTGCGCGGCCGCGGCGTTCGAATAGGCCGGCACCACCTGCGCTGCGGGCAGGCGGTCCGCCAGCCACTGGCGCACCTGCGCGGCGGCCACCGGAAACGCCGCGACGGTGGACACCTCGGCGGCCGTGACGCCATGCCGAACGACGATCGTGAACGCCACATCCAGCGTGAGTTCTGCGAAGATCTGCAGCGGTGTTCCCGCCGCCAGGCTGTCGAGCGTCGGCAGCACCGCACCCTCGATCGAGTTCTCGATCGGCACGCACGCGAACTCGGCGTCGCCGGACCGAACCGCCGCCAGCGCGGCCGCCGCGCTGTCGAACGCGACCGGAACCACGTCCGCCGTCGCCGCCGTGTGCGGGACCATGTCGGTGGCTGCCATCTTGCGCAGCGCCGCCTCGGTGAAGGTTCCCTCGGGTCCGAGATAGGCGATGCGTGGCACGAGCCAACCCTATCGGTTCACCGCGGTAATCCCGTTCCGCTGCACGTAAGCCTTGCGTGATTCCCCGGCGCCTAGTTAAGTTAGGCTCACCTAATCTTGAGGAGGGACATGGTTGCGACCCTGATAGCACCGACGACGGCAGAACGAATCCGCAGTGCATGCGCCAGGGCGGGCGGGGCGATGCTCGCGGTCGGGGGCGTCGATCCCGCCGAGTCCCCGGTGCACCATCTGTTGCACGACGGCTCGTTCGCGATCACCGTTCCGCTCGGCGGCACGTTGGCCGGCAAGGTGGTCACCGCGGAGCCCACCGGTGTGCCCGCCGTCCTGGAGATGACTGACTACGCGCCGCTGCCGCTGCGCGAACCGGTGCGCTCGCTGGTGTGGATCCGCGGTCGCCTGCACCACGTGCCCGGCGCCGAGGTTCCGGCCCTGCTCGACCTGATCGCCTCCGAGGATCCCAACCCCGCGCTGCTTTCTGTCAACGCCGGTCCGGCCCGCGACGACGGCGAGCTGCGCTACGCACTGGTGCGGCTGGAGGTGGACTCGGTGGTGGTCGCCGATTCCGCCGGCGCCGAATCGATCGGTGTGACCGAACTGCTCGAGGCGCAGCCGGATCCGTTCAGCGCCATGGAGGTCTGCTGGGTCCAGCATCTGGAGTCAGCGCACCGCGATGTGGTGGACCGGCTGGCCACCCGGCTGCCGATGTCGCTGCGCCGGGGCCGCGTCCGCCCGCTGGGGCTGGACCGCTACGGGGTGCGGCTGCGGGTGGAGAACGACGAGGGCGACCACGACGTGCGGCTGCCGTTCGCCAAACCCGTCGACGACGTCACCGGCCTGTCCCAGGCGATCAGGGTGCTGCTGGGCTGCCCCTTCCTCAACGGGCTGCGTGCGCGCCGGCCCTGACCCGCTTCACCGCCCGCTACCGTAGCTGCGGTGACTGGCGGCCCAGACGAACTGACCGAAACGCAGCGACGCGCGCTGCGCATCGAGGTCACCGTCGTGCTGGTCGTGACGTTCGCGCTCTCGGCCTACACCGCGCTGCTGCGCCTTGTCGAATCGGTGTTGCTCGGCCTGGCCGGGCAGGTCGTCGCGCTCAACCCACGCCGTTCACAGTTCGACCTGATCGACCTCGGCCTCAACCTGGCCGGGGTGTTCCAACTGCTGGCGTGGGGCGCGCTGGCCGTATACCTGTTGTGGCGCAGCGGTTTTGGCCCGGACCGGATAGGTCTCGGCCTGCCGAGGTGGCGGCCCGACGTGCTCGGCGGCATCGGGCTTGCCGCGCTGATCGGGGTGCCGGGCCTGGCGCTGTACCAGATCGCGCGCATCCTCGGCCTCAACGCGTCGGTGGAACCCGCCGAACTCTACGACACGTGGTGGCGCATCCCGGTGCTGCTGCTGGTGTCGTTCGCCAACGGCTGGGCCGAGGAAGTGATCGTCGTCGGCTTCCTGCTCACCCGGCTGCGCCAACTGCGGGTCAATCCGGTGGTCGCCGTCGTCGCCTCGAGCGTGTTGCGCGGGCTCTACCATCTGTACCAGGGTTTCGGCGCCGGTCTCGGCAACGTCGCGATGGGCCTGGTGTTCGGTTATGCCTACCTGCGCACCGGGCGGCTGTGGCCGTTGATCATCGCGCATGCGCTGATCGACGCGGTCGCGTTCATCGGATACGCCCTGGCGGCAGGGCACCTCGGCTGGCTGCAATAAAAACCAGCGGTCGCCACGTAGATTTCTTGCTGTGAACGACGATCCGCGACCGCCTCGGGGTGTGGACCCCCGCAGTCGTCAGGAGCCGTCTCAGGTGATCCGGCGAGACCCCAACTTCCGTCCGCCGCCGTCGCGCAGACCGCCGCCACCTCCCCCGCACAAGGTGCCGCCCCCACCCCCTCGTCAAGCGCCTCCCCCACGCCAGCCGCCGCCGCGCAGGCCGCCGCCGCCGCGCAGGCCGCCACCGCCCGCGGTGCGTCAGCCACAGCCGCCGCCCGCGCCGAAAGCGAAAAAGCCACGGCGCAAACGGCATTGGGGCCGCGTGCTACTCGCGTGCCTGCTGGTGGTGATCGTCGCGGTGGTGGCCACCGGCGTGTGGCTGGACCGCTCGCTGCACCGCATACCGGCGCTGCCGAACTACGGCGAGCGTCCCGCGGCAGGCGCGGGAACCACGTGGCTGCTCGTCGGATCCGACAGCCGCCACAACCTGACACCCGAACAGCAGGCCGACCTCGCCACCGGCGGCGACATCGGCGACGGCCGCACCGACACCATCCTGCTGGTGCACCTCCCCGCGCTCGGGTCGAGCAACGAAACCACGATGGTGTCCATCCCGCGGGACTCCTACGTCGAAGTGCCCGGCTACGGCAGCGACAAGATCAATGCGGCGTTCACGCTCGGCGGCGCGCCGCTGTTGGCCCAGACCGTCGAGCAGGCGACCGGGCTGCGCCTCGACCACTACGCCGAGATCGGGTTCGACGGTTTCGCGGAAATGGTCGACGCCGTCGGCGGCGTGACGATGTGCCTCGACCAACCGATTTCCGATCCGCTGGCCGGCATCGACCTGCCCGCTGGATGCCAGAAGCTCGACGGGCGCAGCGCGCTCGGCTACGTCCGTACCCGCGCGACACCACGCGCCGACCTGGACCGGATGATCCATCAGCGCGCCTTCATGGCCGCCCTGCTGCAGCGTGCGGCCAGCCCCGCGGTGCTGCTCAACCCGCTGCGCTGGCAACCGATGGCCGAGTCGGTGAGCAAGGCCGTCGCCGTCGACGAGGGTGCCCACATCTGGGACCTGGTGCGGCTGGCATGGGCCCTGCGCGGCGACGTCACCACCGTGACCGTGCCGATCGGCCAATTCACCGGCAACAATTCGGGTTCGGTGGTGGTTTGGAATGACGACGCCGCGGACCAATTATTCGAGGCGCTGCGTACCGATTCACCGGTGCCTCAAACGGTGCTCGACGCCCAGCCGTAATCCTTGTCAGCAAGCAATTCACTGGGAAGGTACGTGGTTTTGGCAGAGAGGATTCCGCGACTCCGAAGGCCGCCAGCGGCCGGGTTAGCGACCGGCGCCGGTCAGCCCGTCCTGCAGCCAGGTCTTGGTGCGGCCGGGATGGTTGGTGGCCACCCACGCCACCCCGAGATCACGGCAATAGCCGACGTCCTCGAAATGGTCGACGGTCCAGCAGTACAACGCCCGGCCCTGCGCGGCGGCCCGGTCGACCAGTTCGGGATGTTGACGCAGCGTCATGATCGAGGGACCCACGGCGGTGGCCCCCACCGTGGTGGCCGCGCTGCCGCCCAGAAAGCGCGACGTGTCGCCGAGCAGCACCGTCGGCAGCATCGGCGCCGCACGCCGGATCCGCCACACCGCCGCCGCGGAGAACGACATCACCACGGCGCGGGCCAGATCAGCCGACGGCGGTGCCGCGATGCCGTAGCGGTGCAGCAGGGCCAGCACCTTGCTCTCCACCAGCGCGCCGTAGCGAACGGGGTGTTTGGTCTCGATGAACAGCTTGACCGGACGGTTCCAGTCCAGCACCAGCGAGATCAGTTCGTCCAGCGTCAACAGCCCGGTGTCGCCGGAACCGGCATCGTTGCGCTGGCTGGGATGCCATGAGCCGTAGTCGAGTTCACGCAACTGCGCCAGCGTCATCTCGCTGACGACACCGGTGCCGTTCGACGTGCGCTCGACCCGGCGGTCGTGCAGGCACACCAGGTGGCCGTCGCGGGTCAGGCGCACGTCGCACTCGACGCCGTCGGCGCCCTCTTCCAGCGCCAGTTCGTAGGCCGCCCGGGTGTGCTCGGGCCGGTCGGCCGAGGCGCCGCGGTGTGCCACCACGAAGGGGTGAGTCCCGGGTGCCGGCCCGGGACTCGCCGATCCGGCGGGCTCGCCGGCGTCCGAAGTCATACGGCTGCGGTTGCCGGGCGCTGCTCGGAGGCCTCGGCTGCTTCTGCGGGTTCGGGCTCGGTAACCACCACCCAGCGTTTGGACGGCCGCTCGACGGGTTGCCGTTCGAAGCCCTCGAAAACCTTGTAGGCCAGCAGCAGCGCGGCCAGCGCCAGCAGGTAGGCCACGGTGGTCGTCACGGTGTTGTCGGCGATGCCCTGGGCGTCCTGGGTGAAGCTGGTCGCGATGGACCAGATCGATACGGCGTAGCTGGCCAGCCACACCAGCCACCACACCACCACGGGCCGGCGCAGCCACGTCAGCCGCTCCTCGACGCCGGCGAGTTCGAGCACGAAGACAGGCGCCCACGCGAGGTTGACCAGCGGCACCAGGCATCCGGCCCGCAGCGCCCACGCCGGCCGGGGATCGTCGTGCCCACGGTGGGCGAACGCGGCCGCGCGCCGGGCGACCAGCCAGTTGGCCAGCACCACGATGCTGGCGACCACGCAAAACATCGCGATCACACTGATGCCGACCCCCAACCACGTCGCCGACCCGGCGATCCACGGGTTGAGCAGCATGCCGCGGTTGATGATCAACAGCGCATAGCGCACCAGGTGGATCAGCGCGGCCGCGCCGAGCACCACCATGGTCGCGACGAGGAGCGTGCGCACCTTCGCCGGCGCCGGGCCGGTCTGCGGCGTCGACTGCCGCGGTTCGACGTGCTCGAAATGGTCGGTGAGCCCCCATCGGGGGATGAACGGGTAGCGCGGGGTGGGGCCCAGCGGTCTGCGTACGCGGCGCGGCGGCGGTGGAGTGCCCGGACGCACCGCAATCCAGCGGTAGCCCGGCGGCAGCCGCGGGGGCGCCGCGCCGGACGACGGACGCGCGGAAGTGGCCGGGGCGCTCCATTCGGTTCCCGGTTCGGGACCGGTCGGGGCCAGGAGGCTGCCGTTGCAGCGCGGGCACCAGACCCGGCGGCGGTCGCGCACATTCCACCGCGTTCCGCACTGGGAACACACCTGGATCATCCGACCAGCCTAGCGACGGCGGCACACGACCTCGCAGTTGCGGCCCGATGCCCGATGTCAGCAATTTCGAGCTATCCACAGTTTCCACAGGTTCATCCACAGGCCCATGATCGGCCGGAATCCGCTGTGAGCCGCTCAATCTGTGCGGTTGCTGAAGATCACTGTGGATAACCTGGACGCCTTCTGACCAACACTCCACCGAGCCGAGCGAAATCGGTAGCTGTACTAATTCTGGCCGTCCGGCCGGACCGATGAGCACCCGCTGCACCGTGGCGGCCGGGCGATTTCACGGGGCCGTCCACAAGCGCTATGATCGGCGTCACAACTCGCACTTGTGTGACTGTGCTCACTGAGGAGAACTAGCGGACGTGCAGGTCAGGAGTACTTGATGGGGTCATATCCGATGGGTCCGGGATCCGCGGTACCGCCGTCTGAGTGGCAGTCCTCCTCGAACGTCTACAACCGCTCGCAGTTGGTGGCCTGCGTCCGCGCCGGCATCATCGCGTTGGTGCTGCTGGGCATCCTCGCCCTGATCGTCCTGTTCTGATCTCGCCCTAAGCGATACGAAAAAGCCGCCGGAACGGAAAAGCGTTCCGGCGGCTGTGTGCGGATGGAAAACGGCGTCGGTCAGGCGGGCGGGTAGACGCCCATGCCCTTGGCCTTCTCGGTCTGCCAGAAGATGTCGGCGATCTCGTCGATGGTCTTGAGCAGGTTCTCGGCGACGGCCACGTCGGTCGACTTCTTCACGTCACCGGCACCGTGCACACCGTCCCAGAACAACTGGTGCAGGTTGGGGAATTGGTCGAAGTGCTCCTTGGTGAAGAAGTCGGCCCACAGCACCATCAGGTGATGCTTGACCTCCTCGGCCTGGCGCTCCTTGATGATGACGCAGCGGGTGCGGAAGTGGTCATCGTCTGAATCGTGGTACTTCTGCAGCGTCTTCAGACACGAAAGCGCTTCAATCTTGGCCTGGGCGGGGTCGTACACGCCGCAGTACAAATCGCAGTGGGCATGGGCAGGGGTTGCGTTGGCGAACAGTCGATGCAGCATGGCCTCTAACTTACCCTTCGGGGGTGGGCCGCAACCATGGACCGTTCAGTTGGCCGCTGCGTCGATTCACCGTCGTCGAAGATTCGATGCGGCCCACGCTGACGCCGGGAGACGGTCTGCTCGCACTGCGTTGCGGACCGCCCCGGCCCGGCCAACTGCGAGTATTCCGCGATCCGCTGCTGTCCTCCCGGTGGCTCGTCAAACGCGTCGGCGAGGTGCGCCGAGCCGGTAGCAGTACGACTTTCGAGGCCCGCTCGGAGAATCCCGGTGTGCCGGGCGCCATGGATTCGCGCGAGTTCGGCTGGGTCGCCGCAGCAGATTCCTACCGGGTCGTGTGGGTCGTCCGAACGAAAGTCGACCGTTAGCACTCGTGTCGTCTTGTGTGCCAAGCATTTGCAACGCATCCTGAGCCAATAACAATGGCGCGGAGGCGACATGGAACAAAGCTCCGGTCGGGCGATCGGCATCGCCCCGTTTCATTCACGAGGTTCCTTGAAGGGCTTCGTCATCTCCGGACGTTGGCCGGACTCCACCAAAGAATGGGCGCAGCTGTTGACCCTTGCCGTGCGCGTCGCGTCTCTGCCCGGCTTGCTGGCCACCACAACGATTTTCGGCGCTCGCGAGGAGTTGCCCGATGAACCCGAGCCCGACACCGTCGGGCTTGTGGTCGCCGAGGGCACAGTGGTCGGTGATTCGGCGGTTGCGCCAGGACATTTCGCGCAGCACCAGCCGCCCGCACTGCTCATGCTGCACCCGCCGTCCGAAACCATGCCGTCACTGCCCGAGTGCACGGGTGCCGCGTCGGGTTGCGTCCTGCTGCCCGGGCTTCCGCACCTGGGCCTCGAACACCGCGCTGCGTGGGTGGAAGCCGAAGCGGACGGCACGGTCACCTCGATGGTGAGCCGCGTCGGAGTGGATCCCATCAGCCATCCCGACACCGCCATTCTCGCGATGCTGCTTGCGGCGTAAGGGTTTTCGAACGCGCAGATTCGTCTGCCTGAACACTTGATTCGGGTACCCGAAACCTCCGTATGCGGTGGCGCGCCGCGGATATCGCCGCTATGGTCGGTCTCATCAGCGAAGGGGAGTAGCCCCCAATCGTCGTGTCGACATACTGGCGCGAGCCCGGCCGGCGAACCGCGAGCTCTTGAAGGGCGCGGTGGGCGAGACCTTCGACCGAAGCCGGACAGGCCGCTGAGCATGCAGTCCGACGGCGACGAGTCGAAAGGTCGTTTTCATGCTCACCGCGATAGCGATCAGCCTCGCCGTGGTATTCGTCGCCGAACTGGGCGACAAATCGCAACTGATCGCCATGACCTACGCGCTGCGTCACCGGTGGTGGGTGGTGCTGTCGGGCGTCGGCCTGGCGGCGCTGCTGGTGCACGGCCTTTCGGTGGCCATCGGCCATTTCCTCGGGCTGACGCTGCCCGACCGTCCGATCGCGTTCGCCGCGGCCATCGCCTTCGTGCTGTTCGCCGTGTGGACGTGGCGTTCTGCCCGCACCGGCGACGACGGTGACATTCGGGTCGCCGAAACCCGCTGGATCATTCCCGCGATCGTGTCGTCGTTCGTGCTCGCCGAGCTGGGCGACAAAACGATGCTCGCGACGGTGACGCTGGCCAGCGACCACCGCTGGTCCGGGGTGTGGATCGGCGCGACTGTCGGGATGGTGGCCGCCGACGCGGTGGCGATCGCGGCGGGTGCGTTTTTGCACAAGCGATTGCCCGTGCGGTTCCTGCACAACCTGGCGAGTGTGCTGTTTCTGTCGTTCGGCGTGTGGCTTCTCTTCGACGCGGCCCTGCAGATGCGATGGGCCGCGCTTTTGGGCACCGGTTCGGTGGTCGCGCTCGCAAGCTGCGGGCTGCTCGTCAGCCTCGTGCGGCGTCGACGCGCGTCGCCCGGCGGCCTGCCTGCGCCGACGGCGCCTCGTTACTAAGCTCAACTTGATAACAGCAAACGCTCCCAGCGCCCGGGGGCGGCGTGATGGGCGTTGCCAGTGGGATTGGACACCATTACTGGGGCGCCGGCGCCGAACGGGCTGGCAAATCAAATACGACGCAAGCGTCATTATTTGCCAGAACGCCCCACAGGCCTGCGCGATGCGCATACCCTACAGACGTCGCCACCGCCCGTGGCGGCTACCGACAACGACAAGGCGGGTCAACTTTTACGCGGTTTGCACTTGGTTGACAGCACAACACTCGCTACGATGATCAGCAAATACGCCGCCAATAAACCCGCTCGTCTACGCATGTGGAGGTCATATCGATGAGCACGACGTTCGCCGCCCGGCTAAACCGGCTGTTCGACACCGTTTATCCACCGGGTCGGGGCCCGCACACGTCGGCTGAAGTGATCGCAGCGCTCAAGGCAGAGGGCGTCACGATGTCAGCCCCGTACCTGTCTCAGCTGCGCTCAGGCAACCGCACCAACCCGTCCGCGACCACCATGGCAGCCCTTGCCAACTTCTTCCGGATCAAGCCGGCGTACTTCACCGACGACGAGTACTACGAGAAGCTCGACAAGGAACTGACCTGGCTCGCCAACATGCGCGACGAGGGCGTCCGCCGTATTGCGGCACGCACCGTCGGGCTGTCCCCAGAAGCGCAGCAGGACATCGCGCAGAAGGTGGATGAGTTGCGTCGCCGGGAGCACCTGGACGATTAGCCCGCCGCTCGCCGGGCCTTAGGGCCCGGCGAAGTACCAGGGTTGATTTACCGCGACGCCGGTTGAGGCTGCGTATTTCCGGACGCGTCCCCCGAGCCGTTCCTGGCTCGGGTAAGCATGCGGTACTGCTCTGCGATTTCGAGGATCCATTCGCGGTCTGAATAGCTCTCCGGTTGGCGCAGCCAGCCGGGACCGGGATAGGCCGCCTTTTCCGCGTCTGCGCCATCCTGGCGGCCGGTGTAGATCCACTGCGCGATGGCGCGCCCCTGTTCGCGCGGCGGCACGTCCGGCGTCTCGACCTCCTCGCCGGCGTCCTCGACGTCAGAACCGGCTCCGGTCGCGTCGACGCGTAGCTTGCGCTTGTGGTCTGCGGCGGTGGCCTCCAGAAACAGCGCGTCGGAGATCAACGACATCCGTTCGGCCACCCGAAAGGCCAGCGGGCCGCGCGGACGCACGCCGATCCCGATGTCTGGGTGCCGACGCCCCAGTTCGGTCAGCAGCGGTTGGATGACCCGCAGCTCGCGGCGGGCGCCGAAATAGTCCTCGATGCTGGGCAGCAGCGATCCGGCCGCGACGACGAGCATCGCGCACCCCAGAAGCGTCGCCGCGGTACGCACCCCCACCGGACCGGTGTCGCCGACCACGCGTAGGAAGAAGAACCCGGCCGCCGCGACGATCAGCACGATGCCGACCGTGAAGACGAACAGCGCGCGTCCGCGTCGGCTGCGGTTGGAGTAGCGCATCCCCGCCCACGACACCAACGACAGCGCGAGCAGCACGTAGAGCAAAGGCAACAACCACGGCAGCGAGTTGCCGCCGGAATCGAGGTTCTGCCGCAGATACTCGTCGGGCGCCATCTCGGGCTGCTGACCCGCGCTGAAGAAGGCGATCAGGCTGATCGTGGCGATGACGGCGGCGACGCCGTACTGCACCATGGCGATCTTGCGGATCGTGGCGGGTTTACGTCCGGACGAGACGGTGGTGATCATCACCGAGCTGCCCGCCGCGCAGCCGATCAACGCGATCTGGGTCAGCCCCATCGAGATGTTCGGCCAGTGCAGCGCCGTGTCGACCAGGAGGGTCAGCGGTTGCCAGTTCAGCGCGGCGACCAACCCGAGGCTGCCCAACGCCAGGATCATCGCGGTGCTCACCAGCGACTGCTTGTTGACCAGCGCCCAGCCGATGCGCAGACCGGTGGCCAATCCGAGCAGACCGGCGATCACCCAGACGATCAACCAAACGCCTCTCCGAGCCGTACCTGGACGATCGACGAGCGGTCAGATGGCAGCCGGCCCAGCCGGTAAAGCAGCAGCGCGGCGAAGTCCTCGGCCTCCTGCTCGGCGTCCTCGCCTGCGGGTCCCATGCAGCCGGTCCGTTGGTTGAGCATGTATCCGATGAGGTCGAAGCTGGCCACCTCGACGTTCTCGCGGGCCGCCTCGACCACCGGCATGCCCTCGTGGCCGAGCACCAGATGGCCGAGTTCGTGGGCCAACGTGCGGTCCCAGGCGGGCAGGCCCTCCTGGATCAGGAACACGTCGCGGTCGGTGTACTGGCGCCACTGCCCGCACACTCCGGGCGGCAGTTCGGCCATCTTCAGCTCGATCGGGCGCCCGCGGTCCTTGCTGACCGCATCGACGAGACGGGTCAACGATACTTCCCCGTGTCGCGGGGCCAGATCCAGGACCGCACCCACGGCGCGGGTGACACGGCGGCTGGCAGCCATACACAAACCCCCTATCAACGACGTCCACTATGCTCGCTCCGCCCCGTTGAGGCGGGCGATTCTGCTCAGTTGACCAACCTTGCGGTGCCCCCGTGGGTCCAGCATGCCCGTTACCGATGGTGCTGCCAAGGCCGCCACCTTCGGCCCCGATGTGCCGGACGATAATGTTGGGCTGCACCGTGACCAGAACCTAGAGCCGGGAGGCAGCCGGGATGAGCCCGTTCAAGCGACGCAAAACCCGCGCCACCCGTCGGGCCGAGGCGCGTGCCATCAAGGCCAAGGCCAAGCTCGAGGCCAAGCTGTCGGCCAAGAACGAGGTCCGGCGCTTCAAAGCCGAGCAGAAGGCCGACAACAAGGCGCTCAAGGCGCAGCTGAAAGCTCAGCGCGACAGCGACCGCGCCGCGCTCAAGGTGGCCGAGACGCAGTTGAAGGCCGCCCAGGAAGGCAAGGTCTTCGCCCCGGGGCGGATCCGCAGGATGCTCACGGTGACGCGGTTGCTCGCCCCGGTCGTGGTGCCGCTGGCCTACCGCGCCGCCACCTCGGTGCGGGGTGTGCTCGACGAACGCCGAGCCGAACGGCTGGGTGTTCCGCTCAGCCAACTCGGCCAGTTCTCCGGGCACGGCGCCGAACTGTCGGCGCGCATCGCCGGTGCGGAGAACTCGGTGCGACTGGTCGCCCAGAAGAAGCCCAAGGACGCCGAGACCAAGCAGTTCGTCGCGGCTATGACCGAGCGGCTCAGCGACCTGTCGGCCGCCGTCACCGCCGCCGAGCACATGCCGACGCCGCGTCGGCGCTCCTCGCACGCCGCGATCGCCCGCCAGCTCGATGGCATCGACGCCGATCTGATGGCACGGCTTGGCGTGAGCTGAGTGGCAGCCGAGGTGGCGATGTCGCCGGCACGCGTCGCGGTCCGCATCCGCGGGTTGTCCTGCGGTCTGCTGACCGCGGCACTGGCGGTCGCCGCGCACGGGGTCGGCAGCGGTGCGCCGCCGACCGGAGCGTCGGCCACGCAGCTGGCCGTGCTGGCCGCGACGGTGGGCGCGGTGGCCGCGGCCCTGCCGCGCGCCGGTGAAATCCGAGTCCTGATCGGGCTGCTGGCGCTCGGCCAACTCCTCGGCCACGCGATGCTGGCCGTCGGCCACGACCACGCCCAAGCTGCCGCCCTACCCGCCTGGGTCATGCCGGCCGCCCATGTGGTGGCCGTCGGCGTCGGCGCCGCACTCATCGCAACCGGCGAGCGGTGGTGTCGCGCCGCGCTGCGGGTCGTGCGCGCGGTGGTGCGCGTCGAGCGCCCGCCGGTGGCCGCGACGACGGTCGCCGTGGTTCACCGTGCCGATCAGCCGATGCGTTCGGCGTTGTTGCTCGCCGCTTCGGTGTCACATCGGGGTCCACCGGTTCACGCCTGCTGCTGATCCGAACCCCCGTAACCGACACCAGAAAGCATCCATACACATGAGTTCCTTCGCGAAGGCGTCTTCGCGCGCCCTGATCGCCGTTGCCGCCGCTGCTTCGACCGGGCTGGTCGGGGCGTTGGCGACCGCTGCGACGGCTTCGGCCCACGTCCACGCCGAGGCCGACCACGCTGCCGCGGGCAGCACCGCCACCGTCACGTTCCGGGTGCCCGGTGAGTCCGAAACCGGCGCGCTGACAACAGAATTGAGCGTCGACCTGCCCGATGTGACGTCGGCGCGAACCGAGGTGATGCCGGGCTGGACGGCTCGCCTCGATCGCGACGTCGCCGCGGGCACCGTCTCGTCGGTCACCTGGACCGCGGCGCCCGGCACAGGCATCTCCTCCGACCAGTTCGCGCTGTTTCGGATCTCGGTGCGGCTGCCCGAGAGCGAATCGGTCAGCTTCCCGGCCACCCAGACCTACTCGGACGGCGAGGTTGTGCGCTGGGACCAGCCGCTGCTGCCCGACGGCGGCGAGCCCGAATTCCCCGTGCCCGTTCTGGAGTTGACCGAGTCGACCGCATCGCAGCCCTCCAGCGTCGACACCACGGCGCGCTGGCTGGCCGGCGGCGCGTTGGTGCTGGCCGCAGTGGCCGGGGCCGGGGCGCTGCTGGCGCGGAGGCGGTCATGAGACGCCTTCTCGCGACCGCGCTGCTGGCGGTCGCGGTGGTGGCCGGCTCACTGGCGACGGCAGCCGGCGCGTCAGCGCACGCCACCCGCATCGCCACCGACCCCGCCGAGAACGCCCAGTTGACCGAGTCACCGGCCACCGTCGCCGCGACGTTCAACGAGGCGATGCAGCCGCAGTTCGCGGCGATGACCGTGGTGGGACCCGACGACAACCTGTGGTCGACGGGCGAACCGAAGGTCGAGGGCGCCGTCGTCTCCGTCGGGGTGCGCCCCCTGGGCCCGGCCGGCACGTACACCGTCAACTACCGGGCGACCTCGGCCGACGGGCACGTCATCTCCGGGTCCTGGGCCTTTGAGCTCACGGCGGCGGGCACCGGCACCCCGGGCCCGCCGGCCACGGCGGCCGATGATGCGGGCGACGACGGGTTCCCGATGTGGCCGCTCTATGTCGGCGTCGTGGTGATCGTCGGCGGGGCTGTCCTGTGGGCGGTGCGGCGCCGCACGTGACGCCTCGCAGGGCGGTGGCCGGCGCGACGCTGGTGGTGGCGGCCGCCTCGGTGCTGGCGTGGGCGCTGGCGTATCCGCAGGCGTCGCTGACCATGACGCTGGTGCGCGCGGTCTCGGTGTGCGCGGCGGTCGTCACGCTCGGGTTGGCCGCGGTGCCGATGCTCGACGCAAGCCGGCACCGCGCCGAGGTGATCTCGCGGGCCGCGACCCCGCTGGCGGTCACCGCCGTGGTGTGGCTGATATCGGAGCTGACCCGGCTGGTGGTGGCGGCCGCCGAGACCGCCGGCGTCCCGGTCCGTGCGCTGGGCGCGGGCACGGTCGCTGATTTCGCCGTCGCGACGACGGCCGGGCGGTCCGGGTTGGTGGCGCTGGGTGCCGCCGCGGCGGTGGCCGTGGCGGCGCTTGCCGCGCCTCATGCGGTGTCGACGGTGGCGGTGCTGACCGGGGTGGCCGCCATCGGCGTGGTGGCGCGACCGCTGACGGGTCACTTCGCACACAGCGCGCTGGGCGGGTTGGCGGTGGCGGTGCACATGCTGGCGGCGGCGCTGTGGTGCGGCGCGCTGGCTGCGCTGGTGTTGACGATCGAGCACCGCGGGCAGTGGGCCCGGATGTTGCCACGGTTCTCGGCGCTATCGCTGGGGTGTGTGCTGGCGTTGGTGGCCGCAGGCACGTTCAGCGCGGTGGTCAGGCTGGATGCCGCCGCGGATCTGTGGACCACCGGATACGGCCGGGTGCTGTCGGCGAAGATCGTGGTGACGGCCGCATTGGTGGTGCTGGGCTGGCGCAACCGCACGATGTGGCTGCCCGCCGCGCGTTCGCATCGGGCCACCGCGGGGGTATCGCGGTCGCGGTCGATGGTCGAGTTGACGATGATGGCCGTCGCGCTGGCCTTGGCCGCTGGGCTGGCCGTCACCGGTTAGCGCATGGCCGACCTGGCATGATGGGACCGTTGCCGGTTCCCGCGCGCATGCCCACAGGCCAAGACATAGACACTGCAAAGGAGCAGCCCGATGGCAGACCAGCAGGGCCGACCCGACGAAAAGCCGGAAGGTACGCCGCCGGCTCCCGAGTCGAAGCCGCCGGTGCCGGACGCGCAGTCCCCCGAACCGCCCGCCAAGGCGGCTAAGAAGACGCCGGCCAAGGCAGCCAAAAAGACGCCGGCCAAGAAAACCCCGGCGAAGAAGGCCGTCAAGAAGGCGCCAGCCAAGAAGGCCGCGGCTAAGAAGGCACCGGCCAAAAAGGCGCCAGCCAAAAAGGCATCGGAGGCGCCCGCGGCGCCGAAGCCGCCCCCGGCTGAGGACACCCTGACGTCGGCTGCGAAAGTCACTGCGGCGCAGGCAAAAGCGACGGTGGCGACCGCCAGCAACCCGGTGTCGGGGCCCGAGCCGGTTCCGCCGCCCGGCCCGGAATCCTCGCGCCTGCCCGTTGCGGTCGCCGTCGCGGCCGGTGTGCTGGCCATCCTCGTGGTGTTGTTGGTGCGCCGCGGCTCCGACAAGAGTTGACCCTCACGCGACGTCATAGTCGATAGTGGCGTCATGGACGCCAGAACCGTCGGCGCGGTAGCCGCCCTCACGGGTGTCTCGGTGCGCACCCTGCACCACTACGACCACATCGGTCTGGTGGTGCCCAGTGTCCGCACCCCGTCGGGCTACCGGGGTTACACCGACGCCGACGTCGAACGGCTGCACCTGGTGCTGGTCTACCGATCGGTGGGCATGTCGCTCGAGCAGATCCGCACGCTGCTCGACGACGCCGACGCCGACGTGCTCGAGCACCTGCAGCGCCAGCACAGGTTGTTGCTCGAGCAGGCCGACCGGCTACAGCACACCATCAAGGCAGTGGAGGAACTGATGAACGCACACCGCAGCGGTATCCAGTTGACCGTCGACGAACAGATCGAGATCTTCGGCACGACCGCGTTCAGCCAGGAGTACGCGCAGGAAGCCGAACAGCGCTGGGGCGAGACCGACGCATGGAAGCAGTCCCGGCAGCGGGTTTCGACCTTCACCAAACAGGACTGGATCGACGCCAAAGAGGAGAACGATGCGCTGTTGGCGGCATTGGCCCAGGCCAAACGCGACGGCGTTACGCCCGGTTCGGCTGAGAGCGACGCGCTCGCGGCCCGGCACCGCGCGTCGATCGAGCGGTATTACGAGTGCAGCGATGACATGCACGTCTGCCTCGGGTAGATGTACGTGGCCGACGAACGGTTCACCCGCTACTACGACGACGCCGAACCGGGCCTGGCCCAGTTCGTGCACGACATCATCGTGGCTAGCATCAAACGGTGAGCATCGATCCCCGCCCGACTGCAGACCTGGTCGACGAGATCGGCCCCGACGTGCGCAGCTGTGATCTGCAGCTGCGCCAGTTCGGCGGCCGCGCGCAGTTCGCCGGGCCGATCACCACGGTGAAATGCTTCCAGGACAACGCGTTGCTGAAATCGGTGCTGTCGCAACCCGGTGACGGCGGGGTGCTGGTAATCGACGGCGACGGCTCGGTGCACGCGGCGCTGGTGGGCGACGTGATCGCCGGTCTGGGCGTGGCCAACGGCTGGGCGGGGCTGATCATCAACGGTGCCGTACGGGACGCGGCGATGCTGCGCACGCTCGACATCGGCGTCAAGGCGTTGGGAACCAACCCGCGCAAGAGCACCAAAACCGGTGCGGGACACCGGGATATCCCGGTCGGGTTCGGCGGCGTGGTGTTCACGCCCGGTGACGTCGCCTACAGCGACGACGACGGCATCGTCGTGGTCACCCAATAGCGCGCACTCCCCTTTTACCGCGAGGAACTAGACCGTCACCGGCGCGCGCTGTTTGGTGAACTTCAACGCCTCGTCGTCGACCTTGCCGTGGCGGATCAGGCGCAGGTCGAGCAGGTAGTTCTGCTTGAGCCGCCACGGGGCAACGGCCCCGGCCTTGGGCAGGTAGTCCAGGGCGCGCAGCACGTAACCGGGCGTGAAGTCCATCAGCGGTCGCTCGTCGACGCTGTTACCGGGATGCTGCGGTTCGACCGCGTCATAGCCCTTGGCGTCCATGTAGTTCAGAACGCGACAGACGAACTCGGATACCAGGTCGGCCTTCAGGGTCCACGACGAGTTGGTGTAGCCGATGGTGAACGCCAGGTTCGGCATGTGCGTCAACATCATGCCCTTGTAGGCCATGGTGTTGTTGAGTTCGACCGCCTCGCCATTGCGTGAGATCGTCGCACCGCCGAACAGCTGCAGGTTCAAACCCGTTGCGGTGACGATGATGTCGGCTTCAAGCTCCTCACCGGAGGCCAACTTGATCCCGGTCTTGGTGAACCGCTCGATCGTGTCGGTGACCACGTCGGCCTTACCGTGCCGGATGGCCTTGAACAGGTCGCCGTTGGGCGCCAGGCACAACCGCTCGTCCCACGGGTTGTACGCCGGGCTGAAGTGCTTGTCGACGTCATAGCCCTCGGGCAGGCGGCGCTCCGCCATCTTCATCAGGACCTTGCGCATGGCGTTCGGGAAGCGCCTGGCGAACTGGTAGCGCCCGGACTGCACCAGAATGCACTTCCACCGGTTCACCACGTAGGCCAGCTTCTCGGGCAGCGTCTTGTTCATCCGGACGGTGAACTGGTCGACGTCGGGCAGCGATCCGATGTAGGTGGGTGATCGCTGCAGCATCGTGACATGCCCGGCACCCGAATTGGCAAGTGCGGGAATGAGAGTCACGGCGGTGGCACCGCTGCCGATGACGATGACCTTCTTATCCTGGTAGTCCAGATCCTCGGGCCAGTGCTGCGGGTGGATCAGCGTGCCCTCGAAGTCGTCGTAGCCGACGAACGTCGGTAGATAACCCTCGTCGTAGTTGTAGTAGCCGCTGCAGGCGAACAAGAAGGAACACTTGATCTCTACTTCTTCGCCGTCACGTTCGACGCGAACGGTCCACTTGGTCTCTTCGTCGGACCAGTCGGCGGCCAGCACCCGGTGCCCATAGCGGATGTGCTTGTCGATGCCGTACTCGGCGACGGTGTCCTTCAGGTAGGACATGATCGACGGGCCGTCGGCGATGGCCTTTTCCGAGGTCCACGGCTTGAACCGGAAACCGAGGGTGAACATATCGGAGTCCGAGCGGATGCCCGGGTACTTGAACAGATCCCAGGTGCCGCCCAGGTTCTCGCGGCGCTCCAGCATCAGGTAGCTCTTGTCGGGGCAGCGGTCCTGCAGATGCCAGGCGGCGCTGATGCCGGAGATGCCGGCACCCACGATGACGACGTCGACAAATTCAGTCATGCTGTCAAGCTATCAACACACCGTCGAAAAAGTCAACGGAGTGTTGAAAAACTCGACATCGTGTAAGGTTTGCCTGGTGACGACCGCCAGCCAGCCCCGCGCCGCCCGAGCCCGCCGCACGAACCGGCCCTCCGGGGACGAACGTGAGCAGGCGATTCTCGACACCGCTGAGCGCCTCCTTGAGCACCGCCGGCTGGCCGACATCTCGGTCGACGACCTCGCCAAAGGCGCCGGCATTTCGCGGCCGACGTTCTACTTCTACTTTCCGTCCAAGGACGCGGTGCTGGCGGCGCTCGTCCGGCAGGTGATCAGCGAGGCGGACCGCAACGCCGACGAAGCGATGGGCGGTATGGACGCCTCCGTGGACCCCGCCGGTGTGTGGAAGGCGATCAACGCGCTGTTCGAGACGTTCGGGGCGCATCGAGCGGTGACGCTCGCCGGTGCGGCGGCGCGGCCGGCGAACCCCGAGATCGGGGCGCTGTGGTCCCGGTTCATGCAGAAGTGGATCGACCACACCGCCGCGTCCATCGACGCCGAGCGCGCCCGCGGCGCAGCGCCGGACACGCTCAACTCGGCCGATTTGGCCACCTCGCTCAACCTGATGAACGAGCGCACGATGCTGGCGGCGTTCGCCGGGGAGCAACCGGCCGTCGCCCCCGGTCAGCTCGTTGACACCCTCGCGCACGTCTGGGTCACGAGCATCTACGGCACAACTGCGCGCTGACCTCCGCTTGTCGGCCGGTGATGCGAACATACGTTCGTGTCCTCGTCGGTCGCGGCCATCCTGCACGCCGACCTCGATTCGTTCTATGCGTCGGTCGAGCAGCGTGACGACCCCGCGCTGCGCGGCAGGCCGGTGATCGTCGGCGGCGGCGTTGTGCTGGCGGCCAGCTACGAGGCCAAGGCTTACGGCGTGCGTACCGCGATGGGCGGCCGTCAGGCCCGTCAGCTGTGCCCGCACGCGATCGTGGTGCCACCGCGCATGGCGGCGTACACCGAGGCCAGCCGGGCGGTGTTCGGGGTGTTCGAAGACACCACGCCGGTCGTCGAACCGCTCAGCGTGGACGAGGCCTTCCTCGACGTCTCGGGTCTCGGGCGGGTATCGGGAACACCGGTGGAGATCGGCGCGCGGCTGCGCGAGCAGGTCCGCGACCGGGTCGGCCTGCCCATCACAGTCGGCATCGCGCGCACCAAGTTTCTGGCGAAGGTGGCCAGCCAGGAGGCCAAGCCCGACGGGCTGCTTCTCGTGCCGCCCGACCGGGAGCTCGCGTTCCTTCATCCGCTGCCGGTGCGGCGGTTGTGGGGCGTCGGCGCCAAGACGGCGGAGAAACTGCACGCTCACGGCATCGAGACGGTGGCCGACGTGGCCGAGCTCGGTGAGTCGACGTTGGCGTCGCTGGTCGGCGGCGCGATGGGCGGCAGGCTTTACGCGTTGGCCCACAACGTCGACCGACGCCGGGTGGTGACGGGGGTGCGCCGACGCTCGGTGGGCGCCCAACGCGCGCTGGGCCGGGCGGGTAACGCGATGTCGGATGCCGAGGTCGACGCGGTCGTGGTCAACCTCGTCGACCGGATCACCCGCCGGATGCGCAAGGCCGGGCGCACCGGACGAACGGTGGTGCTACGCCTGCGGTTCGACGATTTCAGCCGGGCCACCCGCTCGCATACGATGCCGCGCGCGACGGCGTCGACGGACGTCATCCTGGACACCGCGCGGACGCTGGTGGCAGCCGCCGCTCCGCTGATCGCCGAACGTGGCCTGACGCTGGTCGGTTTCGCGGTGTCGGGCATCGACCGTGAGGGCGCCCAACAGCTGGAGTTGCCGTTCGAGGCACAGGCCGACCCGATCGCGATCGACGCCGCCGTCGACCGGGTGCGACAGCGTTACGGCAACGCCGCGGTCACCCGCGGGGTTCTGCTGGGGCGTGATCCGGGTCTGGAGATGCCGCTGCTGCCAGACTAGAAGAATTGTGCGGCAACAAATCCCGCGAGCAGGACCGCGAAGCCGCCGATCTCGCCGATGATCAGCGCCACCATGCCGCCGTGGAGGGCCGAGCTGGGGTGCTCGAACTGGTTAGTGGTGTCGCGGCGGGCGCCGTGGGTGATGTAGCTCGCGATGGCCACGACGAAAAAGAACACCAGCACCATCGCCGCGGTCAGGTTCACCCAGGTGGGCCACCGGCTCAGCTCGACGAACGCCGCGATCAGCAGCGTCGCGAACGAGTACAGCAGCGCCGCGCGGTGTGCGATGTCGACGTAGGGGTGCGCCAGGTGGTTCTGCGACGTTGCCATCTGCCGGTACTTCCACACTCCCAGGACCAGGGCCAGCAGGAAGATCAGCCCGGCCGCGAGCAGGGTGATGATCGTGTCGATACCTAGGTCAGCACGCATGCGCGCAGTCTAAGCCGCCGCCGTATGGACTCGGTTCTGGCCCGACTACCTACATCGGGTTCTGTTGGAAGAGCGCGTAGAGGTGGTCGGTCGGAATGGTCGAAATCCCGTCGCGTGTCGTGACATAGAACTCCTCGCTGTGGCGGGCGAAATCGACGTCGACGAGACCGTCGACCTCAAACGCGCCGACCACGCCGAGTTCGAGGCTGATCACCGTGACCTTTTCCTCCGCGGCGGACGCGACGAGAACCACGCCGCCGTACCGCGATGCGGCCACGCTCGTTGGACTTGCCCAGATGTCATAGACGGCGTAGGTCTCGTTGGTAAAGGTGTTGATGACCGCCACCGCGTTGTTGACCCGGTCAGCCACATACACAAACTCGCCTGCGACCGTGATGCCCGGATCCGCAACGGTCGTGTCGTCCCAGGCGCCGGAATACACGAGCGTCTTGGACTCGGTCTCGAGGTCGACCGCCCACACTTCGTTGTTGGTGCTGCCGACGTACAGGGTTTCACCGAATTCACTGACCGCGATGGCGTTGCTCCGCAGACCTATGTCGATGATCTGCTGTTCCCCGGTCCGCGTGTCGATCACCGACACGGTGGCGTCCTGGTAGTCCGCGACGTACAGCGTCCGGTTATCGCGATCTGCTGCCATGGCCGTCGCCTGGCTGATTGCGCCGACCGGAGTCGAGGTGCCCGGCCCCCAGAGATCGATCCTTCTGACGGTCGACACATCACTGCCGTCCTTCGTGGCGACGTAGGCGTAATGCCCGTTACGACTCACCGTGACACTCGACGGGTTCGCGCCGAGGTCGACGGTGTCAATCCGGCCCGTTATGCGGTCGACGATCCGTAATTCGTTACCGGTCAGCACCACAATCCGGTTGAGGTCGTCGGAGACGAGTGTTTCCGACGGCTGTGCTCCGTCTTCGAAAGTGATGGCATCTGCGTCCTTGACCGTCACCGTCACCGTGGCGGTAGCCGCAGCGCCGACGTCGTTGGCGACGGTGTAGGTGAACGAGTCGAGGCCATCGAAGCCGGCATTCGGCCTGTAGGTGATGACACCCTCGGCGACCGTGACGGTGCCGTTTAGGGCGTCGCTCACCTGGACCACAGCCAGTTCTCCGTCGTTAACGTCGAAGTCGTTGCCCAGCACAACGATCTCGATGGCATCGGAGTTCGCATCGACAACGACGGTGTCATCGATAGCCCTCGGACCGCCGGTGACGGGGTTGACGGTGATGGTCACCGTGTACGGGTTGCTAACGCGGCCATCGGCACCCACCACGTGGTACGTGAAGCTGTCGGTGCCAATGAAGTGCGGTGGCGGCGTGTACTTCAGGGTGAACTGCTGTTCGCTTTGTTCAACCACTCGAACAACACCGTTCTCGGGACTGTCGACCCTAATGGCGATGTTGGTCTCGCCGTCGGGGAGGTTGTCTCTTGCAGATATAAAAATAAGCCCTGGACTGTTCTCGTCGGTGTCCACAACGACGTCGTTGGCGACAAGCGTGCGCTCACGAACCTGAATATTGACGGAGGCGCGAACCCAACGACCGGTGTCATCGCGGGTTTCGTACCGAAAGTGGTCGGAGCCAGTGAAACCGGCACTCGGCGTGTAGGTGATCGTGCCGTCTTCGTTGACTTCAGCGGTGCCGTTGTAAGGGGGGTCGAAGATCTGCAACCTCAAGCCGTCGACGTTGCTGTCGTTGGCCAACACATCGATAACGACCGGCATGCCTTCCTCTGTCGAGGCAAAGTCGGGGTTGGCGACCGCAGGGTTGTTCACCGTCACGCGCACCGTCGCCGTGGCGGCACCTCCGTTTCCGTCGGAAATGGTGTACGTAAACATGTCCGTACCAAGGAAATCAGCGTCGGGCGTGTAGGTGATGACGCCGTCGACCAACGTGGCGGTGCCATTGCCTGCGGCGCCGACCTCGGTCACCGTGAGCTCGTCGCCGTCGACATCGGTGTCGTTACCCAACACGTTCACCACCGTGGTCCCGGAGTTCGTCCTCACCGTGACGAAGTCATCAACCGCCACGGGGTCGTCGTTGACGGGGTCGACCGTGATGGTCACGGTTCCGACGTTGCTGACGGTGCCGTCGTGGCGTACCAGCACGTAGGTGAAGCTGTCTGTCCCGAAGAAATCGGGTGCAGGTCTGTAGATCACCGTGAACCGTTCGCCGTTGAATGAGCGGATTTCAACAACACCGTTTTCGGCGTTGTCGACCTTGATAGCGATGGGTATTGCGCCGCCGGGACGGGGGTCGCGGGCCAATATGTCGATCGAGACCGAATTGTCCTCGTCAGTGGTCACGTTGATGTCCGGAGCGCCAATTGGTCGTTCACGCACCTCAACCTGGACCATCGCGATTTCACTCACGTCGGTGCCGTCGTCGATTTGATAGGTGAACGTATCCCTGCCGCTGAAGCCGGGAGACGGCGTGTAAGTGATTGTCCCATCGGCATTGAGGACAGCGACGCCGTTGGCCGGTCCATCGACCAGGCTCACCGCGAGATCGTCTTCCGCATCAGCGTCAGAGTCGTTGGCCAACACATCGATAACGACCGGAATGCCCTCCTCCGTGACCGCTTCGTCGGGGTTGGCGACCGGGGGGGTGTTGACCTGTTCGACGGTGATATAGACAGTGGCGGTGGCGGTTTCGTCCCCGTCATAAACGCTGTAGGTAAACGAGTCATCACCATGAAATTCGGGATTCGGGGTATAAAGGAACGCCCCGTCCACGGTGAACGAGACGATCCCCTTGGTGGGACCGTCGATGACAGTCGCTTGAAGTTCATCGCCGTCGACGTCGAAGTCGTTGGCCATCACCCCCGGCGCGGGGATCATCAGCTCTGTGCCCTGCTGGGTGGAGTAGAAGTCATCGACTGCCACCGGCGCATCGTTGACCGGGTTCACCGTCACATACACCGTGGCCGTGGAGGTTCCACCGTTACCGTCGGAAACGGTGTAGGTGAACGAATCCGTGCCGTGGAAGTCCGCGTTCGGGGTGTAGGTGATCTTCCCGTCAGACACCGTGACGCTGCCGTTGTTCGGGGCTTCGACCTCAGCCACTGCCAACTCATCACGATCGATGTCGTCGTCATTGGCCAGCACGTCGATAACGACCGGAGTGTCCTCATCTGTGGCCACATCGTCGTCGACGGCCACCGGGTCATCGTTGACCGGCTTCACCGTCACGGTCACTGTGGCCGTGGCGGTTCCGCCGTTACTGTCCGAAATCGTGTAGGTGAACGAGTCCGTGCCATGGAAATCCGTATCCGGGGTGTAGGTGAGCACACCGTCGACCAACGTGACCGTGCCATTGCCCGCCGCACCCGCAGCCGTCACCGACAAATCATCGTCGTCAATGTCGGTGTCGTTGCCCAACACGTCGACCACCGTCGCGCCCGAGTCCTCATCCACCGTCACCGCATCATCAACGGCCACCGGAGCATCGTTGACCGGATTCACCGTCACATACACCGTCGCCGTAGCAGTTCCGCCGTTACCGTCAGTAACGGTGTAGGTGAACGAATCCGCGCCGTTGAAGTCCCTATCCGGGGTGTAGGTGATCACCCCATTGGCCACCGCTACCGTGCCATTGCCCGCGGGACCGGCCTCGATCACCACCAACGTATCGCGGTCGGCATCGGAGTCGTTGCCCACCACGTCGACGACGATCGATTCGTCTTCGTCGGTGACCACATTGTCGTCGTTGGCCACCGGCGCATCGTTGACCGGAGTGACCCTCACATACACAGTCGCCGTGGCGCTTCCACCGTTGCCGTCCGAAGCGGCATAGGTGAACGAATCCAACCCGTGGAAATCCTCGAAGGGTGTGTAGGTGAACGACCCGTCCCCGTTGAGCGTGATGGACCCATGGACGGGCGGGTTGATCAATAGCGCTGACAGGTCATCCCCGTCGACGTCGATGTCGTTGTCCAACACTCCCGGTGCGGGGATGGTCAGCGGCGTGTCTTCTTCGGTGATGTAGGCGTCATCTTGCGGCGCCGGCGCATCTTGCACGGCGGTGACCGTGACGGAGACGATGGCAGTCGAGGTGCCTCCGTTGCCGTCGGAGACGGTGTAGGTGAAAAAGTCCGTGCCGGAGAAATCCGTGTCCGGCGTGTAGGTGATGACACCGTTGGTCAATGTGGTGGTGCCGTTGAAGGCCGCACCGACCTCGGTCACCGCGAGCTGATCACCGTCGGCATCGGTGTCGTTGCCCAACACGTCGATGATGTTGGCCCCGGAGTCCTCGGCCACCGTCACCGCGTCATCAACCGCGACCGGCGCGTCGTTGACCGGTGTGACCGTCACGCTGACGGTGACCGTGGTCGCATGTCCGGCGTCACCGCCGAAGATGGCCGCCCACAGCCCCTTCAGTCCGTGAATATGTAACGGGCTGTCCTCATCGGAGATGGTGTAGGTGAAGGTGTCGGTGCCGTGAAAGTCGGAGTTGGGGGTGTAGGTCAGCGTGCCGCCCTGAACGGTGACCGTTCCGTTCTGCGGCTGGGTCACCTCGATCACGTTCACCACGTCACCGGCGATCGCATCGGGATCGGTTCCCGAGACGACGTCGACGGTGATCGGGGTGTCCTCGGACGTGGTGACGTCGTCGACCACCGCAGCCGGGGTGCGGTTCAACAGCATGTGCTGCCACTCGCGGCGCGCAAACGCCAGCAGTGCCCACGCCAACGGCGGTTCGGCGGGCCCGACCGGGCTCGGCGCCAGGAACGGCGACAGCAGGGCGGCCACAAACGTCCCCGCGACATCGACGATCGTCTCCGAAACGCCCGTCGACTCCGGTGCCGCCTCCAGGTCCTCGCTGACCACTGTCGTCGACACCTGATGCTCGTCGACGACGTTCTCGACGTCCAACACCACCTGGCTCGTCAGCGACTCTGACGACTCCTGCGGCTCGGTCACGTCGTCGTCGTCGCGCTCCACCACGTCCTCGATGACGGGCGCCACGTCGTCGATACGTCCCGAGTCCGAGTCAGCCTCATCCAAGGCGCCGGATTGTGACCCGGAACTGCGTTGGCTGACAGCCGGTTCCGTTGTTACCGACGTACTTTCCGCGCCGTCGCCTTCGTCCTCAGCTTCGACGTCCGATTCCAGTTCGTCGCTGAGGTCAGGCTCGTCGTCCACTTCGTCTTCGGAAGGCACGGTGGTGTCGGTGGACTGCCCGGCGTCGTTGACCGAGGTGTCCACCGAACCCGAACTACCGAGATTCATCGCTGGTTCATCACCGTCGGGGTCGTCGGCGTCGGGTGCGTCATCGTCGCCGCCATCCCCGCTCGTCCCGGCGTCGTCGGCGCTGCCGCTTTCCGTCGAAGGCGTATCGGAGTCCCCGTCGCCACCCTGCCCCGCCGATGTCCCGGCGCTCTGGGAATCACCGGTTGAACCAGCGTCGGCCCACGCCAAACCCGACCCTCCGGTCGCGACGGCGACGCCCACACCCAACGCCACTGCTAATGCGCCAACTCGACCGACATAGCGTGCGTAAGCGGTGGGATTTACCGCTTTTGCGCCGCCGGGAAACAGCGACTTGTAGTTGCTGGGGCCGAACTCATACCTTGCTGCGGCGGCCATCGAGTTGTCCCTTCTGTCCGATCGCGAATTTCAGCGATGCGGTAGGCCATCGGCGGGATGTATTCAAGGCGTGACCATAACAACTCTGATGAGCTGGGGTAACAGTTTTGAAAAATTGTCTACGCAAATTCAACGCGAACTCATTTCGCGCTGAACCGCCGCGAGAGTCCCGGCTATTGCATGCAGATATTGGCCACGCGTCCGGCCACAATTCGATTAGCTAGCGGCCGCAGGCTGCATATCCCCCGAGCGAACCGTTAGCGATTCGACTTACGCTAGCGTCGATTTACGAATTAGTAAAGGCCAACAACTGTTCGGCCGGCCACGTATTGACGATCCGCTCCACGGGCACGCCCGTGTCGAGCGCGCGCTGAGCGCCGTACCCGAGGAACTCGAGTTGTCCGGGCGCGTGCGCGTCGGTGTCGATGGAGAACAGGCAACCGATGTCCAGTGCCAGCTTCAACAGCCGGGTGGGCGGATCGCGGCGCTCAGGTCGGGAGTTGATCTCGACGGCGGTGTCGTTGTCGCGGCACGCGGTGAACACCTTCTCGGCGTCGAACTTGGACTCGGGGCGGATGCCGCGACCGCCGCTGACCAGCCGGCCGGTGCAGTGCCCGAGCACATCGGTATGCGGGTTGGTCACGGCCTTGAGCATCCGCCGCGTCATCGCGGCTTCGTCCATCGACAGTTTCGAGTGCACGCTGGCCACCACCACATCGAGGCGTTCCAGCAGTTCTTCTTCCTGATCCAGCGACCCGTCCTCGAGGATGTCGACCTCGATACCGGTGAGAATCCGCATCGGCGCTACCGTCTCGCGCAGTTCGTCGATGACCTCGAGTTGCTTGCGGAGTCTCTCGGGCGACAACCCGTTGGCGATCTTCAGCCGCGGCGAGTGATCGGTCAGCGCACAGTACTCGTGGCCCAAATCCCTTGCTGCCAGCATCATCTCCTCGATCGGCGCCGAGCCGTCCGACCAGTTCGAGTGCAGATGCAGGTCACCGCGCAACGCCGCCCGGACGTCTCCCCCGCCGAGATCTGCTGCGTTGGAGCGCAGTTCGACGAGCGCGTCGGGTTCCCGCCCGGCCCACGCCTGCGCGATGACCTTCGCAGTCTTGGGCCCGATTCCGGGCAACGACTGCCATGAGCTGGCCGCGCCGTGTCGTTCCCGCTGCGCCTCGGACAATCCCTCGACGATGTCGGCGGCGTTGCGGTAGGCCATCACCCGGCGGGGGTCCTCACGCGCGCGGTCCTTGTAGTAGGCGATCTGGCGCAGGGCGATAACCGGGTCCATACCTCCAGTGTGCCCGGTCAGGGCGCGCGCCATGCCGGGTCACGCCCGGTCAACGCGACGATGCGGTCCAGGACCGGCGCGTCGTCGGCGACGGGAACCGCCGGCCCGAACAAACCCTCGACCGGTCCTTCCGCGGCGCTGTTGATGACGTGCGGCAACACGGCGGCCGCGGTGGCGGCGTCGACGTCATAGGGCTGCCCGGTCGCGCGCGCCACATCCCATCCGTGGACGACGACCTCGGTGAGCGCGATCAGCCCACCCACCTCGCCGGGGAAGTCGACGCCTCCCGCCCGCGTCATGCCGTCCCAGGCCGACGGGTCAGCGTAGGCGTCGGCCAGTGCGGTGAGCCGGACCGGATACGACGTGCGCCAGTCGTCGTCGAGAGGGTGCGCACCCACCTCGGGAGGTGTGTTGGTCAGCGGCCCGAAGTCCTTGCGCGCCGCGGCGGTGAACGCCGACGCCAGCCCACCGATGTGGGCCAGCAGCTGGTCCAGCCGCATGTCCGCGCAGGGCGTGGCCGCGGTCAGCTCTTCGTCGGTCACGGTCGCCAACACCTCGCTGGTTCGTCGGCAGGCCGGCGTCAAGTCAATCATGTCGATACCGACCTGCGGTGCGCCCGGAACTCATCGCGGCGTCACAGATCGTTTCCCGCGTAGGACAGGTTGAAGCTTTTGTTGGTCAACGGGAAGTCCGGGACGATCGTGTCGGCCATCGCGACCGGAAGCGCCGGCCAGTTGAACCAGGACGGGTCGACGATCTTGGCCCGCGCGAGGGTCCCGTCGGCGCCCACCTCGACGCGGTGCACGATGGTGCCGCGCCAACCCTCCACGATGCCGACGCCGCTGGACGGGCCGCTGAACCCGTCGAGCGGTTCCTGGTATTCGAGCGGCCCGCTGTGGGATTCGATGAGCGCACAGGCCAACTCGACCGATGCGGCGAACTCGTCGCGGCGCACGGTGTAGCGCGCGAGCACGTCTCCGGTGGTGGCGTGTGTCTCGGTGATCGGAAGGTCGGTCGTCGGGTGGTCGACGCGGGCGTCGGTGCGCAGTCCGCTGGCGCGGGCGGCGTAGCCGAGACATCCCAGGGCTTGCGCGTCGTCCTTGGTGAGCACCGAGGTGCCCGCGAACCGGTCGTAGACGACGTTGTTGCGCAGCGTCAGGTCGGCCACCTCGGCCAGATCGGCGGCGATCTCACGCAGCACGGCGGGTTCGGGCAGCGCTTTCAGCATGATCCCGCCGGGACGGATGGCGTCGCGCAGCAGCCGGTGGCCGGTCACCTCGGCGTTGATGCGCAGCAGGCGTTCCCGGATGCGCAGCGCATGGGTGTTGGCGATTCCCAGGGAGACGTCATTGGCCAGCGCGCCGAGGTCGGCGGCGTGGTTGTAGAGCCGTTCGAGTTCGACGACGAGAGCCCGGAGCCGGTGGGCTTCGTCAGGCAGCCCGGCGCCGACGGCGTCCTCGACGGCGAGGCTGTGCGCCAGCGCATGCCCGGCCGAGGTGTCGCCGCTGATGCGTTCGGCCAGCGCGACAGCATCGGTGACGGGTCGGCCCTCGAACAGCTTCTCGACGCCGCGGTGCACGAACCACAACCGGGCCTTCAGCCGAAGCACGGTCTCGCCGACCACCGAGAACCGGAAGTGGCCCGGTTCGATCAGCCCGGCGTGTACTGGCCCGACCGGGATCTCGTACACGCCGGTGCCCTCGACAGTGACGAACGGAAAACGTCCGCGTGGCTCAAACTGCGGTGGGGGGCCGGCGTCTTTGCGCATGGGGTGCCAATCCTGCGGCCAATGGGCATGACGCACCAGCCGTCGTGGGCGCGGATGCCCGACCGGGCGCAGGCCGTACAGGTCGGCCATCTCCCGCTCGAAGCGGCTGGCCGGAAAGGACAGGTATGCCAGCGACGGCAGCTCGGGATCGCCTGGCGGCAGGACACATTCGAGTTCGACGCGACGGTCGGGCTGGGCGGCGAGGAACAGATACACCACCCGCAGCACGCCGCCGCCGTCGTCGTGCGCCGCCACCAACGCCAGGCGATAACCCGCCCCGAAGAGCTCTTCGGCCTTATCCCTTAATGTGTCGCGCGATATGCGCTGGCGGACGGAGTCTTTCATCGCATCGCTCCGAGGAGGTTGGCGGCGTCGGTGAACAGAGCCGTCAGCGGGCCCGCGGTGACACCGAGGACGACCGAGACGGTTACGCCCACCAGCAGCGCCGCCGCCACCGAGCCAGGCACCACGATCGCGGGTGCTCCTGTCGGTGCGTCGCCCAGCAACATGCGACCCGAATTGCGCACGAGCGCTGCGAATGCCACGGCGATCAGAGCCAACGCCGCGGCAAGCGCCCAGGCCAGGCCGGCGTCAGCCAGCGAGCGGGCGATGGCGATCTCGCTGGCGAACATCGCGAACGGCGGCAACCCCAGCAGCACAAGCAGCCCGACGGCGAAGGACCCGCCGACCAACCGCGATCGGCGCACCACACCGCTGATGTCGCGGATCGCCGTGGAGTCATGCGCGAGCTGCAACTGGCCACCGGCCAGGAACAGCACGGTTTTTCCGACTCCGTGTGCGAGCACGTGCAGCAGCAGGCCCGCGATCGCCAGCGGTGTGCCAGCCGCAGCGGCGATCGCGATCAGTCCCATGTTCTCCATCGAGGAGTACGCGAGCATGCGCTTGACGTCGCCGGTGACAATCAGCATCAGCGCGGAGATCAGCAGGGTCATCAGGCCGAGCACGATCAGCCCGGTGCGCAGGAAGCCCGGGCCGGTCGCCGCATCGACGACCGGTTTGATGCGCAGCAGCACCGAGAATGCCACGGCCAGAAGCACACCGCTCATCAACGCCGACACCGGTGCCGGGGCCTGACTGTGCGCGTCGGCGAGCCAGGTGTGGAACGGGAACAGCCCGACCTTGGCGCCGTAGCCGATCAGCAGTAGCCCACCGGCCAGCCGGGCCACGCCCGGATCGAGGTTCGCCGCGTAGGCGGCCAACACGTCGAGGTTGAGCGCGTACGCCTCGGGCGCGCCAGCGTGCAGCGCGGCGAAATACATCAGCACCGTGCCCAGCAGTGCCACCGCGATCCCTACGGAGCAGATCATCACGTACTTCCAGGTGGCCTCCAGGGCGCCCCGGGTGCGGCGGTGTCCGACGAGGAACGCGGTCACCACGGTGGTCGCCTCGACGGCGACCCAGATGATGCCGATGTTGTTGGCACTCACCGCAAGTGCCATTGACGCGATGAACGCCGGGGTCAGCACGCCGTACAGCCGCGCGCCGCTGGCATCGGTGTGGCCGTGGTCGAGTTCGGCGCCGATGTAGCCGATGCTGGCCCAGGTACTCAGTGTGGCGACGACGCCGATGACGATCAGCATGGTGATCGAGAGCGCGTCGACGCGCAGCAGACCATCCAGCGCCAGGTGCGGTGTCGATCCGACTTTCACCGCGAGCACGAGCCCGCAGACGAGCACCGTGGCGGCCGAGGCCACCGACAGGGCAGCGGTCCAACGTCGCCATCCGACAACGAGATTCACCAGTGCCGCGGCGGCGGGAACGAGAACGGGCGCGAGAAGCAGTGTGGTCATCAGTCCCGCAGCTCCTGCAGACGATCTAGGTCGGCGCCGCCGAACGCCCGGCGCAGCCGCCCGGTCAGCACCCCGATGATCAACACCACGAACAGCACGTCCAGCGACGCGCCGAGCTCCACGATCAACGGCACACCGGCGGTCAGCAGGAACGCCGCGGCGGTGATCCCGTTGTCCAGCATCAGGAATCCTGCCGCCTGCGAGACGGCGTGGCGTCGGGTGGCCATCACGAACAGCGCGATCAGGATCACCGCGAAAGCCGCGGGGACCGCGTCGACGACCGGGTCGGGCGCCAGGTCGATCAGCGGGCGCGTGATCGCGAACGCGACGACGGTCAGGATGCCGGCGATCAGCAGCGAGGTGGCGGTGTTCACCAACGGCGTCGCCTCGCGTTGCGCCTCCGGCTCGGCGGCCACAGCCCGCGCCAGCAGCCACGGCAGCAGGGCGGCGCGCAACACCAGCACCGCGGCGCCGACGGCGACCATCGCCATTTCGCCGTCGTGCAGACCGCGCACGACCGGGATCGCGGCCAGCGCCACGCCCTGCCATGCCAGCAGGCGCACGATGGCGCGCAGGTCACGTCGCCACACGATGAGCACCGCGGCCAGGGTGAGCCCGCCGGCGGCGAACCCGATGAGCGTGATGAAGTTCGCGTCGATCATGAGGCGCCCACCGTGAAGAAGCTGGCCGCGGTCACCGCGAGCAGCGCGAGCAGGAACGAGCCGGCCAGCAACTCGGGCACCCGGAACAGCCGCAGCTTGGCGATGAACACCTCGACGCTGGCCAGCAGCATCGCCAGCACGGCGACCTTCACCGCGACGGCAACCACACCGACCGCGACAGCGGCCGCGCTGGGATTATCGCCGGCAATTCCCCACGGCAGGAACAGGTTTGCCAGCAGCGCCAGCAGCACGGTCAGCCGCATCGCCGAAGCCCACTCCACCAGCGCCAGCTTCGGCCCGGCGTATTCGAGCACCATCGCTTCGTGCACCATCGTCAGCTCGAGGTGGGTGGCGGGGTTGTCCACCGGCAGCCGCCCGGTCTCGGCGATGATCACGACCACCAGCGCGGCGAACGCCAACACTCCGGCCAGCGAGATCACCCGGCCTGGGTCGTCCAATGTATTGGACACCAGCGCACCGAGATTGGCCGATCCGGCCGGTATCGACAACGCGAAGACCGCCACCAGGATCGTGGGTTCGACCAACGCTGCGAACGTGATCTCGCGGCTGGCGCCCATACCGCCGAACGAGGTGCCGGTGTCGATGCCCGCGAGGGTGAGCGCGACCGTACCGAGAAACAGCAGCCCGACGACGGCGAACAGATCGGCGCTGGAGTCCAACGGTGACCCGGTGGCCACCACCGGGATGATCGCCGCGATCAGCAGCGTGGTCGCAGCGAGCACGACGGGCGCGGCGGCGAAGACCAGCGTGGTGCCCTCGGGGGTGATCTGTTGTTTGCCAAGCTGTTTGCGCAGATCGCGCCACGGCTGCAGCACCCCGGCACCGGCACGGCCTTCCCAGCGCGCGCGGACCTGTCGCATCAACCCGATCACGAGCGGCGCGCCGAGGGCCACCGTGGCGAGTTGTGCGACGCCGGCAAGATAGGACATCAGGGTCATGTGGCGACCACCAAGATGATCAGCACACCCAGCGCCCCGTAGGCCAGGTAGAGGTGAATGCTGCCGGTGTGGGCCCGACGCATGACACCGGCCGCGGTCACTACCGCCCGCACCACCGGCGTGTACAGCCACTCCTCGATGGCGTCGCCGATGCGGTTGCGGTACGTAACACGATCGGCCATGTAGCGCGATTCGGCGGTCGGGGTGACCTCTATGGCGGTGTCGGGCCGAAGGACGTCGTCGAAGACCCGTTGCAGCGGTTCGGCGAACGATGTTGCGGTGTATTGCATGCGGGCCGTCAAATCGCCTGCACCGCAGGCCCACAGCGGTAATCTTTCGGCGGCAGGTCGGCGACGTGAGCGCCATTGGCTGGCCACCACCACGGCCAGGACTGCTATTACCAGCGTCGCTGCGATCACTCCCGGTGCGATCGAACCCGGCACACCGGGCAGCCGGATCAACGTGCCGAAATCGGTGAACGCGACGTTCTGCGCGGCGGGCAGCGTTTCAAGGACCCGGCGCAGTGCGGGCGCAATCACACTGGGCACGACGGCGATCACCGCGCAGCCGACGGCCGCGATGGTCATGCCGACGAGCATCGTGCGTGGGGATTCGCCTGCCGAGGACGCGGGTTCGGAACGCGGCCGCGCCAGGAAACCGATGCCGAACGCCTTGACCATGGTGGCCACCCCGAGACCGACCGTCAGCGCCACAGCGCCCATGGCCAGCGGACCGACCAGCGCCACCACCGCGTCGCCGCCCGGGGCGCGGATCAGCGACTGCAGCAGCAGCCACTCGCTGACGAACCCGGCGCCCAGCGGAAGCCCGGACGCGCCAAGGGCGGCCACGCCGAAAAGTGCCGTCGTCGCGGGCATCCGGCGGGCCAACCCGCCGAGCCGGTCGAGGTCACGCAGCCCCGTCGCCGCCAGCACCGAACCCGCCGCCATGAAGGCCAGGCATTTGAACACCGCGTGCGCGAGCAGATGCAGCATCGCCGCGGTCGCCGCGATGGTTGCCGGCGCGGCCGCACCGGCGTCGGCGAACAACGTCGCTGCTCCGAGCGCCAGCGTGACCAGGCCCATGTTCTCGGTGGTCGAATAGGCAAGCAGCCGTTTGAGATCGGTGGCCACCGACGCCTGCAGCACACCGTAGAGCGCGGATGCCGCACCGACCGCCAGCAGCGTCAGCGCCCACCACCGCGGCCCGGGGCCGAGCAGTTGCAGGTCGATGCGCACGATGCCGTAGATGCCCAGGCTCACCATCGCCGCGCTCATCAGCGCCGACACCGGGCTGGGCGCCTCGGGGTGTGCCCGCGGCAGCCAGGCGTGTAGCGGAACCAAGCCGGCCTTCGAGCCGAAACCCGCCAGCGTGAGCAGGAAGACCAGCGTGCGGGTGCCGTCGGACACGCCGGTCAGGTCGGCGAAGCGGTCGGCGCCGACCGCCGCGGACAGCACCATCAGCCCGATGAGGATGGCGACGAAGCCCAACTGGGTCATCACCGCGTACACCAGCGCGGCCGAGCGCACGCGGGGCCGGGCGTGCTCGGCGAGCACCAGCACCAGTGATGCGAGCGCCATCAGCTCCCAGGCGAGCAGGAATGTCGTCACCGATGCCGCCGCGGGCACCAGCAGCATGGCGGCCACGAACAGCGGAAGTACGGCCATGGCGGTGCGGCTCAGATGGTGGGCGTAGCCGATCGCATAGATGCCGACGGGCACCGCGACGGCGCCGATCAACGCCAGAAAGAACCCGCCGAGCGGATCGAGTTGTAGCTGCACACCGGCCAACGGCAGCAACCAGCCGATGCGCACTTCGCGGGCTGGGCCGAACAGCCCGAGCACACCCAGCCACACGCCGATGACGCCAACGCCCGAGGTGCCCAGCCCCATTACGGCGCTGAACCCTCTGTGGGGCACGGGCTTTCGGGCGGTATGGACTGGAGCCGATAACGTGGAGGTCACTTGTTGGTCACCGATCGCAGCGCGGTGACGATCTGGTCGGGGGTGGGCGGGCAGCCCGGGATCTCGACGTCGACGGGGACCACGTCACTGACCGCGCCGACGACCCCGTAGGCGTCGGCGAAGACGCCCCGGTTCAGTGCACAATCACCGCACGCGATGACCACCCGCGGCTTGGGGGTGGCCGCGACCGTGTTGCTCAGCGGTTCGGCCATGTTGCGGGTGACCACGCCGGTGACCAGCAGGGCGTCGGCGTGCCGGGGTGAGGCGACCAGCCGCGCGCCGTACCGCTCGGCGTCGTAGACCGGGCCGAACGCCCCGCCGATCTCGACCTCGCAGCCGTTGCACGAGCCGGCGTCGACGTGGCGGATCTGCAGCGAACCCCGCACGCCGGTCGGGGGTTCGACGGCGGCATGCGGTGCGGGACCGGATGGTTCGACGATTCGGCCGACTCGAAAGATCTTGCGTAGCCAGCTCATTGCTCACCTCCGGCATCGCGCAGGTCCGACAGCATCGCAACGCGGTCGCTGAAGACCGTGGTCAGCACCTTGCGTGCGACCGCGAGCAACTCGGCGATGTCCGGTGATGCGATGGAGTAGATGACATTGTTGCCGTCCTTGCGCGCCGTCACGATCCCGGCACGACGCAGCACGCCCAGCTGTTGGGACAGGTTCGATGGCTCGAGGCCGACCTCGGGCTGCAGTTCTCCCACGGACAGGTCCTTCTCGGCCAGCAGTTCCAGAATCCGCACGCGGGCTGGATGGCCGAGCGTCTTGAAGAACTCGCCCTTGAGCTTGTACAGCGGCTGCACCCAGACTCCTGAAGAACTGTCGAAATTGTCAGTTGAACGATTTTTCAGATAGTAGACCGCATCGGTGGGGCGTTTCAACTCGGCGTTCTCAGCGGGCGGGTGGAGCCTGTTCGCCGAGGGGTTTGATGGCGCCCTGCACAAGGGCCGAGACGGCGTTGTTGTCTCGGCCGCCGGTGAAGAACAGCATCTCGTCGCCGGCTTCGAGAGCGTCGTCGGGCCGGGGAATGACAATTCCGCTTTCCCGGATGATGACCGCCAACGCGGTGTTCTCCGCCAACGGCAACTCAGCCACCCGCCGGCCCACCAACGGATCCCCTTCGGGCAACGTGAGTTTCGCGAGGCTGACCTGGCCCTGCCGCAGTTCCATCAACCGGACCACGTGGCCGATGTCGATGGCCCCCTCGATCGCCGCGACAAGCGCCGCCGGCGCGGACACCGCGAGGTCAACGCCCCACGCGTCGTTGAACAACCACTGGTTGCGCATGTCGTTGACCCGCGCCACCACCCTATCGACCCCGAACTCCGTCTTGGCCAACAGCGAGGCCGTCAGGTTCACCTTGTCGTCGCCCGTCGCGGCGATCACCACATCGCAGGTCTGAAGCCCGGCGTCTTGCAACGCGGTGAGCTCACAGGCGTCGGCCAACAACCAATCGGCTTCGGGCACCGTTTGTGGTTCGTAGTGGCGGACACTGTGTTCGATCAGCAAGACCTTGTGGCCGTAGCCGATCAGTTCCTGGGCCACGGAGCGACCGATCGCGCCCGCGCCTGCGATGCCGATGCGCATCGACCGACGTTCCTCGGTGCGACCCGACGCTGGAGAAGGTCGCTTCCTGAGACGGAACACGAGTTCATACTGACGTATCCACTGCCGTGGTAGGTCTGTACTGCAGACCGCGCCAACCATCCGGTCCCGAACGGGGAAGAAATGACCCTGCAGCAGCTCTATCTGGTGCTGCTGGCGGGCGGGCTCGTGCTGTTGGCCAGCATCGTCGCCACCCGGGCCGCCAGCCGCATCGGGCTACCGAGCCTGTTGTTGTTCTTGGCCGTCGGCGTCATCGTCGGCGAGGACGGGTTGGGTCTGCAGTTCGACGACTACCTGCTCGCCGATCACCTCGGCACCGTGGCCCTGGCGATCATCCTCATCGAAGGCGGTCTGACGACCCGGTTCGCCGACGTGCGCCGGCTGTTGGCACCCGCCGGTGTGCTGGCCACCTTGGGGGTCGCCACCACCATGGTGGTCACCGCGGCGGGCGCGCATCTGCTGCTGGGCATGGATTGGCAACTGGCGCTGCTGCTAGGCGCCATCGTCTCGTCGACCGACGCGGCGGCGGTGTTCTCGGTGCTGCGGGTGGTGCCGCTGCCGCGCCGCGTCGCGGGCCTGCTCGAAGCCGAGTCGGGGTTCAACGACGCCCCCGCCGTCATCTTCGTCTTGCTGTTCAGCGCCACGCCGCTGGAGCTGTCTCCGGTACACACGTTCGTCGAAGTGATCTACGAGTTGGCCGCGGGCGGTGTGATCGGCGTGATCTTCGGCGTCGTAGGGGCTTTCGGCTTGCGGAGCATCGCGCTGCCGGCGTCGGGCTTGTATCCGCTTGCGGCGTTCGGCATCGGCATGGTGGCCTTCGCGGCGGCGGGCACGGCACAAGCCAGCGGGTTCCTCGCCGCGTACGTGTCCGGCCTGGTGCTCGCCAATTCCGGGCTGCCCCACCGCTCGGCGACCCGGTCCTTCGCCGAGGGGCTCGCCTGGCTGGCGCAGATCGGCCTGTTCGTGTTGCTCGGCCTGCTGGTGGACCCGAGCGATCTGGGCGCCGAGATACTGCCCGCGATTGCGATCGGGCTTGTCCTCTTGCTGATCGCGCGACCGCTGTCCGTTGCGGTTTCGCTTGTCGGGTTCCGAATACCTTGGCGGGAGCAACTTTTCGTATCCTGGGCCGGTTTGCGCGGCGCGGTGCCCATCGTGTTGGCCACGTTCCCGATCGTCGGCGGAGTACCCGACAGCCTTCGGCTGCTCAACATCGTCTTCATCCTGGTCGTGGTGTTCACGCTGGTGCAGGGTCCCAGCCTGGGTTGGGTCGGCCGGCGGTTGGGGCTGGTCTCAAAGGAAGCCACCCGCGAGATCCAGGTGGAATCGGCGCCGCTGGATGTGTTGGAGGCCGAACTGCTCACGATGACGGTGCAGGCACCGTCGCGCTTGCACAACGTCACGGTGCGGGAACTGCGACTACCTGATCCCAGCGTGATCACCCTGATCATCCGCGGCGGTCACACATTCGTGCCTCAGCCGGACACCCGAATCGCCATCGACGACGAACTGCTCATCGTCACCACGAGCAAGACGCGGGAGGCCACCGAGCGGCGACTGCGGGCGGTCAGCCGTCGCGGAAAGCTGGCGCACTGGTTCAACGAGTACGGCGAGGCGGGATAACGGCGACTACGCTCAACCGGGTGCGATTCGCCTTCAAAACCTCCCCGCAGAACACCACCTGGGCAGACATGCTCGCCGTCTGGCAGGCCGCCGACGACATCGAAATCTTTGATTCCGGTTGGACTTTCGACCACTTCTACCCGATCTTCTCCGACTCGACGGGCCCGTGCCTGGAAGGTTGGATCACGCTCACGGCGTTGGCCCAGGCGACCAAGCGCCTGCGGCTCGGCACGTTGGTGACCGGCATTCACTACCGTCATCCGGCCGTACTCGCGAACATGGCCGCGTCGTTGGACATCGTGTCCAACGGCCGGCTGGAACTGGGCGTCGGCGCCGGCTGGAACGAGGAGGAGTCCGGTGCCTACGGCATCGAGCTGGGCACCGTGAAGGAACGGTTCGACCGTTTCGAGGAGGCCTGCGAGGTGCTCACCGGGCTGTTGAGCCAGCAGACGACGACGTTCGACGGGACGTTCTACCAACTCAGAGACGCGCGCTGTGAGCCGAAGGGCCCGCAGCGGCCGCACCCGCCGATCTGTATCGGCGGCAACGGTGAGAAGCGCACGCTCAAGATCACGGCCAGGTACGCCCAGCACTGGAATTTCGTCGGCGGTCCGCCCGAGTTGTTCGCACGCAAGCGCGATGTTCTGGCCTCGCATTGCGCCGACATCGGCCGCGATCCGAGCGAGATCACGCTGTCGGCGCACGTGCGGCTGAACCCAGACCTCGATTACGGCGCGGTCGTTGAGGAGGCCGCGGCGCTCGGCAAGGAAGGGCTGGACCTGGCCATCGTCTATCTGCCGCCGCCGCACGATCCGGCGGTTCTGGAACCGCTGGCACAGGAGATCCGGGCGTCGGGTCTGTTAGACGGCCACGGCTGAGGGTCACGAAGAGGTAACGATTCGGCAAACGAGCGTGACCGTCCGTTTGCTGCCGCCGACGGCTGGGTAGCGAGTTCGCTAGATGCCGTAACGAAGCATCTCGTCGGGGGTTATCAGCCGCTCCGCCTTGGCGGGAAATCCGCGGCTCTTCAAGGGATGACGGAAAAGTGACCAGGCGATTCGACTCACCCGTGACCGAGAAAGCGGGTTGAGGTACACGGAACTAACTCCTGCGTCGATACAGATAGCTGATCAGGGCCCACCTTAGCGCAGCGCCCTCACTGAAGTCATTAAATCCCGCTGGCCGGGCAAACGGTCCGAGGCGCGCCGAGATATCATCTGATGTTTTTTGTGAGGCAGTTGTGACTGGTGTGATTGTCGGGTATAGGCGGCTGCGGGGGTTTGACGGCCACTCTCTGGTGGGCCCTGGCGGCCCCGCACGGCAATATTGGTCCGATTGTGTTTGCTGGCTTGTCGGTGTGTGGACGCTTTTCCTGGGATAGTCGTGGACTGGCGTCGATCGGTCGAATAACTCTCCGACGTGGTGATTAGAGACTTTTTGCTGGTGAGCCGGTGCGTCGCGCGGCCCGGTTGGCGTTGTAGAGGCGCCACAAATTCGTGCAATTGGCGGGGTTGCTGTTCCGGTAGCATTTTCGTGGTGACGCCTGAATGGGCTTGCCAATTGCTAAGCGCCGAATTGGCGGCTGTGCGGAGTGACAATGACTGAGACCTTGCGGATCGACGCGCCGCTGGTGCAGCAAGCGGGAAGCCGGTTGCAGGCGCTGGCTGCTGCGATCCCTCCGCCGCCGGCCGCGTTCAGCCCGACGGGCGCTGATGCGTTGTCGGTCGCGATCGCGGGCAAGGTCGCCGAGGTGGTCGACCCGGTCCTGGCTCAGTTGCCGGTGGCCAAAGAAGAGTTGACGCGGTATGCGCAAAAGGTGTTGGCGGCCGCGGGCATGTACGACGCGACCGACCGGCAGATCGCCGAGGAGATTCTCAAGCGGCTGGGTGAGTTCGACGGGTCTCAGGCCGGTTCGGGGTCGGCAGGTGGCGGTGCTGGAGCGGGTGCTGCGACGGCGGCTGAAGGCGCGGCGACGACGGGCGCAGGTGCGGCTGACCCGGCCGGGCAGATGGGCCAGATGATGCAGATGCCAATGCAAATGGCGCAGCAGGCGGCTCAGATTCCGATGCAATTGGCGGGGATGGCAGGGGCCATCCCGGCGGCGATGATGCAGGGTATGCAAAGCGCTATGCAGCAGGTCGGCCAGCTCTCCGAGATGTCTGGCGTCGACGATGAGCTGAAACTCGAAGCGGAAGAAGACAAGTCGGCGGCGCCAACGGACGAACAGCGACCAGAAGAAGAGGAAGAGCCTCGGGTCGCTGGAGCGGCGCCGGGTTCCGGTGGTGAGAGAGTGCCGGAACCGCAGGCACAGGAGGCGCAGCCGCAGGCGCCTGAGGCACCGCCGAAGCCCGCGCCGACGCGGCCGGCTGAGGCATCGCCGGAGATTGCGTTGTGAGTTATCCGCCGCCGCCGGGAGGTCCGCCCAACCCGCCGCCGCAAGGTGGCCCGCCAGGTCAGTACGGTCCTCCGCCGCAACAGCCGCCGTGGCCGCCGCAGCAGTGGCCGCCGGGCCCGCCGCCGAAGAAGCGTGGCAATGGGTGGAAGTGGGCGCTGGGCGCGGTGGCATTGCTAGCGGTCATTGGAGTGACTGTCGCGGTGACGGTTTCGGTGACAAGCGATGACGGCGGCAACGGCGCCGATCCATCAGGCAACAACTATGGCTTGGCTAGTGCGGGCGACAAGGGACCCGCAAACATCATCACCGAAGACCCGACATGCGGGGCGTGGGCACCGATCAACACGACGCTTGCTCAGGCACAACGAAACGGCTGGGACAGCATCGATCGCTCCATCCCTGTTGATCGTTGGACAACCGAACAACGCGGCCAGTACGACGATGTGGGACGAGCCATGGTCGCAGCAGCAGATCAATCGACGCGGCTAGTCAAGATCACACCTCATCGCGTTGTCCGCGAACTTTACGAGCAATTCATTGCCTACGCGCGCGCTTACGCCGACGCGATTCCCACATACAAGCCCGTCGACAATTATCTGGCCATTGTCGTTGCTGACACATCGTCGGCTCTGGCAAACATATGTGCAGCGATCACCTACGACACTGCTCAAGCATGGGCGCCTCTGGTTCCAACTCCGGAGCCGCCAACTCGAATTGCGGCGATTGATGACCCCAATGATCCACAACGGTTTTTGACATCGCCGGATCCAACATGCGAAAAATGGGAAGACTTATTGCGTCAGTTCCAAGCTGATGCCAGCGCTTGGAACACGATCGACGCGGGCAAACCTTTTGCTGAGTGGAATGCCGAGCAGCGTTCGGTTGCCGAATCACTTAAGCCAGTTATCAGCGCATTCGCCGATGACGTAGAGAATCTGGGTCGCCGTAGCGAGAGTCCCGTACTGGAGGATTTCGCAGTACTCGCTGCGCAATACCGCCGTGCGTTTGTTGAAGCGCTGCCTACTTACACGTCGGCCGATTCTTACCTCTCTGGTGTGGCTGTCGACCTCACCAACGCGATATTCGATGCATGTAAAGCGGTCGGCGTCTGATGGAGCAAGGAAAAGTTACGGCACTCAGCCGTATTGTCACAAAACCTGCAGGGCGACTGGCAGGCTGCTGGCTTTGGCACACAGCGAGATCGCAATCGCCGCTACGCGGCCTTCGCGATCATTTGATCGAGTGCACGTGACTTAGGATGAGTATCTCACGACCAAATGATCCGTACGAGATGGCAGCGCCACCGGCATGGCCTGACGTAGACGAAGATGTGCTGCGCGCATGTGCAGATGCAATCGACGCAGTTTCGAATTCTCTTGGCGCGCAACTCGATGCCGCAAAACAAGAACGCAGTGCAATGTTCGGAGGAGTCGGTCTCTGGTCAGGGGCAGGGGCGATAGCCGCTAACGCCGCGCTCGATAAGCGGATCGCTGATATACAAGCGGTCAAGGACAAGCTTGACACCTCCGCAAAGCTCTTTCGTGACTGCGCTACCGCTGTGACGAATGCGAAAAACGGCATCATCGACAATGTCGACCTCGCGCACAACTTGATTGACATCATTCAGCGTGCAGATGGCTCCGAGTCGGAGAAGAAGTCGGCAATCGATGCCGTCGTGGAATCAACTCGTAACGAAAATCTCGACATCGTCGCTTTGGCAGCTTCGCAAGTCTCTGGAAAGACGTCGCCCTCTCTCGACAGCACGGATGGCTCAGCAGGAGACGAATCCCAACTTGACCCTGCCCTCGACACTGAAAGCACTCGAGTGGTTCAAGTTAGTCATTTGACCGGTATCGGCGGGCATGAATTAAAATCCACGCCACCGGCAGGGCCGCGCACGCCGCCATCTAACTCTCTGCCGACCGATGGCGAACTTGCGGGTGTCGGTGGGAATGAAGTTCACGGAACGTTCCCCACCGAAGTGTCGGCCAAAGACCATAACCCCTTACCTTCTGGTAGTGGTTTCTTGGATGTCGGTGGTGACCGAGTTGTGGCTGATCCGTCATCGCCTGCCGCACCTGAAGTCGGCCCAAGCGCTCCTATTGCGATGCCGCCCGGCGCGCCTGTAATCCCCGGCGCCCCAAGCGCTCCCGGGGCGCCATCTACGCCAGGGATCAGCACACCCGCAGCACCTGCTTCCGGCGTATCGACACCGGCGACACCGTCGACATCTGCCCCTAGCGCGCCGAGTACCGCGACTCCTGCGGCGGCAGCGGCCAATCAAACGCAGATGGCAGAGTTCCAACGCTCCGTCGCAGATGCCGCCGCGAGAGCTGCTGCGCAGACACCGATCCCACCTCCGCAGCCGGCCGCAGCACCTATGAGTGCTGCCGCCGCTCCCCAACCACTCGCTGCCCCAGCGGTACCCGACACTCCGAATCCGCCTCCGCCCGCGCCGACTTCATCGACTGGCCCCAGCACCGGTGCGGTTGCACCCGCTCCCGTCGCACCCGCTCCTGGCGTCGGGGCCCCGCCGCCCGGCGGCGCTGTTCCGCTGGGTCCACCTCCGACACCTCCACCGGCAGCACCGGTCGCTCCCACAACCCCCTCTGGGCCCAGCGTCGCACCGGCTGCGGCGGCACCAGGTTCGAGCACCGTGGGAGCACCCGCACCAGTACCGGTCTCGGCGGCGCGTGCCGAACGTGAAGCTATCGCTGCCGCAACGCTTCGCCGCCCCTCCGCCACCGACCCAACGCAAGTCGCCCACCGAATCGCTGCCGCCCTCAACGTTGGCATCACTGATCTTGGCTTCTTCTGGATCACCGGGCTGGCCAAGGACGGCACGATCGTCGTCGCCAACAACTACGGGCTCGGCTACATCCCCGACGGCGTCAACCTCCCGGACCAAGTGAAAATGGCGACCGCCGACGAGTCCATACCCGCCGCCGTTCGAGGCACCTGGGCGACGTATCCCATTCTCGCCCTTCATGGTTGGGCGCAGCACCACAATACCGAACTGCGCGCTGTCATTGCCACCGAGGACCAGTTCAAAGGTTTCGACCCCGGTGCGCCAAAGATCGTCCTGCGTCCCGACGACATCCCCGAGAGCGGACAGATGAATGGCCGACACCGATTGCAGGTGATCTCTGCCGACGCCGCGCAAAAGCTCGCCGCGCTCAGCGCCAGCGGTCTATCGGACGTGTTGCCTCCAGCGCCTGCGGATACCAATGCACCAGACGATCGACGGTCATCGCTGTGGTTCGAAGTGTTTCGGCCGCTACTAAGCAATGCACCGGACCGGGGACAGGCCCAACTCGAAGCTTTCGTCGCTTACGCCGAGCATGCCCAAGAGTTGGCGCTGCACCGGGCCCACGTCGCAACCGACACCGCAGACCAACGGGCCGCGATCGCCGACTGGATCTATTGGCAACACCTCGGCGTCCTCATGGCAGACGCCAGCGCAGCACGCGCCACCGTCTGAATCGAGTTCAGCCGGTCCTGGACAACTGGAACCGCAGCGCGTCATATCCAGGACACGCGACGGCACCGGCAAGGGATCCATTGTCGATGGTCAGCGCGCAACCATCACTGGTCCCCGTCCACGTGTTGCCCTGCAGATGGAGCACCCCGCGATTCGAAGATGTCTCCTGGACACAACCCGGACCGCAGGAGGTGAACACCCAGGTAGACGGCTCGCCAACCGGACCGGGCCCTCCAGTCACCGTCCCGGTGTATGTCCCGTCGAGCGACTCGGCCGCCGCCGGGCCGGCCAGCCCGACTGAAGCCCCGATCATCAGTGCGGCGGTCACCGCCAGTCGCGTATACATACTTCCCCCTCGATCAGCATCGGAACACTGGATCTCGCGACGCTATCCAACGAGAGAAGCCGGAGATACTGGGGATTTCCCTACGTTTGTGAGGATCACATCCCCACGAGCGCACGGTTGTTCGCAGGTCTACTCGACATATCCGTACAACAACCGTGCGCCCAAAGAAGCAACCCCAGGGTTTGGCTCCCGCCTCAACGGGCACGTCCTAAAGCAAGACTTCGAGGAGGATGCCCATGCGCGCAGTGACCTGGCAGGGACGACGGAACGTCTCCGTCGACAACGTGCCCGACCCGACGATCAAGGAACCCAACGACGCGATCATCCGCGTGACCAGCACCAACATTTGCGGGTCCGACCTGCATCTCTACGAAGTGCTCGGCGCGTTCATGAGCGAAGGCGACATCCTCGGCCACGAGGCCATGGGGGTCGTCGAGGAAGTCGGCCGCGACGTCAACGGCCTCAAGGTCGGCGACCGCGTCGTCATCCCGTTCAACATCTCCTGCGGGCACTGCTTCATGTGCGACCAAGGCCTGCAGAGCCAATGCGAAACCACCCAGAACCGCGACCAGGGCACCGGCGCCGCCCTGTTCGGCTACTCCAAGCTCTACGGCGAGGTCGCCGGCGGCCAGGCCGAATACCTACGCGTCCCCCAGGCCCAGTACACCCACATCAAAGTGCCCGAAGACGGACCCGACGAACGCTACGTCTACCTCTCCGACGTGCTGCCCACCGCATGGCAGGGCGTCGAGTACGCCGCCGTGCCCGACGGCGGCACGCTGGTGGTGCTCGGCCTCGGCCCGATCGGGGCCATGGCGTGCCGCATCGCGTCACATCGCAACAACTGCAAGGTGATTGGCGTGGATCTGGTCGACGAGCGCCTCGACCGCGCCCGCGAGTACTGCCAGGAAGTCATCGATCTACGCAAGGACGACGCCGACGAGATCGTCAAGAGCCACACCGAGGGCCGCGGCGCCGACTCGGTGATCGATGCCGTCGGCATGGAGGCTCACGGGTCCCCGGTCGCCGAGGTCGCACAGACCGCCAGCGGTTACCTGCCATCCCCGGTGGGACGGCTCATGATGAAACGCGCCGGCGTGGATCGGCTCGCCGCCCTGAACTCCGCCATCTCGCTGGTGCGCCGGGGCGGCACCATCTCACTGTCCGGTGTTTACGGCGGCGCCGCCGACCCCATCAACATGATGACGTTGTTCGACAAGCAGATTCAGCTGCGGATGGGTCAGGCCAACGTCAAGAAGTGGGTGCCTGACATCATGCCGCTGCTCACCCCGGAGGATCCGCTCGGCGTCGAACAGTTCGCCACCCACCGCCTTCCGATGGAGGCCGCGCCGGACGCATACGCCAAATTCCAGAAGAAGCAGGACGGCATGGTCAAGGTGGTGCTCACGCCGTAACCGGGGTATTCCGCCCACATGGATCAGTCCGAAGCACCCCTACTGGATGCGCTGGTCGACTACCGCAAACGCGACCGCTACGGATACAGCCCGCCCGGTCACCGCCAAGGCCGCGGCGTCGACGAACGCGTGCTCGCCGTGCTCGGCCACGAAGCCTTCCGTGACGACCTGCTTGCCAACGGCGGCCTCGATGACCGCCGCTCACAAAACAAATACCTCCAGCGCGCCGAAGACCTGATGGCTGAGGCCGTCGGCGCCAAAGTCGCCTGGTTCTCCACCTGCGGCAGCTCACTGTCGGTCAAGGCCGCGATGATGGCCGTCGCCGGCGGGCCGGACCAGTCCGCTGCGTCATCCGGCGGCGGCAGCCTCATCGTTCCCCGCGACAGCCATAAGTCCATCGTCGCGGGACTGGTCTTCTCTGGCGTACAACCGCACTGGGTCACCCCGCGCTGGGACGCCGAACGCCACATCTCCCATCCCCCGTCACCCGACGAGTTCGAACGCGCCTGGGACGCCCACCCCGACGCCGCCGGCGCCCTCGTCGTCAGCCCCAGCCCGTACGGCACCTGCGCCGACCTCGCCGGCATCGCCCAGGTGTGCCACGCCCGCGGCAAACCGCTGATCGTCGACGAGGCCTGGGGCGCTCACCTGCCGTTCCACGAAAACCTGCCGACGTGGGCAATGGACGCCGGCGCCGACGTCTGTGTGGTCAGCGTGCACAAGATGGGCGCCGGATTCGAACAGGGCTCGGTCTTTCACCTGCAGGGCGACCTCATCGACCAAGACCGCCTGTCGGCCTGCGCCGACCTGTTGATGACCACCAGCCCCAGCGTGCCCATCTATGCCGCGATGGACGGCTGGCGCAGACAGATGGTCGAGCACGGCCGTGACTTGCTCGGCGCCGCAATGGAACTCGCTCGCGGGCTGCGCGGGGACCTCGAGCTCATCCCCGACGTCGAGGTGCTCGACGACGAACTTCTCGGCGTCGAAGCCTCACACGACCTCGACCGTCTCCAGGTGCTGATCGACGTGTCGGCCGTCGGAACGACCGGCTACCAAGCCGCCGACTGGCTGCGCGACCACCGCCACATCGACCTCGGCATGAGCGATCACCGCCGCATCCTGGCCACGATGTCCTTCGCCGACGACAAGGCGACCTCCGAACGCCTTCTCGACTCCCTATGGGCGTGGCGCAAGGCCGCCAACGACTTCGACAAGCCGGCCCCGATGCGGCTGCCCTCCCCGTCGGAGATCGAGCTCGAGACCGTCGAGTTGCCCCGCGACGCCTTCTTCGGACGCACCGAAGCCGTGCCCGCCGGCAAGGCCGACGGCCGCGTCGCCGCCGAACAGATCACGCCCTATCCGCCCGGCATACCCGCCGTCGTGCCGGGTGAGCGTCTCAACGACGCCGTGATCGACTATCTGCGCTCGGGTTTGCGCGCGGGCATGAACCTTCCCGACGCCGCCGACCCCACCCTGGAGACGTTTCGCGTCATAGCCTGAACAACCTGGTTTGGCCCGCTGGAGTTCTGGCAACATTACTGCACAGTAAGAAGTTTCCTCCATACATCAACCGGGTAAGGCACACGATGGACACGACGGAAATTTCCCTCCTTGCGCAGGACGAAGGCGGAGGCGCCGCGCTCGACGAAGTGATCGGCTTGTCGATCTTCGCGGCGGTCGTGACCGCCTTGCTGCTGTGGATCGGTTGGCTGCATCGCAGCCGCAAGATCACCTGGTTGACCCGCCTCGCCGACTGGTCGGGGCGCCGCTTCAAACGTCCGTCGTGGGTGGCACTGCCCATCGCGGTGTTCATCACGGCGATCATCTGCGCACTGTTCGGCTTCATCTGGGACGTCAGCCTGCACATCGGCGCGGGCCGCGACGAAGGCCCACTGGCCAACCCGGCGCACTACTTCATCCTGGCCGGCCTGTTCTTCATCTTCGTCGCGGGCTGTCTGGCGATGGTGCTGCCCCTCGGGGGCGCTGAAGACAAACCCGGACCGTCGGCGGTGCGGATCACCGACACCTGGTACGCACCGGTCGGCGGCATCGTGATGGCGGGATGCGGGCTGTACGCGCTGCTGGGCTTCCCGCTCGACGACGTCTGGCACCGCATCTTCGGTCAAGATGTGACCCTCTGGGGTCCAACGCATTTGATGATGATCGGCGGCGCCGGCTTTTCCACCATCGCGGCCCTCTATCTGGAACACGAAGGCCGGGTCGCCGCGGGCGAGGACAAGCCCCGCGACGGCATCGGTTTGAAGTTCGTCCAGTACCTCGCGTTCGCCGGGGTGCTCATCGGCATGTCGGTCTACCAGATCGAGTTCGATTTCGGCGTCCAGCAGTTCCGCCAGGCCTTCCAACCGATGCTCATCGCCGCTGCCGCCGCCTTCGCCCTGGTCGGCGCGCGCCTCTTCATGGGCAAGGGGGCGGCCATCATCGCCGCTCTGCTGGCGATCGGGCTGCGCGGGCTGGTCTCGCTGGCGGTCGGGCCGGTGCTCGACGCGCCGAATAGTTGGTTCCCGCTCTATCTCGGCGCGGCGGTGCTCGTCGAGTTGATCGCGCTGACGCCACTGCTGAAGCGGCCGATCGTGTTCGGCCTGGTCAGCGGTCTGGCGATCGGCACCGTCGGGCTCTGGCTGGAGTCGCTGTGGATCAACGCCGTCTACCCCTACCCGTGGGAGACCAGCCTGTGGCCCGAGGGGCTGGCGATGGCGGTTCCGGTCGCCGTGCTCACTGGCGCCTGCGGCGCGCTGCTCGGCATGGTGCTCTGCGGTCAACGGTTGCCGCGACGCGCCATCGGAATCGGGCTGGTCGCACTCACCGTCGTCGTCATCGGCGCAGCGACAGCCAACGGGCTGCGCTACAACGTTCCCGAAAGCGCCACCGCCACAATCACTCTCACCGAGGCGCCAAGTATCGGCGACCAACAGCAGGCCACCGCCGACATCCAACTCACCCCGGCGAACCTGCTCAGCGACAACCCGAACTGGGTGTCGGTGCTGGGCTGGCAGGGCGGCATCGCCAACCAGCGCGGGCTCTTCATCGACCACTTAGAGGAGGTCGGCCCCGGCCACTACCGCTCGACGAAGCCGATGCCGGTGTCGGGTTCGTGGAAGACGCTGCTTCGGGTGCACGACGGTAAGACGTTGGCCGCGGTGCCGATCTACCTGGCCGGCGACCCGGGTATCGGCGCGGAGGAGGTGCCGGCCGAGGCGCAGACGACGCGTCCGTTCGTCGCCGAGATCACGATTTTGCAGCGTGAACGCAGCCCGGACATCCCCGAGGCGTTGTGGCTGATCGGCTGCTTGATCGTGCTGTTCTGCACGTTGGTCATGGTCGCCGGCATCACCTGGGGCGGGGGCCGGATCAACAGGCACGAACCGACCGGCAGCGAAGCCGAACTGCGACCAACGGTCCAGGCATGACGGCATGACGGAAGTTCCGAACGACCCGAACGTCGTCATCCTGGCCGACCATCCGATCTGGCTCGCCGTGCCGGCGTTCGCTCCGGCGATCGTGGTCGCCGCCGTCGTCGTGTACATCGCTGTGAAGAACCGCCGCAAACGCGAAAACAAAGATGGAGGATCGTGATCAGTCGTAAGGCACTTGTCGTCCTGGCCACCGCCGCCGTTGTCGCCACCGGGTGCGGCTCCCAAGACAGCGACACCGCGGAGGGCGTCTCCCCGCCGGCGCCGACCGTCACCTCGTCGGACATGACCGACCAGCAGCGCCCGACCGATCGCGTAACCCTCGACGTCACCGTCGAAGGCGGCCAGGTCGACCCCACCAACGCCCAGTTGGACGCCAAGGTCGGCGAACCGATCGTCATCCGCGTCAACAGCGACGCCCCAGACGAACTGCACGTGCACTCCACCCCTGAGCACACCTTCCCGGTCAAGGCGGAACCGGGCCAGACGTTCCAGTTCACCGTCGACGTGCCCGGTCGCGTCGACGTGGAGTTGCACGACGCGAACAAGACCGTCGCGACCATCCAGGTGCGGTGAGAACCGAACCGTCGCTGGCCGTACTGGCGCACGGCCTTGGCGGCTCGACCGATCTGCCGATCCCGTTCACCTACGCCCTGATCGGCGCGGCCTGGACGCTGACCTTTACGTTCGCCGTCGTCGCGTTCGCGTGGCGCAAACCGCGCTTCGATCCCGACAAACCCGCGCGCCCGCTGCCGCGCTGGGTGACGACGGTGATCGACGCGCCGATCACCCGGTGGGTCGTCGCGCTGGCGGGTTTGGCGTTCGCCGTATGGGTCGCGGTGGCGTCCATCATCGGACCGCAGGACGCCGACAACCCGCTACCCGGCGTGTTCTACGTGCTGATCTGGGTCGGCGTGGTCGCGCTGTCGCTGGTGGCCGGCCCGGTGTGGCGGGCGATCTCACCCGTTCGAGCGGTGCACCGGCTGATCGGCTGGCGCTCTCTTCGCCGCGCCTATCCGGCGGCGTTGGGCTACTGGCCTGCCGCTCTGGGCCTGTTCGCGTTCGTATGGTTGGAGCTCGCCAGCCCCAACCCCGGATCGCTTGACGCCATCCGGATTTGGCTGCTCATCTACCTGGCGATCACCCTGGCCGGAGGGCTGCTGTGCGGTCCCCGCTGGTATGGCCGCGCCGACCCGTTCGAGGTGTACAGCGTGGTTGTGTCGCGGCTGTCGCCGTGGCGGCGCGATCCGCGCAGCGGGCTGGTGGCGATCGGCAATCCGTTCGACCACCTGCCGTCGTTGCCGATCCGGTCCGGGGTCGTCGCGGTCATGGCGGTGCTGCTGGGATCGACGGCGTTCGACAGCTTTTCGGCGATGCCGCGCTGGCGCGATTTCGTCGACGAGAACTCCACGTCCACCCTGACCGCTACCTTGATCCGCACGGCAGGTCTGCTGCTGTTCATCGGGGTGGTCGCAGCCACGTTCTGGCTGGCCGCAATCGCGACCGGAGGCGTCGACCGCGCACAGCGCCGCGCGCTGCCCGGACAGATGGCGCATTCGCTGATCCCCATCGTGATCGGCTACGTCTTCGCGCACTACCTGACCTACCTCGTCGAACGCGGTCAACAGACGATCATCCTGCTGTTTGGGCTCGACGCCGAGGTCAACTACGTACTGTCGCTTCATCCTTCGCTGCTGGCCACCATCAAGGTCGGTAGCGTGCTGGCCGGCCACGTCGCCGGCGTGATCGCCGCACACGACCGCGCGCTGCGGCTGCTGCCCGCCGACCACCAACTCACTGGCCAGCTCGCGATGATGCTGGTCATGGTCGGCTACACGTTCACCGGGCTGTATCTGCTCTTCGGCGGATGACGGCGCTACGGTTGGGGGTATGAAGGCGCTGATCATCGTCGACGTGCAAAACGACTTCTGCGAGGGCGGATCGCTGGCCGTGACCGGCGGCAGCGAGGTGGCACGCAACGTCACCCGCCTCCTCGCCGACCAATCCGACTACGCACATATCGTGGCCACCAAGGACTTTCACATCGATCCCGGTGACCACTTCTCCGACAACCCGGACTACAAGGTGTCCTGGCCGAGGCATTGCGTCGTCGACACCCCCGGCGCGGAGTTTCACCCGGAGTTCGACGCCACCGCCGTGGAAGCCGTCTTCCGCAAGGGCCACTATTCCGCGGCCTACAGCGGCTTCGAGGGCACCGACGACGACGGCACCGCGCTCGCCGACTGGCTGCGCCAGCGCGGCGTCGAGGAGGTCGACGTGGTCGGGATCGCCACCGACCACTGCGTTCGCGCGACGGCCGTTGACGCCGCCGAGGCCGGTTTCACCACCCGGGTGCTGCTGGATCTCACCGCCGGCGTCGCCCCGGATTCGACCGCCAAGGCCCTCGAGGACCTGCGCGCGGCCGGCGTGCAAGTCGGCTAGCCCCCGCGGACCCGATTTGCCGCCGCGACCATGTTGCGCAGCGACGCCGTCACCTCATCGGTTTTGCGGGTCTTGAGCCCGCAGTCCGGATTGACCCACAACCGTTCTGCCGGAACGGCTTCCAGTGCCTCGCGCAGCGACGTCGCCATCTCGTCGGCACCGGGCACCCGCGGCGAGTGGATGTCGTACACACCGGGCCCGACGCTGTTGGCGAACCCCGCGGCGTTGAGATCCTCCAGCACCTCCATGTGCGACCGCGCCGCCTCGATCGACGTCACATCGGCGTCGAGCGCGGCGATCGCGCCGATCACCTCGCCGAACTCCGAATAGCACAAGTGCGTGTGGATCTGCGTGGAGTCCGCCACACCCGAGGTCGCCAACCGGAACGCATCGACCGCCCACTGCAGGTAGGCGTCCTTGTCCTTCGACCGCAGCGGCAGCAGCTCGCGCAGCGCCGGCTCGTCGACCTGGATGATCCCGATGCCCGCGGCTTCCAGATCGACCGTCTCGTCACGGATGGCCAACGCGACCTGCGCCGCGGTATCGGCCAGCGGCTGATCATCACGCACGAACGACCACGCCAGAATCGTCACCGGGCCGGTGAGCATGCCCTTGACCGGCTTGTCGGTCAGCGACTGCGCGTAGCTGATCCACTCCACGGTCATCGGCTTCGGCCGGGCGACGTCGCCGTAGAGGATCGGCGGGCGCACGCAGCGGCTGCCGTAGGACTGCACCCAACCGTTGTGCGTGGCGAAGAACCCGTCGAGCTGCTCGGCGAAGTACTGCACCATGTCGTTGCGCTCCGGTTCGCCGTGCACCAACACGTCGATGCCGAGCTCCTCCTGCAGCTTGATCACCTCGGCGATCTCGGCCTTCATCCGGCGCACGTACTCGGCGTAGTCGATCTTGCCCGCCCGCAAATCAGCGCGGGCCACCCGGATGGCCGAGGTCTGCGGATACGAGCCGATCGTGGTCGTCGGCAGCACCGGCAGCTGCAGCCGGTCTTGCTGGGCGGCGCGGCGCTCGTCGGCCGGCCCCCTTTTGGAGCCGGAGGCGGCGATCGACGAAATCCGCTCGCGCACATCCGCGTTGGTCAGCCGCGGGTCGGAGCGCCGCGACGCGACGGCGGCGTTGGACGCGGCGACCTCGGCCGAAATGGCGTCGCGGCCGACCGTGATACCGCGCGACAGCGCCACCACCTCGCTGACCTTCTCGAACCCGAATGCCAGCCAGCTGCGCAGCTGCGCGTCCAACCCGTCCTCGGCGTCCAGCGAGTACGGCACGTGCAACGTCGAGCACGACGTCGACACCGCCACATGCTCGGCCAGGCCCATCAGCGTCGCCAACGTGGCCAGCGCGGACTCCAGGTTCGTGCGCCAGACATTGCGTCCGTCGACGACGCCGGCCACCAGGATCTTGTTGGCCAACTCGGGCACCGCCGCCACCGCCGACACTCCCCCGGCGACGAGGTCGACGCCGATGGCCTCCACCGACGTGCGGGCCAGCGCGGGCAGCGCATCGGTGAGCTCACCGAAGTAGGTCGCGACGAACAGCGCCGGGCGGTTGGTGACCCGACCCAGGGTGGCGTAGGTGCGCTCGGCCAGCTCCGCGCTGTTGTCGAGGATGTCGGTCACCAACACGGGCTCGTCGATCTGCACCCATGCCGCGCCGGCATCGGCCAACTTCCCGAGCAGCTGACCGTACACCGCGACGAGCTCGTCGAGCCGCTCGATCGGTGCGTCGGCCCCGTCGACGGCCTTGGACAACGCCAGGAAGGTGATCGGGCCGACGAGCACCGGGCGGGCGGGCACATCGAGCGCTTGGGCCTCCTTCAACTCGGCCAGCACCTTGGTCGCATCGAGCGTGAAGCGGGTGTCCGGACCCAGCTCGGGCACGATGTAGTGGTAGTTGGTGTCGAACCACTTGGTCATCTCCAGCGGTGCGATCTCGTCGGTGCCGCGGGCCGCGGCGAAGTAGCGGTCCAGATCATCGGCCACCCCCGCAACGCGTGGCGGTAGCGCCCCGACCATCACCGCGGTGTCGAGCACCTGGTCGTAGTAGGAGAAGGTGTTCACCGGCACGGAGTCCAGTCCGGCGGCGACGAGGGCTTCCCAGGTGTCGCGGCGCAGCTGCGCGGCCGTCGATTCCAGCTCGCTGCGATCGCAGTTGCCTGCCCAGTACTTCTCGACGGCGCGCTTGAGTTCGCGGTTCGGCCCGATGCGGGGAGATCCGAGAATGGTGGCGCTGAAAGGGGTGGTGTTCATGACGCGGTCCTCTTGTACGGCGGATGGTCATCGCCACGGGACGCGCACCGAACGCGGAGGTAACCGCTTCGGCCACTGCCCATTCCACGAGGCGAGGAACCACCGGACGCGGCGCGTCCGGTACAGCCGGCAGGTCTTCGGACTCGCAGGCACGCACCGAAGTGCCCCTACTGGCCGTCGCTTCCCAGCCCGTTGAGGCCAGTGCTGATGACGGCGGTCGTTCCTGCATACCGCTGCGGGACAGTCCCGGATTCTCACCGGGTTCCCTCTCGCCACACGTGTGGCTCGATGCCGACGCCAAAACTGCAGCGCCGGCAGACCAGCTGCATTGCCCAGCCTATCCGACGGGGATTTCCTGGCGCCGAACGTGAGCTTGTGCGCGAATCCGGCGCGGTTTTCGAGCACAACTTCACGTTGGAGCGCCACGGTTGCGATGCGCCGCGATTGGGCATCCCCCGTATCGTCTCGTTCACCGATCACTGGAGTGCAATCTTGGAAGTCTGGCCCGGTAAGGCATATCCGCTCGGCGCCACCTACGACGGCACCGGCACCAACTTCACACTGTTCAGCGAGGTCGCCGACAAGGTCGAGCTGTGTCTGTTCGACGGTGACGGCACCGAGTCGCGGCTGACGCTGCCCGAGGTCGACGGGTTCGTCTGGCACGGCTTCATCCCCAACATCGAACCCGGCCAGCGCTACGGGTACCGGGTGCACGGCCCCTACGACCCGGCCGAGGGACAGCGTTGCAACCCGAACAAGCTGCTGCTGGACCCGTACTCGAAAGCGATCGACGGCAACTTCGACTGGGGCCAGGCGCTGTTCGGCTACACCTTCGGTGAACCCGACAGCCGCAACGACGACGACTCCGCGGCATCCATGCCGAAATCCGTCGTCATCAACCCGTTCTTCGACTGGGGCAGCGACCGCCCGCCCGGCTACGAGTACGCCGACACCGTCATCTACGAAGCCCACGTCAAGGGGCTGACCCAGACGCATCCCGACATCCCCGAGCAGATCCGCGGCACCTACGCGGCCGTCGCGCATCCGGTGATCATCGAGCATCTGACCTCGCTGGGGGTCACCGCGCTCGAGTTGATGCCGGTGCACCACTTCGCCAACGACTCCACGCTGCTGGAGAAGGGCCTCACCAACTACTGGGGCTACAACACCATCGGCTTCTTCGCCCCCGACTCCAAGTACAGCTCCAGCCCCAACCCCGGCGGCCAGGTGCAGGAGTTCAAGGCGATGGTGCGCGCGCTGCACGAAGCCGGCATCGAGGTGCTGCTCGACGTCGTCTACAACCACACCGCCGAGGGCAACCACCTGGGCCCGACGGCCAGCTTCCGCGGTATCGACAACGCGGCCTACTACCGGCTGGTCGAGGACGACAAGCGCTACTACATGGACTACACCGGCACCGGCAACAGCCTCAACGTCGGGCACCCGCACTCACTGCAGCTGATCATGGATTCGCTGCGCTACTGGGTCACCGAGATGCACGTCGACGGGTTCCGGTTCGACCTGGCCTCCACGCTGGCCCGCGAGTTCTACGACGTGGACCGGCTGTCGACGTTCTTCGAACTCGTGCAGCAGGATCCGACGGTCAGCCAGGTCAAGCTGATCGCCGAGCCGTGGGACGTCGGGCCCGGCGGCTATCAGGTCGGCAACTTCCCGCCGCAGTGGACCGAGTGGAACGGTAAGTACCGCGACACGGTCCGCGACTACTGGCGCGGTGAGCCGGCCACCCTCGACGAGTTCGCCTACCGGCTGACCGGCTCGGCCGACCTCTACGAGCACACCGCGCGTCGGCCCGTCGCGTCGATCAACTTCGTCACCGCACACGACGGGTTCACGCTGCGGGACCTGGTGTCCTACAACGAGAAGCGCAACGAGGCCAACGGCGAGGACAACAACGACGGCGAGAGCCACAACCGGTCCTGGAACTGCGGTGTCGAAGGCCCGACCGATGACGCGGAGGTCAACGCGCTGCGGGCGCGCCAGCAGCGCAACTTCCTGACCACGCTGCTGCTGTCGCAGGGCGTGCCGATGATCAGCCACGGCGACGAACTCGGCCGCACCCAGCAGGGCAACAACAACGTGTACTGCCAGGACAACGAGTTGTCCTGGATCGACTGGGCCAACGCCGACACCGAGTTGATGGAGTTCACCCGCACGGTGTCCGCGCTGCGCGCCGCCCACCCGGTGTTCCGGCGGCGACGGTTCTTCTCCGGGGACACCGTGCGCCGGCGCGGCGGCGGCGGTCTGCCCGACATCGCCTGGCTAGCGCCCGACGGTTCGGAGATGAGCGACGAGGACTGGGAGAGCGGGTTCGCCAAGTCGATCGCGGTGTACCTCAACGGTCACGGCATCCCGTATCTGGACGTGCGGGGTCAGCGGGTGCTCGATGACTCGTTTCTGCTGTGCTTCAACGCGCACCACGAGCCGATCGAGTTCGCCCTCCCGGCGAAGAACTACGCACCGGCGTGGCTTCCCGTCATCGACACCGCAGCCGGCGACGACGAGGAGAGCGCCGAGGTCGCGGCGGGCGCGAAGGTCACCGTCGAGGCACGCTCGATGCTGGTGCTGCGCACCCCGATGGCCTGACCGCTACTCGACGACCGGGAAGATCGAGCTGCCGTCCTCCGGGGCGCCGTCGACATCGCCCTCGCTGCGGCCGTGGCTTTCGGGGTCGATGCGCTCGACGTCGTCGGTGCCTTCAGCGGACGGCGTCGGGGTCTGCTCGGCCCGCTCGGCGGCCAACTTCTCGTCGAGGGACTCACCATCGGGTTCGGCGGCGATCTGGTCGGCGGCGGCCCAGTCCTCGGGCGGATCGACCACCTCGTCGCCGTCGACGTTGCGGACATCGTCGGAATCGGTCGCCTCCATCGGGCGCAGGGTGTCGCCGACCCCGCCGGCGTCGTTGGGCGAGGCGTCGGATTCGGTGTTATCGGGCTCCACGCACCTCCGGTTGCCCACTCGCGGAGCCGTTAAACGCCCGGGACGGGCAGCCGGGCCGGAGGCGGCGTCAGAAGCGTTGTGCGCCAGCAGACTTCCGCGCGAAACCGGCCATTCCGTACCAGCCCGTATGGTATGGTCCCGAGCTATAGCAACCGTGGCCGCCGCGCTGGCACGAGGGTTTTAAAAACGGGTGCCTCCGGTCGGGCGGGCCGGAGTAGGAGCCGACGAGCGGCGGCGCCTACCAGGCGGCCGCGGTTGCCACAATGAATATATTCGTCGGTGTCAATAACCAGCGTATGCTCGCCCCATGACGGCGCCGACCGGTGCTGGCCGGCGGGTGACGGCCGACGACTGGATCCAGGCCGGTTTCGCGGTCCTCGCCGAGGGGGGTCCGGCCGCGCTGCGGATCAGCAGGTTGTGCGACCGGCTGTCGGTCACCAAAGGCAGCTTCTACTGGCACTTCACCGATATGCCGGAATACCGGGCCGCATTGACGCACGCCTGGGGCAACCTTCACGACCAACGACGACGCCGGTTCGAGGAAAACTTCGAGGCCGATCCGCGCCAACGGTTGTCGGCGATGCTGCAGACGCTGACGCGTCCCGACCACTGGGCGCTGGAACGCGCGATGCGGGTCTGGGCGCTGACCGACGGCGCGGTGCTGGCCAGCGTTCGGCGCAGCGACGAACGCGTGCTGAGCGCGGTCCGGCAGGCCTTCGTCGACTACGGGTTCGAGCGCGACGAGGCCGACCTGCGCGCGACGGTGTTGTTCGCCGCCGGTGTCGGGCTGTTGCACGAGGCGACCTCGAGCCAGGAACTGTCGGCGTCGCTCAGTGAGCGGGTCCTCGACCTGATGCTGCGCCAGTAACGCGGGCCGCCAGCAAACCGGTCGTCCACCACGCAATAATCAGCGGCAACGTCAATCATCTCGGTATCGACGTCCACCCGTTTGCAGGCCCCCGGGTTTTGGTTAACTTCCTCACGGGCAATCCCGATACACCTAACAAGATCAGGTCCGAGATAGGAAAAACGTGCGCAAATTCTTTCAGGCGGTCATCGCGCTGGCGGCCGTGGTGGTGGTATCGGCAGGCCTCACCCACATGCTTCGTCCCGACGCGGACAACAGCCGCAGCTATGCCGTCACCGAGACCGCTGCCGTCTCCTCGCTCGGGTTCGCCGACTCCTGGCTGTGGTTTTTATCGCCCGAGGATGTGAACCGCCAACTGGACCTCATGGTCAACACCGGCGTGCGCAGCGCGCGGATCATGATGCCGTGGGCCGGCATCCAACCCTCGCCGCAGGAGTGGAACTGGGGACAGGCCGACCTCATCGTCAACGCCGCCAACGCGCGCGGCATCGCCGTCGTCGCGCTGCTGAACTCCACGCCCGGCTGGGCCACCGGCGGTGGACCGGCGATCGCCGCACCGCCGGCGTCGGCCGAGGCGTTCGGCACGTTCGCGGGCACGATGGCGTCGCATTTCGCCGGGCGCATCGCCGCCTACGAACTGTGGAACGAAGCCAACGCCGTGCAGTTCTGGGCCGGCCCACAGGGTCCGCAGCCCGACCGGTTCGCGGACCTGTTGAAGGCCGCCTACCCGGCGATCAAGGGCGCCGACCCCAACGCCACGGTGGTCCTGGGCGGACTGTCGCCGACCATCAACTTCTTCTCGATCACCAAGAACCCGGTGGACTACCTCAACGGCGTGTACGCGGCCGGCGGCGGTGGAAACTTCGACGCCGTGGGCTATCACCCATACCTGTTCACCAACAATGAGGCCTCCCGGTTCTCCACGGGGCAGGCCAACTCGCCGCGTGGCCTCTACGACCAGCTGCGCGGGGTGATGGCCGCCAACGGTGACGGCGGCAAGCAGATCTGGGCCACCGAGTTCGGCGAGGCGACGTCGAAGGTCAGCGAGGCCACCCAGGCCGACCGCATCCGCGACTTCATCGTCACGTGGCGCACGCTGCCGGGTGCGGGCCCGGCGTTCATCTACACCACCCGCGACCGCAACACCGGAAGCGCCAACCCGCAGGACACCTACGGCGTGTACCGCACCGACTGGACCCCCAAGCCCGCCGCGGAGGTCGTGCGCAGCCTGGCCTAACCGACGATCCGCGCGATTGACTTGAGCGGGATCGGCAACCAACTCGGCCGGTGCCGCACCTCGTAGGTGGCTTCGTAGACGGCCTTGTCCAGCTCGTAGGCCGCCAGCAGCGCCGCCGAGTCGCGCGGGTCGGCGCCGGCGTGCTCGGCGTAGCCGTCGCAGAACGACGCGGCGTTGCGGTCCACCCATTCGCGGGCGCGGGCGGCCAGTTGGCGGTCGCGGTCCTCGGCGCCGGATTCCGAGGACTGGTCCATCAGGCGTTGGTAGGCGGCGTATTCGAAGGACCGCAGGATCCCGGCCACGTCACGCAGCGGGGAGTCGGGCCGGCGGCGCTCCTGCAGCGGCTGGCCGGGCTCGCCCTCGAAGTCGATCAGCAGCCAGCGGTCCGGGGTGCGCAGCACCTGACCGAGGTGCAGGTCGCCGTGGATCCGCTGCACGGTGATCGGCTCGTCGGCGAGCTTGCGGTAGCGCTCCTCGATCAACGAAACATACTGCTGCAGTTGGGGTACCACCTCGGCCGACGCGTGCAGCCGGGCAGTCACCGCATCGGTCGGGAACACGGTCGTCTCGGTGCCCAGCCGGTCGGCCAGCGTCGCGTGCACCGACGCAACCGCCTCACCGAGCCGGTAGGACTCGCCGGCGAAGTCGCCGCCGACCTCGTCGGCGTAGAGGTCACCCTCGGCGAACAGGTCGCGGGTGCTCGTCGTGGCCATATTCCAGCCCTCGGCGGAGTTGGCGGCGAACTCGGCGACCATGCCCAGCGCGTACGGTTCCCCGTTCCACCGCGCCTCGTATGAGCCGAGCAGCCGGGCCACGTGCGGGTTGCCCGCGTCGGCCAGCACCCGGTTCAGCTCGATGTCGGGGGTGATGCCGGGGCTGATGCGACGAAACACCTTGAGGATGGCGTCTTCCTCGAACACCACGCTGGTGTTGCTCTGTTCGGCGCTCGACAGCCGCGCCACCGAATCCAGCGGCAGCTCGACGCCGGGTTCCTTGCTGAACCGGACATCACCGACGGTGGCCGAGCTGTCGATGAGCGCCAGCAGCGCCTTGGCGGCGGTGGGGTCATACAGCGCGTCGTATGCGGTGCGGTCACCGTCGTGGGCGGCGGAGCCGATGGTGGCGACGTTGAGGAACTCCGCGATCGGGCCGCCGCCGGCAGCGCCCGCGCCGTCCCACCAGACGATCACCTGATAGCGCTCGCCCGAGCCGTCGGCGTAGGACACGTCGAGCAGCATCAGCTCGAGCTCCAGACCCGCGTCGTTGGGCAATGCCACCACGACGGCGGGTTCGGCGGACGTCAACTCACGGTTGCGCCCGGCATACCACCGTTGCTGCGGTAACCATTCGTCGAACGGCAAGGTCATGGCTGGTCTTTCGGTTCGGGTTCGGGCGCACGCAACGAGAACCAGTAGAACCCGTGGCCGGGCAGGGTCAGCAGATACGGCAGCTGACCGATGGACGGAAACTCGACGTAGCCGGTCATCTCGATCGGGGTGTACCCGCTGTAGGCCTGCAGATTCAGCTCGATGGGTTGCGGAAACCGCGAGAGGTTGTTCACGCAGAGCACTGTGTCGGTTCCGCCGTCGCGGTTGATCTCGCGGACGTAGGTGAGCACGGACGGGTTCGATCCGCCCAGTTCGTGGAAGCTGCCGGTGGCGAACGCTTCGTGGCGCCGACGCACGGCCAGCATGGTGCGCGTCCAGTTCAGCAGCGAGTTCGAGATGTCGCGCTGAGCTTCGACGTTGACGGCCTGATAGCCGTAGATCGCGTCCTGGTTGGGCGGCAGATACAGCCGGCCCGGTGTGGCGGTGGAGAAGCCGGCGTTGCGGTCCGGCGTCCACTGCATCGGGGTGCGCACGCCATCGCGGTCACCGAGCCAGATGATGTCGCCCATGCCGATCTCGTCGCCGTAGTACAGCATCGGTGAACCCGGCAGGCTCAGCAGCAGCGCGGTGAACAACTCGATCTGGTTGCGGTCGTTCTCCAGCAGCGGCGCCAGGCGGCGGCGGATGCCGACGTTGGCCTTCATCCGCGGATCCTTGGCGTACTCGGCGTACATGTAGTCGCGCTCTTCGTCGGTGACCATCTCCAGCGTCAACTCGTCGTGGTTGCGCAGGAAGATCGCCCACTGAGCCATCTCCGGGATGTCGGGCGTCTGCGCGAGGATCTCGCTGATCGGGAACCGGGATTCACGCCGCACCGCCATGAAAATCCGTGGCATCAGCGGAAAGTGGAACGCCATATGGCATTCGTCGCCACCGGTGTCGGGGTCGCCGAAGTACTGCACCACGTCGGCGGGCCACTGGTTGGCCTCGGCCAGCAGCACCCGGCCGGGATATTCGTCGTCGATCACCTTGCGGCAGTGCTTGAGGAAGGCGTGCGTCTCGGGCAGGTTCTCGCAGTTGGTGCCTTCGCGCTCGAACAGGTAGGGCACCGCGTCCAGCCGAAAGCCGTCGATTCCGAGATCGAGCCAGAACCGCAGGACGTCGATCATCGCCTCCTGCACGGCGGGGTTGTCGTAGTTGAGGTCGGGTTGATGGGAGAAGAACCGGTGCCAGTAGAACTGCCTGCGCACCGGGTCGAACGTCCAGTTGGACTCCTCGGTGTCGACGAAGATGATCCGCGCATCGCGGTAGCGGTCGCTGGTGTCGCTCCACACGTAGAAGTCGCCGTACGGACCGTCGGGGTCACGGCGCGACTCCTGGAACCACGCGTGTGAATCTGAGGTGTGGTTCATCACGAGATCGGTGATGACGCGGATTCCGCGGCGGTGCGCGGCGTCGAGCAGGTCGACGAAGTCCTCGACCGTGCCGAACTCGGGAAGCACCTTGTAGAAGTCGCGGATGTCGTAGCCGCCGTCGCGCAGCGGGGAGTCGTAGAACGGCGGCAGCCAAAGGCAGTCGACGCCAAGCCATTTGATGTAGTCGAGTTGTTCGGTCAGACCGCGCAGATCACCGAAGCCGTCGCCGTTGGAGTCGTAGAAGGCCCGCACCAGCACTTCGTAGAACACGGCGCGCTTGAACCACGTCCGGTCCTCGGGCAGCACCCGGGCGTGGCCGAAGTCGTCGGCGGTGGGGTGCTCGACGGTCCGGCCGTCGGGACCCTCCTCGACATGGCTGCCGTCGGACGGGGCGTGTTCGTGTCCACCGCTGTGCTGATCCATACAGAGTTCAAACGTACCCACGTCCGCGCGAAACGAATCGGGCCGGCGGTGGACTGCGGCGGCGGCGGTAGGGTACCGACGTGGCCCTTCGTGATCATGGCGATCCGGGTGACGCTCCCTCGGTCCCGCCTCCGCTGACCAAAGTCGTGAACTCCGCTCGTCCCTCGGCGGCCGAGGAAGCGCGCACCATCGCCGCATCGACCAACGCCGGCACGTTGGCGACGCTGACGGTCGACGGCGATCCGTGGGCGTCGTTCGTGACCTACGGCCTGCTCGACGGCGCCCCGGTGCTGTGTGTCTCCAACCTCGCCGAGCACGGGCGCAACCTCGACGGCGATCCGAGGGCCAGCATCGCGATCGTCGCGCCCGACGCCGAATCCGACCCGCTGGCCAGCGGTCGCGTCACGCTGGCGGGTGTCGCCGAGGCGCCGACCGGCGAGGAGCGGGCCGCGGCCCGCGAAGCGCACCTGTCTGCCGTCGCGTCGGCGAAGTACTACATCGACTACAGCGACTTCACGCTGTGGGTGCTGCGGGTCAAGCGGGTCCGCTGGGTCGGCGGCTACGGGCGGATGGACTCGGCGACCGGTGAGGCCTACACCGCGGCCGAACCTGACCCCGTCGCGCCGCAAGCCGCCGGCGCCGTCGCCCACCTCAACGCCGACCACGCCGACACGCTGGTCGCGATGGCCAAGGCGCTGGGCGGCTACCCGGACACCACCGCCGCCACCTGCACGGGCGCCGACCGCTACGGCCTCGACCTGCGGATCACCACCGAACGCGGGATGGCTTACACCCGCATCGGCTACGCCGCCCCGATCGATTCGGTAGGCGAATTGCGTGCGGCCGCCGTGGAGTTGACGCGTCGGGCCCGGCAGGCCTGAAATACCATCAGCCCCATGTCCTGGCGTCCCGACACTTGGCAAGCGGCGTTTGACCTGATCAAGACCCGCGGCTACGAGCACCGCGCCGAGCCGTTCAGGTTGGCCAGCGGTCAACTCAGCCACGACTACATCGACGGTAAGTACGCGATCGACACCGGCGAGCGGTTGACGATCGTCAGCCGCGCGGTCGCCGATCTGGCCGCCGGGCACGGCATCGAGTTCGACGCGGTGGGCGGGCTCACGATGGGCGCCGACCCGTTGGCGCACGGGGTCGCGATGGTGACCGGCAAGGCGTGGTTCTCGGTGCGCAAGGAGCAGAAGCAGCGGGGCCGCGAGCAGTGGATCGAAGGCACCCGCCTGCAACCGGGCACCCGGGTGCTGCTCGTCGACGATGTGATCAGCACCGGCGGATCCACCGAGATCGCGTTCGACCGGGTGACCGCCGCGGGCGCCGTCGTCGCCGGGGTCATCCCGATGGTGGACCGCGGCGACGTCGCGGCTGGCCGCTTCGCCAAGCGCGGTGTCCCGTTCGTCGCGCTGGTCACCTACCGGGATCTGGGCATCGAACCGGTCAAGGACGTCTAGCTCAACGCACCAACGCGGTGATCACCGACCAGTACCGCTGCCGCTCGGCTTGCGGCATATGCGGCGGAAACGAAACTGTCACCGGCCCAACATGTTTGAGGCCACGCGGCACCGCGTGACGCATCGCCTGCCCCGCGGTCGCGAACGATTTGACCCGCACCGTGTCGGTGACGACGGACTGTTCGCACTGCGCGACGCCGCACTCCTGCGCGGTGGTGTCCAACGGGTGCGGTGCGGTCAGCCCCGCTCGGGTCAGGGCGCGGATCACGTCGTCGGCGGTCAGTGACGGTGCCGCGACGCTGCGTTCGGTCTCGGCGCCCAACGGTTGACTGTCCGCCGAACTGGTCACCGGCGCCGCGTCGGTGGGCGGCGCCGGTTCGGCGCATCCAGCGAGCGCCAGCATCAGGACGGCTGCGGCCAACGTGATCGTCGTGGTTGTTGACCGGGTCATGTTTCCGACCGGCACGGCTGAATCGGCACCCGGACGTCGACGTCACCGAGCCGCTCGAACCCGAACGTCACGTCGACCGACGTGCCGGGCCGCGCGTCGGCGTTCAACCCCTTCAGTTCGATCGCGGGGATCGCGAACCGATTGGCGCCCACGGGTTGCACTCGACGCTGCCCGAACGAAACCGAGGCGCCGGGCCCGATCTCGACGGGCTCCTCCGAGGAGTACTGCACGGTGTCGGCGGCGCCGGTGGAGATGTCGAGCAGCCGCTCGATTCCGCTCGGCCGATTGTTGGTGACGGTGAACCGCAGGTCGGCCGGACCGCCCACCGATATCGAACACCTGCCGGGGATGAACTGCGGGACGATGTAGGCGTGCTCCACGGCGGTGGCCGCGGCGGGTGACCCCTCGGGTGAGCCCGACCCTGAACCCGAGGGGTCATGCGTGCAGCCGGTGAGCGTGATCAGCACCGTCGCACCCACCGCGCACAGCGCGCGTGACGTCCCCTGCCTGCGCACGTCGGTCCTACCATGACCTGGAAGTCGTGGCTGCCGTTCCCGGTTGCGGCCACGCAACCCTTGTCGGCAGGATTCTCGGTATGACTTCAGTGCACGGCGGCGAGGACGCCTCGACCGGCGAGGTCGACGAGGTGTTGCGGGCCTCACGCGCGATCGTCGGCATCGTCGCGACGTCCCTGGCCGGAATCGAGGAAGTCGTCACCGTGCCGCAACTGCGCGTGCTGGTGATGGTGCACACGCGCGGGCCGCTGAACCTCGGGGCGGTCGCGGCCGGGCTCGGGGTCAACCCGTCGAACGCCAGCCGCACCTGTGATCGGCTCATCCACGCCGGCCTGCTCGACCGGCGCGAATCCACCGTCGACCGGCGCAACATCACGCTGACCCTGACCCCGGCCGGGCGTCGCCTGGTCGACAAGGTGACCAGACGGCGGCGCAAAGAGATCGAGCGGGTGCTGTCGACGATGACGCCCGGTGAGCGCAGCGCGGTCGGCGCGGCGATGGCCGCGTTCGCCACGGCGGCAGGCGAACCCGAGGACGATGCCCGGATCCTGGCCCTGATGTGGCCCCCGACGCCCTGAGTCATACCTCTGTGATACCCACAGCGGTTGCGCGCGCGCAAGCATTCGCCGCTGATCACGCGCTAATTGTGATCAGGCGGCCACCGCAAGTACACCGGGGATTCTCGCCGCCGCCGGTCACCTGGTGCGAGCACGTCAGCCGATCGCGGCGGTCCAATGCTCGGACAGGTACGCAGTGGCCTGCTCGGTCTGGTCCGGGCTCGGCACCGTGACCGGGCCGTCGATGACCGGCAGGCTTGCGGCCGCGGCCTCGTCGAGGGTGCCGTCGATCATCATGTTGTCGGCGCGCACCGGCCGGACACCGCCTGCGGCGAACAGGTTCTGGCCCTCGTCGCTGTAGAGGAACTCCTGCCAGAGCCGGGCCGCGGCCGGATGCGGGGCGTCGGAGTTGATGGCCTGGTAGTAGAAGCCCGCCACGGCGTACTCGGGCGGCACGAACACCCGCCACGACGGCAGCTTCTGGGTCTGCGTGGCGTTCAGATAGTTCCAGTCGATCGCCACCGGCGTCTGACCGGATTCGATGGTCGCCGGCGTCGGGTAGACCGGCAGGAAGTTGCCCGCCTCGCTGAGCTTGCGGAAGAACTCGACGCCCGGCGCGATGTCGTCGACCGAACCGCCCTGCGACAGCGCGACCATCAGCACCCCGGAGTAGGCCGCGCCGGCCTGGGTGGGGTCCCCGTTGAGCGCGACCGTGCCGCGGAACTCCGGTTTGAGCAGGTCGTCGACGCTGGTGACCTCGGGCACCTTGGCCGAGTCGTAGCCGATCGACATGTAGCCGCCGTAGTCGTTGACCCACCTGCCCTCGCGGTCCTTGAAGGCCGCCGGGATGTCGTCGAACGTGGCGACACGGTACGGCGCGAACATGTCGGTGTTGGCCAGCGCGACCGCCTGGCCGAGGTCGAAGACGTCGGGCGCGGTGTTTGTGCCCTTCTGCTGGGCGGCGGCGTCTATCTCTTCTTGGCTGGAGGCGTGGGGCTGCGCCGAGTTCACCTTGATGCCGTACTTGTCGGAGAACGTCTCGATGATGGTGCCGTAGTTGGCCCAATCCGGCGGCAGCGCAATGACATTCAGCTCGCCTTCGGCTTTGGCGGCTGCGATGAGCCCGTCCATACCGCCGAAGTCCGCCGCCGAGGTGGCCTCGCTGGCCTTGGCGCCGGGCTTGGTCTCCTCTCCTGCGCTCTCTTGCTCCGGCGCGGCGCAGGCGGTCGCGCCTACGAGCAGGAGCGCGGAGGCGGCCAGCGCCGCCAGGCGGAACTTCATATCGTGGCCAACCTTCCGGTGGTCGGGAAGCGCGATGGCACCCTATCGCGGCCACCGTCGGCGCTGGTACCGGCGTTAGCATCGGGGGATGGCTGAGCGCGAAGGAGCCGGGACGTTCGACGCGTTCGATCCGGACACCTGGCGCTTCGAACCCGCACCCGCGCCGTGGTATCGGCGCAGGCAGACGCTGACGGCGGGGATCGCCGTCGCCGCGGCGTCGGCGGCCATCGTCGTCTCGGGGGTGCTGCTGGTGTTCGACGGGTCCGGCGCCGCCACCGAAGAACCCACCACGACTCCCGCTCCCAGCGCACCGCGCACCGCCGCATCCACGCCCGCGGCGAGCAGCGTCGAAACGTCGGCGCCCGCGCCGCCACCGCCGCCGGCCGAACCGCCGCCGGCCGAACCGCCCGCCGAGATCACCGCGGAACCCATCGTGACCGCGCCCGCGCAGACGGCCGAGGAGCCACCGTCGACGCGGGCCACCAAGGAACCCGAGTTCGGGGTGACACGTACCAAGGAGACCCGTCGGCCAATCAGCGTCGCGCCGAATCGTCCGTGAATAAGCTGGACCCCATGGCCGACTCGGAGGCCGTGGCCATGTTCGCTCAAGCGCCAGTGGCGATCCTGGGCACCGTCGGAGCGGACGGCGCCCCGCACCTGGTGCCGGTGGTGTTCGGTGTGCACGACGGCGTCGTCTACACCGCCGTCGACGCCAAACGAAAATCCACCCAGCGGCTGCGGCGGCTGGCCAACATCGAGGCCAACCCGCGGGTGAGCCTGATCGTCGATCACTACGACGACGACTGGACGCAGCTGTGGTGGGTGCGCGCCGATGGGCTGGCCGAGGTGCACCACAGCGGTGAGGCGCGCGCCGTCGGCTATGCCTTGCTGCGCAGCAAATACGTTCAGTACGAGCGGATTGCGTTGGACGGGCCGGTGGTGACCGTCGCCGTCGACCGATGGGTGTCCTGGCACGCGTGACTTGGTCCAACCTCGCCGAATCCCTTGTGCTCGGTGTCGGTTCGGGGAATGGTGGGAGGCACCACCGTCAGGAGGCGACGCCATGGCTGACAAAACGACAACTTCTGGTGGTGCCGGAGCCGCCCCCACCGCGGACAGTCCGGCCGCCATCCGAAACGTGGTGCTGGTGGGACCATCGGGTGGCGGCAAGACCACACTCGTCGAATCTCTTCTGGTCGCCTCCGGGGTGATCAACCGACCCGGTTCGGTGGTCGACGGCACCACGGTGTGCGACTTCGACGAGGCCGAGATCTCGCAGCAGCGCTCGGTCGGGCTCGCGCTGGCGTCACTGCAACACGACGGGGTCAAGGTCAACCTCATCGACACTCCCGGCTACGCCGACTTCGTCGGGGAACTGCGGGCGGGACTGCGCGCCGCCGACTGCGCGCTGTTCGTGATCGCGGCCAACGAGCAGGTCGACGAGCCGACCAAATCGCTGTGGCAGGAGTGCAGCCAGGTCGGCATGCCCCGCGCGGTGGTGATCACCAAACTCGACCATGCCCGCGCCGACTACGACGCCGCGCTGGACGCCACCCAGCAGGCGTTCGGGGACAAGGTGCTGCCGCTGTACCTGCCCGCCAATTCGCCGTGCACCGGGTTGATCGGGTTGCTGTCGCAGACGCACTACGAGTACGGCGACGGCAAGCGCACCGCCACCCATGCTCCCGACGCCTCCTACGCCGAAGCGATCGAGGAGATGCGCGGCACGCTGATCGAGGGGATTATCGAGGAGTCCGAGGACGAGACGCTGATGGAGCGCTACCTCGGCGGCGAACAGATCGACCAGTCGGTGTTGATCGACGATCTCGAAAAGGCCGTCGCGCGCGGGTCGTTCTTTCCGGTGATTCCGGCGTGCAGCGGCACCGGCGTCGGCACCCTGGAACTGCTGGAGATCATCACCAGCGCCTTCCCGTCACCACCCGAACACCGGCTGCCCGAAGTGTTCACGGCGCAAGGCAAGGCGCGGGACGGTCTGGCGTGTGACCCTCAGGGCCCCTTGCTGGCCGAGGTCGTCAAGACCACCTCGGACCCGTACGTCGGCCGGGTGAGCCTGGTGCGGGTGTTCTCGGGCACCATCAATCCGGATGCGACAGTACATGTTTCGGGCCACTTCACGTCGTTCTTCGGCGAGCCGGCCCACAACGGATCCAACGTGCACGAGGATCACGACGAAGACGAGCGCATCGGCACGCTGTCGTTTCCGCTGGGCAAGCAACAGCGCCCGGCGCCGTCGGTGGTGGCGGGCGACATCTGCGCGATCGGCCGGTTGAGCCGCGCCGAGACCGGAGACACGTTGTCGGATAAAGCCGATCCGCTGGTGCTCAAGCCGTGGACCATGCCCGAACCGCTGTTGCCGGTCGCGGTGGAGCCGCGCGCCAAGACCGACGAGGACAAGCTGTCGGTCGGATTGCAGCGGTTGGCGGCAGAGGATCCGACGCTGCGCATCGAGCAGAACCGCGAAACCCATCAGATCGTGTTGTGGACCATGGGCGAAGCCCATTCCGGGGTGGTGCTCGACGGGTTGCACCGTCGCTACGGGGTGGCGGTCGATACGGTCGAGTTGCGGGTGCCGTTGCGGGAAACGTTCGGCGGCAAGGCCAAAGGCCATGGCCGACACGTCAAGCAGTCCGGCGGGCACGGGCAGTACGCGGTGTGCGATATCGAGGTGCAACCGCTGCCGGAAGGGTCGGGCTTCGAGTTTGTCGACAAGGTGGTCGGCGGCGCCGTGCCGCGCCAGTTCATCCCCAGCGTCGAGAAGGGGGTTCGGGCGCAGATGGAAAAGGGGGTGGGCGCCGGTTATCCCGTCGTCGATATCCGGGTCACGCTGTTCGACGGTAAGGCGCACAGCGTGGACTCTTCGGACTTCGCGTTCCAGATGGCCGGTGCGCTGGCGTTGCGGGAAGCCGCCGCGGCCACCAAGGTGAACCTGCTGGAACCGGTCGACGAGGTGTCGGTGTTGGTTCCCGACGATCTGGTGGGCACGGTGATGGGCGATCTGGCGGGTCGGCGTGGGCGGGTGCTGGGCACGGAGAAGGTCGGTGAGGACCGCACGCTGGTCAAGGCGGAGATCCCCGAGGTGGAGCTCACCCGGTACGCAATTGACCTGCGCTCGATGGCCCACGGCGCCGGGTCGTTCACCCGGGCCTTCGCCCGCTACGAGCCGATGCCCGAACACGCCGCCGCCAAGGTGATGGCCCCGGCCTGAGACAGCGGATTCTGCGGAGGCTGTTAGGTCGTTCTCAGGCTGAGTTCCTACCGTCGAGGCTCGTGCAGGACCGGACTCATTTGCTTCGCCATGTCGTCGTGACCGCCGTTATGGGTATCGCCGCGTTGGTCTTCGCCTGGCTGTGTTTGTTCAACGGCGTGCGTTAACGCCGCCCCGCCGAGACCGACGTTTTGGTCGATTTCGCTCGGGTGATTCGACCATTACGTCGGCTTCGGCGACAGCTACCGCGGGGGGTCGCCTCGCCAACTGAAGCTGTTGACGTATTTGCCCATATCCAACGCGATTTGAAGGTTGGCGCCCGACGGTTTACCGAACCCGAAGTCGGGGCCGAACTCGTGATAGGGACCCACCGCGGCGGCCACCAGCGCGAGATCGTTCTTCACCGCGACCATCACCATCACCCGCATCCTCGAGTAGCTGGTGTTGGCGCCCTGCGGCCAGCAGTCGGCCACCTCGCCGTAGCCCGATTGGTAACCGACCATCGCGTTGGGGATCTCATATGCGGTACGGGTATCGGGGAAGGCCTTCTTCACCACCGCCTTGGCGATGTCTTCGGCCGACCGGTCGCCGGCAGGCTGACCGAACAACCGCAGGGTGCCGCCGTCGCCGGCCAGAAACTGCGCGGTCACCCCGTTGGGTTGGGTGGTGATGCGATACGCCGAACTCGGCGTCGGGTGGCTCACCGAGAACGCCCCGTCGGCCGCGGTGAAACGAGGGTTGATTTCCACGGGCGTACCGGTGGGCGGGCGTCCGCAGTCGGGTGGGCAGGCGTAGCGCGCCGGGGACTTGCTGATCGCCGCGGACCACGCCACCAGGCCGGCGGCCACGACGACGATCGCCAGCAGCCACGTCACCACCAGCCGTCGCCGCGACGTCCGCCGCGGCGCGGGGGCCGCGTAGGTGCCGGCCGGAACCGCGTACCCCGGAAAGAAATCCGTCGGCGCGCTCATGGCTCACGCACCGGCCGCATCGTGCGTCGGGATCTGCGCGACGAGCGCGACGACGCCCTGGTCGCCACCCCGCACGCCGGACAGAACGCCATATCGGGCACCACATGGCCGCAGTGCGGGCACAGGAGCGGTTCGTCGGCCTGGATTTCGTCGTGCGCTTCGTGCAGCAACGCCAGATGCAGACCGACGCGCAACAGGTACAACGCGACACCCGCCAACAGCAGATGCATCGTCAACATGAGCAACTGGGCAGGCGCGGCCGCGTCGACGACCCCGAGCGCCAGACACACCGTCAGCACCGCGACTGCGAACCCGACGAGCACACCACGCACCAGCATCGGTCGCTGCTGCTGTTTGCTCGGCGGTCGCCGAAACCACAGCGCCGCACCGATCAAACCGCCCGCGGCCGCCGCCGTCACGGGTTCGGCCACCCCCCTGATGCCGGCTTCCACCAGCAGGCTCTGCATCGGCTGCCTGCTCACCACGCCCGTCCCGAACTGCGGCGCCAGGTGCGCCAACGTGGACGCGGCAGTGAACGCCAGCGCGCCGAGCGCACCAACGACGAAGCCGTCCAACGCCTCTCGGGTCGGCGGCCGCAAGATCCGCACGATCACCGCGGGCGCCAGCATGAGCAGCACACCGCCGAGCGGTATCGCGATCCCGTCGCGCAGCATCCGGTCCCAGTCGACACCGTCGGCGAGCCCCGACTCATACGAGCGGGTGATCGTCGCCTCGGTCAGTAGCACCCAACCCAAGCCCAGTCCCGCGCCCAGCGCCGCCGTCAGCGCCAACGTGCGAACACCGAAGTCGCGGAACGCATCTGACTCCCACAAATAGATGACGAACAGCATCGGAAGGCCCAGCGCGGCCACGGTGACCAGCGCGGCGGGCAGGCGCAGCAGCGTGAACGCGGCCAGCGTCACCAGCAGGACCGCCAGGCCCCACCGAAACGCGGTGCGGGAGCGCTGCGGCAGATGCGGAAACAGCGAACTGGCCGGGGACGGCGCCAGCAGGTGTTCGTCGGGCGCGGCGCCGAAATCGCGCAGCCGCAGCCAGTCGGGTCCCTCACCACGGCGCGGGGTCAGATGACATCCGCACAACCCGCAGTAGTGACCGGCGGGCACGTCGGTCTGACACACCCGGCACTCGGCGGTGGGCACCTGATCGTCGTCGCTCATTGGCCGGACTCCTCGAGCGCCAATAGGTTTCGCACCAGGTTGCCGACGTCTGGGGTGCCGAGACCGGTCACCAGGTCGTAGCCCGCCGCGGCGTCGGCCACCGCGTTGCCACCGAGGGTCACATCGCGAAACGCCGGCAGTGCCGCCCCCGCGGCGATGCGATACAGCTTGGGGTTGAGCTCACCGAGCGCCTGTCCCCCGTTGGCGAGCAGGTATTGGTTCATCACCGCGGCCAACCCCGCCCAGATGGGCGCCGACTGCGACGTGCCCCCACCGACGAGTTGGGTCTGCTGGTACACGATCCGCACCCCGGTGAACGGGTCGGCCACCGCCGCGACGTCCGGGGTGAGCCTGCGACCGGGGTTCTGGTCGGGCAGCACGTCGCGCTGCCATTCGGGCCGCTCGAACAACGACGAGACCCCGCCGCCGGTGCCCACCGACAGCGGCACGTCGAACCAGGCCTGTTCGGCCAGCCAGCGGCCGTCGGCGTCGGTGGACAACGTGGTGCCGCCGACGTCGGTGACCTCGGGCAGCGACGCCACGGTGTCCAGCCCGATATCGGCCTGCCCGGGCGGCGCGGACCATTCGTCGCCGCCCTTGCATTCCAGCCCGGCGAGGTCGCCGCTGGCGTTGAACGCCGTGGTGCCGTTGGCCTGCGCGGCCGCCAACGCCGAGCGCACCGGCGCGAGGTCCGCGGCGGTGACCAGTTTGTCGCACCCCCAGCCGATCGACAGGCTCCACACCGCGCCGGGGAACCGGCGGTCGGTTTCGGCGAACATCTGGCCGACCTTCTCGAAGGTGCCGTCGCCCGCGACGGTCGGCCGGGCGCTGACGACGACCTTGCGCGCATCGGGCGCCACGGCGTGTGCCACCTGAAGGTCCATGGTGGTTTCGCCGCGCGGCGCGTCGAGTTCGCCGCCGATCACTTCCGGGGTGAACCGCGGCAACCCGAACGTGTCGGCGAAGAGGTCCAGGTCGGACTGCTCGAAACCGTCGAACGCGAAGAAGACGATCGTGACGCCCTCGCCGGTGTAGCCGTCGGCGGTCAGCGGGTCGACGTTATAGGTGTGGCGCAGCGCGGCCGGCGACAGCCCCTTGTCCGGCACGTCCAGCGGCACCATCGGCAGCTGCGAGGTGTGGTGCGGTATGTAACCGAGGATCCGGCCGACCTCGGCGACATCGCCGCGCAGTGCCTCGGGGATCTGCGGCTGTTGCGGGGATGCGTAGAACACCTGCCCGCGCCGGCCGCGGTAGTCGTGCACCTCGACGTCGAAGGCGCGCGCCAGGTCCTGCGCGGTGCCCTCGACGACGGCCCAGTGCTCGCCCTGCTGCCATCGGACGGCCAGTCCCGCGTGGCCGGCCCAGGCGAACACCGCGGCCGGGCGGTCACGGCGGTGCAGGGCCAGGGTCAGCTGGGCGTCGCCGTCCTGCGACGGCCCAAGGTCGGTCGAGCTGGCCAGCAGGTGGGCGTAGGGCCCGGTGATGGTGCCGTCGTGCTGGGCCGACGGGCGCAGGTCGGCGGCGAACACCAGCGTGCCCGCCGCCAGAAGCGCGAGCATGCCGAGTCGCCCCGCACCCACGGACGTCAGCGTCCGTCGAGAACGATCGAATCGACGCTCAGTGATCGCCGGGGATGGCCGTCGGCGCAGGTGGCGCCTTCACCGTCGGCGAGAACGGGTTGGGCCCCGAATCGATGCGCGGCGCCTTCTCGGTCGGCGGGCCGGGGTCGCCCGGGGCGGGCGGCGGCGGACTCTCGGGCGGTGCCGTCGTCGTGGTGGTCGTGGTTGTCGTGGTGGTGTCTTCGGGCGTGGATTCCTCTTCGGCGGCGCACGACGCGGTCAACAGCACGGTCGCCGCGATGGCGGCGCCGCCGGCGACCGAGGCGATACGGCACCCCAAACGGCCTGGCCTCATAGTTTGATCCCATTCTGTTGTGACCCAGCACCGAGGGCGTACCAAGATCACCGCCGGCGAAGTGCAACTTTAGTGGAATCCGCGGGTCGGCGCGCGTCGACTAATTCTGTGAAGCAGCGCTCAGCGCGGCGATCGCCTCCGCCAGTGTCGGATACATGGCGAAGACCTGGTCCAGGCCGGTCAATTGGATTGGCCTGCTGGTTGCGGGCCCGTTGGCGACGACAGCAAAGCCGGTGCTTTCGGTGACGGCTTCGTTGGTGGCCACCAGGGTCTGCAGGCCCGCCGACGCGAGAAACTCGACGTCGGTCAGGTCGATCACCAACGCGGTGGGCTTGGCGCCCAACGCCTCGGTGATCGCCTCTTCCAGCGTACTTACGGTGGCCACGTCGACGTCGCCGCCGACCGCTACCACGGCGATCCCATCCTGGTGGGAGACCGACGCGGTGATCGGGTCTTTACCTGGCACAGCGGTCCTTCGGTTCGTGAGCGCCGCCATTGACGACGGCAGTGCGCAGAGCTTAGCGCTTGCCCCCGAATGCAGATCAACGCTTCGACGGTTCCCCGACCTAGCTGCAGGCTAGTGTCGCGGTAAGACTCGTGTGCACGTAAACGCCGAGTCGGTGGCAAGCTGGGAGGTTGGATGTCGAATCCGTCTGTCGAGCCGAACCGCGCAGGGGTGACCGGCTGATCCGAGCGTGTGCAGTTCGCACACGGCTAGCGGGGAGTGACAGTGGCGTTTGACGTTGTCGTCCAGATCAGCGGCTCCGAGGACGTTGTCTCCGCCCGCGAGGCGGGGCACGAGCTGGCGCGTCAGCTCGGGTTCTCGCTGACCGACGCCACGATGGTCGCCACCGCTATCGCCGAGATCGCCTGTAACATCATGAGTTACGCGGCGAACGGGAAGATGCGTATCGGTGTGCAGCTCCGTGACGGCAGGCAGGCGCTGGTGGTGCAAGCCGAGGACGACGGGCCCGGAATCGCCGACGTCGAACGCGCGATGGAGGACGGCTACTCCACGGCCCGCGGGCTGGGGCTGGGGCTGCCCGGAGTCCGCAGGCTGATGGACCAGGTGCAGGTCGACTCCGGGCCAGACACGGGCACGGTGATCGAGATGTGGAAGTGGGTTCCCGACGGTGCATAGGCGGGATGGGCCATGACCGACGCCGGCGACTTCTACGCCCGCTACGCCGAGGCGCTGCAAACCTACCTGCGCACGGGTGACGAGGCTGCGTTGGCGCTCGGACACGTCCTCGGACGTCAGGCGCTGCGCGACGAGGTGAGCGTGCTCGACATCGTCGAGAACCATTCCCGTCTGGCCGCCACCGCCGACCGCGATACCGAAGCCCGCAGAGCACTGCAGTTTCTGTTGCAGTCGCTGGCGGCGTTCGACGTCGCATCTCGCGGATTCCTCGACGGCACAAGGCGTTACGCACAGCAGCGGGCCCGCGCCGACTACCTCGCCGGTCGCGACGAGTTCCGCACCGCGCTGGTGAACTCCCTTCAGGATGGCTTCTTCGTCGCCGACCACGCCGGCACCATCATGGAGATCAACGACGCGTTCACCGAGATCACCGGGTATGGCGCCGACGGCCTGCCCTACCCGATGCCCCATCCCTGGGTGGACGATCCCGACACGGCCATCGCACATCTGGCGGAGGTGGCGCGGCGCGGCGCGGGCACGGCCGAGGTCGCCATACAGCACCGCGACGGGCGCCGCCGGTGGGTGGCGCTGAGCATGAACGTCATCACCGGGCACGCATCAAACCACACTGCCTATGTCGGCACGCTCCGTGACATCACCGCTCCGCGCGCGGCGGCCGAACGCGACAGCGCGGTGGCGAGGCTGGCCACCGCGGTCAGCCTCGCCAGGAACGTCGACGAGGTGCTGTCGATCACGTTGGCGCAGTGCGCATCCGCGCTGGACGTCGCGCGGGTGACCGCGGCCATCTGGTCCCCGATCGGCACCGACCCGACGATCCACGTGGCGGGTGAGCCCGCGGTGGCGAGTTGGCAGGACCTGGACCCGGACTGGCGTCGCACCTTCGAGGACGCGCGCGACTGGCTGCCGCTGACCGTCAACCCCGTCGGCGCCGCACCCAGCGCCGGCACCACGCGGGGCTTTGCCGCGGTGCTGTCCAGCACCCGTGACGTCGTGGTCTGCCTGGAGCACCGCAACCCCCGCGTGGTCAGCACCGAGGACCGGCGACTGGTCAGCGCGTTGGTCGGGCATCTGGGTCTGGCCATGCAGCATGTTCGCCAGTTCGAGAGCGTCCGGGAGACGTCGCTGACGCTGCAGCGCTCGATGCTCGCTTCCACCACGCTTCCGTCCGGTTTCGCCGTGCGCTACGAGCCTGCCGTTCCGCCGCTGGAGATCGGCGGCGACTTCTACGACGTGTTGCCGGTCGCCGAGCACCGGATCGGCGTGGTTGTCGGCGACTGTGTAGGCCGCGGGCTGTCGGCGGCGGCGGTGATGGGCCAGCTGCGGGCGTCCGCGCGGGCGCTGCTGCTGACGGGCGCGGAGCCCGCGGCGGTGCTCGAACACCTCGACTCGGTGGCCGATCTGATCCCGGACGCGTTCTGCACCACGGTGTTCGTGGCGGTGCTCGACACCGAAGCTCAGTCCGTGCGCTACAGCAGCGCGGGGCACGTGCCGCCGGTGCTTGCCTGCGGCGGGTCGTCGCCGCAACTGTTGACCGACGGGCGTTCGGTGCCGCTGGCGGTGCTGCGCGGTGAACCACGCCCGCAGGCGGACCGCACGCTGACGCCCGGCTCGACGCTGTTGCTCTACACCGACGGACTGGTCGAGCGGCGTGACGAAGCGATCGACCACCAGATCGCTCACCTCAGCGAGGTTCTCGCTGAGACCACCGAACAACACATCGAAACCGTCGCGGACACGGTGCTGGCAAAGCTGGTGCCCGACAACGGCTTCGACGACGACGTCGCGATCGTGCTCTACCGGCACACCTACATGCCGCTGCGCATCGACATCGAAGCCGCAGCGACCCGGCTCAGCGACGTTCGGCACCGGCTGGCCGCGTGGCTGAACGGCAACGGCGTACCTGCTCCGCTGGCCGACGACATCGTGCTGGTGGTCAACGAAGCGTGTTCGAACGCCGTCGAGCACGCCTACCGCGGCCGCGATTCCGGCCGGATGCGGGTGGCAGCCGACGTCGACGGAAACGAGGTGCAGATCAGCGTCGCCGACGACGGTTCGTGGAAGCCGCCGCCCGCCGACCCGGGCACCAGGGGGCGGGGGTTGCTGCTGATGCGCGCGGTCAGCGACGGGGTGGATCTGGACGGCACACCCTTGGGCACGACGGTGGAGATGTCGTTTCGATTGCCGGACGACGGAATTTGAGGCTTGCGTACCACGCCGCGGGCGTCGGCGTGGTATTAGTTCAATCGGCAATCAGCGCGGTCGATTTCAGGAGGTGCGATGCGCCAACATTGGTGCGGCACTGGTCTTTACCCGTGCGGGTCGGCTCCGCCGTGCACGCCATGACCACCTCGCAGTTCCGCTTGAGCCCCGCCGACGCCGAGCAGTCACCGGTCGTCACCGCTACCGGCGAGATCGATCTGGCCAACATCGACGAGTTCGCTGCAGTCCTGGCGCGCGCCGCCGATGAGCACGCCGCGGTCACCGTCGACCTCGTTGAGGTGACCTATTGCGACAGTACCGCTCTGCGCGAACTGTTTTCGGTCGCATCCGACAGCAAACTCACGTTGGTGGTGCCGGAGGATGGACCGATCACGACATTGCTGAAGATCTCGGGTCTGGATCAGGTCGCGACGGTACAAGTCGGCTGAGTCCGCGCGCACTTAGGACTAGTTCGGTCGGCCGGCCGCTGGGCTGGTTCGGCTGGCCTCGAGCTCTTCTTCCAGCGCCCCCTCTTCGCGGCCGAGGGCGATGGTCGATGCCGTCATCGCGACGACCGCGACCGTGATCGCCACGGCTTTGACACCGTTGACGGTCATGTGCTCGCCGAGTACGACGGCTCCGAGCACCACGGCGATGACGGGTTCGAGCACCAGCATCGTCGGCACCGAGGTCTGCAGCGAGCCCGCGTGAAACGCCGACTGCTGCAAAAACACCGCGATGACGCCCAGCGCCACGAGGAGATAGGGGATCGGTGTGCTGATCACGGCGAGCAGCCCGTTGTGGGTGAGGATGTGCATGACGACCTTGGTGAGCACCGCGACGACGCCGAACAGCACGCCGACGGCGACGGCCAGCAGCACCGCACGTCGCCAGCCCGGATTGCGCACCGCCACCACCACGCATGCGGTCACGACCGCCGCGCACACCACCGCCACGATCACCATCAGCGGCGCGGATGCCTCGTAGTCGCCGGGGCGGGTCTTGGCCAGCACGACGAACACGGCCAGCGAGGCGGTCAACGCCGACGCCCAGAGCCAGTCACTGCGGGTGACGCGGCGATCGGCGAGGCGGGCGCTCAGCGGCAGCGCGAACAGCAGCGCGGACACCAGGATGGGCTGGACCAGCATCAACGAACCGAACGCCAGCGCGAACGCCTGGAAGCAGAACCCGGTGACCGCGGCTGCGGTGCCCGCCCACCACAGCGGCCTGCGCAGCAGGGTGAACAGCATCACGCTGCTGACGCCGTGCTCGGGTGCGACGTCCATGGTGGCGCGCTGGCGAACCACGATCCCGATCGCCAGGAACACCGCGGCGAGCAACGCGAGAACTACGGCCAGACCGTGGCTTAGCAAGGCGTTGAACTCCCTTCAGACCGCGGCCGGCACACCGGACAAGCAGACCATATGGGCCGATGCGCCGCGGAGTCGGTGTGACCGCGGGCAAGTTTCGGCGTCAGCCCGAGTGGGCATTGAGTGATCATGAACATGCGACGTTTGGTGTTGTTGCTTGGCGCGATCGTGTTGCTCGTGGGAGTCATCGGTCTTCTGGTACCCGTATCGGTGGCCGGACCCGACAATCAGGACATCGGCTGCGGTAACGCCATCGCCGCGGACTACGCAGCCGCCCGCGACGTGGACAACAGCAATCCGGCCAACCTACCGGTGCTCAACGAGCTGATTCCGCACACCGACTACGTCGCGCAGTGCGAGTCGGCGGTGTCGCAGCGGCGTACCTGGGCCATTCCGGTGGCGGTCATCGGGCTCGTGATCCTGGTCGGCGGGTTCTTCGTCGGCAGCCGCACCGGCGGCGCGCGAACCTAACTGGCTTCGCGGCCCCCGACCACGCGCAGGCGTGGCGGCGCCTGGGGCGTCGGCTGGGACGTCGGCGCGATCTTGTCGTTGACCGACGCCACCACCGTGTCGACGCGGGTGACCGCACGGTCGCACAGCCCGCGGACCCGGTCGCTGGCCTCGTCGACGTCGTCGGCCGCGCTGCGCAGGTACGCCCGAATCTGGACCCGGAAGCGATCGCCTGCCGAGCGCAGCCTGCGGCGAAGACGGTCGTCGATCTCGATCGAGACGTAGGGCAACACCTGAAGCTTCATGGCCCCACGATAGCGGCCATCCGCTGGTCGGTGGTCTGCGGAAGCGGGCGCCCGGCGGTCTCGCGCATGGTCAACACCACGGCCAGCGAGATGACCGCCGCCGCGATCAGATAGAACGCGGGCGCCACGTTGTTGGCGGTTTCGGCGGTCAGCCAGGTGACCACATACGGTGTGGTGCCGCCGAATCCGGCGACGCAGATGTTGTAGCCGATGGAGAAGCCGCTGTAGCGCACGGTGGTGGCGAACAGTTCGACGCCGGCCGACACCGCCACCGACACGTAGACCGATTCGATCGCGGCCAGGCAGCAGTGCGCGATCACCGCCGCCGTCAACGAGCCCGAGTCCAGCAGCAGGAAAAGCGGATAGCCCAACACCGCGAAACCCGCCGAGGCGCCGATGAGAAGCGGTTTGCGTCCGATGCGGTCCGACAGCGCGGCCAGCGGCAGGATGAGAATCAGCGCGACCAGGCTGGCCAACGTCATCGAGACGAACGCGCTGGTCTTGGAGAACTCCAGGGTCTGGATGAAGTAATTGGGCAAAAACGTGAACACCACGTAGTAGCCGACGTTGAACACGATGAATATCCCGATCACCTGAAGGATGGGCCGCCACGCGGTCGTGACGGCTTCCCGCAACGGCGACTTGACCACCTGATCGGACTTGCTCAGTTCGGCGAACTGCGGGGTGTCGTCCAGGCGCAGCCGGATGTAGAGGCCGACCAGGCCCAGCGGCCCGGCGATCAGGAACGGGATGCGCCAGCCGTAGCTCTCCATCGCGGCGGCGGGCAGCAGGGCCTGCAACAGCGTCACGGTCAGCGAGCCGAGCAGGAAACCCAGCACTCCGGACCACGCCATGAACGTGACGGTCACCCCGCGGCGCTTGTCGGAGGCGAACTCGGCCAGGTACACCGCGCCGCCGCCGTATTCACCGCCCGCGGAGAACCCCTGCAGGCAGCGCAGCACCAGCAGCAGCAGCGGTGCGGCGACGCCGATCGAGGCGTAGGTCGGCAGTAGCCCGATGGCCACCGTCGCCGCCGACATCAACAAGATGACGATCGCCAAGACCCGCTGGCGCCCGATCCGGTCCCCCAGCGGGCCGAAGACGAACCCGCCGAGCGGGCGCATGAAGAACGCCGCCGCGAAGATCGCGAATGTGTTGAGCAGAGCGGCTGTTTCGTTGCCCGCCGGGAAGAAGTTCGCGGCGATGAATGTCGCCAGGAACCCGTAGATCGCGAAGTCGAACCATTCGACGGCGTTGCCGATCGATGCCCCGGTGATGGCCTTGCGCACGTCGGACGGCATGTACTGCTCCCTGAAACTAAGCGTTGCGCTCAATAGTGCTGGCGCCGGTGTGGTTTGGAGTTTATCGCTCGGCCCAGAACGGCCGGGTGGCAAGCACCACCAGCGCCAGCACGGCGACCGGCGCCACCAGCGGCAGCCACGGCACCTCCGCGGGCAGCGATACGGCTGCGAGCGTGACTGCCGTAAACCCCACCGCACCAATCACTGTGGGCGCCGTCGCGGCAGACGTATGCCGCAGCACCAGATAGCCGGCCGCGGTCAACCCGCACAGCGCGGCCAGCATCGGCGCCGCGTCGGAGAGCACCAGCACCGCACCCGACAACAGCACCGCAAGCGTCGCGCACGGTGCAAAAGCATTGCCCGCCAACACCGCCAGCACCGCCAGCCCGGCCACCCCCAAGGCCGCGCCGCCGGCCTGCACGGCCGAGGCCGCCACCATCACCAGCCCGAACGCGGTAGCCGTCGCGCGGTTCACCGCGGTAGCAATTGCGCGGTTCACCGCGGTGCCCGTCGCGCGGTTCACCGCCGTCTCCCCGCCGGGCGTCGACGCTCGGGTACCAACTGCATCGCCTGGTCCAGCGTGTCGACCGCGCGCCACGACACCACGTCGACGCCGACGGTGCCCATGTCGCGGTACAGAAACGACCGCTGCAGCGCCCACATCCTGGCGATGAGGGGGTCGGTGTCCTCGGCGAACGGTGCGCCCTCCAGCACATCCACCGCGACGACGGTGTGCCCGCGTTTACGCAAATCGATGAGCGCCAAACCGAATTCGGTGTCGAGCATCGTGGAGAACGCGACGACGATGGCACCGGGCGGCAGTGCCGCGCGGGGCGCCAACGTGCCCGGCGTGGTCTCGAACCCGTCGTCGACGGCGAGGATCGCGTCGAGCACCCGGTAGAACTGACGGCGCCCGATATCGGCGCCGAGCCAGCGCGGCCGCCGGTCCCCCAGCGCGACGACGCCAGCGCGGTCACCGCCGCGCAACGCGCTCTGCACCACCTGCACGGCGCCGCGCGCGGTGCGGTCGGTGGCCTCGGTCGCCGGACCGGCCGGTTGCGGATAGTTGTCGACGAGCACCACGACGTCGGCGGCGCGGTCGGTCAGCCGCTGGGTGACATGCAGGCTGCCGCGGCGGGCGCTGACCGGCCAGTTGACCGTGCGCAGCTGGTCACCGGGCACATACCGGCGCACATCGGCGTACTCGACGCCGGGCCCGACGTGCCGGGTCAGGTGCGTGCCGAGCCGGTCGAGCAGTTCGGTGCGCGGTATCGCCGTCGACTGGGGCGGCGCCTGCGGAAAGACGTAGACGTTGGCGGCGTCGACGGTCCCGCGGCCTTCGAGCAGCCCGCCGCGCGCGATGACCCGCACGTGCGCCCGGATCGGATAGCGGCCCCACCGGTCGGCGCACACCTCGACGGTCTTTCGCCGTGGGCCGTCGCTGTCGACGACGTCGCACTGCATCCCGTCGGGCACCGAGACCGCGAGCGTCACCTCGGGCCCGGCGTCCGCCCACACCGTGACCCGCGCGCGTTCGGTCTCAAAGCACCGGTGCGAGCCGGGTTGGGCGTACACCCGCACGGTCGGCGGCGACGGCTGCCAGCCGATCGAGCACAACACCCCGATCAGCGGCGCGGCGAACACCATCAGCTGCCAGAACCCGGCGATCACCGCCACCACGAATGCGACCGCCGCGCAGGTCAACAGCGCTCGGGTGAGAGGCGCTGCGTGCCAGGCCAATTGAGGTTCGGCGCGGCGCGTGTCGGTCACGTCTGCGCCCGCGGGACCGGCAGCCGGTGCAACAGTTCCTGGACCACATCGCTGCCGTGTACCCGGCGCACCCACATCTCCGGCCGAAGGCTGATTCGGTGTGCGATCGCCGGGACAGCTAGGGACTTCACGTCTTCGGGGATGACGTAGTCGCGGCCCAACAGCAGCGCGTGGGCGCGGGCCAGCTGGACCAGGTCGAGTTCGGCGCGGGGGCTGGCGCCGACGGCGACCTGCGGATGCTGACGGGTGGCCGCGGCCAGCGACACCACGTAGCGCAGCACGTCGTCGTGCACGCTGACCTGTTCCACCGATTCGCGCATCGCGATCAGCTCGTCGGCGTCGACGACCTGTTGCACCACCGGCTCCGCCGACCCGCGGTCGATCCGGCGGCGCAGCATCGAAACCTCCTCGGGCTCAGCGAGATAGTTCAGTTCCAGCCGGATCGTGAACCGGTCGAGTTGCGCCTCGGGCAGCGGATAGGTGCCCTCGTACTCGATGGGGTTGTCGGTGGCCAGCACGATGAACGGGGCGGGCAGCCGGTGGGTGACGCCGTCGATGCTGACCTGACGCTCGGCCATCCCCTCCAGCAGCGCCGCCTGGGTCTTGGGTGGGGTGCGGTTGATCTCGTCGGCCAGCAGCAGGTTGGTGAAGATGGGCCCGGGCCGGAACTCGAAGCGGCCCGACTGCATGTCGTAGACCGTCGAGCCGAGCAGGTCGGCGGGCAGCAGGTCCGGGGTGAACTGCACCCGCTTGAACTGCAGGCCCAGCGCGGCGGCGAACGACCGCGCGATCAACGTCTTGCCGAGCCCGGGCAGATCCTCGATGAGCACGTGCCCGCCGGCGAGCACGGTGGTGAGGATCAGCGCGAGCGCACCACGTTTGCCGACCACGACCCGCCCGATCTCGTCGAGCACGGTTTCACAGTTGGCGGTGGTGGTCGCCGCGGGAAGGCCCATGGTCATATCCGCTCCAGCCGTTGCAGGATCTCGTCGAGTGCCGCCCGGCCGGGTCCGGGCTCGTTGGCGTCGCCGTGCGCGACGTTCTCCGGGTCCACCCATGCCCACAGCTGCGCGCCGAACAGCATCTTGCCGGTGGCCGAGTACGCCTCGCGGTTCTTGAGTCGCTTTTGACCCGTTGCCATTTCGAACTGCCGCGCGAGCATCGGCCGCAGGTGGCGATCCCAGTCCCTTCGGGTGGAGTCGGCCCTGCTGACCAGGCTCTCGGTCCGTGACAGCCAGCGTCGCAGCGACGCTGCCGCCTCGTCTGCGGGGGTGTCGCCCGCACCGGCAACGGGTCCGCGCACCAGATACCAACGCAGTCCCAGCAGCGCAACCGCGAGCGCCATTCCCGAGATGACGAGGGCCATGCCGCGATCGGGTGCGGTCAGCACCATCAACTCGACGCCCACGACGAGCAGAAAGCCCGACGCGGCAAGCTTTTTCATGTCCGCACCTCCGGGATGCGTTCACGCAGTTCGGCCAAAACCCGGTGCAGCACCCCGACCGCGGCGGTGCGGTGGGTCTCGGTCATCACGTGCGGGGAGAACCGCGCCTCCTCGAACAGCTCGACCAGTTCGGTCGCGCTGTCGGCGCGTAACGCATGGTGGGCGACCGCGCGGGCCAGCACCTCGGTGGGGGTGTCGCAGTCCTGCGGCATGGCGCCGGGCACCCGGGTCAGCTCGCGCTCCATCGCCGCGTAACACGCGATGATCGCTTCGCGTGGCTCGCGGCTCAGATCGCCGATCTCAGCCAGACCGATCGCTGCCGCCCTGGCAAGCGAATCCGCTGGCCGCGGCGCCTCGGAGGGTGCGCCGTCATCGTCGGTGAGCGCGTCGGGCGGTTCGGCTCGGCGTTGCCGCCGCGACACGATCGCCGTGCCGAGAACCACCAGCGCCATCAGAAGCAGCATCGGTGGGACGAGATATCCGAGGACGTCGCCGCCGCCCTCGTCGGCGTCGTCAGGCAGCCGCGCGGGCGGGGCGGGGCGCGGGTCACCGGGCGTCGCGCCGACGTCCTCAGGCGCGGCCTCGGGGACGGGCTGTTCGATCAGGTCCTGGTCGCCGACCCGGCTCAACACGATGATCAGCAGCAGCCACGCGACGATTACCGCCAGCGCGATCAGCGAGAAGCGCCATCTCGACCGCCCCACCGTCCCGGGGCTGCGCGGCAGCGGAGCCGATGACGGCGGGCGGGGCCGGCGGTCGCGCAACCGCACGATGATCGCGAACCCGATGATCGCCACCGCCGCGGTGAGCAGCGCGACGACGGCGGCCAGCGCCGCGGGATTGCTCTGCGGCGGTTCGCGCTCCGCGGGCGGTTCGGGTGCGCCGGGAAGGTATCCGCGCAGCCCCCACGCGGCAAGGATCAGAAGCGCGATGACCGCGATCACGCGCTGTGTCGACTTGTCGAAACCGGCCATGGCCCTGACCCCATCCTGTCAGGCGCTCAGCGGTTTCGGCGCGCTTACGGCCCGTCAGCGCGCTTTGGCGCGCCGAAGTCGCATCGCGGCTTCGCGGCTGGCCTGCTTACCCTTCTCGAACGCGTCTTCTGCGGCGGCCAGCGCGGCCTCGGCCTCCTCCAGCCGTCGTTGTGCGTCGAGGTGGCGCAGCCGGGCGGTGGCCACATCGGCCTGCAGTTCGTCCAGCGCCTCGTCGGCCTCGGCCTTGGCGCGTTCGGCTTCCTTCAGCGCCGCGCGGACCTTGTCGCGGTCGGGTGCAGGCTCGGCCTTTTTCGCGGTGACCTTTTTCGGGCTTCGGGTCGGCTTGAAAACCGCTGTGCTGTCACCGAATCCGCCGAAGCCCGACCACTGTTCGGCCTTGGCCAGCCGACCGATCCTGGCCGCGACGTCCGCGTCGGCGACGGCGGCCTGCAACGTCGCGGTGACGTCATCGCGCAGCGACGCCGACGGGTTGGTCAGCTCGGCTTCCTCGAACGCGGCGCGGGTCAGGTCGTCGACGAGCCGGCGTTGCTCGGCGGACAGTTCGCGGATGCGGTCACCGTCCATCTCGGTGTGCGCTTGGCGCAACCGGGCGCCGAGGTCGATGAGGCGCTGCCGCACGGCGTCGTCGGCGTGGGCGAGCCGGTTGACCACCCACGCCGCGGTGGTGGGTTTGCGTGCCGCCGAGATCGTCTTGGCCTGCTCGGGGTCACCGCGTTTCTTGGCGGCTGCGGCGAGCCGGGTGCGCAGCGCGGTGAACTCCTCGAGCCTGGCGGCGTAGAGCTCGTCGAGCGGGTCCATCCGAACCTCCCTGCCTTACGGTTCCTGTCCATGGTCGCGCAGCCAGCGCGCGGTCAGTTGCCGGTAGGCCTGTTGGCCGATGCTGCCGGGACGCGCGTCGAAGACATGGTCGGCGAACGGCACGGTGACCAGCTCGACGTCGACGCCGGCCGCCGCGGCCTGCTCGGCGAAGCGGTAGGTGCCGTCGACCGGCACCAGGTGGTCGGCCTCGGGCAGGATGATCAACGTCGGGGGCGCGTCGGCGCTGATGTGGCTGGCCGACGAAATGCGTTGGTAGCGCTCGGGAAACTGCTCGGGTGACCCGCCGGTGTAGGCCGAGACCATATCGCGTGAAGTGTTGCCGAGCGCGGGGTCGGGGTTGCGGTACATACCCGCCGGGTCGACGGCGGGATACATCACCGACACGGCGTGCACCGCGGGCGGGCGGCCGCCGCACGACGACGGCAGCGTTCCTGCGGCCGCCAGGTAGGCGGTGTTGACGGCGAGGTTGCCGCCCGCGGAGTGACCGGAGATCGACATCCGCGTCGGGTCCCCGCCGTAGCGGTGGGCGTTCGCACCGATCCAGGTCAGCGCGCAGCCGAGTTGGCCCTGGGTGACGTCGGCCAGATGACGGTCCTGCGACGACAACGAATAGCCGACGCTGATCACCAGCCAGCCGCGGTCGGCGAGCCATCGCAGATCCGTGCTGCGCGAGTGCCGGTCGCCCGCGACCCAGCCGCCGCCGTGGATGTAGACCAGCACCGGCGCCCGCGAGGTGTCCGTCGAGCCGGGCGGACGGTAGATGCTGGCCTGCAGCGGTTCGCCCTCGAACGTCGCATAGGTCGCTTCGGCGTCGGGCGCCGCGGATTCGGGCAGCCCGATGCCGAACAGGTCAACGAGGTCGACGTCGGCTCCTGCGGCCTCGACGGCGGCCGTCATCCGCGCGGTGATGACCGACGCGCCCACGACCGCGAGCAGCGCCACCACGGTCAGCGTCGCGGCGAACCAGCCGCGCCCGCGCCACCAGCGGTAGCCCGCCACCGCCGCGCCGATCGCCGCGGCCACGATCAGCCACACGAGAAACCACGGCGCGAACGCCGTCGCCAGACCCACGTAGGGCACGTCGTACAGCAGCGTGCCCAGCACGGCCAGCACGGGCACCACGGTGAGCGGCACCGCCACCGCGTACGCGATCACGTCAGGCCAGCCCGAACAACTCCATCAAGTACGCGGTGCGCCACCAGATCAGCACGGCGAACAGCACCAGGATCGCGACGGTGACCCCGGCCTGTACCAGGTTGCGTGACTTCTGCGGCGCGTACGCATACGCCGCGGCGACCACCGCGCCGGTGATCAGCCCGCCGAGGTGGCCCTGCCAGCTGATGTTGACCGAGCTGATCAGCGGGATGACGAACGTGAACACGAGGTTGAGGCCGATGATCGCGGTGACCCAGCGGACATCGAGGTTGAGGCGCTTACCCACCACGAACGTCGCGCCGAACAGGCCGAATATGGCCCCGGAGGCGCCTGCGGTCGCCGCGTTCACCGGGGACGCCAGGTACACCAGCACCGATCCGCCGAGCGCGCTGAGGAAGTAGAGCGCGCCGAACCGCAGCCGGCCGAGCGCGGCCTCCAGCGCCGGGCCCACCACGTACAGCGCCCACATGTTGAACAGCAGATGGGTTATGCCGTAGTGCAGAAACGCCGAGGTCACCAGCCGGTACAGGTCGCCGTTGGCGGCGACGGCGCCGGAGTGCAGCACGAGTTCGCTCTGAACGTCGCGTGACATGGTCTGCAGCACGAACATCAGTACGTTGACGGCGATCAGGGTGTAGGTCACCGTCGGCGTGGCCGACGGGCGCCCGCCGAACTGGGTCCTGGGTTGGCGGACGGTGCGGGCGCCGGCATTCACGCACTCGACGCACTGGTGGCCCACCGCGGCACTGCGCATACATTCCGGGCAGATGTTGCGGTTGCACCGGGAACAGCGGACATAGGTCACCCGGTCGGGGTGCCGGTAGCAGGTCTGCGTCTCCGCGGGTATGCCCTGATCGAACGTCACAGGCACCACCTTAAAGAGGCGGTTTCGGGCCGCCGGTGAACCGCAGTCGATAACGATTCGATCACTGTCCAGATCACGATCAGCTAAGAGCTGCGGGCAAATTCTGAGAATGGGCGCCCGCTCTGGTCGCTCCCTTAGCGAAGTCGGCCGATATTGCGATACAGGTCACGCCCATTCGGTGTAACACGCGACCCTATCCAGCAAACGAAATTCGCAGCCGGTTTCGCCCCCATCGCGTTCGGCTACCTTGGTTTTCAGGGACGGGGAAACCAGCGACTAATCGCATTCAGAAGGAAGAAACACATGAAATTCAGTGGTATCACTGCGCGCCGGGGAATCGCCGGTGCATGCGCGGCAGGCGTGCTTGGCGGTCTGGCCGCAGCAACCATTGCCGCACCGTCGGCAGGGGCTTCGCCCGACCAGTGCACCGCCAGTGCGGTGTCCGGCACGGTCAGTTCGGTGACGGGTGAGGCCCGCGCGTATCTCGACAGCCATCCCGGCGCCAACCAAGCGGTGACGACGGCGTTCAACCAGCCGCGTCCGGAGGCGTCGGCCACGCTGCGCGGATACTTCACCAACAACCCGCAGGAGTACTACGCGCTGCGCGGCATCCTCGCGCCGATCGGGGACGTGCAGAGCCAGTGCAACGTCTCGGTGCTCCCGCCGGAGCTGGCGTCGGCCTACAACGAGTTCATGGCCGGCTAGCGTCGAGTCAAGGCCCGCCGCCGCAGCCTCGCTGCGGCGGTGGGTTTTTTCATGTCCGGCAAACGCATAGACTGCCTTCCTATGAACCCGACGCGAGTTTCCGTGCTCACCGCGGCGGTCCTGCTCGCCGCTGGTGGAGCGGTCGCGGGCGTCGCGCATGCCCAGCCAGAACCGTCCCCCGCGCCCCACGCGCCATCGGAGGCCGAACCCGGCCCGGCGCCGCAGGAGTCCGACGACGCCGAGACCCCGGCCGTTCCGCAGACGTCCATCTCGGCCGACGGCACCTACAAGGTGGGCGTCGACATCGTGCCCGGCACGTACTCCTCGGCGGGTCCGGTCACCGACAGCGTGTGTTACTGGAAGCGCACCAGCGACGGCAAGCTGGTGGACAACGCCATGACCAAGAAGCCGCAGGTCGTGCAGATCAAGGCCGACGACACCACGTTCACCACCAACGACTGCCAGAGCTGGCAGCTCACCAACGCCGCACCACCGCCCCAGCCCGGCCCGCAGGATCTGCTCGGCCAGCTCGGGTCGTTCATCGGCTCCGGCATCCTCAGCGGCCCGCCGCCCTCCCCGTAACCGCCGCCGTACGCTGGCCACGTGAACGCGGCGCAGGGCGGCATCGACGTGCCGACCGATCTCGACGCGGTGACGGCGGTCGGCGACGAAGACCATTCCGGGCTCGACCCTGCCGCCGTCGAGCGGATCTGGCAGGCCGCGCGGCACTGGTATGCCGCGGGCATGCATCCCGCGATCCAGTTGTGCCTGCGCCACCACGGCAGGGTCGTGCTGAACCGCGCGATCGGACACGGGTGGGGCAACGGTCCCACTGACCCGGCCGACGCCGAAAAGGTCCCCGTCACAACGGAAACACCGTTCTGCGCGTACTCGGCGGCCAAGGCGATCACCTCCACGGTCGTGCACATGCTCGTCGAGCGCGGCTGCCTGTCGCTCGACGACCGGGTCAGCGACTACCTGCCTGGCTACACCAGCCACGGCAAGCACCGCACCACGATCCGGCACGTGATGACCCACAGCGCAGGCATTCCCATCCACACCGGACCGCGGCCGGACCTCAACCGGATGGACGACAGCGAGTACACCGTCGCGCAGCTCAGCGAGCTCAAACCGCTGTACCGGCCCGGGCTCGTGCACATCTACCACGGGCTGACGTGGGGGCCGCTGATCCGCGAGATCGTCGGCGCCGCAGCGGGCCGCAACATCCGGGACATCCTGGCGACCGAGATCCTCGACCCGCTCGGTTTCCGGTGGACGAATTACGGTGTTGCACCACAGGATGTTTCATCGGTCGCGCCCAGCTATGCGACCGGTAAGCCGTTGCCGCAGCCCGCTGCCACCGTGTTCCGGTTGGCCGTCGGCGGATCGTTGCACAAGATCATCCCGTTCTCGAACACGCCGAGATACCTGACCAGCGTGCTGCCGTCGTCGAACACGGTGTCGACGGCGTTCGAACTGTCCCGCTTCGCCGAATTGCTGCGTCGCGGTGGGGAGCTCGACGGCGTGCGGGTGGTGCGGCCCGAGACGTTGCGGGCGGCGACGGCGGAATGCCGGCGGCTGCGGCCCGACGTCGCGGTCGGCTTGGCACCGCTGCGGTGGGGTACCGGCTACATGCTCGGGTCGAAGCGGTTCGGACCGTTCGGGCGCGATGCGCCCGCGGCGTTCGGCCACACCGGGTTGACCAACATCGCGGTGTGGGCAGACCCGCAACGCGGGCTGGCCGCAGGCGTGATCAGCAGCGGTAAACCCGGCCCGCACCGCGAGGCCAAACGCTATGGGGCGCTGCTGGACCGCATCACCGCGGAAATCCCACGCGGCTGACGGTCACTCGTCGCGCACACCGCGGTAGATGCCGCGCCGGACGATCCACGGTTGCAGCAGCCGGTCGATCGACCAGGCCGGAAACCGGAACGCCTGCCCCTTCGGGGTGAACACCTCGAGCCCGTCGGGCTGGACGCCGAGCACCGAACCCCATCGCCGGGCGGCGGGCCGAAAGGCACGCGGTCTGCCGCCCGTCAAGGCGGCGCGGATGTTGTGCGCCAGCAGCCCGTCGGCGCGGTTACGCGCCGAACTGCGCAGCGCATCGGTGGCCGCGACGTCGCCGATCGCGAACACGTCTGGGTGGCCGGGCACCGCGAGCTGCGGGGTGACCCGGACAAAGCCGTGCTCGTCGAGAATCTCGGCGGGCAGCCAGCCGGTGTTGGGCACCACCCGCCCGATCGTCCAGAGCACCGCGTCCGCTGCGGCCGGCGGCTGGCCGGTGCTCCAGTGCACGGGACCGGTGGTGATGTCGTCGCAGCGGAAGCCGTCGGGCACGACGGCGCGGTGTCCGGGGCGCAGGTCGACGCCGGCGTCGATCAGGCGGCGACGTACCCGCTGCCACACTCGGGGATGATGCTGGTTCAACGCCTGTTGACCGGGAAAGTACAGCGACACAGGCTTGTTCGGCCATGTCCGCGCCACGTTGGCGGCGCTGCTGACCGCAGCCGCACCGCCGCCGATCACGAGCACAGACTCAGCCTCGGCGAGCCGTTGGTGACGCTGTCGCAGCTCGGCGCGGACCCGCTCGGTCGACTGCAGATCGGGTCTGCGCCAGAACCCGTTGGTCACACCCGTCGAGATGACCAGGGCGTCATAGGGTTCGGACAGCTCGTTGCCATCACCTCGCTGGGCGAACACTTTTCGCGCAGCGAGATCGACACCGGTCACGTTGGCATGAACGGTGCGCACTCGGTCGAGGCCGCGGAACCTGTCGAACGGAATCCAATAGTCGCGCGCCCACACGTCGGGCCGGCTGAGCCGCGCGCCGAGCTCCTGACCGCTCACAAGGCCGGGTTTCGTCGAGATACCGACGACGTCGGCGTGGCGCGCCAACCGCAGCGCGACCAGCACGCCGGTGTCGCCGAGGCCGGCGACCACGACCCGCGGCCGGCTCACCGTGGACCGTCGTCGGGCGCGGCGAGGCGCACCCGGTACATCGACGGCCATTTCTTGCCGGTCAGCAGGTACTCGTCGCCGTCGATGTGGGCGATGCCGTTGAGTACGCGGTCGCTGTCGCCGGCTTGTCCCGGCCACAGCCCCGTCGCGTTGACCACCGTGTCGACCTTGCCCGTCGACGGGTCGATCCGCACGATCATGTCGGTCTTCCAGACGTTGGCCCAGACCTGCCCGTCGACGCATTCCAGCTCGTTGAGGCTGGTCTGTGGGAGGCCGTCGCGCGTGACGGCGACCGAACCGGTTTCGGCGAAGGTCACCGCGTCATGGAACCGCAGCCGGTCGGTGCCGTCGCTGCGGACGAAGCGTTGGCCGTCATGGCACAGGCCCCACCCTTCGCCGTCCACGGGCACCTCGCGCACCGGGGTCAGGGTGGCTTTGTCCCATTCGACCGCGACGCCGTCGCGCCAGGTCAGCTGCCAGATCCGGTCGTCGACCACGGTGATGCCCTCGCCGTAGTAGTCGTTCGGTGCGGGCGCGGCGCGCAGTACCGCGCCGGTGGCGGGGTCCAGTTCACGTACCTGTGACGCGCCGGCGATGCCGGTGCCCTCCCACAGCGCCGGCCCGTCGAACTCCAATCCCTGCGTCCACGCCGCGGGGTCGTGCGGTATCTGCGCGAGCACGTCGGGCGTGATCACCGGGGCTGGGCCGGTCGCAGGCTGGCTGTCGGCGTGGGGCGCCGAGTCGCCGCACCCGGCCGCCACGAACAACACGAGTGCGATCAGCCAGGTGGCAGGCCGCCGCGCGGTATCGATTACGCCCATAGGTGCTAATACCTACCGCAGCGGTCGCCGTCGCCGCTAGGTGTCCAAGCCGTCGCGCAATATGGCCAGGGTCTTGGCGAGCAGCCGCGACACGTGCATCTGGGAGATCCCGAAGTGCTGCGCGATCTGCGTCTGGGTGTGGTTGCCGAAAAACCGCATGGTGAGCATTTCGCGTTCACGTGGCGGCAGCGCAGCCAGCAGCGGGCGAAGGGCCTGGCGGAATTCGACGAGATCGATGGCGGTGTCGTCGCTGCCGAGCCGGTCGGCGATCGACATGCCGTCGTCGGAGTCTCCGGGCGCCGGCGCGTCCAGCGAGCGGATCGAATAGCACTGGGCCGCGATCAGCGCCTCGACGACCTCGTCGCGGCTCATCTGCAGCTCCTCGGCCAGCTCCGTCGCGGTGGGGCCGCGCCCCATGCGCTGGCTCAACCTCGACGTCGCCGCGGCCACCGTCGCGCGCGACTCCTTCAACCGCCGCGGTACGTGCACCGCCCACCCGTTGTCGCGGAAGTAGCGTTTGACCTCGCCCATGATCGTCGGCACGGCGAAGGACAGAAAGTCGTGGCCCGACGTCGGGTCGAAGCGTTTGATCGCGTTGAGCAGGCCGAGCCGCGCGGTCTGCAGCAGATCGTCGCGGGGTTCACCTCTGCCGTCGTAGCGGCGGGCGATGTGCTCGGCAAGGGGAAGGCAGCGGCGCACGATCTGCTCATGCATCCGTTGGTAGGCAACACATTCCGGCGGCATACCACGAACGGTCCGGATCAGCTCCGGGATGTCGTCGTAGTCGGACTTGGCGCGCGGACTGGACGTGCGGCGTCGCGTCGCGGTCGTCATCGGCGTCCTCCTTCTTAGCCCGTCTACCCCCATCTGTGCTGCGGATATTCCGCAAAGCCGCCGATCAGCACAACTGTTCGTGGAATGGACCGTTCACGCACAGGGTGTTTCGCGATATGGCTGTGCGGCGGCCGGTTGGGGCTCAGGGCCGAACGGCGTCGATCGCGCGGTAGATACGCTGCTCGCTGACCGGGCGCGGGGTGCCGAGTTGCTGCGCCCAAAGGCTCACGCGCAGCTCTTCGATCTGGCGCGCGATGTCGCGGACATCGTCGGCGGCCGCGCGGGCCGGGGACAGCGCGGCGACGAGATCGTCGTAGGCGTCCTGCACGGCGTGCACGCGCGACATCCGCTCGCGGTCGGCTTCCACGGCATGCGGCAGCCGCTCCAGGCGTCGCCCGATCGCGGTGAGGTAGCGGGTGAGATCGGCGAGGTGTGCTGCGCCGGTTGCGGTGACGAACCGTTCGGGCAGCAGGGTGTCGAGTTGGGCGCGAATGTCGGCGATCGCGTCGGCCTGCGCGGAGGTCGGCTCAGTGGGTATGGCGAGTTCGACGTCGTGTGCGGCGGCAAGCACCTTTTGCACCCGGGCGACGATGTCGCGGGTGGTGCGCTCGAGGTCGGCGGCGACGCGTTCCCGCGTGGCGTTGAATTCGGCGCGGGTCCACGCCGGTGCGGGCGCCAACACGTCGACGGCGGCGTCGGCGCAATCTTCGAGCAGCGCCTGCAGCGACCCGTCCGGGTTGGCGCCCAGGACCAGTCGCGTTCGCGGATCGAGTTGGCGTTCAACTGTTTTGACCGGCGACGGCAGCGAAAGGCGCAGTAGTCGGCGGGTTCCGGGTCCCATCGCGCTGTTCTGCTCGGCCTGTGTGGCGAACACGTGCACATCGACCGTCGCGCCCGCATCCACCAGCGCCGGGTAGCCGCGCACGGAGTTCCGCTCGACGGTTCGGGGTAGCTCGTCGAGGTCGTCGGGCCAGCCGCGCAGCCCGGTGCGTTCGATCTCGCCGGCGACCGCGTCGGCGACGGCCCGCCGGGTTGTCCCGGCCAGCTCCTGCTGCAGCGCCTCGAGGTCCTTGCCACGCGAAAGCTCTTTTCCATCAGCGGATTCCACGGCGAACGTCACCCGCAGATGCGACGGCAGCTTGTCGAGGTCGAACGCGTCCATCGGCACCAACACGCCGGTGCGCCGGTGCAGTTCGCGTTGCACGGCGTCCAGCAGCGGACCGTCGTCGGGGGTGATCGCGGACAGGATGGCGCGCGCGGTGTCGGGTGCGGGAACGAAGTTGCGGCGCAGCGGTTTCGGAAGGGTTCGGATCAGTGCGGTGACCAGCTCCTCGCGAAACGCCGGTACCTGCCAGGCGAAGTCGTCGCCGCCGAGCCGGGCCAGCACCTCGACCGGAACATGCACGGTGACGCCGTCGTCCTCGGCGCCCGGCTCGAAGCGGTAAGTCAGCGGCAGCGCCAGATCGCCTGCGCGCCAGGCGTCGGGTTGTTCGGCGGCGTCGTCGGTGCGCAGCAGATCGTCGCGAGCGAAGGTCAGCAGATCCGGGGTCTTGTGCCGTTGTTTGCGCCACCACGCGTCGAAGTGGCGGGCCGAGACCACCTCGGCGGGCACTCGGGCATCGTAGAAGGCGAAGATCTCCTCGTCGCCGACCAGCAGGTCACGCCGTCGCGCCTTCTCCTCGAGTTTCTCGAGTTCTTCGCGTAGCCGGGCGTTGTCGCGGAAGAAGTGGTGGCGGGTCTGCCAGTCGCCTTCGACCAGCGCGTGGCGGATGAACAAGTCGCGGGCGACGTCGGGTTCGATCTGCGAATAGCCGACCCGGCGGCGCGCCACGAGCGTCAACCCATACAGCGTGACCCGCTCGTAGGCCATGACCGCGCCGCGTTGTGCGTCCCAGTGCGGCTCGCTGTAGGTGCGGTTGAGCAGATGCGCGCCGACGCGTTCGACGATCTCGGGTTGGATTCTCGCGGCGGTGCGTCCGTACAGCCTGCTGGTTTCGACCAGGTCGGCGACGACTACCCAGCGCGGCGGACGTTTGGTGAGCACTGAGCCGGGCGCGAGCACGAACCGGGTGTTGCGCGCACCCTGAAACTCCCTGGAGCCGCGGCCTTTGGAGTCGTCACGCGTTCCGATGTGCGACAGCAGCCCGGCCAGCAGCGCGGTGTGCACCTGCGCGGAATCGGCGGGTTCACTGGACTCCCTGATGCCCATGTCGCGGGCGATACTGCGCAGCTGGCCGACCAGGTCCTGCCATTCGCGGATCCGCAGGTAGTGCAGAAACTCGTCGCGGCACATCCGGCGGAATGCGTTGCCGGAAAGCTCTTTACGCTGCGCGCCAAGGTACCGCCACAGGTTGAGGTAGGACACGAAATCCGAATGCTCGTCGGCGAACCGGGCGTGTTTCTGCCGCGCGGCGTCCTCGCGGTCGGCGGGCCGCTCCCGCGGATCGGGGATCGACAGCGCCGCGGCCAACACCAGGATCTCGGCCACGCAACCTTCGGCGTCGGCCTGCAGGATCATCCGACCCAGCCGCGGGTCGACCGGCAATTGCGCGAGGCGGCGGCCGACTGCGGTGATCGTGCCGTCTGCATCGAAGGCGCCGAGTTCCTGCAGCAGCAGCACGCCGTCACGGATGCTGCGCCGCTCGGGCGGGTCTAAGAACGGGAAGCTTTCGATGTCACCGAGGTTCAGCGCGGCCATCTGCAGAATCACCGCGGCCAGGTTGGTGCGCAGGATCTCGGGATCGGTGTAGCGCGGCCGCGCTTGGAAATCCTCTTCGGAGTACAGCCGGATGCACACGCCGGGTGCGGTGCGCCCGGAGCGGCCTGCGCGCTGGGCGGCCGACGCCTGCGAGATCGGCTCGATCGGCAGCCGCTGCACCTTGGTACGTCGGCTGTAGCGCGAGATCCGCGCCGTGCCAGGGTCGACGACGTAGCGGATACCGGGCACCGTCAACGACGTCTCGGCGACGTTGGTGGCCAGCACCACCCGTCGTCCCGGATGCGGCGCGAACACCCGCTGCTGCTCGGCCGTCGGCAGCCGCGCATACAACGGCAGCACCTCGGTGTCACGCAGCACACCGCGCAGAACTTCTGCGGTGTCGCGGATTTCGCGTTCACCGGACAGGAAGACCAGGATGTCGCCGGGCGGTTCCGCCTCGAGTTCGGCGATGGCGTCGACGATGGCCTCGGTGCGGTCGCGGATCTCGGTGCGCACCACCTCGTGATCGGGGTCGTCGGGATCGTCGGCGTCGTCGGCCGGTACGGGCACTTCCAGTGGGCGGTAACGGATCTCGACGGGATAGGTGCGTCCGGACACCTCGACGATCGGTGCACCACCGCTACATCCATTTTCGGCACCGCCGAAGTGGGCGGCGAAACGCTGCGGTTCGATGGTCGCCGACGTGACGATCACCTTGAGGTCGGGCCGTCGCGGCAGCAGCTCACGCAGGTACCCGAGCAGGAAGTCGATGTTGAGGCTGCGTTCGTGCGCCTCGTCGAGGATCAGGGTGTCGTAGCGCAGCAGCCGGCGGTCGCGCTGGATCTCGGCGAGCAGGATGCCGTCGGTCATCAACTTGACCAGCGTGGCATCGCTGGCGCGGTCGGTGAACCGCACGGTGTAGCCGATGGCCTCGCCCAGCGGGGTGTTCAGTTCGTCGGCGATGCGCTGGGCGACCGTGCGCGCGGCGAGCCGGCGGGGTTGGGTGTGGCCGATCGTGCCGCGGATGCCGCGGCCGAGTTCGAGGCAGATCTTGGGCAGCTGGGTCGTCTTGCCGGAGCCGGTCTCCCCCGCGACGATCACCACCTGGTGGTCGCGGATGGCTTGGGCGATCTCGTCGCGTCGCTCGCTGACGGGCAGGTCCGGGTAGGTGATCTCGGGGACCGCGGCGGTGCGGGCGGCGACCAGCGCCTCGGCGGCGGCGAGTTGTTCGGTGAAGCGGGCGAGTTTGTCGGGTCCGGCGTCGCGCAAGCTTTTCAGCCGCCGGCGCAGCCGGGCCGCGTCGCGGATCGTCACCGCGTCGAGGCGGGCACGCAGTTCCTTGTCGCCCATTTGTCCCTTTGGGCCCACCGGTCGATGCGAAAGTCAGGCGTCCGGCGCCCAGTACGCGAGCATCTCCGCGAACGTCTCGAACGCCGGAGCCGACACCCCGTACGTCGCCTCGAGGTGAATGCTGAGCGGGAAACCGAGGTCGGCCACGCCGTCGATGACCCGCTTGTACAGGTCGACCATCAGCTTGCGCTTCTCGGTCGGGTCGGTGCCGGCCAACCGCTTGACGAACTCCTGCTCCTCGACGACCGCGGCGTTGCCCGGATCCTGGATCAACCAGTGGATCAGCCCGACCTTGCTCTCCATCTTCGGCACGAACCCGAACGACAGCAGGATCTCCGGCCGGTGATCGGTCTGCTGCGCGAAGTCCCGCAGGAACCCGACGATCGCATCGGAGTACAGCAGCTGCGTCATGCCGTACGTGGCGCCGCGGTCGCACTTGAATGCGAACCGGCCCTGCTCACCCTCGCGGGTCGGAATCAGAATCCCGCCGCGGTTGGGCACCAGATCGCCGAACATCGCCAGCGCATCCGTCGGCGCGACACCGGAGCCCTCGCCGTCGGCCATCGTGCGCGGCACACCGACGAACGCGATGCCCTCGAACCCCGCACCGGACAGCGAAGTCAGCCGTCGGCGCAGCGTCGGCTCGTCCATGAACGAGGTGACCTGCGTGCACAGCCCCTTGACGCCGGCCAGCTCGGGTCGGATCACCGACCAGAAGTCCAGGACGTCCATCTTCGGCTTCATCTCGACGGGCCGGTCGTCGTCCTCCTCGATCATGCCGGGGATCATCACGTGCCCGATACGGCCGTCGAGACCGGTCTGCGCCGCGTACCGCAGCACCTTGTCGGCATCCTCCAGCGCCTGCTCGCGGCCGCGGTCCACATTGGGCGCCACGAGCTCGAGCGCGATGGTGTTCAGCGTCACCGGGTTGCTCCTCGATCCGACGATTACTTCCCGCTGCGCGGCAGCTCTTTAGGAAGCCTCACCATACAGACCGGGCCGCTGAGGCCGCCGACGACGTCGCGCGCCACGGCCCCGCTCGTACTGTGGACAGGGTGAGCATCGCACCGGTAACCATCCCCGTCGGGGACCGCTTCGCCCGTGAATTTCCGGAGCTGGCCATCGACTGGCGCGCCGAGACCGCGCCCGACCCGCGGCTGCTGGTACTCAACGAACCGCTGGCCGCCGACCTCGGCCTCGACGCCGACTGGCTGCAGACCCCCGACGGCCTACAGTTTCTGACCGGTGCGCTGGTCCCCGACGGCGCCGCGCCGGTCGCGCAGGCCTACGCCGGCCACCAGTTCGGCGGGTTCGTCCCGCGGCTCGGCGACGGCCGCGCACTGCTGATCGGTGAGCTCACCACCACCGAAGGCGAGCTGCGCGACCTGCACCTGAAGGGTTCGGGCGCCACCCCGTTCGCCCGGGGCGGGGACGGGCTGGCCGCCGTCGGCCCGATGCTGCGCGAATACGTCATCAGCGAGGCGATGCACGCCCTCGGCATTCCCACCACGCGGTCGCTGGCCGTCGTCGCGACCGGGCGCACAGTCACCCGCGAGACCCTGCTGCCGGGCGCTGTGCTGGCCCGCGTGGCGCGCAGCCACCTGCGAGTCGGCACCTTCCAGTACGCGGCGACGACGGGTGACGCCGCGCTGTTGCGCCGCCTCGCCGACCACGCCATCGCGCGCCACCACCCCGCCGCGGCCGACGCCGACAACCCCTACGTCGCGCTGTTCGAAGCGGTGATCGCGGTGCAGGCCGCGTTGGTCGCGCAGTGGATGCTCGTCGGGTTCGTACACGGCGTGATGAACACCGACAACACCACGATCTCCGGCGAGACGATCGACTACGGGCCCTGCGCGTTCATGGAGGCCTACGACCCCGAGACGGTGTTCAGCTCGATTGACTCGTGGGGCCGCTACGCCTACGGCAACCAGCCGACGATCGCGGGCTGGAACCTCGCCCGGTTCGCCGAAACGCTGCTGCCGCTGTTCGCCGATGACCAGGAGCAGGCGATCAAGATCGCCCAGGACCGGCTCGAAGGGTTCAGCGTGCGGTTCCAGCAGGCGTTGACCAGCGGAATGCAGGCCAAGATCGGGCTCACCGGCGACCCGGCGCAGCAGGCGCCGCTGATGAACGAGTTACTCGAACAGCTCGCGGCCAGCCACGTCGACTTCACGTCGTTCTTCCGGCACCTGGGCCGAGCCGCGCGCGGCGACACCGAACCCGCGCGCGGACTGTTTCTCGACCTGGCGGCGTTCGACGACTGGGTGAGCCGCTGGCGCGCGCAGGACCCCGACCCCGAGCTGATGGGCCGGGTCAACCCGGTCTACATCCCGCGCAACCACCTCGTCGAGGAAGCCCTGACCGCGGCCACCGACGGCGACCTGCACCCGCTGCAGCGGCTGCTGACCGCCGTGACCGCGCCCTACGACGAACGGCCGGGCCTGGCGCGCTACGCCGAACCTGCGCCGGAGGACTTCGGTAGATACCAAACCTTCTGCGGGACCTGACCTGCGGCATACACTGCCGATCATGGTCTCCCTGCGACGGTCGGTGTGCGCGGCGCTTTTCACGGCTGCCCTGGCGGCCGCACCCTTCAGCCCGGCCGTCGCCGTGGCCCAGCCCGGCAACGTCGGCTGCGCGCCGGGTGAGACCGGCGTGATCTACGGTTGCGCGCCGTTCTGCGTGCCGGGCAAGGCGCTCGACGTCAGCACCGGGTTGTGCGTGCCGGCGCCGCCGCCGTTCCCGCATCCGCCGATCCAGTAGGCCCCGGGTTTTCCCGACGCCGTTATGCGGTTACTCATGGCCGGTGACCAATCAATATCAATTACGTCGTGACCTGCTGCAAGAGCTGCTGTGGGCGTACGGGCCGTGCGGCCAGGAGCAAGCGGTGCGCGACATCTGCCGCCGCGAGCTCGAACCGCACGTCGACGAGTCGTGGGTGGATGAAGCCGGGAACCTGATCGGGCAGGTCCGCGGCAAAAGCCGCGACGACGGGCGCGCCACCCGCGTCATGGCCCATATGGACGAGCTGTCGATGCTGGTCAAGCGGGTCGAGAGCGACGGCACCCTGCACCTGACGCCGCTGGGCACGATGTATCCGGGAAACTTCGGGCTCGGCCCGGTCATGTTGCTCGGTGACCGCCAGACCGTGTGCGGCGTGCTGACGTTGGGTTCGGAGCACACCACCAAGGAAAGCCTGCGGATCTGGGAGACCAAACCCGACCAGGGCGACAAGTCGCTGGACTGGATGCACGTCTACGTCTTCACCGGGCACACCCCAGAAGAGTTGATCGACGCCGGGGTGCAACCGGGCACCCGCGTGTGTATCGACCGCAGCAAGCGCACGCTGGTCGACGTCGGCGACGGCTACCTCGGCAGCTATTTCCTCGACGACCGCGCCCCGGTGACCGCGCTGCTGGATACGGCGCGCGTGATCGGCGACCGTCGCCCCGCCCACGACGTCTTCCTGGTGTTCACCACCAGCGAGGAGATCGGCGGGGTGGGCGGCTCCTATGCCAGCCGGATGCTTCCCGGCGATCTGACCCTGGCGCTGGAGGTGGGCCCGACGGAAGCCGAGTACGACACGTCGGTGCGCGGCGGTCCGATCGTGGGGTACAGCGACGCGCAGTGCGTCTACGACAAGGATGTCGCCGACGAGTTGATGGGCATCGGGCTGGACCTGGGGCTGTCGCCGCAGGCGGCGGTGCTCGGCGCGTTCGAGTCCGACGCTTCGCACGCCAAGAGCACCGGGCTCACGCCGCGCGCCGGGCTGCTGTGTCTGCCGACGCTGAGCACCCACGGCTATGAAGTCATTGCCCACCGGGCGATCCCGGACATGACAAAGCTGCTGGTGGAATTCCTGTCGCGCTCGTCCTAACCGTACGCCGCGGCGATGTCGGGTGAGTCCATCCAGCCGGCATAGGCCGGGCCTTGCGGCCAACCGTCGGGTGAGTCCTGCCAGTCTTCCTGGCGACCCCACGGCAGCACGTCGATGAGCGGGAACGTGTGGCTGAGCTGTTCGGTGCCGCGGCCGTTGGTGTGCCAGGTGCGGTACACCGCGTCTTCTCCCGACGGCGCCGTCGCTTTCAGGAACACGTTGATTCCGAAGCCGCCGCCGGGCGGGGCGTCGACGTCGGCGCCGAACGAGCTCTGCGACGAGGAGTACCAGTCCATCCGATTCACCACCTTGTCGCGGTAGGCCAGCGCCTCCTCGATCGGTCCGTTGGTGACGATGACGAAACGGGCGTCGTAGTTGTCGAGGAAGCCCAACCGGGTGAACTGGGACGTGAAGCTGGTGCAACCGCCGCACTGCCACTCCGCGCCGTCAGTCCACATGTGGTGGTAGACGATCAGCTGCGAACGTCCCTCGAATACGTCGGCCAGCCGCACCGGCCCGTGTTCGCCGATCAACGTGTAGTCCGGCATCTTCACCATGGGCAGCCGCCGGCGCTGCGCGGCGATGGCGTCGAGCTCGCGGGTCGCGGCCTTCTCCCGCACGCGCAGCTCGTCGAGAGCCGCCCGCCAGGTTTCGTGGTCGACGACGGGTGGTATCGCGGTCGGTTTGGTCATCGGTGCGCCTCCTGTACGTCTGATACAGGTTATGACCGGCTCAGCGCGCCAAACTCATCGTCGGATGCTGTCGGGTCGGACCCCGACGGATGCAGCCACGCCGCGATGTTGCGGACGTAGTCGGTGAAGATCGCCAGCCGCGGGGGGTCGGCCTTGATCTGCGTGCCGGGCGGTTCGGCCACGAACGACGGTGCGCCGGCGTCGACGTCCCAGTTGTAGTCGGCGAAGTGGTGAAACGTCGACTCGGCCAGCGCGCGGCCCATCGGCCGCCCGTCGGGGCCGGGTTCATCCTCCAGCGCGACGGCGAGGTTGAACCGGCGCCCGGTCGCGGTGCTGCGGCCCTGGGCGAGCACGGTGGCGAACGGTCCCTCGGCCGACACCGCGCCTTCGTGCGGATGGGCCGGGAACCATTCGATGCGACCGCTGGCCGTGCGCGCGGTGCGCAGCAGTTCGTGGGGCGGGCCCTCGATGAGGACGGGCTGATAGTCGCCGTTGGCGCCGGAGTGATAGTTGGGCCACGAGATGGTCGGGGTGTCTTGGTCGTCGCAGAGATGGCTCTGGTCGACGTTCGGGTCGGCGAACTTGTTCAGCCGCCCGACCGATCCCAGCCGCAGCAGACAGCAACCCAGGTCCTGGTGGTCGCGCGCGGTCAGTACTCCACCGCCGTTGCGCCGCAACCGCAAAAGCGCATCGGCGTCGGCGGCGCTGAGGCCGTCGCCGACATCGACGGCCATCAGCCACACCTGGTCGAAGCCGAGTTCGTCGACGCGGCACAGCACAGGATCGTCACCGCCGCTGCCGGTTCGGTTGCGCGCGACGACGACGTGGCCGGCAGCGCGTAGTTCGTTCACCAGCAGCGAGAACCGGTTGATGTTCCAGTCGTCGGGATCTTCGGAAATCGTGGTCTGCACAAGGATTCTGGACATCGTGATCAGCTCCGCCCGGCACGCAGATGCCGGCGCGCGGCGAGTTCCTCGTCGTCGACGAGGACCAGCATCGGTTGATCCGGCTTGCAGAACATCGTGACCACGAACCGGCTTTTGATGTCGTCGCGGTTGTTGGCATCCGAGTAGTGGATGACGTCGCCGCCGGGTTCCCAGAACGCTTCGCCTGCCTTGATCACCCGCGGCGGCTCACCTTCGAGCTCGAACAGCATCTCGCCTTCGAGCATGTAGCCGAACGCCGGTCCGCTCGGATGCCGGTGCGGCGGGGCGCCCGCGCTGCCCGGCGGGTACTCGACGACGACGGTCATGGTGTGCGCGTCTTGTGGGATGAACGGCGGCTCGGCTTCCTGCACCACCGTGAGCGCGGTTTCCCACGCCGCGTCGTATTCCTTGGACATCGGTTCTCCCTTCAGATGGCGCTGCCGCCGCCGTCGGCGTGCAGCGTGGATCCGGTGATGAAGCTGGCGCGGGGCGATGCGAGGAAGAGCACCGCGTCGGCGATCTCTTCGGGATCTGCGGTGCGGCCCAACGGAAGCGCGCGGCCGAGTTCGTCGTTGGTGTCGCCCCACTCTGCCGCTACACCTTCGGTTTTGGTCGGCCCGGGCGCGACGCTGTTGACGCGGATGCCGTACCGGCCGAACTCGGCGGCCCAGGTGCGGGTCAGCGACTCCACCGCGGCCTTGGAGGCGCTGTAGGTGGATGCGCCGGGGACGCCCTTGGAGGCGACCATGCTGGTGACGTTGACGATGCAGCCGAACCCGCGCTCGACCATGCCCGGCACCAGGCCGGCGGCCAGAAAGTAGGTGCCGCGCACGTTGGTGTCAAACGTCTTCTCGAACGAGTCGACGTCTTGTTCGATCGTCGTAGCTCCTGGGAAGCTGGCTGCGTTGTTGACCAGGATGTCGACATCTCCTGCTTGGCGCACAAGCTCTTTCACGTCTTCGAGATCGGAAAGGTCGGCTTGGATGAAGCGGGCGCCGATCTCGTCAGCCGCGGCCGTACCACGGTTACGGTCTCTGCCGGTGATGATGACCGAGGCACCTTCGCCCGCCATCAGGCGCGCGCAGGCGAATCCGATGCCTGCGGTGCCGCCGGTGATCAGCGCTGTGTGGTTGGTGAGTTCCATTGTGTTCCTTTCTCAGGCGATACATGGTTCGTCGGTGGCCAGGGCGGTCCGCAGACGATGTCGTGCCCGTGACACCCGCGACATCACGGTGCCCATCGGGACGTTCAGCAGTTTGGCGGTTTCGGCGTAGGTGTAGCCCTGGATGTCGGCGTAGTAGATCGCTTCCTTGAAGCTTTGCGGCAACGCGGCCAAGGCCGCCTTGATGTCGTTGTCGGGCAATGTATCCAGCACTTCGTCCTCCGCGGAGCGATGGACGGTGTCGTGATCGGTGAACGTGTCGACCGAAACCTCCACGGGGCGGCTCCGTTTGCGCCGATGCGTGCTGATCCACCGGTTGTAGAGGATCCGGAACAGCCACGCCCGAATGTTGCTGCCCTCCTCGAAGGTGTGGAAGCCCGAGTAGGCGTGCAGCAAGGTGTCCTGCAGGAGATCGTCGGCGTCGGCGTGGCTGCGGGTCAACCGGCGCGCAGCGCGGGACAGCACATCGAAGAGCGGTTCGGCCTCCCTGGCGAACCGCGCGGCCAGTTCTTCGTCGGTGCGGCGAAGGGAGGCCTTCATGCTGAAACCTCCCGGGTCTCTACAGTTCGGAGATGTAGGTGACGGTCTCGGACAGCGGCGCCCTGCCATGACGGACGTATTCGACCCTGGGGTCCTCGTATCCGATCGACATGCCGCAGAACAGCATCGGGTGCTCCGGTGGCGACACGATGGCCGCGCGTTGGCGCTTCCCAGTCCTCACGCTCTATGCCCAGCGCGCTGTAGCGCTGCCGGCCGAACTGGGATCGCCGTTCACGGTAGGGCGACTTCAGATCGCGCGGGTACATCTCGAATTCACGCTCGTCCCAAGAATCACCTTCAGCCACCCGTTCGGTGGCCAGCTTCTTGAGCTGGCACAGCGGCGCGCCGGTGACGACGTAGATGTGCCACGGTTGAAGGTTGGACCCCGACGGCGCCCCGGCCGCAGCGGTCAGCACGCGATGCAGGACTTCTATCGGCACCGGCCGGTCGAGGAATCCACGCACCGCCCGCCTGGTGCGCACCGCTTGGTATACGTCCATGGCCTCAGCCTTGCGGTCACGGGCGCGACGGCGAACCCTTGAAAGTACGTAGTCCCGTGCGGGGCTAGCCGGCCCACGAGATCTTGCGCAGCTGTCGCCGCGACGTGATCCCGAGCTTGACGAACACCTTGCGCAGGTGCCATTCGACGGTGTGCGTGCTGATGAACAACTGCGCGCCGATCTCCTGGTTGGTCAGCCCCTCGCTGGCCAGCCGCGCGATCTGGGCCTCCTGGGCCGTCAGCTGGTCACCGGAGCTACCGGTCTTCTTACGCGCTTTCTCACCGGTGGCAGCCAGTTCCCGTCGGGTGCGTTCGGCGAATGCCTCCGCACCCATCCGGGTGAACATCTCGTGGGCGGCGTTGAGCTGCGTGCGGGCGTCGACGCGCCGGTTCATGCGGCGCAGCCATTCGCCGTACCGCAGGTGCGCACGGGCGGCAAACACGGCGACGCGGGTGCGCTCCAGGTGCGCGATCGCCTCGGCGAAAAGGGCGTCGGCCCGTTCATCGTCGGCCAGCAGCGCCTGTCCGCTCGCCAAGGTGCCCAGGCCCCAATCGGTTCCGCTGCCGCCCGCGCGCACCTCGAGCTGCTCGAGCGCCGCCGCGGCGGCTTCTCGCTCGCCGATGTGCACCGCGGCTTCGATGAGTTCCGAAAGACACCATCCGTAGAAGCCGAGATCATCGAACTCACACGCGCGCCGCGCATTTGCGAACGCTTCCTCGTATCGGCCCAGGCCGTTGTAGAGGACCGCGGCAAGGTATCCGGTATACCCGTGCACTCGGCCCTCTCCCCTTGCGGTGGCCTCCGCGGCGGCCGATTCCAGAAGGCCCGCGGCGGTTTCGGCACCGCGCCACGCCTCCAACGACAAGGCGTGATACCTCAGCGGGGCGTAGCCGGTCGAAGCGGTGATCGATGCCGTCTCTTCGAGAAGAGCTGCTGCCGTGGAGAATTCGCCGGCCAGCACGTGTACGCCCGCACGATAGGCAAGCGCGGAGGGAAGGACGGCCAGCGTCCCGGTATCGCGGGCAAGCCGCACGGCGTCGGTGGCCAGGTGGTGCCACATGTCGTCATCCCACAGCTCGTGCACGGCCGATTCCTGGGCGATCGGAAACGCCAACCACAGCCAGCCCATCAGCCCGGGGCCGCCGCGGTTGACCTCCTCGTGCAGTCGCGTCACCGCGTCGCGCAGCGTCGCCACGCTGGCCGCGTGGCCGTCGGCCACCCGCATCGACAGGCCATCGAGCAGCAGGTCGATCGGACGGGGCGGCTGCGGACCCGGCGGTGCCAGCCGTGCCGGCTGGGCCACCTCCACCGCTCCGCCGAGCGGGCAGAGCCTGCTGCCGTGCATCGCCGCGCCCATGGCCTCCAGGTATGTCTCGCGGGCCAACCCGTCGTCGAGCGTTTCGAGTCCTTTGGCCGCCATGAGCAGGCCCACCGCCGTCTCGGAGACGGACAGCGATGTCTGGCCGCCTCGGCTCCTGGCGAACGCGATCTGTGCCTGCAGCCGCGCCAGCCGGGCGCGCTGCAGCGCCTCCAGCGGCGCATTTTGCGCGACGGCGATCAGGTGGTCGGCGCCGTCGAGGTCGGCGGCGTCGCGTTTGGCTTGCGCGGCGGCCAGCGCGCGGGCGCCGCGGCGTGCCGGATCCATGGTCAACTCCGTCGCACGTTCGAGAAACGCTGCCGCCGCTGCGATTCCACCTCGCGCCTGGGCGCGGTCCGCGGACCGTTCGAGTTCGGCTGCTACCTCTTCGTCCGGCCCTGCCGCGGCGTTGGCGAGGTGCCACGCGCGACGGTCGGGGTCGGCTGCGGGATCGGTCGCCTCGGCCAGTGCCTGATGAACGGCCCTGCGTTGCTGTGGGTCCGCGGCGCGGTAGGAGGCAGAACGCACCAGCGGGTGCCGGAACCGCACCGAGGTGCCGATGTCGATCAGGCCGGCGGCTTGAGCGGGAGCGCCCGCCTCGAGGGATACCCCGAGCCGTTGCGCGGCCCCCATCAGCAGCACCGCGTCACCGACGGGTTCGGCCGCCGCGATGAGCAGCAGGCGCTGGGTCTGGGGTGGGAGGTCCTCGATACGCCGCAGGAAGGTCTGCTCGATCTGGTTGACCAACGGCCGCGCGTCGGGGCGTCCGAAGCCGCCCGCCAGTTCCGCGACCATCAGGTCGTGCGGCAGCTCGAGCAGGGCGAGCGGGTTACCGCGCGATTCGGCGACGATGCGGTCGCGCACCCGCTCGTCCAGGCGGCCCGGGACGACCGACTCCAGCAGTGCGCGGGCATCATCGGGCCGTAGCCCGCCCACCGGCAGAGTGGGCAGGCCGTTCAACTCGTCGGCGCCACCCTCGCGCGCCGCGAAGATCAACGCGACCGGCTCGGCCAGAAGCCGGCGCGCGACGAACGCCAGCGTTTGTGTGGAGACCCGGTCCAACCACTGCGCGTCGTCGACCAGGCAGATCAACGGCTGATCCCGGGCGGCCGAGGCCAGCAGGCTCAACACTGCCAAGCCGACGAGAAAGCGGTCGGGTGCGGGACCCGCGCTGCGGCCGAACGCGGTGTCGACCGCCGCGTGTTGCGGTGCGGGCAGCGCATCGCTGTGGTCCGACAGCGGGGCGCAGAGCTGTTGCAGCCCGGCGAACGCGAGCTCCATCTCCGATTCCACGCCGGCGGTCCGCAGGACGCGGAAACCCGCCGCGTTGTCGGCGACAAAGTCCAGCAGCGCGCTTTTGCCGACGCCGGCCTCCCCGCGCAACACCAGAACCTGGCTCTGGCCGGAGCGGACGGTCGGGAGCAGACGGTCCAGGGCCGCGCACTCCTCACGTCGGCCACGTAGGGGGCGTGCCGCACCTGTCTTCGCCATGTGAACCTCCGCATCTGAGGGAGGATGCGTCTGAACGATACCGGCTTGTCCGGGCCGTCAACCGCGAAACATGACACCGTACGGACGTACAGCGCCGGTGGGCTGTCAGAATGTTCGCATGGCCCCACCTGCCCGCCGCGTCGGTGCCGAAACGTCGAAGACACGGGATGCACTGCTGGACAGCGTCGAGAAGATGATGCTCGACGAGGGCTACCCCAGCGTCACGTACCGCGCCCTGGCCACCAAGGCGGGCGTCACACCGAGCCTGGTGCAGTACTACTTTCCGACCCTCGACGACATCTTCATCGCCGCGATCCGGCGCTACTCCGCACGCAACCTCGAGTTCTTGAACAAGACGTTGGAGAAGCGCTCCGATGATCCGCTGCGGGCACTGTGGGAGTACAGCTGGGACGAGGCCACCGGTGCGCTGATGACGGAGTTCATGGCGCTGGGCAACCATCGCAAGTCGATCCGAGCCGAGATCGCCGCGGCCACCGAGAGTGGGCGCAAGGTGCAACTGAAGGCGCTGACGGCCAAGTTCGGTAAGAACGCGCGACTGGGCGGTGATCTGTCGTTGTCGGCGCTGCTGTTGTTGATCTCGGGTCTACCGAAATTCCTCAACCTCGAGGAAGGCGTCGGCGTGAAGACCGCACATGCGGAGGTCACCAAGGCGTTCGAACGCTTCCTGGACTCCGTGGAGCCGCCGGCGCCGTCGGCGAAGCGCAAGCGCGCCAAGCCCGCCGGCCGTTAGGCGGACACTTCCGCGGCTAGGTCTTCGGCGGGGTGTTTGCCGTCTCGAAGACGATGTCGCGTGAGCCGTTGTACTCGCCCTGCAGGCCCATAGCGTCGGCGAAGAAGAACGCGTCGACCTTGGCCTGCTCGGGCCAGGTCGACCCAGAGGGCCACATGTTGTACGACTGTACGGCGCGATCCGTGGTGCTGTACAGTCGTACAAGGTATTCACCTCTTGCGGAAGGATCTCCCGACGATGCCCGATGAGCTGGATCAGTTGCGGCAGCGCCTGCAGTACGTCGAAGACCGGATGGCGATCCTGGACTGCGTGATGAACCAGGCGCGCGGGCACGACCGCCACGACGCGGAGTTGATGGGGAGCGTCTACTGGGAAGACGGGGTCGACGAGCACGGGCCGACGGTCAAGTCCGGCCCCGAGTACGGCGAGTGGGCCAACGCGGCGCACAGCGCTGTGTTCGAGGACCACCTGCACAACGTCACCACCCACACGTGTGAGATCAACGGCGACGAAGCCCACGCCGAGAGCTACGTGATGGGCGCCATGCGGTCCAAGGGTGGCAAGGTGGTATCGCTGATGGGCGGTCGCTACCTGGACCGACTCGAGCGCCGTGACGGGGTCTGGAAGATCGCGCTGCGGCGCTGCACCATCGAATGGATGATGAGCGGCGACTCCTCGATGCTCAATTCTGGTGCGGTGCAAGGCTTCATCAAGGGTAAGTGGGACAAGACCGACGCGTCCTACATCCGGCCGTTGACGTTGGAGAGTGAACCTGTCGAACGGTGGTGACCGGTGAACCTGACCGATCGTGTCGCGCTGATCACCGGCGGAGCCTCGGGCATCGGCCGTGCGGCCGCTCGGCGGTTCGCCGCTGAAGGGCTGCGGGTGTGCGTGGTCGACATCGACGGTGACGCCGCCGACACCGTCGCATCCTCACTCGGCGGCCTCGGGTTGCAGTGCGACGTCTCCGACCCCGATCAGCTCGCAGCGGTTTTCGGCGCGTGCGTCGACGAACTCGGCAGCGTCGATCTGGTATTCCTCAACGCGGGCATCACCATTCACTGGTCCGGTGACATCGGCGCGCTCGACCTGGCCGACTACCGCCGATCGGTCGGCGTGAACCTCGACGGCGTGGTGTTCGGTGCGCGCGCGGCCGTGCGCACGATGCGGTCCCTTCCCGCCGATGATCGCGCGATCCTGGCCACCGCCTCGCTTGCCGGGCTGGTGCCGTGGCATCCCGACGCCGTCTACGCGCTGGGCAAGCACGCCGTCGTCGGGTTCATGCGCTCGATCGCGCCCAACCTCGCCGCCGAACGCATTGCCGTGCACACCGTCTGCCCCGGTATCACCGAAACCGGCGTCCTCGGCGATCGGCGCCGGCTCGTCGAGCGGATCGGCATTCCCGTCATGGAGCCCGACGCCGTCGCCGACGCCGCCCTGACCGCTGCCACCGCACCGCTGGACGAAACCGGAACCTGTTGGGTTGTGCAACACGGAAAACCTCCTTGGCCCATGACTTTTGCCGGTGTGTCTGCTGCTGATCAGCGGCTCAACACACCGGTGCGCCCGACTCACACGCCGTGACCCGGCGGATCCGGGTCACCATGGAGCAGTTCGTCGGGGTGGTGTGCATGGTTGATCTCGGGTGCGCTGGTGCCATCGGTCCACGCCAGCCGCCCGCCCTCGGTGACCGTGGTCTGCCATCGGCCCTGCGTGACGGCTGCGTGGTCAGGCCCGCAGGCGAAGAACAGCGTGTCGGCGTCTGTGGTGCCACCGGCTGACCAGTCGGTGCTGTGGTGAACCTCGCTGTGATAGCCCGGCGCCAGACAATTGGGGCGGGTGCAGCCGCCGTCGCGCGAGTAGCAGAGGATGCGCTGATCGGCGGTGGCGATGCGCTTCTGGCGGCCCAGGTAAATCGGGCGCTCGCTGTGGTCGTCGAAAACGGCGAGGTAGTGAATCGCGCCGGCCGCCATGCGGATCAGATCCCGCATCGGCAGCGCGGTGTTTCCGCCAGTACGGGCCGGCGCGGGCATCGACACGAACGGATCGGTCACCGCATGGGCGGCCTGGTTCAGCTCCGCCAGCGTGGTGCGCGCGATCACCGTGACCGCATGACCACGATGGGACCCGAACCCGCCGGAGGCGATGCCTTCCTTGAGCCCCAGCTTGATGCCGTCATGACACCGCTGCGCTGAGTTGCGCTCATCGGGCACCTCTTCGACGGCGCCGTCGGGTAGATGCCGTCCTGGGCGCACCGCGGCGCTGCACGCCTCGATATAGGAGCGGGTCTCCGGATCGACCCAGCCCGTCAGCCGCGACATCCCATCGCGGCCCTGCGACCCCAGCGAGATCCCGCGGCGGCGTTGCCGGTCCTCTTCGTTGTAGTGGCCGTCGGGGTTGAAGATGTCGTCGATGCGCTTGCCGACCGCCTTGACGATGTCTGCGTCGTTCTTGGTGGCTTGGCGGACCAGGCTGGCTTCCACATCGCTGCGGTCGGTCACCGAGATGTTGGAGGGCAACCGGTCCATCGCCGTGCAGATCTCCTTGAGGTGGTCTGCACCGATCGCGCCCTGTTCGACGGCGGCGCCCGTCTCGGGTAGCAGCGCCGGCAATGGCGGCCCGCTCAATTGGCGGCGCGGACGGATCTTTCGCGCCATCTTGAAGCGCCGCTTGATCTCGGCGGGCGGGATGCGCAGCCGCGCCCACAGTCGGTCGATCAAACCCGGTGCCATCGCGGACTCGTCCGGAGGGTCGGCGATTTCACCGAACACCCGGTACATCAGTCCTCGGTTCACCCGCTCCTGGCCCTCCAACCGCTCTGCCATCTGCACGCGGTAGGTGTTGCCGACCACATCAGAGGACAGTTCCCGTAGTTCGCTGTAGGCGGCATCGACCTGATCCAGCAGCGCGGTGATCCGCTCGCGCGTCGCCTGTCCGGTGATGAAACTGCCCATGCCGCAACGCTATCGAAGCCGCCTACCAAGGCGGCAGGTCACACGAACGATCTGTGGATCAATACGCCGTTGGGGATGACCGCAAGCGCACACCCAAAATTTGAGTTCCTAAGCGGAGTCAAGCGGTCTTGGGCTGTTTTATCGTGGTGTTGGCGGGTCGGTGGATTGGAGCGCTTGGCGACTCCTGTTGTCCCCGGCCCGTCCTGCCTTTCCGCCGCTGGGATTGGCGGGTGTTCGCAGCCTTGATGCGGGTCTGTTTGTCGACGGCGTGGTGGGCGCGGACGATTCGACGTCCTTCTTCGCTGGTGATGGGCCGGCTATCGGTGTCGGCAAGCACGTAGTGCTGGCCTGTGCGCCAGCAGGTGGCGATGCGGGTGAGCAGGATGGTGGCGATGTGGCAGAGCGCCGAGTCGTGGTGTCGTTCGGTGGCCATGAGCCGTTTGTACTTCGCGGCGAGTTGCGGGTCGGTCTTGCGGGCCTGATCGGCGGCGTTGAAGAGGGCTTCACGCAGCAGTGGGTCGCCGGCCTTGGTGAGCCCGCCATGGTGTTCTGCTTGTCCGGACTGGCTGACTTTGGGGACCAGACCGGAATAGGCGCGGATAGCAGCCAAGGAGTGGAAGCGGTGTGGGTCACCGATGCGGCCGGCGATGACGGCGCAGGTGACCGGCCCGACGCCGGGTGCAGAGGCGATGATCCCGCTGGGGTCGGCCTCGGCGTAGAGGTTGGTGCAGCGCTCATCGAGATCCTCGATCTGCTCGGTCAGCACCTGGGCTTGCTCGGCTTCCACCGCGATGTCGGCGGCCAGCTCGGCAAAGTCGATGCGGGCCTCTGCGCCAGATCCCCACAGCTGCAACGATTCTGCGGCGGCGGTCAACAGCAGGCTGGCCTGGTGTTCGCGCCACGCGCCGCGGGAATGGCGGATCAGAAAGCGGGTCAGGCGAGCATGGCCGAGTCGGATCAGGATGTGCGGGTCGGCGTAGCGGGTCAGCAGTGCCAGCGCGGTCTTGCCGTAGTTCGATCCCAGCGCCTCATACCAGGCCGGGCCCAGGAGTTCCAGGTGGGCGTCGAGGCGCTGAAAGACCGCAGTGCGGCGCTTGACGATCGATGAGCGGATCTTGACCACCCGCCGCAGCGGTTCAGCCGGGCCATCACCGGTGTGCGCGCGCAGCCCCTCGGGGTGTAGCAGCGGCAGTCGGGCCAGCAGCTTGGAGTCCAGGTGGTCGTTTTTGGTGTGCTTGGAGTAGTAGGCGCGCAGGTCCGCGGACTGGGTGGTGGGCACCATCGAGATCCGGGCACCGCAACTGCGAAACCAGGATGCGACGGGCACCCACGCGTTGCGGGTCGGTTCCATCACGACACGCAGCGTGTCGTTTTCGCCCAGACCGATGTCTGCCCACAGTTTCTCCAGCTCGGCGGGCCGGGTGAAGAACTTCTTCCCGGTCCACACGAACGTGCCGTCGGGGCGCGCCAGCGACGCTTGATGAGCAGCCCGGCAGGCCAGGTCGATTCCCAGGGTCAGTTCCACACCACGTCCTTCCGATCAATGGGGTTGTGGACCTGTGATCGGGGCTGGCATGGCCCAGACATTCCGTAAGCAGGAGTCCGACATCCGCCGGCTCCAAGTTCCCGAACAGAGACACCTGCACCGCACAGGTCGTGCTCGCGGACGGCCACTCAAAAATCAGGAATCCGAACGGTTCCAGTCGGTGGCCTCGGCCGTCCGCGAGCACTCACCCAATCTAAATGTCGGTGCCCTGTGGTAGGCGCTCAGCCCACGATCGTGGGCATGCTGTCCCAGCCTCGCACGGTCGCGGTCGGCGCCCGTACGGCGTTGTCGATGTCCACCGTCCAGTCCGGCCAGCGTTTGAGGATTTCCTCCAGGGCGACCCGGCCTTCCAGTCGGGCCAGCGACGCACCCAGGCAAAAGTGCGTGCCCCGGCCGAACGACAGGTGGTTGGCGTTGCGGTGGATATCGAAGACGTCAGGCTTGTCGAACTTGCGGTCGTCACGGTTGGCCGATCCGCTCATGAGCAACAGCGCGCTGCCGGCCGGGATGACCTGCCCGTGATACGAGACATCGTTGGCGACATATCGGGCAATGGAATGCACCGGCGGTTCGTACCGCAGCACCTCTTCGACCGCGCCGGCGATCAGCGATGGATTGTCGACCAATTCCCGACGCTGCGAGGGATGTTCGCCGAGAATCTTGCCCAGCCAACCGAAAAGTCGCCCCACCGTCTCGGTCCCGGCGTTGGCGATCACCCCAAGGAAGACCAACAACTCCTCATCGCGCAGCTTGCGCCGGCGTCCGTCAACATCGTCGAATTCCACGTTGAGCAACTCGGTCACCAGATCGTCGCTCGGGTTGTCCTTGCGCCACTCTACGTAGCCCCGAAACATGTTGCCGTTGAAGTAGTTGTCCTTCTGCACCGGCAAGGGCTCACCGGGCTTGTTGCGCAACCGCGCACCCGCGACCTTACGGACCGTGCGCTGCAACGAGTCCGGGATGCCGACCAGCATGCCGATGACCCGCATCGGCATCTCAGCGCCGAGGTCGGTGGTGAAGTCGAACCGGTCACCGTCGCGCAGCGGATCCAGGCACGCCGCACAGAACGCGCGCACCTGGTCCTCGATCGCCGCCATCTTGCGCGGCGTGAACGCCCGCGACACCAACAGCCGGTGCACGGTGTGCAGCGGCGGGTCCTCGTTGATGAAGACCCCCAGCGGCATCACCGGTTCGGCCTTGACCACCTCGAGTATGTCGCCCTTGGCCGAACTGAGGTTCTCGACGTCGCGCAGCGCAGCCTCGACGTCGGCGAACCGGCTCAGCGCCCAGAAGTCGAACTTTTCGTTGTAGTACACCGGCGCCTCGTCGCGTAGCCGCTTGTACACCGGATACGGGTCCACATCGATCGACACGTCGTAGGGGTCGTACCAAAGCTCGGACACCTGTACGATCGTACAGCACGCGCGTTCGGTCGAAAGGTGATCAATGGATCTGGGTTTCGTCTCGCTCAACACCTCCCGCGATATCGCGCCGGACGCGCTCGCCGCGGAGCTGGAATCGCGTGGCTTCGAGTCGATCTGGGTCGGCGAACACCCCCAGATCCCGTTGGCCGCCGCCGCTCAGTTCCCCAAAGCCCTGCTCGAGGCGCAGAAGCAGATGCGCGACCCGCTCCTGTCGCTGCTGGCGGCGGCGCAGGCGACCACCACGCTGCGGCTCGGCACGGCGGTGCTACTCCCGCTCGAACGTGAGTTGTTCACCCTGGCAAAGCAAGTCGCCACCTTGGACCAGATGAGCCAGGGCCGGCTGCAGCTGGGCGTCGGGGTGGGTTTCCGCACCGAGCTTGCGGTGTCGCGGCCGCTGGCCTGGTCGGATCGCTACCGTGCGCTGGCCGACATGGTCGCCGCCCTGGGCGCGCTATGGGCCGATGACGAGTCCGAGCACCACGGTGAGTTCTTCGATTTCGAGCCGGTGTGGTCCTACCCGAAACCGGTGCAGAGCCCGCGTCCGCCGCTGCTGGCGGCCGCCACCGGACCCAAGGCGGTCCGCGACTGTCTCGGCTGGGCCGACGGTTGGCTGCCCGGCGACGCGGCGTTTCGCGATGTGGCGGCCGCGCTGGCCGACTTCCGCCGCACCGCACATGAGGCCGGTCGAGACCCCGCGACGCTCGACCTGACGCTCATGGCGTGGGGGGACCCCAAGGTCGAGAAGCTGGCGGCCTACCGCGACATGGGGTTCAACCGGGTGGTGCTGGGCGGCGGGCGGCGCAACGCCGATGATCCGTCGACCACAATGGCGTTTCTCGACCGGTACGCCGCGATGGTCGACGAACTCCGCTCCTGACCTGGCTCAGGCCCCCGGCACCGGGCGCACCCTGGAGTGCACCAGTTCAAGCAGCTGACCGTCGGGATCGCGCACCATGCAGGCGAATCCACCGCCTGGATCGGCGGCGACGGTCCCACCGGCCGCCTGCACCGCGGCCTGCGCGGCGGCGATGTCGTCCACGGCGATCGACACGTGCGTCAGGCCCGCGCCGACCATGCCGCGTTCGGCCTCCTCCGGCGCCGGGTAGCCCGAGAACGTCAGCAGCTGCAGAACGACGCCGCCGTTGCGCAGGTACACCGCCGAAAAGCCGATCGGCGGCGCCAGCCCGAGCAGCCCGGCAGCCATCTCGTCGGGCACGGTCAACCGCTTCACCTCGGCGAAACCCAGTGCCTCGTAGAAGCTTAGCGACTTATCGAGGTCGCGTACCCGCAGGCCGACGTGGCTGACATCCATATCAGACCCCCGCCGGGCCCGGGCCGCCGTGCATGTACAGCGTCTGGCCCGAGCAGTAACTGGACGCATCGGATGCGAAGAACAGCACGCCGTAACCGATCTCCTCGGGTTCGGCGATGCGGCCTGACGCGTTGGTCTGCCCGATCATGTCGATGTCGAAGCCCTGTCGCTGCGCATCGGCCTCCAGGCCCGGAGTGCGGATGGCCCCGCACGCGATGCAGTTGACCCGCACACCCTTTCGGGTCCACGCCGCCGCCATCGATCCGGTCAGGTTGTTCAACCCTGCCTTGGCCGCGCCGTAGATCGCCGCCTGCGGCATCGCCAACAGGCTTGCGCCCGAGGAGATGTTGACGATCGCGCCCCGACCCTGTTCGATCATCGGCTTCACCGCGGCGCGCGACAGATACCAGGCGCTGGACAGGTTGAGGTTCAACACTTCATGCCACTCGTCGTCGGTCCACTTCATCAGCGACTTCGTCTCGCCGCCACCGGCGTTGTTGAGCAACACGTCGAGCCGGTCGAACTCGCCGACTGCGGCGTCGACCAGCGCGCGGCACTGCTCGGCGTCGGTGACATCTGTCGGCACCGCCAACGCGCGCCTGCCTAGCGCTTCGATCTCTGCCGCCGTGGATTTCAGTGGCTCGGCGCGTCGTCCGGCGAGCACGATGTCGGCGCCGTGCTGGGCCAACACCAGCGCCGAAGCGCGCCCGATACCGGTTCCGCCGCCGGTGATGACGGCGACCCTTCCCTCCATCGAGAACCTGTCGTTCACAGCGCCACTTCCTGTCCGGGTCGATTGCAGTACGACTGTACAGCATGGGCGGTGGCTCTCGACAACTTTGCGGGCGTCGAGTACACCAATGGGATGCCGCATCCGACCGACGACGTCTGGGAAGTGCTGTCCACCGCCCGCTCGATCCGCCGATTCACCGACGAACCGGTGGACGACGACACGCTGTACCGCTGCCTGGAGGCCGCGACGTGGGCGCCAAACGGGGCCAACGCGCAGCTGTGGCGGTTCATCGTGCTCGACGCGCCGCCGCAACGCGCGGCCGTCGCCGAAGCGGCCCGAATGGCGTTGGCGACAATCGAATCCGTATACGGAATGAGCCGCCCCGCCGCCGACGACGACAGCCGTTCCGCGCGGAACAACCGCGCCACTTACGAACTCCACGACCGCGCCGGTGAGCACACCTCGGTGCTGTTCACCGCGTTCAAGAACGAGTTCGCCTCCGAGTACCTGCAGGGCGGCTCGATCTACCCCGCGATGCAGAACTTCTACCTCGCCGCACGTGCGCAGGGCCTGGGCGCGTGCTTCACGAGTTGGGCGTCCTACGACGGGGAGAAGGTCCTGCGCGAAGCCGTCGGCATCCCCGACGAGTGGTTTCTCGCCGGGCACGTGGTCGTCGGCTGGCCGCGCGGCAGCCACGGTCCCGTGCGGCGACGGCCGGTGGCCGACGTGGTGTTCCGCGACCGGTGGGATCCCGAGCGCGCCGACATCACCTACGGCCGGGGCGCGCGGCCGCGTCACGGAAACTAGCGCATGACGTGCGCCTGCTGCTGGTGCGGATGGACGTCGAAAAGCTCGCGGTACGACGGGGGTTGGCGGCCGTCCTCGTCCTGAATGCCGTACTTCACCGCGAGCTCGGCACCGATCAGCGTCTGCCCGCTGACGTCCATCCGGTCGGGGTCGTCATACAGAGCTTTGATGACGTGGCCGGTCAGCTCGGGAGTCTCCGCGGTGTCGAGGATGCGGCTGAACTTGGCCGGGTTGCCGGCTATGATCTTCCGCACCCGGTCGGTCAGCAGCGATCCCATCCAGATCGAGACCACCGTGACGCCAAAGTCGTTGAAGTCCACCGCCATATCGGCGGCCATCTTGTCGGTGCCCGCCTTCGGCACACCGTACGCGGGCCCGAAGGCGTAGTGCACACCGCCCGACGACGACGTGAGCACCACCAGGCCGTCGCGCTGCGGCAGCATCAGCGGCGCGGCATAGACCGTCGCGACGTAGCTGCTGCGTAACCCGACGTGGAGGGTGTCCATCACGTTGACGGGTTCTTCCCAGAACTTGGTGCGGGCCATCATCTCGTCGCGGATGATCGCGGCGTTGTTGACCAGGATGTCCACCCGGCCCTGCTGGCGTTCGATCTGCTCGAACAGCGCCTTGACCTGTTCGTCATCACCATGGTCGACGCGTACGGCGATGCCCTGCCCACCGGCGGCGGTCACGCGTTCGGCGGTCTCATGAATCGTGCCGGCAAGCGCTGACGTACCGGGCGTTTCGGTGCGTCCCGTGACGTACACGGTGCAGCCGTGGCTGCCGAGTGCGTGCGCTATCCCCGCCCCGGCGCCGCGGCTGGCTCCGGTGACGACGGCAACTGGCGTCTTCATCAGATGACCGCTCCTCCGTTGACCCCGACCACCTGACCCGTGACGTAGCCTGCGGCCTCCGAGCACAGAAATGAACACACCGCGGCGACGTCTTCGCCCTCTCCCAACCGCCCGGCCGGGATGGCCTGGGTGAGGTACTCGGCGGCAGGAAGTTTGCCTTCGGCCTGCTGGCGTCGCAGCATCGGCGAGTCGATCACAAAGGGCGGGATCGTGTTCGCGGTGATGCCCTTGTTCGCGTAGTCCAAGGCCACCGTCTTGGTCAGCGCGATCACACCGCCCTTGGTGGCCGCGTAATGACCCTGTCGCCTGGCGCCCTGCTGACCCGCGGCCGAGGATATCGTCACGATCCTGCCCCACCTTGCGGGCACCATGTCGGCAAGCGCGGCGCGCACGCACAGGAAGGTGCCGGTGAGGTTGACCGCGAGGTAGCGGTTCCACTCCGCCAAGGTGATCTGGTCGAAGCGGGTGAACCCGGCGATCGCCGCGCTGGTGACCAGGATTTCGACCGCGCCGAGTTCGGTTCTCACCGTGTCGAATGCTGCCGCGACGGCGTCCTCGTCGGAGACGTCCACGCCGACGGCGGCGGCCGATGTCCCGTCGGCGCGCAGTTGCGCCGCTGCCTTCTCCGCGGCTTCGGAGTCGATGTCGAGCACCGCAACGCGGTGCCCGTCATTGCCCAACCCGGTGCAGATCGCGTGCCCGAGCCCCGATGCTCCCCCCGTCACCACCGCCACACGGCTCACCACGCGTCTCCTCACTCGAACGAACACTCGCTATACGAACGTACAGCACCTGCGATACGCTGGCACGGTGGACGACCTGTATTACGACCCGTGGAACGTCGAGATCGACATCGACCCGTATCCGACGTACCGGCGGCTGCGCGACGAAAGCCCGCTGTATTACAACGAACGCCACGATTTCTGGGGCCTGAGCCGATACGCCGATGTCGACGCCGCGCTGCGTGATCCGCAGCGCCTGAGCTCGGCCAAGGGCGACATCCTCGAAGTGGTCAAGATCGACCCGGTGATGCCGCCGGGGGTGTTCATCAACGAGGACCCGCCGCTGCACACGATGCACCGCGCGTTGGTGGCGCGGGCGTTCATGCCGAAAAAGATGCGCGCGCTGGAGGACAAGGTGCGGGCCTTCTGTGTCGCCTGCCTGGATCCGCTGGTCGGCGGTGACCGCTTCGACTTCGTCGCCGATCTCGGCGCCGAACTGCCCATGCGCACAATCGGAATGCTGGTCGGCATCCCCGATGCGGATCAGCCGTCGGTGCGCGCACAGGCCCACGCCGTGCTGCGTAACAAACCCGGCGAACCGCTTCCGGTCAAGAAGGACCACTACTTCGACGGCGACATGTTCACCGACTACGTCGCCTGGCGCAAGAAGAACCCCTCCGATGATCTGATCACCGAACTGCTCAACGTCGAGTTCGAGGACGAAACCGGTACGACGCGGCGGCTGCGCACCGACGAGCTGCTGATCTTTCTGGCCGTCATCGCCGGTGCCGGCGTGGAGACCACCGGGCGGCTGTTCGGCTGGATGGGCAAGGTGCTCGCCGAGCATCCCGACCAGCGCCGGGAACTCGTCGAGGACCCGTCGTTGATTCCCGCGGCGATCGAGGAACTACTGCGCTACGAGCCGCCCGGCCCCCACGTCGCGCGGTACGTCGCCGAGGCCGACGTCGAGTTCCACGGCCAGACGCTTCCCGCGGGCAGCGCGCTGTTGCTGATGCTGGCGTCGGCCAACCGCGACGAGCGTCATTTCGACAAACCCGACAGCTTCAACCTTCACCGTAAGCCCAGTGGACACTTGACGTTTGGCCGCGGCCCGCACTTCTGCCTCGGCGCGCCACTGGCGCGGCTGGAGGGCCGGATCGCGCTCGAGGAGGTGCTCAAGCGGTTCCCGAAGTGGGAGATCGACATGGCCGGGGTGCGGCGGTCCCGCACGTCGACGGTGCGCGGCTGGGACAGGATGCCCGCCGCCATCGGGTGAGCGTTCGGACCTACCGGTCCTGCAGGATGAAATCGGCTGCGCGCCAGGCCATTGCCATGATCGGCCCGTTGAGGTTGCCCGCGACCATGGTCGGCATCACCGAGCAGTCGACCACGCGCAGGCCGTCGATACCCCGCACGCGTAGCTGGGGATCCACCACGTCGTCGTCGCTGGGGCCCATCGCGCAGCTGCCCGCGGCGTGGTAGCCGCAGTAGCCGCCGTCGAGCACGGAGTCCACCAGCTCCTCATCGGCTTGCACATCCGGGCCCGGATAAGTCTCATGGGTGATGCGTTCGGCGATCGGAGACTGTTCGAAGATGCTACGCATGCGGCGTAGGAGGTTCGCGGTGGCCTCCCGATCATGTTCTGTGCCCAGGTAGTTCGGGTTGATGCGCAGCGGCGCATCGGGATCGCCGGAGGTGATCTCGATCGACCCCTGCGCTGTCGGGCGCAGCACCATCCCCAGACAGGAGACGCCGGCCTGGCGCTGGATCGCGACCGGTTCGCCGGTGTTGTACGGCGGGATCGTCCACGGCCCCAGCATTACCTGTCCGTCCGGACGCTCGGCGCCCGGCTGGGTCTTCACGAAACCGACGACGTCGAACGACGGTGCGGCAAGGGGACCTTTCCGCGTTGCGAGGTATTTCACGCCGGTCAGTGCCTGCCCGAGGTTGGTCGCGAGCTGGCGGTTGTAGCCGAGGTCGTCCTTGAGCTGGTATCGCAGGGTGGCACAGCGGTGCTCGTGTAGACCGCGGCCGACGTTGTCGCGCTCGAGGTAGACGTCGACGTCCGCGGCCGCCAGCACATCGCGCGGACCGACGCCCGAAACCTGCAGCAGCTTGGGGCTATTGAGGCTACCCAGCGACACGATCACCTCGCGGGTCGCCCGGATCTGTGCGGTGCCGCCCTTGGTGTCGACCTCGACACCGACGGCCCGGTCACCGTCGAACAACAGGCGGCGCACAACGGTGCGGGTGCGCACGGCGAGGTTCGGCCGGTGCGACGCAGGTTTGAGGAAGGCGGTGGCGGCGCTGACCCGGCGGCCGTTCTTGATGGTCGCGGTGGCGTATCCGATGCGCTCGTCGTCGCTTTCGTTGATGTCCTGGACCCGGCTCAAACCGGTTGCGGCGGCGGCGTCGAGCATCTCGGCGCACAGCGGGTCTGGATCGCGGGGTACCGAGATGTGAAGCGGTCCGCCGACACCCCGCGTCGGCGACGGGCCGAACACGTTGTCCTCGAACTGCTTGAAGATCGGCAGGATGTCGTCCCAGCCCCAGCCCTTGTTGCCGAGGCGCTCGAGACCGTCGTAGTCGGCGCGGTGACCGCGGTTGTAGATCATGCCGTTGATCGAACTCGACCCGCCGAGGGCCTTGCCGCGTAACCACTGTTCGGTGTGCGGGGTGCGCCCGAACGGTGTGGTTTCGTAGTGCCACATATGCTTTTCGCTCTCGAACAACATTCCCGAGCCTTTGGGAATGCGGTAGAGCGGATTGCGATCCACGCCGCCGGCCTCGATCAGGAGCACGTTGACCTTCGGGTCGGCCGACAGGCGGTTGGCCAGCACGCATCCTGCCGAACCCGCACCCGCGATGATGTAGTCATATCTCGTCATGCCCCGGCCCCTTCGCCCGTAACGCTGTACGAGCGTACAGGACAGGCTCAGCCGGCGAGGCGTCGACGGGCGCGCCGCTGGATCTCGGCGGCCAGGGCGTCGGCGACCAGGATGTCGGGCAGCAGTTCGGGTTCGGTCATGATGGCGCGAAACACATAGCCGATGGTGATGCCGTGTTCGGGACGGTCGGTGACGGTCACCGGATCGCCCGTACGTACCGGGCCGGGGGTGATCACCCGAAGGTACGCGCCGGGCTTCGCGGCGCGGGTGAACGTGTTCATCCAGCCGCGGATGCCCAGAAACTGGGTGAACGTACGGCACGGGGTGCGCGGCCGGGACACCTCCAAGACCAGGCCGCCGGACCCCACCGTCCACCGCTCGCCGATCACCGCGCCGGTGACGTCGATCCCGGCGGTGGTGAAGTTCTCGCCGAACATGCCGGGGCTCAACGGCCGCTGCAGCTGCCGCTCCCAGTCGTCGAGGTCTTCGTGCGCGTAGGCGTACACGGCCTGGTCGTCGCCGCCGTGGTACTTGCGGTTGCCGATCAGGTCACCGGTCAGGCCGCTGCCGAGCCCGGCGCGTTTACTGCCGGGCGCGCGCACCTCGACGGGTTCGGTGGTCGGGCGCTTGTCGAAGCCGGTCTGACCCGACGGTCCGTCCGAGTAGCGGTGGGCGATGTTCACCGAGAGCACGCTTGGCACCTTGTAGAGCTTACGGAGTGCAGGGATCAGACCAGGTAGATCACGAACACCGCGCCGAACAACACGCCGAGCCAGGCGTCGGTGGACAGCCGCAGCCACCGCGGCGCGGTGCGCACCTCCATGAAGTTGCGGATGATCAGCCGGGACTTGAGCCAGGCCAGGATCAGGACCAGGGCCGTGATCGGGGCGCTGGCGTGCACCGTGTTGGTGAAGTGTGCGGGCGCCAACCACCACGACGCCAGCGTGATGGCGGTCAACAGGATCCAGCACCACGTCATCCGCGCCGAGGTGGTGTGGGGATGGGTTTCGGCGGTGTCGGTCACGGTCACCTCATCACGTAGAGCAAGCCGAAGATGATGACCCACAGCAGATCCACCATGTGCCAGTAGATTGCGCCGGACTCGACCATCGAGACCCTGCGGCGGGCGGGGTTGCGCAGTTCGCGGATCACGACGCCCAAGACGATGAGCCCGATCAGCACGTGCACCAGGTGCACCCCGGTGAGCACGTAGTAGAACGAGTAGAACATCTCCGAGTTGGTGTGGCCGGCGGTGATCTTGCTGCCCCACTCGTACGTCTTGAAGACGATGAACAGGAGACCGCCGAAGCCGCCGGCGTAGGTGAGCCGGATGGCGTCGCGGTGGCGGCCGTCGCGCGCCGCGAGCACGCTGCGGGCCACCACCCAGGAACTTGTCAACAGGATCACCGTGTTGATCACGCCGATGTTGATGTCGAGATGCTGCTGCGCCGCGAGGAACTCCTCGGGGTTCATGGCCCGGTAGACCATGAAGATGACGAAGTAGCCGGCGAAGATGATCAGGTCGCCCAGCACCATCACCCACATGTGGATGTCGCCGGGCAGGTGATCGAGGCGGCTGGTACCCACGGCGGCGGGTAGCGAATCCGATTGCGTCATAAGATCAATCCACGGGTGGGGCGTCGATGGGTTCGCGCAGGGTCGCCCGCTTCAGCAGCATGATCAGCGCACCAAGCCAGATCGTGAACACCACCACCGACCACCAGAACGCCAGCGATCCGTTCCACGCGAACGGCCCCGAGTAGAAGACGAACATCTGGGTGGCGATGACCTCGGTGATGATCTGCCAGATGCTCACGTAGGCAAACCATTTCGGAAAGATGTCGTTTCGGTCGTAGAGGATCGCGATCGCCAGCACCAGGTACGCGACCGAGAAGCACCCCAGTGAACCGTTGTAGGACAGCATGCCGACGTCGTAGAGCATGCTGACCAACTCGGGGTCGCGGTCGGCGCGAAACGCGGCGGTCAGAAAGCACACCGCCACCAGAAGGAAGCCCGGCAGCGCGCCGACGCCCATCCCGCCGATGTAGGCGTAGGCGAAGACGGATCCGACCGACATCCGCTTCATCTGGTAGGCCACGAGCCCGTTGGTGATCGCCGCGCCGCCGAGCAGGACCAGCAGCAGGCTGAACCCGATCTGGATGGTCAGGCCGTTGGTGGTGAAGAACGCCACCTTGTCGGCCGCGGTGACGTCGGGCCGCGGCGGTGGCGTCACCCGCGCCAGCACGCAGATGATGACGCCGAAGACCGCGTACCACATCGGAAAGAACCAGCACACCAGCCGCACATCGGGTTTCCCGCCGGGGACGTGCGCCGTTCCGGCCGACCGGTCAGGTGTCAGGGTGCTCACCGCGGGGCGCCCGCCACGACTCCCTCTTCGAGGGCTTGTTGGTGAACGGCCCGGCGCAGCACGAAGAACATCACGACGACGTACAACGCGAAGGCGCCGTTGCGCACCCAGAACGAGAGGAAGCCGTCCCAGGCCAGGGGTCCGGTCGAAAAGACCGCCGCGCCGGCCGCGGGCATCATGGCCACGGCGGTCGCCGCGGAGTAATAGCCGACCCAACGGGGAAAGACCGGGTTCGGCCCGTCGTCGAAGTAGACCGCGACGCCCAGCAACACGAATTGGGCCACCACCATGCCGATCGGTGCGATGAACACGATGAACGCCAGATCGTTGAGCACCTGGACGATCTCGGGGTCGCGGTCGGGGCGGAACGCGGCGACCAGGAAGAAGATGTTGGAGAGCGCGAAGATCGTCGCGCCGCTGACCACCGCGGTGAGATAGCAGTACGCCAACACGTGGCTCTGGGTCTTCATCCGCTTCATCTGGACCACGATCACCATGAAGAACGGCAGCACCATGATGCCGCAGAGGTTGAACGTCACCTGGCTGAACCGGATCCATGCGGTGTTCTCGGCGTAGAACGAGGCGACCTGGTCGGCCGTCAACGTCGGCGACATCGGCGGCCAGAAACCGGGAAACGCCAACAACGCCACCAGCAGCACGGCGCCCACGGCGGGCCCGGTCCACAGGCTCACCCACTGCGCCTTGATGTTTCCGGCTTTCGGCAGGTCCTGCACCTGCTCGAGGATCTGCACCGGCCGCCTCCCGAGTTGACTTAAGTCAGATGTCGAGCACCCAAGTCGGTGACTCCCGGACATGCCTTATGTCGCGCATGTCGCGGTATACCAGCCGGATCGCTCTGGCTGAACCGTAGCGGTTGGCTGCGGAGATGAAAAGACCTTTTCTGACTCGAGTCGGTTTTTCTGGCGTAGACTCGCCTCGGTGCGCAGCGACAACGTTCAGGAGCGCGGGACGAAGGGCCGCCAGACCCGCGAGCGACTGCTCGGGGCGGCGATGGCCGAGTTCAAACGCGACGGGATGGCGGCGGCCGACATCGCCGCGATCGTTTCGGCGGCCGGCGTCGCACACGGCACGTTCTTCTTCCACTTTCCGACCAAGGAGCACGTCCTGGTGGAACTGGAGAAACGTGAAGAAGAGCGGATGGCCGCGGAGTTGAACCGCTTCTACGCCAAACCGCACGACGTGCGGGCCACGCTTGCCGAAGCGGTGCGCGTTCTCGAGGCGCTGGAGCGGCGTCTGGGCAACCGCTTGTTCAAAGATTTTCTGGCACTGCACTTCTCGACCACACGGCCACCGTCTGAAGAGTGGACGAACCACCCCGTCATCGTCGCGGTGGTCGAGGAACTTCAACGTGCGCGCGAACGGGGGGAGATTCCCGCCGGGGTCGACGTGATGCTCAACGGGGTGTCGTTTCTGGTGGGGCTCTACGCGTTGTTGATCACGATGCCGGAGTCCAAGGAGATCCGGACCCCGGTCATCGACGAATATCTCACCACTTACATGTATGGCCTACGGGCCATGTGACCCGCTGACGGGGTCAACTTGTAGCGTGGTTCGCCGCCTCCTCACGGAAACCCGAAATGGAGGCGATTGCGGCGATCACGAACGCGATACCGGCAACAGGTGCCAATTCACTTTTCAGTGCCAGCCCGGCGACCATCAAACCGAAGGCCACCACGGACAACAACATGAACAGGTACCCGACCGTTTGATGTGAAATACGCCTGAAGAAATCCGACATTTTTCTCACCTCGCAATCCGGCGCGCCGGGACCCGGCTGGGCCGCCGGTGCGCCCCTCAATCAAAACGATACGCGTAGCGTATCGCTACGCTTAGTGTAGCGCATAATGGCCCAGGAAGACAGGCCCCGAACCGACAGGGAGACGTTGATGCCACAGCGACAGGCAGTCGAGGAGGCCATCGCGGCGTCGACGTTGCGTCTGCTGCGCGCGGGCGGTCCGCGGTCGGTGACCGTGGAGGCCGTCACGGCCGACTCCGGCGTCGCCAAGACCACGATCTACCGGCGCCACCGCGACCGGCGGGACATGCTGTCGGCCGCGTTGTCGCGGCTGACGTCCACAGAACCGCTCAGCACGAGCGCCGATGCACCGCAGCGGCTGCAGTGGACCATCCGGCATGCGGTCGCGACGGTGGACGAGGGCATCGGGTTCGGCGGGCTCGCCTCCCTGCTCAGCGAGGAGGACCCCGAGTTCAGCGCGCTGTTCCGCAAGATCCTGGTCGCCCAGCGCAAGAAGTTGGTCGCCGTGATCGACGGCGGCAAAGCCGAAGGCACCTTCCGCGCCGACCTGGACGCCGAGACCCTGCTCGACGCGATTGTCGGTGCCTACATCGCCGAACGGGCCCGTAGGGGCCGGGTCGGCAAGGACTGGGAGGACCGGATTTTCGTGCTGTTCTGGCCGACCGTCAGGCCTTAGCGCTTCGGACCAGGGGATTCGCCCTATAAATATCTATGTGCTATGCATATATTCGTGCCGCACTCCCGCTACGACCGACTCGACGACCTGCTGACGCGCATTGCGATCGCGCGCCAGCGGCCGAGCTGGCGTGACCGGGTACTTGACGGCAGCGGCCCGGTGGCCAACCCGTCGACGCTGCGCGTGCTGCGGGCGGTCGAACAGTGTCAGCAGCTCGGCGCGGGCGCATCGGTCGGCGACGTCGCCGAATTCATGGCCGTCGAACACTCCACCGCAAGCCGCTCAGTCGCCGCGGTGGTCGCGGCCGGGCTGCTGACGAAGAACTTCGCCGCCGACGATCAGCGGCGCTGCGCGCTCGTGCTGACCGACGCGGGATGTGAGGCGTTGCAGGCGGTCACCGAGCGGCGACGCGAGCTGGTCGGCGAGATGGTCGCCGACTGGCCCGACGCCGACGTGGACACGTTGGTGTCGCTGTTGAGCCGACTCTCCGAACGCTTCGAAGGCGCGGTGACGCAGTGACGGCCCGTACCGAAGCACGCACATCGCTACCGCAACCGCGCGGTGCACTCGGGTTGATGTTCGACCGGGTGTTCGGCGCGTTGTTCTGGGGCAAGATGTTCTCGGTCGTCGCCGTGTGGACGCACGGCATCGTCGCGGCGATCGTGATGTTCGACGCCACGCATTCGGCGCTGATGGTCGGGCTGGTCGGCGTCGTGCAGTTCGGCCCGCAGCTCATCTTCAGCCCCACCACCGGCAAATGGGCCGACACCGGCGACCCCGCCCGTCAGATCCTGCTCGGCCGGCTGTTGTGCGTGGCGGGTTCGGGTTTCACCGCCGTGTGGCTGATCATCGACCCGGCGCAGCAGGGCATGTCGATCGCCGCTCCGGTGTTGCTCGGCACCTTGCTGGTGGGTCTCGGCTTCGTGGTGGGCGGGCCGGCGATGCAGTCGATCGTGCCCAACCTGATCCGCCCCGGTGAGCTGTCGACGGCCATGGCGCTCAACAGCATTCCGATGACGCTCGGCCGCATCCTGGGTCCGGCCACCGGCGCATACGTGGCCGCGCACTTCGGCTCGGGTGTCGCGTTCGCGGTCAGCGCCGTACTGCACCTGGTGTTCGCGTTCTTCCTGATCGCCGTGCGCTTCCCCGCGCCGCCGGCGCGCCTGGCCGACGCCGACTACCGGGTGCGCGCCGCGCTCATCTACGTCTGGCGGGACCGCCCGCTGCTGTTGGCGTTGCTCGCGGTGACCGCGGTGGGTTTCGCCTCGGACTCGTCGATCACCCTGGCGCCGTCGATGGCCAACGCGCTGGGCGGCGGCGCTGAACTCGTCGGCACCTTGTCCGCCGTCTTCGGTATCGGTGCGGCGGTCGGGATGGCGACGCTGGCGATGATGCGCGGACGGATGGCCTCGGCGAACGTCTCGGCGATCGGTCTGGCGGGGCTGGGCATCGGTTGCGCGCTGCTGGTCGTCACGCCGGTGACCGCGGTGGCGTTGGCCGGGTTCGCGTTGGCGGGCCTGGGCTTCGGCTGGGCGATGACCGGGCTGAGCACCGTCGTACAGGAACGCGCGCCCGAGGAATTGCGCGGCCGGATCATGGCGCTGTGGCTGGTCGGTTTCCTCGGTTCGCGCCCGTTGGCCGCGGCGCTGCTCGGCGGAACCGCCGACGCGTTCAACGTGCAGGCCGCCTTCGCGGTCGCCGCGGCGCTGTGCATTGCGATGACGCTGTTCAGCCGGCCGTCGAAGCTGACCGGCGCGCTGCCGACCCGCATCTAACACCGCTAGCGGCTCTTGTCGGCCTCCGGGTTGATGCTCATCGTGACGTGCTCACCGTCGCGGATCACCTCGATCGGCGCGTCCTGACCGACGGTCAGGGCCCGTACCGCGACGACGAACTCGTCGACGCCGTCGATCTTGCGGTCCCCGATCTTGACGACGACGTCGTTCTCTTTGAGTCCGGCGCGGTCGGCCGCACCGCCGGCCACCACCCGCGTCACCTTCGCTCCGACGAGGTCCGGTTCGTTGACCGACTCCGCCGTCAGCCCGAGCGTGGGGTGCCTGATCTCCCCGTGGCGGATCAGCGTCTCGACAACGTGCTTCATCTCGTTGGCCGGGATCGCGAAGCCCAACCCGCTGGCGCTGTCCGAGAGCGACTTGCCCGCGGTGTTGATGCCGATCACCTCGGCGTTCATGTTGATCAGCGGACCGCCGGAGTTGCCGTGGTTGATCGGGGCGTCGGTCTGCACGGCGGCGATGACGATCTCGTCGGACCCCTCGCCGGGGACGCGCACCGCACGGTCGAGCGCGCTGATGATGCCCTGGGTGTCGGTGCTGCGCAGGCCCAGCGGGGCACCGGCGGCGATCACCTCGTCGCCGACGCGCAGCTTGTCGGAGTCGCCCAACCGCGCGACGGTCAGGTTGTCGACGTCGTCGACCTTGAGCACCGCCAGGTCGGTTTTGGGATCGGTGCCGACGACGTTGGCCGGCACCTCTTTGCCGTCGTTGAAAATCACCGACACCTGGTACCGGTCGGGCGTCGAAGCCGCCTCGGCGATCACATGGTTGTTGGTGACGATGTAACCGCGCCCGTCGACCACGACCCCCGAACCCTGCGACCCTTCCGAATCGCTGACCGCTTCGATGGTGACCACCGAATCCGCCACGGCGGCGGCCACTTTGGCGAATCGTCCGTCGGGCAGATCACCTTCGTTGGTGGTCGAGAGCGTGACCTTGGCCGTGGTGAACGCCTCGATGACCTCGGCGGTCTTGCGACCTACCCAACCGCCTAACAGCCCGAGGACCAACCCGAGCACCGCCAGCGTCACCAACGCCGTCAACTTCAGCCGCTTACCGAACAGCACGTCGCGCACGCCCAGCTTTTCGGCGGGCGCGACCGGAGGCGCCGGGGCGGGGGCCTGCGGGGCGGGCGCGTCATAATCCGCGTCGACGCCGGCTGCGACATCGTCTGCGTCGTCGTCGGGGGCGGGCGCCGAACCGAACGCGGCGGCCAACACCGGGCCGGGTTCCTGGTCGGTCGGGGTGTACACCCCGCGATCGGCGTCGGCGCCACCGGGTCGGCCGAAGCCACGCTCGGTGGCCGCATCGACCTCCGGACGCCGGATCACGCGCGGCGTCGAAGCATCGCCGCTGGGCTGGCGCTCGTCGGTCACGCGGTTCTCACCCTTCCTCGGCGGCCTTCCTGGCGCGCTCCGTCATGGAGGCGACCACTCCGCCATCGTTCAAGATATCCGTGCCGGTCAGGTAGCCGGCTTTGTCGCTGGCACAGAACGCGAGCAGCTCCGCCATCTCTTCCGCTCGGCCCCATCGAGGCACCGCGGCGTCGGCGACCATGGCCCCGGCGCCAGCCTGCTCTTCCAACCTACCCATTTCGGTGTCGACGGATCCCGGCGAAACCGACACGATGCGCAGCCCGCGGCCGTTGAACCGTTCGGCCTGCGCGGTGCTGTACCACCGCACGAAGCTCTTGCTCAGGGCATACGAGATACCCGACCGGCCCTCCTCGGGCACGATCTCGCACGCTGCCAGCATGTCGGCCAGAAACGCGTCGACGTCGGTGAGCGCCAACGGGAACGTCGAGGTGGGGATCAACTCGTCGGGCAGCATATGGGCGGCCATCGAGGCCACGTTGACGATCGCCGCACCCTCGCCGGCCGCCTGGTAGAAGACCTCGTTGACGTGCAGCGTGCCCAGCGCGTTGGTTCGCATCACGTACTCGGCGTCGCCCATGCTCGGGCTCACTCCCGCGGTGTGAATCACCGAAACCAGCGGGCCGAGGCTGGCGGCGGTCTCGAAGAGCCGCGTGACCGCCTCCCGGTCGGTGACGTCGCAGTGCACGGCCGTCGCCTTGATGTCGTGGTCGGCCAGCGCGGCGGCCGCCGCATCGAGGCGGTCGGCTCGGACATCACCGAGCACCACGGTGTGGTCGCGGCCGACGATCTGAGCCGTCGCCTGACCCATACCGCCCGCACCACCGGTGATCACCACAACTCGATTCATATCGAGACCGTATACGCCACAGCGCCGCGTCTGCTGTGCACCTGGACAGGTAGGTTCGATGTGGTGGATCCCGCCGACGCCAGCATGCTGACCGGAGTTTCGGAGACAGCGCTGCTCACCCTGAACGGACGTGCGCACCAGGCCCGCCACCCGAAGGCCATCATCGACGACCCGATGGCGATCGAACTCGTCGACGCCATCGATTTCGACTTCGACAAGTTCGGCCGCAAAGGCCAGGAGATGGCGCTGCGTTCGCTGGCCTTCGACCGCGCCGCGATCCGATACCTGTCGGCGCATCCGTCGCCCACCGTCGTCGCGCTGGCCGAAGGTCTGCAGACCAGTTTCTGGCGGCTGAGCGAGGCGCTACCCGGCAGCGAATTCCGTTGGGTCACCGTCGACTTCGAGCCGATCATCGAGTTGCGTAAGAAGTTGTTGCCGTCCTCGCCGCGGATCACCGCCATCGCACAGGACGCGCTGGACTTTAGCTGGATGGACGCGGTGGACACCAGCAACGGCGTGATCATCACCGCGGAGGGTCTGCTGATGTATTTGCAGCCCGAGCAGGCGATGGGTCTGATCACCCAGTGCGCCAAGCACTTTCCAGGTGGCCAGATGATCTTCGATCTGCCGCCGGTGCTGGTCAAGAAGTTCGCGCCGAAGGGGATGCGGGCCACCCGCCGCTACCGGGTCCCGCCGATGCCGTTCAGCTTGTCGGCGGCGCAACTGGCCGATCTGGCCAACACCGTGCCCGGTATCCGCGCCGTGCACGACCTGCCGATGCCGAAGGGCCGCGGGGTGTTCTTCGAGAAGGTGTTCCCCGCCTTCTGGCAGCTGAAGCTGACCAGGAACTACCGCGGCGCCTACACCCTGCTGGAGTTCGGCTGAGCCCTAGCCGCACACCGCGCGCTCCAGATCTTTCAACGACGTCTCGAGGTGACCGAGCAGGCGCTGCAGGCTCGGGACGCTGCGCCGGCATCCGACCAACCCGAAGTCTAGGTTGTCGGCGTTGGTGGCCAGCGTGATGTTGAGGGCAAGGCCGTCCACCGGAATCGAAAGCGGATAGTTGCCGTCGAGGCGGGCCCCGTTCCACCACAACGGTTCCCGCGCTCCAGGCACGTTCGAGATCACGATGTTGAACGGCGGCGGCGCGGTCCGCACGAAGCCCGGCACCAACGCCAGCGCAACGCCGCCGACCAAGAACGCCGACAAGGCGAGCTGCTGCACCCGCGGCAGCTCCGAATACACCCTCTTGTTGTCGCGCATCGACGCGGCGATGGTTTCGACGCGGCGCGCCGGGTCCTCGACGTCGGTGGCGAGGTTGCACAGGATCGCGCCGACCAGGTTGCCGCCACCCTCGGCGTCGTTCTCGGTGCGCAGGTTGACCGGCACCATCGCCACCAGCGGGGTGGGCGGAAGTGCGTCCTCCTCGGCCAGGTATGTCCGCAGCGCGCCCGCGCACATCGCCAGCACGACGTCGTTGACCGTTACCCCGGCTTCGTTCTTGACGTTCTTGATCCGCTCCAACGCCCAGGACTGCGCCGCGACGCGGCGCGCCCCTCCGATCGGCACGTTCAGCATGGTCTTGGGCGCCTGAAACGGCAGCGTCAGCTCCTGCTCGAGCAGCGCGGCCCGGGCCAGCGACAGCGTGTTGGGCGCGATACCCGCGACCGAACTCACCACCTGCCCCGCCGTCCGTAACAGCGATTTCCCGCCGCCCGCGGACCTGCGACGAGGCGGCAGGCTCCACGGTGCCCGCACCTGGGTGTCCGCGGAATCGGTCGACAGCACCCGCTGCATCAGCTTCATCGCCGAGACGCCGTCGATCAGCGAGTGGTGAAACTTGGTGTAGACCGCGAACCGGCCGTCGTCGAGGCCCTCGATGAGGTGGGCCTCCCACAGCGGACGGTGCCGGTCGAGCAGCGTGCCGTGCAACCGCGAGGCCAACTCCAGCAGTTCGCGCACCCGGCCCGGCGCGGGCAGCGCGGACCGGCGCAGGTGGTAGTCGAGTTCGACGTCTTTGTCCGACGCCCACGCCACGTTGGTGATGCCGCCGAAGAACGCCGGGCGTTTCCGGAACGTCGGCTGTACGTCGGTCTGCGACAGCAGGGCTTCGTAGGTCTCCTGCAGGAACTGCGGCCCGCTGCCTTCGGGCGGTTCGAACAGTTGCAGACCGCCGACATGCATTGGGTGTTCTCGGGATTCACCGAGCAGAAACAGCGCGTCGGTCGGGGAGATCGGCTGCATGGGGGGCCTCCAACGTCGATGCTTGTCAGCTTGCCTCTTATCCCCCACAACGCAAAGGGGAAAACCTGAGCGACCTTGATAGGGTCACAGCCACGAATTTCGCGGCGCTCTGCCGTTTTTGGAAAGGACGTCGATGCTCGCCCTGACAACCTGGACTGGCGCCCTGCTCGTCGCGACCGGGGTGATCGCCTATGTCGTCACTGCTTTTGTCAGCGTCACCGCGCTGATCCCCGCGTTCGTCGGGGTGCTGCTGCTGATCGCCGCGCTGGTCGCCCAGCGCGCGGAGAAGTTCCGCAAGCCCGCCATGCATGTGGCCCTGGTGATCGCGCTACTGGCCGCGCTGGGCGCGTTGCGGAACGTCTTCCAGCTCGGCGACCTGTTCGCGGGCACCGCCGAACGCCCTGCAGCGATCATCACGAGCGTCATCATGTTGGTGCTGCTCGTCATCTACCTGATCGCCGGTGTGCGGTCGTTCATCAAGGCCCGCGCGGCACGCTGACGGGCTCACGCCTGCGACAGTCGTTGCCGCAGGGTGGCCGCGCGCAGCGTGAGGTGGTTGCGCTCGGCAACGGTGTGCGCTTGGGCGGCGGCTTCGCCGTACAGGCGCGCGGCGGTGGCCAGGTCCCCGGCCCGCTCGCGTAGATGGGCGACGGCCGCGGTGTAGCGCGGTAGCGACGCGTCGAGTTCGGCCAGCGCGGCCAGCCCGGCCTGCGGTCCGTCGGCCTCGCCGACGGCGACGGCGCGGTTGAGCCGCACCACCGGGCTGTCGGTCAGTGCGACGAGCTCGTCGTACCACTCGACTATCTGCACCCAGTCGGTCTCGTCGGCGCTCTGCGCATCGGCGTGCAGCGCGGCGATCGCGGCCTGCACCTGGTACTCACCGAGCCGGTCGCGGGCCAGCGCGGCCTGCAGCACGGTCACACCCTCGGCGATCAGGTCGCGCCGCCACAGGCTGCGGTCCTGTTCGGCCAGCGCCACCAGGCTGCCGTCGGCGCGGATGCGGGCCGGCCGTCTGGCGTGGTGCAGCAGGAACAGGGCGAGCAGGCCGGCGACCTCCGGGTCGTCGGTGGCCGCGGCGAGCTGGCGGGCCAGCCGGATCGCCTCGGCGGCGAGGTCGACGTCGCCGGTGTAGCCCTCGTTGAACACCAGATACAGCACGCGCAGCACGGTGCCCAGATCGCCGAGCCGATCCAGCCGGACCTGGCTTACGGTGCGCTTGGCCCGGCTGATCCGTTGGGCCATCGTCGATTCGGGCACCAGATACGCCTGCGCGATCTGGCGGGTGGTGAGCCCGGCGACAGCGCGCAGCGTGAGCGCGACCGCCGACGCCGGCGTCAGGCTGGGGTGCGCGCACAGGAAGTACAGCTGCAGGGTGTCGTCGGTCCAGCCGGCCGGACCGGGCGGCGGTTGCGCGGCCACCCGTACCTCACGGCGACGCCGGGCGTCGTCGGATCGGCTGAGGTCGACGAAGCGGTGCCACGCCGTGGTGACCAGCCAGCCCTTCGGGTCACGGGGCGGCCGGTCGGGCCAGCTCTCGATGGCCCGGACCAGCGCCTCCTGCACGGCGTCCTCGGCGGTCGCGAAGTCCGCCCCGCGGCGAACCAGCGCCGCGAGCACGCCGGGGATCAGTTCCCGCAGCGCTGCGTCGTCCGCGCGCACCTGCGACCTACTCGGTGATGGTCGGCGCCGCGGTCAAGAACGGCCGCAACTCGAGCCACTCGTGGATCGGCTTGCCCCCCGCACCGGGCGCCGCCGACAGCTCACCGGCCAGTTCGACCGCGCGGTCGTAGGAGTCGACGTCGATGATCATCCAGCCCGCGATCAGATCCTTGGTCTCGGCGAACGGGCCGTCGGTGACGGCGGGCTTACCGTCGCCGTCGAAGCGGACCCAGGCGCCGTCCGGGGCCAGCGCCTGGCTGTCGACGAACTCGCCGCTGGCCTGCAACCGCGCCGCGAAGTCGTTCATGTACTTGATGTGCGCCTCGACCTCGGCCGGTGTCCACTGATCCATCGGCACGTCGTTGACGGCGGCAGGCGCACCCCGATAGTGCTTGAGCAGCAGGTACTTGGCCATGACTTCTCCCTTCGCACGTGGCGACCCCAGTGGCCGCTCACCTATGGGACGGAGCCGTCGCGTCGTTCTCGACAGCCCGGCCCGGCCGGTGACGGATACTCGACGGTGATGGGAACCCGCGGTTTCCTCATCATCCCTGCGGGCGCCCGAGGTGACCACGGAAGGAGCCACGGTGAAGGCGACGGTGCGGCTGGGACGGATCGCCGGTGTATCGGTCGGGGTGCACTGGAGCGTGTTGGGCATCGTGCTGTTGCTCGTCGTCGGCCTGTCAGTGCAGTTCCAGATGCTCGCCGAGGGATACGCGACCTGGGAGTACATCCTCGCCGCGGTGGTGACCGCGGTGCTGTTCGTGTTGTCGCTGCTGGCCCACGAGATGGCGCACGCGATATGGGCGCGACGCAACGGCGTCGGCGTCCAGGGCATCACGCTGTGGCTGCTCGGCGGCGTGGCCCGGCTGACCGGTGACGCGCTGACCCCGGGTGCGGCGTTCCGCATCGCGGTGGTCGGCCCGCTGACCAGCTTCCTCGCCGCGGCGGTGTTCGGCGTGGCGGCGCTGCTCGCCGACGACGCCGGGCTCAGTTCGCTCACCGTGACCGTGCTGTCCTATTTGGCGCTGATCAACGTGGTGCTGGCCGTGTTCAACCTCATCCCGGCCGCGCCGCTCGACGGCGGACGCATCCTGCGTGCCGCGATCTGGGCGTGGCGCGGTGACCAGTTCGTCGCGACGGTGTGGGCGGCCCGGGCGGGACGGCTGTTCGGCTTCGTCATGATCGGCCTCGGCCTGCTGCGTCTCCTCTACGGGATGGGCGGGCTGTGGTGGATCCTGTTGGGGCTGTTCATCGTCACGATGGCCAGCGCAGAAGAACACCAGGCCCGCACCACCACGATGCTCTCCGGCGTGCGCGTGCGCGACGTGATGACCGCGGATCCCGAGACCGTCTCCGGTGAGCGCACCGTCGGCGACTTTTTGCGCGACGTGGTGTTGCTGCGCCGGCATTCCGCCTTCCCGCTGGTTGACGGGTTCGGCCGCGTCGAGGGGTTGATCACGTTCAACCGGTTGCGTTCGGTTCCCATCCGCGACCACGAGACGGCTCGGCTGCGCGACGTGGCGTGCCCGCCGCAGGACATCCCGGCGGCCACACCCGATGAACCGCTGACGGACCTGCTGCCCCGGCTCAGCGGCTGCGCGGACGGCCGTGCGCTGGTGTACGAGCAGGACCGGCTGGTCGGCATCGTTTCGCCGTCCGACATCAGCCGCGCGGTGGCCCTGCACGGTATGGGGGTGTGGGCGGGCAGCGGCGGTTCGGACATCACCACCGACCTGCGCCCGCGTCGTCGCTGACCCTCATGGCGAGTTCGGTGCGCAAATCTGCGCTCAGCGATGGTTTACGCACCGACATCACTCAGCCGACGGCGGATCGCGACGGCTGCGCCGAACCGCGCCGGGGTTCGGCGTGCGTCATGATCCAGGCGATTTCCTCACGGTCGGCCGCGGACGGCAGCCCCATGCCCGGCGTGTACCCGTAGACGTCGTGCAACGGTGTGGAGTGGGTGCGCCCGTCGAGGATGTCGACGGCCTCGGTGCTGATCAGCCCGGGATGCTCGACCCCGCAGGCTTCGGCGACCTTGACCAGGTCACGGCGCAGCGTCTTGATGTAGTTGGCGGCGCGCACCGCTTTTTCGTCGGGCACCAGGCCGCGGGTCAGCCAGGCGTTCTGGGTGGCGACGCCGGTGGGACAGGTGTCGGTGTGACACTTCTGGGTCTGGATACAACCGACCGCGAGCATCGCCTCGCGTGCGACGTTGACCATGTCGCAGCCGAGCGCGAACCCGACCACGGCGTTGCCGGGCAGGCCCAACTTGCCGCCGCCGATGAACGTGACCTTTTCGTGCAGGCCGCGTTCGGCGAAGATCCGGTACACCTGCGAGAAGCCGAGTTGGAACGGCAGCGACACGGCGTCGGTGAAGATCAGCGGCGCCGCGCCGGTGCCGCCTTCGCCGCCGTCGATCGTCACGAAGTCGACCCCGCGTTCGGTTTCGCACATCAGGTCAGTGAGGTCGCGCCAGAAGTCGAGATCGCCGACCGCCGATTTGATCCCGACGGGTAAGCCGGTCTCGGCGGCGAGCAACTCCACCCAGTCCAACAGGCTGTCGGCATCGGAGAACTCTGCGTGCCGCGACGGGCTGACGCAGTCACGTCCTTCCGGAACACCTCGGGCAGCGGCGATTTCGGCCGACACCTTGGGCGCAGGCAACAGCCCGCCGAGGCTCGGCTTGGCGCCCTGGCTCAGCTTGACCTCCAGCGCCCGCACCGGCGCGCGCGCCACAAGCGCCTTGAGCTTTTCCAGGTCGAAGCGGCCGTCGGCGTCGCGGCAACCGAAGTAGGCGGTGCCGATCTGGAAGATGAGCTCACCGCCGTGCAGGTGATATTTGGAGATGCCGCCCTCGCCGGTGTTGTGCAGACAGTCGGCCAGCGCGGCGCCCTTGTTGAGGGCCTCCACGGCGTTACCCGACAACGACCCGAAGCTCATCGCGGAGATGTTCACCACGGAGTTGGGACGAAACGCCCCGGGCCGGTTCCTGGCGGCGCCGATCACTTTGGCGCACGGCAGCCAAACCTCGCGCGGGGTGGACGGTGCCGACACCGGTATGGCCCGGCCGAAGGTGTGGTGCTTGATGATCGGATAGCCGGGTGTGTGCTCGACGTTGTTGTCGGTGCCGAACCCGAAGTAGTTGTTCTCTTGTTTCGCCGAGGCGTACACCCACCGGCGTTGGTCGCGGGTGAACGGCCGTTCTTCGTCGTTGGACGCCACGATGTACTGGCGCAGTTCGGGGCCGATGGATTCGAGAAGGTATCGCGCGTGTCCGACCAGGGGGAAATTGCGCAGCAGCGCATGCTTTTGCTGAAAGATGTCCCGCGCGGCCACGGCGGTCACCGCCGTGGCGGCCGCAGCGGCGAGCGCGCTTATCGGTCTTCTCATGAGCTCAGGGTTTCCAGGCCACCGCGGGGCGAAACCCCAGGTCGTTTCCGCCTTATGATTTAAGGGATTTCGTGCTAGGAGGCAGCGTGAGCGACCATGACGTGCGGATGATCATCTTGTCGACCGATGATCTCGACGAGTCGATCCGGTTCTACACCGAGACGTTGGGGATGTCGTTGAAGTTCCGCGACGGTGCGCATTTCGCCGCGCTGGACGGCGGGTCCGTCACCCTGGCGCTGGCCACCGCCGTCGACCATCCCATCCCCGGCAAGGTGGTCGTCGGGATCAAGACCGACGACGTGGACGGCGCCGCGAAGGCGGTCGAGGCCAACGGTGGCGGCATCGTCAACGGCCCCTACGACGACGCGCACGAACGGCGTGCGGTGGTCTACGACAACAACGGCAACGGGCTGGTGTTCTACAAGCCGCTGGCGCGCTGAGCTACGCCGGTCGCAGCAGCGCGACCAGGAAGTCGGAGTCGTCGGTGAACGGCCGCAGATCCCAGGTGGACAACAGCAGATCGGGCGTCAGCCCCGCCTCCGCCACGTCTTCGAAGAACTGGTCGAACGGGTAGTCGCGGCCTGCGCCGAACCCGATCACCGCGCGGCCGTCGGCCGCCAGGTGGGCGCGCAACCGACTCAGCACCAGACCACGGGTGCTCGGCGCGAGGAACGTCACGACGTTGCCCGCCGAGACGATGACGTCGAACGGGTCGGCGATGCCGCGCGCGGGCAGGTCCAGTTCGGCGAGGTCGCCGACGAGGTACTGCGGTCCGGGGTAGTCCTGCTCGGCGGCTTCGATGAGGGCCGGGTCGACGTCGACGCCGACCACCTGGTGCCCGGCCGCCGACAGGTATCCGCACAGCCGGCCGGGTCCGCAGCCGGCGTCGAGGATGCGCGCGCCGCGGGGCACCATCGCGTCGACCAGGCGCGCCTCGCCGACCAGGTCCTCACCGGCGCGCGCCATGGACCGGAACCGTTCGATGTACCACTGCGAGTGCCCGGGATCGGCCGTGACTTTCTGCATCCAGATGCTTTGCTCGACCATGACCGCATTGTCTCAGGAGCAGACCAGCGCGCGGAATCACCGTCGTGGCCGACGCGTTGAGCGGTGCATGGCCTTAGACGATCTGTTCACACCGCTGCGCGTCGGCTCCTTGACCGTGCCCAATCGATTCGCGATGGCGCCGATGACGCGGCAGGCGTCGCCCGACGGGGTTCCCGGCGCCGACGTGGCCGAGTACTACCGCCGCCGCGCCGCCGGCGGCGTCGGGCTGATCATCACCGAAGGGATCCGGCTGCCCGACCCGGCCGCCGGATATCCGCTGCGCATTCCCACCCTCGCCGGCGACGAAGTGCTCGACGGCTGGCGGCGCGTCGTCGCCGGGGTGCACGCCGAGGGCGCCACGATCGCCGCGCAGCTGTGGCACCAGGGCGCCGAACGCGACGACGCCGACGGTGTGGTGCCGGTCAGCCCCTCGGGTGTGGACGGCCACGGGAAATCGAAAGGACATGCGCTGCGGACCGATGAACTGACCCAGCTCGCGCAGCTGTACGCGCAAAGCGCGGTCACCGCGCGTGAGGTCGGCTTCGACGCCGTCGAACTGCACGGCGCGCACGGTTACCTGTTGGACGAATTTTTCTGGGAACGAACGAATCTGCGCACCGACGGCTACGGCGGGTCGCTGGCCGCGCGGACCCGGTTCCCCGCCGAGGTGGTTGCCGCGGTGCGCGCCGCGGTCGGTCCGGACTTCCCGGTCATCTTCCGGTTCTCGCAGTGGAAGGGCACCGACTACACGGCGACCATTGCCGACGACCCGACACAGTTGCAGGAACTGCTCACGCCGTTGGTCGACGCCGGGGTCGACGTCTTGCATCCCTCGACGCGCAGGCACTATGTGCCCGCGTTCCCCGACCACGACAGCGACCTCAGCCTCGCCGGGTGGACGAAGAAGGTCGCCGGCGTGCCCGTCATCGCGGTGGGCTCGGTCGGGTTGGAGACGCAGTTTCGCAGTGAACGACGCGGGCAGGTCATCGCGCCCGCACCGGTCGACCGCCTGGTCGAACAGTTCGACGCCGGCGAGTTCGACATCGTCGCCATCGGACGGGCGCTGCTGGCCGATCCGGGCTGGGTGAATCGGTTGCGCGCCAACGAACTCGACACGTTCGCCGGGTACAACCCGGAGACCGCGCTGGCGTCGCTGGCCTGAGGCAAGATCTGCCACACGGCGGTGGCGCACCTTCGTATCTGTCGGGCCTGCCCTGTAGAGTCGCCGCGTGTCACAGAACTCAACCGTGAAGTCTGTAAACGCCCGTCTTGCTGAGGAATTGGCGGTCGAGGAGGCGCGCGTCGCCGCGGCCGTGCGGCTGCTCGACGAGGGATCCAGCGTGCCGTTCATCGCCCGCTACCGCAAGGAGGCCACCGGCAGCCTCGACGACGCGGCGCTGCGCACGCTCGAGGAGCGCCTGCAGTACCTGCGCGAGCTCGACGACCGGCGCGCGGCCGTGCTGGCATCCATCGACGAACAGGGCAAGCTCACCGACGAGGTGAAGGCCGCGCTGATGGGCGCCGACACCAAGTCGCGTGTCGAGGACATCTACCTGCCGTACAAGCCGAAGCGGCGCACCAAGGCGCAGATCGCCCGCGAGGCCGGGTTGGAGCCGCTGGCCGACCGGCTGCTGGCCGATCCCACCCAGGTACCCGAGGAGGCCGCCGCGCAGTTCGTCACCGGCGATATAGCCGACGCCGCGGCGGCACTCGATGGCGCACGTCACATCCTTACCGAGCGAGCCGGCGAAGACGCCGCGCTGGTCGGTGCCGTCCGGGAAAAGTTCTGGAAAGACGGATCGCTGCGCACCGCGCCGTACTCCGAAGAGGTGGCTAAAAGCGCTGCGGCGCAGAAATTTCGGGACTACTTCGAGTACGGCGAATCGCTCGAGACCATGCCGTCGCACCGGGTGCTCGCCGTGATGCGCGGTGAGAAGGAAGAGGTGCTGGCGCTGACCTTCGACGGCGGCGACGACGCCGGATACCACACCATGGTCGCGAAGGCGCTCGGCGTCGACATGGCCCTGCGGGCCGCCGCGACCCCGTGGCTGGTGGGCACCGTCGAGTGGGCGTGGCGCACCAAGCTGATGATCTCGGCCAAGGTCGACGCCCGTATCCGGCTGCGTAACCGGGCCGAGGAGCAGGCCGTCGCGGTGTTCGCGACCAACCTCAAAGACCTTCTGCTGGCCGCTCCCGCAGGCAACCGCACGACGCTTGGACTGGACCCCGGCTACCGTACCGGGGTGAAGGTCGCCGTCGTGGACGGCACCGGCAAGGTGCTCGACACCGCCACCATCTTCCCGCATCAGCCTCAGCGCCAATGGGATACGGCCAAGGCCACACTGGCGGCGCTGGTCGCGCGGCACCGCGTCGAGCTGATCGCTGTCGGCAACGGCACCGCGTCACGCGAAACCGATGCCCTGGCAGCCGAACTCATCGCCGACATCCGCGCCGCCGGTGCGAACGTCCCGACCAAGGCCCTGGTCAGCGAGGCCGGCGCATCGGTGTATTCGGCCTCGGCGTATGCCACGCGCGAGCTGCCGGCGCTCGACGTGACGCTGCGTGGCGCGGTGTCGATCGCGCGGCGCCTGCAGGATCCGCTGGCCGAGCTGGTCAAGATCAACCCCAAGTCGATCGGCGTCGGCCAGTACCAGCACGACGTCACGCCGGGCACACTGGCCCGCAGCCTCAACGCCGTCGTCGAGGACGCGGTCAACGCGGTCGGCGTCGACCTCAACACCGCATCGGTTCCGCTGCTCGCGCGGGTGTCGGGGGTGTCGGAGTCCTTGGCGGAGGCCATCGTCGCGCATCGCGACACGACCGGCCCGTTCCGCAGTCGCAAGGCGCTGCTCGACGTTCCGCGGTTGGGGCCCAAAGCATTCGAGCAATGTGCTGGTTTCCTGCGCATCCGCGACGGCGATGATCCCATCGACGCCTCCGGCGTACACCCCGAGGCGTATCCGGTGGTGCGGCGCATCCTCGACCGCGCGGGCGTCACGCTGGCCGAGCTCATCGGCAACGAGCGGGTGCTGAAGTCGCTGAAGCCCGCCGACTTCGCCGACGACCGGTTCGGCACCCCGACGGTCACCGACATCCTCGCCGAACTCGAGAAGCCCGGGCGTGACCCGCGCCCGGCGTTTTCCACCGCGACGTTCGCCGCGGGTGTGGAGAAGGTGGCCGACCTGAAACCCGGCATGGTGCTCGAGGGCGTGGTCACCAACGTGGCTGCGTTCGGCGCGTTCGTCGATGTCGGCGTGCACCAGGACGGTCTGGTGCACGTCTCCGCGATGGCCGACCGGTTCGTGTCCGACCCGCATGAGGTCGTGCGGTCCGGTCAGGTGGTGCGGGTGAAGGTGATCGACGTCGACGTGGCGCGGCAGCGAATCGGGTTGAGCCTGCGGCTCAACGATGCGCCGGGCGACAAGACCAAACGCCCCGAGCGCGCCGGCGGCGCCCGCCGGAACAAGGGTGCCCAGCGGCCCGCTCCGTCAGGCGGGTCGATGGCCGACGCCTTGCGCAAGGCGGGCTTCGGGCGCTGACCCGCATGGTTCGGACTCCCTGCGAACGGGCATGTATCGCGTACCCGTTTGGAAGCAGAGGAGCACCCCATGTCCACCAGGACCGCGGAACGCCGGTCGACGTCGAGGTTGTTGTTACCGATTGTCGTGAGCTTGGCCACGGTGGCCACGCTCGTCGTCAACTACCTGGCCAACAGCCTGCCGATCAACGGCCAGAGCACCGGCGACGTCACCCGCCGCATCGAGGTGTACTTCGTGCCGGCGGGCTACGTGTTCTCCATCTGGAGCCTGATCTACCTCGGGATGATCGCCTACACGGTGTACCTGTGCTGGGTGATGGCACGCGAACGCGCTGACAGCGGCGCCGCGCGCGCCATCGCCCCCTGGTATGTGCTGACCGCGGCCGCCAACTGCTGCTGGCTGTTGGCCTGGCACCACAACCAGTTCCCGCTGAGCATGCTGCTGATGGTGGTGCTGCTGGGCGCGCTGATCGTCATCTACCGCCTGCAGGTCGCGCGGCCGGCGACCTCGACGCTGGAACTGTGGGCGCTGCACATCCCGTTCCGGGTCTATCTCGGCTGGATCTCCGTGGCCACGATCGCCAACGCGACGATCACCCTCGACGAAGCCGGCTGGTCCGGCTTCGGCCTGTCGGAGCCCACCTGGGGTGTCATCATGGTCGCGGTGGCGGCCGCGCTGGGCGTGCTGATGACGCTGCGCCACAACGACATCGCCTACGCGCTGGTGATCATCTGGGCGCTGATCGGCATCGCGGTGCGGCTCAGCGACACCGCGCCGATTCTGATCACCTCGCTGGTGGGCGCGGCTGTGCTGGCGCTGGCGGTGGTGCGAGCGGGGCTCGTCGTGTCGCGCAACCGCGACCGGGCAGGCGTGACCGCCTAACGCCCGACCACGGCGTGGATGCGTCCGCGCGGGTACGGCATGTCGATGCCGTTCTCGTCGAACGCACGCAGGATCTCGGCCCGAAGTTGGCGTTGCACGCTCCACTGCTCGTTCGGGCGCGTCTTCAACAGGATCCGCAGCGTGTACAGGTCCGGCGCGACCTCCTGGACTCCGTACATCTCGGGTTCGCCGAGCACCTTGGCGGCCATCGCCGGTTCGGCAACCGCCGCCATCGCGGCATCGATGGCGACCTCCTTGGCCTTTTCGACATCGGCGGACAGGGAGACCGGCAGTTCGAGCCGCGCGTAGGCCCACTCCTGGCTCATGTTGCCGACGCGCACGATCTCGCCGTTGCGCACGTACCAGAGGGTGCCGTCGATGTCTCGCAGCCTCGTGATCCGCAGCCCGACGCTCTCCACCTCACCGATCACCTCGCCGACGTCGACGATGTCACCGACCCCGTACTGGTCCTCCAACAGCATGAACATGCCGCTGACGAAGTCGCGCACCAGGTTCTGCGCGCCGAAGCCGATCGCCAACCCCACCACACCGGCGGAGGCGATGAACGGCGCGATGTTCACCCCGACCACGCTGAGGATCGCCAGGATGACCCAGGTGAGCAGGACGATCGACACGATCGACTTGAGCACCGACCCGATGGTCTTTGCCCGCTGCTGGCGCCGCTCGGCGATCTGCTGACTGGTGGCGACTTTCGGCACCTTGTCGCGCAGGTGGCGCAGCAGTGGCGGCTTCGTCTGTTCCTGCGGCTGTTCCTCGCTGCGCGTCTTGCGGCGCCTGCCGGTGGTGGCCCGGTCGATCATCCGGTGCAGGATGTACCGCACGATCAGGGCAACCACCAGGTACACGGCGATCCGCACCGGCACCTCGATCAGCCAGTGCCGGTTCGTCTCCGTCCATTCGAAAGCTAGGGCGTAAACGTCCATGACACCGACCGTACGGACGTTTCCCGGCTTGTCATAGTCGGGTCCGGCCTCACGAGTCGTATTGCGCGACGGGTTCGGCGTGTACCGGCGGTTCTATCAGCGCAAGCCGCTGCGCAATCGCCGGGATGTCCGGATCGGTGAGAAACCCCTCATAGTCCTCGGCCTCCCAATCGAAGAACACCCACACCTTGCCGGGGTCGTCGGGATCACAGAAGACCCGCGAACCCTTGCAGCCGTGTTCTCTGCGCTTTTCGGCACCCACCGTCGAGAAGGCCTCGAGGAACCGATCGAGGTCCTGCACTTTGGCGACGGTGACGATCACGGCGCCGTCCTCGTCAGACGGGCAGGCCGTCGGCGACGCGCGGCACCCGGTTCGTCTCGGCGTCGTCGAGCACCATCGCCGCGATCCGGTCGCGGTGCTGCTCGGCGCTGCCCAGCAGCACGGCGTCGGTGGTGGCCCGCTTGTAATAGAGGTGGGCCTGGTGCTCCCAGGTGAACCCGATGCCGCCGTGCACCTGGATGGTGTCGGTGGCGACATGGGTCAGCGAGGACGAACACACGGCCTGGGCGATGCTGGTCGCCAACGCCGGATCGTCGGATCCGTCGGTCAGCGCCCAAATCGCATGGTAGGCAGTGGATCTGGCGTGTTCGACGTCGACGAGCAGGTTGGCGAGGCGGTGTTTGACCGCCTGGAACGATCCGATCGGCCGGCCGAACTGCAGTCGCGCCTTGGCGTACTCGACGGACAGGTCGAGCAGGTGCTGGGCGGCGCCGACCTGTTCGACGGCCAGCAGCGCCGCCCCGACCTGCAGCGCATGGTCGAGCACCCGCGCGGCCTCGTCCGCTCCGGCGACCAGGCGAGCGGGCGCGTCGGTGAGCGTGACGTTCGCCGCGGACCGGGTGAGATCCAACGTGTTCAACGGGGTGCGCTGCACGCCGGTCGCGGAGGTGTCGACGGCGTACAGCGCGACGCCGTCGGATCCTTGGGCGGCGACCAGCAGGACGTCGGCGATACCGGCGTCGACCACTTGAGAAACCGTGCCCGACAGGGTATCTCCGCTCGCGGTCACCGTCACCGCGTCCGCGTCGAAGACGCCGGCCCGGTCGGTCACCGCGACCGCCGCGGTGCGGTTGCCCTCCATCAGGTCGCCGAGCAGGCCGTCGCGCACGTCGCCGGACCCGGCCGCCACCAGCGCCGGGATCGCCAGGTAGACCGTGCCGAACAGCGGCCCGCACGCCAACCGGGCGCCGAGTTCCTCGATCGCGACGGCCTGGTCCACCAGGGTGCCGCCGACGCCGCCGTCGGCCTCGGGCACCGAAAGGCCCAGCACGCCGAGCTCACCGCCCAGCCGTGCCCACACCTTGGGGTCGAACGGCGGGTCGGCCTCCATCAGCTCGCGCACCTTCTCCTCGGAGAAGTGCTCGGCGCTGAACTTCCGTACGGCGTCCCGTAGTTGGTTCTGCTCGTCGGTGAACCTGAACTGAGCGCTCGATACGTTCTCAACCACGGGGGATCTCCTTCCACGGCATCCCCGCATCGGCGCGCAGATCGCCGGGCAGCCCGAGGATGCGTTCGCCGAGGATGTTGCGCATCACTTCGGATGTGCCGCCTTCGATGGTGTTGGCGCGGCTGCGCAAGAACCGCTGCTGGATGGGGCCCTGCCAGTCGTCGTCGCCGGTGCGGGGGCCCTGCTCGTATCCGTGGTACAGAAGTCCTTCGGGCCCAAGGAAATCCATGCACCACTGGTAGATGTCCTGGTTGAGTTCGGCGCCCACCAGCTTGCCGATCGACCCTTCCGGGCCCGGGCCGCCGACCGTGGCGGTGGCCCGTGACCGTTCCGAGGTGAGGCGCTGGGCCTCCGAGCGCAACCACAGCTGCGTCAGCCGGTCACGCAGCACCGGGGTGTGCCGTTCGGGCCGCGACGCCCACAGCCCGGTGGCGTCGGAGATGGTGCCCGCACCGCGCCGGTTGCCGCTTCCGCCGAGTGCGGTGCGCTCGTTCATCAGCGTGGTCATCGCGACGTTCCAGCCGTTGCCGACGTCGCCGAGTCGGTGCTTGTCGGGGATCCGGGCGTCGGAGAAGTACACCTCGTTGAACTCGGCCTGCCCCGTGATCTGGCGCAGCGGGCGGGTTTCGACGCCCGCGCCGTGCATGTCGATGACGAAGTAGGTCAGACCCTTGTGTTTGGGCACGTCGGGGTTGGTGCGCGCGAGCAGCAGCCCCCAGCGGGCGCGGTGCGCGAGGCTGGTCCAGACCTTCTGGCCGTTGATCACCCAGTCGGTGCCGTCGAGCACCGCGGAGGTGGCCAGCCCGGCCAGGTCGGATCCGGCGCCCGGTTCGGAGAACAGCTGGCACCACAGGTCTTCGGTGGTGGCCAGGGGCCGCAACCACTGCTGTTTCACGTCGTCGTCCTGCGCGTGCTCACGGATCGTCGGCGCCGCCATGCCGTAGCCCATCGGGTTGAGCCCGAGCGGCACCGGCCCGCCGGCGCCCTGCAAGATCCGGTCGGCTACGGCCTGCAGTCCGCGTGACACCCCGAGCCCGCCGAGGCCGTCGGGGAAGTGCACCCACGACAAGCCGGCGTCGTAGCAGGCGCCGAGGAACTGCTGGACGGGCACCGTTTTCGGGTCGTGTTCGGCGACGACTCCGCGCGCCAGTTCGGCGACCCGCTCGGCATCAGCGTCATTGCTCATGCAGCCACAATAGAAACTCGACACGTGTCGAGCGCAAGTGGCCCTGGCTAGCCCCGATACTTGGCGACCGCGTCGGCGTACTCGTCGAGCAGTCGCAGCGAGGCGTCGACCGGCTTAGTCGGCAGCAGCAGGTTCACCTGCCGGTAGCCCAGCTTCTCCATCGCCTCCCAGTACTGCGGATCGATCGGGGTGCCGAACGTGGTCAGCGGTACGTCGTGGCCGGCGGCCGCACGCATCTGCTCCACGCGTTTGGTCAGCCGCTCGACCGGCAGCGGGTTGGAGATCCAGCCGCCCTGGTGACGGATGATGCGCTTGACGGTGGCGTCGGAGTCGCCGCCGACGACGATCGGCGGGTGCGGTTTCTGCACGGGTTTGGGCCGCAGGTACGACGCGTCGAAGTCGACGTAGCGACCGTGGTATTCGGCGGGTTCATCGGTCCACAGCGCCTTGATGGCTTCGATGCGTTCGTCGAGCAGCGCGCCGCGCGTCTTCGGATCGGTGCCGTGGTGGCGCATCTCCTCGAGGTTCCATCCCGCGCCGACACCGAACACGAACCGCCCACCCGAGATGAGGTCGATGCTGGCGGCCTCCTTGGCGGTGACGATCGGATCGCGCTGGATCAGCAGGGCGATCGCGGTGATCAACTCGATCTCCGACGTCACCGCCGCCGCGGCGGCCAGCGTGACGAACGGGTCCAGCGTGCGGTAGTACACGCTGGGCAACTCACCGCCGCCCGGATAGGCCGATTCGCGGCTCGCCGGGATGTGGGTATGTTCGGCGACCGCCAGGGCCTTGAAGCCGCGCTCTTCTAGTGCCCGCGCCAGCGCGACCGGGTCGATGGTGTCGTCGTTGACGAACGTCGAAATGCCGAACTCCATGCACACAGGCTATTCCTCAGGCCAGCGGTTGGCCGTCTTTGGCCAGCACGTGCCACTCGCCGCCGAACATGTCCAGGCCCTGTCCGTTGGCGACCCGATCACCGGTGTCGCCGGCGTACCGGTACAGCGGGATCCGGTTGTAGGTCACCTGATCACCGCCGTCGCGACGCGGGACGACGTCCACCGACGCCACGTCGATCCCGATCGTGCCGGCCGGATCGCCGCGTGCCAGCAGCGGCACCCAGGTGTCGGCGCAGGCGCCGTAACAGGTCGGCTCGTTCGGGCCGTCCGCCGTAAAGGCGTACAGGGCGCGGCCCGTGCTGTCGACGACGATCTCGCCCAGGTCGCCTCGGTCCTCGATCGCCAGGGACACCTCTCGGGTGGGCACGACCTTGGTGTTCGACGGGGGTGGCACGGGCTCCGGGGTCACCGCCTCGGTCCTCGGCGTCGCCACCGGACTCTGAGCGGTCGTCGTCGCCGAACTGGTCGCGGCCTTGTTCGTGACCGCCGAGCATCCGGTCAGGACCAGCGCGCCGAGCGCGAGCATCGACACCGTCGTTCGCAGCATGGGCATGATCAATCCTTTTCCAGCCGCGACCCCGCTCAAACCCTCCCGGCGGGCTGCACGGCATGCTCGGTGGTGCAGGCAACGAGTCAGGAGAGGCGGTGGATAAAGCCGTGACCGACACCGCTCGCCTGCTCGATCCGGGCGACTTGTCGACGTTACGCGCCAAGGGCACCGATCCCGACGAGTTGTTCACGTCGTTCGCCGCCTGGGCCGAAGCCAGCGGCACCGTGCTGTATCCGGCGCAGGAGGAGGCGCTGATCGAGTTGGTCAGCGGCGCCAACGTGATCCTGGCGACCCCGACCGGTTCGGGCAAGTCGCTGGTGGCCACCGGCGCGCTGTACGCGGCGCTGGCGGGCAACCGCCGCAGCTACTACACCGCGCCGATCAAGGCGCTGGTCAGCGAGAAGTTCTTCGCGCTCTGCGAGGTGTTCGGCGCGGCCAACGTCGGCATGCTGACTGGCGACGCCGCGGTCAACGCCGACGCCCCGATCATCACCTGCACCGCCGAGGTGCTGGCCAACATCGCGCTGCGCGAGGGTAGCGACGCGGACATCGGGTTGGTGGTGGCCGACGAGTTCCATTTCTACGGCGACCCCGACCGCGGGTGGGCGTGGCAGGTGCCGCTGCTGGAATTGCCGAGGGCGCAGTTCCTGCTGATGTCGGCGACGCTGGGCGACGTCACGTTCCTGCGCGACGACCTCACCAGGCGCACCGGCAGGCCGACGGCGCTGGTTGCCAACGCCGAACGTCCTGTGCCGCTGTTCTTTTCCTATGCGACCACGCCGATGCATGAAACCATCGGCGACCTACTCGAGACCGGGCAAGCCCCGATCTACGTCGTGCACTTCACCCAGGCGTCGGCGCTGGAGCGCGCACAGGCGCTGATGAGCGTCAACGTAAGCACCAAGGAGGAGAAGGCCGAGCTGCGGGACATGATCGGCGCGTTCCAGTTCGCCACGGCGTTCGGCACGACACTGTCGCGGCTGGTGCGCCACGGTATCGGCGTGCACCACGCCGGGATGCTGCCGAAGTACCGGCGGCTGGTCGAACAGTTGGCGCAGGCCGGGTTGCTCAAGGTGATCTGCGGCACCGACACGCTGGGCGTCGGCATCAACGTGCCGATCCGCACCGTGGTGTTCTCGGCGCTGTCGAAGTACGACGGGGTGCGCACCCGGCTGCTCAACGCACGCGAGTTCCACCAGATCGCGGGCCGGGCGGGGCGGGCCGGCTACGACACCGCGGGCACCGTCGTCGTGCAGGCACCCGACCACGAGGTGGAGAACCTCAAGCAGTTCGCCAAGGTCGCCGACGATCCCAAGAAGCGCCGAAAGCTGGTGCGGCGCAAGGTACCCGAGGGCATGGTGCCGTGGAGCGAGTCGACCATGAACCGGTTGATCGAGGCGACCCCGGAACCGCTGACCAGCAACATGCGGGTGTCGACGGCGATGCTGCTGGACGTCGTGGCTCGTCCCGGGGATCCTTTCGAGGCGATGCGTCGGCTGCTGACCGACAACCACGAGCCACGTAAACGGCAACTGCAGCACATCCGCGAAGCCGTCGGCATCGCCCGGTCGCTGCTGCAAGCCGGGGTGGTCGAGCGCATCGACCAACCAGGGCCCGACGGCAGCAGGTATCGACTGACCGTCGACCTGCCACCGAACTTCGCGTTGTACCAACCGCTTTCGACCTTCGCGCTGGCCGCCGTCGACGTGCTCGACCCCGCGTCGGAAACCTTTGCGCTGGATGTGGTCTCGGTGATCGAGGCGACGCTGGAGGATCCCCGCCAGATCCTGGCGGCACAGCTGAACAAAGCCAGGGGCGAGGCCGTCGCGGCGATGAAAGCCGAGGGCATCGAGTACGAGGAACGCATCGAGTTGCTCGACGACGTCACCTACCCTAAGCCGCTCGAGGAGTTGCTCGAGCACACCTTCGAGGTGTACCTGCAGAGCAACCCGTGGGCCGCCGACGCCCGGCTGTCCCCAAAGTCGGTGGTGCGCGAGATGTGGGAACGCGCAATGACTTTCCGCGAGTATGTCAGCGAGTACGGGCTGACCCGCGCGGAGGGTGCGGTGCTGCGCTACCTGTCCGACGCGTACAAGGCGCTGCGGTCCGGGGTGCCCGCAGCGGCCAGGACCGAGGAGCTCACCGATATCGTCGAGTGGCTCGGCGAGCTTGTCCGCCAGGTGGATTCGAGCCTGCTCGACGAGTGGGAGCAGCTGACCAGCCCGGACCAGCCGCACGACGCCCCGGTCGCGGTGCCGGCCCCGCCGCGTCCGCTGACCGGCAACGAGCGCGCGTTCACGGCGATGGTGCGCAACGCGTTGTTTCGGCGGGTGCAGTTGTTCGCTCGGGGTCGCTGGGACGAACTCGGCGCGCTGGACAGCGGATCGGGCTGGACGGCGCAGCGCTGGGCGGACATCGGGGAGGACTACTTCGACGAGCACGACGACGTCGGCACCGGCGCCGACGCCCGCGGTCCGGCGCTGCTGATCATCGACCGTGCGCCCGAGGTGTGGCGGGTGCGGCAGATCTTCGACGATCCCGCGGGCGACCACGACTGGGGCTTCACCGCCGAGGTGGATCTGGGCGCCTCCGACGACGCCGGCGCGCCGGTGTTGCGCGTGACCGACGCGGGCCGACTCGACTAGCTCGTCAGTTGTGGCCCCGCCACAACCGGAGCGGGCGGCGTTGTCCGGGTGAGGCAAGCGCTCCCCGGTTTTGCGGGCGACAATGGATGAAACAGGTTTTCCCCGAGAGGAGGTCACGGTGCACCGCCAAGGTGGCAACGATGCGGGCAGGACCGCCGTCCGGTGGCCTGGCGAGGATTCGACCACCTTCACGCTGCGCCTGCCCCGCTGGCCCCTGCTGCTGAGCCTGCGAAGTCGGGATCCGCTGGTGCGCGCGACCGATCGGATCGAGGCCCTGGTTCTGGTGTTCGCCATCGTTGTATCGCTGGTCACCCTGCCGATCGCCGGGGCCGTCGGCACCGCGCTCTACGACGCCAAGCGCGCCGCCTACAGCGCACAATCCGACGTGAGCACGCCGGTGACCGCGACGATCACCGCGATCCCACCGGCCTCCGACGGCCCGCACGCGGGCACCATCGCCCTGCCTGCCCGCTGGTCGGTCGACGGCACCGAGCACACCGGCCTGGTGTCGGCCGCCCCGTCGAGCGATGTCGGCGATCCGGTCGCGATCTGGGTCGACGACACCGGCACCCAGGTGCCTGCACCGGTGACGACCACCCGCGCAGCAGCCGACGCGGTGACGGTCGCCATGCTGGTCTGGCTCGGCGTCTCCGGTGTCGCCGCGACGCTGTACGCCGTCACCCGGGTGCTGGCCGACCAGCGCCGCGACGAGCGCTGGCAGCGCGGCCTGGACAGGTTGATGGAGCAGAGCGACGGCCAGGGCCGGAGCCGAACCCAGTAGATCGGCGCGCATGTGCCGTTCGGAAACCCGTCGGTGTCCCGATTCGTGATTTACACCCCGCCGCCTGGGACCGAGCATGGACCCGATAGGTCCAGGAGAGGTTGGGTCGATGACGATCAGTGTGGCCGAACGCGCGGAACTGCGCACGGCGGTCGGCGAGCTGCTGCGCGACAAGTGCACCGAGGACGACGTGCGCCGCGTGATGAGCTCCGAGGAGGGCTTCGACCGTGAGCTGTGGCGCCAACTCGCCGACCAAGGCGTGCTCGGCATGCTCGTCGACGCCGCCCACGGCGGGCTCGGGTTCGGCGCGCTGGAACTCGAAGCCGTCGCCGAGGAGACCGGGGCGGCGCTGACGCCGGCACCGTTCATCTCCAGCGCGGTGCTGACCGTCGCGCTGATCCAGGCGGCCGGCTCCGGCGACGACAAGCAGCGGCTGCTGCCGGGACTGGCCGACGGCACGTCCATCGGGACCGTCGCGCTCACCGGTGCGGCCGGCTCCTGGACCGAAGCCGGCGTCGACGTCGTCGCTGCCGACGGCACCCTGACCGGAGCCGCGCACTACGTCACCTGGGGCCAGGTGGCCGCCGTCGTGCTCGTGGTGGCCCGCACCGACGACGGCGTCGGCGTGTTCGAGGTCGACGCCGACGCACCCGGTTTCGCCCGCACGGCCGCAACCGTCTTCGACCCGACCGTGCGGCTTTCCACGTTCACCTTCTCGGGTACGCCCGCGCGGCGGCTCGGCCGCGCCGGGTGGGAGGCCGTACAGCAGGCACTGGACTACGCCGTCATCGCCTCGGCAGGCGAACAGGTGGGCGGGGCCCGACGCATCTTCGACATGACAGTCGAATACCTCAAGACCCGCGTGCAGTTCGGCCGCCAGATCGGCAGCTTCCAGGCGCTCAAACACATGGCCGCCGACCTGCTGCTCGAAGTCGAGAACGCCACATCGGCCGCCCAACACGCCGCCGCCGAGACCGCCTCGCACAGCGACACCGCGGGCGGCGCCGTCGCCTTGGCGGGGTTCACCTGCGCCGAGGCCTACGAGACCATCGCGATGAACGCCATCCAGATGCACGGCGGGATCGCCTTCACCTGGGAGCACCCCGCTCACCTGTTCCTGCGCCGGGCGCGCACCGGTACGCAACTCTTCGGTGGCTCACGCCTGCATCGCGAGCGCTACCTCGTCTCGAAAGGCGCCTGACATGACCGCTGCACTTCCCACCGCTGACGAACTGCGCGCCGAAGTACGAGAATGGTTGAGCGCCAACTGGGTTCCGCTGCCCAAGTCCGATGACCCGTGGGTGTCGTCACCGGAGCGCATCGCCTGGTTGGAAAAGGTGCTCGACGCCGGCTACGCGGTGCCGACCTATCCCACCGAATGGTTCGGCCGCGGTTATCCCGGTGAGCTCGCCAACGTCATCGGTCAGGAGTTCTCGGCGATCAAGGCGCCGGGCTCGCGGCAGGACAAGTACAACATCCCGGCCAACACCGCGCTCAAACTCGGCACCGAGACGCTCAAGCGGGATCTGCTGCGCGACTTTTTGATCGAACGCTCCCGCACCTGCCTGCTCTACAGCGAGCCTGGCGCCGGCTCGGATCTGGCGGCCGTGCGCACCACCGCCGTCAAGGACGGCGACCAATGGGTGGTCAACGGCCAGAAGGTGTGGACGTCGGGCGCGCTGAGCGCCGACTACGCGCTGCTGCTGGCCCGCACCGACTGGGACGTGCCCAAACACAAAGGGCTGAGCCTGTTCATCATGCCGATGGACCAACCGGGCATCGAGGTCCGGCCGCTGGTGCAGATCACCGGCGAGTCGCATTTCAACGAGGTGTTCATCAACGACGCGGCTGTGTCCGACGACTACCTGCTCGGCGGCGAGGGCCACGGCTGGCGCGCGCTGCAGACCGCGCTGGCCTACGAGCGTTCGATCATGGGCGACAGCGGCCGCGGTTCGCGTAACCGCAAGGCCGACAGCCTGATCGAACTCGCCCGTGAACACGGCGTCCTCGACGACCCTGCCGTGCGCTACCCCCTGGCCAAGGTGCTCGCCCTGCGTGAGCTCAACAAGCTCAACAACGCGCGCGCGAAAGCCGCCGCCACGCAGGGCACGTCGAGCTCGATCATGTCGCTGGGAAAGCTCGCGATGTCGCGGATCCTGCACACCGAGGCGGCGATGAAAACTCAGATCATCGGCGCCCACGCGTTGTTGGCAGGCCCCGACAACCCGGTCGCCGACGACGTCAACTTCCTTACGCTCAACGCGTACTTCACCTCGATCGGCGGAGGTACCGACCAGATCCAGCGCAACATCATCGGCGAGCGGGTGCTGGGACTGCCCAAGGAACCCGAGACCGACCGCGATATCCCGTTCCGCCAGGCCCGCCGGAGTTGACATGTCCGACCCCTACGACCCACCGCTGACCGGTGTCCGGATCCTCGATCTGACGTCGGGGCCGATGACGGCCGTCGGACGGCTGTTCGCCGATCTCGGCGCGCACGTCACGGTGCTGCGCCTGGCCGGCGTCAGCGACGACGAGGTGGTCGGCCCGCATATCGGCGGCGTGCCGGTGCAGACCGCGATCAACCGCCACGGCATGGAGACGATCGACGTAGACGGTGACGCCGAGTTCGAGCGCCTGCTCACCGGTTGCGACATCCTCATCGAGAGCACCAGCCCCGGTTCACCCGCCGAGGCCTCACTGGCCGTGCACGAGATCCGCCGCAGGCACCCCGCGCTGGTGGTCCTGTCGCTCAGCGACTTCGGCCGCGACACCGCCTACCGCACCTGGCAGGGCACCGGCCCGGTGTTCCATGCGCTCTCCAGTGAACTGTCGCGGTCGGGCATACCGGGGCGCGAACCGCTCATACCGCCGGCCGAGTTGCCCTATCACGTGGCCGCCGCACAGGCCGCGGTGATGACGCTTGCGGTGTATGTGGATCGCTTGCGCACCGGCGAGGGAGACCTGATCGACTTCTCGATCCTCGAAGGGGCGATGCAGACCCTCGACCCGCCGTTCGGGTCGGCGGGAAGTGCGTCGGCGGGCGTCGCGGTCAGTGCGCAGCAACGCGATTGGAACGCCGAACAGCAGCGCTATCCGATCATTCCCTGCAAGGACGGTCATGTCCGCATCTGCATTCTGGCCAAACGCCAATGGCGGGGCATGTTCACGTGGCTGGGCAGCCCGGAAGAATTCGCCGATCCGTCGTTCGACAAGCTCGGCAAACGCTTCCATTCCCCGCATCTGCTCGCAGCCATCGCACGGTTCTGCGCCGACAAGACGCGGGCGGAACTCGAGGCGCAGGGGCAGGCCCACGGGGTGCCCACCGCAGCGGTGCTGACGCTTTCGGAGGCGCTTACCGCCGAACACTTCAGTGCCCGCGGGTTTTTTCGCGATGTGGAGTTGGCGCCGGGGGTCGTGGCGCCGGTGCCCGTCGGCGTCTGCGAGATCGACGGGCACCGCGCCAGCGCGCTGAACGCGCCGTCGACGCCGGAAGCTCACCTGACGGGCGCACCGGTATTGGGCGCCCGCGAGCGCCGCGGCGAGGGCCTGCCGCTGGAGGGAGTCCGCGTCCTGGATCTCGGCGTCATCGTGGTCGGGGCCGACACCGGGCGGGTGTTCGGCGATCTGGGCGCCGACGTCGTCAAGATCGAGCACTCGGCCCATCCCGACGGGCTGCGGGTCGGCAAGTTTACGACCATGACCCAGCCGTTCGCCGCGGGACATCGCAACAAACGCTCGATCGGGCTCGATCTGCGCACCGCCGAGGGACGCGCGCTCGCGCACCGCCTCGTCGAGACCGCCGACGTGGTGCTGACGAACTTCAAACCCGGCGTCGCCGAGACGCTGCAGATGGACTACGCGACGCTGCGGCAGATCAACCCGGGCGTCGTCGTGGTGGACAGTTCGGCGTTCGGGCCCAACGGGCCGTGGGCCAAGCGGCTCGGGTACGGACCGCTGGTGCGCGCCGCCGTCGGGTTCACGAACCTGTGGGTCTACCCCGACGAACCCGAAACCTTCTGCGACACCGTCACCGTCTACCCCGACCACGTCGCCGCCAGGGTCGGCGCGCTGTCGGCAATGGCGCTGCTGCTGCGCCGGGAACGCACCGGCGAAGGCGGTTCGGCGAGCATCGCGCAGGCAGAAGTGATGCTCAGCCACGTCGCCGCCGACATCGCCGCCGAGGCGCTGCAGCGCGCCGGACACCCGCGCAGCGACCGGGACCGCGCCACGCCGTGGGGGTTGTTCCCCGCCGACGGTATCGACACGTGGATCGCGATCACCGTGCGCGACGACGCCGACCGTCAGGCGTTGCGCTGGGTGTTGGGCATCCCCGGCGACGGGGAGGTGGGTGCCGACGCGGTGCGCGCCTGGACCGCCCGGCATTCCCCGACCGAGGCGATGGAGAAACTGCAGGCCGCAGGCGTACCTGCGGGTGCCGTTCTGCATGCCGACGAACTGCCGTCGTGGCCCTACTACGAGCACCGCCGCGCGTTCCGCGAGGAGCTTCACCCGCACGGGGACGTACCGTTCGTGATGGAGAACGTGCAGATCCATTGCGACCATGTGGCCGATCCGCCGTTGCGCCAGGCGCCGCTGATCGGTGAGCAGACCGCCGAGATCGCCGAAGAACTGCTGGGCCTCACCCCGTCGGAGATCGCCGCACTGCACGAACGCGGGGTGCTCGAGACCACGGTCGGGGCTAGGCGGGGTGCGCCGGTCATCTCGTAGCATGCGGGGTGCACGGCATCCCGTTCGAGACCGGCAGGTATGGACATCGACTTCACCAGGCTCAGGTACTTCGTCGCCGTCGCCGACGAACTGCACTTCAAGCGGGCCGCCGACAAGTTGATGATCACCCCGTCGCCGCTGAGCAAGCAGATCAAGATCCTTGAGAAGGAACTCGGCGGGGCGCTGTTCGAACGCGGTTATCACGAGGTGCGCCTGACCCCGCTCGGCGAGAGGTTGATCGGTCCCGCGCGTGAAATCCTGCGCCGTGTCGAGGATTTCAAGGCCACTGCCGAAGAGGGCGCGGGCGGCTCGGCCTCGATTCGGTTGAGCGCCACCGCCTATGCACCGTCGGACCTGCTCGCACAACTGGAGACGGTGCTCGGTGAATTGCGGCGCCCGACCGAGTTCAGCATGCCGGGATCCGGCACCGAGGTCGCCGCCAAGCTGATCGCCGGGCATGCCGAACTGGGCCTGATCCACTTGCCCGCCAACGACAAACGGCTGCGCCACAAGGTGGTGGCCAGCTACCAGGGCGCGGTCGCGGTCCGGTTCGACGATCCCCTCGCGGCCAAGGACCTGGTCGCGATCGAGGAGTTACGTGAGCGGGAGGTCGTCATCGACTTCGCCCGGCCCAACCCGGTGGTGCTGGCCGGTTTGACCCGCAGGCTCAACAGCCGGGGTGTGCACCGCATCGTGCGCACGACCAACCAGCGCGGCGGCGAACTCGAAATGGCCACCCAGGTTTTCAACCGGCATCTCGTCGCGCTGGTGAGCTACGCCCCCGACTCATTCATCGGCAAGATGTTCTCCCCGCCCGAGTTCAAGCTCATCCCGATCGACGAAACCAACTGGGCCCCGGCCCGTATCGCGTTGGCGTGGGCGCCCGAACGGCTGCGCGGCAGGCTTGAGGAGATCGAGTCGGTCGTCGATCAGATCGCCGACCGGCTGGGACCGGTGCGGCGCGGCGCCTAAAGGGTGCGGTCACTCACCGAGCGACTCGATGACCGCTTTCAGTTTGTGTCCGACTTCCTCCGCGACGGGTTTCAGCCCGGGTTCGTCGGTGACGTCGACCAGCAACTGCGGGTTCATCGCCTCGACGAGCGTCGTGTCCGGATCCTCGGGATCGGTGCGGACCACGACGTTGCACGGCAGCAGCAGACCGATCTGACGTTGCACGCCCAGCGCGCGGTGCGCCAGCGGCGGATTACAGGCGCCGAGGATCAGGTAGTTTTCCATGTCCTCGTTGAGCTTGTTCTTCAGCGTCGCCGTCACGTCGATCTCGGACAGCACACCGAATCCCTGCTCGGCCAGCGCCGTTCGCGTGCGGGCGACGGCGTCGTCGAACGACGTCGCGAGGCTCGTGGCCAGAGCGATGCTCATGATGACTCCTACGTGTCAGGCCAGGGCGAGGAAGAGCTTCTCCAGTTCCGCCTCGGTCATGGGTTGTTCGTTTCCGTCCTGGTCGCCGGTGATGCATTCCCGTAAACCGGTCGCCACGATCTTGAAGCCGGCCCGATCGAGCGCACGTGACACGGCCGCGAGTTGCGTCACCACGTCCTTGCACTCGCGGCCCTGCTCGATCATCGAGATCACCCCGGCGAGCTGGCCTTGTGCGCGTCGCAGCCGGTTCAGCACTGCGTCGATGGATTCCTGGTCACCGACCATTTCTTCGTCCTTCCGTCATAGGACCCATGTTACCCGTGGGGGTATATCTTGCCCAGTTCAACGCCGGCGGCAGCGGTCGGGATTCCCGCCGTCACGGCGACCATGGAATAACCGACTTCGGCGCTGTACTGTAATACCCATAGGGGTATATGCCGTCAGGAGGCGATGCCGGGAAGGAGTCGGCAATGTGTTACCCAGTTCAGTGCTCGACCTGCGGTAAGACGACGTGGGACGGCTGTGGCCAGCATGTCGATGAGGTGATGCGGTCAGTGCCGGCCGCACAGCAATGCCGCTGTGAACGAGCGACCGAACCACCACGCCGTCCAACACGCAGGTTGTGGCGCCGGTAGCCGGGATACCGGAACGTCCATGGCGTTGGCGATAGGGCTGGCTCTCGGTGTGCTGCTGGGACTGCTCGGCGGCGGAGGATCGATCCTCGCGGTCCCAGCGCTGGTTTACGGGCTGGGTCTCGGTATCAACGAGGCCATTCCGATCTCGCTGGTCGTCGTCGCCACGGCTTCGGCCGTGGGGGTGCTGCCGAAAATCCGTGCCGGACAGGTCCGGTGGCGGATGGCCGGAATCTTTGCGGCGGCCGGTATCCCGGCGACCGTGCTCGGCAGCGCGATCAGTAGACACCTGCCCGAATCGGCGCTTCTGATCGGGTTTGCGATCGTGATGGTGGTCGCCGGCACCCGGATGCTGGCCGATCAGGACAACGCCGGCACCGCATGCGAAGTACGTGCGGGGCAGGTTAATTGGCGCCGCTGCCTGCCGCGTTCGATAGGTGCCAGCCTGGTGGTCGGCTTGCTGACCGGACTGTTCGGCGTGGGTGGCGGGTTCCTCATCATCCCGGCGCTCGTTATGGTGCTTGGCGTCGAAATGTCCGCGGCCATTGGCACTTCGCTGCTGATCATCCTCGCCAACTCCGCAGCCGGCATCTTTTCGCATCTGCACGGCATCAGCGTCGACTGGTCGCTCACGGCGGCGTTCGTCGGTGCCGCGACGGTCGCCTCCCTGGTGGCCGGCTACTTCGGCACAAAGATCGAGACTGGTCGCCTGCAGCGCTGGTTCGCCTACCTCGTCTTCGTCGTCGCCGCCTACGTACTCGTCGACACCGTCTTCCTTAGATGAACCACAGAAGGGGAACCAATGGACGTCTCGATCATCGAAACCTCAGGGCTGGGTGACCGCAGCTACCTGATCAGCCACGGCGACGTCGCAGTGGCGATCGATCCGCAGCGCGACATCGACCGCGTGCTCGCGCTGGCCGGCGAACATCGGGTTCGCATCACGCATGTCTTGGAGACGCACCTGCACAACGACTATGTGACGGGAGGGCTGGAACTGTCGCGCACCGTCGGCGCCGAGTACGTGGTGCCCGCCGGCGATGACGTCAACTACCCCCGTCGTGCGATCGCCGACGGTGAGATCATCGACGCGGGACCCATCCGGTTGGAGGCGATGCACACCCCGGGACACACCCACCATCACGTCAGTTATGTGCTCCGCGACGACGCCGACGAGGTGCACGGCGTCTTCACCGGCGGCTCAATGTTGTTCGGCACCACCGGACGCACCGACCTGATCGGAACCGACTCCACCCGGGAACTCACCCACGCGCAGTTCCACTCGGTCCGCAGGCTCGCCGAGCAGTTGCCCGCCGACACTCCGATCTACCCGACCCACGGTTTCGGCAGCTTTTGCTCGGCCACACCAGCTTCCGGCGACGCATCCACCATCGGCGAGCAACGGCACACCAACCCGGCTCTCACACAGGACGAGCAGAGCTTCGTCGACGAGCTGCTGGCCGGGCTCTCCGCCCACCCTGCGTACTACGCACACATGGGCGTCATCAACCGCGACGGGCCGGCGCCGGTCGACCTGACACCACCCGAACCGATTGACCCTCGGGAACTTCGGCGCCGACTCGAGGCCGGTGAGTGGGTGGTCGATCTGCGTAACCGCACCGTGTACGCAGCCGGCCATCTGCAGGGATCGTTGGGTTTCGAGCTGTCTGGGTCGTTCGTCAGCTACTTCGGTTGGCTCTACCAATGGGGGGCGCCGGTGACACTGATCGGCGAATCTCCCGATCAGATCAGCGAAGCCAGGCGCGAACTGGTGCGCATCGGAGTCGACCGGCTGACCGGCGCGGCCACCGGAGACATCGATGCGCTCAGCGACGGCGCCCCGGTGGGCTCCTATCCGGTCGCCGATTTCGCCACGCTGGCGAAACGGCGTCGGATGCAGACGCTGACGGTGCTCGACGTGCGGCAGAGCCATGAGTACGCGGCCGAGCACATCCCGGCCGCCGTGAACATCCCGCTGCACGAACTGCCGGGCCGACTCGATGATGTTCCGGCATCGACGGTCTGGGTGCACTGCGAATCCGGCTACCGGTCCTCGATCGCCGCGTCTTACCTCGCCCGCGCCGGCCGAGACGTCGTGCTCATCGACGACGACTTCGAGAACGCCGCCAAGGCCGGCTTGACGGTCCATTGAGCCGAATCGGGACCGCGCTGGCCAATCGGCCACGGTGACACGGGACGTGGACCACAATCGACAGTTCCAGCAGCGAGCGAGGTCAAGGTGATGGATGAATCCCTGGTGCTGCAAGACCGTGACGAGCGCGGCGTCGTCACGCTGACCCTGAACCGTCCGCAAGCCTTCAACGCGCTCTCCGAGGCGATGCTCACAGCGCTCGGCGAGGCCGTCGACACCCTTGCCGACGACGAAACCGTGCGCGCCGTCGTGCTCGGGGCGGCCGGAAAAGTGTTCTGCGCCGGCCATGACTTGAAGGAGATGCGGGCTGAGCCTTCGCTCGAGTACTACCGGCAACTGTTCGCACGGTGCACGGCCGTGATGCTGGCGATCCAACGCCTCCCCGTCCCGGTGATCGCACGCGTGCACGGTCTCGCGACTGCCGCCGGCTGCCAACTCGTCGCGATGTGTGACCTCGCGGTGGCGAGCCAGGACGCGCGCTTCGCGGTCAGCGGCATCAACGCCGGGCTCTTCTGCGCCACCCCGGGAGTGGCGCTGTCGCGAAATGTGCCCCGTAAGGCCGCGTTCGAGATGCTCGTCACCGGGGAGTTCGTTTCCGCCGACCAGGCCCGCGCGCTGGGCCTGGTCAACCGGGTCGCTGCGCCGGGCACCCTCGACGACGAGATCGCGGCACTGGTGGCACACATCGTCGCCAAGCCGCGCGTCGCCGTCGCGACAGGCAAGGCGCTCTTCTACCGCCAGATCGACGTCGGCATCGAGACCGCCTACGACGACGCGGGTGCGACGATGGCGCACAACATGATGGATCCGTGCGCCCTTGAGGGGGTCCAGGCCTTCATCGAAAAGCGGGCCCCCCGTTGGTCGCCAGCGCCGACGACGTAACCGATCGGACCTTAACCCGTCGACGACGCCGCCTTGCGTGCGGCGATCTTGGCGCGGACGTCTTGCATGTCGAGTCCCTTCACCCGGGTGATCAAGTCCTCGAGCGCCGCCGGATGCATCGCTCCGGGCTGGCTGTACACCAGCACGCCGTCGCGAAAGGCCATGACCGTCGGGATCGACCGGATCTCCAGGGTTGCCGCCAGGTCGCGCTCGGCTTGCGTGTCGACCTTGGCATGGACGACGTCGGGGTGCGCCGCCGCGGAACGTTCGAAGGTCGGGGCGAACGCGCGGCAGGGGCCGCACCACGACGCCCAGAAGTCCACCAGCACAATCGGATTGCCGACGATAGTGGACTCGAAATTGTCGTAGGTCAGGGTCTTGGTTGCCATGATCGCTTCCTTTCCGTGTTTGTGTCCAGCGCTGCCGACTGCTACGCGAGGCCCTTGAGCATCAGGTTCCCGTACATGAACGGCAGCCCGTATTTCTTGCGGTACCAGTAGCTTCGGTGCGGCTCAGGCGTTCTGCCGGGATTTCTCCCAGGCGCCGAAGCCGCCCAGGATGTCGCTGACGTCGGCGAACCCGTTGTGCCGCAACAGGCTGGCCGCCACCGACGACCGGTAGCCACCGGCGCAGTAGACGACGGTCGGCTTGGCCGGATCCAGCTCGCTCAGCCGGCCGGGCAGCTGACCCACCGGGATCTCGATCGCATTCGGGATGGTGCCCGCCGCGGCCTCGCCCGGGTTGCGCACGTCGACGATCTGCAGGTCGGCCAGCTCGGCGGCGCGCTGGTCGAATGCGCTGGCCGTCAGCCGGGACGCGATCTGCACGTCGTCCTGGTGGTCGAACATCACCTCGAACGGGCGGTCCAGATAGCCGATCACCCGGTCGAAGCCGATGCGCGCCAGCCGGGTCTTGGCTTCCATCTCCTGGCCCGGTTCGGTGAACAACACGACGTCGACGTCGGTCGGCACCACCGATCCGGCGTATTCGGCGTAGCGGCCGTCGAGCCCGACATTGATCGCGCCGCGCAGATGCCCCAGCGCGAACTCCTCCGGCCCGCGGCCGTCGACCAGGATCGCACCGGCGTCCATCGCGTCGCGCACCTGCTCGTAGCTCATCGCCGTCGGCCTCTCGGTCTCGTCCAGCAGTTCCCGGTCCTTGCGGTTGAGGATCGCGTCGTAGACGAAGTAACTCGGTGCCGGTGGCTGCCCCTCGGTGACCAACGCCATGAAGGTTTCCTTGTCGGGGGCGCGCAGCGCGTAGTTCGTCTCCTTCTGCTCGCCGATCGTCGACCACAGGTCGGTCGACAGGTTCTTGCCGCAGGCCGAACCCGCGCCGTGGGCCGGATACACCCGGGTGGCATCGGGCAGCGTCATCAGCTTGTGGTGCAGCGAGTCGTAGAGCTTGTCGGCCAACTCCTCACGGGTGAACCCGATCGAGGCCAGCAGGTCCGGCCGGCCGACGTCACCGATGAACAGCGCATCGCCGGTCAGCACCCCGTAGGGCACCTCGTCGTCGGGATGTTCGTAGACGACGATGCTCAGCGACTCGGGCGTGTGGCCGGGGGTGTGGCGGTACTCCAGCGTCACCTCACCCAGCGAGTAGCGCTGGCCGTCGGCCACGCCCATCGACTCGAACTCTGTCTCGGCAACCGAGGAGTACACGATCTTGGCGCCGGTGGCCTTAGCCAGCTCCAGGTGGCCGGACAGGAAGTCGGCGTGGAAGTGCGTTTCGATGACGAGTTCGATGGTGTATCCCATCTCCTTCGCGTCCGCGAGGTACTCGGCCACGTCGCGTTGGGGGTCGACAACGACTGCGCGCCCGGTGGTTTCGTCGGCGATCAGGTACGACGCGTGCGACAGGCAGTCCAAGTAGTACTGGATGAATTTCATGGCGGCGGTCCTTTCGTTTCGGTGCTAAGGGGCCGTCTGACCATCAGACTGCCGATACCCCTCAGGGTATGTCAAGTACCCTAGGGGGTATAGATATTCCGTCTGCATTTACCCCTGGGGGTATGTGTACTATGTGCCTGGCTGTACCCCCCGGGGTATCCGGATTCGCTCGGCTCGAAAGGACGCCAAAGATGCCCGCACCGATGACCATCGACTGCCAGGACCTCAGCCAGCTGCTGGAATCGGCCATCCCGCCGCGGGTGCTCGACGTCCGCACCCCGGGCGAGTTCGAGACCGCCCATATCGCAGGCGCCTACAATGTGCCCCTGGACCTGCTGCGCGAACTCCGCGACGAGATCATTCGCCACCTCGACCAAGACATCGTCCTGGTCTGCCGTTCAGGTCAGCGCGCCGCGCAGGCCGAGGAGACGCTGCGCAATGCGGGGCTGACCAACGTGCACATCCTCGCCGGCGGCATCACCGCCTGGGAAGCCAAGGGATTCGCGGTCAACCGCGGCGTCGAACGTTGGGACCTGGAGCGACAGGTCCGCCTGGTAGCGGGCGGCGTCGTGCTCTCGAGCATCCTGGGCAGCATCGCCGTGCCAAGGCTCAAGTGGGTGGCGGGCGCCATCGGCGGTGGCCTCGCGGTCGCGGCGGTGTCCAACACCTGCGCGATGGGCATGTTGCTCTCGAAGCTGCCGTACAACCGGGGCGCCACCTGCGATCCGCAGGCCATCGTGTCGCGACTGGTCGACTCAGCCGAAACACGCGGCGGCAGATCATGATTGGGTTGGCAATCGGCCTTGCCGTGTTCGTCGGCGTCGCGCTGGGACTCCTCGGCGGCGGCGGATCCATCCTGACCGTTCCGCTGCTGGCCTACGTCGCCGGAATGGACGCCAAACAGGCGATCGCCACCTCGCTTCTGGTCGTCGGCGTCACGAGCGTGATCGGTGCGATCTCACACGCGCGGGCCAGGCGGGTGCAATGGCGCACCGGTCTGGTCTTCGGCGGTGCGGGTATGGCCGGCGCATACGCGGGCGGCGTGCTGGCCCGCTACATCCCGGGCACCGTGCTGCTGATCGGCTTCGCCGTCATGATGGTCGGCACCGCGGTCGCCATGCTGCGCGGCCGCAAGAACGTCGAGGGCACGGCCGACGACCGCCACCTGCCGGTATCGAAGATCTTGGCCGAAGGTCTGGTGGTGGGCCTGGTCACCGGTCTGGTCGGCGCCGGGGGCGGATTCCTCGTGGTGCCCGCCCTGGCACTGCTCGGCGGCCTACCGATGGCGGTGGCGGTCGGCACGTCGCTGATCGTGATCGCGATGAAGTCGTTCGCGGGCCTGGGCGGCTATCTGTCCAGCGTGCAGATCGATTGGACGGTCGCGCTGGCGGTGACGGGCGCGGCAGTGGTGGGTTCGGTCATCGGAGCCCGGCTGACGGCGATGGTCGACCCCGAGGTGCTGCGGAAAGCCTTCGGCTGGTTCGTGCTTGCGATGTCCTCGGTGATCCTGGGTCAGGAGATCCACCCGAGCGTCGGAGCGGCCGCGGCGGCGCTCGCCGCGATCGCGGCGGGCGCCACGCTGGCATGTGCCCGCCTGCAGATCTGTCCGCTGCGACGGCTCACCGGTGCGGCCGCACCCACTCTGAATGCGGCCAGCCCGGCGATCTGACGATCAGAACTGGTTGCAGGTGTCCAGCACGGTCCTCATCGTGGCGATCTTCGCCTGGCCCTCCGGGGAGTTCTTCCACTCATCCCACTTGGCGCGCTTTTCCGGGCTGATCTCGGGCTTGTTCGCCCGCTTCTCTTCCATCTTCGCGTGGCGTTCCTCGACGGACAGGTTGAGGATCCGTTCGAACTTGCCCATCTTTTCCGGGTTCGCCGCGAGGTCCGGGGCGTGCTGCTGGGCGGCCGCCTGGAACTGCGGGAAGCTGCAGGTGGTGTTGAGCAGCTTGTCGTGGGGTTCTGCCGCGGCGGTGCCTGCGCCGAACAACAGGCCGGCGGTGGCCAACCCGGCAAACGTCGCGATCAACGGGGTGCGGATGGCAGCCAAGTCGATGTCCCTTCTCGTAGGCGTGATCTTGAAACCTCCCACGAGTTAACCAGAGCCCGGTATAAGGCCAGCTCAGAGCGTTGAGGGCGGGTGCTCGACCTTGCACCGCAACACCGACATGTCAGACGTCTCGGGCGTCAGGACGCCTCGGCTTCGTCGCGCTCGTCCTGCAGTCGGTCCTTGCTGCGCAATGCGCGCAGCAGCGTGACGAGCAATAACCCGCCGACGACGTTGCCGATCGCGGTGTAGCCGAACCACTTGAGCCAATCGAGATGGCCGAACGGCGCACGACCCGTTATCAGCGCTCCGAAGATCAGCAGCGAATCCAGGATCGAATGAAACAGTTGCAGTCCGGCGAGCAGAAACCCTCCCGCGACGGCCGCGGCGATCTTGCCGAACGTCGAATCGGTGCCGTGCTGCATCCGCGTCATCAACGTGATGACCATTCCGCCAAGCAACGCCAGCGCCGCCGTCTCGGCTGACAGCGGGGCGGTGGCGAAGTGGGTAGCCGACTCGATCGTCTGCGCATGCAATTTCGGGTACGCGGTCATGATCAGCCACATGATCACCCAGCCCCCGGCGAGGTTGGCGATCAGCGTTCCGCCCCACAGCTTGAGCAGTTGCCAGACGCTGGCGCGTTTGGCGGCGACCGTGGTGACCGGCACCAGAAAGCCCTCGGTGAACAGTTCGCTGCGGCCGAGTAGGAGCGCCATGAAGCCGATCGAGAAGGCGATTCCGGCGAGCAGGTGGTTGTGCGTTGCGGCCAACACCGACAGATAGGCGAGGACGCCGACGGCCACCTCGGTGCCGCCGAAGAAGCCGGTGACCAGCACTTCGCGCCAGCTGCGGTGCAAACGTTGCGTGCCCTCGCCCAGCATCCGCTGGAAGGCGCCCTCCAACTCGTCCTCGATGGGACTGTCCGACTCACCTAGCTCACGCTGGCTGGTTTTGCTCACGGGGTGGTCCTCACGCTCGGATGACGCGGCAATCGCGAATACCCGGAGTCGGCGGCCTCGAAGCGCTCGTTTTTGCGCCCAGGGTCCATGCGCTGCGATCCGCACAGCCATGAGCGCATAACTCAACGCCCACGGCGCAGCGGGGTCACCGCAACACCGGGCGTTAGGGTGCTTTGGTCGGCCACCGCGAACCAGCCGATAGAAGAGTTGAGCAATTTCATGACCACAGCAGCAGAATCGTCGGCGCTCGAAGCCCGGATCGGCCACTACTACCAGATGGACGGCACCTATCTGGTCGGCCGCGAGAAGGTGCGCGAGTACGCCCGTGCGGTGCAGGACTATCACCCCGCGCACTGGGACGTCGCCGCCGCCGCCGAGCTGGGCTATTCGGGGCTGGTGGCGCCGCTGACCTTCACCTCGGCGCCCGGGATGTCCTGCAACCGCCACATGTTCGAGCAGGTGGTCGTCGGCTACGACACCTATCTGCAGACCGAGGAGGTCTTCGAGCAGCACCGCCCGATCGTGGCCGGCGACGAGCTGAAGGTCGACGTCGAGCTCACCTCGGTGCGCAGGATCGCGGGCCGGGACATGATCACCGTGACCAACACCTTCACCGACGCCGCAGGCGAACGGGTGCACACGCTGCACACCACCGTCGTCGGCGTCACCGCCGAGGATCTCAACCCGGAGGTCAAAACGGCGGTGCAGAAGGCGATGATGCACGACGTGGACTTCTCCGGCGTCGGCACGCTGGATTCGGCGTACCACAAGACGGTGCGCCCCGAGGGCGAGATCCGGATCGCCGAAGCGGGCATGAACCGCACCCCGGGCACACCGTCCTTCGACGAGGTGGCGGTCGGCGACGAACTGCCGGTGCGCCACACCCGGCTCTCCCGCGGCGACCTGGTGAACTACGCCGGGGTGGCCGGTGACGCCAACCCGATTCACTGGGACGAGGAGATCGCCAAGCTGGCCGGGCTACCCGATGTGATCGCCCACGGCATGCTCACGATGGGGTTGGGCGCCGGGTTCGTCTCCGCCTGGTCGGGGGACCCGGGGGCGGTCACGCGTTACGCGGTACGGCTTTCGGCGCCGGCGATCGTATCGGCCAAAGAGGGCGCCGACATCGAGTTCAGCGGACGGATCAAGTCGCTGGACCCGCAGACCCGCTCCGGCGTCGTCGTGGTCGCGGCGAAGTCGGCCGGCAAGAAGATCTTCGGTCTGGCGACGATGAACATCCGCTTCCGCTGAGTCGAAGCGATCAGCACAGGTCGCGTTGCGCGGCGCTCAGCACGTCCATCGCGACGCCGGTCGCCACACCCAGGTCCTCCCGAATCATGATGACGACGTCGGGTGCGAGCACACCGGAGTTGGTGGCCGCGCATGCCCGGTAACCCTCCGAGAGCAGCGGATCGGCTTGCAGGTACGTATAGCGTTCCTGCAAACCCTCCAGGTATTCGTCTTCTGTCGCGCCGGCGGGTGCGGCAAAAAGTACTGCGAGGGCCGCGGTCGCCATCCCAAGATGCATCAACGGAAACATGTGAGCCACCATCGCTAGTGTCAGATTCCAGTCGCCAGACCATGATGATAAGCGCCGCTGCGTTCGCCCGCGGTTACTTCAGCAAACATCCTTGTGCGCACTGAGCAAGAAGCCGGGCATCATCAGCATGCCGTCGGCGCTGCGCTTCACGTTGGACAGGTCAGCGGTGTCGTCGGATATCGGTCCGTCGTTGCCGTACAACGTCGCCGGACGCACCTCGTCGACGATCCACCGGGTCGCAAGCGTGTCCCGCAGTTCATCGGCGGTGAAACCGTTGGGTCCGGGCCGGTCGTGGCCGAACGGTCGTAAGGCGAAGGCCAGGATGAACAACGCCGCGCCTGGCGCGGCCGCGCGGTGAATCGCCTCGACATAACCCTGCCTGCTCTCCACCGGCAACGTATGCAGGCACCCGCTGTCCAGCACGGTGTTGAACCGGCCGTCGTAGCCGCCGAAGTCGGTGATGTCGGCTTGGGCAAATGTGGCTGACGTCAGACCGCGCTCGGCTGCGGCCGCCGTGGCGGCGGCGACGGCGGTCGGGCTGGCGTCCAGGCCGACGACCCGATAGCCCTTCGCCGCCAACGCCAATGACAGTTCTGCGTGCCCGCAGCCGGCGTCGAGAACCTCGCTGCGGACCTTGTCCTGTTCGATCAGCGCCGCCAATTCAGGCTGGGGCGCGCCGATACTCCACGGAGGCAGAGTGTCCTGTCGATAGATCTCGTCCCAATCCATCTGTGGCTCAGTCATGTTCGCCCCTTCCTCACACACCGCTGCGCGCGCGCATGTCCTCCGCGTGCTCCTCGCCGCGGAAGTAGGCGCGGGTTTCGCGGTACACCAACGGCGACAGGATGACCAACCCGATCAGGTTGGGCAGCGCCATCAAGCCGTTCATGACGTCGGAGAAGGTCCACACCGTCTGCAGCGCCGTCGTCGCGCCGATGTAGATCACGATGATGAAGACGATCCGGTACGGCACGACTGCGCGGCGGCCGAACAGGTACTCCACGCACCGTTCGCCGTAGTACGACCAGCCCAGCAGGGTGGAGAACGCGAAGAAGATCACGCTGATCGTGACGATCACGCTGCCCCAGCCGCCGGGTAGGCCCTCGTCGAATGCGCGTGCGGTGAAGCTCGCGGCGTCTTCGGAGCCCGCCTCCTTCCACACGCCGGTGACGACGATCGTCAGCGCGGTGAAGCTCACGACCACGAGGGTGTCGATGAACGTCTGGGTCATCGACACCAGCGCCTGCCGGACCGGATGGGTGGTCTTGGCGGCGGCCGCGGCGATGCCGCCGGTGCCCAGGCCCGATTCGTTGGAGAAGATGCCGCGCGCGACGCCATAGCGGATCGCCGCGGCGACGGCGGCGCCCGCGAAGCCGCCGGTGGCCGAGGTGCCGGTGAAGGCGTCGGTGAAGATGAGGCCCAGCGCCGCAGGCACTTCGCCGATGTTGAAAGCCAGCACCCCGGCCGCCCCGAGGATGTAGATGACGATCATCACCGGGACGAACAGGCTGGTCACCCGTCCGATGCTCTTGATGCCGCCGAGGATGACCGCGGCCGCCAACACCACGATGATGATGCCGGTGATCGGCGCCGCCACGCCCCACTCTTCGCTGACGTTGGCCGCGACGGTGTTGGCCTGGGTCATGTTGCCGATGCCGAATGCGGCGATCGCGCCCGCGACGGCGAAGAACCCGCCGAGGAAGACGCCGACCGGGCCTTTGATGCCCTTTCGCAGGTAGTGCATCGGCCCGCCGGACTGCTCACCGGCGGCGTCGGTGCGGCGGAACCGCACGCCGAGAAAGGCTTCGCTGTACTTGGTCGCCATGCCGACCATGCCGGTGAACCACATCCAAAACACCGCCCCGGGGCCGCCGAGGGCGATGGCGGTTGCGACGCCGGCGATGTTGCCGACGCCGACCGTCGCGGCCAAGGCGGTGGAAAGCGCCTGGTAGTGCGAGATATCGCCTTCGGCGCCGAGGTCCTTACGTTTGACGAACGCCAGCCAGAACGCCAACCGGAACCGGCGCACCTGAATCCCGCGCAACAGCACGGTCAGGTACAGGCCGGTCAACAGCAGTAACGGGATCAGCAGCCACGGACCCCAGATGAAACTGCTCGCGTCGCCAAGAAGGTTGTCGATAGTCGTCATCGCACCGTCGCAATCCCGTAGACGTCAGAACTGGTGAAACGGTAGTGCACCCGCGCAGGCGCGATCCAGCGATTCGCACCGGCCGATACGGGTAACCCATCCGTATCGAAACCGAACGCTGAAGAGGACCCATGACTTCTCCAGACCCGAATGAAGCTGCGGAACAGCAGGATTCGCCTCCAGACGCAGTGCCGCCCGCGACTCCCGCATATTCGACTCCACCGCCTGAGGGGTTGCCCGACGCGGAGGATTAGCGGCTTGTGGAGCGTCCCCCTCGGCCGAAATAGAGTTCCTGGGTCGCGATGCAGACCAGCTGGCCCGTCCGGTTGTACATCGTCGAGGTGGTCAGCCCACGACCGGCGACACCGCTGGCGGAGAACTGGTCAGACAGCACCCAATCCGACAGGTCCACCGGCCGGTGAAACCACAGCGCGTGGTCGATCAGCGCGTTGAACCCGATCGGGGTGGCGCGCCGCATCACCAGCGCGGCCTCCAGCATCGTGGTGCCCGACAGATACGTCAGCAGGCAACTGTGCAGGATCTCGTCCGACGGCACCGGTTCGGCCGGACGCCACCACATCCGCAGCCGCGGCGACGGTTCCGGCAACTCGAGCGCGAGACGGGGCGGCGCGTCGACGTAGCGCAACTGGAACGGCTGCGGACGCACCCAGTGCCCGCCGTATTCGCCTGCGTAACTTGACAACTGCTCCTGCACCGGCGCCAGTTCGTCCGGATCGGTCACGTCGGGCATGGGGGCTTGGTAGTCCAGCGATTCGACGGGTTCGCTCAGCGAGACCAGCGCTTCGAGCAGGATCTGGCCGTCCTGGGTGGCGGTCACCTGCCGGGTCGACAGTGTGCCGCCGTCGCGTGCGGGGTCGACGCGCAATTCGACAGGGTAGCGGGCGTCGCCGGCGCGCACGTAGTAGACGTGCAGGCTGTGCGGAACGCGGCCCGGCGCGGTGCGGCTGGCCGCCATCAACGCCTGCCCGGCGATATGGCCTCCGATGATGTGGTGCGCGGGATTGTCGAGTTGGGTGGCGACGAAGAGATGGTCATCGCGGCGCTCCACCTCGAGGGTGGCGATGATCTCGGCCAATGTCGGCGAACGGTAGGTCACCGTGGCATCATGCCGCAGCCGAATTGCCGTGCCGGCGCGGTGAGCCTTTGGCCTATACTCACCTATACATAAACGGATCTATAGGTGAATCTAGGTGATCATTCGTTATGGAGGGCAGCGTTTACACGCCGGGCGCCGGCCATTCGCCACGTGTCCTGGCCGGACGCGACGCCTTGCTGCAGGACTTCGAGCTCATGCTCAACGACGTGTCGGTCCAGGGCCGCGTCCGGGCGCAGGACATCATCTTGGCCGGTCCCCGTGGCGTCGGAAAGACGGTCACTGTGACGGCCTACGGCACGCTGGCCTCCAGCACCGGCTACGAGGTGGTGAACCTCCAGGCGGTCGCCGGCCAAGCCGGACTCGTCGATTCGTTACTGCACAGGGCAACCGGCAAGCTGCAGGCAGGCGCGGGTCCGTGGCAGCGGGCAAAGAAGGCCTTCGATCGGCTCGCCGGCGTCAGCGTCGGCGCGGCAGGGTTTTCCGCCGGGTTCACCACCCGGTCGCCAGAAGCGGGCCGATTGCCGGCTACCGATGCCGGCACGCTGGCCGAGGCGTTGCTCACGGTCGCCGCCGAAGTCCGCAGGGACCGGCCCAATGGCGGTCTGCTCATCACGCTGGACGAGCTGCAGGTTGCCTCGCCCGCCGACCTTGCACTGCTCGCCGCCACACTGCACCGGCTCAACGTCGATCACCCCGAAGCCGCCGTCGTCTTCACCGGCACGGGGCTTCCCCACACGCCGGAGGCGCTTCGGAAGGCCGGCGTCACCCACCCGGATCGCCTGTTCATGTTGGAGCCGCTACCGCTGACCCTCAAGGCCGAGGATGCCGCGTACGCCGTCGTGGAACCCGCGCGTCGCATCGGCATCAGCTGGCAACCCGAGGCGGTCGAACGCATAGTGACCGCCAGTAACGGCTATCCGGCGCACCTGCAACTCTTCGCGCACGCAACGTGGACCATCGCACCGGGTCCCAGCGTCATCACACTCGCCGACGTGGAGAAGGCATTGCCACGAGCGGCCGCTCAGTTGGAGCAACGCAGCCTCGGGCCCCGCTGGGATCGCATGCCCGACCGGCAGATGGAGTTCCTTGCCGCCCTTGCCTTGTGCGGCGGGCGCGCGACCACCGCGCAGCTCGCACGCATCCTCGGCCGGACCAGCCAGGAACTTTCGTGGATACGCCAGGCGCTCATCGAAGAAGGTGACGTGTTCGCGCCCAAACGAGGTCAACTTTGCCTGACCGTGCCCCTGATGGCTCCGTTTGTGCTGGCCCGCTATGAACAGGCACGCCGCGACACCGGAGACGACGTCATTCTCAGCCTGGAAGCCATGCGGAACAACGGCGGCATGGGCACGCCGGCACTGCGCTCCGATCGCTGAGTGCGGCCGCCCGGGGGGTGGGTGTCCCGAGCGTACGTGACGTCCTCGCTGAGCCCGGTGTCGGCGAAAATGATCGCCGGCTTGTCGGAGTACTCAGTGCATATGTGCCCGGGTACAGCGGCGTACTCCCTTGTACTGCATTACGGTTCGGTTGTGGTGGTGATCCCCCATGCCGATGCGAGCCAGATCGCCCGGACCGTATCGAGCATGGCGCGGGTCTGCGACTGGGTGCACTTGTTGACGCGGTCTCGGTAGAACATGTGCATGGTCATCTCGAGCAGCGTGCGGACCAGCGCGGGGACATCGCCGGAAACCGGCTGGGCGTGGCCTTGTTCGCGGTCCTTGATCACCTGGTCGGCCAGGATGCTCGCCAATCGCTCGTTCCAGCCGTCCCACAGGGTTGCGAGCTGTCCGTCGAGCGGGATGGCCTGCACGGAGGCCACGAGGACGGCTTCGTGGGCATGCCATTCGTCGACGGCAGCGCCGGCGGTACGGTCCAGGAACTCGGCGACCGTCTCGTTGTCGAACCGGACGAAGGCCTTGGCCCGGTCCATGAGGTCGGACCAGACGTCGGAGGTCAGCACGGCGAGGGCGGCGTATTTGGATTCGAAGTAGAAGTAGAACCCGGATCTGCGGACACCGGCTTCCTCGGCGATCTCACCGACGGTCAGTTCGCCGATCGGCCGGTGTTGGAGGAGTTTTGTCACGGCCTCGAGGATGGCCCGTTGCTGCCGCTGGCCTTTGCTCGGCGCGCGCCGATCCCCGGCGACCGAAGTGCTGGACACGGTGTCGACTCTATCGAGGTCCGGCCGGTCGGGTGACCAGACGGCCGCGCACGTCGCCGTCCGCCAGACGCTTTAGGGCGGCTGGGAGATCGTCGAACGCGAACTCTTCGACGACGGGTTTCAGGGACCCATCGGCGATGAGGTCGAGGACGGCCTGCAGTTCGTCGAGGCTGGCCCCGAACGAGCCCCGCAACTGGACGTTCTTGAGGACCAATTGCTGAGGGGGAACAGGGATGTCGGAGTCTCCGAGACCGACAACGACGACGCGGCCACCCGGCTTGACGGCGCTCACAGCGGCGGCCGTCGTGATGCCCGCGCCGGCGAAGTCGATTGCCGCGTCGATGGCGTCGGGAACGGCTGTGATGGCGGAGAAACAAGCGCGGGCGCCCTGGGCCGTGGCGGCGTCGAAGGTTGTGGGATCCACGTCGACGCCGTATACGGTGGCGCCACGCAGAACCGCGATGCGCACCGCGTTCAGGCCGAGACCGCCCAGACCGACGACAACGACGGTCGAGCCGGGTCCGACCCCGGCTTCGGCGACGACGGCGTGGTACGCGGTGGCCACCGCGTCGGTGGCGACGGCAGCATCGGCGAAAGCGACGCCGTCCGGAATGCGAACCAGGTTGCGGACCGGAACCACGGCCTTCTCGGCATAGCCTCCGTCGTAACCCAATCCGATGCCGTCGGTGAACAGATTGTTCTGGCCAACCGGATGGGCGATCTGCGCTACTGCGACGCGGTCACCGATGCCGAAGCCGACGGCCTGCGGGCCGAGAGCCGAGATCGTTCCTGCGACCTCGTGGCCGAGGATGATCGGCCGCTTACCCAGCATGCCGTCCCCCATGCCCTGGACGATATGGACGTCGGACTGGCACATGCCGGCCGCTTCCACGTCGATGAGGACCTCACCGTCGCCTGGTTCAGGTTCGGGGACCTCCACGGCGACGAGGCCGGTGTCGGGCGATTCGTACTGGTATGCCTTCATGATCTGTTCTCAACTCCCCGGGATGAGCACCGGTTTGACGACTTCGCCTGCCAGCGAACGCTGTTCGGCGGTGTTGATGTCGGACAGTGGGAAGGTCTCGATCAGCCGGTCGAAGGGGAAGCGGCCGGCCTGCCATAGTTCGATCATCGTCGGGATGAACGACTGCGGGTCGGCGTCACCCTCGAGGATGCCGGTGACGGTGCGCCCGACGCTCAGCGCCATCGACCCGATCGCCAGATCTCCTTGCTGCACACCGACGAGCCCTAACGTGCCGCGTTGGTCGAGGGCCTCGAGGGCGGCGGCGATGACGCTGGGCAACCCGGTGGTGTCCAGGCCGTAGCGGATCCCCGCGGGGGCGATCGCGCGGATCTGCTCAATGAGATCGCCTTCGCCGCCCAGAATGGTGTGGGTGGCGCCGAGTTCTCGTGCGAGCGCGAGCCGTTCGGCGTTCACGTCGACGGCGACGATGGTCGTAGCGCCGGCGACCTTCGCGGCCATCACACCCGACAGCCCGACGGCTCCGACCCCGGTGATGACGAGCCCGTCGCCCGGCCGGATCCGCAATACTTCCAACACCGCGCCGGCGCCGGTCTGCACCCCACAGCCGAGCGGGCCGAGGAGTTCCAGCGGTAGATCCTTGTCCACCACAACGGCATTGGTGGCGTCTACCACCGCGTGGCTGGCGAACGACGACTGGCCAAACCACCGCCCGGCCACCGGCTTTCCGGTGGCGTCGGTCAGCGCCGGAGCGCCGTCGACGCCGGGGCCACCGAGGTTGCGCTCCAGGAAGGTGTCGCAGTAGGCCCGGTGGGCGCCACGGCAGTGGGCGCAGTTGCCACACGAGTCGAAGCTGAGCACGACGTGATCGCCGACCGCGACGGTGTCCACGGCCGCGCCGACGGCTTCGACGACGCCGGCGCCTTCGTGGCCGAGCACGATCGGCGGGGTGCCGAACCCGGCCCCGGCGCGCGGCAGCACGTCGGTGTGGCAATGCCCGGCGCCGACGATGCGCACCAGCACCTGATGCGCGCCCGGGGCGGCCAGCTCGAGCTCTTCCATCGTGTAGGGCGCGTCTTCGCCACGCAGCACGGCGGCTTGGATCTTCACGTCAAGCAGTCCTTTCAGGGCAGGTAGATCGACTTGAGCTGCTGGTAGGCGGCCAACCCCTCGGGTCCGAGTTCACGGCCCAGCCCACTGGCCTTCACACCGCCGAACGGTGCACCGAAGTCCAGCGTGTAGTTGTTCACCCCGATACTGCCGGTCTGCACCCGCCGCGCGATCTCCACACCGCGGTCCTGGTCGCTGGTCCACACCGAGCCGCCCAACCCGAAGTCGGAGTCGTTGGCGATGGCCACCGCCTCATCGACGTCGCCGTACGGAATCACGGCCAGCACCGGGCCGAAGATCTCTTCGCGGGCGATGGTGTGGGAGTTGTCCACGTTGTCGAAGATGGTGGGTTCGACGAACCAACCACCGTCGAGGTCGGCGGGCCGAGCACCGCCGGTGGTCACCCGCGCACCCTCCGCGACCCCCTTGTCGATGTAGCCCTGCACGCGGCGCTGCTGGTTCGCGGTGGCCAGTGGGCCGATCTGGGTGGCCGGGTCCAGCGCGTTGCCGACATTGAGGGACCGCGCGAAATCGCTGAGCAGATCCACGGTTTCGGCATAGCGCGTGCGCGGGGCCAGCACCCGGGTGCCCAGATAACAGGTCTGCCCGTTGTTCATCAACGTCGCGGTGAAGAACTGCTGCAGCAGCGACGGCAGCTGCGCGTCGTCGAGAATGATCGACGCCGACTTGCCGCCCAACTCCAGCGTGACCGGGCGGATCATCCGGCCGCAGACCTCACCGATCGCGCGCCCCGCGGCCGTCGAACCGGTGAAGGCGACTTTGTCCACCCCCGGATGGGCGACGAGGTAGGCACCGGTCTCCCGCCCGCCGGGCACGATGTTGACGACCCCGGCGGGGATGTCGGATTCCTCGACGGCTTCGGCCAGCAGGTGGGCGTCCAGCACCGTTTCCGGCGACGGTTTGATCACGACCGTGCACCCCGCGGCCAACAGCGGCGCGAGTTTGAAGAAGGTCAAGGTCTGCGGGAAGTTCCACGGCACGATCGCGGCCACCACGCCGATCGGTTCGCGATGCACCAGCGTGGTCCCGCCGGCGAAATGCGCGCGGCGTTCCTCGACCGGCTGGTTCTCCGCCAGCTCGGCGTAGTAGTTCAACAACAGCGCCGGCATCACCGCCTCGGTCGCCGAAGAGATCGCGATCGGCATTCCGTTCTGCACGCTGACCGCGTGCGCGATCGCGTCGGACCGTTTCGTCAGCGCCGCGGCGAGCGAGGAGATCGCCGCTGTCCGCTCCTGCGCGGTCCACGTCGCCCATCCGGTGGCATCGTCGAAGGCGCGTCGGCCCGCCCCGACGGCGGCGTCGACGTCGGCCTCACCGGCGGCCGGAGCCGTCGCGATCCGGTTGCCGGTGCTGGCCTCGAACACGGCGATGCGCTCTGAAGTCGCCGGGTTCGACCAGGCTCCGTCGATCCAGAAGCCCTTGGGTTCGGTGAACGTCATCCTCACTCCTATGTGCGGTTGCTGGTCAGGTCGGCGTCGACCCGGGTGGTGAAGTCCACGATGGTGCGCGCCACCAGATCTGGGTCGTCGTACATCGGGACGTGGCCCACCCCTGGCAGGGTGCTGAACTCGGCCTGGGGCACCAGTTTCGGGAACCGGGCCCCGTACGGTTTGAGCGGAATCAACGTGTCGCGCGCCGACCAGGCGATGTGCACCGGGCAGTCGATGCTGCCGAGTTGGTGTTCGCCGCGCAGCACGTCGTCCATGAGTTCGTGGTAGACGTCGCAGCGCAGGTTGTCCCGCACGAACGCGGCGGCCTCCACTACCGACACGCGGTCGCTGTGCGCCATCGCGGCGCTGAGCAACAGGTGCCGAATATGCTTGGAGCGCAAGACGAATTCGGCGTAGGGCGCCACCGCGGAGAAGATCGGGCGCGCCGTCTTGAGTTTCATCGCAAGCCGACGGATGTGTGTTCCGCGCGGTTCCCAGCCGAGCGCCGGGGACAGCGCCGTCACCGACGACGCCCGACCGCGTGCGGCCAGTTCCAGGGAGAGCCATCCGCCCAGCGAGTTGCCGACCAGGTGGGCGCGGATGATGCCGACGCGGTCGAGGTCGCGCTCGAGCTGATCGGCCAGGGCGCCGACGGTGGCCGCCGCGCCGGCGGGCAGTTGCGGTCCGCGCGCGTGGCCGGCCAGGCGCGCGACGTACACGTCGTGGTGTTGCTCCAGCGCGGGGACCACCGGGACCCAGTTGCGCCAGCTGCCGCTGAAGCCGTGGATACACACCATCGGCGTCGCGCGTTCCGCCTCTTGGCTGCTCACTTACCGCCTCCTAGTTGACATACTGTCAATTCTTAACGACAGTTTGTCATATTGCGAGCCGGATCACAACCAACTTCGGGAGAAACCGTGAACACGAACAGCCCTCAGACGGAGCGGCCCTTGCCGACCGACGCACGCATCGTGGTCGTAGGCGCCGGGATGGCGGGGCTGGGGGCGGCGTATCGACTCCTGGAGGCCGGCATCGACGATTTCGTCGTGCTGGAACGCGCCGACCGCGTCGGCGGAACCTGGCGTGACAACGACTATCCCGGCTGCGCCGTGGACGTTCCCTCGGCGTTCTACTCGTATTCGTTTGCGCCGAAACACGACTGGAGCCACTCGTTCGCGCGCCAGCCCGAACTGCTGGCCTACCTCGAGGATTTCGCCACCCAGCCGAGGATCGCCGAACGCCTGCACCTGAACTGCGGGCTGACCTCCGCCGAATGGAGCGACGAACGGCGGCGCTGGAGCGTGCAGACACCGAAGGGCGCGATCTCGGCGCAGCTGCTGGTGCCCGCGGTCGGCATCCTGAACCGGCCGTCCACGCCGGACATCCCGGGTCTGGAGTCGTTCGCCGGGAAGGTTTTCCACACCACCGCATGGGATCACGACTACTCGCTGACCGGTAAGCGCGTTGCGGTGATCGGGACGGGATCGACGGCGTCCCAGGTGATTCCGGCCATCGCCGCGGATGTCGGGCAGCTGACGGTCTTTCAGCGGTCGGCCGGGTGGGTGTTGCCGCGCATCGACTGGAAGGTCCCGCGCATCGAGAAGCTGCTGATGAAGTATGTGCCCGGGTTGCAAAAGGTTCGCCGCTGGCGCCAACACTGGCTGCGCGAGGTCCTGCTGCTGCCCGCGCTGCTCAAGCCGGGTCGCGACATCGCAGCGATCGAAGCGGTGTGCCGCTGGCACCTGCGCCGCCAGGTCCCCGACGCGGCGATCCGGGCGAAGCTGACGCCGAAAGATGCCTTCGGTTGCAAACGTCCGATCATGTCCAGTGACTACCTGCGCACGTTCATGCGGAACAACGTCGAGCTCGTCACCGAAGCCATCACCGAGGTTCGGCCGGACGCGGTCGTCACCGCGGACGGACGCGAGCACGAGATCGATGTCCTGGTGTTGGCGACCGGCTTCAAACCCTACGAGTGGGCCGATGCGGCACGGGTCGTCGGGCGCGACGGTACGACGCTCGATCACGACTGGCGGAAGCACGGCGCACGCTCCTACCTCGGCGGAGCGGTGCACGGATTCCCGAACCTGTTCTACGTGGTTGGCCCCAACACCGCGGTGTTCACCTCGATCCTGTTCATGATCGAACGGTTCATCGAGCACTTCGTGACGGTCGTGCAGGAGATGGACCGGCGCGGCCTGGAGGTGGTCGAGGCCCGCTCCGACGCGCAGGACGAGTTCGGTGACGAGATGGACCGCCGACTCGACGGAACGGTGTGGACCAGCGGTTGCACCAGTTGGCTGCTGCACGAGAGCCGGCACAACTCCACGTTGTGGCCCGGCAACACCACCGAGATCGCGGGCCGACTACGGCATTTCGACCCTCTGGCCTACGACACGGCCACGGCCGACGGTTCGACGCCGGAGGGCCTGCCCCGCGTACCGCAGTTCATCTGAGTCCATGGCGTCCGTCGTGGGTACTCCGACACCCATGACGGACACCAAGCCGGGAGACGATGCCGACGACCGCAACGCAGTGGTCATCTTCGCACCCCTTCCCGTTCTCACGGTCACCATCGAGGACCGCTCCGGGGAAGCCGACATCCACGTCCACGCAGGCGGCCAGGGGGTGTGGCAGTCCCGCATGATGTCCTCGCTGGGCGTTCCGGTCGTGCTGTGTTCGGCGCTCGGCGGGGAGACCGGCGACGTCCTCGGCCACCTGCTGCCCATGCGCGACATAACCGTGAAAACGGTGCCGGTCAGCGCGCGCAACGGTGCGTACGTGCACGACCGGCGCACGGGCAAAAGGGAAGTCATCGCCGAGGCGGCCGGTAGCCCCCTTGACCGACACGAGCTCGACTCGCTCTACGAGCTCACGCTGACCGAGGGCCTGACCCACGGCCGGGTCCTGTTGTCCGGTCCGCAGGGCGACCGGGTGGTGCCCGCCGACCTCTACCGGCGCCTGTCGACCGATCTGAGTGCCAACGGCTGCAAGGTGGCCGCCGACCTCGCCGGCGAGCGGCTCGAGGCGGTGCTGGCCGGTGAACCGGACCTCATCAAGGTCAGCCACGAGGAGCTGCTGGAGGACGGCCGGGCCAAGTCCGACAAGGCTGCCGACCTGGTCAAGGCCATGCGCGCGATGCGCGGCGAGGGCGCGTGCACGATCGTCGTCTCGCGGGCCGGCGATGCCCCGGCCCTGGCCCTGCTCGACGACGAAGAGGTCGTCGAGGTCGCGATGCCGACGTTGGAGCCGGCCGATTCCGCGGGCGCGGGGGACTCGATGACCGCGGGCATCGTTGCCGCGCTGGCGAGCGGTCGCCCGCTACGCCGGGCGTTGCAGATCGGCGCGGCCTGCGGGGCGCTCAACGTCGTGCGCCACGGGCTGGGCACCGGAGGTTCGGAGGCCGTCGAAACGCTTGCCGAACGGGTTGAGCTGCGGCCATGGAAGTAAAGGAGTACAACACGTGCGACGCGCCCTGGTGACCAACGACGACGGGATCGACTCCCCCGGCCTGCACGCGCTGGTGGGCGCAGCCCAGAAGGCGGGCCTCGAGGTGATCGTGGCCGCGCCGGCCGAGCAGGCCAGCGGTGCGAGCGCGGCGCTGACGGCGGTGCGCCGCGACGGCCGCACGGTTGTCGAACCGCGCGAGCTGGCCGGTTTCGACGGCGTCGAGGCATGGGCGGTGCACGCCCAGCCCGGGCACATCGTCGCCGCAGCGCTCAACGGCTGGTTCGACCCGCGCCCGGAGCTGGTGCTGTCCGGAATCAACCACGGCGCCAACGTCGGCCGGGCCATCCTGCACTCCGGCACCGTCGGCGCGGCGCTCACCGCGAAGATCAGCGACACCCGCGCGCTGGCGGTGTCGCTTGACGTCGCGCTGCACCCCACCGGTGAGCGGCACTGGGACACCGCCGCCGGTCTGCTGGCACCGGTGCTCGACCTGTTGCTCGACACGCCCGACGGCACCGTGCTTTCGCTGAACGTCCCCGATCGACCCGCGGACCAGGTCGGCGCGATCCGTCACGCGCGCCTGGCTCGCGGCGGCGCGGTGCAGACCCGCGTCGAAGAGGTCCGCAGCGGTGACGTGCGCCTGGCCGAGGTCGAGGTGAACGACAAGCCGGAGGAGGACACCGACAGCGCGCTGCTGGACGCTGGGCACCCGACGCTCACCCTGCTGCGCTCCGTCGAGGCCGACGACGGAGACCTCGTGCGGAGTTGGCTGGCGTCGCGACCCTAGGAGCCCGGCTTGAGCGCGGCGTCGAAGAACGCCAACTCCAGCCGCATCGCCCGCCCGTAGGCCACGCGCGCGGCGTCGACGTCATCGGCGTGCTGATCGAGCAGCCGCTCCAGCAGCGCCGCCACCTCCTCGAAGCCGGGATCGGCGTAGGTCTGCACCCATTCCGCGTACGGTCCGGCGGTGCCGGCGTCCAGCGAACGCCCGACGTGTGCGTAGAGCCGCATGCACGGCGTCATCGCCGCGCACACCACGCCGATGTCGCTGGTGGCCGCGGTGGCCAGGAGGAACTCGGTGTAGGCCAACGTCGCCGGGGCCGGGTCGACACCGGCCATCTCGATACCCCACGACGCCGCATAGGACGCGTGCAACCCGAGTTCTTCACGCACGCCGGCGAGCAGATCGGCGAACGTCAGCAGCGTGGCCGTGTCAGAACTGCGTGCGAGTGCCAAACCATAAGCGCGGGCGAAGGATTCGAGGAAGAACGCGTCCTGGGCGATGTAGCCGGCGAACAGGTTGCGGTCCAACGAGCCGTCCCCGATCCCGCGCACGAACGGGTTGGCCAGCACCTCGGCCACCACGTCGTCGTTCTCCGTCCACAATTGAGCTGCCAACATGCCACGGACTCTAGCCCGGTGGCGCCAGCGGTGGGTCAGGCCGTGATCCGCATTTCGGCGCCGGGATGCGAACTGAGCGTCACGACGACCGTGCCTTCGCCGGTTTCGAGCGTGGTGTTGGCGTAGCCGATGAAGCCGTAGTGCCCGTCGATCGTGGAGACCGCGGTGATGTCACGGCTGCCCGAAGCGCCGGTGTCGAGGTTCGTCCACGCGGCGGTCACGGTGAGCGCGCACGAACCGTCGTAGACGCCGGCGTCGTAGTGGATCGCGACGCGCACACCGTTCTCCACGCGGTCGCCGACCTGCACCGGCGTCACCTGGGCGTCGGCGCTGACGGCGCCGCCGCACGTCGGCGAGGCCACCACCGGGACCTCACCCAGCTGAGCGAACGGCTCATCGGCATGGGCCCTCGCCGCCGACGGCCAGCAGGCGGTCAGCGCGACGGCGAGCGCGCAAAGGGCGCGCAACAGGGTCATACCCGGTTATCGCCGCCCGTCGGCCCGGTGTTTCAGGCGTGTCCGCTGCCGGGGTGATAGCGCTTGACCCGGCGCAAGGTGTTGCGGTCGGTGTGGTGCATCTCCCCGCCGATCGCGGCCAGCCGCAACACCAGATCCGAGGTGTAGCTGAACGTGTCGGCGTCGATGATCGTGAAGCTGCTGGTAAAGCCCGTGATCTCGGCGCGGTCGAGCAGATAGCGGTTCTGCAGGACTCCGTAGCAGGGGTCACCGGGTGTGGCGTTGAAATGCAGCGTGCGGTCGCCGACGGCGGCGTCGCCGCCGGCCAGGATCGCGATGCCACGGCCGAAGACCACATTGCGAATGACCTGACCGTTGGCCTTGTCCCAGAGCAGGAAACCGATCTCGTCGTGGAAGGGGTCCATCGCCTCTTCCCCGTGGCGCCAGGCCGTCATCGAGTAGTTGAGGCCCCACAGCACCTGCTGGCCGTTCTCCTGCAGCGGGATGGGCTTGAAGACCGCCCGCTCGAAATACGTTGTCTCGCCGGTCTCGTCGTCTTGGTTGTGGTAGCTCAGGTCGACACCGACGTCGCCCTCCCACTCGCCGACCAGCGGGGTCAAAGGTCCGAGCTTCTGCGGACCCCGGACGGCGGTGCGTTCGAGTGTTTGCGCGTTGGTCATCTGCGATGCTCCATTCAATTGACGGTTTCCGTTGAAACAGTTCGGCATTCCGGGCAGAGGCCCCAGAAGGTGACCTCGGCCTCGTCGATGCAGAAGTTCTGGTCGTCGCTGGCCTGCAGACAAGGTGCTTCACCTGTCGCACAGGCGACGTCGACGATCGTCGCGCAGCTTCGGCACACCAGGTGATGATGGTTGTCGCCGGTCTCGACCTCGAAGAGGGTGCGCGAACCCGCCGGTTCCACGCGACGCAATATCCCGACCTTGGTCAGGGCATGCACGACGTCGTAGATCGCCTGGGTCGACACCTTGCCCAGCCGCTGTCTCACCCCGGTGGTGATCGTCTCGACGTCGGCGTGCGGGTGGTTCGCCAGTTCGGCGAGCACTGCCAGGCGCGGCCGGGTCACTCGGAGGCCGGCGGCGCGCAGTTTGTCCGCGGCGCTTCGCATCTGATCCTCGATTCTGGAGTTCGTCAAGATTAACCCGTGGTCTTGTCTTGCGCAAGGCAAGTCTTGCGCGTGGCAAGATTCGGCGTGATACGGGTGCTTCTGTGTCAGTACGGGATCCGCGGATCCTCGGGCGCGTCCAGCACCTCGTGCAGCCGCTCCAGCGCGGCGATGCACTGCGCGCGCTCGTCGGGGCTGAGGCGATCCAGGGCCTTCTTGAGCTCCCGACGCCGCCGCGTTTCCACCTTCTTGACCAGCCGTCGGCCGGCGTCGGTGAGGGCGAGCACGACCGCGCTGCGGTTGGCCGCGTCGGGACGGCGCACCAGATGCCCTGACGCGTCGAGCCGATCGACCAACCGGGTGACCGAGGAACCCCCGACCCCGAGGACCTGAGCACATTTGGTGGCGCTGGCCTCACCGAGGTCGTCGAGCACCCGCAGGAGCCGAAACTGCGGCAGAGAGACTTCGAGGTCCTCGACACTGCGCAGCGCCACCCCGACGAGATCGCTGGTGGCAAGCTGAATAGCTGCTAGCTCACGCGCCGTCGAATCCGTCGACTTCTTGCTCGCCACCTGGCGAGTATCGCACGCCACGATCGCCTAAAACGCGGCGTGCTCAACGAGTCCCGCTGTCGGCACCTTCAGCCTCGCCCTCGACCCGTAGATCGATCTGCTCGCTGAGATAGCGGACGATGACCGCCAGCATCGCGGTCGTCGGCACGGCGAGGAATGCGCCGACGATCCCGAACAAGGCGCCCCCGGCGGTCACCGCGAGCAGGATCACCGCCGCGTGCAACTTCATGACACGGCTCTGCAGAAATGGCTGCAGCACATTGCCTTCGATCTGCTGGACCGCGATGATGACGGCGAGCACGAGCAACGCATTGACAAAGCCGTTGGCTACCAAGGCAATCAGCACCGCTAACGCCCCGGCCACGAACGCACCGACAAACGGCACGAACGCCCCGACGAAGGTCAGCACCGCAAGCGCCGGGGCCAACGGGACACCGAGGATCAGAAGTCCGGCGCCGATGAACACCGCATCGATCAACGCCACTCCCGCCTGCGCACGAATGAACCCGCCGAGGTTGTCCCACATCCGGGTGAGCACCGCGTCGAGGTGGCGTCCCGCGCGTTGACCGGTGAGCCCGGCCAGCCAGGGCACGAACTTGCGACCGTCCTTGAGGACGAAGAACGACAACACGATCGTCAGGACCAGTGTCACCACCACGCTGCCGACCGTGCTGACACCGCTGACGACCCCCGTCGCGATCGCGGAGGACGACTCCCGCATCGCGTTCACCAGCGAGCCGGCGAAGCGGTCCAGCTGTTCCTGCTGCAGGTTGATCGGCGGGCCGGAGACCCAGTCCTGCAGCCTGTCGATGCCCGCGGTCGCCTGGTCGACCAGTGCGGGCATCTGGTCCAGCAGCGGGGGAACGATCAGCGCGATCAGACCCGTCGCGATCGCCAGGAACAGCAGCAGCGTGGTCAGCGACGCGGCCGCCGGGGGCATGCCGACGCGGTCCATCAGCAGGCGCGCCGGCGGCCACAGCACAGTACAGACCACGACGGCCAGCAGGACCGGCAGGAAGATCACCCACAGCTTCGCCGCCACCCAACCGAGTACGAACGCGCCGGCGGCGATCGCCACGATGACCACCGACCACTTCGCCGTCCACAACGCACCGCTCGCGAGCAGGCTCCCGCGATCCGGCTTGGGGGCGGAGTGATCGGAGCTGGGTTCACTCACCCGCGTCACTTACCCCGACGCCTCGTATCGAAAACCGCTGCCTAGACCGTGAAGCCGCCGTCGACGTTCCAATTGGCGCCGGTCACGTAGCCGGATTCCGGGCCCGCCAGGAAGCTCACGATGGCGGCGACGTCGCGGACATGCCCGTAGCGGCCGAGCGGCATCAACGTCTTGGCGCCCTCGGACAAGTCGCTGCCGTTGTCGGATTCGCGTCGGTGTCGATGGGGCCGGGCTGCACGTTGTTGACGGTGATGCCGCGCGCGGCGTCGCCGAAGCGGCCATGCACGGCGCCGCCGACACCGTCAGCGCCGAACCGCGCGGGTGCCTGACGGTCGACGGCGGCCCCGGGCTTGCCGAGATGCGCGACGCCACCGTGCATAGGATCGCCGAGCGGTTCGACGAGGCTGTCGCCGACGGCGAACTGTCCGGCGTGGACACCACGGTGTTGGCCCGCTGGGTCGCCGCGGTGTGTCAGGGCATCGCCGTGCAGGCGCGAAGCGGGGCCAGCCGCGCAGACCTGCACGCGCTGGCCGACCGCGCGTTGGCGGGCTGGCCCGGCTAGTTTGGGACGTTGGCCTTAAGCGACGCCAGCGCGTCGGTGCTGAGCCGGGCCAGCTCCTGGGCTTCGGCGACGTCGAAGGCGGCGTCGAACAGTTCGGTCATCCGCCGGTTGGTCAGGCTTTCGACCTCGGTGTAGCGGTCCTTCTTGTCCGCGCCGTCGGCATACGGTTCGGGCCAGCCGAACATCGCGGCGTACTGGGCGCCCTTGTTGAGCATGTGCGCCTCGATCGGGGCGATGCCGGAGATGGTGAGCGCGTTGAAGTGCACCCCGGCCCGCAGCTCCCGCAACACGAACATCACCTGCAGCGTCCGCGCTGGGGCGTCGTCGGCCAGGGGCATTGCGCGCCATCCGGCATACAGCGGCAGCCCGGCGGTCGGCGTCGCGGCGATCAGCCTCTCCCCCAGTTCGGCGATGCGGTCCAGACCCGTCGCGCCGGTGAGGTACCTGCGCGCGAACCCGGCGGCCTGCTCCCAATACCGGTGCGCTGCACCGGCAGCGCCGTGAACGGCGCGGCCCTCGTCCCACAGTGCCGCCAGACCGGTGGGTTCGAACACCGCGAACACGGCTGCGACCGTCGCGCCGTCGGCCTCGCCCAGCACGCCGCCGCGGCCGGCGACGTAGCCGGCCAACGGGTTCTCGTAGCCGGCAGCCGCGCTTTCGCCGAACGTCTCCGGATGCAACATGAAGACCGCGACCGCTTGCTCCATCGCGGTTCCGGTCTCGGCGGCGGCGTCAAACATGTCGGTCGTGCCCATGTTTCCTCTTTCGTCATCGCGGGTGGCCCGATGGACGAGACTAGCCGCCCGACGCCTCAGGGCCCGCAGAATGCAAGCGCCATCACCGGGGCGGCGAGGGTGGCGAGGACGAATATCGACACCGCCACCTCCTGTGGTCGGTGCGACCGGTTGTGCGCCTGCGTGAGTCGAACCACGCGGTCCACGACCGCGGTGCCTGCGGCGGCCAACGCCCCTTCGGGGACGCGGTGGCGGGTGCTCAACGCGACCAGGCTGGCGATCAGCGGCGCGCGGCCGTGTGTGCGGCTGGCGACATCGTCAGCACACATCTCAAGCAGGGGCGGCACCGCCTGTGCTGCGGTGCGCATCAGCGGCAACCTCGGCAGCGCCGCGGCGAGGGCGTTCAACAGCGCGATCACGTGGTGGTGGTAGCCGCGCAGGTGCGCGCGCTCATGCGCGAGCACTGCGGCCAGCCCGCCCGGGTTCAGCAGGTCCAGCGCTGCGGTGCTGACGACGATCGCGCTTCGCCGTCCGCCCGAAACGCAGTACGCAACCGGCTGCTGCGCGCTGACGGCGACCACGCCGGCGTGGTCGGTCGGGCGGCCGATGATCCGCACCGCTTCGGCATGGTCGCGGTTGCGGCGGCGCGTTCTGGCCAGCGCCACGATCACACGGCGCGCGGTCTCGACGGCCACCCCCGCGGTGAGCGCGAGGAGGCCGACGACCAACATCGTCGCGAGCGCCGGTGGCAGCAACACCGCGCCGGTGATGCCTAGTGTCTCGACGCAGAAGGTCACCGCGGCGTTGGCGAGCAGGCTCGTCGCGGCGCTGACGACCAGAATCGCCAGGGCCGACACCCAGGCGACCGACGCTGTGGCGATCGTCGCCAGCCAGGCAACGACCGACAAGCGGGGATGCAATCCACTCATGCGGGGGCTGGTGAGCAGCGCCGGTGCCAGCCAACTCAAGACCACTGCATAGGCGATCAGGAAGGTGACCGCATTCATCAGGACTCGCCTTCCACCGCGCGCTGGAGCACCTGTCGCAGCTTCGCGGATTCGTCGTCGGCCATCTGTTCCAGGAAGAAGTTGAGGATGAGCTCGCCGTCACCGCCGGATTCGAACACGGTGCGCATCAGCTTCGCGGAGTGCTCTTCACGGCTCATGATCGGCACGTACTGGTAGGCCAGGCCGATCTTCTCCCGTGACAGCCAGCCCTTGCGAAACAGGTTGTCCATGGTGGACATCACGGTGGTGTAGGCGATCTGCCGCCGGGTGGCCAGCTCGTCGTGCACGCTGCGCACCGTGGACGGCTCCGACCTGGACCACAGCACGTCCATCACGACGGCTTCCAGGTCACCGAATCCTCTGATTGCCACGTCTAACACCACCCGTACCGTTGTGCCGTCATGCCGTCCCGCTGCGGCTCGTGGGGCCGGCCGCGCCCAACCTACTTAGCGCGATAGTAGCTCCGTCACCCAACGGATGCGCCTTCCCGCTGCCGCTGACCGGAACCGATGCGCACCTGGGCACGGCGGCGCCAGAGCCGATAGCCGCGCCAGGCGATGAGTGCCAGGACGACGCCGAGGACGACGACCGGATCGCCGGCGGTGGCCGACACTCGACTCAGCCATGCTTGCAGGTCGTATGTCGCGTCGACGGTCAGCACACCGCCGAGATTGGCTGTGCCGTCGGTGAAGATGAACACCGCGCCGATCGCGATCAGGATGAGCCCGGCGACAAGCGATGTGGTGTGCGTCTGTACCGGACCCACCCGCACCGGGCGGCCCCGCAGCGCGGTGCGCTCGGCCAAGCCGAAACGGTCCCACAACCAGGCGAGCAGCAACAGCGGTGCGGCCATGCCCAGGGCGTAAACCCCCATCAGCGCCGAACCGTAGACCGGGTCGGCGCCCATCGCCGACATCGTGAGCACCGCGCCCAACAGGGGACCGGCGCAGAAACCGGCCAGCGCGTAGACCGCTCCGAGCGCGAGCACCGACAACGTGCTGGAAATCTTGATCCGGTCCGCCAACCCCTGTATGCCGGGCACTTGAAACCCTTTGCCCAGCAACGTCATCAGGCCGAAGCCGGCCAGGACCAGGCCGCCGATCAGCGTGACTTCGCTCCGGTAGCGGGTGACCGCACTGCCCGCGAACCCCAGACCGGCGCCCATCGGCATCAACACCAGACACAGCCCGATCCAGAAGACGAAGGTGCGGCGCATCAGCAGGTGCACCCGGTCGAACGCGTAGGCGAAGAACGACGGTAGGAGCAGCGCCGAACACGGGCTGAGCAGCGAAGCCAACCCGCCGAGAAACGCGCCGAGGAAACCGATGCCGCTCATCAGTTGTGCAACGCTTCGGTGATTTCGCGCACGAACTCGTCGGTGGGTTGGGCGCCGAGCAACGGGGCGTCGTTGATCAGGAACGCCGGAGTACTGGGGACGCCGATGCGGTTACCTTGCGCCAAGTCGGCGTTGATGGCGTCGTCGAACTCGGTTCCGCGCAGGCCGGCGACGAATCGGTCGATATCGGCGACGCCGGCCTGCTCGGCGAAGCCGATCAGCGCCTGCTCGCTCAGGTCCGCTTTCCTTCGGTCCGGTGCGGCCGAGTACACCGCGTCGTTGAACTCCCAGAACTTCCCTTGTTCGGCGGCTGCCCGCCCAGCCCGAGCCGCCCGTTTCGACTCTTCGCCGAAGATCGGGAAGTCGCGCCACTCGACGCGAAGTGTGCCGTTCTCGACAAAGCGCTCCACGAGTTCGGGTTGGGTGTCGCGGCTGAACTTGGCACAGAACGGGCAGCGATAGTCGGAGAACATCACCATCGCGACGGGGGCATCGGGATCCCCGATGGCGAACGGGTCCCCGTCCTGCCTGCGCTCCACCGACGCGACGCCGAATTGGGCGGCGGGTTCATCAGGGCTGGCGGCGATCGAGGTCGGGGCCGGCCCCGCGCCCGACCCGTCGAACTCGGTGTCGGCACCCATCACCAGATACAGGATCAGCGCCACCGCGACGACGACCAGACCACCGAGAAACATGAGGTCCTTGCCGACGTTGTCTCGCCGCGAACCGCTCACCGTCCACCTCCGTGCTAGCGTTCTACGTATCTACTGCGTAGGTACGTAGGGACTTTCTAGCACACCTACCGCAGCAATGCGATTGGGAGAGGGAGGCCGCAAGTGGGGATCGGTTCGCACCAGAAGCGGGTGCAGTGGTCAGCGGGCGTGGCGCTGGTCATCACCCTCGTCGTCGCGATCGGTTGGCTGCAGATCCGTTCGGGTTCAGGAGAAGCCAACACCGCTGACATACCGACGCCGCCGCGGTCGGTGCCCGCGTCCGTCACGATCTCGCCCCCGCCGCAGGCAACCGGGATCAATCCCTTGAGCGACGTACGGGTCAGCGCCGGCACCGGAACGCTCACCGGCGTCACGCTTGTCGACGACACCGGCGAGGCGGTGCCGGCTTCGGCGGACTCGGATAGCCGCACCTGGGCCGCCGCCGCACCGCTCGAGTACGGCCGTACCTACACCGTGACCGTGTCGAGTTCCGGCCCCACCGGAATACCTGCCACCCAAACCTCGACGTTCACGACGCTGACCCCACAGGAGCAGACGCGGGTCAGCTTCACCACGACCTCGGGAGCCGCGTTGGCCGACGGCGGCACTTACGGTGTCGGCACCGTCGTCGTGGCGCGCTTCGACGAGTCGGTCCCCGATCGCGCCGCCGCCGAGGAGCGCTTGTCGGTGACTACCGTGCCCGCTGTCGAGGGCTCGTGGTACTGGATGGATGACCGACGCGCGCACTGGCGTCCGAAGGACTACCACCGCCCCGGCACCGAAATAACCGCACGCGCAGACATTTTCGGCGCACATCTGGGCGACGGGCTCTACGGCGAGCAGAACAGCCATGCCTCGTTCCGCATCGGGGACGCTCGCGTGTCGATCGCCGACGACGCGACCAAGCAGATCAGCGTGTACGAGAACGGTGAACTGGTGCGGACGATTCCCACTTCCATGGGCATGGGCGGCTCGGAGACCATCGGCGGCAAGAAGATCTCCTTCTGGACGCAGCCCGGGGTGTACACGGTGATGGGCAAGGCTGAGTCGGTCGTGATGGACTCTTCGACGTACGGGCTGCCGGTCGACTCGGCGCAGGGCTACCGCACAACGGTCAACTACGCCGTCCGCCTCACCAGCAGCGGGATCTACGTCCACGAGCTGGAGAGCACCGTCTGGGCCCAAGGGAGCACCAACGTGTCGCACGGGTGCTTGAACGTCAACGCCGATCATGCCCGTTGGTTCTACGAGTTCTCCCGTCCTGGCGATGTTTTCGAGGTACACAACACCGAGGGGGACCCGTTGCCGATCTGGCAGAACGGGGACTGGAGCGTGTCGTGGGACGAATGGTTGGCTGGCAGTGCGCTGCGGAGCTAAGTCGTGATCGAGCCCAGGAAGGCCGCTGGATGCATGTGACGAAGAGGCACGCCCAAGGGGTGCTGGCCGGTGTGGTCGCCGTCGTGGTGATCGCTATGCCCACCGACATCATCGACACGCCCCTGTTCAGCCGAGACGTGCCCGTGCGGTGGTGGGAATATCCGGTGCTGATCACAACCGGTGCGCTCACGGCGGCGTGGTTCGCGATCGGAGGCGCGCGGCGCAACACCGGGTCGATGGCCTCTGGGCTCGCGTTGGTGACGTTCGCCGTGGGATGCCCGGTCTGCAACAAGCTCGTCTTGCTCGCCGTCGGCGCGTCCGGCGCGCTCAGCCTATGGGCGCCCCTGCAACCGGTGCTGGCCGGGTTGTCGTTGGCGTTGCTGGTGGTTCTGGTAGCGCTGCGGTGGCGACGCCGGCCCTGTGGGTCCGCAGTCGTATGCTCCGGAACCCCTACGCTACAAGGGGTTCCGGAGCCTGACGGTGTCAGCCCACCAGCAGTGCGTCGATCTGGTTGATCGCCTGCCTCGAGCCCTCTTCGACACCCATCTCGAGCACCTTCTGCAGGCCTTCGGCCGACTCGTAGCGGCTGACGTAGGTGACCCTGGTGGTCCCGTTGTCGATCGGCTCGAACGTGTAGACGCTGTGCGCGACGGGCATGTCGCCCGCCGGTTTGAGGTCGTCGTCGGCGAAGCCGTCTTCGAAACTGAAGCTGCGCGGCTCGTCGACGGTGGTGACCTTCCAATAACCGCCGTACTTCTCGCCTTCGGGCCCGGTCATGTAGTACGTGACCGTGCCGCCCGGGGTCAATGAATGCTCGACCACCGTTGCCGGATAACCGGGCGGACCCCAGATCTTCTCGAGCTGACGCGGGTCGGCGTAGATCCGCCAGATCCGCTCGACGGGCGCCGCGAACTCCGCGGTGATCGTCAGGGTGAGGTCGTCGATGTTCTTGCTGATGTTGGTGACAGGCATGGTTATTCCTCGTTGAGTAGTTCGTCGATGCGAGCGATGCGGCCACGCCAGACGTCTTCGAGCTCGGTGAGCATCGAGGCGACTGAACGCACCGCCTCCACCTCGCCGCTCGCCAGCTGCTCTCGCCCCTGACGACGCTTGGAGATCAGGCCTGCCTTCTCCAGCACGGCGACGTGCTTTTGCACTGCGGCGAAGCTCATGTCGTACTTCTCCGCGAGTGCAGTGACCGAATGTTCCCCGGCCAGCACCCGGCGCAGAATGTCTCGCCGAGTCCGGTCGGCCAGGGCGTGGAAGAACGCGTCCGCCCGTTCCTCGTCCTGATCGGTCACGTGCTCAATATACAACCGATTGGTTGTACGTTGTCAACCGGTGTTCGCCGCTTTCAGCGGCGTGCGACAAGATGGGATCGTGAATCCGCTGGAGGAGTTGGCCGTCGAGCAGCTGCGCCGGCGGACCAGCATGAAGTGGCGGGTGCATCCTGCAGATGTGTTGCCCCTGTGGGTCGCGGAGATGGACGTACCCCTTGCCGAACCTATCGCCGACGCGCTGAATACGGCAATCGCCTTGGGGGACACCGGATATCCGAGCGGAGCGCGCGCCTACGCCGAGGCCCTGTCCGCGTTTGCGCAACGTCGTTGGGGCTGGGACGGGCTGGCGGTGCAGCGCACCGCGCTCGTTCCGGATGTGATGCTGGGCATCGTCGAGGTCCTCAAGCTGATCACCGAACCCGGCGACGTCGTGGTCGTCAATGCGCCCGTCTATCCGCCGTTCTACGCCTTCGTCACGCACGCGGACCGCCGCGTCGTCGAGGCGCGCCTCGGCATGGACGGCCGCATCGACCTGGAGGCGTTGGATACGGCGTTCGGCACGGCCGCGACGATGGGCGATCGGGTGGCCTACCTGTTGTGCAGCCCCCACAACCCGACCGGCGCCGTGCACTCTGTCGATGAACTCACCCGCATCGCGACGCTCTGCCGCGACCACCGGGTACGGGTCGTCTCCGATGAGATCCATGCGCCGTTGGTGTTGCGGGGGGCGGACTTTACGCCGTACCTGAGCGTCGCGGGCGCCGAGGACGCCTTCGCTGTCACGTCGGCGTCCAAGGCGTGGAACCTCGCCGGGCTGAAGGCGGCGCTGGTGGTTGCCGGCCCCGAAGCGGCAGCAGACCTCGACCGGCTGCCCGAGGAAGTCAGCCACGGCCCCAGCCACCTCGGCGTGATGGCACACACCGTGGCGTTCAACGAGGGCGAGGTGTGGCTCGATGCGGTGCTGGCCGGATTGTCGGCGAACCGCGACCTGTTGGGGCACCTGCTCGCCGAACGCCTGCCTCTCGTCGGCTACACCCCGCCGCAAGGCACGTACTTGGCCTGGCTCGATTGCCGCCGCCTCGATCTGGACGAGCCCGGTGGCGGCGACGGCCCCGGCGTCGTCTCCGAACTGGCGGGCCCGGCGCGGGCGTTTCTCGACCAGGCGCGGGTGGCGCTCAGTTCCGGGCATGTCTTCGGGTCCGGCGGCGCGGGTCACGTGCGGTTGAACTTCGCCACCTCACAGACGATTCTCACCGAGGCCGTCACCCGGATGGGCACGCTCAGCCGGTGAAGCCCTCGCCCTTTGTCGACTGGTCGTGGCTGGTGTAGGTCAGCGGGATCTGCCGAGCCTTGGCGATCTTCTCCAGCATCGCGATCCGCTCGCGCGCGGCCGCGCCGGTCTTCTTTCGCCGCTCGCGAATCGGGTTGGACCACGGCAGCTTGTCGGCCACCATCGCGATGCGGACGTTGAGTCTGGCGATCTCCTTGAAGATCCGGATTCGGCGCTCATAGTTGTAGCCCAGCGGCTCGAAGAAGCTGCCTGCCACCATCGCCTCGATCTGCTGGTACCCGAACACCGCGCCCGCCGGGACGAGCGCGAGCGTTGCGGTCAGCTGGTTGGCGTGCCGCGCCACCAACTTCTTGACCACGCCGGGAAGCGCGTCGGTCAGGGTCGTCAGGTGCGCGGGACCGGCGATCGCGTCGACGAGTTCGGCGCGCCACGGCGACGGGTTGCCGCCCCTGGCCAGCACGTAGTTCAACGACCTGATCAGCTCCAGACCGGTCGGGGAGTAGAGCCGCTCGGGCGCGCCCCACAGCCGCCCCGAGTACGACGAGTACTCGGCGAGGTCCTCGAGTTCCTGGTGGGTCAGCTTGCGTCCGAACGCGTGGTCGACCAGCCGTCCGAGCAGCATCCCGCTGCCGAACCCGAGCAGTGACGTCACGGGTATGGGCTCGCCGAACTTGAGGTAGACGTCGTCGCCCCATTTCCGGCGCAAGCCGCGGCTGGCCAGCCCGTGCATCAACCGCACCCGGATCACATCCTGGAAGGCGTCCGAGTGCCGGTCGAAGATGTCGGGCAGCGTGAACTCCGCGAAGACGCGCGCGGTTTCGATGAAGCGCCGCGGGCCGTCGTCGGCGAAGCGACCGGTGGCACCGGTGGATGCCGAGATATCGCCGGTCATCGCCGTCTCGTAGAACGCCCACCCCTGGATGATCATGGTGGCCGTCTTGGTGGCCGACATCGCCAGCATGCGGCCGCGTTCGGCGGCCTCGAGGTCGAACTGGCTCGGCAGCTGCTCCAGATGCTCGAAGAACTCGACGAACTCCCTGGGCGGATCCTCGAGAGAGTCGATGCCCTGAGTCAGCGCCTGTTCGTAGAGGGCGCGGCCCTTTTCGTAGCCGAGGCGCTCGAACGCGTCGACCACGCCGATGATGTACTCGTCGCCCTGCCAGAAGTAGTCGTCGCGTAGCCGCGTCAGCTCGTTGGGTTCGACCTCTTTGTCGATGTCGATCCACTGGCCGAACATGAACTCGCGCATCTGTTGCCACTGGGCGGCGAAGTGGTCACGGCCGGGCGGGATGGGCCGCAACGGCCGGTCCGGATGATCCCGCCGATTGAATTCGACGTCGTCGAGCTGGATCTTGGGACGCTCACCAGTCACCGTCATTGCAGCAAAGCTCGCTTTCGGAAATAAAGGACACTGATCTGGACGTTATCGCACGGGCCACCTGATGTGAATGGTGGTTCCGCACTCGCTCCGTCGCGGGCGGCGCGGGCAGCGCAGAATTGTCGGTGCCAGCGTCTACGATTCCTGCGGCCCCTGTCGCAAGCAAGAAATAAGGACCAGCAGTGAGTTACACCGCCGCCGACATCACCGAGCTTGATGATGTCCAGCACACCCGCCTGCGGCCGGCGGTGAACCTGGGGCTCGACGTACTCAACACCGCGTTGCGCGAGCTCATCGACAACGCCATCGAAGAGGTCGCCGAGCCCGGCCACGGCGGTTCCACCGTGACGATCACCCTGCACGCCGACGGGTCGGTCAGCGTCGCCGACGACGGCCGCGGCCTGCCGGTCGACACCGATCCGACGACGAAGAAAAACGGCATCGTCAAGACGCTGGGGACCGCGCGCGCCGGCGGGAAGTTCTCTGCGCACACCGACGCGGCCAGCACCGGCGCCGGGTTGAACGGCATCGGGGCCGCCGCAGCGGTATTCATATCTGCCCGCACCGACGTCACCGTGCGCCGCGCCGGCAAGACCTATCTGCAGAGCTTCGGCCGCGGCTACCCCGGGACCTTTGAAGGCAAAGAGTTCGACCCCGAGGCGCCGTTCACGCGCAACGACACCCAGAAGTTGCGCGGCGCCGGTAACCGCAAGCCGAACCTGCACGGCACCACGGTGCGGATCCTGTTCGACCCGGCCGTCGTCGCCGATTCCACCATCGACATCGGCGAGGTGCTGCTGCGCGCGCACGCCGCGGCCCGGATGTCGCCGGGTGTGCACCTGGTCGTCACCGACGAGGGCTGGCCCGGGGACGAGATTCCGCAGGCGCTGCTCGAACCGTTCGACGGTCCATGGGGTACCGACACCCTGCTGGACCTGATGTGCACGGCGGCCGACGCGCCGGCGCCCGAGGTCCGCGCGGTCGTGGAGGGCCACGGCGAGTACACCACCGGTCGTGGTCCGACTCCGTTCCGTTGGTCGTTGACCGCGGGCCCGGCCGAACCGGCGACGGTGGCCGCCTTCTGCAACACGGTGCGCACCCCCGGCGGCGGCTCGCACCTGACGGCCGCCGTGAAGGGTCTCTCCGAGGCGCTGGCCGACCGGGCGTCGCGGATGCGGGACCTGGGCCTGGCCAAGGGTGAGAACGGCCCGGAGCCACAGGATTTCGCGGCGGTCACCGCGCTTGCCGTGGACACCCGCGCGCCCGATGTCGGCTGGGACTCGCAGGCCAAGACCGCGGTCTCGTCGCGGTCGCTGAACGTCGCGATGGCCCCTGATGTCGCGCGCAGCGTCACCGTCTGGGCGGCCAACCCCGCCAACGGCGACACCGTGACGTTGTGGACCAAGCTGGCGCTGGAGGCCGCCCGCGCGCGGCGCAGCGCGGAAGGGGCCAAGGCGCGGTCGCGCGCCGCCTCGAAGGCCAAAGGGCTGGGGACGAACCTGTCGCTGCCGCCGAAACTGTTGCCGAGCCGCGAAACCGGCCGCGGATCGGGCGCCGAACTGTTTCTGTGCGAGGGTGACTCGGCGCTGGGCACCATCAAAGCCGCGCGCGACGCCACCTTCCAGGCGGCGTTTCCGCTGAAAGGCAAACCGCCCAACGTCTATGGGTTCGCCCTGTCCAAGGCGCGGGGCAAAGACGAGTTCGACGCGATCGAACGCATCCTCGGCTGCGGCGTGCGCGACAGCTGCGACCCCGAACTGTGCCGCTATGACCGGATCCTGTTCGCCTCCGACGCCGACCCCGACGGCGGCAACATCAACTCCAGCCTGATCTCGATGTTCCTCGATTTCTACCGGCCCCTGGTCGAGGCCGGGATGGTGTACGTGACGCTGCCGCCGTTGTTCGTCGTCAAGGACGGCCAGCAGCGGATCTACTGCCAAGACGAATCCGAGCGCGACGCCGCGGTGGCCAAGCTGAAGGAGACGTCGAAGCGCAAGGTGGAGGTGCAGCGCAACAAGGGGCTTGGCGAGATGGATGCCGATGACTTCTGGAACACCGTGCTGGATCCGCAGCGGCGCACCGTGATTCGGGTCCACCCCGACGACGGTGAAAACAAGCTGCACCACACGTTGTTCGGCGGGCCGCCCGAGGGCCGGCGCACGTGGATGGCCGAGATCGCCGCCCGCGTCGACACCAATTCCCTCGACCTCGACTAAGACATAGGCAGATACCGTGACCGCCACCCTGGAAATCCCCGAACAGAACCCGGACCTGGTTCACGACCAGAGCGCCGACGACTACTGGAACCTCTACCAGCTGACCTTCGCGCTCTACAGCGTCAGCGACCGCGCGATCCCGTCGGCCTACGACGGCCTGAAGCCGGGTCAGCGCCGTCTGCTCTACCAGATGCACGAGTCGAAACTGCAGCCCGGTAACAAGCCGCAGAAGTCGTCGAAGATCTGCTCCGCGGTCACAGGCAACCTGCACCCGCACGGCGGCACCTCGATGTACGGCGCGGCGGCGCTGATGGCCGCCGATTTCCAGCGCGTGAAAGTCATTGACGGACAAGGCGCTTTCCCGCGTATCCAGGGCGATATCCCGGCCGCCGACCGCTACACCGAGATGCGGTTATCCGCAGCCGGTGCGGCGTTGACCGCCGAACTCGACAGCCACGCCGTCCCGATGACATCGACCTTTGACGGTGAATGGATCGAGCCGACCGTGCTGCCGGCCCAGTGGCCGGTGCTGCTGTGCAACGGCGCGGTCGGCATCGCCGAGGGGTGGGCCACCAAGGTGCCTGCCCACAACCCGCGCGAGATCATGGCCGCCTGCCGCGCGCTGCTGAAGACCCCGAACATGACCGACGACCGTCTGGTGAAGTTGATTCCGGGCCCGGACTGGGGTTCTGGGGCGTCGGTGGTCGGCACCGCGGGGCTACGCGAGTACATCACCACCGGACGCGGCCATTTCACCGTGCGTGGCACGGTGACCGTCGAGGGCAAGAACTGCATCATCACCGAGCTGCCACCCGGCGTCGCGAGTAACACCGTGCAGGAACGTATCCGGGCGCTGGTCGACTCCGGTGAGCTGTCCGGTGTGGCCGACATGTCGGATCTGACCGACCGCCGCAACGGGCTGCGGATCGTCGTCACCGCCAAACGAGGCCACGACGCCGAGAAGATCCGCGAGCAGCTGCTGGCCCTCACCCCGCTGGAGTCGACGTTCGCCGCCAGCCTCGTCGCGCTCGACGAGAACCGGGTGCCGCGGTGGTGGTCGGTGCGCGAGCTGATCGCCGCGTTCCTGTCGCTGCGCGATTCGGTGGTGCTGCACCGCAGCGAGTACCGGCTGGAGAAGGTGACCGCGCGGCGTCATCTGGTGGCCGGCCTGATGACCATCCACCTCGACATCGACGCCGCGGTGGCGGTGATCCGGGGGTCCGAGACCGTCGACGAAGCCCGTCAGGGTCTGCAGGCCCGGTTCAAGATCGACGCCGTGCAGGCCGATTATGTGCTGGCACTGCAGCTGCGCCGGCTGACCAAGCTCGACGTCATCGAACTGCGGGCCGAGGCCGAGCGGCTCGATGCCGAGTTCGTCGATCTCACTGAGCTGGTGTCGAATCCGGATGCGCGGCGCAAGGTGATCGACAAGGAGTTGGTCGAGACCGCGAAGCTGTTCAAGGGCCCCGAGTTCGACCGGCGCACCGTGTTGGATTTCGACGCCGCACCCGTCACCGCCAATGGCGGCGACGACGGACCCCGTGAGCGCAAGGTCAACACGGCTTGGCGGCTCGACGAACGAGGCGTGTTCTCCGACAGCCACGGTGAGTTGCTCACCTCCGGGCTGGGATGGGCGGTCTGGGCCGACGGTCGGGTGAAGTTCACCACCGGCGCAGGCTTGCCATACAAGATCCGCGACATCCCGGTCGCACCGGACATCACCGGCCTGGTGGGCTCGGGTGTGCTGCCCGACGGCTACCACCTGGCGTTGGTGACGCGGCGCGGCAAGATCCTGCGCATCGACCCGGCGGCGGTGAACCCGCAGGGCGTGGCAGGCAACGGCGTGGCCGGCGTGAAGCTCGCGGGTGACGGCGACGAGGTGATCGCCGGGCTGCCGCTGTCGTGCGGCAACGACGAGGCCATCTTTTCGACGTCCGAAAAAGGCTGGAAGGTAACGGAAGTGCCGGACATTCCGGTCAAGGGCCGTGGCGGTGCTGGGGTCGGGTTCCATCCGTTCGTGCGCGGCGAGAACGCGCTGGTGTCGGCGACGGTCTCGGCTAACGGGTTCGTGCGGGGCAAGCGGCGGGTCCCCGCCGAGAAGCGTGCGAAGGCGTCTATCAAGGGCTCGGGTTCGAATGTGACCCCGGCCGAATAGCCACGACTCACTTCGCTTTGCGCGTGCTTCCCGCGTTGTTTCGCGCGGCCGTGGCTCGGCAGACCAACGCGACCAGGGAGTCGATCTCGTCGGGTGTGAGCGCTCGTCCGTCGAAGAGGGAGACCGTCACGGCCGGTGCCAGCATCATGTGCAGCACGACCGCGGGATCCACGTCAGCGCTCACCTCGCCGCGATCGATACCCCGCTCGACCATCGTGACCCATTGCGTGAGGTCGTTTCGGAACCAGCCCATCATCGCGTCGTTCAACGACGGATACCGCCCCGAGATCACCGTGGCCATGATGGCGCGCTCCACGGGATCGGCTGCGAGCGAGGCGAGTTCAGTGATCAGGTACCGGACGTCGCTCTCCCACGCCCCGGTGTCGGGCGCGTCGGTGCGATGGCGGGCGTGGAACACGAGGGCGTCGTCCAGCAGTGCGGCCGAGGTGGGCCACCACCGGTAAATCGTTCCTTTGTTCACCCCCGACCGTGCCGCCACCTCCGCGATCGGAAGCTCCAGCTTGCCCTCGTTCAACAGCTCTAGGCATGCGCGCATCACCGATTCGCGCACCCGCTCGCTGCGTCCGCCGGGGCGGACCCGTTGCCTAACTGAGCTCACGGTCCTTGATCCCCTACAGCTCGGGCCGACGCTGAGGAGCACGCCAGCTCTTAAGTGAACAATCTGTTGCTATTATGCCTGCGGTCGATCCCCGTCCCCTCTGCCCGACACCTCCTAAGGAGCGACGTTGAGCTCTGCTGCCAGCCTGAAGATCTCCATGGGTCTGCCGACGCTGTTCCCGCACGGGCGCGAGACGGAGCTGGCGTGGTACCGCAAGATCGACGAGGGCCCGTGGGACGGGCTCGTCACCTACGAACGGATCGTTTATCCGCACAGCTGGTCGGTCGTGCCGCAGCTTGCCGCTGCGGCGGCGATGACCGAACGCGTTCGACTCTGGACCGACGTCGTCGCACTGCCGATGCGCAACCCTGTCTTGTTCGCCAAGGACCTGGCGACCATTGACGTCCTGTCGGGCGGGCGCCTGACGCTCGGGGTCGGCATCGGCGCGTGGGACGAGGACTATCTCGCAGTCGACAGTCCGCTCGACCGAAAGCGGCAGCGCATGGACGAGGCCGTCGCGGCGATGCGCAGCGTGTGGGGCCAGGAGCCACCCGTCGACGGGCACTTTCCAGTAGGGCCCGTGCCCACCCAGAGCGACGGCATCCCGCTCGTCGCCGGCGTGATCGGCCCGAAGGCACTCGCTCGCGCCGCACGATGGGCCGTCGGGGTGAGCGACCCTGCCCATTCACTGCACTTCGACGCCGAGGCGTTGGCCGCTCAGCGCGAACGTGTCATCCAGGCGTGGCAAGCGGCAGGCAGGACCGATCGGCCACACTTTTCCGCGCCGGTCTGGTTCGCGCTCGGCCCCGACCCAGAGCAGCAACTCCGGGAGCACGTCAAAGACTTCTGGGACCAGGAGGTTGCCTCCGTCGGAGACGGCGCCTCCACCTACTTGACGACCCCGGGCGTCGGGACGATGAACTGCGGAGCGGCCGGCCTCCTCGCGGCCGTCAACGGCGCACGCGAGGCGGGGCTCGACGAGCTCAGGCTCATCCCGTCGACCACCGACCTCGATGAAATCGATCGAGCGCGCGATGTGCTCGGTATCTGATCCCGGATTAGCCGATAACGGTGCGGCATCAAAATTGACGCAGCGCCTGCGTGGCTCCCTAATCACAGGCGTCTCATAGTTACCATCGCGCCGTGCAGGTATCCCGCCGTGACGCGCTGCGCTATGCCGCCGCGGCGTCCGCACTAGTCGGTCTCGGTGCCGCCGCGGCTACGCAGGCGCCTGCGGCAAGGGCCGCCGCTCCGACGTTGATCGACTTCGCCATGCGCCAGATTCCGGCCGAAGCCATCAAAGCCGCCGGCCACGCCGGGGTGATCAACTACGTCTCGACCTCACGGCCCGGCTCCAACTTCGGCGCCAAGCCCATCACGCTGCCCTACGCCAAGTCGCTGACCGCGGCCGGTTTGGTGATCGTCAGCAACTACCAGTACGGCAAGCCGGGCGGGACGGCGCCGTCGGACTTCACCCGCGGGTACGCCGGTGGTGTCGCCGACGCGAAGACCGCGTGGCATCTGCACACCGCCGCCGGTGGCGGCCGCACCGCACCGATCTACTTCAGCATCGACGACGACATCGACCGGCAGGCCTGGAATGACCTGGCACTGCCGTGGTTTCGGGGCATCAATTCCGTCATCGGGGCGATGCGCACCGGCATTTACGCCGGCATTCGGCCATGTCAGTGGGCCACCGCCGACGGTGTCATCGGCAAGTCACAAACGCCGGGCCGCGTGTGGGCGTGGCAGACCCGGTCGTGGTCGAACGGGCAGATCTTTCCGCACGCGGTGCTGTACCAGCGCATCATCGACACCGCCTCAAACCCGGGACCGGTGGTCGGCGGCAGCCGTGTCGACGTCAACGACGTCCTGGCCCAGGACTGCGGCCAGTGGAACTTCCATCCCTGACCGGGCGGTCAGCGCGGCAGCGTCGTGATGTGCACGTGGTCGAAGTGGCCGTAACCCGACCCTCGCGGGCCGCCGGGCGTGTAATACGTGCCGCGCCAGATCACGTCCTGTAACCCGAACCGGCCGGCGTTGGCCATCGCGAACGCGAGGATCTCGTTGCCGAGCGCGATGCCCTCGGGGCTGCTGTGGTTGGGGATCATGATGTCGATCGCCAAGCCGCGCGGATGCCACGGTTTCGAATCGGGCCGCACCCCGTCGATATTCGCGATCTGCGGAAACCGTGCGCTGATGGCCCTGGCGGCCAGGACGGTGTTGCGCTGTAAGCCAGCCTCGTTGGCGACGCCGACGGGCAGTGCCTCCGGGATGTCGACTATCTGGGCTGCGGCGAGCGCCGGCGCCGGGTCGGCGGGAGGCTGGCCGGGCATCGCGACGATCGCCGGGTCTTGGGGAGCGGGCGCACTGGGCGGCGGCGGGGGGACCGCGTTGTCGACCGCCGCCTGCTGTTGCGGGGTCAGCGCGGAGTACTGCGCCTCCGCGGCCGCGATCTGACGCATCAACTCCTTCCATTTGGTCTGCAGGTCGGCACGCACCGCAGCGGCATGCTCGGCGGCGGCGCGCGCGTCGGCGGCCGACTTCTGCGACGCCTGGGCTGCGGCGGCCGCACGCTCCTGCGCTGCCCGGAAGTTCTTCATCTGATCGGTCGTCGTAGCGGCCACCACCCGCTGCACCGACAGCCGGTCGATCAGGTGTTGCGGCGAGTTCGCGGTCAGCACCGTAGCCATCTGACCGTCGCGGCCGCCCATGTAGTTCATCGCCGCGATCCGGTCGACCGCCGCCTGGAAGGGCGCGAGTTGGGCGTTGGCCGCCGAAAGGGCGTCGAGGTCGGCGCGGTGGCGGTCTTCGGCGGCCTTCTGGTCGGCCAGCCGGGCGTCGACGTCGCGCTGCGCGGCCGTGACGGCCTCGCGGGTCTGCACCGCCTGGCTGGACAACTCGTTGAGCTTGGCCAGTGCGTCCGCCGCCGGGTCGGCCGCCACGACACCCATCGACACGGCGAGCACCATCACAGCGGCCGCCGCACCACACGCAATTCGCCGAAGTGAATGACGCACCCCGGTCATCTAGATTGCCACGATCCTTCGCTGCAAGGACCGGTCTCGCGGCCCAGCTTCTATGTCCCGGGACAGGTTACGAAGTGGTGTTGCCGATGTCCACTCGTCTCTGAGGTTGGGACGCTTCCTTGCGGGGTAGCTGTGTCAGCGGGAGGTAGCTGATCATGCCAACCGCGTCGACGGGATAGCATCACGTCACCGCGATCGCCACCGATCCACAGCGCAACGTCGACTTTTACCACACCGCGCTGGGGCTGCGATTGGTGAAGAAGACGGTGAACTTCGACGCGCCGGACACCTACCATCTCTACTTCGGTAACGAGTCCGGCGAACCGGGAACGCTGGTCACGTTCTTTCCATGGCCCGGCACCGCGTGGCCGCCGCGGCACCGGGCAGACCACCACTGTCGCGTTGTCGGTACCGGAGGGCACGCTGAGATGGTGGCGCAATCACTTGTCAGCGCTGGGAGTGGAAACCGGTGAGCCGACTACCCGCAACTCGGAGGAAGTGCTGACGGTGCGCGACCCCGACGGGTTGTTGCTGGAAATCGCCGCCCACCCCACGGGCGACTCCCGCCCAGCGTGGGAGGACGGCACGGTCCCCGTCGAACATGCGATTCGCGGCCTGCACTCGGTCACGCTGACCGAGGCGGGATACGAAGACACGGCGACCCTGCTGACCGACACGATGGGTTTTCGGTCCGTCGACGAGACCGACCGCCGGTTCGGCTTCCTCACCGGCGACAGCGGTGCCGGAGCGCGCGTGGATGTCGTCTGCTCACCCGAGTCCCCGTACGGGCTCGTGGCCGCCGGCACCGTGCACCACATCGCCTTTCGCGTCGCCGATGACGCGCAGCAACAGCGATGGCGCGAGACCCTGCTCGCAAGGGGTTGAACGTCACCCCGATCCTCGATCGGAAGTACTTTCAATCGATCTACTTCCGCTAGCCCGGCGGAGTGCTGTTCGAGTTGGCGACCGATCAACCGGGTTGCAGCGTCGACGAACCGCTGATGGAACTCGGCCGGGCCCTCAAACTGCCGCCCTGGCTCGAACCCGATCGAGCCACCATCGAACGCTCGCTGCCGGATCTGAGATCGCCTGGGCCCGACGACCCGCTCGCCTTCGACAAGCTTTAGTCATAGATGACGTCGAGTCCGCGGCGTTTGAGATCGGCCAGGCCGTCGCGCATCGCTTGGAGCTGCTCTTCGGAATGACCGGTCCAGTCGGTGATCTCGCCGACGATGCGCACCGGTTCGCGGGTGCGGTAGGAGCGCGTCGGATTGCCCGGCAATTTCTTGTCCGTCACGTTGGGATCGTCTTCCAGCGCACCCAGCGGTTCGACGATGTAGACGCGGCCTCTTCCGTCTCCCCTGGCCAATTCGGCTCCCCACACCGCGGCATCCAAGGTCTGGGTCACATACACATGGTTCATGACCCGACCGTCCTCGTAGTTCGAGAAGCGGCCTGGAACAAGCAGATCGCCAACGGACAGGTCGGCTTTGGTGCCGTGCAGGTATGCGCCGGACTCGTGTACTTCGAAGGGTTTGGGCGGCGTCGACACTTCGACCTCCATCTGTCGCAAGTTCTGGGCCGCCAGATTGTGCCGCGGGAACGGGGCCTTGCCGCAAGCCCCCCTCCTCGCCATATAGTGAGGATGGGACAAGCGGACTGCCGATCATTCGTCGAATATGGCGACGGCCCGTGTCCAGCCGGCGGACGCGGCATGCACCTTCACTGGAAAGCAGCAGACCTCAAATCCATTGTCCGGCAGCGCCTCCAGGTTATGGAGCTTCTCCAGATGGCAGTACCCGATTTCCCGTCCCGCACGGTGCCCCTCCCAGATGATCGACGGGTCCCGGTCGCGCGAATAGCGCTGCGCGGTATACGTGAACGGCGCGTCCCAGCTCCACGCATCGGTGCCGGTGAGTCGTACACCCCGCTCCAACAACCACAGCGTCGCCTCCCGACCCATCCCGCAGCCAGACGAGACGTAATCCGACTCGCCGTAACGGGCTCCAGCCGCGGTGTTGACCACGACGATGTCCAGCGGCTGCAACTGGTGGCCGATGCGGGCCAGTTCGCGGGCGACGTCATCGGCGGTCACCACATAACCCGCTTCGAAGTGCCGGAAATCCAGCTTTACCGCTGGTTGAAAACACCATTCGAGCGGAACCTCGTCGATGGTGATCGCCGGCGCGCCCCCGTCCATCGTCGACGCGTAGTGATAGGGCGCATCGAGGTGAGTGCCGTTGTGGGTGGTGATCCGGACACGTTCGATCGCCCACCCCTCCCGATCCGGTAGATCATCCACCGTCGCACCCGGGAAGAACGCGACGACCTCCTCGGCGGTGTCGGCGTGGTTGTAGTAGTCGATCTCCGGAAGATGCCCCGGCGGATCAGACGCGATCCCGGCCTGTAACGGCACCGAGATGTCGACGAATCTACGCATTCTGTTCTCCCCCACTCATTTCTGCCGACCGCCCAGCGCCCAACCGACCCTGCAGCTGCGGTCCGACGCGCGAGAACGAGTTCGACCCTATACCGTTCGAGACGGAAGCCGCTCGGGCATTCGGGCGCATCAGCGCCGCAGTACAGGCCCGCGGTCGGACTGGCCGACGGCTGACGGCCGACCTCATGATCGCGTCACTCGCCACCCAGTGATGTTCCGCGCCGAGGTTTGATCACCTGCGGCGGCCACCGTCTAGGGCGCTGAGAGGAAGGCGAACCGCTCGCGCAGCGCATCCTCGGTGTACCCGAAGTCTTCCGGCGCATATCGGTGGCGGCCGTGCGCGTCCCTCGGGTGCGCGCGATGGTAGGAAGCGATGAACTCATCCAGCCGCGTGGGCGGTTCCATGTCGACCGCCGCGTAGATCTGCTCGAGGCACCCGGCGGTGTCGTTGATCAGGCTCGAGTAGTCCAGGTCCACGAACGTGCGCGGTGCGGACCTGCGAAACGCCGCCGCTCGGCGCAACCACAACTCGGTTTGGTCCGCCTGCTGACGACCCACGTCGATCGGATCCACGTCGTCGCTGTATGTCGAGCGATAGACGGCGAACAGGCTGGCGCCCGAGGTCAGCGTGTCGACGATGTCGCGATGGATCTGCACGATGACCGCGCCCGGAAGCGCCTCCACCACATGGTTCAACTCCCCGGTGTGCGCCGGTGCCTTCAACACGAAGCGGCGGCCATCGCCGGATGCCAGCAGTTGCAGGACTTCGCGGTAACGCGCATAGGGCGCGGTAAAGTCCTGACCCGCAAGGAAAGCCGCGTACGACGGCAGACGCAACATGGACGTGAAGCCCCAGTTACGCAGATCCGTGCCCATCGCCAGGACACACTCTTCGGGCAGATCCGGCCCGGAGGGGTGGATGACCTTCATGTCCGGGTTCAGCGTGTGCAGCAGGTGGTTTCCGTCGTTCGCGCCGACGGCTGGACGGTCCTGTTCCGGACCGGCGAACCGCCACGGCGCCGTCAACTCGGCCGGTAAGGGTGCGTGCAACCGCGGATCGGTGCCCAACAAGCGGAACAAGAACGTCGTACCGGTACGCCACCCGCCGATGATGACGATCGGTGGCGCAAGCTGGATTTCACGAACCTCGGGGTGGCCGCGGAGATAGGACGTCATCCGCGCGCCGGCAGTCAACCGGTGTTGCGCCATCTGCAGGGCCATCTGGATACCCAGCGCGTTGAGACGGCCCTCCTCTTCGGCTGACTGCAGGAAGTTCTCTAGCCCCTGCCGCCATTCTTCGGAAAAGTCGTCGGGAGAGTACTTTCCGTGCCTGGTCGCCCCCGTTCGACGATGGTCGCCGGATCGAACCGGTACCGCTCGGGCCGCTCGGCTCGGTCCTTCTCCGCGTGCGCGTACAGCTGCTGCGCCTCGGCACTGCGCGGCGTCGGACTCCAGGCCATCACAAGCCTTCGAGTTCGGACAGAGTCACGCGTCGCGCGGTCGGCAGTGCCGGTTCGTCGACAGGTTGCAGGAACCGCATCACGAACAGACCGAAACGTCTGCCCTCGGTATCGAGCCAGTCATAACCTTCGACCCCGGGGGCGCGGGCCGCCAGCACGAACCGGAAGTGCCCGTCGTCGACGGTAGTGGAGGCAGCCGAGTGTGTAACTGTGTGGCGTCGGTAGTCCAGCGAGTTCAGAAATCTGTTGTACAACACGATGTTCCAGTGCCTGCACCGCGGCAGCGACCCTTCGATGACGAGGGCTTCGTCGTCCTCGAGCTGCCAGGCTCCCCGCAGGTAATGGATCCCCGGTTCGGTGAAGGCCGCGCCGCCTGTCATCGCACTCCAGTGCCGGACCGTATTCGGTGTCTTCATATCGCCGGCCGCTGCGGCCGCGAACACGTCAGGCAGATACCCCAGGAACGCTCCGAGCTTGGTCAAGTCGCGCTGCAACCGGGATGGGTCGACGGCAGAGGCGGCCTCTTGTCCCTGCACCACGTCGATACGACAACTGCCCGGATCGACGGGGTTGCTCCCGGTGTGTACGTAGCGCACCCACAGCGACGAGGACCCGTCGGGCAGCTCGAGGTGGTTGGCGTCGGAGGACAACAGGACTTCGAAGTCGCCGTTGTCGTCGATGGCCATCGAATCGGTGTCGGTGCGTGCGACGGCTGCGGCGTTCTCGATCGTTCCGGCGTACACCGTCATCGATTGGTAGACAGAGTCGCCGACGTTTCCGGTTATCCGGTACACGCAGTCGTCACGGATATCGGTGATCCAGTAGCGGTAGTCGGGGTTGTCCATGAAGAACCGCTCACGCCATCCGTTGAACGGCACGAGTTCCGGTCTGTCACGGCTACTTTCAAACCGGCCGAGCAGGTTGTTCGCCGCGCGCACCAATGCGCGGAAACCGTCTGCCCGGTCGATGGAATCCAGGTCCGCAGTGGACTCGTCGAGGCGTCGGCCCGCATCGCGCAAACCGTCGACCAGCTTCTCCCAGCCCTCGATCGGCGGAACCTGGCCGCTTTGGCCGGAGTCCGCGTCAACGCCATCTGGGCTCATTGGAAACGGATGCTATCGATGCCGAACTCGGTGGTCAATGTGCCAGAGGGGCAGAATTGACACCTGTCAAAAATTTAGTAACGTAGCGGGTGACGCAGTTCACGGAACGGTAGGCGGACATGGCTTCTTTGCCCTCGGTGGCGATCATCGGCGCAGGCATCAGCGGTTTGACGACGGGTAAGAACCTCGCGGACGTCGGGATCGAGTACGACTGCTTCGAGTCGTCTGACCGGATCGGCGGTAACTGGGCGTTCCGCAACCCGAACGGGCACTCGAGCGCTTACCGCTCGCTGCACATCGACACGTCGCGCGAGTGCCTGTCGTTTCGCGACTTTCCGATGCGCGACGACCTCCCCGACTTTCCTCATCACTCCCAGATCAAGGAGTACCTCGACGACTACGCCGCCGCCTTCGGTCTGTTGGATCGGATCCAGTTCCAGAACGGCGTGAAGCACGCACGCCGGCTACCTCGCGGCGGCTGGGAAGTCGATACCGAGGATGGGCGGACGCGACGCTATGACGCGCTGGTCGTTGCCAACGGGCACCACTGGGATCCGCGCACACCGGACTTTCCGGGCGAGTTCACCGGCGAGAGCATTCACGCCCACCAGTACATCGACCCCACCGAACCGCTTGATCTGCGCGGCAAACGCATCGTCGTGGTCGGCATCGGCAACTCCGCGGCCGACCTGGTCTCCGAGCTGTCCCAAAAGTCTTGGCAGAACACGGTTTACCTATCCACCCGTTCTGGCGCATGGGTGGTGCCGAAGTACATCTTCGGGATGACGGCCGACAAGGTCGCGCGCACGCTGCCCGTGGTTCCGCTGTCGTGGCAACGCCGAGCGATCCAGCCGTTCGCGCGGTTCTTGATCGGTGATCCGGAGAACTACGGTCTGCCCAAACCCAACCATCGGTTCCTCGAGGCGCACCCCACCCAGTCGGCTGAGCTGCTCATGCGGTTGGGGTCCGGTGACGCGACCGCGAAACCGAATATCGAACGCCTCGAAGGGTGTTCGGTGGTGTTCGTCGACGGTTCGACGGTGGAAGCCGACGTGATCATCTACGCGACGGGATACAACATCACGTTCCCGTTCTTTGACCGCAGCTTCCTCGAAGCCCCCGACAACCGGTTCCCGCTGTACAAGCGGATTCTCAAACCGGGCATCGACGACCTGCTCTTCATGGGGTTCGCGCAGGCGGTGCCGACGCTGTTCCCGTTCGTCGAGTGCCAGGCCCGGCTGGCCGCCGCGTATCTGGCGGGCACCTATCGGCCGCCGTCGGAACGGCAGATGTGGCGCGTCATCGCCGCCGACGAACGTCGGTACGTCGGACACTTCGCCGACAAGCCGCGCCACACCCAGCAGGTGGATTACTGGCATTACGAACGCAATATGCGCAAGCGTGAGCTGCCTGCCGGACGGCGCCGCGCCGAGAAGCTCGGACCGGTCCAGCTGGCCGGCCGGGTCAGCGCGGCCGCCGATGCCGTCGGGGCCTGAATCCCGCGTTGCGGAACCGCAGTAGCGGGAATAGGGCGCAGAACGAATAGTGTTGACAGCTCTGCGCTGACTCAGCCTTTGAAACGCGCACTCCGCAACGGGCGAACAGGACTTCATGACTGCGAACCGACCGAAACTGTTCACCGGCCTAGTAGTTCTCGCACTGATTTGGTCGGTACCGGGCTGCGCGTCAGACACACCGCCGGCGGAGCCGTCATCATCCGATCTGGCACGGTTCTACTCACAACAGATCGCCTGGGAGGCGTGTGAGGGCTACGCCAACACCTCGATCGAGAGCGCCTTCTTCGCCCAGGTGCCGACCATGGAATGTGGACGCGTGGAAGTACCACTGAATTACCAGGATCCAGTAGGCAAGACGGCGCGACTCGCCGTCGCACGCGTTCCCGCCCACGGCGAGCCCGTCGGCTCCTTGGTGATCAACCCCGGGGGCCCCGGCGGTTCAGGGTTGTTCGCCACCGCGGCGACGGCGATGTCGCTCCCGGATGCTCGGCTGACCGAGCGCTTTGATCTTGTCGGTTTCGATCCACGCGGCGTAGGCAGCTCGGAGCCTGCGATCGACTGTTACACCGATGCCGAAGCCGATCGCGGCGACTTCCTGCTGAGCACGCAAGGCACCACCGTGCAATGGAGCGAGCAGGATACCGAAGACATCCTCGACCGGTGCGCCGAGCGCTCCGGTGGCGTCGACGTACTCACCAGCGTCGGCACCCGTGATGCAGCGCGTGACATCGACGTGCTGAGGGCCGTACTCGGTGATGAACAGCTCACCTTCCTGGGGCAGAGCTACGGGACGCGGCTGGGCACCGTGTACGCCGAACAATTCCCGCAGAACGTGCGCGCGATGCTGCTCGACGGCGGCACCGATCCGACTCAGGGCACCTTCGAACGCCGGGTTGGCGCGTACGCGGGATTTCAGCGGTCTTTCGAGCAGATGGCCGGGTTCTGTGCCACACAGGTGGATTGTCCGCTGGGCAATGACCCAACCAGTGCTACCGAGGCGTTTCACCAGATCGTGCGCCCGCTCTACGGGCAACCCGTGCCGGCGCTGGACTCCGAGCTCGGCTTTGACGAGGCGATCGGCGGCGTCATCGCCGGGCTCTACACCGACGCGGCGTGGCCCCGAGTCATCACTGGCATAACCCAGTTGCAGCAGGGACGCGGCGACGAACTGCTGCAGCTCAACTACGACTTCTCCCTGCGCGACGCCGAGGGACGCTGGCCCAACTTCGCCGAGGCGCTTTATGCGATCAACTGTATGGACGAGGACCGGCTCAGCGAAGAGCAGGGTAATGCGTTGCGCACTAGGATCTTCGAAGCTGCGCCGTTCATGGACCCCGGCGTCGCTCTCACCGGCGCCCGCGATGGGTGCGAGCATTGGCCGACCGAGCCGACGCTGGGCTTCCCGTACGCGACGGACATCGAGGGGTTACCGACCACGCTGGTCGTCTCAATCACCGGCGATCCCACCACACCGCACGTCGGCGGCGTGAAGCTCGCGGAGATGCTCGGCAGTGCCTTGCTCACCGTGGAGGGGGAAGGGCACACCGTCGTTATGGGCGGAACGAACCAGTGCGTCAACGAAATAGCCGCCGACTACCTGATCGATCTCAAGCTGCCGCCGCAAGGTGCATCCTGCGCGCTGTGACGCCGCGGCGGCGGGCGGCTTTGCCTACGAACTCAAGCGCGGCCCTCCGTACTGAGGAAGAACCTGACCATCTCGGTCGACGCGTCGGGCCCCATCGGGTCGGTGTGAGAACCCACCGGGCTTCCGCCGTACCACGCGTGTCCGCCCCCATGCACCATCCAGGCCTCAGCGAGGACGGCGCCGTCGGCGTCGGTGTGCACGGTGCGCGTGTAGGCGTACTCGGTGGTCTGCCGGTCACGATGCGTCGAGTCCGACACCGAGGCGTCGACGGTGGCCAACCGCGCGGCGACGAGCTTCTCGGCATTCACCGAAGCCACGGTTCCGTCGCGGTCGCCGTGGAACACGATCAACGGCACCGGCCCGCCTGAGGCCGGTGAGCCACCCGTGCGCATAGCCGTGAACGCCGACGCGACGTCACGTGCCGCGCCGTAGGCGAGCCCGGAATGCACTCCGACCCCGGCGTAGAGCTCCGGGTGCGTCGCGGCCATCACCGCCGCCATGGCCCCGCCGGCAGAGAGCCCGGCGACATACACCCGCGCCGGGTCGATCTTGTGGTCGGCCATGATCTGTTGGGTGATCCCGGCGATGATCGCCGGCTCGCCGGCACCCTTCTGCTGGTGCGCGGGAGAAAATCAATTCCAGTAGCCGCCGCTGTTGGCCGCGGCAGACTGCTCTGGGTAGGCGACCAGGAACGTGTGTTGCTCGGCGAGGTCGTTCATCCGGGTGCCCGCGGCGAAGTCGGTGGCGTCCTGCGAACCACCGTGGAGCATGACGACCAGGGGCACCGACGCCCCGGCGGTATAGCCGGTCGGGATGTAGAGGTCATACCTTCTGGTTCCGGCAGCATCGGCGTGGACCAGGTGGCGGATCTCCCCGCCGGGCGCGGCAACCGCCGCAGCAGCCCCGGGCCGCCCGATGCCGCGGCCGGTGGTCGGCAGGTCGGTGAGCAGGTTGGTCAACCCGACGGGTAGCCCCGCGCCGGGCTGCGCGGTCCGCCCGCTGCGGAGCTTGTCGAGCAGCCCAAGGGGACCCGGCCGGGCGCTCGGCTGCGGGCGCGGATTGTGGGGGACGACGGGTGGTCGGCCGTCGGGCGCCTTCGGGCCGGCGTCGGGGGCCCCGCCGGAGCGGCAGGGCCTCTGAGTGTGCGCTGCAGTACCGCGACCGCGTCCGTGAGCTGTCCTGCTCGAGTGAGTCTCAGTGCTTCGGACATGCCTGCGGTGCGATGGTCGTCCATGAAAGTGCCCTTCGGTGTGATGTCGATGCCGACCGGTCGGTTGGCGCCGGTGAACGGTTCAGGTGGTCGTGCGGTTCGCGAGGGCTGTCTTGACGGCCCTGGGCGCCCGGAAGGCGCCGAGAACCTCGACCGACGCGATCGTCGCCAGCGCGAGTTCGGGGCTCACGTCGTCGCCGATCGTCGCCAACCCGAGCACGCGTAGGTCGATCGTCTGCCCCGCGTCGCGAAGTGTCTCGAGGTCACGACGGCTCAGGTGCTGGGTGCCCAGTACCAGTGTTCGGCGCGCCACCGTGTCGGTTACGGCGTCCGCCAGGCTGTCGAGTTGACGCCGGATCGCTGTGCGGATGAAGTCAGTGCGGTTGGCGTAGAAGCTCTCAGCGACAAGTAGGTCGATCTGGCCGAGGTCGACCAAGCCCACGTTGATGGTGATCTTCTCGCTCTTTTCGACCTCGGCCATCATCCCTCCAACATCTGACAGCCATCCTATAGCCATCTCACAGGATGGTGGGGATTTGGGGGAACCGACTTCGGTGGGCTACGGACGGGCGGTGTTCCGGTCTCGCGCCCGGGCCGCCGTCTCCTCGACCAGACGGGCGATCGTCGCCGGCCGGTCCGACTGCGGCGCATGTCCGGCCATGAGGAGCAGGCGCAAGCGGGACCCGGGAATGAGCGGCAGGTAGCGCACGGTCTGGCCGGCGGCGACCCAGTCAGCCACACCCTGGACCAGGGTGACCGGGCAGTCGATGCGGTTCAGACCGCGGGGAACGTCGAGCATCAGCGCCCAGAGGACCGTGCGTAAGAAGTCGCGCGACTCGGCGAAACCCTCGCGCGCACCGATCGCCTCCTCCGACGAGGTGCTCCACGGCTGCGCCTTGAGCGGGGCCAGGAGGGCGGCCCGGCCGACCTTCCAACGGGACAGCGGCCCGATCAGCGGTTTGGCCGCGCGCATGACGATCCGAGCCAGTCCCATGTTGGCGCCCTGATAGAGCCGTTCCAGTGGAATGTTCGCACCGGACGGCGCGATCGCCACCACCGACCGTGCCCGGCCCCGTACGGCCAGTTCGAGCGCGGTGCGCGCGCCCAGCGAGTTGCCGAGGACGTGCACGCGGCCCAGCCCCTCAACATCGAGAGTCTGCTCGACGGCATCGGTGATCGCCGCCACGGTAGGGCGCTGCTCGAGACGTGGGGACTGCCCGATGCCGGGCAGATCGACATTGATGACGTCGAAGCGGGCGCTCAGCGCGGGAAGGACGGCGGTGAAGTCGCGGCGCGAGCTGCCCAGGCCGTGAAGCAGCAGGAGCGGCTCGCCGCGGCCCATTCGGATGCGAGACAGTGGCGCCTTCATCTGTGGCGGGTACCCGTTGCATGCACCGGCTATGGCATGAGGTCGGTCACCTCCGGCGGGACCCGTACGGGCAAGCAGGCCGAAGACCCTAGAACAGCTGTGTCGTCGATGCGAGAGTGAAATCGCTGCGCCGACAAGCTGGTCGGGTGCCATACCTGGACGGTTATGCGCATGCCGGGGGAAGTGGACCAGTAGTTGGTCGCTGCATCGCTTATGGCGTGCCCGAGGTTTGGAAACCACCGGTCGTGCGGTTATCTGTTCGGGCTATAAGCGCGCTGGCGTTCGGATCAATCACCCGAATCGAGTTGTCGCCCAACTCGATAGCCAACCGAGGTTGACCCTCGCGCCGACAACGGAATAGCCGCCGACTACCTGATCGACCTCAAGCTGCCGCCGCAAGCTGCATCCTGCGCGCTGTGATGCGCGCCGGCCGAATGCGGGTAGTCGAGTTGCCACCACTTGGGCAACATCCATAAGGCAAAGGCCATGATGGATGCCATGGAGTCGAGGTGATCATGGACATCAAGTTGTCCCTGCTGGACCGGTCCCGCACCCGAGACGGTGAGCCCGACTCCGCCGCGCTGCGACAGACCATTCACCGAGCCGCGTTGGCTGAATCGGTTGGATACCACAGGTTTTGGGTTGCGGAGCACCACGGCGTGCCGGGTGTCGCCTCCGGAACGCCCGCCCTCCTCATCTCGGCGATCGCCGAACAAACCAGTCGGATTCGGGTCGGGTCCGGAGGTGTGATGCTGCCCAACCACCAGCCCATCGTGGTTGCCGAGCAGTTCGCGGTGCTGGAAGCGCTCTATCCCGGCCGGATCGACCTCGGTGTCGGCCGCTCACTGGGGTTCACCGCTCCCATCCGGGCCGCGCTGCGCACCGAACGCGCCCCGCTCGAGGACTTCGCCGACGATGTCGCTGAACTGCGGTCCTACCTGCAGGGTGACGCCGAAGTGACGATTCGACCGCAAGTGCCCACCCCGCCGCCGATCTTCGTGTTGGGCACCGGCCACGGCCTGCAACTCGCGGCCCGGTTGGGCTTGCCCGCGGTCGCCGGCGGTCCATTGCTCTGGCGTGGGTCGGCGCCATTCGAACAGTACCGCAACGACTTTCGGCCTGGCGGCGATGGCGACCAACCGTATCTGGTCGTCAGTTTGGATATCCTGGTCGCCGACACCGCAGCCGAGGCTGAAAGCCTGCTGCTGCCAGAGGCCTGGGCAATGGCGGTCAGTCGCGAAACCGGGTCCTTCCCGCCGCTGTCGAGCGTCGAGTCGATAAAGCGACAAGAGATGACCGAACGTCGCCGTCGTGTCGTGACCAAGAATGCCGAGACGGCGATCGTCGGTACCGAAGATCAGGTGGCCGAACGCGTCGAGGAGTTGATCGCCGCAACCGGCGCCGACGAGGTGATGAGTTCGGCCTCCACTTTCGAAACCACCGCGCTGTACGAGTCCGACGCCCGGTTGGCGCGGATCTTCGGTCTGCCCTGACATGCTGGCCGGGAACTATGCCGACGGTTGCCTCGTTGAACTTCCAACGGCTGCAACAGCGGAAATATCTTAAGTTCGAGCTAAGGACATTGTGCGAACCATCGGTAACTCTGACATCAAAGTCTTTCCACTTGCGCTCGGCGCGAACACTTTTGGCTGGACTTCCGACGAGTCCGAATCACAGCAGGTCTTAGACGCCTTCACCGAAGCCGGGGGCAATCTCGTCGACACGGCCGACATGTACTCATCGTGGGTGCCGGGGCACCGCGGCGGCGAGTCCGAGGTGATTCTCGGCCGCTGGTTGAGCGAGCGCCGTAACAGAGATTCGGTGGTGTTGGCCACCAAGGTTGGTGCACACCCCGAATATCGGGGACTGTCAGGGCAAAACGTCGCCGCCGCTGCGGACGCGTCGTTGCGGCGCCTACAGACCGATTACATCGACCTTTACTACGCGCATACCGACGACGAGAAGACACCGCTGACAGAGGCCGCAGCGGCCTTCGACGACCTGGTCAAGGCCGGCAAGGTCCGCCAGATCGGCTTGTCCAACCTGGCTCCGGACCGGATCGCGGAATGGATTCGGATCGCGCAGCAGAACGGCTACGCGGCGCCGGTGGCCCTGCAGCCGCACTACAACCTGGTGCACCGCGCCGACTACGAGCAGGGCTACGCGCCGCTGGCCCACCAGAGCGGTCTGGCGGTCTTCCCGTACTACTCGCTGGCGTCCGGTTTTCTGACCGGGAAGTACCGCAGCGCGCAGGATGCCGAGGGCGTCCAGCGCAGCGCCATGCTCGGCTCTTATCTCACCGACGACGGCTTTGCGGTGATCGACGCTTTGCAGCAGGTTGGCGCCGGCCGCGGCATCTCGCCGACCGCTACCGCGCTGGCCTGGCTGCTGAGCAAACCGGGCATCACCGCGCCGCTGGCCAGTGCCCGCACCACCGAACAGCTGCCGGATCTGCTGGCCGCCGTCGGCGTCGAGCTCGCTGCCGACGAGATCGCCACGCTCGACGATGCCTCGCGCGTCTTCGCATAGCACCGCGTTTCATCCCGTGCGACGCTGACCGAACGAGTTGAAACCTCGTTTGCCGTAAGGCCTGACACGCCGAGCCGGGCTAGGTACTGTCCCGAACATATTTAGCGGTATGTCCGACGAGCCGTAGCCACCCGAGGACCCCGCGCGAAGAGACGGGCGACGGCGCTGGACCAAACGGTGGTCGACGACGAGCAACCCGGACTCGCGACCGCTTCGACACCTCGCAGGCAAGCCCTGCGCTACCGGTTCAGGGTCGCCGTTCGCCGTCCGACGACGGTCCTCGGCCTGCTCGGGCTGGTGCTGTTCGGCTACCTGATCGTGGTGCCGATCGTGACGATGGTGATCCAAGGGGTGACCGTCGGCCCGAGGGACACGTTGATCGTGCAGCGGCCCGAAGGCTCGCTGACGTCGTACTACCTCTGGCGGGTGTTCCTCTCACCGGTCTCTGGGGACCTGTTCTGGCGGCCGTTGCTCCACACCGTGGTCGTCGGCGCGTGCTCCGTCGTCTTGTCGCTCCTGGTCGGCGGTGTGTTCGCGTGGCTGCTGGCGCGCACGGACCTCTTCGGCCGCCGCTGGTTCAGCACGGCGTTGATCGTGCCCTACATGCTGCCGACGTGGGCGTTCGCGCTCGCGTGGAGCACGATCTTCAAGAACCGCACGGCGGGTGGTCAACCCGGTTGGCTCGAGTCGATCGGTTTCACACCGCCCGACTGGCTGGCCTACGGCGGTGTTCCGATCACCATCATCTTCACGCTGTACTTTTCGCCTTTGGTCATCCTGTTGGTCGGCAACGCCCTCGAACGCTTCGACCCGCAGTTGGAGGATTCGGCACGATCGCTCGGAGCCGGCTACCCGACCGTCGTCCGCACCATCGTGGTGCCGCTGATGCGGCCGGCCATCCTCTCGGCCGCCACCTTGATCCTGGCGAAGGTTCTCGGCGAATTCGGGGTGACCTACATCCTCGGACTGCCCACCGACTTCAACGTTCTGGCGACCTCGCTGTACCGGAACATCTCGACGCGGGACACCGGCGCCGCGGCCGTCATCGCCAGCGCCATCATCGTGATAGGTCTGCTCTCGCTATGGGTCGACGTGCACTTTCTCAAGCAGGCGCGGCGCTTCGTCACCATCGGGGGCAAGGGGTCGATGAACAGGGTCCGGTTGCTCGGCAGATTCCGGAAGCCGGCCACCGCGCTTTGCGCAATCGCGTTTGTTTTCAGTGTGATCGTCCCCGTCGGTGTTCTGCTGCTCTCCACACTGATGCGCCGTCCCGCCGACTTCTCACTGGACAACTTCACCGTTGCCTACTGGTTCGGCCACGACCTCGATACTCCGGGGTTCACCGACGGAATCCTGGTGAGCGGCGCCGTATGGTCGGCGGCTTGGAACACGTTCTGGATCGTCGGGGTCGCAGCGGTGTCGGCGGGCATCCTGGGGCAGCTCGTCGGCTATGTCGTCGTCCGCTCACCCAACCGCCTGCTCGCAACCGCGTTGCGCCAGTTGATGTTTCTTCCGTATCTCGTCCCTGGCATCGCCTTCGCGGTCGCCTACCTGTCGCTGTTTGCCGTGCCACGCGGACCCATTCCGGCGCTCTACGGCACGGCCGCCATCCTGCTGCTGATCTACATGGCCGAGCAGATGCCGTTCACTTCGCGCGCCGGGATCTCGTCGATGATGCAACTCGGCGGCGACGTCGAAGAGGCGGCACAGGTGGCCGGCGCCGGCTGGTGGCGGCGCATGGCAGGGATCATTCTGCCCATCCAAAAGCGTTCCCTCGCAACGGGCGTACTCTTGCCGTTCATCGCCGGAGTCCGCAGCTTGAGCCTCGTGGTGATCTTGGCGGTGCCGGGCATGGACGTCTTGACCACGTTCGCGATCAAGCTCGTCGACTTCGGGTTCACCCAAGCCGCCAACGGCGTAGTCCTCATCATCTCGGCCGTTGCGTTCGGCGGCACCTACGCCATCCAGAAGACCATGAAGACCGACCTCGGTCGGGGATTGGGTGGATGACCGATGCCCACAATCGAACTCAGCAGCGTCACTAAGCGATACCCCGGAAGCACGACGAGTGCGCGGTCGACAACCTCGATCTGACGATCGATCACGGTGACTTCATGTGCATGCTCGGCCCGTCGGGCTGCGGCAAGACCACGACGCTGCGGATGATCGCCGGACTCGAACAGCCAACGGCGGGTTCAATCTCTGTCGCCGACCGGATACTGGACTCGGTCGAGCGCGGGGTGTTCGTTCCACCGGAGCGCCGCGAGATGGGCCTGGTCTTCCAGGGCTATGCGCTGTGGCCGCACATGACGATTCGTCAGAACACCGAGTACGGACTGCGCTTGCGCAAGGTCAGCAGAGCCGAACGGCGGCGTCGCGCCGACGAGGTGATGGCGGTGATGGGCATCGACCGTTACGCCGACCGCTACCCTTCGCAGCTGTCAGGCGGGCAGCAGCAGCGGGTAGCGCTGGCCCGGATGCTGGCCGTCAATCCCGGCGTCATGCTTCTCGACGAACCGCTTTCGAACCTCGACTCGCGGCTACGGCTCGAGATGCGGGCGGAACTCAAACGGATTCACCACGACTTCGGCTCCACCGTCGTCTTCGTGACCCACGACCAGTGGGAGGCAATGACATTGGCGACCCGGATCGCGGTGATGTTCGAGGGCCGACTTCAGCAGATCGGATCACCGACCGACATCTACGACCGCCCCCGGAACCGGTTCGTCGCCGAGTTCCTCGGCAACCCTCCCCTCAACGTCGTCGAGATCGTCGATGCCGAGTCCGCACCGCACGTGGCGGCGGCGTACGCCTTCGGCAAGGCTCGGGCTTCGGGCAGCGGAGCCATGCCGGGTTCGGTGGGGTTTCGTCCGGAGTCGATCCGCATCGACGGCCGCGGTGAGCCGCTTGCCGGTGACGGGCTGGTCATCGACGGCGTCGTGTTCGCTGTCCTCGCGACCGGTGGCAGTTGGACCATCGAAGTGGTCGTCGATGACCGCCACCTTTTCGCGACGACATCGGTGAACCCGACGTGGCGGCCAGGTGATGACGTCCGAATACGTGTTGCCGCCAATGATGTTCACGTGTTCGACGCCGAAGGCGATCGCGTCGATGCGAGCTTGCGCACTGCCCTATCCACCCGCTAACCGATCGTCAACGAAGGAGGACTATGTACAGCACCCATGCCCGCGGCCGCGGTGTCATGCTTGCCGGCGCGGCCCTTGCGCTCCTGCTGGCGGGGTGCGCGCCGCCCAGCCCGACAAGCACCGACGCCACGTCGCCGCCACTGGTGCAGAAGTCGACGCAGCCCGACGAGGACCCGGCCGGCTTCGATCTCGATGCGCTGATCGCCGCTGCCCGCACCGAACCGGGCATCACGATCTATGACCAAACCACCAAGGTCGTCGCCACCGCCGAGGCTTTCGCCGCCAAGTACGGGCTCGAGGCCACCGGGGTGAAGGTTGAGCTGGGAGCGATCGACAAGGTGCAGAAGGAATACCAGTCCGGCAACGTCATCGGTGACGTCGTCATCAACGAAGACCTCCCGACGTACGCCGTGGAGTTGCTCGACCAAGGCGTCCTCGTCAACTGGATTCCCGGGGACGTGAAGGGCTCGATCAAACCCGAGGATCAGTACCCGCTGATCGTTCACTACGGTCCGATGGGGTGGGTCTACAACAGCCAGGCCCACTCGAGTTGCCCGGTTTCCAACATCTGGCAGCTCACCGACGAACAGTTCGACGGACGCGTCGCGATCGCCGACCCGCTGAGCAACGCCAAGTACTCCTACTGGTTCAACACGATGGCTCTGAATGACGACGCCGCGCTGCGCAGCGCGTACAAGGAGCTCTACGGCACGGAACTGACAACGGACCAGCCCGATGCCGCCCACGAATGGGTGAAACGGTTCGCGCAGAACAATCCCAAACTGACCCGTAACGACGAGGAAGTCTCCGAAGCCGTCGGCGCCCCCGGTCAGCAGGAGCCGAGCTTCGGCCCCATCTCCATGGCGAAGTTCCGCAACAACGCTCAGAAGGGCTACCACCTGGCGCTGTGTGACGGCATGAAACCGTGGGCGCTGCAGTCATTCCCGTCGGCGATCGCATACGCGTCTAAGACCGACAGCCCCAACGCCGCCAAGCTCTACATCCACTACATGCTGACCGAGGAGGGCTTCGGCATTCAGCTCGCCGACGGCAAGCCCTCCGCGAATTCGCAGGTACCAGCACCGGACGATCCGTCGCGCGTGAAGGACTATATGGATCAGATGGCGCCGTTCCCCAGTGCCGACCTCGTCAGTGACTATCGCACCAAGTCCGCGTGGGAGGACTTCTGGCGCAGCTCGTATAGCTGACAGGTCAGTCGTGTTTCGCTGCGTAGCGCAGCAGGACCGTACCACCCGGGAAGGTGCGATTCTCCAACAGTCGCAGCGAGATCCATGACGGCAGTGTCGGAAAGAACGGTGTGCCGCCGCCCACGGCGGTGGGCGCGACCACGAGCCGGAACTCGTCGACCAGCCCGGCGCGCACGATCGGTGCGGCCAGCGTCGCGCCGGCCACCTCGAGCTGACCGTCGGTTTCGGCTTTCAGCTTGCGCACCGCCTCGACCGGATCGCCGCGTTCCAACCGGGAGTTCCAGTCGACGGACGTAAGGGTGCGCGAGAAGACAACCTTGGGCATATCGCGCCAGATGCGGGCGAAGTCGACGATCAAAGGGGTGGCGTCCGGGGCCTGGTCGGCGGTCGGCCAGTACGCGGACATCAGTTCGTAGAGCCGGCGGCCGTAGAACGACAGGGCGGTCTCGCGCTCGAAGTCATTCCAGTACTGGTGCAGTTCGTCGCTCGGCTCGCTCCAGTCGATGCTGCCTTGTGTGTCGGCGATGTAGCCGTCCACCGAGACGTTGAAGCCATAGATGAGTTTGCCCATGCAGAAAAGACTGCACCGGAGGACCGAACTCATCGCGACGCCACGCGCGATCAACGGGACGTTCGTCGTTACTAGTCATTGAGACGGGTAACACCACGCGCTCCCGACGATTTGGGAGTTCGTCACCACATCATGCCCCCGTCGTCGGTGGCGGACGCAGGAAAATCGGTCGCGGGAGTTTGAAATCAGCTGCGCAAGAATATGAGTCGTTGCCCTGAGCATGTTGCAGTCGATTTCGAGAATACGGACGCAGCGCTCACTGAGACCACTTACCGTCGTGGACCTTGGACCCGGACGAGGGAAACACCCGCGTCGGCTGAGGTGGGTCGGCCAGGATCGCGGGCAGTACGAACGTCTCGAGGTATCGACGTGCGACATCCGGGTCGTCGGTACCCGGCATCACGTTCAGCAGCAGGGTCATCGCGATCCCGATGATGAACTGCGCCAGGTCCAGCGGATCCACACCCGGCCGAAAAGGGTTGGCGTCCTCGCTCATCAGGCCGTCGATGGCGGCTCTAACCAACTGCGTCAGGGCGGGGTCGTCAGCGATCAGTGACGCGACAGTGCCTTCGGGGGATTGCGAATCGACGGTGCGAATGAGGGGATCGCGGACCAATTCGGATGCGACGATGACCAGGGCCTCAACCATCATCTGCACCGCGCCAGCATCGGGCGGCAGCCGCTGCGTCAATACCATGATGTGCCGCTGCGTAGTTCGCTGCACTAGGGCTGTCAGCAACTCGCGGCGGGTGGGGAAGTGCCGGTATATCGCGGTCCGGGAGAACCCTGCCTGGCGCGCGATGGCCTCCATCGATACTGCGCCGTAACCGCGCTCAGTGAACAGTTGCTCGGCGGCGTCGAGGAATGCGTGCCGGATCTGCTCTGGGGCGGCGCCACCCCCCACCGGGCGTCCCCGCGGGCGGCGGGCTGGCGTGGGCAAAGGTCATCGCTCCTGCATTGGCTGCGGCGTTGCCTGTCGAGTATGCCCGAGCCGGCATGATCCGCGGACTTAGTGCTGGTCAGCCGTCACCTGAGGTGACCTTGAATAAGTTACACAGAATCGAATTTGTACATTTTCCTGCGGGGGCCTCGGCGGACGGGCTAACGTGCCCCCGGGTCCAACATCGGGGGTGAATGGAGCGCTGAGAATGCGGTGGCAAGGCGGCGGGGAACGCGGTCCAGGTGAGGCTTTGGCCGTTTGGGCGATACGGTTGGCACTCGTAGCCATCATGCTGTGTTTCGGCCTCTGGGCCGGTGCCACGACACCTGCGAAGGCCTCGCCCGATCATGATTCGGGTGGTAGCGACTCCTCGCAAACGACCTCGGCGCCGAGGCACACCTCGGAGGCAACCGGCTCTCAGCGTGGGTTCACCGAGCCAGACAAGCGGCGGCCTCGTGCCCCCGGCAGCAACCAGGCAGACGGGCCTGCAGAATCGGAACGAGGCACCAGGATCGGCCAGCGGGCTCGGGATGCAGCCGCGCCCATCTGGACCAATAGGCCGCAGGCCGAGCAGGCTGATTCGACTCAGGCGGATCTGTCTGCCTCAGAAGCCGGCGCAGATGCCGAAAGGGCGAGGAGCCCGTTCGATCGCCCGGGCAAACCCCACCGTGCGGCGCGAGATGACGCGCGCTCGGAGGCCACCGACATCCGCGAGGCAGCGACCGCCGAGGCGGAATCCACCACCGCAGGTACCCCAGCCGAAAGCACCCTGGCCGACGAGGAAGATCGGGCCGTCGAGTTGGTGGAAGGCACTCAGCAACCGACCAATACGGTGGTTGACAGTGATCAGCCGGATCGTGCCCGAGCCCGGCTCATCGACCGTACACCACCGCTGGCCGTGCAGCGGGACTCGGCGCTAGCCGATGAATCGATCGCGGAATCCCCCGAGGCGACCGGTGAATCGGTGGCGCCCGAAGTCGGGCTCACCGTTTCGACCGCCGATGCACTGGACAGGCTGGGAGTGCTGGACAGGCTCACCGCGCCCGAAGCAGGCAACGCCGGCGTGACCAGTTCAACCGATGAGTTCAAGCCGACGCCGGTGGACGCCATCCGCACGGTTGTCGATGAGATCACCGCGCGAGGCCGAGCGCTGTTGACCCACCTCGTCGAGAGGTCCGAGGGCACCCCCCTCGCCTATCCGTTGGTGTCGGCCGCCGCGATCGCCAGCCAGTTCAGCCAGCCGCTGGGCGGCAATGTGGTCAACGTCATCGGATCGCTGTTGTTCAACATCATCGGTGCGGCGATGCACCTGATCTCAGGGCCTGCGATCGTGCCGCCGGGCAGCAGCGTCAGCGTGCGCACCTCCACGCTGACGCTGCCAAACTCCGGTCAGACGGTCCGGGCGGACTGGTACTTCCCGGATGAGGTGGACGACTCGACACGCCTGATCTATCTGCAGCACGGCTTCATGGCGACCGGGCCGATGTACAGCTACACGGCGGCGCATCTGGCGGAGCGCACCAACAGCATCGTGGTTGCCCCGACCCTGTCGTCGAATCCGTTCGACGCGCACGGAAATTGGCTGGGCGGGGCACAATTACAGCAGTCGGTGGCCGACTTGTTCGTCGGGGACCGCGCGGAACTGACCGAAAGTGCTAGCGCCGCAGCCAGACACCAGGTGACGTTACCTGACTCGTTTGTCATGGTCGGGCACTCGCTCGGCGGGGCATTCGTCAGTGGTGCCGCTGCCGCCACCGTGAACAACGGCGCCATCGACAACCTCAAGGGTGTGGTGCTGCTCGACGGGGTCGATGTTGCCGACACCATGCCCCGTGCCCTCGACAAACTCAGCGGCGACAACTACCGCCCGGTGTACGACGTGTCCTCGGAGCGGTACGTGTGGAGTCTGCACGGCGTCACCGGCGACGCGCTGGAGAAAGCTCGTCCAGGTGAGTTCAACGGCGTCATGCTCGTTGGGGGCCGGCACATCGACGCCGCGCGGGGTGGTAATCCGCTGCTCCAGATCGCCGAGTACGTGATCACGGGCTTCTCGCAGCCACAGAACACCGCGGCGGCCGAGGTTCTGACAGCCGGCTGGATCAACGATATGTTCGACGGGACACAAGATTCAGGCATCTATGGGGACCCGGGGGAGATGCTGCACATCCCCACCAGGGCGGGCACCGCAACGGCGGTGGTACTACCGTTCCCCTCCCCGGATTCTGTGGTTGCCATGCCGTGGGACGGTATCTCCGAGCTGATCCTCAAGGTGATCTTCGGGTTGGCCGGTTACGACCTGCCGGCCCGGTCCACACCGGCCGAGATGACGGTGTGAGGTCACCGACCGGTAAGCACCACTGGACACACGTCCACACACTACGATACTGAATACCTTGTGAGACAACGCGTTTCTCCTCTGCAGGTTCTCGCCGAAGGAGGAACGGTTGGCAACCATCTGCCAAACACCGATGTCGATATCGGCAAACAGCGAGCGCACCAACTCAAGTCGCGGCTCATAGCTGACGTGACTGCCTTGCGTCCTTGACCGGTAGGTCCACTGTCGTGCCACTTCGCTCAGGTCGTTCGCACGCCAGTATGGGACAGAGACACCCGACACCGGCAGTGGCCAATGGGCGCCGATTGCGCGACGTGTTTCGCTGGCCCGACAAAGGCGGTGTCCCCATTGAGCGACATCGCGCGACGCTATAGGACCGGCTTGTGTAACCGCCTCAGCGCCCTGACCCTTGCCTTTGACTTTAGTCTTTACTAAAGTCGCCCGCAAGATGATGCAGAGGCGGATGATCGTGAGGGGACAGCACCATGAAGTCGGCTGCGCAGTCCGCGAGGACGGGGCTACACCCGCCGGCGCGTTCTTGGACGCGCTGAAGAAGGGCGCTTGGGGCGCCCTAGATGATTCCGTACCGTCGGATGAGCAGATCAGCGAGTACCACTGGTTTCTTCATGCGATCCGCCACTGGGCGAACACGGGTGAGCCGGTCTACCGAGGTGCGGTCAATGCGCTGGAGGACGGCGTTTGGGAGTTTCGTCATGGCGATAAGCGTCTGACGTTTTTCGACACAGACGGCAAGGGGGCATATATCCCAAAACTTCCGATCCGTTCTCACGCAGACAGTGAAGCGCCTAACAGCCAGTACTGGCATATCCCGTACTTCGACCAACAGATCCGGCTCGGACACGCCTTCACAAAAGTCAGCCAGAAGACACTCACGCGGGATCTTCTCGAGTCCCGCGACACAAGGGAGGAGGACCTCGCGCATGACCGACCGACCCGACCAGACCTTGATTGATGAGGAACGCGCCACTGACGATGGCGCCCAAGGGCTCGCCGCGGCCGACCTGGCCGGCCAAGTGATGCGCCTCTTGCAGCAAGCGCTCGACGCTTCCGAGATGGACCAGAAGGCTCTCGCCGACAAGCTCGGCGTCACTCAGGGACGCGTCTCACAGGTCATCAACGGCGACGGCAACATGAAGATCGCGGCAGTCGCCCGCTATTTGCGCGCACTCGGCTACGAAACGCATCTCGCCGCCTCACCGGTCATCTCAGGCCTTCCCGCACTCCCTCGTGAGTCAGGTCGCCGCCCTGCCCCTGCCTCGCAGTCGGCAGTGACCGAGCAGCGCTACGTCGCGCGCTTGCCAAAGCGCGGTCGAGTAAGGGCCACGAATGCCTGACGAAATCGAAACGGCGGAACAGCTCATCGCCCTCGCGGTCCTCGGCGACATCGTTATTCACGAACTGTCCGCAATCCGAACTCGGACACTTGACCCATATGGGATCGACCTGCCACCGGACGAACTCCACGCGCCGGAATCGGCCGACGACGACGCCACACTGAGCTTCGCTACTCGCTTGGACGGCACCCAACTCGGGGTGCGATCCCGCGTGGAAACAAGCAACGCCTATGGAACTTTCGTAGTTGACGGAGAAGCACTTTTCGACCTGCCAGTACCCGTGTCGGCAGGGCACACGGGAATCGTGCACGAATTCACCGAACAGATAGGCGCCCCGGTTGTCTTCCCTTACATAAGGACGGCAGTGGCCGCACTGGCCGCGCAGTTGGCCGTGCCCGCGTCGCCGCTTCCCGTACTTCGAGCCGGGGACGTGACACTCACGCATGACGCCGAAATCATCACCGAGGACGAACCCTCGAAGTTCTTCATGCACGGCACTGTGACGAGAACGACTGACGACGGTGGCCAAGAACATGTCGCCGAATTCTTCGTGGATGAGCAGACCGGGATGCTTACCCGGATCGGAGGAGAAGGACAGACACCCGATGCCGACGAATTCCTCAACCTCATCGCCGAGCTTCCTCCTCCCGAAGAGGTAACGGCGGAATGGATCGTGCGCAACCACGGCGATGCCGGAATCCGCCAATCCTTGGAGGCCTTGCGCCACACCAATGGCGACGCAGCCACCGACCAAATGCTTGCCGAAGTTGACCGGGCAGTCGCGCACATCGAAGCAGAGGAAGCCTTCCAATCACTGCAGAACGCAATCGAGAATCTCCATGCCGTAATTGCCTCGGTGGAAAGCACTGACACCGCTGTCGAGGTTGTCGAGGACCAGGCAGGAGCACACGTATCGGCCTCGTTGCTCGACGCCGCCAAACATGTACGCGACGGCTGGCTCCGCGTGCACAATGCGTTGCCCGACTAACCGAGTAACCCCGATCGTGGTCAATGCTTCACACGTGCGCAGACCGCCGCCTATCAGCGAGCCACCATGTCAGCCAAGACCCAACACCCGAAAGAGGACTATCTTGAACAACATCGATTCGCTCTCGATCTCGCTCACCGCAGCGTTGTCCGCCGCCGGCGTCCCCGCCGCGAATCATGAGTTCATTCGCGCATTCACCAACGCCGTTGGCATCGACGCCTTCCGCTTTGTCGATCAGACGAGCAGGCCGCATGTCGTCGCAACAAGACGGGATGGAGGGCTCCCGCTCCACATCTACTACGGGGCAACAAACGGCTTCTACTCAGAAGAAGAAGTTGTCCTCATCGCGGGATCCGCCCCTGACCGCCGAGAAAGCGGCTCCCGCAAGGAACATGGTGCGTCGAACATCCGGTGAACCAAAGCCGTCCCCCGGGCCCGCGTTCTAAAGATGTACGACGCGAAGGAGCCTTTTGCGCATGCGGCATGCAGCGATCAGTGACCGGAGTGTGCCCGAGCTGCGACTAACTAACCCCTGGGCATCACGCTGACCATCATGCTTGCTGGAGAACTGGACCAGACGATAGGAGGAACGTAATCGACACCCGGATAGCAACTCTGAACATTCGCCAGGGCGGAACCCGATCCGCGGAAGCCCTCGCGACTCGACTTCTCGGGTACGACGCCGACCACCTTGTGATCACCGAATTCCGCACCAACGATGGCGGTACACGGCTGAAGACCCGTCTGGCGGCCGCGGGCTACGCCATCACCCACCCAAACACCGGACCCCGTCAGAACACCGTCCTCATCGCATCCCGACACGCCATCACGCAACGGTGGCCCTTTCTCAGCGACGGGCTCGACACGCGACATCTGTTGTGCGCAGACGTCAACGGGCTGCTGGTGTGCGGTGTCTACATGCCTCAGAAGACCGCCAAGCTCCCCTACTGGGAAGCGCTGATCGCTCGGGCTCGCCTCAGCGGAATCGACTTGTTGATTGGTGACTTCAATACTGGCAACAACGATCTCGATAAGGGCTTGAGGGGATCGAAGTTCATCGGGCCGGAAATGCCTGGGCGACTAATAGACTCTGGGTACACCGACCTGTGGAGATCGCAACATCCTGGACAGCGTGAGTACTCGTGGTACAGCTGCCCCGGCAACAATGGCTTTCGTTTGGACTACATCTTCGCCGCGCCCGACCTCACGCGGCAGGCCTTCACGTGCGAGTTCGACCACGCTCCAAGGCTCGCTGGAGAAACCGATCACTCCGCCCTAGTGGCGTCACTGGGCTGGCCCTGAGCCCGGGGCGGACCAAGACTACGGACATGCACTGGACACCCTGAATCTGTCTCACGTTTTGTGACCAATTGGTCATTTGGTGGCCATTTCAGTTGGGATTTGGTCACGAAGTATGAGAAGTCACAGGTCGTGCTACGCCTTAGCCATGTTGGTGAAGCGGGACAGATGCAGTTGGTGCGCAACGGTAATCGTCTTCGTTGGACCGTTGCGGTGCTTGCCGATGATCAGGTCCGCTTCGCCGCCGCGTGGATCGTCCCGCTCAAACGCGTCCGGCCGGTGCAAAAGTATGACCATATCCGCATCTTGTTCGAGCGAGTTGTGAACTGAAATACCCTGCGCTACAAAGCAACTCGTCCCAGGCACCGTTCCGTCGTACACATCATGGTATCCGATGCTGGTGATCTCTACGATCCTGTCCCAGAATACGTCGTTGGTCGCGAGGTCATGCAACTCCCGATCCTCAAGCACCGCGGCCGCTCGATGAAGACGGTCCCGGCTCGGAGGTTCCTTCAACAACGTTGTGGAGGAGATCGCAGATCCGGATGCTTCAACAAACTCCCTCGGCGACAGTTGTCTATCAGCCAAAGAGCGCTTTACCCGATCCCATACCTCGACTGGCACGGTATCCCTCCCCGCACGGTGTGCGCGCGCGGTGAGTTCATCGAGTACTTGCTTAGCCTTGACACCCCGTTCTCCGTGCACGCCAACCTTGGCCAAGAAAGCCCTTTGGTTGTCATGCCATTCGATGTAGAGGAACCAGCAGTCGCGGTAACCCGCCTTACGAGTCTTGGCGATCCGACTCTGAACACCTAGACGTAGGAGAAGTTGCTGAACGTCGTCGACCAACCGGCGGCTCGTCGACGCGTAGTAGATCCTTCCTTGCCGCGCCCTGCCATCCCAACGCACACTGCCGTCCGTCGCCCACAGGTGATGCAGGAACAATGCGACCTGATCATTCGGTGCCGCGAAAATCTCTGCCGGAACGAACTTTTCGTTGCTGCGCTTACCGAACAATCCGAGTTTGTCCAGCCACGCCGCGATCGGATTGCGCTTGCCCCGCGCCAATCGGTACGGCGCCGGCAGCCGCAGCGTCGTTACCCGCGCCGCTGGATAGTCGTCACGCACCGCGATAACCCCGAAATGCTCTGCCGCGGATGCGACCGCGTGCAAGTTCCACTCATCGATACTGGCGTAGCGGATCGGCTGATTCTTTACGCACGAACCGTCTCCGATCATGTGCGCCAGTAGGATGATCTCCGACTCATCCATCCGTTGCGTGTGCACCGGTTCGGGCACCCGACGCGGCACCGCCACGCGGTCGCCAACCTGCAACTCGCCCAGCGGAGTCCAGCCGTCCAACGTCATGAACGGATGGTTCGCTGTCGCCTCCACCTCACGGCCCGACGCCAACCGCACCTTGAACACTTCCTTGTGCCCGCTGTAGAACACGTTGGTCATCGGCCGCGCGACCATACGCTTGCGCTCATCCATCGACCACACCAGCGGCCGCTCGCCGGTGCGCATCAGTTCACCGAACGTCACCTCGGCCCCGGTGTCCGCCCGCAGGATCCGCGTATTGGCCGTCAGACAGCCCGACTCACGAAGATCCGAGATCATCGGCTTCTTGTCGGTGCGCTGTTCGGGACCGCGGTTCAGCTGGCTGATCGCCACCACCGGCACATCGAGTTCCTTGGCCATCAGCTTGAGGCTTCGGGAGAAGTCCGACACCTCCTGTTGACGCGACTCGTACTTCTTGCCCGACGTCATCAGCTGCATGTAGTCGACAACGATGAGCTTCAGCCCGGCCTTTTGCGACAGGCGCCGTGCCTTGGCCCGGATCTCCATCATGGTCAGGTTTGGCGAATCGTCGATATACAACGGCGCTTCGCTGATCTCGCTCATCCGCCGCGCCAGCCGGGTCCAGTCGTCGTCGCTCATCCGACCCGAGCGCATGTCGGCCAGCTTGATCTTCGCCTCCGCCGACAGCAACCGCATGACGATCTCGGAGCGGCTCATCTCCAAGCTGAAGATGACGCTGGACATCTGGTGCTTGATCGAGCACGACCGCAAGAAGTCCAACCCCAGCGTCGAGTTGTGCGTCGGCACCATCTCCCGGCCCGCCAGATACAGGTGATCGGCGCTGGTGACCTCGACGCAGCGTACGGGCACACTCGCAGCGCGCCGGACCGCATCGATGCCCCACGCCGACTGGCGCCGGCCACCCGCCGTCGCGAGCGCCGGCACCCGCGTCGCGCTGATGACGTCGGCGCCCGGTCGCAGCGCCGTGGTGACCTGCACACCCCGACTGGTCGGCCACTGGTGCATCCCGTCCGCGACAATCACCGTCCCGTCGGCGAATTCGACCTCGTAGCACGGTCGGCCCAGCATGACCTCGGTCGCCGCCGCCACCTGTGTCGGCTCACCGTCGGCGCCCAGCAGCCAATCCCCGACGGCGACGTCGCCCATGGTGGTCCAGCCCGTCGGCGTGGGCAGCGGCGTATCCAGTGCCAGCGCCTTACCCACACCAGGCCTGGCCGCGATGATGATCATCTGGCCCGGATGCAAACCGTTGGTGACGTCGTCGAGTTCGATGAAGCCCGTCGGCACACCGCGGGCCAGCCCGCCCTGCGAAGCGATCGCGTCGATCTCGTCCATCGTCGGCTGAAGCAGATCCTCCAGCGGCACGAAATCCTCGGACCCGCCGCGGCCCTCGGTGACGTCATAGATCTCGGCCTGCGCGCGGTCCACGATCTCGGTGACGTCGGCGCCCTCCGCGCCGGCATAGCCGTACTGCACGACGCGCGTTCCGGCCTCCACAAGCCGGCGCAGCAGTGCCTTCTCCGCCACGATGCCCGCGTAGTAACCCGCATTGGCCGCCGTCGGCACCGTCGAGATCAGCGTGTGCAAATACGGCGCCCCGCCGATGCGACGCAACAACCCCCGCCGATCGAGTTCCGCGGCCACCGTCACCGCGTCGGCCGGCTCACCGCGGCCGTACAGGTCCAGGATCGCGTCGTAGACGTTTTGGTGGGCGGGCCGGTAGAAGTCGCCGGGGCGCAGCCGCTCCAGCACGTCGGCGATGGCGTCCTTGCTCAGCAGCATGCCGCCGAGCACGGCCTGCTCGGCCGCGGCGTCCTGCGGCGGTTGACGACCGAAGTCCTCACTGGGCGGCGGAGCATCCATGCCCGAATGGCCCAAGTCGTCAACGACAGCCACCTAGCCCTGCACCTCCCCTAGTTCAAAGCCCGAACGCACGTTCGACACGCGCTGCCGTGACGGTAAATGAGCCCACCGACAAATCGCCCGCGACGGCTCACGCTAGACGTTGCTGGAGCCCAGTCAATGGGGGCCTGTTCATAAGGTTGTGCATGGCGTGTGGATAGACCGCTCCCCCCATGTTGACGGCCTGGGGAGAACCTGTGGACTAACGACCCCGTTGAATACATTTGTGCAGTTAAGCGCACCACAGATGGGGTGTGGATCTGTGGATGACAATTCGTTCGGCGTGTCGTGCCGGGTTGCCGTCTCGGGCGTGTTGAGTATCGTCCCGACGGCGCGCAGGTTAACAGCCGGTTATCTTCGCTGTAACGCGCTGGGCCCGCAAAGTTCGCCAGCGCATACAGCAACGACCGGGTGAAGGCCGATCAAGCCCTCACCCGGTCGTATTGAGGCTGGCGCTAGTTCGCGGCGACGACGGTCAGCGACACCGAAGCATCCACCTCGGGGTGCAGACGCACCTCGATCGGATGGGTGCCCGTCGTCTTGATGTGTGCCTTGGGCAGCTGGACGGTGCGCTTGTCGAGGTTCGGCCCACCGGCGCTCTTGATGGCCGCGACGACGTCTGCAGCCGTCACCGAGCCGAACAGCTTGCCGGTGTCCGGAGCCGCCTTGACCGACAGTTCCACCGCGCCCAGCCCCTCGATGGCAGTCTTCAGCTCGCCCGCATGCTCGAGGCTCTTGACGCTCTTGGCTTCGCGGGCCCGCCGGATCGCCTCGGCCTGTTTCTCCGCGCCCCGGGTGGCCACGATGGCCAGCTTGCGCGGCAGCAGGAAGTTACGGCCGTAGCCGTCCTTGACCTCCACGATGTCGCCCGTCGTACCGAGGTGGTCGACGTCAGCGGTAAGAATCAGTTTCATTCTCTAGTCCTCTTATCGCGGCTTATCGCGCCGACGAGCTGAACGGCAGCAGCGCCACCTCGCGGGCATTCTTGACCGCGACGGCGATGTCACGCTGGTGCTGCACGCAGTTGCCGGTCACGCGGCGCGCGCGGATCTTGCCGCGCTCACTGATGTAGGTGCGCAGCAGCGCGGTGTCCTTGTAATCGATGTCCTGCCCCTTCTTGGAGCAGAACACGCACTTGCGAGTCTTGACCGGCTTCTCGGGAGCCGGGCGGCGTTTGTTGCTCTTGGCCATGTATCTCTATCTCTTCTCGATATTGCTGATCAGTTTGGTTAGAAGGGCGGCTCGTCGTCGTTGCCGGCAAAGGAGCCGGTCGCGGGCGCGCTGCCCCACGGGTCGTCCTTGGGCTGTTCGGGCTGGCGAGAGGCTCCGCCGCCGCCACCACCACCGAAGCCGCCGCCGCCCCCGCCGCTGCGGCTGGCCTTGTTCACCTTGGCAGTCGCATACCGCAGCGATGGGCCGATCTCGTCGACCTCGAGCTCCACCACGGTGCGCTTCTCGCCTTCGCGTGTCTCGAACGACCGCTGCTTGAGGCGGCCCTGCACGATCACCCGCGCGCCGCGGGTCAGGCTCTCGGCCACGTTCTCGGCGGCCTCACGCCAGATGTTGCATCGCAAGAACAGTGCTTCGCCGTCTCTCCACTCACCGCTTTGGCGGTCATAGATACGCGGCGTCGACGCGACCGTGAAGTTGGCGACAGCTGCACCCGATGGGGTGAACCGCAGTTCCGGGTCGGCGGTCAGATTTCCAACGACGGTGATGATGGTGTCACCAGCCACGAGATCCTCCTATATGGGCGGCTTACTGGGCGCGAGCCTACGGAAGCGCTCCGACGTGTACAGCCTCTTCTTCGGACTAGTGCTTATCGGTCCGCATCACCTTGGTCCGCAGCACGGACTCATTCAGGTTGAGCTGGCGATCCAGCTCGGACACTGTCGCGGGCGCAGCCTTCACATCGATGACGGCGTAGATGCCCTCGGCGTGCTTGGCGATCTCGTATGCGAGCCGGCGTCGGCCCCAGATGTCGACGTTGTCGACGGAGCCGCCGTCCTTGCGGACCACGTTGAGGAACGCTTCCAGCGACGGAGCTACGGTGCGCTCGTCGAGGGTGGGGTCGAGGATGACCATGATTTCGTATGGACGCATGAAGACCTCATCACCTCCTACGGTCTGATCGGCCACGGACGTTCCGTGACAGGAGGGTCGCCTGCGTCGGCAACCGGCCTAGGCTACAGGAAACCGCGCTGATCTGCGAAATCGAGGGGGCTTCGACGTCGACTGTGCGGTTTCATACGCCGATGACGGCGCGTCGCGTATGAAACTGCACTTTCGTGCGACCGGTTGGCGTTTACGACGCCGACACGGCGGTGCTGACCCGCGACCGATCACGGTCCGGGCGCAGCCAGTCCGGCAGCCACGACGGCGGCGCGTCCGGTGCCCCGTCGAACACCCCGCCGGCCGGGTCGTCGACCTCGCCGCGGGCGCGGACCAGATCCAGTTCCGGCCGGTAGATCTGGCGGATCACCAGCGCGCACAACGCGATCACCGCGATATCGCGCAGCAACACCGTCGTGGTGAACCACTGCTCGGGCAGACCACCGTTCTGCTCGCCGTAGAGGTACAGCATCCGCGGCACCCACACCAGCGCGTCGATCGTCATCCAGGCCAACAGCACCCGTCGATGCGGCAACGCCAGCACCGCCAGCGGCACCAGCCACAACGAGAACTGCGGGCTCCACACCTTGTTCGTCAGCAGGAACGCCGCCACCACCAGGAACGCCACCTGCATCACCCGCGGCCGGTGCCGCGCGGTCAGCGTGATGTAAGCGATTGCAACACAACACGATAGAAACAGGATCGCGGAAACGATGTTGGTCACCGTCGGCGGTTCCCAGAAGCCGAGATCGGGATCGAAACCGCGCCAGCCGGTGAACGACTTCACCACGTTGTACAGCGAGTCCATATCGTCGCCGCGGCGGGTGTTGAGCCGGAAGAACTCCGACCACCCCCGCGGAAACAGCACCATGATCGGCAGGTTCACCAACAGCCAGGCCGCCACCGCCGCCACCGCGGCGCGGACGACCTCACGCACCTTGCCGGTGCGCACAGCCAACACCGCCAACGCCCCGAGCAGCAGCACCGGATACAGCTTGGCCGCCACCCCCAGACCGATCAGCGCTCCGGCCAGCACGGGTTTTCGTCGCGCCCACGCCAGCAGCGCCCCCGTCGCGAAAGCCGTTGCCAGCGCGTCGAAATTCGTAAAGACTTGGAAGATCAGCAACGGCGACGCCGCCACCAGCGCGGCGTCCCAGACCCGGCGCGGACCGGCCAACTGCGATGCCGCCCACACCGTGATCAGCCACGCCAGCGCCAACCCGAACGCGGCGATGTTGAAGAACATCACCACCTCGGCGATGATCGGCACCGACGCCAGCTTGGTCAGCGCGGTGTAGGTCTTGGCCAGCGACATCGACACGTACTGGTAGAGCCCGGTGAGCACCGGATACTCCATGTAGCGCACCGCGAGGTTGCCGTCGTACTGGATGTGCGGCTCACCGGAGGCGTCCTTTTCCACCCAGCTCGACTTGTACGGGAACTTCCCCAGGTTCAACAGTTCCGCGGTGTAGAGCGGGACGGTGTCGGAATAGCACAGCTGGTAGTACGCGCGCTGGTTGTCCCAGTTGCCGACCCGCTGATCGGCGGTGCCGGTGCCGGTGGTCTGCAGACACGCGGCCTTGGTCGCATAGCCCAGCGCGAGGAACACCAGTCCGAGGATCAGCATCACCCGCAGCGGGGTCAGGAACCGTTGCCTGCCGATCAGCGCGTGCTTGCCGACGGGCCCACCGATCACATCTGACAGCGCAGCGCCGACGGTGTCGGTGCGGCTGGGAAAGTCGCGTTGGTCCAGGCTCCGCCGGTCATCTACCAGCGGAGCCGGTGATTTCAGGTCCGGCTCGGTCACGGAGGCGGAGGCGGGCCGGGCGGGGGCCCAGGGGCTCCCGGCGGCGGCGCGGGCCCGACAGGTGCGGGCTGGCCGGCGGGCACAGGCGGACCCGGAGCGGGCTGGCCGGCGGGCGCGGGCGGACCGACCGGCACAGTGGTGGGCGGACCCCACGGAATCGTAATGCCCGGTGCCAGTTCAAGAGTCGGCTGAATCACGGTCTGCTGCGACGACGGGGCGTCCGACGGTGGCGGCTGGTCTTCATCGGGAGCGGGGGTCCGTGGCGCGACCGGAGCCTGCGGCACACCGGCATAACCGCCGATCTCTTCGGGTTTGGGGAACGTCTCGATCTCGGTGCCCTGGAGCGCACCGTCCATCGTGGCCTTCCAGATGTCCGACGGCAGACCGGAGCCGTAAACCGGTGAGCCCCATTGGTTCTCCAGCGGTTTGTCGCCGCCGGTGGTGCCCACCCACACCGCCGTCGACAACGACGGCGTGTACCCCACCATCCAGGCGTCCCGGTTGGCGCCGGTGTCGCCGAGCTGGTTGGTGCCCGTCTTGGCCGCCGACGGACGTCCGCCCGCCAACGCGTGGCCGTTGGAGTACGCCGCAATCGGCTGCATCGCCGACGTGACGTTGTCGGCGACCTTCTCCTCGATGCGCCGCTCACCCTCGGTGTCCTGCTGCGACGCGTCGAACAACACCTCGCCCTGCGCGTTGACCACCTTCTGCACGAAGTGCGGTTTGTGGTAGACGCCGGAGGCTGCGAGCGTGGCGTAGGCCGACGCCATGTCGATCACCCGAGTCTGGTACTGGCCCAACACGATTCCGTTGTTGGGCGGACCACCCTGACCGTCCTCGGACAGGGTGTGCTCGACACCGGGGAAGCTCTCGGCGATACCGGCCTGGTGCGCGGCCTCAGCGACGTCTTCGGGGCCGTTCTCCAACTTCAGCATCAAGCGGTAGTAGCTGGTGTTCAGCGAGCGCTTCAGCGCCTCGGCGATATTGCAGGTGCCGCAACCGCCACCCTCGACATTGGTGATCTTGATCCCGTTGACTTCCAACGGCGAACTGTCGACCTGGGTGCCCAACCCCATGCCCTGCTGCAGCGCCGCCACCAAAGCGAACACCTTGAACGCCGACCCCGTCGGCAACCCGGCCTGCGCGAAGTCGAACCCGTTGGCGTCGTCACCGCCGTAGTACGCCTCTACCCCGCCGGTGCGCGGATCGATCGACACGACCGCGGTCCGCATCTCGGGATCTTGACCATCGAGATACTCCGCGGCCGCCTCCTCCGCGGCCGCCTGCGCCTTGGGGTCGATGGTCGTGGTGATCTGCAGACCCTCGGTGTTGAGCGTCTTCTCGTTGATGTCGAACAGGTCGAGCAGTTCCTGTTTCACCTGCCGTTCGATCAGCCCCTTCGGGCCGGTCGTCAGGTTCTGCGTACGCGCCAACTCCGGCGGCACCGTCTCCGGAAACACCTGGGCGGCGCGCTCACCAGGCGTCAACGCACCGATCTCGACCATGCCGTCGAGCACCCAATTCCACCGGGCGGTGGCACCCTCGAGGTCGACGGCCGGATCCAGGCCAGACGGCCGCTGGATCAGCGCGGCCAGCAGCGCGCCCTCGGCGACCGTCAACGCTTCGACCGGCTTGTTGAAGTACGCCTTAGCCGCCGCGGCGACGCCGTAGGAGCCGCGACCGAAATAGATGATGTTCAGGTACGACTGCAGCACTTGGTCTTTGGACCATTCACCGGACATCTTCGTCGAGATGACCAGTTCTTTGGCCTTGCGCAGCAGGCCGCCGACGCCGGCGCGTTCCGAACCCACCAGCGCGTTCTTGACGTACTGCTGGGTGATGGTGGACCCACCCTGCAGGTTCTCCCCGGAGATGTTGTTCTTGACCGCCCTGGCGAAGCCGGTGAACGAGAACCCCGGGTTGGAGTAGAAGTTGCGGTCCTCGGCGGCCATCACCGCGTCGCGCACATGCACCGGGATCTGGTCGATGTCCACGTCGACCCGATTGCCTTCCGGCGGCACGATTTTCGCCAACTCACTGCCGTCGCTGGCCAGGATCGTCGAGACCTGGTTGGTCCGGATGTCACCGGGCTTGGGCACGTCGACGATCAGGTAGGCCATCGCGAACGTCACCATCGGCAACACCAGGAACACGATGGCGGCCGCCAACAGGCCGCGGCGCACCCATGACCAGTTGACCGGCTTGCGCTGGCTGGGCCGCCGTGGCGGCGGTGGGCCTGCCGGCGGTTCACCACCACCGGGTGGGCGCCGGGGCGGTGGTGGAGGCGGCGGCTGTTTAGGTGCCGGGGTGCCGTCCAGCGCTGCCTTGACGGCGTCGATGGGATCGCGCAGATGCGGTGGCGGCTGATCGCGCACCGGCGGCAACACCGACGTGTTCCGATCGTCGGGCGGCACCGGTCGAGTGCGGTTGGCCGACGGCGCGTTCTCCGGCGGGCGATGTCGCCCGCCGCCGTCGGCCTTTCTGGGCTCGGGCTCGCTCACACCGTCAGCCTCGCGTCCCTTACGGACATCGTTGACTGATCGGTCGGGTCGCCCTTCGCTATTCACTGGCCGTGCGCGCGCGATCGCGCGCCGTCTGGGTGCCCCGCGAAGCCCGCCGTCCCCGCGTGGGGCCTGTCGGCGGGACATCGCCAAGCACATACGACTTGACCAGGTGATTCCAACTGCAGGTGCGGCATACCTCCACCACGTGTACCGAGAACTCGTCGTACCGGGACGCCAGCAGGACCAACTCCTCGGCGCTTCGCGCCGAACCTGACACCGCGCCCAGGTGGTCACCGAATACCCACGAAACCAGCGTGAGTTGCTCTTTACGGCAGATCGGGCACATCACCGAGCTGGGCTTCCCATGGAACTTGGCGGCGCGCAGCAGGTAGGGGTTGGCGTCACAGACCTCGGAGACGCCGGTGCGCCCCGAGTAGACCTCCGCCAGCAGGGACCGACGCCGGAGCGCGTAGTCCACCACCTGTCGCTGCAATCGCACGAGGACCAGAGTACGTCGCTGTGACAGACACCGAGGCGCGACGTGCTTCCCGCCGCGCCAGGGAAAACCATCTTTTACGATCTTCGACGTGGCTTCGGGCAGCTCAGGGTGGCGCACGTCGGGGATGCGGGCAAAAGACAGCGACCGCACCGAGACCTGTCAGATCCTGGACACCGCCCTGGCCGACGGTCAGCTGTCGATGACCGAGCACGGCGAACGGGTCAAAGCCGCCACCTCGGCCGCGACGCTGGGACAGCTGCAGCAGCTGGTGGCCGATCTGCAGAACCCCAAGGCGGCGCAGACCCCGATGATCACCAAGGTGGTCAACCGGCAGGTGGGGCAGCCGGTGAACTGGGGGATCCGCGCCGCGGTGGCCGGTGTGCTGGTGGTCGTCGGCATCGCGATCGGCTGGGGGCTCTACGGCAACTCGTCGTCACCGCTGAGCGCAGACCCGGGTGCCCAGCCCGACGGCATCACACCCGTCGTGCTCACCCCGCCGCGTCAGCTGCATTCGCTCGGCGGCCTCACCGGCCTGCTCGAGCAGATGAAACAACGCTTCGGCGACACCACCGGCTACTCGCTGACCGTCTACCCGGACTACGCCGTGCTGAGCCGGCCCGACCCCGCCGAGGACCGCCGCGAGCTCAACTACGCCTACCGCGGCGGCTGGGACGATCCGTCGTCGAGCTCCAGACGCAGCGACGCCACCGTGGTGGATCTGGGCCGCTTCGACGTCAAGGCGGTCGTCGGTGTGCTGCGCGGGGCCCCGGAAACGCTGGGCATCAAGCCCGCCGACGTCACCAGCACCTACCTGTCCGTCGATCCGAGCCGCGACCCGACGACACCGGGTGCGTTGACGATCTCCGTCTCCGTCTCCAGCGATTACGGCAGCGGTCGTATCGATATGGCGCCCGACGGCAGCGTCAAGCGGATGAGCTATCCGTCCTGATAGACGCGCTTTTCCGACATTTGCCGTTTGCCCGCGCGTCACCCGGCATTCGCGACGAATATATCGGCGCGATACACTGAGGCGAGGTGTCGGACCGCCGTATCGGATCAGCAAAGGAGGTGTCCTCGGTGCTTGAGCTGGCCATCCTGGGACTCCTGCAAGAGGCTCCGATGCACGGCTACGAACTTCGTAAGAGGTTGACGGGGCTGCTCGGGGCGTTTCGCGCGTTCTCCTACGGCTCGCTGTACCCGGCGCTGCGCCGGATGCAGACCGACGGGCTGATCGTGGAGGATCCGGCACCGGACGGCACCCCGAAGATGCGTCGCGCGCGGCGCGTCTACCGGCTGACCGATGCCGGTAAGAATCGCTTCGCCGAACTGGTGGCCGATACCGGCCCACAGAACTACTCCGACGACGGGTTCGGCGTGCATCTCGCGTTCTTCAACCGGACCCCGGCCGAGGCCAGGATGCGGATCCTCGAGGGACGCCGTCGTCAGGTGGAAGAACGCCGTGAGGGCCTGCGTGAAGCCGTTGCGCGGGCAAGCAGTTCGATCGACCGCTACACCCGACAGCTTCATCAGCTCGGGTTGGAATCCAGCGAGCGCGAAGTCAAGTGGCTCAATGAGCTGATCGCGGCCGAACATTTAAGCCAGGGTCGCTCAGACAATCCTGTGCAGCCGTAAGGCAATTACCGAGTTAGTACGAAGGGAAGAGTTCGTGTCATGAGTGAGCACATCGGAGCCGGCGCGCCGGCGACAGACAACGCAGAGGTGCGGGTCGCGATTGTCGGTGTGGGTAACTGTGCGGCCTCGCTGGTGCAGGGCGTGCAGTACTACCAGGACGCCGATGAGTCGGCCACCGTGCCCGGTCTCATGCATGTGCGGCTCGGCCCGTACCACGTGCGCGATGTGAAGTTCGTCGCGGCGTTCGACGTCGACGCCAAGAAGGTCGGGTTCGACCTGTCCGAGGCGATCTTCGCGTCGGAGAACAACACCATCAAGATCGCCGACGTGCCGCCGATGAACGTCACCGTGCAGCGCGGCCCGACTCTCGACGGCATCGGCAGGTACTACGCCGACACGATCGAGGTGTCCGACGTCGATCCCGTCGACGTGGTGTCGGTGCTCAAGGAGAACAAGGTCGACGTGCTGGTGTCCTACCTGCCGGTCGGCTCCGATGACGCCGACAAGTTCTACGCCCAGTGCGCGATCGACGCCGGGGTGGCGTTCGTCAACGCGCTGCCGGTGTTCATCGCCTCCGATCCGGTGTGGGCCAAGAAGTTCGAGGATGCCGGGGTGCCGATCGTCGGCGACGACATCAAGAGCCAGATCGGTGCGACGATCACCCACCGCGTGATGGCCAAGCTGTTCGAGGACCGCGGTGTGCAACTGGACCGCACCATGCAGCTCAACGTCGGCGGCAATATGGACTTCCTCAACATGCTCGAGCGCGAGCGGCTGGAGTCCAAGAAGATCTCCAAGACCCAGGCCGTCACGAGCAACCTGCAGCGGGAGTTCAAGACCAAGGACGTGCACATCGGCCCGTCCGATCACGTCGGCTGGCTCGATGACCGCAAGTGGGCCTACGTGCGGCTGGAAGGTCGCGCGTTCGGTGACGTGCCGCTGAACCTGGAGTACAAGCTCGAGGTGTGGGACTCGCCGAACTCGGCGGGCGTGATCATCGACGCGGTGCGCGCGGCCAAGATCGCCAAGGACCGCGGGATCGGCGGCCCGGTGGTGGCGGCGTCGGCATACCTGATGAAGAGCCCGCCGCAGCAGTTGCCCGACGACGTGGCGCGCGCGCAGCTGGAAACCTTCATCGAGGGCTGACCCTCTTTCGTCGATACCGAAACCGACGATTTGGCGGATTTGTACGAGTGCGGTCCGCCATTACGTCGATCTCGACGACGCGATTAAATGAAGCCGTGACCGATATCTCCGCGGACGACGAACTGGCCTCACTCGACGAGTTCATGTTCCTCAAAGAGAACGCGCGCCAGGCCGGCGTCCACACCGTGCCGCCGGTCACCCGCATCGACTCCGGGCCGATCAGCGCGCTGAAGTTCGGCGAGGGACCGCCGCGGATCGTGTTTCTGCACGGCGGCGGCCAGAACGCGCACACCTGGGACACCGTGGTCGTCGGCCTCGGCGAGCCAGCGCTGGCGCTCGACCTGCCGGGCCACGGTCGCTCGGCGTGGCGCGAAGACGGTGACTATGGACCCAAGCTCAACGCGGTCACCATCGAACCGGTGCTGCACGAACTGGCGTCTGACGCCGACCTCGTCGTCGGGATGTCGCTGGGCGGGTTGACGGCGCTGCGGTTGGCGGTTGCAGCCCCCGCTTTGGTGCGCCGGCTGGTGCTCGTCGACGTCACCCCGTCGGCGCCGCAGCGCCACACCGAGTTGAGCGACGATCAGAAGGGCACCGTCGCGCTGGTGCAGGGCCCACGCACCTTCGAAAGCTTCGACGCGATGCTCGAACTGACCGTCGCCGCCGCACCCCACCGGGACCGGGAGTCATTGCGCCGCGGCGTTTTCCACAACGCCAAACGCCTCGACGACGGCACCTGGACGTGGCGCTACGACGAGATGCGCAAGGGCGAGGGGTTCGACGGCCTGTGGGACGACGTGCCCCGGCTCGAGGTGCCCACCACGCTGGTGCGCGGCGCCAAGTCGTTCTTTGTCAACGACGACGATGCCGCCGAATTCGCCCGTACCGCACCGGGCTTCCGCGATGTGCGCATCGTCGAAGACTCCGGCCACTCGGTACAGAGCGACCAGCCGGGCAAGCTGATCGAGATCCTGCGCGAGGTGCTCAACGAACAGCGGCGACGCTAGCAGCGCCGCCGCTGTCCTGCCCGTAACATCAGCTGTCCCAGTAGCTTCCGCTGTCGACGCTGTCGTAAAGACCGTAGAACTCCTGCGGGATGTTCAGCTGCACCGGACCCTCGATCTGCGGAACATCGGCTGACAGTTGAACGTTCACGCCCGCGGGGTGCGCAGCCAACGTGGCCGGTCCGGCGTCGGCGTGTGCCGCACCTGCGCCCGCGACCCCGAGCCCGGTGAGCGCAGCGCCCATGGTCAGTACCTTCCAAGTAGCCGTGCGTTTCATTGTGTGCTCCTTTTCCTGCGTTGTCGTTTCCCCGACATGTCCAATGTCTCGCTCTGCGGTGAGGGCAGAAGGAGAGCAAGATGAGCGCTTTCTCATCCGGCGCTCGCCAGCCATTTCTTCGCCAGCTCCAGGCGCGCGACGGTGTGCTCGCGCCACTGCGGATGCTGGATGCGGAACGGCCCGGTGGCCAGGCCGAGCAGCGCCGCGGCGGTGCGCTGGCGCAGCTGCCGAGGCGAAACCCGCCGATCGGCGTGGGCCAACACCTCGTTGGCGTACCGTCCTGCCGTCGGATGCCACCGGTCCTCCAGGTCCAGCCCCGACAGGTGCGCGATCAGCATCGCCCACTCGTCGATGCGTTCTCCGGGGCCGGCGGTGTCCAGATCGACCAACCCGGTGATCCGAGCGCCCTGGGTCAGCAGCTGACCCTCGTAGAAGTCTCCGTGCACCGGCACCACCGCGCCCGCCTCCTGCTCGACGGTGTGCAGCGCTGCGACGAGCTCAGCCAACTCGGCCAGCACGTCCGGCTCACCGGCCGCCGCCCAGCGCAGCGCGGCGGCGTTCTCGTCGACCAACCGCAGGTGCGACCGTCGCCGCGGCATCGCCGTCAGATCGGCGGGCAGCGCGTCCAACAGCGCCTCGAGCGCGTCGGGCGCCGGCACATCGCCGCCGTCGGCGAGCACGTTGCGCAGCGGCGTCCCCGGCGCCTCGGGCAGCGCGATCAGCCCGTCCGCGGTGAACGCCGCCACCGGAGGGACCGGTAGGTGCGGGCTGGCCAGGTCGTGGCGGGCGCGCACCTGCGCGACGGCAGCCGGGCGCAGCACCTTGAGGAACCATGTGCGACGGCCGTCGTGCACCTCCAGCACCGCGCGCTGCGCGGGCCGGTACGCGCGTACCCGGACGTCGCTCACGTCCGTCGCGCTGAGCCCGAGGTGCCGCAGCACCCCCACGTCGCTGGCCGCGGCCAGCGCAGGAAGGGCCGGATCTTGGGGCCAGCGCCAGATGCCGACCTCGACCGGCTCGCCCAGATGTTCACCGGCCACGACGGCCGCGCCCGCCGGGATGCGGCTGCCGGTCGTTGCGGCCAGGATCTCCGTCGTGCGGGTGCCGTCGGCGCGACGCACCGCCGCCCAGTACATGACGGTGGCCGCGCCGCTGGGCCGCACGTTGACGTGACCGGGCTGCAGGTGTTCGAGTTCGCCGCCGTACTCGGCGAGGGCAGCGGTCAGCACGTCGGGTGCGTGCGGGCCGAGAAGCAGATCCAGCGCGGGCGAAGTCATATCACCAAGCGTGGTGTTCGCGGCAGAAACGCCGATGAGTGCGAGATGAGAGTGCTCTCATCTAACTTGAAACAGTGAGCTTTCCCATTCGCATCGGTGTGCAACTACAGCCGCAACATTCCCCGGAATACGGCCATATCCGCGACGCCGTCCGTCGCTGTGAGGACATGGGCGTCGACGTCGCCTTCAACTGGGACCACTTCTTCCCGCTGTACGGCGATCCCGACGGCGCGCACTACGAATGCTGGACGATGCTGGGCGCCTGGGCCGAGCAGACGTCGCGCATCGAGATCGGGGCGCTGGTGTCGTGCAACTCCTACCGCAACCCCGAGCTGCTGGCCGACATGGCCCGCACCGTCGACCACATCAGCGACGGCCGGCTGATCCTGGGCATCGGTTCGGGCTGGAAACAGAAGGACTACGACGAGTACGGCTACGAGTTCGGCACCGCGGGCAGCCGCCTCGACGACCTGGCCACGGGGCTGCCCCGCATCACCTCGCGGCTGGCCAAGCTCAACCCGCCGCCCACCCGGCCGCTGCCCGTCCTGATCGGTGGCGAAGGTGAGAAGAAGACGCTGCGGCTGGTGGCCAGGCACGCCGACATCTGGCACACCTTCAGCGGCAGCGCCGGCTACCCCCGCAAGGCCGAGGTGCTGGCGCAGCACTGCTCGGACGTCAGCCGAGATCCCGCGGCGATCGAGCGGTCGGCCGGAGTGTCGGGCAAGACGACCGACGAGCTGCTCGCGGAGGCCGACGCGCTGGCCGAACTCGGGGTCACGCTGCTGACCGTCGGCGCCAACGGTCCCGACTACGACCTCACCGAGGCCGAAGCGCTGTGTCGCTGGCGCGACCGCCACACGAGCTAGTCACCCCCTCGCGTCGATCCGCTCCGGCGCACCGCACCGGCGTGAGACACTGTTGGCCGCGATGCCAAAGAAGTATGGGGTCAAAGAAAAAGACCTCGTGGTCTCGCATGTTGTCAACCTGATACTGACCGGCAAGCTCCGCTCAGGTGATCGGGTGGACCGCAACGAGATCGCCAAGGAACTCGGGGTGTCCCGCGTGCCCATCCAGGAGGCCGTGGTACAGCTCGAGCACGACGGCATCCTTTTCACCCACTACCACCGCGGTGCGTTCGTCGAGGTGTTCGACGAGACCGTCGTGCGCGAGCACCACGAAATCTACGGCCTGCTCAACGGCGTCGCCGCCGCGCGCGCGGCCACCGACCGCAATCCGGAGCTCATCGACGAGCTCGCCAGGCTGGTCGGCGTCATGCACAACACCCGCAGTTCGCGTGGCTTCAACGAGACCGGCTGGGACTTCCGGCGGCTGATCAAGGAGCGGTACGCGGGCCCGCGGTTGCTCGCGCTGATCCAGGCGTCGCAGGCGCTGGTGCCTGAGGCGTTCTGGAGTGCGTATGTCGACAACCACGACGAGATGCTGCCGTTCTACGAGCGCGAGGTCGACGCGATCCGCCGCGGCGACACCGACGCGGCGCGCGCGGCCAACATCGACCGGTCCGACCTGATGGTCCGGATCATGCTGGCCGAACTGGTGCGCCGCGGTGTCCTCGCCCCGTCGGCACACCCGGCCTTGCATTCCGATTGACCTGACGGCGCCGCCGCCGGGGCCGACGGTCGCTACGTTGCAGTAATGAAGACAACCGTCGTGGCGCTGATCGGGTTGTTGACCTTCACCTTGGGTCTGGCGCCGCCGGCACGGGCGCAGGTCGACCAGTGCGCGCCGCCCGGCGTCGAGAGCGCCAGCGCACTGCCCACCAACCTGGCCGCCGCGGCCAAGGGACCGGACGAAGACAGCTACACCACGGCCACCGTCGTGCCGCTCGACTCCGTCGACGTGGATGCGCTCGGCCTGAGCACACCGCGAACCCTGACGGTCGGCACCCTTTCGGACGCCCCGCCGAGCATCTGCATCAACTCCGCGGGCCAGTTCACCGGGTTCGACAACGAGGTGCTGCGCGCGATCGCCGACAAACTCGGCCTGCAAGTCAACTTCGTCGGCACCGAGTTCTCCGGGCTGCTGGCCCAGGTGGCTTCGCGGCGCTTCGACGTCGGGTCGTCGTCGATCACCACGACCGAAGCCCGCCGTCGCACAGTCGGTTTCACCAACGGCTACGACTTCGGCTACTTCTCGCTGGTGGTGCCCGCCGGCTCGCCCATTACCGGGTTCGGGGACCTGGCCGCCGGGCAGCGCATCGGCGTCGTACAGGGCACTGTGCAGGAGTCCTACGTCGTCGACACCCTGGGCCTGCAGCCGGTGATCTATCCCGACTACAACACCGTCTACGCGAGCCTCAAATCTCGCCAGCTCGATGCGTGGGTGGCGCCGTCGCAGCAGGCCGAGGGCACGGTGCAACCCGGCGATCCGGCCGAGATCATCGAAAACACCTTCAGCTTGGACAATTTCATCGCTTATGCGGTCGCCAAGGAGAACCAGCCCCTCATCGACGCGTTGAACGCGGGGCTGGACGCCGTGATCGCCGACGGCACCTGGGCACGGCTGTACTCCGAGTGGGTGCCGCGCGCGCTGCCGCCGGGCTGGAAACCCGGATCGAAGGCGTCGCCGGCGCCGCAGCTGCCCAACTTCGGCGCGATCGCCGCGCAGCAACAGGAAACCGACACCAGCGGGCCGGTACAGCCCAAATCCACCCTGTCGCAGCTGAAGGACTCGTTCCTGGACTGGAACCTCTACAAGCAGGCCATCCCCGACCTGTTCAAGACCGGTCTGCCCAACACGCTGATCCTGACGGTCTGCGCCTCGGTGATCGGGCTGCTGCTGGGCATGGCGTTGGCCGTCGCCGGTATCTCACGTCACCGCCTATTACGCTGGCCTGCACGGGTTTACACCGACATCTTCCGCGGCCTGCCCGAGGTGGTCATCATCTTGCTGATCGGCCTGGGCCTCGGGCCGGTGGTGGGCGGGCTGACCGGCAACAACCCGTTTCCGCTCGGGATCGCCGCGCTGGGGCTGATGGCAGCGGCATACGTCGGCGAGATCTTCCGCTCAGGCATCCAGAGCGTCGAGCCGGGCCAGCTGGAAGCCTCGCGGGCACTGGGCTTTTCGTATACCACGTCGATGCGGTTGGTCGTGGTGCCCCAGGGTATCCGGCGGGTGCTGCCCGCGCTGATGAACCAGTTCATCTCGCTGCTCAAGGCGTCGTCGCTGGTGTACTTCCTGGGCCTGGTGGCCGACCAGCGTGAACTGTTCCAGGTCGGCCGCGACCTCAACGCGCAGACCGGCAACCTGTCCCCGCTGGTGGCGGCCGGCCTGTTCTACCTGGCGCTGACCGTGCCGCTGACCCATCTGGTGAACTACATCGACAACCGGCTGCGGCGCGGGCGGGCCCCGACCGAGGAGGACCCGCTCGAGCTGTCCTCACAGGAGATGGTCTGATGGTCGCCTTCGAACCGGTATCGTTGACGGCCAACGATATTCATTTGTCGTTCGGGCCGAACCCCGTGCTGCGGGGGGTGGACATCGACGTGCCTGCGGGCAGCACCGCCGTCGTGATCGGGCCGTCGGGATCAGGCAAGTCGACGCTGCTGCGCACCTTGAACCGGCTCTACGAACCCGATCGCGGCGACATCCTGCTCGACGGGCGCTCGGTGCTCAACGACAACCCGGATCAGTTGCGTCAGCGCATCGGAATGGTGTTCCAGAACTTCAACCTCTTTCCGCACCGCAGCGTGCTGGACAACGTGACGCTGGCGCCGCGCAAGCTCAAACGCCTCGGCGCCGACGAGGCCCGCGAACTCGGCATGGCGCAGTTGGAGCGGGTTGGACTGCGGCACAAGGCCGACGTGCGCCCGACGACGCTGTCCGGTGGTCAGCAGCAACGCGTCGCGATCGCCCGCGCATTGGCGATGGCACCGCAGGTGATGTTCTTCGACGAGGCCACCTCGGCGCTGGACCCCGAGTTGGTCAAGGGCATCCTGGCGCTCATCGCCGACCTGGGCGCAGACGGGATGACGATGGTGGTGGTGACCCATGAGATGGGCTTCGCCCAGTCGACGGCCGACGCCGTGGTGTTCATGGACCACGGGCAGGTGGTCGAAGCCGGTCGGCCCGAGCAGATCTTCGAGGCCGCCGAGACCGAGCGGCTGCAGCGATTCCTGTCCCAGGTTCTGTGAGGTAATCGCCCGTCATCACAACTTGGCAGGCTCAGACAGGTTAGACTGACGAATTATGGCCGAGGTAGAACCGCAGGTCACGGAGCTGGCGGGGGAGTTGCAGCGGGTGCTCTCCCGGGTTTTCTCCGTGCTGCGCCGCAGCGACACCAACCGCGCGGAAGCCGGTGACCTGACGTTGGCGCAGCTGTCGATCCTGCTGACGCTGCTCGATCAGGGGCCGCTGCGGATGACCGATCTGGCCGCCCACGAGCGGGTGCGCACCCCGACCACCACTGTCGCGATCCGCCGGCTGGAGAAGCTCGGCTTGGTCAAACGCTCACGTGACCCCTCTGACCTGCGCGCAGTGCTGGTCGATATCACCCCCGAGGGACGGGCCCAGCACCACGAGGCGCTGGCGACGCGGCGGGCGTACCTGGCCACGCTGCTGGGCAAGCTCAGCCCCGAGGATCTGGAGATGCTGACCAAGGCCATCGGCCCGCTCGAGCGCCTCGCCGAATAGCGCTCAGCCCAGCCAGTCCAACACCGCCGCGGCGGTCCACGACTGCTGCATGCTGCCCAGCGGTTCCCCGGTGAACGGCTCGTAGTATTCGGCGAAGCTGCCGTCGCTGACCTGCCGAAGACCTTCCTTGCGCAGCAGCCGGGCTCGTTCGGCCCAGCCGCGCCGGGCGAAGCACCACCCGAACAGCCACGTCATCACCGGCCACACCGGCCCACGCCAGTACTCGCGGGCACGGAAGTCTCGCGACACCGGCGACGTCGACGGCAGCAGACCGTATTTCAGGTCGGGATGCCCGCAGAACCGCGGGCCCTCAAGCAGCTTCACCAGGTGGCGTTCCCGCTCGTGCAGCAACCCGCCACACAGCAGCGGCGCGAACTGCGCGACCGTCTCGGTGGCCACCCACTCGCCGGCGCGGACATCGAAATCCCGTGCCGCGCCGGTTCTTTCGTCGGTAGCATCGATCACGCCCGCCCGGAACCGCTCGGCCCAGGCGTACAGGTCGCGCACGTCGGCGGCTGGGCGTTTGTAGTCCTCGCCGATCTCGGCGAGCACGTCGCAGGCGACGGCGAGGATCGCCGAGACAAACACGTCCTCGACGGCGAAGCTCATCACCTTGGGCAGCAACTCGTCGTCGTAGCGGGCCAGCTTCATCTCCTCGAGCAGCCACAGATACCGGTCGTATTCGACGTCGCTGGGGCGTTGGCTGGCGTCGGTGACGATCGCGGTGTCCGCGCGCTGGTACTCGGGCAGCGCGCCGGGAACGACGTTGGCGTAGGCGCTATCCCAGCGCGGCGAGTTGTCCATGCCGGATTCCCACCCGTGGTAGAGCGTGACCCTGCCGCGGGACTGCGGATCGCGGGCGTCGGCCAGCCAGCGGTGCCACCGCACCAGGTTGTTCCAGCGGCGGTCCAGGAACGCCTCGGCAACCTCGCGGGTGGTGCGACCGCGGGTGCGGGCGTTGTCGAGGATGCGTTGCACGGCGATCGCGTGTACCGGCGGTTGGGTGATGCCCGAGGTGAGCCGGTTGCGCGGGGCGTGGGCGGCCAGCGTCGACGTGGCCCAACGGGCGGGGCCGGGAAAGTAGCCGTCGACCCCGTTGGCGAAGACGATGTGCGGAATCATCCCGTTTTTCCACTGAGCCGAGAGCAACGTGTCGAGTTCGACGACGGCGCGCTCGACGCTCAGCGGTGCCAGCCCGATCGCCACGAACGCCGCGTCCCAGCTCCACATATGCGGGTACAGCAGCGGGGCGGCCGTCGTCATCGTGCCCAGGTCATTGCCGCGCAGCAGGTAAGCGGCGCGGGCGGAGAGCTGCGTCGGAGCGAAGCTGTGGTCGGCGGGCATCCGTACCATGATGCGACGCCCGAGCGTCGTTCGCAGGTCGGTAGCGTTGACGACATGCCGACCGCAATGATCACGGGTGCCTCACGGGGGCTCGGCGCGGCCGTCGCGGCCGCGTTGGCGCCCACACACAGCCTGGTGTTGGCGGGCCGGCCGTCGGCGCGGCTGGACGAGGTGGCCGCCGAGTTCGGCGCCGCCACGCTGGCGGTCGACCTGGCCGACACCGACGCGATCCCCGGGGCCGTCTCCGCCGTCGACGGACTCGACGTGCTGGTGCACAACGCGGGGGTGGCGTTCCCCGGGCGGGTGGCCGAGTCGACCGTCGACGAGTGGCGAACGAGTATGGAAGTCAACGTGATTGGCGCGGTGGCGCTGACGTTGGCGCTGCTGCCCGCGCTGCGGGCGGTCGGCGGGCAGGTCGTATTCGTCAACTCCGGTTCGGGTATCAACGCCTCACCCGGGTTGGCGTCATATTCGGGGAGCAAGTTCGCGCTGCGGTCGTTCGCCGATTCACTGCGCGCCGACGAGCCGTCGCTGCGGGTGACCTCGGTGCACCCCGGCCGGATCGCCACCGAGATGCAGGAGGGGTTGGTCGCCTACGAGGGCGGGCAGTACGACCCGTCGCGGTTCTTGTCGCCCGAGACGGTCGCGCGCGTCATCGCCGACGCGGTGTCGTCGCCACCCGATGGGCACATCCACGAGGTGATCGTCCGCCCCCGGTAATTTCGGTGATTTCGGTGCGTTAACCAGCGCTGAGCGCTTGTTTGCGCACCGAAATCGCACGACGGATGATCGCGATCACCCGCTCCGGGTACTGGGTCAAGTCCAGCCAGGTGAACCGAAGCACCTGCCAACCGAGCATCATCACGTCGTTTTGGCGTACGCGGTCACGATGAAAATCGTCGGTGGAGCTGTGATAGGCCAAGCCGTCGACCTCGATGGCGATCTTGGCTGCGGGGAAGGCGACGTCGACCTGGTATCCACCGACGGGGTGGTTCGTCTTCCATCCGGTGATGCCGGCTTGCCGGAGCATCTTGACCAGGAGGCGCTCTGCCTCCGAGCGGGCACCATCGGAAGCGGCTTGCAGGAGCCGCCTTGCCGCCGGCGAGCCGTACCTACCCTTGTTGCGCAGTTGGGCACGCCACAGCTCCCGCAACTCGAGGTCGTTCTGCAAGGCCCGGTCCATGAGCTTGATGCCACCGAATCGCTGAATCGCGGCCTCGAGAACGGTCAAGGGCTTGGCTGTCACACGAAGCGCTCGCTCGATGACGACGTCCGTGGGGTCGAGGTCGCGTCGCCGCAACCGGCTGCCGTTATGACACCGACCGTGCCCGTTTCTCGGCATCGTGACATCCACGATGTCCGGGGCGAACTGGGTCAAACCGTGCCACCACGCGGCCGCCATCCCGCTGGCTACCGCATGCGGCCCGTAGCCCCATACCGTTGCGCGAACACGGGCGGCGTCGGTATACGGGCGGTCGGGCACGAAGTACACACCGCGGCCGCATCTGACCCACTGGCCGCCGCGAATCCGACGCTGAACCGCGTGCGAGCTAAGGCCCGCCTCACGCGCCTGATCCAGCGTGATGACTCCGTCTTGTGCAACCAAGTATTCGTTGAGCACACAAGTTAGACGCCGATCGACGGCCCGGCGGTTCCACACCCCGCGGATTCGGTGCGCAAACCAGCGCTCAGCGATGGTTAGCGCACCGAAATCACCACCACCTAGACGACGATGTTGACCAGGCGGCCGGCGACCACGATCACCTTCTTCGGGGTGGCGCCGTTGAGGAACGCCTGCACCTTCTCGTCGGCCAGCGCCGCGGCCTCCATCGCGTCGGCGTCGGCGTCGGCGGCGACGGTGATATGCCCGCGTACCTTGCCGTTGACCTGTACCGGGTACTCGACGGTGTCCTCGACGAGGTACTGCGGATCGGCCACCGGGAACGGTCCGTGCGCCAACGAGGTGTCGTGGCCCAAGCGCCGCCACAGTTCCTCGGCCAGATGCGGCGCCAACGGCGCGAGCATCAGCACCAGCGGTTCCACCGCGCCACGCGCCGTCACCCCCTGCTTGGTCAGGTGGTTGGTGTACTCGATCAGCTTGGCCGCCGCGGTGTTGTTACGCAGGTTCGTGTAGTCCTCGGTCACCCCGGCGATCGTGCGGTGCAACAACCGCAGGGTGTCGGTCTCGAGCGCCTGGTGCTCGACGATCTGCACGGCGCCGCTCTGTTCGTCGACGACGAGGCGCCACACCCGTTGCAGGAACCGGTGCGCGCCGACGACGTCCTTGGTGGCCCATGGCCGCGACGCCTCGATCGGCCCCATCGACATCTCGTACACGCGCAACGTGTCCGCGCCGTAGTTGTCGCAGATCTCGTCGGGCGAAACGGAGTTCTTCAGGCTCTTGCCGATCTTGCCGAACTCCTGGTTGACCTCGATCTCACCGTCGGGTCCGGTCCAGTAGAACTTCCCGTCGCGCTCAACGACTTCCGCCGCCGGAACGTATGCGCCGCGGGCATCGGTGTAGGCGTAGGCCTGGATGTAGCCCTGGTTCACCAGCCGCCGGTACGGCTCCCGCGAGGTGATGTGGCCGAGGTCGTAGAGCACCTTGTGCCAGAACCGCGCGTACAGCAGGTGCAGCACCGCATGCTCCACACCGCCGACATACAGGTCCACCCCGCCCGGATCCTCCGGCCCGTGCTCGGCCGGGCGCGGCCCCATCCAGTACGCCTCATTCTCCTTGTCGCACATGGCTTCCGAGTTGTACGGGTCGGTATAGCGCAACTCGTACCAAGAACTGCCCGCCCACTGCGGCATCACGTTGGTGTCGCGGGTGTAGGGCTTGGGCCCGTCGCCGAGATCCAGTTCGACATGCACCCAGTCGGTCGCCTTGCCCAGCGGCGGCGACGGTTCGCTGTCGGCGTCGTCGGGGTCGAACAGCACCGGCGAATAGTCCGACACATCCGGCAGTTCCACCGGCAGCATCGACTCCGGCAGCGGATGGGCCCGGCCGTCGGCGTCGTACACGATCGGAAATGGCTCGCCCCAGTATCGTTGGCGCGCGAACAGCCAGTCGCGCAGCTTGTACTCGACGCGGGCCCGACCACGACCCTCGGCCTCCAGCCGCCGGGTGATCGCCTCCTTGGCCGCATCGACGCTGAGCCCGTTGAGGTAATCGGAGTTGATCACCTCGCCGTCACCGGTGTACGGCCCCTGTGAAATGTCGCCGCCGGCAACGGTTTGCACGATCGGCAGCCCGAATTGTGTGGCGAAGTCCCAGTCGCGCTGGTCGCCGCCGGGCACGGCCATGATCGCACCGGTGCCGTAGCCGATCAGCACGTAGTCGGCGATGAACACCGGGATCTGTTGGCCGTTGGCCGGATTGGTGGCATACGCGCCGAGGAACACACCGGTCTTGGTCTTGTTCTCCTGGCGTTCCAGATCCGATTTGGCCGCGATCGCCGACCGGTAGGCGGCGACGGCATCGCGCGGGGTGGCGGCGCCGTAGGTCCAGCGTTCGTCGACGTCGGCGGGCCACTGCGCGGCGGTCAACGTGTCGACCAACTCGTGCTCGGGCGCCAGCACCATATACGTCGCGCCGAACAGGGTGTCGGGTCGCGTGGTGAACACCTCGATATCCCCCGCGTCGGTGCTGAAATACACCGACGCTCCGGTAGAGCGCCCGATCCAGTTGCGCTGCATGGTCTTGACCTTCTCGGGCCAGTCCAGCAGTTCCAGGTCGTCGAGCAGTCGGTCGGAGTATGCCGTGATACGCATCATCCACTGCCGCAGCCGTTTCCGGAACACCGGGAAGTTGCCGCGTTCGCTGCGGCCGTCGGCGGTGACCTCTTCGTTGGCCAGCACCGTGCCCAGGCCGGGGCACCAGTTGACCAGCGAGTCGGCGTGATACACCAGCCGATGCGAGTCGACGATGTCGGCGCGCTCACCGGAGCTCAGCTGTGACCAGGCGCGTCCGTCACCGAGAGTGCGTGCCCCGGAGTCGAATTCGGCGATCAGCTCGGCGATCGGCCTGGCCTTGTTGGCGGCCGGATCGAACCAGGCGTTGTAGATCTGCAGGAAGATCCACTGGGTCCACTTGTAGTAGTCGACGTCGGTGGTCGAGAAGCTGCGGCGCGGGTCGTGGCCGAACCCCAGCCTGCCGAGCTGGCGGCGGAAGTTGACGATGTTGGCCTCGGTGCGTACCCGCGGATGCGTGCCGGTCTGAATCGCATACTGCTCGGCTGGCAGCCCGAATGCGTCAAAGCCCAGCGCGTGCAGCACATTTCGTCCTGCCATCCGGTAGTAGCGGGCGTAGACGTCGGTGGCGATGTAGCCGAGGGGATGCCCGACGTGCAGGCCCTCACCGGAGGGGTAGGGAAACATGTCCTGCACGAACATCTTGTCGTCGGGCACCGGGGTGCCGTCGGTGGGCGCGAGAGAACCGACCGGGTTCGGCACGTGGAACGTGGCGGCGTCGGCCCACCGCTGCTGCCAAGCGCGCTCGATCTGCCCGGCAAGCTCCGCGGTGTAGCGGTGCTGCGGGATTTCGGCGGCGGCGTCGGCGGCGGCCGCCGGAGGCTGAGCGGTCGGCGGTTCGGTCACGTCAACAGGGTATAAGCCCGCGGATTTCGTCTGCGTCGGCCACGGGTTGGTATCGGTTGCGTTGCGGACAAGTCAGAACAAGGTTGCAGGTCGGTTCCGGCTCTAGTGGCTAACGCGCCGGTCTGGATACAGTCGGCGCCTGGCGTGCACCACGGCTGTACGGAAGGACCGACCTCAATGATCGAGATCGCCCGCCGCTGGCGGGTTCTGGCTTCAGGAGCCGCTGTCGCGACGGCTGGTGTGGTGGGCCTCGCGGGCACCACCGCCTCCGCTCAGCCGGTGGCTCCGCAACCGCCGCTGCCGGCGCCGGCCACTGTGACACAGACGGTTACGGTGACGCCCAACGCCGCGCCGCAGGCCCTCGGTCAACCCGGTGTGAGTTCCGCCACTGGCGTCGCGCAAAACGGGATCGCCGCACCCGCCGCCGCACCTGTTGCGTCCGCCGCCGCGCCCGTCGCACCCGCCGCGCCCGTCGCGCCCGTCGCGGCACCCGCGCCGTCCCCGCAGATCGCGATCACCCCGGCGGCGTCCGGCACGCTGCGCGAGTTCCTCGAGTCCAAGGGCGTCACGCTCGAACCGCAGCGCAGCGACGGTTTCACGGCGCTCAACATCGTGCTGCCCCTGCCGCGCGGGTGGTCCCACGTCCCCGACCCCAACGTGCCCGACGCGTTCGCGGTGATCGCCGACCGGGTCGGCGGCAACGGGCTGTACACGTCCAACGCCCAGGTGACCGTCTACAAACTCCTCGGTGACTTCGATCCGATCGAGGCCATCAGCCACGGCTTCGTCGACAGCCAGCAACTGCCCGCGTGGCGCTCCACCGACGCGTCGTTCGCCAACTTCGGCGGCATGCCGTCGTCGGTGATCGAGGGCACCTACCGGCAACACTCGATGACGCTGAACACGTCGCGGCGCCACGTCATCGCCACCGCTGGCCCGGACCGCTATCTCGTCTCGCTGGCCGTGACCACCAGCATCGACCAGGTGGTGCCCGCCGCCGACGCCACCGACGCCATCGTTCGCGGCTTCAAGGTGAGCGTTCCGGCCCCGGCGGCTCCCCCCGCCGCGCCCCCGGCACCGGGCGCGGCACCGGCACCTGTCGCGCCGGCACCGCCCGCGTCAGCGCAGGTGTCGCACGCGCTTGCGCACACGGGGCCCAACTAGGGCTCCCGCGATGGACATGTCCCCCGGGCGAAGCCTGGCGCCCGGGGGACACCATCACGTCTCGTATTGTGTGGCACATGTTGGTCGCCGGAATCCTCTGCCTCTGTACCGCAGTGGCGTCCGCGGCGGCGGCGGCGTGGCTGCTGAGCCGGCCGCGCTCCGATGACCCCGCGCAGCAGGTGCTGCGCTCGCTGGTGCCCACCCAGTTCGCCGCCGCGGTGATGCTGGCCGTGGGCGGGGCCGTCGCGCTGACCACCGAACCAGGCACCGCGCTGATCGTGATGGCCGTGTGCGTGATCGGCGCCGTCGGCACGGTGGGCGCCGGGTGTTGGCAGAGCGCGAAGAACCTGGCCCGCGTCGGCGCGGAGTCGGCCGCGACGGGCGCGTGCGGCGGCGCCTGCGCCACCTGCACGCTGTCCTGCAGTTAGTTGCGGCTGATGTCGATCGGGTGGGTGGCCAACAGCGACCGCGGCAGCGGCTGACGGCGCAGCACCCGCGCCCACAGGTCCACCCGCGGCTCGACCAGAACGTCAGAGGGCAACGCGGACAACACAATCCAGTCGTCGCGCTCGATCTCGCCCTCGAGTTGACCGATCGTCCAGCCCGAGTAGCCTGCGAAGATCCGCACGCCCTCGACCGCAGGCGCGATCGAGTCCGGGTCGGCGTCGAGGTCCACCATCGCCATCCGGCCCTGCACATGCCGCAGCCCCGGTGACCTGTCGGCGTCCACGCCGACCCGCATCGTCGCCAGGCACAACGCCGCGTCGCGCTTGACCGGCCCGCCGATGAACATCGTCTTGGGCTTCGTGGCCAGCTTCGCCCACTGCGGCAACACGTTGTACACCGCTGTCTCGCTCGGCCGGTTCAGCACCACCCCGAGGGTGCCGCCGTCGTTGTGTTCGACGATGTAGATGACGCTGCGCCGAAACGTCGGCTCCAACAGATCGGTGTTGGCCAGCAGCAGAGTTCCGGCCCGTACCCGATGCGCCGCGGGGGCGACCCCCTCTCTGCGGTCCTCCGGTTCATCCGACTGCGCCACATATCCATCATGGCACCAGCAACCAAACAACGTGGAGAACAAGCGCGGCCCGCCGCGAGATTTGTACTGTGGGTCCGGTCCCCGATCCGCACAACCAGGACGTGATCCCGCTGGCCGACCTTCGCGCACCCGTCACCCTGTGGCGCTCGGTGCGCGGCATGTCCGAATTCTGGCGGCTGCTCCAACTCCGGGTGGTCAGTCAGTTCGGCGACGGGCTGTTCGCGGCCGCGCTCGCCGGCGCGATCCTGTTCAACCCTCAGCGCGCCGCCGAGCCGTGGGCGATCGCCGGCGCGTTCGCGGTGCTGTTCCTGCCCTACTCGCTGCTCGGCCCGTTCGCCGGTGCGCTGCTGGACCGTTGGGATCGGCGCGCGGTCCTGGTCGGCGCCAACGCCGGGCGGCTGCTTCTGGTGTTGACCGTCGCGGCGCTGCTCGAGTCGGGCGCAGGTGAGCTGCCGATCCTGTTCGGCGCGCTGATCGTCAACGGCTTCACCCGGTTCGTCTCCTCGGGCCTTTCGGCGGCGCTGCCGCACGTGGTGCCCCGGGATCAGGTGGTGGCGATGAACTCGGTCGCGGCGGCCACCGGGGCGGTCGCGGCGTTTCTCGGCGCCAACTTCATGCTGCTGCCGCGCTGGCTGTTCGGCGCCGACGACGCCGGTGCCGCAGCAATCATCTTGATCGTCGCGGTTCCGGTGGGGCTGGCGCTGTGGTTGTCATGGCGCTTCCGCCCGCGCGTCCTCGGTCCCGACGACAGCGCCCGCGCGGTGCACGGATCGGCGTTCTACGCGGTGGCCACCGGCTGGGTGCACGGCGCGCGGACGGTCGCGGCGGTCCCGACGGTGGCCGCGACGCTGTCCGGGCTGGCCGCGCACCGAATGGTGTTCGGTATCAACAGCTTGCTGGTCCTGGTGATCGTGCGCCACAGCGACACCCAGGCCGTCGCCGGGCTGGGCGCGGCGGTGCTGTTCGTGGCCGCCACCGGCGCCGGATCGTTTCTCGCTGCGCCCGTCACGCCGATCGCCGTGCGCCGATGGGGCCGTTACGCCACCGCCAACGGGGCGCTGGTGTGCGCCGCGGTGATCCAGCTGGCCGGTTCGGGGCTGTGGCTTCCGGTCATGGTGGTGTGCGGTTTCTTGCTCGGGCTGGCGGGTCAGGCCGTCAAGCTGTGCGCCGACAACGCCATGCAGCTCGACGTCGACGATGCGCTGCGCGGGCACGTGTTCACCGTGCAGGATTCGCTGTTCTGGGTGTCGTTCATCGCGGCGATCACGTTGTCGGCCATGGTGATTCCGCCGGACGGGCGCCAACCAGCGTTGGCGTTGGCCGGTGTCGGCGTCTACCTGGTCGGGTTGGCCGCCCACGCTGTGCTCGGCCGACGGGGCCGGCCGGTGGCGATACAGTGACGGCCATGTCTGCTGCCGCGCCGATGGTCGCCGATCTGCGAGCCGAGAGCGACGAGCTCGACGCCCTGGTGGCCGACCTCACGCCGGAGCGCTGGGCGACGCCGACGCCGGCGCCCGGGTGGAGCATCGCCCATCAGATCGCGCACCTGCTGTGGACCGACCGTGTCGCGCTGACCGCCGTGACCGACGAGGACGCGTTCGCGGCCGTGCTGGCCGAGGCGGGCAAGGATCCGTCCGGCTTCGTCGACGCGGGCGCCGAGGAGCTGGCCGCCGCCCCGCCGCAGCGCCTGCTGGCTGACTGGCGCGACACCCGCAACCGGTTGCACGACGAACTGCTTGCCGTGGTCGACGGCCGCAAGCTGCCGTGGTTCGGGCCGCCGATGAGCGCCGCGTCGATGGCGACCGCGCGGCTGATGGAGACCTGGGCGCACGGCCTCGACGTCGCCGACGCGCTCGGGGTGCGTCGGCCGGGCACCGCGCGGCTGCGCTCGGTCGCCCACATCGGGGTGCGCACCCGCGACTTCGCGTTCGCGATCAACGGGCTTGCGCCGCCGCAGGATCCGTTCTACGTGCAGTTGCGGGCGCCCGACGGGTCGACGTGGTCGTGGGGGCCCGAGGATGCGGCGCAGCGGGTCACCGGTGCGGCCGAGGACTTCTGTCTGCTGGTCACCCAGCGCCGGCCGCGCGCCGAGCTGGACGTCTCGGCCACCGGTGCCGATGCGGAGACGTGGTTGGGTATCGCGCAGGCGTTCGCCGGCCCACCCGGGCCGGGCCGCTGACGCGCGTCACGACAGCTCGTCGGCGCCGTCGGCCTTACCGTCCCCGTCGGCGTCGGACAGCTTCACATCCCAGCGGCCGTCGCCGTCGGCATCCACGTACGCGTCGGCGTCGCCGAACGCCAGGTCGGCCAGCCCGTCGCCGTCGGCGTCCGATAACCGGTCGTTGAGTTGGCCGTCGCCGTCGATGTCGACCATCGGCCCGCCGAACTGTTCGGTGCCGTCGAGCCGGAACCACCGCAGACCCCGGTCCACGGCCACCGCCCAGGTGCCGGTGCCGTCGTCGGTGAAGTACGCCGCATCGCCGTCATGGTCGCGCACCAGATGCTCGGCGAGGCCGTCCCCGTCGAGGTCGGCCATCGCGTCGTCGCGCAGCCCGTCACCGTCGATATCCAGCCCGACCGCGTCGAGCACACCGTCGTCGTCCACGTCCACATCGGGCGCCGCGGTCCACATGGTGGCCGAACCGTCCCCGTCGCCAAGGCAGTAGTCCATACCCTTTCGACGCAGCACTACGGTCTGGCGTTCCACCACTTCCACAACTCGTCGACGGCCTCGTCGTGCGACAGCGGCCCGCGCTCCAGCCGCAGCTCCTTCAGGTGGCGCCAGGCCTCACCGACTTCGGGGCCCGGGGGTATGCCGAGAATCGACATGATCTCGTTGCCGTCAAGGTCGGGCCGCACCCTGGCCAGGTCCTCCTTCTCGGCCAGTTCGGCGATCCGCTGCTCGAGGTCGTCGTAGTTGGCCTGCAGCCGCGCGGCGCGACGCTTGTTGCGGGTGGTGCAGTCGGCGCGCACCAGCTTGTGCAGCCGGGGCAGCAGGTGTCCGGCGTCGGTGACGTAGCGGCGCACCGCCGAGTCGGTCCACCGACCGCCGCCGTAACCGTGGAACCGCAGATGCAGGTACACCAGCTGGGACACGTCCTCGATCATCTGCTTGGAGTACTTCAGCGCCCGCATGCGTTTGCGCACCATCTTGGCCCCGACCACCTCGTGGTGGTGAAAGCTCACCCCGCCGTCGGGTTCGAGCTTGCGGGTCGCGGGTTTGCCGATGTCGTGCAGCAACGCCGCCCACCGCAACACCAGGTCGGGCCCGCCCTGTTCATCCCCCGAGTCACTTCGCTCCTGCCCCCTGGGACCCTCCAGCGCGATCGCCTGCCGCAGCACGGTCAGCGAATGCCAGTAGACGTCCTTGTGCTGATGGTGCTCGTCGATGGCCATGCGCATCGCCCCGACCTCGGGCAGCACCACCTCGCCGAGACCGGTCTGCACCATCAGGTCGATACCGGCGACCGGGTCGGCGCCCAGCAGCAGCTTGTCCAGCTCGGCGGCCACCCGTTCGACGGTGATCCGGCCCAGCTGCGGCGCCATCTCGACCAGCGCCTCGAGCACCCGCGGCGCCACAGTGAACTGCAGCTGGGAGACGAACCGCGCCGCCCGCAACATCCGCAGCGGATCGTCACCGAACGACGTCTCCGGCGCCGACGGGGTGTCGAGCACCCGTTCGCGCAGCGCCGCCAGCCCACCCAGCGGGTCGTGGAATTCAGCAGGACCGTCGGCGGTCACGCGCACCGCCATCGCGTTGACGGTGAAATCGCGGCGCACCAGGTCGTCTTCGAGCCGGTCGCCGAACCGCACCTCGGGGTTACGCGACACCTGGTCGTAGGTGTCGGCGCGAAACGTCGTGATCTCCAGGCGGTGGCCGTCCTTGCCGACGCCGAGCGTGCCGAACTCGATCCCGGTGTCCCACAGCGCGTCGGCCCACGGCCGCAGGAGCTTCTGCATCTGCTCGGGGCGGGCGTCGGTGGTGAAGTCCAGGTCCCCGCGGGTCTCCCCCAGCAACGCGTCACGCACGCTGCCGCCGACGAGGTACAGCTCATGACCCGCGTCAGCAAAAACCTTGCCGACGTCGGCGAGCAGGTCGCGATGGCGGTTCAGCGTGACTTGCGCAGCGGCAAGCAGTTCGGCGTCGGAAGCTGATTCGGGCACGTTCGGACAGCATAATGTGCAACGGCTCTGTCACGACCGGTGAGTGCGGCCGGAGCGAAACTCTGTGGCAGCTACTATCGCTTGGGTGTCGGACGGCGAACAGGCCAAACCTCGACGGCGCCGCGGGCGACGTCGGGGCCGTCGTGCTGCCGGCCCGCCCGACGCCGCATCCCCGGCCCCCGACGCGACCCCGCTGCGCGCCAACAACGCCGGCAACGCCGGCAACGGGCAGCGCAAATCCCAGAAGTCGCGTCCGCGCCGACCGCCGGACCGGCTGCGCACCGTGCACGAGACGTCGGCGGGCGGCCTTGTCATCGACGGTATCGACGGCCCGAAGGACCACCAGGTCGCGGCGCTGATCGGGCGCATCGACCGGCGCGGCCGGATGCTGTGGTCGCTGCCCAAGGGCCACATCGAGCTCGGCGAGACCGCCGAGCAGACCGCGATCCGTGAGGTCGCTGAGGAGACCGGTATTCAGGGCAGTGTGCTGGCCGCGCTCGGCAGCATCGACTATTGGTTCGTCACCGAGGGCCGCCGGGTGCACAAGACCGTGCACCACTATTTGATGCGGTTCCTCGGCGGCGAACTGTCCGACGAAGACGTCGAGGTGAGCGAGGTGGCGTGGGTGCCGCTGATCGAGTTGCCGTCGCGGCTGGCCTACGCCGACGAACGCCGGCTGGCCGAGGTCGCCGGCGAGTTGATCGACCGGCTGCACGCCGACGGCCCCGCCGCGCTGCCGCCGCTGCCGCGGATGGCGCCGCGCCGGCGGCCGCAGACGCATTCGCATACCCGCAACCGTCGTCCTGACGAGCGTGCGCAACCTCAGCCCGGCCGGCGGACGAACGGCTGCGGACAGGGGCCGTGACGCGCACCGCGGCGGTGCCACGTGAGCGCACCCCGGCGGTGCTCCGCCTGTGCAGTGTCGTCCTGCTGCTGGTGCTGGTCGCCGCCCCGGTCGCGTTGCCCCGCGCCGCGGCCGCCGAGCCCGGCGCCACGCAGTTCTTGTCGGTGCAGATCGACCGGGTGACCCCGGAGGTGGTGACCACCACCAGCGAACCCACGGTCACCGTCACCGGAGCGGTGCTCAACGTCGGTGACCGCCCGGTGCGAGACGTGGTGGTGCGCCTCGAGGACGCCGCCGCGGTGACGTCGTCGCCCGGGTTGCGCACCAACCTCGCCGGCAACGTCGACCAGTTCGAGCCCGTCGGAGACTTCGTCACGCTGACCCCGGAACTGCAACGCGGCGAACAGGTTCCGTTCGAGCTGTCCTATCCGCTGCGGTCGTCGCAGCAGCCGTCGCTGGGCATCGACGAGCCCGGGGTGTACCCGGTGATGGTCAACGTCAACGGCACCCCGGACTACGGCGCCCCTGCGCGACTCGACGACTCGAGGTTTTTGCTGCCGGTGCTGGGGGTGCCGCCCGATGCGACGGCCGACTCGGTGGCCGACACGTTGACGTCGGTGGTGGCACCCGACACCTCCAACCCGGTGCGGCTGACCCTGCTGTGGCCGATCGCTGACGAACCGCGGCTGGCCGCGGGAGCCCCGGGCGGCACCACCCCGGTCCGGTTGATCGACGACGACCTGGCCACATCGTTGGCCCCGGGCGGGCGGCTGGACACCATGCTGTCGGCGATCGAGTTCGCCACCAGCCCCGAGGTCGACCCCGACGGGCAGATGCGCGCCACGGCGTGCCTGGCCGTTGACCCCGACCTGTTGGTCACCGTCAACGCGATGACGGGCGGATACGTCGTCAACACCGGCCCCGACGCCGGCCCGGGCACCCCGACCCGGCCCGGCACCGGCCAGGAAGCCGCGGTCGCCTGGCTCAACCGGCTCAAGGCGCTGGCGCAGCGGCTGTGTGTCGCGCCGACGACCTACGCCCAGGCCGATCTGGATGCGCTGCACCGCGTCGGCGACCCCGGGCTCAGCGCGATCGCCACCCGCACCGCCGGCGACATCGTCGACCAGTTGCTCGGCACCACCTCGCTGCGGGGGGCGACCCTGTTCGCCGACGGACCGCTGACCGGCCCGGCGGTGCGACTGCTGTCGGCCCAAGGCCGCACCGTCGCCGTCGCGGCGGCCGACTCCCCCACCAGCGACGACGGGTCGGACACCGGTAAGGCGGCCCCGCCGGACCTGACCCCGCAGCGCTACACGCCGCAGCTGGTCTCCGCGCCGTTCGACCCGGCCGTCGGCGCCGCGCTGGCGGGCGCGGGTACCGACCCGGTGTCGCCGTCGTATCTCGATCCGTCGCTCGAGATTGCGGTGCAGGACGACTCGCCGGTGGCGCGGCGGCTCTCCGCGCTGGGGGCGCTGTTGTGGCGGGGTTTGACCCCGGAGACCACGCCGCGCACCGAGATCCTGATGCCGCCGCTGAACTGGAGCCTGCAACCGGCCGACGCGCAGGCCATGCTCACCACGGTGGCCACCGCGATCAACGCCGGGCTGGCCGAACCCCGGCCGCTGCCCGCGTTGATCGCCGACGGCGACGCGATCCCGCCGCAACCGCAGGCCGGGCTGCCCGACGACGACCTCGGCAACTCGCGCGCCCGCTTCGACGATGCGGTGGTGTCGGGCATCGCCGCGGTCACCGGACGGTTGTGGGGGCTGACGGCGGCGCTGACCACCGATGTGCGCACTGGCCTCACCGGGCTGGCCTACACCGCGCCGCTGCGCGAGGACATGCTGCGCGCGCTGAGCCAGTCGGTGCCGCCGGCCGCGCGCAACGGGCTGGCGCAGCAGCGGTTGACGACGGTGGGGCGCACGGTCGAGGACATGTTCCACGCCGTCACCATCGTCAACCCCGGCGGCTCCTACACCTTGGCGACCGAGCACAGCCCGCTGCCGCTGGCGCTGCGCAACAACCTGCCGGTGCCGATCCGCGTGCGGCTCGACATCGACCCGCCGCCCGGGATGACGGTCACCGATATGGGGGTGATCGAGCTGCCGCCCGGCTACCTGCCGCTGCGGGTGCCGATCGAGGTGCACTTCACCCAGCGCGTGGCCGTCGACGTCGCGCTGCGCACCGCCGACGGGCTTCCGCTCGGTGAGCAGGTGCGGCTGTCGGTGCATTCCAACGCCTACGGGCAGGTGCTGTTCATCATCACGCTGTCGGCGGCCGCCGTGCTGGTGTTGTTGGCCGGGCGCCGGCTGTGGCACCGGTTCCGCGGGCAGCCCGACCGTGCCGACTTGGACCGCCCCGATCCGCTCGAGGTCGCGCTGCACTACGACGACGACCGCAGCCGCGCAAGCGAGGAGAGGTGAGCACCCCGGGCCCGCGCGCCCGGCCACGGCGTGCCGCGCCACCGGGCCCGCCGCCGTCGCGCAGAGCGGTGCGCCAACCCCCGCCCCGGCTGCCCCGCGGGCCCGCCCCCAGCCGAGGCGCGGGCCGACCGGAGCTGACCGACGCCGCGGTGGTGTCGCGGTCCTGGGGGATGGCGGTGGCGACGCTGGTCAGCCGGCTCACCGGGTTCGCCCGCATCGTGCTGCTGGCCACGATCCTGGGTGCCGCGCTGTCGAGTGCGTTCTCGGTGGCCTACCAGCTGCCCAACCTGATCGCCGCGCTGGTGCTGGAGGCGACGTTCACCGCGATCTTCGTGCCGGTGTTGGCGCGCGCCGAGCGCGACGACCCCGACGGCGGAACGGCTTTCGTGCGCCGCCTGGTCACGTTGGCGACCATCCTGTTGTTGATCACGACGGTGATCTCGGTGACGGCCGCGCCGCTGCTGGTCGACCTGATGCTGGGCAGCCAACCCGAGGTGAACCGTGATCTGACAACGGCTTTCGCTTATCTGCTGCTGCCTCAGGTGCTGTTCTACGGGTTGTCGTCGGTGTTCATGGCGATCCTCAACACCCGCAACGTGTTCGGGCCGCCTGCCTGGGCGCCGGTGTGCAACAACCTGGTGGCCCTGGCCACGCTCGGATTGTATGTGGCTGTGCCGGGCGAACTTTCGCTTGACCCCGTGCGGATGGGCAATCCGAAGCTGCTGGTGCTGGGCATCGGTATGACGTTGGGCACGGTCACCCAGGTGGTGGTGCTGCTGTTGGCGATTCGCCGCGAACGGATCAGCCTGCGCCCGCTGCTGGGCATCGACGACCGGATGAAGCAGTTCGGCGCGATGGCCGCCGCGATGCTGCTCTACGTGATGATCAGCCAGATCGGATTGATCGTCGGCAACCGGATCGCCGCCGGCGCAGCCGCTTCCGGCCCTGCCATCTACAACTACACGTGGCTGGTGCTGCAGCTGCCGTTCGGCATCATCGGGGTGACGGTGCTGACCGTGGTGATGCCGCGGTTGAGCCGCAACGCCGCCGCCAACGACGGCCCCGCGGTGCTTGCCGACCTGTCGCTGGCCACCCGGCTGACGATGGTGACGCTGATCCCGATCGTCGCGATGACCACGGTCGGCGGCCCGGCGATCGGCAGCGCGTTGTTCGCGTACGGCAATTTCGGCGACGTCGATGCCGGCTACCTCGGGATGGCGCTGACCCTCTCGGCGTTCACCCTGATCCCGTATGCCCTTGTGTTGCTGCAGCTTCGGGTGTTCTACGCCCGCCAGCAGCCGTGGATACCGATTGTGTTGATTGTCGTCATCACCGCGGTCAAGATCATCGGCTCGTTGCTCGCCCCGTACGTGACCGACGACCCCGACATGGTCGCCGGCTATCTCGGCACCGCCAACGGGTTGGGGTTCCTGGCCGGCGCCACCGTCGGCTACTTCCTGTTGCGCGCCGCGCTGGACCCGCCCGACGGGCGGTTGGTCAGCCTGCAGGTCGTGCGCAGCATTCTGGTGACGATCGCGGCGTCCTTGCTTGCCGGGCTGATCGCACACGTCGCCGACCAGCTGCTCGGCCTCGAGGACCTCACCCGCAACTGGGGCGGGGCGGGATCGTTGCTGCGGCTGCTTGCGCTGGGGCTGATCATGGCGCCGATCATCGTCGCCGTCCTGCTGGCCGCGCGGGTCCCCGACGCGCTGGCCGCGTTGGCGTTCGTGCGCCGCCGCCTCGGCCGACGCGCCTCGGCACCGCCGGTGCCCGACAAGCCACGGACACGTGGTCCACTCACGTACCCTCAACAGAGGAATTCGTTCGCGTCGGGGGGCCGACCCAACCGGTCTGACGTCCGCCGCGAACCCCCGGCTGCCTTTGCCGGGGACGGAATGCCGAAAGGACCAGCGGTGAGCGACGAACCCGCAGGCGGCACCACGCCCATTCCCGACACCTCCGCCACCACCAAGATTCCGCGGTCGCGACCGGAGGAGTTCCAGCCCGACGTGGCCGCCGACGACTTCCAGCCCGACGTCGCGGCCCGCGAGGAGACCACCGAGTTCGCCGCCGAGCGCGGCGAGGGTCCCGCGCGGGCACCGGTGTCGGGTCGGCCCCCGGCCGACTACGGCGGCGACCCGACCCGCGAGCCGGTCGCCTACGACCCGCCGCGGGAGCCCCCGATCGAGGCGGCCACCTCCGACGAGGACGTGCATCTGGTTCCCGGCGCCCTGATCGCCGGCGGCCGTTACCGGCTGCTGGTGTTCCACGGGGGCCCGCCCAACCTGCAGTTCTGGCAGGCGCTGGACACCGCGCTGGACCGGCAGGTCGCGCTGACCTTCGTCGACCCCGACGCGACGCTGCCCGACGAGCAGTTGCGGGAGATCCTGTCGCGCACGCTCAAGCTCAGCCGCCTGGAGATGCCCGGGGTGGCCCGGGTGCTCGACGTGGCCAACACCGGCTCGGGCGGATTGGTGGTCTCGGAGTGGATCCGCGGCGGCTCGCTGGCCGAGGTCGCCGACACGTCACCGTCGCCGATCGGCGGCGCTCGGGCCATCCAGTCGTTGGCGGCGGCCGCCGAGGCGGCCCACCGCTCCGGTGTCGCGCTGTCGATCGACCATCCCAACCGGGTGCGGGTGAGCATCGAGGGCGATGTGGCGCTGGCCTTCCCCGCGACGCTGCCCGACGCCAACCCCGAAGACGACATCCGCGGTATCGGCGCGGCGCTGTATGCGCTGCTGATCAACCGGTGGCCGCTGCCCGAGTCCGGGGTCCGCAGCGGCCTGGCCCCCGCCGACCTCGACCCCGCCGGCCAGCCCGTCGAACCGCGCGCGGTCGACCGCCAGATCCCGTTCCAGATCTCGGCGGCCGCCGCGCGGGCCGTGCAGGAAGGCGGCGGCATCCGCAGCGCCCCGACGCTGCTGAACCTGTTGCAGCAGGCCACCGCGATCGCCGACCGCACCGAGGTCATCTCCCCCGTCGAGGAAACCGCGCCGCCGTCGGCGTCGGCCACCGCCGCCGGGTCCACCGACGATCCAGAGATCGTGGCGCGCCGCCGCAAGGGGCTGATGGTCGGTCTGGCCGTCGGCGCCGCGATCATCGTGGTGGCGCTGGTGGTGCTGGGCTCGGTGCTGAGCAACATCTTCGGGGACGTCGGAGGCGGCCTCGGCGGTGACCGGCTGGGGCTCAACGCGCCGACCACCGCCCAGGACGAGGCCAGCCCCGCGGCGACCGGTGAGACGGTGAAACCTGTTTCGGCGACGGTCTTTTCACCCGAAGGAGAGGCCGACGCGCCGGCGCTGGCCGGGCTCGCCATCGACGGCGACTCGAGCACCGTGTGGCCCATCGACACCTACACCGACGCGGTGCCGTTCCCGAACTTCAAGAACGGCGTCGGGTTGATCCTGCAGTTGCCGCAGCCCACCACGGTCGGCGAGGTCACCGTCGACCTGAACAGCACCGGCACCGAGATCGAGATCCGCTCGGCGTCCACGTCGACCCCGTCGTCGCTGGCCGACACCACCGTGCTGACCCCGGCGACCCCGGTGAAGCCGGGCGAGAACACCATCAAGGTGGACGACGCGTCACCGACGTCGAACCTACTGGTCTGGGTGTCCAAGCTGGGTCAGGTCAACGGAGAGAGTCGCTCGGACATCGCCGAGATCACCGTCAAGGCAGCCGAGTAGCGGCTATCCCCAGCGGGGCAAAGATGTGTCATCGGCTGCCCCCGGCGCCGTTTAGTGTTCGGCTGTGGGGAGCTTCGACGGGCAGGCCGGACACCATCGCAGCGACGCGGACCTGCTGGCCGCCCACGTCGCCGGTGACCGCTACGCCTTCGAGGAGTTGTTCTACCGCCACCACCGTCAGCTGTACCGGCTGGCCCACCTCACCAGCCGCAACCCCGACGACGCCGCCGACGCGTTGCAGGACGCGATGCTGTCCGCGCACCGCAGGGCACGCACGTTTCGTCACGACTGCGCGGTGAGCAGCTGGCTGTATCGCATCGTCGTCAATGCGTGTCTGGATCGGCTGCGCCGCAACAAGTCTCACGACACCACCGCGCTGCCCGACGAAGAGTTCGCGATCGGCGATCCGACCTCGTCGGTGGACACCGCCATCGTGGTGGAGCGCGCGCTGATGCGGCTGCCGGTCGAGCAGCGCGCCGCGGTGGTCGCGGTGGACATGCAGGGCTATTCGGTGGCCGAGACCGCCGGTCTCCTCGGTGTGCCCGAGGGCACGGTGAAGAGCCGCTGCGCCCGCGCACGCACCAAGCTGGCCGAGGCGCTCGACTGCTTCGACAGCAGCGCGGGCGCACGCTGACCCAACGCTCGGCGCCCGGTGGTACAGACTGACGGCGATGGACCACGACGACGAGCTCGACCCGGCCTCGGCGCGGGTGCGCGAGGAACTCGCCCGCCTGGGTGCGGACGACGCGTCGGCTCCCGCGGTGCCCGGCGCGGTCACGGCCCGCATCGGCGCCGCGCTGCGGACCGCCAGCCCCGCCCACTCGGTGCGCCGACCCCGGTTCGGCCGATGGCAGCTGCTCGGCCTGCTCGTCGGGGTCGCCGCCGCGCTGGCCGGCAGCATCATCGGCGTCGTGATGCTCTCGGCTGACGATCCCCCGCCCGGCACCGATACCGGGCCGACGGCGCGCAGCATCACGGTGACGCAACACGTCGTCCCGCTGCCCGACGCCGAGATCCTCGCCCTGCTCGACCGGACGCCGGACTATGGCCCGCTGACCGATGCATCGCAGCGCGCCTCGTGCCTGGACCGGCTGGGATATTCGGGGGTGACGCCGCTGGGCGCGCGGCCTGTCGACATCGCGGGCGGGTCCGGGGTGCTGCTGCTGGTGCCCGGCCACCCCGACGACACCCTGGTCGCGCTGGTCGCGCCGCCCGACTGCGCCGGCCTGTTGGCCCACACCGTGCTTCGACGTCCATAACCTGTGCGGCAGGCCTGGCGAGCCACGTTGGGAACACCTGGGCTTAGGCTGGTGTTTGTACTCGTGCCGCCCCTTTTCCGGCAGAAAGGCGCTCATGACCTCGACATCCCCGGTGCATGACGTAATCGTCATCGGATCCGGCCCGGCCGGTTACACCGCCGCCATCTACGCGGCGCGTGCGCAGCTGTCCCCGCTGGTGTTCGAAGGCAGCCAGTTCGGCGGCGCCCTGATGACCACGACCGAGGTGGAGAACTATCCGGGCTTCCGCGACGGGATCACCGGCCCGGAGCTGATGGACGAGATGCGAGAACAGGCCCTGCGCTTCGGCGCCGACCTGCGCATGGAGGACGCGGACGCGGTGTCGCTGGACGGTGAGATCAAGACGGTCACCGTCGGCGACGAAACCCACCGGGCGCGCGCGGTGATCCTCGCGATGGGCGCCGCAGCACGCCACCTCGGGGTTCCCGGCGAGGAGGCGCTGATCGGGATGGGTGTGAGCACCTGCGCCACCTGCGACGGCTTCTTCTTCCGCGACGAGGACATCGTGGTCGTCGGCGGCGGCGACTCGGCCATGGAGGAGGCCACCTTCCTCACCCGGTTCGCCCGCAGTGTGACGATCGTGCACCGCCGCGACGAGTTCCGCGCCTCGCGGATCATGCTCGAGCGGGCCCGGGCCAACGAGAAGATCACCTTCGTCACCAACACCGAGGTCCTTGAGGTCGAGGGCAGCCCCAAGGTCAGCGGCGTGCGGCTACGCAACACCGTCACCGGTGAGGAGTCCAAGCTCGCGGTGACGGGTGTGTTCGTCGCGATCGGCCACGATCCGCGCTCGGAACTGGTGCGCGGTCAGGTGCACCTCGACGAGGACGGCTACGTGCTGACCAAGGGCCGCACCACCCACACCTCCGTTGACGGCGTGTTCGCCGCGGGCGACCTCGTCGACCGCGTCTACCGGCAGGCCATCACCGCGGCGGGCAGCGGCTGTTCGGCCGCCATCGACGCCGAACGTTGGCTGGCCGAAATCGGTTCTGCCCCAGCCGATGAAGAGACATCCACCCCTGCTTGATTGGAGTACGTTGCGATGGCTGAGACCACCGTCGAAGTGACCGACAACTCGTTTTCCACCGATGTGCTGTCCAGCAGCACCCCGGTGCTCGTCGACTTCTGGGCAACGTGGTGCGGCCCCTGCAAGATGGTCGCCCCGGTGCTCGAGGAGATCGCCGCCGAGAAGGCCGGTCAACTCACCGTCGCCAAGCTCGACGTCGACGCCAACCCGGCAACCGCCCGCGACTTCCAGGTGGTGTCGATCCCCACGCTGATCCTGTTCAAGGACGGCGCCCCGGTGAAACGCATCGTCGGGGCAAAAGGCAAGGCAGCGCTGTTGCGCGAGCTTGCCGACGTGGTCTGACGCCGGATTACCCGGCGGACACCCGCCTGGCGTTTTCTCGAATCCCGCCAGTGTCTGAGACAATGCTGGCTAAGTCCCTGATGCCTCGTCAGCGCGGGTGTCACCCCCTGACGACCGTGATCGAAAGGTCGACCATGTCGAGTCTGCGTCGCGGTGACCGTGGAGGCCCGGTCACCGAGATCCGGGCTGCACTGGCAGCGCTGGGCATGCTCGACAACCCCGACGAAGAGATCACCACGGGTCGCCACGTCGTCGCCGACTTTTTCGACGACGAACTCGACCGCGCGGTGCGTGCCTTCCAACAGCACCGTGGTCTGCTGGTCGACGGCATCGTCGGTGAAGCGACTTACCGTGCGCTGAAAGAAGCTTCGTACCGGCTTGGGGCCCGTACGCTCAACCACCAGTTCGGCGCGCCGATGTACGGCGACGACGTGGCCACCCTGCAAGCCCGGCTGCAGGATTTGGGGTTCTACACCGGCATGGTCGACGGCCACTTCGGTCTCGGTACGCACAACGCGCTGATGTCCTACCAGCGCGAGTACGGTCTGTACCCCGACGGCATCTGCGGTCCGGAAACGTTGCGGTCCTTGTACTTTCTGGGATCGCGTGTCACGGGCGGTTCGCCGCACGCGATCCGAGAGGAAGAGCAGGTGCGCCGGTCGGGGCCGCGGCTTTCGGGCAAGCGGATCATCATCGACCCCGGCCGCGGCGGCGCCGACCACGGGCTGATCATGCACAGTCCGGACGGGCCGATCAGCGAGGCAGACATCCTGTGGGACTTGGCCAGTCGGCTCGAAGGCCGGATGACCGCGATCGGCATGGAGACGTTCTTGTCGCGACCGGCCAACGGCGCACCCTCCGACGCTGAGCGGGCCGCGACCGCCAACACCGTCGGCGCGGACCTGATGATCAGCCTGCGCTGCGCCACCCAGGCCAGCCCGGCCGCCAACGGGGTCGCCTCGTTCCACTTCGGTAACTCGCACGGCTCGGTGTCCACCATCGGGCGCAACCTGGCCGACTTCATTCAACGAGAAGTGGTGGCCCGCACCGGATTACGCGACTGCCGCACCCACGGACGGACGTGGGATCTGCTGCGGTTGACCCGGATGCCCACCGTGCAGGTCGACGTCGGTTACGTCACCAACCCGCGCGACCGCGACATGCTGGTGTCGACCCAGACCCGCGATTCGATCGCCGAAGGCATCCTCGCCGCCGTCAAACGGCTCTACCTGCTCGGCAAAAACGACCGTCCCACAGGGACATTCACGTTCGCCGAACTGTTGGCGCACGAACTGTCCGTCGACAACGCCGGCCGGGTCAGCCGGTCCTGACCGGTTCACCCGGACGAGCGCGCACCCGCTCCGACCGGTTCCTTCAGCTCCACGGTTTCCAGCAGGCGTTCCAACGCGGCTTCCACGTCGGCCTTCCAGCCCAGCCCCTGTTCGAGTTCCAGCCGCAGCCGCGGAAAGTACGGGTGCTGGGCGACCACGACGAATCCGGCGTCGCGCAGCATGTCGACGCCCAGCACGCACTGATCCACCGCACAGTCCCCGAGTACCTCCACCACGGCCCGCAACGACGGCGACACCGCGAGTGGGTCGGCGAGTTCGCCGACGTCGGCGGTGTGCCCGAAGGCCTCCAAAGCGCGCGCGCCGCGACGGACCAGATCCCCGACGACGGCGGCAATCAGGCTGCGCGGCAATGTGTCAGCGTCGTCGCACGGCTCCACCCCCAGCGAGGTGAGCAAAACGGCGTCGGCGCTGACCGGCCCGGTCGGAAAGTGCCGCGCGCGCGGCACCGCAGTCGGCGGCGCGTAGAACGCGTAACCCAGGCACGGTTCGTCGCCACGCAGCGGCACCAAGTCGTCGTCGGCCCCGTCGCGGCACTGCACCGCGATCTGCGCGCACGGCCCCCACTCGAGCATGACCATCGACAGCCACGCTTCCTTCTCGAATTCGGGGTCCGACAGCGCGGCGTTTCGACCGGACGCAGCGGCGGCAGCGTCCTCCAGCGTCGACGGATCGACCTCCCAGTACACGCACCGGCGGGCGTGCTTGGGTAACTGCTCGAAGCCATCGAGCCGAAGAGGCGCGATCCGTGCTGACACTAAACTCTCCGGGTTCCACGCGGTACCGAGATGCTCGGGTGCCACTCCAGGATAGAAGGCTCCGGCGCCGACGGCCCAGTTTCTTCACTGCATGCCGCGATGCACCGTCGTTGAGCCGAAAAAGGCTGCAGCCCAGCGGAATTCACCTGCGCGAGGTGCGCTTGCGGTTTGCTGCCGGATGCCAGTGTCACAGTGACGTAATTACCGCGGGTGGTAGTTCAGCGCTCGGCCGCGGTCATCAAGTCGACGATGCGTTGTAAATCGTCGACCGACCCGAACTCGACCACAATCTTGCCTTTGCGTTTGCCGAGGCTGACCGTGACGCGGGTGTCGAACGATGTGGAGAGCCGTTCAGCAACGTCCTGCAGGCCGGGCATCTGGATCGGCTTGCGTCGTGGCGCGCTCGGGGCCGCATCGTCGGAGCGATTGGCCAGCGTGACCGCTTCCTCGGTGGCGCGCACGGACAACCCTTCGGCGACGATCCGCGCGGCCAACTCCTCCTGCTTTTCCGGGCCACCCTCCAGCGACAGCAGCGCGCGGGCGTGGCCGGCCGACAGCACGCCGGCGGCGACTCGGCGCTGTACCGCGATCGGCAACCGCAGCAGCCGGATCATGTTGGTGATCAACGGCCGCGACCGGCCGATGCGGGCGGCCAGTTCATCGTGGGTGACCCCGAACTCGTCGAGCAGCTGCTGATAGGCGGCCGCTTCCTCGAGCGGGTTCAGCTGCACGCGGTGGATGTTCTCCAACAGCGCGTCGCGCAGCATGCTGTCGTCGGTGGTCTCACGGACGATCGCGGGAATGGTGTCCAGGCCGGCCTGCTGCACGGCCCGCCACCGGCGCTCCCCCATGACGAGTTGGTAGCGCGGGCTTTCCCCCCGCTCGCCGGGCAGGCTGCGCACGACGATCGGCTGCATGAGGCCGAACTCGCGGATGGAGTGAATGAGCTCGGAGAGGGCTTCCTCGTCGAAGACCTGGCGCGGCTGGCGCGGGTTGGGTTCGATGGCGGCCGGGTCGATCTCGCGGTAGACCGCGCCGACGTCGTTGGTGGTGGTGGGGGTCGCGCCGTCGATCGAGCCGCCGATGACGACATCGGCGGCCGCGTCGCCCATCCGCGGCCCGTACGACGACGTGTCGTCGTCGGCCGGCCCGGTGGGGATCAGCGAAGCCAGCCCGCGGCCGAGGCCGCTGCGCCTGCGTGACGATTGGGTCATTGCACTTTCTCCCCTACTCCTCGAACCTGCGCCCGCTCATCGGCCGTGGCTCCGTTCGGCGATCTGGCCCCGTTCGGCGATCTCCCGGCTCGCGTCCAGATAGCTCATCGCGCCCCGCGAGCCCGGGTCGTAATCGAGGATCGTCATCCCGTAACCGGGCGCCTCGGAGACCTTGACGCTGCGCGGGATGACGGTCCGCAATACCTTATCGCCGAAGTGTGACCGAACATCGGCAGCAACCTGGTCGGCGAGTTTGGTGCGCCCGTCGTACATCGTCAGCACCACGGTGGTGACATCGAGTTGGGGGTTCAGGTGCGCCTTGACCATCTCGATGTTGCGCAACAACTGCCCCACCCCTTCGAGTGCGTAGTACTCGCACTGGATCGGGATGAGCACCTCGGGGGCGGCCACCAAAGCGTTGATCGTCAACAGGCCCAGCGACGGTGGGCAGTCGATGAAGACGTAGTCGAAGTCGTAGTCCTTGAGCCCGGCGAGCGCGCTGCGCAACCGGCCTTCCCGGGCCACCATGCTGACCAGTTCGATCTCGGCACCGGCGAGGTCGATGGTCGCCGGCACGCAGTAGAGCCGTTCACTGTGCGGGCTGCGTTGCAGCGCGTCCTGCAGTGGTATGTCGCCGATCAACACTTCATAAGAGGACGGCGTGCCGGGTCGGTGTTCGATTCCCAACGCGGTGCTGGCGTTGCCCTGGGGGTCGAGGTCGATGACCAATGTGTTGAGGCCCTGCAGGGCGAGCGCCGCCGCGACATTGACCGCGGTGGTCGTCTTGCCGACCCCGCCCTTCTGGTTGGCGATCGTAAAGACACGTTGGCGGGGCGGCCGCGGTAGCCGGCCCTTCGCGGCGGCGTGTAAGAGGCGCACGGCCCGCTCGGCCTCCGCGCCGATCGGAGTGTCGACTGCCGCCGGGCCCGACCAGTCCTCGGCCGGCGGTGCCGAGGGATCCCATGTTTCACGTGAAACGTTCTCGCGTGCTGTCGATGTTTCACGTGAAACACCGGCGCCTTGGGGCGTGGCGGCGTCCGCGCCGGAGCCCTCCGGCCCGGTCCCGCCGCCCTCAGGAACCGAACTCATCCTCTTCTCCTGCCCGTTGAGCGGTGTGCCCTCGGAGTGCGTCGCCGCGCCACCACGACGGTCGCGGGTGGATCCACGAAATCCGCGCCACATTTGATCACCCTCACATCGGCGGCACCCAGTGCCGTCATTCCACGCCGGTGGTCTCGGACCTCCTCCTCGGCCCGCTCCCCCTTGATCGCTAGCATCCGCCCGTCGACGCGCAACAGCGTCATGCTCCACTTCGTCAGCTTGTCCAACGACGCCACCGCGCGCGACACCACAACATCCATCTCCCCCACCTGGCGCCGAACCGTCGCCTCCTCGGCCCGGCCCCGCACCACCCTCACGTCGAGAGCCAACTCGTCGATCACCTCGGTAAGAAAGTCGCTGCGGCGCAGGAGTGGTTCCACCAGGGTCATGCGGAGGTCCGGGCGAGCCAACGCCAACGGTATCCCGGGCAACCCGGCGCCGCTCCCGATGTCGGCGACATTGGCGCCCGGTTCGATGAGTTCACCGACCGCGGCGCTATTGAGAAGGTGTCGGTCCCATAGCCGGCCCACTTCGCGGGGTCCGATCAACCCCCGCTCGACGCCGGCACCGGCGAGGAGTTCGGCGTACCGCTGGGCTGCCTCGACCGCCTCGCCGAACAAGGCCTCGGCGGCCGCTGGCGCCGCCGACACCTCGCTATGTTTCACGTGAAACATCCTCCGGATCTCGCGCGCCGGCGTTGCCGTCAAAACTACATCGATGTAACTCGCCGCGATCAGTCGATCAGAACGACCACGCGCCGCGACGGCTCGACGCCCTCGCTTTCGCTGTGCACCCCGTCGATCCCGGCGACGGCGTCGTGCACGATCTTGCGCTCGAACGGCGTCATCGGCGAGAGCTCCTCGCGTTCCCCGGTCTCGAGCACCCGCCGCGCCACCTTCTCGCCCAGAGCGGTCAACTCGTCGCGACGCCGGCGGCGCCACCTCGCGATGTCGAGCATCAGCCGGCTGCGCTCACCGGTCTTCTGGTGCACCGCCAGCCGGGTCAGTTCCTGCAACGCGTCGAGCACCTCGCCCTTACGACCGACCAACTTGCTGAGGTCCCCGCCGCCGTCGATGCTGACGACCGCACGGTCCTCCTCCACATCCAGATCGATGTCGCCGTCGAAGTCGAGCAGATCCAAGAGCTCCTCGAGATAGTCGCCGGCGATCTCGCCTTCGGCGACTAGACGCTCCTCCAGGTCGTCCTCGACGGTCGGCGCGGCGGCCTCGCCGTCGTCCGCTCCGCCGGTCAGCTCCTCGTCGCGCTCGGTCGTCTCAGCGTCCGTCATGACTGTGTCTCTCCTCATTCCACCGGCGAGAACCGGTCAACGTTTCTTCTTCTTGGGTCGCGCGCCCGGCCGCGGCGTGGCTCCCGGACGCGGCGCGCGGTTGTTCGTGGCCGATGGGGACTTACGCGGACCGGCGGCTGGCTTCGTCTTCGGCGCGCTCTCGCCGTCCGTGGTGGTGTCCTCACCGTCTTCGTCGGCGGCGCTGTCGGCGTTGGCCGTCGTCGTCGCCTGCGCGGTCGCGGCCTGACCCTTGCGGGCCCGTTTCGGCTTGGCGCCCGGCGGCGGCGCGTTCTGTGCGCGCCGCTCCAACGCCTCCTGCTTCTTGGCTTCTTCTTCCTTTTCGATCTTGCCGAACACGTAGTGCTGCTGACCGAAGGTCCAGATGTTGTTGGCGAGCCAGTACATGATGATGGCCAGCGGGAGGAATGGCCCGCCGACCACCACGCCGAGCGGGAACACGTACAGCGCCAACTTGTTCATCAGCGCGGTCTGCGGGTTGGCCGCGGCCTCTGGGCTCTGCCGCGCCACCGACGCCCGGCTGTTGAAGTAGGTGGCGACGCCGGCCAGGATCATGATCGGCACACCGACCGCGATCACTGCCCCGCGGTTGAAGACGGTGAACGCGTCCAGACCCGTGGTCTGGATCATCCACGCCCCGATCGGCGCGCCGAACAGATGGGCGTCCAGGAAGTGCCCGACGTCGGTGGCGCTGAAGACGTAGTTGGGCAGCGTGCGGTTCACGGCGGGATCGAGGTGCTGTGCGCCGATGCCGTAGCCGCCCGTGCGGTTGAAGGACCGCAGCACGTGAAACAGCCCGATGAACACCGGGATCTGCGCCAGCATCGGCAGGCAGCCGAGGATCGGGTTGAAGCCGTGTTCCTTCTGCAGCTTCTGCATCTCCAGCGCCATGCGCTGACGGTCTTTGCCGTACTTCTTCTGCAGCGCCTTGATCTGGGGCTGCAACTCCTGCATCTGGCGGGTGGTGCGGATCTGTTTGACGAACGGCTTGTAGAGAATCGCGCGCAAGGTGAACACGAGGAACATCACCGACAGCGCCCAGGCGAAGAAGTTCGACGGGCCTAGCAGAAAACCGAACAGCTTGTACCAGACCCACATGATCGCCGACACCGGGTAGTAGATGATGTCGAGGCTGAACCAGTTAAACACGCGTCTCGCTTCCTGATCGCAATGCCGGGGTTTGCCCGCTGCGGGTGGAACTCTCCCGATCGGTGCGGTACTCGCTTGCGTGCGCACAGCTTTGGTGCGCCTCGCCCCCGCGCTCCGGTATCGGGTCCCATCCTCCCTTATGCCATGGTCCGCATTTCAGCAGCCGTACGGTTGCCAACCAGCCACCCTTGATGAGCCCGTACTCGCTCAGCGCATCCACCGCGTACTGACTGCAGGTCGGCATGAAGCGACACGTCGGCAACCGCAGCGGCGAAACCATGTTGCGGTACAGCTGGATCACGAAGATGACCCCGCGCGCGACCACACCCGCCTTCATCGACGCGCCTCGCTTTTGGATCTGCTCCGGCGCAACGCCGAACGCAGTTCTTGTTCCAACCGCGCCGAGATCGCGTGCCGTGAGCTCGGCATCGCGCGGATCACCACCCGGTCGGCCGGGTCCAGTTCGTCGATCACCGCGCGGGCCACGTGCCGTAGCCGGCGCGCCACCCGATGTCGTTGCACTGCGGTACCAACCGATTTCGAAACCACCAGCCCGATCTTCGGGCCGTCCTGCGCCCCATTGTCCGCACGCAGCGCGTGCACCACCAGATCGGGCTGTGCCGTGCGGACACCGCGGCTGACCGTCGTGCCGAAATCGGTCGACCGCGTCATCCGGTACCGCGCCGGAAGCACCGCGCTAGTCCCGCGTCGCGTTACGCAGACAGCGCGCGGCGGCCCTTGCGCCGCCGGTTGGACACGATCGCCCGGCCGGCCCGAGTCCGCATCCGCAGCCGGAACCCATGCACGCGTGCGCGGCGCCGGTTGTTCGGCTGAAAAGTCCGCTTGCCCTTGGCCACGGCTCTATCTCCTTGTTGCGTCTTGCACCCGCAGCCCACACCGAGCGAACATCGCTGTCGTGGACCCGGTTGCCGTTGGTAAGCTCGTCCGTCCCGCTTAACCGGCGCGGTCACCAGGCGGACCTGGCTCGCAGCCGTGTCGCCACGTGCGGGCGACTGTTCGAGGGTACTGACGAGTTTTGCCTGGGTCAAACCTCGTTCGGGGCCCCCGCAAATCGTCACAGCCGTCACAGCCGTCGCGCCTTTCGACACGGCAAAAATCCGCCCCCGTCAATGTCGCAGAACGGTTGGCACCCGGCCCGAAACCTGTTAGCTTCTGCCAAGGCCGATTCGATAACGAAACGGCGACAGACAACGAAATGAGGATGGCCGAACAGCCGCGAGCCCACGGCCCGCACGACTGCGACGAGCCCGGCCACTGCCCTCCTCACCGGTAGAGCACCGAGCGGCGGCGATTGTCCGTTATCCACAACCTGTGGATAAGTTTGTGGACAGTTCGTCATCGTTCGATTTGGTCGTCTCAAACACGACCTAAAGGGGGTTACCAGTCATTGACAGCCGACCCCGATCCGCCGTTCGTGTCGGTGTGGAACACCGTCGTCGCTGAACTCAACGGCACTTCTCGGCCCGCCGACGCGCCCAACGGGGAATCGACCCTGCCCGTTCTCACCCCGCAGCAAAGGGCATGGCTGAAGCTCGTCAAGCCGCTCGTCATCACCGAGGGATTTGCCCTCCTGTCGGTACCGACGCCGTTTGTGCAGAACGAGATCGAACGCCACCTGCGTGAACCGATCATCAGCGCGCTCAGCCGCCAACTCGGCCAGCGCGTCGAACTCGGTGTTCGCATTGCCGCGTCGTCCGAGGATGAGGGCGACGACGGCTCCAGCGCGCCCGCCCCCCTCGAACCCGATGAAGTCGACGAGGTCTCCGAAGCCCTGGCCAGCGCCGAGGAAAGTTGGCCGACCTACTTCGCCAACCGACAGCTCAACGCCTCCGACGATGAAGACACCGCGGTCAACCTGAACCGCCGCTACACCTTCGAGACCTTTGTCATCGGGGCGTCCAACAGGTTCGCCCACGCCGCGACCCTCGCGATCGCCGAGGCGCCGGCCCGCGCCTATAACCCCTTGTTCATCTGGGGGGAATCCGGTCTGGGTAAGACGCACCTGCTCCACGCGGCCGGCAACTACGCGCAGCGCCTGTTCCCCGGGATGCGGGTGAAATACGTCTCCACCGAAGAGTTCACGAACGACTTCATCAACTCGCTGCGCGATGACCGCAAAGCCTCGTTCAAACGCAGCTACCGCGATATCGACGTGCTGCTGGTCGACGACATCCAGTTCATCGAAGGTAAAGAAGGTATCCAGGAGGAGTTCTTCCACACCTTCAATACCCTGCACAACGCCAACAAGCAGATCGTCATCTCCTCGGACCGCCCGCCCAAACAGCTGGCCACCCTCGAAGACCGGTTGCGGACCCGGTTCGAGTGGGGTCTGATCACCGACGTTCAACCGCCCGAACTGGAGACCCGCATCGCGATCCTGCGCAAGAAGGCGCAGATGGACCGCCTCGACGTCCCCGACGACGTGCTCGAGCTCATCGCCAGCAGCATCGAGCGCAATATCCGCGAACTCGAGGGCGCGTTGATCCGGGTGACCGCGTTCGCCTCACTGAACAAGACGACCATCGACCGTTCGCTGGCCGAGATCGTGTTGCGTGACCTGATCGCCGATGCCACCACCATGCAGATCAGCACGGCCGCGATCATGGCGGCCACCGCCGAGTACTTCGAGACCACGGTCGAAGAGCTCCGTGGACCCGGCAAGACCCGCGCGCTGGCCCAGTCCCGGCAGATCGCGATGTATCTGTGTCGCGAGCTGACCGATCTCTCACTGCCCAAGATCGGGCAGGCGTTCGGGCGCGATCACACCACAGTCATGTACGCGGAGAAGAAGATTCGCGCCGAGATGGCCGAACGCCGCGAGGTGTTCGATCACGTCAAGGAGCTGACCACCCGGATCCGTCAGCGCTCCAAGCGCTGACGTCCACCTCACCTCAACCACCGCATCGGCGGTGGCTTTCGCGCGTCCGTAGCACGAAGAATCCGAAAAATCTTTGGCACCGCCAGCACCACTGGTCACAGACCGACCCTGTGCACACCATGTGCACAACCTGGGCACCGGCGCTGGAAGCGGCCGGCGGGTCGTCCACAGGCGGGCGGGACTCCCCAGCGATTGTCATTCGGTCAACGCATCATCCACAGCTCATTCACAGCCGCGAAATCACGCTGGGCTGCGCAGACCGGTGTTCATCCCCAATGTGCACAGGCCCTAATACTGTTGCTTGTATATCTATCGGAACTCTTCTTTGAAGTAGGCACCTGGGGACATAACCCGCAGATCCGAATTCGAAACCCCTTCCCGACCTGCATGTCAGCCCCATCGTTTAGCTTTCAAGTTGAGGCGGAAAGCTCTACGGTGGTTCAGCGGCAGCCGTTACGGTCGTTCCGACGCAATCGGTTCGAATGCGGGTGAGACACCGGGGAACCGCTGCGTAGTGCTTGTTGTGTCATTGATCGAAGGGACCCAATGGACGTGGCGACGACAACGGTCGGTCTCACCGATTTGAAGTTCCGGCTGGTGCGCGAAGATTTCGCCGACGCGGTCGCCTGGGTGGCCCGAAACCTCCCCACCCGACCGACGGTTCCGGTGCTGGCCGGGGTGCTGCTCACCGGCACCGACGAGGGGCTGACCATCTCCGGCTTCGACTACGAAGTGTCGGCAGAAGTGCAAGTCCCGGCCGAAATCGCCTCCCCGGGAAGCGTTTTGGTGTCCGGACGGCTGCTGTCCGACATCACCAGGGCGTTGCCCGCCAAGCCGATCGACGTCAGCGTCGAAGGCACCAGGGTGTCATTGACCTGCGGTAGCGCCAGGTTCTCGTTGCCGACGATGGCCGTGGAGGACTACCCCACCCTGCCCACCCTGCCCGAGGAGACCGGGGTGGTGTCATCGGACTTGTTCGCCGAGGCGATCGGTCAGGTGGCCGTCGCCGCCGGCCGTGATGACACGCTGCCGATGCTCACCGGCATCCGGGTGGAAATCGCCGGGGAGAAGGTCGTTTTGGCGGCCACTGACCGGTTCCGGCTCGCGGTTCGCGAACTGACCTGGTCCACCTCGTCGGCCGATCTGGAAGCCGCGGTGCTGGTCCCGGCCAAGACGCTGGCCGAAGCGGCGAAGGCGGCCACCGACGGTGGTGAAGTCCACCTGTCGCTGGGTGCGGGCGCCGAGGTCGGTCAAGAGGGTCTGCTCGGTATCCGCAGCCAAGGCAAACGCAGCACCACCCGACTGCTCGACGCCGAGTTCCCGAAGTTTCGCCAGCTGCTGCCCACCGAGCACACCTCGGTGGCCACCGTCGGCGTCGCCGAACTCACCGAAGCCATCAAACGCGTCGCACTGGTGGCTGACCGGGGCGCGCAGGTGCGGATGGAGTTCGCCGAGGACGTGCTGCGGTTGTCCGCCGGCGCCGACGACGTCGGACGTGCCGAAGAGGACCTGCCGGTGACGTTCGCTGGCGATCCGCTGACCATCGCGTTCAACCCGACGTATCTGACCGACGGGCTGGGCTCACTGCATTCGGAGCGGGTGACGTTCGGGTTCACCACGCCCAGCCGACCCGCGGTACTGCGTCCGGCCGGCGACGACGGGGCCGAGGCCGGCGCGTCCGGTCCGTTCCCCGCCGCGCAGACTGACTACGTCTACCTGTTGATGCCGGTGCGGCTTCCCGGCTGACCGGCCCGATCCCGGGAGAGGGGCGCATATGCAACTGGGTCTGGTCGGCTTGGGCAAGATGGGCTTCAACATGCGGCAGCGCCTGCGCGAGGACGGCCATGAGGTCGTCGGCTACGACCCGAGACCCGAGGTCAGCGACGTGCCCTCGCTGGCGGCGCTCGCCGACGCCCTGGACACCCCGCGGGTGGTGTGGGTGATGGTGCCGTCGGGGCCGATCACCCGGGAGACGATCACCAGCCTCGCCGACGTACTCAGCGCCGGCGACCTGGTCATCGACGGCGGCAACTCCCGTTACACCGAAGACGCGCCACACGCAAAGTTATTGGGCGACAAAGGAATAGCATTTATTGACGCAGGGGTGTCGGGCGGGATCTGGGGCCTTGAAGAAGGCTACGGGCTGATGGTGGGCGGCGCGGACGCCGACGTCGAACGCGCCATGCCGATCTTCGACACCCTGCGCCCGCCCGGACCGCGCGAAGACGGGTTCGTCCACGCCGGGCCGGTCGGTGCGGGGCATTTCGCCAAGATGGTGCACAACGGGGTGGAGTACGCGCTGATGACCGCGTACGCCGAAGGCTACGAAATGCTGTCTGCGGAAGAGTTGATCGAGAGCCCGCAGGCGGTGTATCAGGCGTGGAGCAACGGCACCGTGGTGCGATCGTGGCTGCAGCAGTTGCTGGCGAAGGCGTTGAAAGAGGATCCGGGATTCGCCAAGATCAGCGGCTACACCGAGGATTCCGGGGAAGGCCGGTGGACCGTGGAGGAGGCGATCCGGCTGCGGGTTCCGGTGCCGAGCATCGCCGCGTCGCTGTTCGCCCGCTTCCTGTCACGTCAAGACGAGTCGCCGACCATGAAGGCCGTCGCGGCGTTGCGCAACCAGTTCGGTGGCCATGCGGTCAAGCGGATCAGCGAGTCGGGCTAGGTGCCTGCGTACGCGAGGAGCGATTAGGGTGCACGTCCGTCGTCTCGGATTGACCGACTTCCGGTCATGGCCGCGGGTCGACCTGGAGTTGGCGCCCGGGCGCACTGTGTTTGTCGGTCCGAACGGCTTCGGCAAGACCAATATCATTGAAGCGCTGTGGTATTCGGCGACGCTGGGCTCGCATCGGGTCGCCACCGATGCGCCGTTGATCAGAACGGGCGCTCAGCGCGCGGTGGTGTCGACCATCGTGGTAAACGAGGGCCGTGAGCTGGCGGTCGACCTGGAGATCACCGCGGGCCGGGCCAACAAGGCCCGGCTGAACCGGTCACCGGTGCGCGCGGCCCGCGAGATCCTGGGGGTGTTGCGTGCGGTGTTGTTCGCACCGGAGGACCTGGCGTTGGTGCGCGGTGATCCCGGCGAGCGTCGTCGCTACCTCGACGAGTTGGCCACCACCCGGCGCCCCCAGGTCAGCGCGGTGCGCGCGGACTACGACAAGGTGCTTCGGCAACGAACCGCGCTGTTGAAGACCGCCGCGGCCGCGCGCTATCGCGGTGACCGCGGGGTCCTCGACACCCTCGATGTCTGGGACGGACACCTGGCCGAGAAAGGTGCGCGGCTGATCGCGGCCCGCGTCGACCTCGTCAACCAACTGGCTCCCGAAGTGGAAAAGGCTTACCAGCTGTTGGCGCCGGCGTCGCGCCCGGCGTCGATCCGCTACCGCAGCGGCGTGGAAGTCGTCGAGGAAGAAAGCGCCGCGGGCACCGGCAATGTGGAGGTGTTCGAGGCGGCGCTGCTGGACGCGCTGGCGCGCCGCCGTGACGCCGAACTCGAGCGCGGTGTCTGTCTGGTCGGGCCGCACCGCGATGACCTGGAGCTGCGGCTGGGCGATCATGTCGCGAAAGGCTTTGCCAGCCACGGGGAGTCGTGGTCGATGGCGTTGGCGCTGCGGTTGGCGGCCTACGAGTTGTTGCGTGCCGAAGGCGGGGATCCTGTGCTGTTGCTCGACGACGTGTTCGCCGAGCTCGACACCGCACGACGGCAAGCGCTGGCCAATGTCGCAGCCGACGCCGAGCAGGTGCTGGTCACCGCGGCCGTCGCCGACGACATCCCCGCCGACTGGGATGCCCGCCGGATCGAGGTGACGATGCGCGACGGCGACGACGGCCGGGTCTCGGAGGTGGCTGGAGTGGACCATGACTGACGACAGCGACAACGGCGACGTGCGTCCACCCGAGCGGCTGGCGAACCTGGCGGGGATGGATCTGGTGCGGCGCACGTTGGAAGAAGCACGTGGCGCGGCGCGCAGCCAAGGTAAGGACATCGGCCGGGGCCGGCGGCCGCAACCACGCCGGGTGGCGGGAAACAGCCGTCGTCGCTGGTCAGGCCCGGGACCGGACGCGCGTGATCCACAACCGCTCGGGTCGGCGGCGCGTGACGTCGCCAAAACCCGCGGCTGGTCCGGCCGCGTCGCGCAGGGCGCGGTGTTCGGACGTTGGCCCGGCGTCGTCGGCGAGCAGATCGCGGCGCACGCGACGCCGACCGCACTGCACGACGGGGTGCTGACGGTGTCGGCGGAGTCCACCGCGTGGGCCACCCAGCTGCGGATGGTCCAAGCCCAACTGCTGGCCAAGATCGCCGCGGAGGTCGGCGACGGGGTGGTGACCTCGCTGAAGATCGTCGGACCGGTGGCGCCGTCATGGCGCAAAGGCCCGTACCACATCGCTGGCCGGGGACCCCGGGATACGTACGGCTGACCGCCGTCGCGGCTGGTTCCTGAAATGCACTAGAACGCTTCGATCGGTGTTCTGAAGCGTCATGAGGCACCTCCAGGCGAAAAATTCCACAGGCGACGCAATTAGGTGTGTAGAAACGCCCCCTCAGAGTCGGTCCTGACGGTCGTTCCCGGTAGACTGTTTACAGAATCAGTGGGCGGTGCTCGGCCGCCCGCATTTGAACCCCAAGGAGACCCGTCCAACGTGGCTGCCCAGAAGAAGAGTGCTCCCAAGGAGTACGGCGCCGATGCGATCACCATTCTCGAAGGGCTCGAGGCGGTCCGCAAACGTCCGGGTATGTACATCGGCTCGACCGGAGAACGCGGCCTCCACCACCTTATCTGGGAGGTCGTGGACAACTCGATCGACGAGGCGATGGCGGGCTACGCCACCAGAGTCGACGTCAAGATCCTGGCCGACGGCAGCGTCGAGGTCACCGACGACGGCCGCGGCATCCCCGTGGCCATGCACAAACAGGCCGGCGTCCCCACCGTCGACGTCGTGATGACCCAGTTGCACGCCGGCGGCAAGTTCGGCGGCGAGAACAGCGGCTATACGGTCAGCGGCGGTCTGCACGGCGTCGGCGTCTCGGTGGTCAACGCACTGTCCGCGCGGTTGGAGGTGACGATCTTCCGCGACGGCTACGAGTGGTTCCAGTACTACGACCGGTCCGTGCCCGGTGAGCTCAAGCAGGGCGGGAAGACCGACAAGACGGGGACGACGGTGCGGTTCTGGGCCGATCCGGACATCTTCGAAACCACCGAGTACGACTTCGAGACCGTCGCGCGCCGCCTGCAGGAGCAGGCGTTTCTCAACAAGGGGTTGACGATCTCGCTGGTCGATGAGCGGGTGCGGGCAGAAGAGGTCACCGACGAGGTGGTCAGCGACGTCGCCGAAGCACCCAAATCCGCCGAGGAGAAGGCGGCCGAGGCGGTCGAGCCGTTCAAGGTCAAACAACGGACGTTTCACTATCCCGGCGGGTTGGTCGACTTCGTCAAGCACATCAACCGGACCAAATCGGCGATCCACCAGAGCATCATCGACTTCGGCGGCAAGGGTGAGGGCCACGAGGTCGAGATCGCCATGCAGTGGAACGGCGGCTACTCCGAGTCGGTGCACACCTTCGCCAACACCATCAACACCCACGAGGGCGGCACCCACGAAGAGGGTTTCCGGGCCGCGCTCACCACCGTGGTCAACAGGTACGCCAAAGACAAGAAGCTGCTCAAGGACAAGGATCCCAACCTCACCGGCGACGACATCCGCGAAGGCCTGGCGGCCGTCATCTCGGTCAAGGTGGCCGAACCCCAGTTCGAGGGCCAGACCAAGACCAAACTCGGCAACACCGAGGTGAAGTCGTTTGTGCAGAAGATCTGTAACGAGCAACTGAGCCACTGGTTCGAGGCCAACCCTTCCGAGGCCAAAACCGTTGTCAACAAGGCGGTCTCGTCTGCGCAAGCGCGGATCGCGGCGCGTAAGGCACGTGAATTGGTGCGCCGCAAGAGCGCCACCGACCTCGGCGGGCTGCCGGGCAAGCTGGCCGACTGCCGGTCCACCGATCCGAGCAAGTCCGAACTCTATGTGGTAGAGGGTGATTCGGCTGGCGGCTCGGCCAAGAGCGGCCGCGACTCGATGTTCCAGGCGATCCTGCCGTTGCGCGGCAAGATCATCAACGTCGAGAAGGCGCGTATCGACCGCGTGCTGAAGAACACCGAAGTACAGGCGATCATCACCGCGCTGGGCACCGGTATCCACGACGAGTTCGACATCTCCAAGTTGCGCTACCACAAGATCGTGTTGATGGCCGACGCCGACGTCGACGGTCAGCACATCGCCACGCTGCTGTTGACGCTGCTGTTCCGGTTCATGAAGCCGCTCATCGAAAACGGCCATGTGTATCTGGCGCAGCCGCCGCTGTACAAGCTGAAGTGGCAGCGCAGCGAGCCGGAGTTCGCCTACTCCGACCGTGAACGCGACGCCCTGCTGGAGGCGGGCCGCCAGGCGGGTAAGAAGATCAACGCCGACGACGGCATCCAGCGGTACAAGGGTCTTGGCGAGATGGACGCCAAGGAACTGTGGGAGACCACGATGGATCCCTCCACGCGAATCCTGCGCCAGGTCACCCTGGACGACGCGGCAGCTGCCGACGAGCTGTTCTCGGTGCTGATGGGCGAGGACGTGGAAGCGCGCCGAAGTTTCATCACCCGCAACGCGAAAGACGTTCGTTTCCTTGACGTTTAGTGCTACATAGCCGACCAATACTAGGACCTAATTCATGACTGACACCACGTTGCCTCCCGGCGGCGAAGCAGGCGACCGCATCGAACCGGTCGACATCCAGCAGGAGATGCAACGCAGCTACATCGATTACGCGATGAGCGTGATCGTGGGCCGCGCGCTGCCCGAGGTGCGGGACGGGCTCAAGCCGGTGCACCGCCGGGTGCTCTACGCGATGTACGACTCGGGTTTTCGCCCGGACCGCAGCCACGCGAAATCCGCGCGCTCCGTTGCCGAGACGATGGGTAACTATCACCCCCATGGTGACGCGTCGATCTATGACACCCTGGTCCGGCTGGCCCAGCCGTGGTCGCTGCGCTATCCCCTCGTCGACGGGCAGGGCAACTTCGGTTCGCCCGGCAACGACCCGCCGGCCGCCATGAGGTACACGGAAGCGCGGCTCACTCCCCTGGCGATGGAGATGCTGCGCGAAATCGACGAGGAGACTGTCGATTTCGTCCCGAACTACGACGGCCGGGTGCAGGAACCGACGGTGCTGCCGAGCCGGTTCCCCAACCTGTTGGCCAATGGGTCGGGCGGCATCGCAGTCGGCATGGCCACCAACATTCCGCCGCACAACCTGCGCGAGCTCGCCGACGCGGTGTACTGGTGCCTGGACAACTTCGACGCAGACGAGGAAGCCACGCTCGAGGCCGTCTGCGAACGCGTCAAGGGCCCGGACTTCCCCACTTCCGGTTTGATCGTTGGCTCCCAAGGCATTACGGATGCCTACACCACCGGCCGCGGGTCGATCCGGATGCGCGGCGTCGTCGAGATCGAAGAGGACAGCCGCGGCCGCACCGGCATCGTCATCACCGAGTTGCCGTACCAGGTCAACCACGACAACTTCATCACCTCGATCGCCGAGCAGGTCCGCGACGGCAAGCTCGCCGGCATCGCCAACATCGAGGACCAGTCCAGCGACCGGGTGGGTCTGCGCATCGTTGTCGAAATCAAGCGCGACGCCGTGGCCAAGGTGGTGCTGAACAACCTCTACAAACACACCCAGCTGCAGACCAGCTTCGGCGCCAACATGCTGTCGATCGTCGACGGGGTGCCGCGCACGCTGCGCCTGGATCAGATGATCCGGTACTACGTCGACCACCAACTCGACGTCATCGTGCGGCGCACCACCTACCGGCTGCGCAAGGCCAACGAACGGGCCCACATCCTGCGTGGCCTGGTCAAGGCGCTCGACGCCCTCGACGAGGTGATCGCGTTGATCCGCGCCTCGGAGACCGTCGACGTCGCGCGCCAAGGCCTGATCGAGCTCCTGGATATCGACGACATCCAGGCCCAGGCCATCTTGGACATGCAGCTGCGGCGGCTGGCCGCCCTGGAGCGTCAGCGCATCGTCGACGATCTGGCCAAGATCGAAGCCGAGATCGCCGACCTGGAAGACATCCTCGCCAAGCCCGAGCGGCAACGGGCCATCGTGCGCGATGAGCTCAAGGAACTCGTCGACAAGTACGGCGACGACCGCCGCAGCCGCATCGTGCCTGCCGACGGCGAGGTCAGCGACGAAGACCTGATCGCCCGCGAGGACGTCGTCGTCACGATCACCGAGACCGGCTACGCCAAACGCACCAAGACCGACCTGTACCGCAGCCAGAAGCGCGGCGGCAAGGGGGTGCAGGGTGCCGGCCTCAAACAGGACGACATCGTCAACCACTTCTTCGTCTGCTCCACGCACGACTGGATCCTGTTCTTCACCACGCAGGGCCGGGTGTACCGCGCGAAGGCCTACGACCTGCCGGAGACGTCGCGCACCGCGCGCGGCCAGCACGTGGCCAACCTGCTGGCCTTCCAGCCCGAGGAACGCATCGCCCAGGTCATCCAGATCAAGACCTACGAAGATGCGCCCTACCTGGTGCTGGCCACCCGCAACGGGCTGGTGAAGAAGTCGAGGCTCACCGAGTTCGACTCCAACCGGTCGGGCGGCATCGTGGCGATCAACCTGCGCGACGGTGACGAGTTGGTGGGCGCCGTGCTGTGCTCGGCCGACGACGACCTGCTGCTGGTTTCGGCCAATGGCCAGTCGATCCGGTTCTCCGCCACCGACGAGGCGCTGCGGCCGATGGGCCGCGCCACCTCCGGCGTGCAGGGCATGCGGTTCAACACCGACGACCAACTGCTGTCGCTCAACGTGGTACGCCCGGATACGTATTTGCTGGTCGCGACGTCAGGCGGGTACGCCAAGCGCACGGCGATCGAGGAGTACCCGGTGCAGGGCCGCGGTGGCAAAGGGGTGCTGACGATCCAGTACGACAAACGTCGTGGCACCCTTGTTGGTGCGTTGATCGTCGATGACGACACAGAGCTGTACGCCATCACCTCGGGTGGAGGCGTCATCCGGACGGCGGCTCGCCAGGTTCGCAAGGCCGGGCGGCAAACCAAGGGCGTCCGGTTGATGAACCTGGGCGAGGGCGACACACTGGTTGCCATCGCGCGCAACGCCGAGGAAGGTGACAGCACCGATGAGGTCAACACCGACCCCGGAGCTTGAGCGCCCGTCATCAGTGAGGAGCCGTAGGTGAGTTCACCGAACGAGCCGGGACACCCGCGCGCGGTCGATGGTCCCGGCGGCGCCAACGGTTCGGCCGGCGGCCCCGGCCACGACGGCGGAGCGCTGGGCGCGGCAGCGTCGCGGCCAGGCGTTTCCGACCGCGGTGACGCCCCGCCATGGCAGCGAGGCCAGGGTGCGGCGCGCGGCGCGAATGCGTCGCAACGGCCGCCGGAGGGCCCGCCGCGCCGGCGTCCGGTGGCTGGGCGGGGTCCCAACACCCGCGGCGACGCACCCGAAGGTGGCGGCGACGACGGCCCACGTCCGGCCGGACACGTCGCCGGCGGCGACGGCCGGCAGGGTCCCGAGGCCCGGCAAAGCGGCCCGGAGACCCGGCAACCAGGGCAGGAGAACAGGCAGCCGCCCCCGGAGGCCTACAGCAGCGAGTTGCCCGACCTGTCCGGTCCGGCGCCGCGTCCGACGCCACGCAAACCACCCGCGGAGCGGTCCGCGGCAGAACCGGCCCACCGGCCGGCGGGTCCCACCAGCCGCATCCAGGTCGGCGCCCGCCACCACGGTCCGGTCCGGGCCAGCATGCAGATCCGGCGTATCGACCCGTGGAGCACGCTGAAAGTCTCGCTGGTGCTGTCGGTCGCGCTGTTCTTCGTGTGGATGATCGCCGTCGCGTTCCTGTACCTGGCGCTCGGGGGCATGGGCGTGTGGAGCAAGCTCAACAGCAACGTCGGCGACCTGCTCACCAGCGCCAGCGGAACCTCCGGCGGCGAGTTGGTGTCCAGCGGAACGATCTTCGGCGGCGCGACGTTGATCGGTTTGGTCAACATCGTGTTGCTGACCGCGATGGCCACGGTGGGTGCGTTCGTCTACAACTTGACGACCGATTTGGTCGGCGGTGTCGAGGTCACCCTCGCCGATCGGGATTGAGTTTGGGTAGCGGCTTAGGGTTGCGGTAATCTCGTCGCTCGGCCAGACGGCATACGGGGCTATAGCTCAGGCGGTTAGAGCGCTTCGCTGATAACGAAGAGGTCGGAGGTTCGAGTCCTCCTAGCCCCACGGAAAGGTTCACACCATGAGGCTGGCGCTGTTGGCCGCCACAGGGATCGTCGCGGCGGTGGCCGTCACGTTGTGGCGGTCGCGGCACGGCGTCGAGGTGTGGCACGTCGCCGCCGACGTACCGGCCGAACCGCTCACGGGGCCTTAGCTCAGTTGGTAGAGCGCTACCTTTGCAAGGTAGATGTCAGGAGTTCGATTCTCCTAGGCTCCACGCAAATGTCCTGCGCCGACTACGGTTTCGGCGTCACTTCCACGCTGGGCGGCAGCGGCGAGGGCTCGGGCTGACTCGACCGGCGAACGATCGAAAAGGCCACCGCTCCCCCGGCCAGCACCACCACGCCCACCGCGGCCAACAGCAGCGGTCGACGTCGGCGCCGCGCCCGGGCCTTGTTCAACGCCTCCGGCAGCCCCGCAACCACTTCCTGGGCCGCGGCCAACTCGGCGCTGATCGTCTCCTGAGCGGCGGCCAGGTCCTTGCTCAACTGCTCCTTGAGCCGGCCCTGACGGTAGCGCTCCCCGACCCACTGCGCCGACGACTGCGCACCGCTGACGCCCAGCCCCACCGCTCCGCGGGTGACGTCGACCGGGCCGACCGCCGAATACTTCAGGCCGCGGTTGAGCCGCTGGCGGGGAGTCAACTGGTCGTCTGTCTTCGCGCGCATCCTCGGCCCTCTCGTCGCCCTTCGGAAGTGCATACCAGCCTGCCATCCCCGGCTATCCAGCGGTGCCCGGTTGGCCGCCGGAGCGCGCGTGGCAGACTGATTTCTCGTGACGAGCCCCATTCAGACAGCCACCGCGACCCTGCACACCAACCGCGGTGACATCAAGATCGCACTCTTCGGTAACCACGCCCCCAAGACCGTCGCCAACTTCGTCGGCCTAGCGCAGGGCACCAGGGATTACAGCGGCGAGAACGCATCGGGCGGCACGTCCGGGCCCTTCTACGACGGCGTGGTCTTTCACCGCGTCATCGCCGGCTTCATGATCCAGGGCGGCGACCCCACCGGCACCGGCCGCGGCGGGCCGGGCTACAAGTTCGAGGACGAGTTCCACCCCGAGCTGCAGTTCGACAAGCCCTACCTGCTGGCCATGGCCAACGCCGGTCCGGGCACCAACGGATCGCAGTTTTTCATCACGGTCGGCAAGACCCCGCACCTCAACCGCAAGCACACCATCTTCGGTGAGGTCGTCGACCCCGAGTCGCAGAAGGTGGTCGACGCGATCGCCACGACCGCCACCGACCGCAACGATCGGCCCACCGACCCGGTCGTCATCGACTCGATCACCGTCAGCTAGGCGGCTTCGGTGCGCCTAGCCGCGCGAGGCGCTGCGTAGCGCACCGAAATCACCCACGGCCGCCCGCGTAACCGGCCTCGGTCAGCGCGTCGAGCACGTCCAGCGGGTCGGTGCCCAGGTCCCATCGGGTGAACACGAGCAGCCGATCGTCGACGGTGTCGATCTCGAGCAACCGCTGCTTGCGGGCGAGCCGGCGGAACTCGGTGATCCGGATGCGGCGGATGTCACCGCGCTGCAGGTGCCGGGTGCCGGTCCAGCCGCGAAACACCAGACCGTCGCCGGCGATTGCCAGCTTGGGCCGGGCACGCCACGACATCGTTGCGAACACCAACAAACCGACGGCGGCTACGCCTCCGAGAAGCCGCCCCGGCGGGTCTGTGACCACGGTCACAACGCTGATAGCCAAGATAAGCCCGGCTACGCCGCACGCTGCGATTCCAAGCGGCGGTGGACTCCATTCAGTTTGCTGCACGGGTAATCAACACCCTCTCACCGCCGGGAATGAGGTTATCCACAAGTGCTATCCCCAATGGGGATGAATCACATCAGTGTGATCCGATGACAGCGAAGTTGCTAGCGGGCGAACCCCAAATGACCAAAATGAATTCATTTGAGGGCGACGTGCCTCAGCGCCACCGCATCGTGAGCAAAAGCCCGGTGATCATGAAGGCGAACGCGATCGCATAGTTCCACGGCCCAAGGTCGGCCATGAACGGGATAGCGGATGCGGCGAGCTGGAAGACAAGCAGCCACACGAGGCCGATCAGCATCAAGCTGATGAACAACACCACGAACCAGGTGCTCGACGGGCCGGCCTTGACCTTGACCGGGGTCCGGCTCACCGGGTTGATGGTGAAGTCGTTCTTCTTTCGAACCTTGGACTTGGGCATGGGTACCTTCGCGAGAAATCGGGGTCACACGGTGCGACGATGTAGCTAGCCTATCGCAGCGACGATCCCAGGGAGGACCAGCCGATGGAGCCCACCGCTCCCCCGCCAACGCGCAAGCGCAGCGCGTGGCGCTTCGGCGTCCCCGTGATCTGCCTGCTGGCCGGGATACTCCTCGCGGCCACCCACGGCGTATCCGGCGGCGACGAGATCCGGCGCAGCGACGCCCCACGGCTGGTCGACCTCGTCCGGGAAACCCAGCAGTCGGTAGACCGCCTCAGCGCCGAACGGGACGCTTTGGCCGACGCGCTCGACAGCCACCACGGCGGCAGCCCGGGCACCGACGCGGCCCTGGCCGCCATCACCGCCAGAGCCGAGCGCCTCGGCGTCGGCGCCGGGCTGGAACCGATGCGCGGTCCGGGCCTGGTCGTTACCCTCAACGACGCCCAGCGCGACGCCGAGGGCCGCTTCCCGCGCGACGCCTCCCCCGACGACCTCGTCGTGCACCAGCAGGACATCGACGCCGTGCTCAACGCGCTGTGGAGCGCGGGCGCCGAGGGCATCCAGATGCAAGACCAGCGCATCATCGGCACGTCGGCGCCGCGGTGTGTGGGAAACACGTTGCTGCTCAACGGACGTACCTACAGCCCGCCGTACGTGATCACCGCGATCGGCGACGCCGGCGCGATGCAAGCCGCCCTGGCCGCGTCGCCGTTGGTCAAGCTGTACCGGCAGTACGTCGTGCGCTTCGGGTTGGGCTACTCCGAGGAGCCCCGGAGTTCGGTCGAGGTGGTCGGCCACAAGCAACCGGTGCGGATGCAGTACGCCAAACCGTTGGGACCCGTCGGTTACTGAACCGCAGTAGGTAGCCTTGCCTGATGCAGGTGTTGGTCGTCGACAACTACGACAGCTTCGTGTTCAACCTGGTCCAGTACCTGGGCCAGCTCGGTGTGGACGTGCAAGTCTGGCGCAACGACGACGAGCGCCTGGGCACCGACGCCGACGTCGCGCGCGCCGCCGAGGCCTTCGACGGCGTGCTGCTGAGTCCCGGGCCCGGTACCCCACAGCGGGCCGGCGCCTCGATTCCGTTGGTGACGGCCTGCGCGACGGCCAAAACCCCGCTGCTCGGTGTGTGCCTGGGTCACCAGGCCATCGGGGTGGCGTTCGGCGCGACCGTCGACCGCGCACCCGAACTGCTGCACGGTAAGACCAGCGTCGTGCACCACACCAATACCGGTGTGTTGCAAGGACTTTCGAACCCGTTCACCGCAACGCGGTATCACTCGCTGACGATCCTGCCGGAGACCATGCCCGCAGAACTCGAGGTGATCGCGCGCACCGACGGGGGCGTCGTGATGGGGGTCCGCCACGTCGCGCTGCCGATCCACGGGGTGCAGTTCCATCCCGAGTCGATCCTCACCGAGGGCGGTCACCGGATGCTCGCCAACTGGCTGGGCCACTGCGGCGCGGCACGGGCCGAAGGACTGGTGCGCCGGCTCGAGGCCGAGGTCGCCGACGCGGTGGCCGCGGCTACGACGCGAAGCTCAGCGTGATCGTCGCGCCGAAGTTGACCCCGGTGCCCGGCGCGGGGCTCTGACGCACCACCGCATTGGTCCGCTGGCCGCTGTTGGGGACGTCGGCGCCCTTGTCGAGCACGCCGGTCCAGCCCAGCGCGCGCAGCCGTGGTTCGGCGTCGGTCCAGAACTGGCCCGACAGGTCCGGCATGACGAACTGATTGCCCCGCGACACCTGCAACTGGATCACCGAGTCCACCGGCACCGTCTGGCCGGCCGCGGGCACGGTGCCCACCAGCTGACCCCGCGGCTCGGTGCTGTCGACCTCGACGGGCACCGTGTTGGTGAAGCCCGCCGCGTTGAGGATCTGGTTGGCGCTCTCGGTCGTGCGGCCAACCACGTCCGGGACGGACCTGCTCTCCGGGCCCGAACCGAGCACGATCGTGATCTCGTTGGTGATCGCCGACGTCTGGTTGGCCGGCGGGTTGGTACCCAGCACCTTGTCCTTCAGCTCCGGCGTGGACGGCGATGTCGAGGATTTGAACCTCTCGAAGCCCGCATCGGTGAGCTGTTCCACCGCGTCGTCGTAGGACAGGTTCCTGACGTCGGGGATCTCCCGTTGTTCGGGTCCGGTGGAGACGTTGATCGTGATCTCCTCACCGGCAGCCACGGAGCTGTTGGCGTCCGGTTCGGTGCTGATCACGTGGTCGGGCGGCACGGTGGAGTCCGGCTGCTGCTGCGTGCGGGTCTTGAAGCCGCGGTTTTGCAGTTCGGCGATCGCGTCCGCGCTGGCCTGCCCGCTCACGTCGGGGACCTGCACTGCGCGGGTCTCTCCGCCGAACATGTTGATCGCCACCGTCACGACGACGGTGAGCACCGCCAGCACGGCGACGGCGACCAGCCAGCGTCCCACCGATCCGCGTCGTTCACGCTCCTCGTACTCCGGTAACGGACGCGCCACGTCATCGATGGGCTCGGTGCGGTCGTGTCCCGGGGACGCCGCCAACAACGAGGTGCGTTCGGCGTCGGTCAGCACCTTCGGGGCGTCGGGCTGTTCGCCGCTGTGCACCCGCACCAGATCCGCCCGCATCTCCGCGGCGGTCTGGTACCGGTTGTCGGGGTTCTTGGCCAGCGCCTTGAGCACCACCGCGTCCAGTTCCGGCGGCACGTTGGGGTTGCGTTCCGACGGCGGAACCGGGTCCTCCCGCACATGCTGATAAGCCACCGCCACCGGCGAGTCGCCAACGAAAGGTGGCTCCCCCGTGAGGATTTCGTAAAGCACACAACCCAACGAGTAGACGTCGGAGCGCGCGTCGACCGAGTTGCCGCTGGCCTGCTCGGGGGACAGGTACTGGGCGGTGCCGATCACCGCGGCGGTCTGGGTGACGCTGCTCGCGTCGGCCAGCGCGCGGGCGATACCGAAGTCCATCACCTTCACCGCGCCGGTCTTGCTGATCATGATGTTGGCGGGTTTGACGTCGCGGTGGATGATGCCGTGCTGGTGGCTGAAGTTCAGCGCCTGGCAGGCGTCGGCGATCACCTCGATGGCGCGTTTGGGCTCCATCGGGCCGTCGTTGTGCACGATGTCGCGCAGCGTCACGCCGTCGACGTACTCCATCACGATGTAGGGCAGCGGCCCGGTCGGCGTTTCGGCCTCGCCGGTGTCGTAGACGGCGACGATCGCCGGGTGGTTCAGCGCGGCGGCGTTCTGCGCCTCCCGACGGAACCGCAGATAGAAGCTGGGGTCACGAGCCAGGTCGGCGCGCAGCACCTTGATCGCGACGTCCCGGTGCAGGCGCGTGTCACGCGCGAGATGGACTTCGGACATACCGCCGAAGCCGAGGATGTCGCCGAGTTCATATCGGTCGGACAGGTGCTGAGGGGTCGTCATTGCGGTGTCTGTTCTGAAACGGTCTGTCGCTGGGTCTGCGGCGCCCACGCCTCGGCTGCCGATGCGAGCACATCGTGTCGGGTTACCCGCATTTCCTCGTTGACATGACCGTCGCCTTCCGGCGCAGGTGCCATCGCGGTCGGGGAGAACGGCGTCGTCTCGGTGATCGTGGTGGTGACCGTCGGCGGCGGCTGGTTCTCTCGGTCGCGGCGGTCTTGGGCGTTGAGCACGATCAAGATGGCGATGACGATCGCCAGCGCGCCCAGCACCCCGGCCGCCCACAGCAGCGCGCGCTGCCCGGAGGAGAAGGTGCTTCGCGGCGGGGGAGTGCGGTGGCTGCCGGTGACCGGGCGGGGACGCGCAGCGGTGGCCGGCGCGCGGCCGGTGACATCCGCCGCGGCGCGGGCCTGGGCGGCCGAGGGCACCGCCGCGGGTGCGGCCCGGCCCAGCGACGGCGCCTGGTTGGGTCGCGGCGGGCGCCGGCCCGAGCGCACGGCGGCGACGGCGTCGGCGAACGCGCCGCCGGAGCGGTACCGCATGCCGGGGTTCTTGACCAGGGTGATCTCGATCAGCTCACGCACGTTGGGTGGCAGATCGGCGGGCAGCGGCGGCGGGGTTTCCTTGATGTGCTTCATCGCCACGGTCAGCGCGCCGTCGCCGGTGAACGGCCGCTTCCCCGAGACCGATTCGTAGCCGACGACACCCAACGAGTAGACGTCGCTGGCCGCTGTCGCGTCGTGGCCGAGCGCCTGTTCGGGCGCGATGTACTGCGCGGTGCCCATCACCATGCCGGTCTGGGTGACCGGGGCGGCGTCGACGGCCTTGGCGATGCCGAAGTCGGTGAGCTTCACCTGCCCGGTCGGGGTGATCAGGATGTTGCCCGGTTTGACGTCGCGGTGCACCAGCCCGGCGCTGTGGGCGACCTGCAGCGCGCGGCCGGTCTGCTCGAGCATGTCGAGGGCGTGGCGCAGCGACAGCCGCCCGGTGCGCTTGAGCACGGAGTTCAACGGTTCCCCGTTGACCAGCTCCATCACCAGATACGCGGTGCGGCCTTCGCCGTCCATCTCGGTCTCGCCGTAGTCGTACACGCCGGCGATGCCGGGGTGGTTGAGCATCGCGACGGTGCGCGCCTCGGCGCGGAAACGTTCGACGAACTCGGCGTCGGTGGAGTATTCGGCCTTGAGCACCTTGATCGCCACGCGTCGGCCCAGCCGGGAGTCGACGCCTTCCCAGACCTGGCCCATGCCGCCGGTGGCGATGAGCCGCTGCAGCCGGTAGCGACCCGACAGCGTCACCCCGACGCGGGCACTCATGAGCCACCTCGCAGCGCCGCCGCGATGGCAGCGCGCCCGATCGGGGCGGCCAGCGCGCCGCCGGTGGCCGACAGCCGGTTGCCACCGTTCTCGACAAGCACCGCGACCGCCACCTTGGGATCCTGGGCAGGGGCGAAGGCGATGTACCAGGCATGCGGCGGGGTGTTGCGCGGATCGGTTCCGTGCTCCGCTGTGCCGGTCTTTGATGCGATCTGCACGCCGGCGATGGCTCCCTTCTGCTGCGTCACCTGCTCGGCGGCGACCATCAGATCCGTTAGTGTATCGGCGACCTGCTGCGACACCGCCCGCCGCTCTTCGGTGGGAGCCGTGGTGGCGATGTTGGACAGGTCGGGTCCCTTCAGGCTATCGACCAGATACGGCCGCATCGGCACGCCGTTGTTGGCGATCGTGGCGGCGACCACCGCGTTCTGCAGCGGCGTGAGGGCGACGTCTTTCTGCCCGATGCTCGACATGCCCAGCGCGGCGTCGTCGACGATCGGGCCGACCGTGGATTCGACGACCTGGAGCGGGATCAGCGGGGGAGGCGCGCCGATGCCGAAGCCCAGCGCGGTCGATCGCAGCGCGTCGGCGCCGGTGTCGATGCCCAGTTCGACGAACGAGGTGTTGCAGGACCGTGCGAACGCTTCCCGCAGGGTGACGGTCTGGCCCGACCCGCATGCCGAGCCGCCGTAGTTCTCCAGGGTGGCGGTGCTGTTGGGTAGCTGAATCTTGGCTTGGCCGGTGACCTGGGTGTCCTCGGAGGCGCCGTGTGCGAGCGCCGCGGCGGTGGTGACGACCTTGAACGTCGAACCGGGTGGGTACGTCTCCGAGATCGCGCGGTTCAGCATCGGGGAGTCGGGGTCGTCGCGCAGCCGCTGCCAGGCGGCCGCCTGCTTGTCCATGTCGTGGGTGGCCAGCAGGTTGGGGTCGTAGGACGGCGACGACACCATCGCGAGGATCTTCCCGGTCGACGGTTCGATCGCGACGACCGAACCCTTGCACGGGCCGTCGCAGCCGTCTTCCATCGCGTTCCACGCGGCTTGTTGCACCTGCGGGTTGATGGTGGTGTCGACGTTGCCGCCGCGCGGATCGCGGCCGGTGAAGAAGTCGGCCAGCCGGCGGGCGAACAGCCGCTGGTCCGAGCCGTTGAGCACGGAGTCCGCGGCGCGTTCCAGGCCGGTGCTGGAGTAGCGCAGCGAGTAGAAGCCGGTGACCGGGGCGTACACCAACGGCTCGGGGTACACCCGCAGGAACCGGAACCGGCCGTTGGTCGACACCGAGTAGGCGAGCAGTTGGCCGCTGGCCGAGATCTGGCCCCGCTGCCGGGAGTACTCGTCGAGCAGCACCCGCTGGTTGCGCGGATCCGAGCGCAGACCCTCGGCCGTGAAGACCTGGGTGACGGTGGCGTTGGCCAGCAGCAACACCACCAGCGCCATGACGGCGACGGAGATGCGGCGCAGCGAGGTGTTCATACCTTCTCGATCACCTCGGTGCCTGCCGCGGCGATCGGGGTCGCGCTGTGCGGGCTGTTGACGAGCGGGCGGCGCGCGGAGTGGCTGATGCGGACCAGGATCGCCAGCAGAATGTAGTTGGCGACCAGCGACGAACCGCCGTAGGACATCCACGGTGTCGTCAGGCCGGTCAGCGGAATCAGCTTGGTGACCCCGCCGACCACGATGAACAACTGGATCGCCAGCGTGGAGGCCAGCCCGGCGGCCAGCAGCTTGCCGAAGCTGTCACGCACGGCGATCGCGGTGCGCAGCCCGCGGATGATGACGATCGTGTAGAGCATCAGCACGGCCGCCAGACCCACCAGCCCGAGTTCTTCGCCGACGGCGGCGATGATGAAGTCGGTCGACGCGGCGGGCACGGTGCCGGGTTGCCCGTTGCCCAGGCCCGTGCCGAAGATGCCGCCGGTGGCGAAGCTGAACATCGACTGCACCATCTGGTAGCCGGCGCCCTCGGGGTCGGAGAACGGGTCGAGCCAGTTCTGCACGCGCAACTGTACGTGGTCGAAAAGGTAGTAGGCCGCAACGCTTCCCGCGGCGAACAGGGCCAACCCGATGACCATCCAGCTGAGCCGGTCCGTGGCGATGTAGACCAGCACCAGAAACGATGCGTACAGCAAAAGTGAAGTGCCTAGGTCTTTTTCGAAGATCATCACGCCGACCGAGGCGATCCACGCGGCCAGCAGCGGGGCCAGATCCCGCGGCCGGGGCAGGTCCATTCCCAGGAAGTGCTTGCCGGCGCTGGTGAACACGCTGCGCTTGTTGACCAGCACCGCGGCGAAGAAAACCAGCAGCAGAATCTTGGAGAACTCGGCGGGCTGAATTGAGAAGCCCGGCAACTTAATCCAGATCTTCGCGCCGTTCTGCTCGGAGATCGAGCGGGGCAGCACCGCGGGGATGGCCAGCAGGATCAGCCCGGTGACGCCGCAGAGGTAGCCGTAGCGGGCCAGCAGGCGGTGGTCGCGCAGGAACACGACGACGAACGAGAAGCCGAGCACCCCGACCAGCGTCCACAGCATCTGCTGGTTGGCCGTGCCGCCCAGCCCGCTTCGGACGGTCTCACCTTCGCTGAGGTCGAGTCGGTGAATCATCACCAGCCCCAGGCCATTCAACAACGCCACGACGGGTAGCAGCAGCGGGTCGGCGTACGGGGCGAACCGTCGCACCGCCAGATGAGCACCGGTGAACAACGCGAGATAGGCGACGGAGTACTGCACCAACTCCCACCGCAGGCTCTGTTCCTGGTTGGCTTCGACCAGCAGCAGCGCGATCGTCGTGATGACCGCGGCGAACCCGAGGAGGAACAGTTCGGCGTTGCGCCGGTTAGGCAGCGGCGGCACTACGGAGACGGCGGACTGCGGTTGTGTGGTCATGCCACTTCCCGGCAGGTAACGCCCGGTTCCAGCGGCGGGGGTGGCAGCGCGGTGACGGTCGGAGGCGCCGGCGAGGGAGGCGGCGGCGGGTCGGTCGCGGGCGGCGCGGGTGACGGCTTCGGCGACTCGGGCGCTGGCGACGGCGACGGCGACGGCGGGGGTGGGGGCGCCGAGCGCGGGGTCTCGGGAGCCGGCGGGCGCGGAACATTGGGCAGCCCCGGCGAATTCGTCGCCCCAGGGGAGTGCGGGACGGTGGTGGTCGGTCGCGGCGGGGCAGGCGGCGGGCAGACGGGCAGCAGCGAGTCGCGGGCCAGTTGGCTGATCTGGTTGATGGCCTCGTCTTCAGACCCGGTCGGCAGACCCGACATGACCTGTTGTTGTTCAGAGGGCTTCAGGTCCGAGACGCGGAACAGGTCGCAGTCCCGCGGGTCCTGGCCGGGGCTGATGAGGGTCAGTTGGTTGAACGGGGTCAGACAACCCTGTCGGTACGGTTCATGCAGCGAGTAGCCGAGAAACGAGGTCGGCACCCCGCGCATGATCGATACGACGCCGTCGTGGTCGCTGACGTAGAAGTTGCTGCGCACGATTTCGCGAGCGATGGCCAGACCGGCCACCACCACCAGCACCACCAGCGTCGCGGCGATGAAGATCCGGCGCCGTGACCGTGGCGGGCGCGTCGGTTCCTCTTCTTGGGGCAGAACGCGTTTGGCTTCGTTGCGGCGCGGGTTGAACGCCGACGCGCGGCCCGCCGAGGTGTTGGGCGGGGCGACCTGGTCGTCGTGGCCGGACACCGCGCCGGCCAGGATCGGCTGGGTCTGGCCGTAGTCGTAGTCGACGACGTCGGCGACCACAACGGTGACGTTGTCCGGGCCGCCGCCGCGCAGCGCCAATTCGATGAGCCGGTCGGCGCTTTCGCCGACGTCGGCGATCTGCAGCGCTTCCAGGATGGTGTCATGGCTGACGGGGTCGGACAGCCCGTCGGAGCACAGCAGGTAGCGGTCGCCGGCGCGGGCTTCACGCACGATCAGCGTCGGCTCGACCTCGTGGCCGGTCAGCGCGCGCATGATCAGCGACCGCTGCGGATGGCTGTGCGCCTCCTCGGCGGTGATGCGACCCTCGTCGACCAGCGTCTGAACGAAGGTGTCGTCCTTGGTGATCTGGGTGAGTTCCCCGTCACGCAGCAGGTAGCCGCGCGAGTCGCCGATGTGAACCAGACCAAGACGGTTGCCCGCGAACAAGATTGCGGTCAACGTGGTGCCCATGCCCTCGAGTTCGGGGTCGGCCTCGACGTGAGCGGCGATCGCCGCGTTGCCTTCCCGGACCGCGTCGTCGAGCTGGGAGAGCAGGTCGCCGCCGGGCTCGTCGTCGTCGAGATGGGCCAGCGCGGCGATGACCAGTTGGGAGGCCACCTCGCCGGCCGCGTGCCCACCCATGCCGTCGGCCAGCGCGAGCAGACGCGCGCCGGCGTAGACCGAGTCTTCGTTGTTCGCCCGGACCAGGCCGCGGTCGCTGCGCGCGGCGTATCGAAGCACCAGTGTCACGGGCGCAGCTCGATTACCGTCTTGCCGATCCGAACCGGTGTGCCCATCGGAACCCGTACCGCCGTCGTCACCTTCGCCCTGTCAAGGTATGTGCCGTTGGTCGATCCTAGGTCTTCGACGTACCAGTCCGAACCTCGAGGCGACAGCCGGGCATGCCGGGTCGAGGCGTAGTCGTCGGTCAACACCAGGGTGGAGTCGTCGGCCCGGCCGATGAGCACCGGTTGGCTGCCCAGGGTGATCCGGGTTCCGGCCAGCGCGCCCTCGGTGACGATCAGGTGACGGGCCACATTGCGACGGCCCCGGCTGGGCAGCAGCGATCTGCGCAGCGGCAAGCCGCGACGCACCATGACCGTGCCCGGGGGCGCGTAGATGTCGGTGCGCAGAATCCGCAGCACCGACCAGATGAACAGCCACAGCAGCAGCAGAAAGCCGACGCGCGTCAGCTGCAGCACTAACCCCTGCATCTGACGTCCTCTCCGTCCGTCCCCATCCCGTTCTGGCCGTCCCGGCGCAACGTCACGATACTTGGACACCCCTCTACGTGAGGGTGAAGCGCGCAGCTTCGCCCTCAGTTGACGGACGTCCTTTAGTGCACGCGGACGATGATCTCGGAGTGGCCCAGGCGGATCACGTCACCGTCGGCCAGCTGCCATTCCTGCACCGGCGCGTTGTTGACCGTGGTGCCGTTGGTGGAGTTGAGGTCCGACAGTAGGGCCACCTGCCCGTCCCAACGGATCTCCAGGTGTCGACGGGACACCCCGGTGTCCGGCAGCCGGAACTGCGCGTCCTGGCCGCGGCCGATGACGTTGGAGCCTTCACGCAGCTGGTAGGTGCGGCCGCTGCCGTCGTCGAGCTGCAGCGTGACCGCGGTCGCCGCGGGGTAGTCGGGCTGTCCGTAGCCGGCGCCGTAGCCGGGCTGGCCGTAGTCGTAACCGCCGCCCGCGGGCTCGCCGTAGCCGGGCTCGGCATAGCCGCCGGCGGGCTCGCCGTAGCGGCCGTAGTCCGGCGGAGCGTAGCCCTGGTCCTGGCGGCCGTAACCCCCGCCGTAGCCGCCCTGGTCCGGGTAGCCGCCCTGATCGGGGTAGCCCTGGTCCGGGTAGCCGGGACGCGGCTCGGGCCTGCCGTAGCCCTCGTCGGGGCGGGCGGGTCCGCGGCCGTAGTCATAGTCGGCCGGCGGCGGGCCGTAGCCGGGCTGACCGCCGGGAGGCGGCCCGTAGTTCGGGGGCGGCTGACGGTAACCCTGATCGGGGTAGCCGCCGGCGGCGGGTGGCGCATAGCCGGCGGGCGGGCGCTGCTCGTAGGCCGACGGCGGATAGCCCTGGTCCGGATAGCCGCCCTGCTCGGGGTAGCCGCCCTGCTCCGGGTAGCCGCCTTGGTTCGGGTAGCCGCCGCCATGGCGCGGGGGATAGCCTTGGTCGCCCGGCGGAGGCGGGGGCGGCGGGTAGGCGCCCTGATCGGGCGGTACGTATTGGCCGCGCGGATCCTGGGGGCGGTCGTCCGGCTGAGGGGGATACCGGTCGTCGTAAGGTTCGTCGGCGGCGCGTCCCGGTCCCTGACCGCCGCGATAGCTCGGGTTGTCGCTCATCGGTGGTACTCCTGATTCTGCGTTAGACGAAAGGTCTCGAGGTGGTGGGGCGGGCTCGCCAGCGGTTGCGTCAGGATTGACCGCACCACGCGCGCGAAACTGTCCGGTGTGCAGGTTGGAAGATTGTTCGAACCTGACGACGACATCAGCATATGTTTGCCATCCCTGCTCATGGATGTAGCCCTCCAAGTGCTTGGCGAAAGTCGCTGAGGTCAGGTCGGGGTCGGCGCTCACCTTCTGGTAGTCAGGCACACTGAGCGTAATGATGTAGTCGTTCGGAGCCAAAACCCGGCCGCCGAGGACTTCACGAGCACCGGCGTCGGCCTCGCGGCGCAGCATCGCCTCGACTTCCTGGGGGACGATCGCCCCGCCGAACACCCGGGCGAACGCGTCGCCGACGGTCGACTCGAGCTTGCGCTCGATGCGGTCGACCAGACCCATGTCACCGCCCGCCTCACTCGTTGATACCCGTCGATCCTGCACACGACCATGCACACCAGCGTGTCGGCGGGCACATCGCTCAGTTGCATGGTATCGGCCCAGCGCAGGCAAGCGGGACCATCAGAACTCTGAGAATCGGGTTTGTGCAGTTCAGCGGGTCGGGCACGGGTGGCTTTGGTGCATGTGGCGGGCCGCATGGGACCATCGGTACGGTTGAAGGGCCGGGGCGCCTGCGTGATAGGCTCCCCCGGTTGTTGGGGCGAGTGGCGGAATGGCAGACGCGCTGGCTTCAGGTGCCAGTGTCCTTCGGGACGTGGGGGTTCAAGTCCCCCTTCGCCCACACAAAACCGCAGGTCATAAGGGTCACGGTCTCGGAAGAGGTCGTGACCTTTGTGTTTGGTGGGTCCGCGCCGACGAAGCTCATCACTCGAGTGGCTGAAGCGTTCCGCTACGAGATGCGAGGGGGAATCGCAACAGTTTCGTCCGCCACATCGATCGCGACCTTGCCGCGCAGTGCATACGAGCGCCGGTTCTCCAGGAGCTCATGAGCCTCGCCCATTCGAGCGAGCGGAAGAGTCGCGCCGATCACCGGCTTGACGAGACCGCGCTCGACCAGCGTGGTGAGCGCGTCGAGTTTTCCTTGGTTCTGTCGGGTGAAGACGAAGTGATAGGCCGCGTTCTTGCCCCACGCCTCAATGAGGTTCTGCGGCCGCGCGATGTCGACGATGCTGACGACACGTCCGAAGTCGGCCAACGTCAACGGGCTTCGGGTGAGTGTATCGCCACCGATCGTGTCGAAGACGACATCGACCCCCTTGCCTTGCGTCATATCAACGACGGCGTCGACGTAGTCCGTCGAAGTGAAGTCGATCGCCGCATCCGCTCCGAGGGAGCGCACGAACTCATGGTCGCCGGCTTTCGCGGTGGTGATCACCCGTGCGCCGATCGCCTTCGCGGTCTGGATCGCGATCGTGCCGACACCGCCCGCGCCGCCGTGGATGAGGATCGTCTCTCCCACGGCGAGTTGAGCTCTGGTCACCAGGGCCTCCCAGACCGTTCCGCCGACGAGAGTCAGGCTCGCCGCCTCCAGGTGACTGAGGTTCTCCGGCTTCCGGGCGACGAGGTCGACGTCGGCGACGTGCTGCTCGGCGTAGGAACCGGGGCCACCGAAGATCCGTGGCGTGTAGTACACCGCGTCGCCGGCGCGGAACTCGGTCACGTGGGAGCCGACTTCCTCGATCACGCCGGAGATGTCGTGCCCGATGATCGCCGGCAGCGGCACCTGATCCGCGTAGTCTCCGCGCCGGATCTGATAATCGAGCGGGTTGACGGCGGTCGCATGGACGCGCACCCGTACCTGGCGGGGTTCGACGTGCGGTACGGCGACGTCGCGCAGCTCGAAAGCATCGGCCCCGCCGAAACGGGTGAGCACGACGGCCTTCATCGGATCAGTCATAGCGGTGTTCCTCACCGTGATGCCGGGTGCGCGACGCGCCGGGACGGGCGGTTCTCTGTCAGTGTCGCGCGCTCGATACACACTGCAGTGGCGACAATGCCAACATCCGCGAGGATAGTGACACGTCCGTCGCACGGTGCTCGATCGGCAGCAGTGCTGTGACACCGTGAGGCGGTCGCAGTGAGTTCGCTTCAACCGGAAGGCTGCGCTGGAGCGCAATAGCTATGGACACATTCCGCCTCACCGCCGCGTTCCTGCTGGTCTGGCTCGTCACCGGCGCGATCACCGGAATTTGGCTGGCTCGGCGCGGCCACGATCTCCGCTGGATCCCGATCGCGCTGATACTCGGCCCGATCTTCGTGCCGATCGCGTTGGAACTCGCCGATCGCGGTGGGCCGCGGCGGGCGTCGGCCAGCGACTCCAGTGCTTCGCCGCCGACGTCCGGTGCGCCACGAGTCCTCGTCGGATTGGACGGATCGACTCAATCGACAGCAGCGCTCGACGCCGCGAAGCGTTTGTTCGGTGAAGCGGCCGAGCTCGTCCTGGCCGAGGTCGTTCCGTACGAGGCCGCGGAGGACCCCAAACGAACCGAGGTCACCTTGGCGAAGGAAAGGCTGGCCGCTCGCGCAGCCAACGACCCGGCCGCCACGCCGCCGCGGCACGAAGTGCTCGTCGGCGCTCCCGCAGAAGCATTGGCCCACTTCGCCCAACAGCTCGGAGCCGACGTCGTCGTCGTCGGCCGGCGTGGCCGGGGTCTGACCCGCGCGCTGCTCGGCAGCGTCTCCTCCGATCTGCTCGAGCGTTCCCCGGTCCCGGTGCTCGTCGTCGACTAGATCGCGGCGCGGCTCACCTTCTCCGGATGGATGACGATGCGCACCCATTCTTGGGCCAGCATCGCGGCGAGTTCTTTGGCCCGCACCGGGTCCCCGGTATCCCAGTAGCGGGCCCCCAGCCGCTCCACCAGTTCGCGTGCCCCGTCGCGTTCCATTGTGGTCGGTCCGGTCACTGATACCCAGCGCTCACGCTCGCCGACCGGGGCGGCGACGACCAGCGATGCCCGGCCGTCACGCTCCAGCTGCCGCACCTTGGGAGCGTCTGGCGCGCTAAACAATTGGGCCCCACCTTCGCTGGTCACCTCGAACCAGACCGGTCTGGGCTGCGGCGGCGTCGACCCGGCAGCCACGGTGAAGAACCCGTGCAGCGGCCGCTCGAGCAGCTCGCGATCCTCGGCGGTCAACTGCGAGCTCACCGCGACCACACTTCGGACTGCCGGCCGCGGAGCCCCAACCGCGCGGCGACGTGACCGCTCTTTCCCCGCGTGCCCAGAACTAGGAACGTTTCAGTGTTCATACCTCGGTAGAACACCCGAATGTGTGGATGATTCCGTGGGTCGCCATGGATCTTCTGGCCGAAACACGGCTCGACATCACCGCCGTCGCCGAACAGCTACGTCACCGGTTGCAGGCTGCGCAGCGTGCTCTTCACGAACTTCTCAAGCGCGACGTCACGCTCGGACCGGAATTCTCCGACAGTGGTGAGCAGGGCGTAGACGCCGAGGAAGAAGAACGCCGCGCTGTGGTAGGCGTCGACGTCGTCGTAGAGTTCGCCGCGAATCCGCGCGCGTTCGATCTCCGCGGCCAACAGCACGAACACCGGGTGGTTGGTCCACTGTTCTCGCTCCGGCAGCGTCGGGGAGAAGTAGAGGCTGATCACGTCGTGGAACAGCGATGTGCCCCAACGGCTTTCCAGATCCAGCACCAGCTCGATGATCGTCTTCAGCACCGCAGGCAGGCCGGGGCGGGTGTCGAGGAACCGGCCGAGCTCGTTCGCCAGTTGCGCCTCGTCGCGCCGTATCAGCTCGAGCAGCACGTGTTCCTTGGTCGGGAAGTGGAAGTAGAAGGTGCTGCGCGCCACCCCTGCGGCCTTGACGATGGCGTTGATGTCGGCCGAGTGGGCGCCGGCGCGCTGAAACTCCACGATCGCGGCGTCCAATAACCGCGCGCGGGTGCTTTCGCGCTGGGCGTCACGCCGGGTCGCACTGTCTGCCACGCGCCCATTGTGCCGCACAAAGCACATATCGTTGACGTTTGTCATCGAAACCACCACAGCACGAACGCACCGCGCGACCGAGTAGCCGCTAAAAGCGCAGTACAAAAGACCCTAGGCCGCAAGAGCGCAGGGCGTTTCATTGTCATCTGTCAGCGAGCGTGCTAGACCTATGACGGCGCGATGCAACCCAGACAGGCGGGACCAGCGATGACGACAACGACGGCGTTGAACACCAGGGGCCAGCGCATCCTGTTGTGGACGGTACCGCCGGCCGCGGCGCTGTTCGTGCTGGCCTACTTCGCGTTCCCGCTGTTCTCCGGACCGCTGTCGCCGACCATGACGCCCGAGCAGGTGGCCGCCTTCTTCGCCGCGAACAACACCGGCATCCTCGGCGTGGTGATCCTGTGCAACCTCATCGCGTGTTCACTGGTCCCGCTGTTCGCCGTGACCGCCGTGCAGATGTCACGGATCCGCACGTCGAGCAACGTCCTCACCTACGCCTACATCCTCGCCACCGGCGTCGGCCTCACCGCGTTCATCCTCGCCGACTACTGCTGGGGCATCGCGGCGTTTCGACCGGAACGCGATCCGCAACTGATCAGCCTGCTCAACGACATGGCGTGGTTCTTCTTCATCGCACCGGTCGGCACCCTCATCGTGGCGAACCTCTGCCTGGCCGTCAGCATCTACCTCGACGCTCGGCCCGAGCCGGTCTTTCCGCGCTGGGTAGCGCATTTCAACATCGCCACTGCCGCGCTGCTGGTTCCCGGTGCGTTCTCGGTCCTGCACAAAACCGGGCCGCTGGCATGGGACGGGGTGCTGTCTTTTCACCTGCGCCTGGCCGTCTTGGCGTGCTACATCGCCGTGATGTTCGTCGTCCTCGTGGGAGTGGTCAAGCGCCAAGGCGATGAGCGGGAGGCGCTCATATGACCAGGAGCGCCGCGCTCGCGGGATGGCGCCAATCGAAGAAGCTGGACCAGTGGATCGCGTTCTGGTCCGTGCCGTTCTTCTTCACCGTGTTCGGGGTCGTGTTCGTTCCGCTGAGCTGGATGATGCCACCGCGCTCACCGAGCGCTTCGCAACCCGAGATCCTCTCGTTCATGCAGTCACCGAACCTCCTGATCGCTTGCGCCATCCTGATATTGGTGTTCGGGCTGGCGCCGGTAGCAAATGCCGTGTACCTCAACCAGATCCGGCGCATGTCGGTCAGCCCGGTACTTCGCTACAGCGTGTTGATGGGCTCGATGACCGGCACCATCGTCGGGATGCTCTTCGCGATGTTCTGTTTCGGGCTGGGCGCATTCCGTCCCGGCTACGACCCGGCGATCCTGGCGATGCTCTACGACTTCGGATACCTGGCTTTCATCGGCTCGCTGGGGTGTTTCTGCATCATGTGGATGGCCTTCGGCCTGGCCATCATCCTCGACCAGAACAACATCCTGCCGAAATGGCTGGGTTACTACACCGTTTGGCAGTACGTGACCGAGTTAATGGCCGCGCCCGTCTGGATCGCCCAGTCCGGCCCGTTCGCCTGGAACGGCCTCGTCACCTTCTATTTCGCGATGGCGCTGTACGTGCCCTGGCAGATCATCGTCTACTTCTGCATCTACCGGGCCATCAGAGATCAGCCCGAGGACGAACTCGACAACGCGCCGATCGAACCGGTGTCGAAGGTGCCCGCATGACCGAGGTCACCACGGCGCAACCAGGCCGCACCGGCATCGCATCACGAAAAGCACTGGCGCCCAAGCATCTTCCCGGCGAGCCGAGTATGTGGTTCTTCGTCATCGGGGATCTGATGATCTTCGCCGTGTACTTCGTGGCGTACATGTACTACCGCGGTCAAGACCACGCGCTGTTCCTGGAAAGCCAAGCGAAGCTGAACTACAACATCGGCATGGTCAACACCGTTGTGCTGCTGACCAGTTCGCTGTTCGTCGCCTTGGGTACCTCAGCGGCGCGGGCCGGGAAAACCGCCGACGCCTACCGGCTGTTCTGGCTCGCCCTGGCCGGTGGCGTGGCCTTCCCGGTGCTCAAGGCGTTCGAGTACATCCCCGAAATCCTCGCGGGCCTGACGCCGGGCACCAACCTGTTCTTCATGTTCTACTACGTGATGACAGGCATGCACCTGTGCCACGTCTTCCTCGGGCTGGTGATCCTGTCTTTCATTGTGCGCCACCTGCGCGGACCCGCCCAGCCCCGAATCACCTTGGTGGAGACCGGCGCTACGTACTGGCACATGGTCGACCTGTTGTGGCTCGTGCTGTTCGCGCTGCTCTATCTGATGAGGTGAACTTGTGACGACCTATCTTCGCCACCCGCCGACCGCCGTGTGGGCAGTGCTCACCGCGGTGACCGTGGCGTCGTGGCTGACGGCCCGCGACGGCGGCCAGCCACACCACGTCAGCGCCACGGTCACCGTCGTCGTCCTGCTGATCGCCGCGGTCAAGACACAGTTGGTGATATGGCATTTCATGGAGGTGCGCCACGCCCCCGTATGGCTGAAGATCACGACCAACGGCTGGCTGGTCGGCGTCTTCGCGCTGTTGCTGGGTTTCTACTTCGCCGCGCTGTAGGTTGGCGCGTGATGCGCCACCCACTTCTCGTAGTCGTTCTTGCCATCGCGATGCTCTCGGCGGCCTGCAGCTCAACCGTCGCCGGAACGCCGGTCAGGGCCACCGGCGCGCAAGGGGCGCTCGACTTCGACCGGCTCGATGTCGGGCCCTATCCGACCGAACCCAGCCAGCCGCTCGGCGTGGCGGGGGATCCGCTGCGCGGCATGGTCATCGAGGCGCAACGCATGGCCAACCACGTCATCGGGCCGTGGGAAGTCGACCCGGCGCTGACCAAGTGGTTCGGCTTCGGCGCCATGGTGCTGCCCAGGGCCCAGGCGCTCGGCCTGATCGGTCCGGGCGAGCTCGGGATGGTGGCCAGCCGGCACAACTTCATCAACGGTTTCGCCACCGCACGCACCGAAGCCGACAAGAAGCTGTTGCTCAACGCGGTCCTGCGCTTCCCCGACGACGAGGCGGCCGCAGCCGCGGCGAGCGCCCTCGGCGAAACGGCGATGCAGCAGCTGGGCGCCGACGGACCGGCGCAGACGGTGAGCATCCCCGGCCATTCCGACGCCAAGGCCAACACCTACACCACCGTCGACCGCACCGCCGGCAAGCGGCACGCCGTGCGTTCGTTCGCCGCGCACGGCCCGTACGTGCTGATGCAGCTCGCGCAGTCGACCGACGGCGCCGAGCAGGCCGCCGAGCTGGTCGCCGAGACCCTCGACCTGCAGGGCCCTGAAATCGACAGCTTCCGCGCCACCGACCCGTCGGAGTTCGCCGACATCAGCATCGACCCGACCGGGCTGTTGGCGCACGTGATCCCGGTGGAGACGCCGGACCCGATGCTGACGAAGAACACCACCTATGAACGGCGCGGCGCGCTGCACTTTCAGAGCGACCCCACCCGCTCGGCCAGGCTGTTCGCCGACACCGGAACCGATCTGGTGGCCATGGCCAAGGCCAGCGTCTACGAAGCCGAGGACGCCGCGGGGGCCAAGGCCGTCGTCGACGAGTTCTACGCCGAGGTGTCGCCGAAGTCCAAGCCGGCCAACCCGGTGCGCAATATGCCCGACAGCCGCTGCATGCAGCTGGAGGACCGCAGCTTCTACTGCCTGGCCACCGCCGACCAGTACGCGATCGAGGCCGCCGGGCCCACCCTGCTCGATGCCCAGCAGTTGGCGGCCGCGCAGTACGTCATGCTGCTGAGCTAGTAACGGCATCCCGGTGACCGCCATGGCCGCGACGACCTGAAAGTATCTGTGTCGTGGGCAAGAACGAACGCGCGAAGATCGTCATGACCGACGAGGAGATCGCCGAATACATCGAGCGCAGTAGAACCGCCACCCTCGCCACGCTGATGCCCGACGGGCGGCCGCACCTGGTCGCCATGTGGTACGGCGTGCTCGACGGGGACATCTGGTTCGAGACCAAGGCCAAATCGCAGAAGGCCGTCAACCTGCGTCGCAACCCGACGGTGACCGTGATGATCGAGGACGGCCACACCTACGACACCCTGCGCGGCGTTTCGATCGAGGGCCGCGCCGAGATCGTCGACGACCCGGAAACCAATCTGCGCGTTGGCATCAGCGTGTGGGAGCGCTATACCGGGCCGTACTCCGAGGAGATGCGCCCCTACGTCGACCAGATGATGCGCAACCGGATCTGTGTGCGGGTGGTGCCGACCCGCACGCGCAGTTGGGACCACCGCAAGCTCGGCATGCCCGAGATGCCGCTGGGCGGCAGCACCGCGCAGTATCTAAGTTGATCGCATGGACCCGAACAACAAGCCCAAACAGCTGAACTCACCGATCGTCACCCAGGTGATGAAGTACGCGGGCAAGGCGCACGTGTGGGTGTATCGCCGCACCGGCGGACGTGTCGGCGCCAGCTGGCGGGTGGGCGCGGGGTTCAAGAAGCCGGTGCCGACCCTGCTGCTCGAGCACACCGGCCGCAAGACCGGCCGGCGGTTGGTGTCGCCGCTGGTGTACATCCACGACGGCGACGACGTGATCGTGGTGGCGTCCCAGGGCGGACGCGACACCGATCCGCAGTGGTACCGCAACCTGGTCGCCAACCCCGACGCCCACATCGAGATCGGCGCGGAGCGCCGCCCGGTGCGCGCGGTGACCGCGAACCCCGACGAAAAGGCGCGGCTGTGGCCCAAGCTCGTCGAGGCCTACGCCGACTTCGACACCTATCAGGCCTGGGCCGACCGGGAAATCCCGGTGGTCATCTTGCAACCGCGCTGATCGGCGGACTGCGACCCATCTCACATCTGCACCACGTTGGACTTCCCCCGGCCACTGGGTAGCCAACAAGCAGGTGCAGCCCAAGCGCCGAATGAACTTTCGTCAACGCATAAGGGGCTAGAAAGCAGATGACTACTACCGCTACCGAAACGACCTTGCTCCGGCAGCTACGCACGATGCTCGACCTGACCCATACCGAGATTCAGGTCGCCGAGACCCGTGTCGCCCAGGCCAGGACCGAGGCCGTGCGTCGCGAGCTGAGCGAGAACGCCGAGAACGGCCAGATCCGCGCCGAGGCGATCGAGAAGGCGATCCGCGATCTTGGCGGGTTCCCCGACACCGTCGGCCCGTTCTTCGGTCGCGCCGCCGCGGCCGTGAAGGCCCTGACCGAGCAGGCGCAGCCGTTCGACGAGGCGCTGCTGGGTGACCTGGCGCTGGAGAACCAGCTGCTGGACCGTGCGCGCTACATCAAGGCGCTGGCGGTCTCGGCCAAACAGCGCGACATCCAGGACCTGGCCGATCGCCTGATCACCGCGCATTCGGCGACGGTGAGCTGGCTGACCACCGTGTTGGCCGAGGACGCGCTCGGCGGGCCGGCCGCGCTGCAGCGCACGCCGATCCAGGCCGCCGCCGGCACCGCCGTGAAGTTGGTCAACCTGCCTGGCCAGTGGTCGGCGCAGTCGGTTGAGCGGGTCGCCGAGTTGGTGCGCTCCGCGGGACCGGCCGTCGACGACCTGCGCCAGCGTGCGCAGCGGGCCAGCGAGATCACGCTGAAGGCGCTCGGCGCCTCACGTGACGGCGCGCTGAAGCGGGCCGAGGACGTGGTGCGGCGCGAGGGCGCCGACGAAGCGGCCGACCGGCTGCACAAGGCCCGCGCCGAGGGCGGTGTCGTCGACGCCGACGAGCTGCCCATCGAGGGCTACGACGAGCTGAATCAGAACGACGCGGTGGCCGCGGTGAAGGAGCTCGACGACCCGAGCGACATCCGCACGATCATCGCCTACGAGGAGATGCACAAGAACCGCCAGCGGTTGGTGTCGGCAGCGCAGACGCGCCTGGCCGCCATCGCCCAGGAGGTTGTCGGCATCAGCTGACCCGGCTATATAGGAACACCCCGCGGACATTCCGCGGGGTGTTTCTTGTCTTGGTGCGGCGCTGCACTCGCGCGCCGATTTCTGCACGACGGCTGTGAAACCTCGCGCAGCGCGACCCTGGTGCAGAAATCGCCGAGAGGGCGCTTACTACATGCGCGGCGGGGCGAAGCCGGGGTTGGACAGCGCGTTGGCCACCCCGCTGCCGATCGGCCCGTACTCGTCGACGATCGTCGCGCTGCCGGTCGCCACCCCCGCATCGCTGTAGTGCGTCAGCGCCGCCAACCCCAGGTAGGAACCCTTCGGCAGCCGGGCCAGCGACAGCGTGTAGTCGGCGTTGATCCACTGCAGACCGCTCGGCCCGAAGTGTGTCAACGAGCTGACCATGTCTCCGGCCATCGACGCGCGCACGAACGGCGTGAGCTCCGCCCCGGCGACCAGGGGTCGAAAATCGCGCACCCAGATGTGCTTAGGCCCCGAGTGCTGCCAGTTCTGCAGGCCTTCACCGGGACCGGGTTCGCGATCGTGTTTGCCGTAGGTCCACACCAGCGTCGACAGCCCGGGCGGGATGGGGTCGGGTGTCGGCGGCGGCGACGGCATGGTCACCGGCGAGGTCCAGATCTCATCGGCGGGTTGCTCTCCGCGGCGCAGGAACAGCGCGGTGCCCCGGGCGACGACGGTGTCACCTTGCGTCATCACCGCGTCGACCAACTTCAAGCGGCGACCCGCACGCACGACCGCGGTCTCGACGCGGACCGGCGCCAGCGCGGCCGGCCGGAACAGGTCGACCGTCAGCCGGGCGGGCTGCAAGTCGGGGTCGCCGGCGTCGCGCTCGAGCACATGACCGAGCAGGCCGCCGACGTAATTGCCGCTGATCGTCTGCCCCCACGGGCCCTGCGCGATCGGCCCGGGAACGAACGCATCCCCGTCAGGGGTGAAAAACGCGGTCGTCACCGCGCCGACGATAGCGGGCCGGGCCGGTTACCGATCCGCCAGCCAGCGTTCGACCTCGGGGGTGACGGGGTCGACGACGTCGGAGAGCTCCTCATGCTTGTCGATGTAGCCGGCGACCATGTCGCACACCGCCACGATCCGCAGCCCGTCGTCTCGGGTCTGCTCCAGCGCTTCGCCGATCAGGATGGTGGCCAGGCCGCGACCCTGGAACGCCTCGTCCACCTCGGTGTGGGGAAAGACCCGTTGGCCGTCGCGGTCGGCGAACTCGGTGAACCCGGCGGTCTTGCCGTCCACCGTGATGTTGAAACGGTCGGATTGTTTGACGACCTCGGTGGGCGCGCCAGTCTTGTCGGTGGTCATGGGCTACCTATACCCCGGGATTGCGCCGGGGACGCAAGGTGGCGTTGGGCAGGGCGGGCGCGGGCAGGCGCTCGACAGCGCCGCGGTAGCCGTGCACCGCGCCGAACCGATCGTGGTGGTCTTGCCACTGCTCGCGGTACGTCGCGACCTCGTCGTGGCTGCGGCCGACGAAGTTCCACCACATCACCAGCTCTTCGGGAAACGGTGGGCCGCCCAGGACGACGACGCGGGCGGGGCGGTCACCGCGGTTCGTCAGCCCCAGCTCGGTGTGGCCGGCGGCTTGAAACGCCAGATCCGCCACGTCGAGCGCGGTGTCGCCGACCATGACGTCACCCTGGTCGAGCAGGACGCCGTGTTCGAAGGCGGCGTCGACCTCGAACGTCACCTCGCAGCGCGGCTCGAGGTCGACCTGCGCGCCTAACAGTGGGGTGAAGGTGTGCACGGGCGATTGGGCGCCGGCGAGTTCACCGAGAAAGACCCGCAAGGTGGCACCGCCGAAGGCGCGTGGCGTCGGCACGAAATGCGCGAAGTCGCGGCCGGTGTCGCGGTCGGAGTCGGGCAGCGCCACCCACAGCTGCACACCGTGCAACACAGTGGTGTCCGCCGTCGACACCTCGGAGTGGCAGATGCCCGCGCCGGCGGTCATCAGGTTCAGTTCGCCCGGGCGCACCATCGCGTGCACTCCGGCGCTGTCACGATGCTCGACCTCACCGGCGAAGAGCCAGCTGACCGTCTGCAACCCGGTGTGCGGGTGCGGGGGCACATCCATGCCGGGGCCCTCGCGCACATCCTGCGGGCCGTAGTGGTCGGCGAAGCACCACGCCCCGATCAGCGAGCGTTCCCGCTGTGGCAGCGTGCGTCGCACCCGCATCGCACGTGGCCCGCCCAGCGGGACCTCGCGGGCGCGCAGCACACCGGCGAACGGCGTTGCCGCACAAGCGACTGCGGCAGGCGCCGGCTCGGTGTTGCTCACCGCCTCACAGTAGCCTCAGCGGTCGCCGGTCATCGCCGAACGGATCACCCCCAGATCCCGGTCGTCGATCTTGAATACACCGAAGCGGAACTTGTAGCCCCACCGGCTTTTGTCCTCGATGAAGTCGAGGTGGTCAAGCAGCGGACGGATCGGGGTTTCCGAACAGTCCAGGAAATCGACGTTGCGCCGCCACGGCGCCTCCGGCGACGTCTCGTCCTGATACGGCTCGTCGTCGACGACCTGCCCGATGGCGGTGAAGGCCTGCAGCGGGTCGCCCTTGGGATAGCCGGTCTTGGGTGAGTAGAACACAATCCAGTCGCCACGGGCCATCTTGCGCAGCATGTGCGGCTTGCCGTGGTTGGACTGGGTGAAACGGCCGCGCACCCCACGTTCGACGTGGTCGCGGCTGACGGTGTTAATCCAATTGGTCATGGTTCGCACGCTAAGCCGCAGCGCCGACAGGTTCGGCTCGCTGGCCAACAGCCTGTGGATAACATCGAACGCCATGAGCGACGATCACGCCGAACTGATGCGTCGCCGGGCGCTCACCGAGGACGCCGCCCGCCCCGAGGCCGTCGCACGCAGGCACGCCAGCAACGGTCGCACCGCACGGGAGAACATCGACGACTTGGTCGACGAAGGGTCGTTCGTCGAATACGGCCGGTTCGCGATCGCCGCCCAACGGCACCGCCGCGACCTCGCCGATCTGATCGCGCGCACCCCCGCCGACGGGCTGATCGCAGGAACGGCGCGCATCAACGGCGCCTTGTTCGACGCCGAGCGCAGCGCGTGCGCGGTGCTGTCTTACGACTACACCGTGCTCGCCGGCACGCAGGGCGCCCTCGGGCACCGCAAGAAGGACCGGCTGTTCGAGTTGATCGAGCGGATGCGGTTGCCGACGGTGTTTTTCGCCGAAGGCGGCGGGGGACGGCCCGGCGACACCGACTATCCGACCGTGTCGTCGCTGGAGGTGCGGGCGTTCAAGCTGTGGGCGGCGCTGTCGGGTGTGGTGCCACGCATCGCGATCGTCAAGGGCCGCTGTTTCGCGGGCAACGCCGTCATCGCCGGGTGCGCGGATCTGATCGTGGCCACCGAGGACGCGTCGATCGGGATGGGCGGGCCGGCGATGATCGCCGGCGGCGGGCTCGGCGAGGTGGCGCCCGACGACGTGGGCCCGATCGCGGTGCAGTCGCCCAACGGTGTGGTCGACGTCGTGGTGGCCGATGAGGCCGAGGCCGTGGCGGTGACCAAGCGGCTGCTCGGCTACTTCCAGGGCGCCACGGCGCCGGGACCGTGCGCGGACCAAACTGGTTTGCGCACAATGGTTCCCGAACGTGCGCGGCGGGCCTATCAGGTGGCGCCGATCGTCGAGACGCTCGCCGACGAGGGTTCGGTGACATTTCTGCGTAGCGGCTTCGCCAAGGAGATGGTGACCGCGCTGGCCCGCATCGGCGGCCGCCCGGTCGGTGTGCTCGCGAACAACACCATGGTGATGGCCGGGGCGATCACCGCGGCCGCCTCGGACAAGGCGGCCAGGTTCCTGCAACTGTGCGACGCGTTCGGGTTGCCGGTGGTGTCCCTGGTGGACTGCCCGGGCTACATGGTGGGGCCGGCCGCGGAGGCCGAGGCGCTGGTGCGACGCGGGTCGCGGATGCTGGTCGCCGGTGCTGCGCTGAGCGTGCCGCTGATCGCGGTCGTGCTGCGCCGCGGGTACGGGCTCGGCGCGCAGGCGATGACCGGCGGCAGCCTGCACGAGCCGCTGCTCACCGTGGCCTGGCCGGGTGCGCACCTGGGTCCGATGGGGCTTGAAGGTGCGGTGCGGCTGGGGCTGCGCAAGGAGCTCGAGGCCATCGCCGACGACGACGAACGCGAAGAGCGGGTCCGTCAGGCCACCGCGGCCGCGCAGGAGAACGCCAAGGCGCTCAACGCCGCTGCGCTGTTCGAGATCGACGATGTCATCGACCCGGCCGACACCCGCAGGCTCATCATCGACACCCTGACCGCGGCGGCCGGCGGCGAAGAGCGGGCTGCGCGCCGCCGCTTCGTCGACACCTGGTGAGCGCGAACGTTCCTTACCACTCGAAAAATTGCCGAAACTTCGAGCGGTAAGGAACGTTCGGGGCGGCGGCGTAGGCGGCGTGGTCGCGTGGTCGCTCGCCGCCGACCCCCCGAGAACCGGCGGCGGGCACCGCCTCGTCAGGCGGGCTCGGCGTACAGGCGGCGGGGTCGGACGGGGTAACCGTTGCGCTCAGCCAGCGAGCGCAGCTGCCGCAGAGCAAACGTGCGCCCGCGACCGCCCTCGGGAACCACGATGCCGGCCCACAACCCTTCGGCGCGGGGTAGCTCGCACGCTTCGCGGGCGCACAACCACCGACGGGGGCATGCCCGGCAGATCGCCTTGGCGACCTGATCGGCCGATGTCGTCCAGCGCTCGGGGTCGCGGGTGCAGGCGCCGACGGGCATTTCGTCCCATCCGATTGAGTTCATGGTTGTCGCTCCTCTGCTGGTCTGCGGCCGCTGCGCCGCGCTGACGACAACGTAGCGAACTAAACCGTAGCAATGCAACAGTTACAGCGATGGAATTCGCCATTGCCCTGGCCAGCATGCATCGCGGCAAGGCGACAAAACTACCGCCAACTGCGGCGGAGCGCCGTCCACGAAGCCGTAGCGGTGCTTCAGTTCAGCCTCGGGAGAAGATGTAGCTTCGCGACAACAAGGTGACGCAGACACACCACCCAAGGTGTAGCGGTCGGGCCGCCGGCGGATAGGATTGCGGGGCCGTTCGCCCCGTTTCTTCGACAGGAACCGTCGTCCATGAGCCAGCCAGAGCCGACCGACGCGTCGGCCGAGACGCTGGATCCGGGCCTGGTGCGTGCGGGCGCGGCCGCCGCCGCACGGCGTCGTGAGCTCAACATCAGCCAGCGCCGGTTGGCGGCCGACGGCATCATCAACGCCGGCGCGCTGATCGCGTTCGAAAAGGGTCGCAGCTGGCCAAGGGAACGCACTCGAGCAAAGCTCGAGGAGGTGCTGAATTGGCCGCCGGGCACCATCGCCCGGCTCCGGCAGGGCGAACCGGCGCAGACCCGTGCCGAGCCGCCCGCGAAGACGGGCGCCGACGAGATCCCGCTGATCGCCCAGGCGGTCGTGACCGCGGTCGGCACGTTCGCGTCCGCCATTGATGCGTTACCGCCTGCCGACGCACCCGAGTTCAGCCCCAGGGTGACCAAGATTCTGGCCGACCTGCGCCAGCTCGAGTCCGTCGCCGCGCGCGCCGCGCGGATCAGCCGCGTCACCCCGGCGCTGATCAAGGCATTGAGCGCGGTGCGCGGCCGCTACGACGCGCTCATGCTGCGCGCCGCGCGCTCACCACACGCCACGCTGGGGCAGCGGCTCTACGCCGCGCGCCGCAGCGCCAACCTCACCATCGCCGAAACTGCCCAAGCTGCAGCGGTTTCCGAAGACGACATCGCCGGCGCCGAATCCGAAGAACCGGTGTCGGCCGCCGCGGCGCGCGCGATCGAAGAGCTGATCGCACAACTCGACTGGCGCTGACTAGTGGCGTCGGCGGTCATCCTGGGTGGGGAAGTGCTCGGCGAGCGCCGCGGCGATCTCCAGGAAGCGCCGCCTGGTCGCCGGCGACATCTCCGCAGTGCGGTCGATCACGCCGCCCGGCCGCAGGTGCCCGTCGAACGGGACCTCGATGACCGCCTGCCCCTGACTGGAAAACTGTTGCGCCAGAATGGAACGCGTCCGCTTATCGGCATGCCCGTCGGAATCGTTGAGCACGATGACGGTGCGCGCCAACAGCGGCGTCAGCCCCCGGGCGGCCAGCCAGTCCAGCGTCTGGCCCGCGGCGGCCGCGCCGTCCACCCACGGCGAGGACACCACGACCAACGCGTCCAGATCGCGCAGCACCTCCTGGGTGACCGGGGAGTCCATCGTGGAACTGCAGTCGATGATCGAGATCGTGAAATGGCGGTCCAGCCGCGACGTCGCCTCCCGGTAGATCGCCGGGTCGAGCACCCGGCGCCGGGCCGGCGTCGCCTCACCGGCCAACACGAACAACCCGGCGGCGTTGTTGCCCACCCGGCTGCGCACATCGGCGAACGTCTCCAGGTGCTGGTCAGAAGCCAGCTCCCAGTACGAGCCCTGCGCACGCGGGTCGATACGGCTGCCCAACTTGCCGAACGCGGTGTCGGCGTCGATGGCCACCACGCGGTCGTCCTGGCGCAACTCGGCCAGCACCGAGCCGATGCTGGCTGACACCGTCGTCTTGCCCACACCGCCCTTGCCCATCACGCCGACCTTGAAGTGGCCGCGCATCGGGGACTGGATCTTGGCCTCGAGTTGGCGCTGCCGGATCTCGTCGGGGCCCGGTCCCAGGTTGATCAACCCGAAGCTGGCCTTGTACAGCGCCAACCGCCAGCCGCGACCCGGCGGGACCCGCCGCGCCGGCACCAGTTCGTCGGCGCGGATGCGATCGGCGTACGAGCCGCCGGGCGGGCTCTGCGCAGGCGGTGCATCCGGCGGATATCCACCGGCCGGCCACTGCGGACCACCGGGCGGGGGCGGCGGCGCCGACGGCCTTGCTGAACCGGGACCGGCGGGCGGGCGCGGCGGCCTGCCGGGCGGCCCGGGCCACGGTCCGGGCTCGGGCCGGACGCCACCGGGTAGCGGTCCGGTATCGCGCGGCATACCCGGCGGCGGACCGAACCTGCCCGGCGGAATATCCGCGGGCGGGTGCGGCGGCGGCACCGGCGGGTGCGGCGGCGTGGGCTCTGGTTCGACGGCGGCAGGCTCCACGGCGCTCTCGTCGGTGCCCGTCCAGCCCAAATCTTTCCGCAATGCGTCATCGCGGTCGGTCACTACGCGTCTCCTCACCGAAGGTTCTGGTCTCGGCCCCTGCTCAAGTATCAACTACGGGACGACGCGGCTCGGGGGGCGGCGACCAGTGCCCCGTAGCAAACTTCCAGACGGCCCGGTATGGAAAGTGCGCAACCGCATTGGCGGGCCGTGCAGTGCGCGTTTTGCGGTGCGCTGCCGGTGCGCATGCACACGCGGACGCACCTAGCTAAACGCTCGAGGCGCCGTCGAATTTCCGTTGCTGGGCAGATGATCAGCACAGGACAACGCGGTATTCACTGCAGTATCAGGTAGCTGCAGGCGTCCCTCAGGTAGCCGCCTGCCCCACCAGAAATAAGCGCACTTAGCACATCCGCAGCGCTGGTACTCTTTGAATCGTCGAAGGGGTTTGCAGACCAGGGTCGGGGGTGCGCCTGCTCAGGGCGGCAAAGCGTCGTCGGCGATCTTGATCCGTCTGACCCGAGACCGGGGACGGAACCGCTGAAACCGGACATCCGATCGGATGCCACCGCGGGACGACAAAAAGGGAGGACTTCATGCCCGGCGACGATCTGCGCGCGACCCGCGAGATAGCGTGAGCGCTCTGCAGTCAGCGCACCGCGACGCCGCGCCCCTTGACGATGTCGTCGGCGTAGAGGTGACCATCGATGGCATGTTGGTCATCGCCGACCGACTGGGGCTGATGGAGTTTCCGGCGTCGCTCGGGATCCGCCTCAACATCCCGCAACCGGATCTGCGCGACATCGTGTGGGATCAGGTCAGGCGCGACCTGACGCGGCAAGGGGTGCTGGACGTCTTCGGCCAACCCCACCCGGAGGTGGCGGCGATGGTCGACACCCTCAGCCGTTCCGACCGGACCTTGGAGGGCCGCTGGTGGCGGCGCGATGTCGGCGGCAAGATGATCCGCTTCGTGGTGTGCCGCAAGGGCGATCGCCACGTCGTCGCCGCCCGTGACGGCGACATGCTGGTGTTGCAGCGCGTCGCCCCGCAAGTCGGGCTCGCGGGCATGGTGACGACGGTCCTGGGCACCGCGACGGCCGCCGACGTGGAACCGCTGACGGGAGTGGCGACGAAGTTGGCGGAATGCACCAGCGCCAACCAGATCGCGGCCTACGGCGTCGCACCCGCCTCGGCGCGCGTCTACGCCGACATCATCGCCAACCCGGCCAGCTGGGTGGAGCTCACCGCCCAAGAACGCCATCCCGGCGGTACCTTCACCCAAACCGACGTCGCCGCAGGGGTTTTGGATGCCCAACAGGGCCGGATCGTGTCGATTCCGCGCCGCGTCAACGGCGAACTGTTCGGCAGCTTTCTGCCCGGCAGCCCCGAGAACCTGCAGCGTGCGCTCGACGGGCTGATCGAGTTCCTGCCGTCGAAATCCTGGTTCGATCAGCCCACCTCCGAACCCGTTGACGGAGAGGGGGACTGAGTGGCGACAAGAGACCGCACCCCACACGACTCCGACGACCTGGCCGCCGCGCTCGACTTCTCCGTCGCCGACGACGGCTCCACGGCGTCGGACCTCGACGCGCTCGACGTCTATGACGGGGACGTGCCCGATACCGCGCAGGATCCGGTGTTCACCGTCGCCAACCCCGACGGTTCCGTCACGGTGACGGCGGCACCGGACGGTCGCGTGCAGCAGATCGAGCTGTCGCCGAAAGCGACCGCCATGACCGAAGCGGACCTGGCCGACGAGATCGTCGTCGTCGCCGCGCTGGCGACCCAGGACGCCAAGTCCGCGCAGTACGCCGACATGCTCGAGGCGATGCGCCAGCAGGGCCACGACGATGCCGCGACCCGGGACTTCCTCACCCGCGACCTCGCCCTCCCGACGCCGGAACAGGCCGCGGCCGAACGGGAGCGGGTCTTCGCGACCAGGCAGGGGGGCGGCCGTGTCTGATCAACTGGCCAACTTGTTCGGAAGCGCGGTGGGGATGTTGCCCAGCGCTCCGGCCCGCTCGTTCGAGATCTTCAGCGAGATCACCACGATGGACGAGGCCGCGTGCGACGCCTGGGTCGGCCGGATCCGGTGCGGCGACACCGACCGGGTCACGCTGTTTCGGGCCTGGTACTCGCGGGCGAACCTCGGTCAGCTCGCCGGTGCCGCCGAGATCTCGATGAACGCCGTCGGCGCCAGGGTGCCGATCGGCGGGCAGTTCGGTGACATCACCTACCCGGTCAACTCACCGCTGGCCATCACGATGGGTTTCGCGGTGCACGAAGCCTCCGTCGGCAACTTCGTCGATGCGATGGAAGCCCTCGAGGACGTACCCGCTACCGGCGCAGCGCATCTGATCTCCTGGGTCAAGGCGGTGATCTACGGGGCCGCCGAACGCTGGACCGAGGTGATCGACGAAGTGCGGGGCGCCGCGGGGTGGCCCGACAAGTTCCTGGCCGCCGCGGCCGGCGTCGCGCACGGCGTGGCGGCGGCCAACCTGGGGTTGTTCAGCGAGGCCGAACGGCGGCTGACCGAGTCGAACTCGTCACCGGCAGGCGAGGCGTGCGCGCCCGCCATCGCGTGGTTCTTGGCGATGACACGGCGCAGCCAGGGCAACGAAGAGGCCGCGGTGGCGCTGCTGGAATGGCTGCAAGCCACCCATCCAGAACCGAAAGTCGCTGCGGCGCTGAAAGATCCGACCTACCGGCTGACCACGACCACCGCCGAGAAGATCGCGTCGCGCAAGGACCCGTGGGATCCGGCCAGCGTAGAGGCGGACACGTCGGGCCGGGAGTCGCTGCTGGCCGAGGCGCAGGCCGAGTTGGACCGTCAGATCGGTTTGACCCGCGTCAAGGAGCAGATCGAGGCCTACCGGGCCGCGACCCAGATGGCCAAGATCCGCGCCGCGCGCGGCATGAAGGTCGCCCAGGCCTCGAAGCACATGATCTTCGCGGGCCCGCCCGGCACGGGGAAGACGACCATCGCCCGCGTGGTGGCCAACATCCTGACCGGCCTTGGGGTGATCAGCGAACCCAAGCTCGTCGAAACCTCCCGCAAGGACTTCGTCGCCGAGTACGAAGGACAGTCCGCGGTGAAGACCACCCGCACCATCGACCGCGCGATCGACGGCGTGCTGTTCATCGACGAGGCCTACACGCTGGTGCAGGATCGCGACGGACGCACAGACCCGTTCGGCACCGAGGCGCTGGACACCCTGCTCGCCCGGATGGAGAACGACCGGGACCGGTTGGTGGTCATCATCGCCGGATACAGCGCAGACATCGACCGGCTGCTGGAGTCCAACGACGGGCTGCGGTCCCGCTTCGCCACCCGCATCGAGTTCGACTCCTACTCACCGGAGGAGATCGTCGACATCGCGAAAGTCATTGCAGGATCGACGGATTCGAATCTATCCGAGGAGGCTGCCAAGCGGGTGCTCGAAGCCGCCACCTTGTTGAGTGAGCGCGATCTGAACGGTAAACCGGCGTTGGACATCGCAGGCAACGGCCGCTACGCCCGGCAACTGGTGGAGGCAGGTGAACAGAACCGGGATATGCGGCTGGCGCGTTCACTGGACTTCGACAGCCTCGAGGTGGAGCAGCTCAGCGAGATCAACGGCGACGATATGGCCGCTGCGATCACAGCGGTGCACAGCCGCTTGAGCATCAACGAGTAACCCCATGGCGAGTTTTCGGCTTACCACCAAGGTTCAGGTCAGCGGATGGCGGTTTCTGCTGCGTCGCGTCGAGCATGCGATCGTGCGCCGCGACACCCGCATGTTCGACGATCCGCTGCAGTTCTACAGCCGCTCGGTGTCCACCGGGGTCATCATCGCGGTGCTGATCTGTCTGGGCGCAGGGCTGCTGGCGTATTTCAAACCGCTCGGAAAGCGGGGCAGCGACACGCTTCTCGTCGACCGCACCACCAACCAGTTGTACGTGGCGCTGCCGGGGACCGGTTCGCTGCGGCCGGTGTACAACCTGACGTCGGCGCGGCTGGTACTCGGTAACGCAGGCGACCCGGTCGCGGTGAAATCCGATGAGCTCAACCAGATGGCCAAGGGCCAGCCGATCGGCATCCCGGGTGCGCCCTACGCAACCCCGGTGGGTGGCGCCGACCCCACGTGGACGCTATGTGACACCGTCACCAAGCCGCAGAGCGTAACGCCCACGCTGGCGACCTCGGTGATCATCCGGCCGCTGGTGACCGACTCGTCTGTGGGTCCGATGCGCGCCGACCAGGGTGTGCTGGTGTCGTATGAGAACGACAACTGGTTGATCACCAAGGACGGTCGCCACGACATCGACCTCGCCGACCGTGCGGTCACGTCGGCGGTGGGCATCCCCGTCACCGCGAGGGCCACCCCGATATCGGAGGGCCTGTTCAACGCGCTGCCCAACGCCGGCCCCTGGCGGCTCCCCCAGATCCCGCGCGCGGGCGAACCCAACACCGTTGGCCTGCCGCCGAACCTGGTGATCGGCGCGGTCTTCAAGGCGCTCACCGAAGACGGTGAGCAGCACTTCGTGGTGCTGCCCGACGGGGTGGCGCGAGTCAACGACACCACGGCAGCGGCGTTGCGCGCCACCAACTCCTACGGTCTGGTCTCGCCGCCGTCGGTGGAGGCCAGCGTCGTTGCGAGCATCACCGAACATGTCTTCGCCTCCCCGCTCGCCGATGAGCCGCTGGACATCGTGCTGCGCGAGGATGCGCCGACGCTGTGCTGGTCGTGGCAGCGCGAACCCGGCGACCAGGCCCCGGCCACGACCGTGATCGCCGGACGGCACCTGCCCATCCCGTCGTCGGCGATGAACAGCGGCATCGACCAGATCGGCGGCGACGCAACCGTTTACATCGACGGCGGCAAGTACATCCGGCTGCAGTCACCGGACCCGCGATACGGCGAAAGCCTCTACTACATCGATCCGCAGGGGGTGCGCTACGGGCTGCCCGACGAAGAGACCGGTAACACCCTGGGGCTGTCGGCGCCGAACACCGCGCCGTGGCAGGTGGTGAGCATGCTTGTCGACGGTCCGGTGCTGACCAAACAGGCCGCGCTGCTCGAGCACGACACGCTGCCACCGGATCCCAACCCACGCAAGGTCGACGGGGACACCCCGGGCGCCGCCCAACCGGCGTCCAACACCGGAGGTGGCCGATGACCACCAAGAAATTCACGCCGATCATCAAGCGCGGCCCGCGTTTGACACCCGGCGAGATCAACGTCGCCCCACCGGATGACCTCGGCGTCGACATTCCGCCGTCGGGCATCCAGAAGGCGCTGCCGTGGGTGATGGGCGGCGGCATGCTCGGAATGATCGCGATCATGATCTTCACCGGCATCCGCCAGCTGTCGCCGTACATGCTGATGATGCCGCTGATGATGATCATGGCCACGGTCGGGTTCATGGCCGGCGGCGGTCCCGGCGGCAAGCGGGTGCCCGAAATCAACGCCGACCGCAAGGAGTACCTGCGCTACCTGGCGTCGCTGCGCACCAGGGTGACGTCGTCGGCGGCCGCGCAGGTGACGTTCTTCAACTACCACGCGCCGCATCCCGAGGACCTGCTGTCGATCGTCGGCACCAACCGGCAGTGGTCGCGCACCGTCACCGCGGACTTCTACGCCGCCACCCGAATCGGCGTGGGCACCGAGCCCGCGGTCGACCGGTTGTTGAAACCGGCGGTCGGCGGCGAGCTGACGGGACCGCAAGGGGCCCCGCAACCGCACCTGGAACCGGTCAGCCACATGTGGGTGACGAAGTTCCTGCGCACCCACGGGCTGATCCATGACTGCCCGAAGCTGTTGCAGCTGCGGACTTTTCCGACGATCGCTGTCGGCGGTGACCCCGAGGGCGCGGCCCGGCTGCTGGCCGCGATGATCTGTCACCTCGCGGTGTTCCATCCGCCGGACCTACTGCAGATGCGGGTGCTCATCGACAACCCCGAGGACCCGGACTGGGCGTGGCTCAAGTGGTTACCGCACGTGGCGCATCAGACCGACACCGACGCGGCGGGCCCGACCCGGATGGTGTTCACCCGGCCCGACGGGCTGAGCGATCTGACCGCGCGCGGCCCGCACACCGCCGACGCCGCACCCAGCGGACCCTACGTCGTCGTCGTCGACCTGACCGGCGGCCGGGCCGGATTCCCCGTCGACGGGCGCGCCGGCGTCACGGTCATCACGCTCGGCAACCACCGCGGCTCCGGCTACCGCATCCGGGTGGCTGACGACGGCACCGCCGACGACCGGCTGCCCAATTCGACGTTCCGCCTGGTGACTTCGACGACGGACCGGATGACCCCGGAGCAAGCTACCCGGGTGGCGCGCAAGCTGGCGGGCTGGTCGATCACCGGCACCATCATCGACAAGAGCGTTCGCGTGCAGAAGAAGGTGGCCACCGAATGGCACCAGCTCGTCGGCGCACAGACGATCGAGGAAGTCACCCCCAGCCGGTGGCGGATGTTCAGCGATACCGACGGCGACCGGCTGCGGATCCCGTTCGGCCATGAACTCAAGACCGGCGACATCATGTACCTCGACATCAAGGAGGGCGCGGAATTCGGGGCCGGGCCCCACGGGATGCTGATCGGCACAACCGGTTCGGGCAAGTCGGAGTTTCTGCGCACCCTGATCCTGTCGTTGGCCGCGACCCATCACCCCGATCAGGTGAACCTGCTGTTGACCGACTTCAAGGGCGGCTCGACGTTCCTCGGAATGGAGAAGCTGCCGCACACCGCGGCGGTGGTCACCAACATGGAAGAAGAAGCCGAGTTGGTCAGCCGCATGGGTGAGGTACTCAGCGGCGAGTTGGACCGGCGTCAGTCGATCCTGCGCCAGGCCGGTATGCAGGTCGGTGCGGCCGGCGCGCTGTCCGGGGTCGCCGAATACGAGAAGCACCGCGAACGCGGCGCCGACCTCCCGCCGCTGCCAACGCTTTTCGTGGTGGTCGACGAGTTCGCCGAGCTGCTGCAGAACCACCCCGACTTCATCAACCTATTCGACCGGATCTGCCGGGTGGGCCGGTCGCTGCGGGTGCACCTGCTGCTGGCTACCCAGTCGTTGAACACCGGCGGGGTGCGCATCGACAAACTCGAGCCCAACCTGACCTACCGCATCGCGCTGCGCACTACCAGCTCGGCCGAGTCCAAGGCGGTGATCGGAACCCCCGAGGCCCAATACATCACCAACAAGGAAAGCGGTGTGGGCTTTCTGCGCGTCGGCATGGAGGACCCGGTCAAGTTCCACAGCGTCTACACCGGTGTGCCGTATGAGCCGTTGGCGCCAATGCAGGACAACGGGGAGGTCAAGCCGCGCGTGCAGGCCGACAACCGGCTGCGGATCCACCCGTTCACCGTGGCACCGATCTTCGACAAGGCGGTGACGCCATGACCGTGCAACCCGAACAGCGCGTCCTGCGCGAGGTGGTCCTCGACCAGCTGGCGGGCGAGATCCGCGCATACCGAATGTGGCTGCCGCCGTTGGCCGATCCGACACCGGTCAACGAACTGATCGAACGCGACCATGCGCGCCGGCCGCTGCGCTTCGGGCTCGGCATCATGGACGAACCGCGCCGGCACCGCCAGGAGGTGTGGGGCATCGACGTGTCGTCGGCCAGCGGCAACATCGCCGTCGGCGGCGCACCCCAGACCGGCAAGTCGACGTTCCTGCAGACGCTGATCCTGTCGGCGGCCGCCTCGCACACCCCGCGGCAGGTGCAGTTCTATTGCGTGGACCTCGGCGGCGGCGGCCTGATGTATCTCGAGGACCTGCCGCACGTCGGCGGCGTCGCGACCAGGTCGGAGCCCGACCGGGTCAACCGGGTGGTCGCGGAGATGAAAGCCGTGCTGCGCCAACGCGAAGCCATGTTCAAACAACACCGCGTCGGCTCCATGGCCGCGTACCGCCAGATGCGCGACGACCCCGCCCATCCCGCGGCCGCCGATCCGTTCGGCGACGTGTTCCTGGTCATCGACGGCTGGCCCGCGTTCGTCGCGGAATTCCCCGATCTCGAGCCGGTCGTCCAGGACCTCGCCGGCCAGGGCCTGCAATTCGGTGTGCACGTGGTGATTTCGACGCCGCGGTGGACCGAGTTGAAAGCCCGGGTGCGCGACTATCTCGGCACCAAGGTGGAGTTCCGGCTCGGTGACGTCAACGAGACCCAGATCGACCGGATCACCCGCGAGATCCCGGCCAACCGGCCCGGCCGGGCGGTGTCGATGGAAAAGCACCACCTGATGATGGGAGTGCCGCGCCTCGACGGCGCGCACAGCGCCGACAACCTGGTGGCCGCGATGGCCGAGGCGGTGCAGATCATCACCGCTCGGCACACCGACCACGCACCGAAGGTCCGCGTGCTGCCCGAACGGATCTACCTGCACGAACTCGACCCGCAGCCACCCGGACCCGACGCCGACTACCGCACCCGGTGGACGGTGCCGATCGGTCTGCGGGAATCCGACATGGGCATCGCCTACAACCAGATGCACACAACGCCGCATCTGTTGATCTTCGGTGGGCCCAAGTCGGGCAAGACGCGCATCGCACACGCTGCCGCACAGGCGATTTGCGCACGCAACAGTCCCGAGCAGGTGCGGTTCATGCTGGCGGACTACCGTTCCGGGCTGCTCGACGCCGTCCCGCAGAGCCACCTTCTCGCCGCGGGCGCGATCAACCGCAACAACGCGAGCCTGGAAGAGGCCATCAAGGCGTTTGCCATCAATCTGAGGAAGCGGCTGCCGCCCGCGGACCTCACCACGGCGCAACTGCGCGCACGGTCCTGGTGGAACGGGCCGGACGTGGTGCTTCTCGTCGACGACTGGCACATGATCGTCGCGGCCAGCGGCGTGGTGCCACCGATGGCTCCGCTGTTCCCCTTGCTGCCGGCGGCTGCGGACATCGGCTTGCACATCATCGTCACCTGCCAGATGAGCCAGGCCCACCGGGCCACGATGGACAAGTTCGTGGGCGCCGCCTACGGCGCCGGTTCGCCGACCCTGTTCCTGTCCGGCGAGAAACAGGAGTTTCCCTCCAGCGAGATCAAACTCAAGAAACGACCACCTGGCCAGGGGCTTCTCGTGTCACCCGACGGCAGGGACGTCGTCCAGGCGGCCTATGTCGATCCGCCGGAAGAAGTTGTGTAAGGAGCACCCGTGACGCGCGGTTAGGATGTTTTCAGGACGCACCAGCAAACGTCGTGGTGTGTTGCAGCAAACGGGGGCCGGGACCCGAATCAGGGCTTCCCCACAGCCTGCTAGCGCATGAATAAATTCATATGCCCTGGAACTCAGACCCAAAGAGGAGAAACCAAGATGGAACCGTTGACGCACAATCCAGGCGCCGTGGGGCTCGGCGCACAAGTAGTGGCAAACGGCACCCGAGGACTGGCCGCAGGCACGACGGCCACGGCCGCGGTCACCGCTCTGGTTCCCGCGGGCGCCGACGAGGTGTCCGCGCAGGCGGCCGCCGCCTTCGCCGTCCAGGGTGTGGAAACACTTGCAATGAACACATTCGCCCAGGAAGAGCTGGCGCGGATGGGCACGGCGGTTATCGAGAGCGCCGGCATCTACACCGCGGTCGACGGCGCCAACGCCGCCACCCTCTGATCGCGACCCGACCAACCACACCCCGACCCGACCACGAGGGAAGACCTAGACGATGTTCTGGCACGCCATGCCGCCAGAATTCAACACTGCGCGGCTGATGGCCGGCGCCGGCGCGGCGCCGATGCTGCAGGCCGCCGCGGGGTGGGAGGCATTGGCGATCTCGCTGGAAACACAGGCCGACGAACTGGCCGGCAGCTTGGCTGCCCTGACGTCAGTATGGAGCGGTTCGGCCAGCGAGCGAGTGGTCACCGCAACCATGCCGATGGTCGCCTGGCTACGGACTGTATCCGCGCAGGCGCAGAAGAGGGCGCTGCAGGCCACGGCGCAGGCGAACTCGTACAGCCTCGCCATGGCCACCACCCCGCCGCTGGCGGAGATCGAGCAGAACCACATCACCCACGCGGTGCTCGAAGCCACCAACTTTCTGGGCGTCAACACGGTGCCGATCGGCATCAACGAGTTCGACTACTTCGTTCGCATGTGGAATCAGGCGGCCGGGGCGATGGACATCTATCAAGCCGAAACCGCCATGAACCTCCTCTTCGAGCCGATCATGCCGCCGAAGCCGATCGTGGTGCCCGGCGTTGCCGCGGGCGGCGCGGCAGCGGCAGTCGGGTACGCGGCGGCGGCCGCGCCGGCCACAGCGATGCGCAACGCCGTCATCGCCCAGGTGGGCGCGCAGGCCTCGCTGGAGTCGGGTGTGCTGCAGGGCGGACGTGCGGTCTCCGGCATCAACACCGCCGCCCAGGGGGCCGAGAGTCAGGGGCGGAAGGCCGACAACCTCGCCCAGCAATCCTTGAACCCCAACCAGACGATGCAGATGGGCGCGCAGATGGCGTCCCAGCTGGGTTCGACGGTGGCCCAGCTGCCGCAGCAGGGCATGCAGATGGTGATGCAGCCGGTCCAGCAGATGACCCAGCCGCTGCAGCAGGTCACCTCGCTGTTCGGCCAGCTCGGCAGCAGTCTGGGCAGCGAGCAGATGCAAGCGGGCCTGGTGGGAGCCGCCCCGCTGTCGAACCATCCGCTGGCGGGCGGTTCGGGTGCGGCAGCCGGCGCGGGGCTGGTCCGGGCGGCGTCGCTGCCGGGTGCCGGCGGGACGGCGGCACAGACCCCGTTGATGTCGAACCTCATCGGTGAGACCAAGCCGGTCGGGGCGCCCACGGGAGCGACCGCCGGGGCGGCGGGCGCCGGGCTGGCACCTGTCGGCGCCGGCGGCGGTGGCGCGCCGATGGGTCACATGGGGGCACGAGGCACCAGCGGAGGAACGAGACAGGGATTGACGGCACCGCGGGTCCTGCCCCAGGACCTCGGCGAAGATGAGGACGACGACTGGTAGGCGTCCACCAGGACTTCCCGGCATCAGGCCGGAAAGACTCGCCGTTCCAAGGGAATTGGTGAGGACAGGAAAAGAGAAAGAGTATCCAACATGGCAATGAATACCGACGTTGCTGTCCTCGCCAAGGAGGCAGCGAATTTCGAACGGATCGGCGGGGAGCTGCAGGCCGTTATCGGCCACGTCGAGTCGACCGCGGGCGCTCTGGCCCCGAGCATGGTCGGCGAGGCCGGCTCGGCCGCTCAAGCGGCCCTGATGCGTTTCCACGAGGCAGCGGTCCGCCAGGTCAACACGCTCAACGACATTTCGGCCAATATTCACACCGCTGGCACGCAGTACGCGGCGACCGACGACGATCAGGCCGGCACGCTGTCGGCGGCGATGCAGTTCTGACCCACCGACCTACAAAAGCGAACGGAGACACGACATGAGCGAAAAGGTTTACAACTACGGGGCGATCGACGGCGCGTCCGCCGAAATCCAGACCGCCGTCGGGCAGACAGAAGGCCTGCTCGCGGAGGGCAAGGGCTCCTTGGCCGCTCTCGCCGCCGTCTGGGGCGGGACCAGCTCCGAGGCCTACCAGGCCGTCCAGATGCGGTGGGACACCGCGTCGGCTGAGCTGAACGCGGCTCTTCGGCAACTCGCGGGCGCGATTCAGGAGGCCGGCGGCACCGGGGGGACCATGTACCAGGCCGATCGACTCATCGAGAGTTCGTTCGGCGGATAGCGCGCCGCACGAGGTGGGCTGGTTCAACCTTCGGGGGGCTCGCCCACCTCGTGCCTCCGCACCCACTGACAACACTGAGAGGTACCCATGTCGGCAGACTATGACCGGCTCTTCCACTCCACCGGAGACGCTGTACAGACAGCCGACGACGATGTGGCGGAACACGACTCCACCGCCGCCGGTTCGGCGACACCCGCGCCGCGGCCCGCGTCCACCGGTCAGGCGCCCGGCGAGCTGACCTCGCCGACGATGCCGGTGGGTCAGACCCATAGCGCGCCCGCGCCTCCGCCGCGGGATGTGGAGATCACCACCCAAATGCCACCCGCGCGGCCGCAAGCGCCTCAGCCACCACCGAATTCGATGATGCGGATACCGACGGCCGGCGCTCCGGCGGGGGCGCGATTCGAGCAGCCTCGGCCGGCGCCGTCGCCAGCGCCGCGGCCTGCCCCTGCGCCTGCCCCGAGCCAGCATTTCGGGGAATCGCAGCCCGAGCCCGGCGCGGGATTCGTCGCGCCCGCACCGGCGTCGGCCGCCACCATCGGCAACCACCGTGCTCTCGACGCGCTCTCCCATGTCGGGGTGAAGTCGGCGGTGAAGATGCCCTCGCAGCGCGGCTGGCGCCACGTGCTCTACCTGCTCACCCGAATCAACCTCGGGCTCTCGCCGGACGAGCTCTACGAGATGGAGCTGCACAGCCGGATCCGCCGAAATGCCAGGGACTCCTACCAGATCGGTGTGTTCGGGCTCAAGGGCGGCGTCGGTAAGACCGCGGTCACCGTGGCGCTCGGGTCGGCGATGAGCAAGGTGCGCGGCGACCGGATCCTGGCCGTCGACGCCGACCCCGATGGCGGCAACCTCGCCGACCGCGCCGGACGGCAGTCCGCCGCCACGGTGGCCGATCTGCTCGCCGACAAGGAACTGGCTCGCTACAACGACATTCGGGCCTACACGAGCATGAACGCCTCGAACCTCGAAGTCCTCTCGAGTGAGGATTACAGCGGCGCGCGGCGCGAGTTCAACGACGAGGATTGGAAGGGCGTGACCAACATCGTGTCGCGCTACTACAACCTCGTGCTCGCCGACTGTGGGGCCGGGCTTTTCCAGCCCGCGGCCCGCGGTGTGCTGGGCACGATCTCGGGGCTGGTGATCGTCGCGAGCGCATCGATCGACGGCGCCCGACAGGCCGCGATGACCATGGACTGGCTGCGGCAGAACGGATATCAGGATTTGCTCGGCCGGTCGTGCGTGGTGATCAACCATGTCGTTCCGGGCAAGCCGAACATCGATGTCGACGACCTCGTCGCGCAGTTCGAGCGCCATGTCCCGCCCGGACGTGTCGTCGTGCTGCCCTTCGACAAACACATCGCTGCGGGCACCGAGATCCAACTCGACCTCCTCGGCAAGACATTCCGCAGGCGCATCGTCGAGTTGGCCGCGGCCCTGTCCGACGACTTCGACAGGCTCGAGCGGCGTTGACTTCCACCGCCGCGGCATCTCCGACGTCGAGCATCACGCCCGGGCGTCCGTCGACCACCCGGGTGACGATCCTCACCGGTCGGCGGATGACCGATCTGGTGCTGCCCGCGGCAGCGCCGATCGAGTCGTATATCGACGAGACGGTGGCGGTGCTGGCTGAGCTCCTCGAGGACACTCCGAAGGAGGTCCTCGCCGGGTTCGACTTCGGCGCGCAGGGGGTCTGGGCGTTCGCCAGGCCGGGTGCGCCGCCGCTGAAATTCAACGAGTCGCTGGATGACGCGGGCGTGGTGGACGGGTCACTGTTGACCCTGGTGTCGGTCAGTCGAACCGAGCGCTACCGGCCCCTTGTCGAAGACGTCATCGACGCGATCGCAGTGCTCGACGAGTCACCGGAGTTCGACCGATCGGCGCTCAATCGCTTTGTCGGCCTTGCTATTCCAGCGGTGGCTCTGGTTGTGACGGTGATGGCGCTGGTGGGCTGGGATCGGTCGGGTCAGGGCTGGTGGTGGGCGGTGGCCCTCGCAGCGCTGGGCGTCGGCCTGCTCGGCGGCAGCATGTTGGCCGTCAATCGGTATGCCAACGTCGACATGGCCGAGAGCCTGTTGGTCGCGGCGCTGCCCACCCTCGCCGGCGCGGCGGCATTGGCGGTGCCGCTACCGCGCGGCGTCGACTCGTTGGGCGCACCCCAGATCGCGGGTGCGGGTGCCGTCGTGCTGCTGTTGACGTTGGCGACCCGCGGCGGGCCCCGGCGAAGAGCGGAGCTGGCCTCGTTCACCGCTGTCACGTCGGTCGCGGTGACGGCCGCGGCGATCGCCTACGGCTACGGATGGCAGCACTGGGTTGCCGTGGGGGCCATCGCATTCGGTCTCATCGTCGTGACCAACGCAGCCAAGCTGACCGTCGCGGTGGCCAGGATTGCGCTACCGCCCATCCCGGCACCGGGTGAGACGGTGGCCAACGAGGAACTCCTCGACCCGGTCACCACCTCCGACACGGACGAGGAGTCGGCGACATGGCAGGCCATCATCGCGTCGGTCCCGGACTCCGCGGCGCGACTGCACGAACGCAGCCAACTGGCCAAGCGGCTGCTGATCGGATTCGTCACCGCCGGTGCCCTCGTGCTGTCGATCGGGGCGATCGCCGTTGTGGTGCAAGGCCATTTCTTCGTGCACAGCATGATCGTCGCCGGCCTGGTAACGGCGATCTGCGCATTCCGGTCGCGGCTGTACGCCGAACGGTGGTGCGCATGGGCGCTGTTGAGCGCTGTCGTGTTGATTCCGACCGGTGTGATGATTCGGTTGTGTCTTTGGTACCCGGATTCCGCCTGGCTGGTGCTGGCCGGCTACCTCGGCCTTGGAGTCGTCGCGTTGATCATCGTCGGTGCCACGGCGGATGTGCGACGGGTCTCGCCGGTCACCAAGCGCATTCTCGAGTTGCTCGACGGCGCAGCGATCGCGGCGGTGATCCCGATGCTGCTGTGGATCGCGGGCGTCTACGACATCTTGCGGAACTTGCGCTTCTAGGATCGCTCAGCGCGTGACCGGGCCCGCCGCCGTGCCAGACTTGGGTCAAACCGCACGCCCGATGCCGATGGTGCGGTGGGCGTAGGAAGGGGACAGTCGGTGCGGCGACCGAGGCAGGGTTCGGGTCGGCTGGTGGCGACGCTCGGCTGCGTCGTTCTGATCGCGGCGTGTTCGTCGACCACATCAGGACAGGCCGTGAAGGCTCCGGACGCCACGGGCTCGGACGGCGTCGTGGTGGCGTTGTTGGACACCGGGCCCTATTCGATCACCCCGGGGCGACCGTTGGGCGTGGCCGGGGAGGACCCGCAAGCCCAGGGCCTGTTGGAAGCCCACCGCCTCGCCGAGTTCACGGTAGGGCCGTGGGAAGTCGACGACTCTTTGCACGAATACCCCGGTGTGGACCAGGTGGGGCTCATCGCACCCGTCGCGACACCGCAGATGATGCGGGAGCTTGCCGTGCTGCCCATGCCGCTGCCCGAAATCGCTGCGACGCATGGTTTTGTGAGCGGGTTTTCGACCGTGCGCGTGTCGCCGGAGGAGGCGGGACGCAAGCTCGGCTTGCACAACGCGGTCATGCGGTTTCCCGATCCGGCCGCGGCCGCCGCTGCCGCGGCCGAGATGGCAGACAAGGTGCCCATGCCGAGCGGCGCCGATCCCATGCGTCCCAGAGAGACGTCCGGGACACCGGAAGCGATCACCAAGAGCTATGTCTTCCCCGACGACCGGTACGTCCGGGTGGACAGCTTCACCGCGCACGGGCCCTACGTGCTCTACCAGTCCTCCCGGGCCTCGGGCGACAACATGTTCGACGCCGCGCCCGCGCTCGTGGCGGGGGCGTTGAGCATGCAGAAGCGGCGTATCGACGAGTTCGCGCCGACTGAGCGGGCGGCGATGGCGCAATTGCCTCTCGATCCGACGGGCCAGTTGATGGCGCGCACGTTGGCCGCCCGCGACAACAGCGCGCCGTTGATCATCGGCGGCTGGCGCCCACGGGCCTGGCTGCATTTCGAGGACAACCCCGTGACGGCGACGTCGTTGTTCAACACGGCCAGCGTCGATGCCGTGACGCAGCGGCTGACGACGGTGTATCAGGCGGCTAACGCCGACGGCGCCGCACGCATCGTCGGGCAGTTCGCCGAGGAGTTGGGCGCTGCCCCGGATGTGCGGCCCGTCGACGGCGTGGTCGGAATGCCAGTTGCACGCTGCTTCGAACGGCTCAAGGGCGCGGTCCCGCCGACCGAGGCGATGACCATTCAGCGCGTCGCGTGGCATTTCAAGTGCGTGGCAAGCGTCGACCGCTATGCGTATACCGCTTTCTCGCAGAAGGCCGAAGACGCCCGTCAGCAGATCTCGGCCCAGTACCGCATCCTGGCGGGTCAGTGACCGGAGGCTGTGGCAGATGGTGCTGAGCGTGGGTTCAGTGATGGCCGGCTACCGAATCGAGGCGGTGTTGGGTGCGGGCGGCATGGGCACGGTGTACCGCGCGCGCAACCCGTCGTTGCCGCGAAGCGACGCATTGAAGGTCCTCTCTGAGCAGCTCTCGCAGGATCCGCACTTTCGGGCCCGGTTCGAACGCGAAGCCGAACTCGCCGCCACCCTGGACCACCCGAACATCGTCACCGTCTACAGCCGTGGGGAGACGAACGGTCAGCTGTGGATCGCGATGCAGTACGTCGCGGGCAGCGACGCCGACAAGGAGATCGAGCAGGGGCGGATGACGCCGGCCCGGGCGGCGCACATCATCGGGGAGGTGGCCAAGGCGCTCGACTATGCGCATCGCAGGCATCTGCTGCACCGCGACGTCAAGCCGGCCAACTTCCTGCTCGCGCCCGGTGACGAGCGGGTGTTTCTCGCCGACTTCGGCATCGCTCGCGCACTGGACGAGGCCGTCGGCCTTACCCAGACCGGGATGGTGATGGCCAGCGTGTCCTACGCCGCACCGGAGAGCCTCGCCGGTGAGGGCGCCGACCACCGCGCCGACATCTACTCATTGGGCTGCTCGCTGTTTCGGATGCTCACGGGCACTTCCCCCTTCGCGCGCTCCGGCGGCATGGCCGCGGTCGCGGCCGCGCACTTGACGGAGCCACCACCGAGGCCCACTGCCCTGGCGCCGGGGTTACCGTCGGCGATGGATGCGGTCATCGCCCGGGCGATGGCCAAGAATCCGAACGAACGCTTCCGAACCGCAGGTGAGCTCGCGGCCGCCGCGGCACGGGCCCTCGACGAAACCACCGACGCGGTGCGGGCCGCCCCGGCCCCGCCCGCCGGGCCGGCTGGCTGGCCTGCCGAGCGCACGCCGCCGCACCCGCCGGAGTACCCCCGGGCCGTGATGTCGGGCGGCTATGGCGGGCCGCCCGGGCCCGGCGACAGCGGACCGCCAATGGCGGGCTACGGTCCGCCGCCGATGCCCATCTCGGTGCAGCCGGCGTCGCGGTCGCGAGTCGAGGGCGGTCGTAGGCGGGCGTTGCTCGCGATCGCCGCGGTCGTCGTGCTGGTAGCCGCGCTCGGCGTGGGAATCGCTGTGTGGCCGGAGGATTCAGCCCCGGCTTACCAGGCCCAGACGTTCGTCCACCAGCACGGTGACACTCAGCTGACCGCCGCACCACGCGCGGTGGCCGCGGTGGGGCCCGGTGATGACGACGCGGTGTTGTCCCTCGGTGTGCAACCGGTGGCGGTCGTGTCGGCCGGTGGCGCCTTGCCGGGTTGGTTGCAGCGCATGGTCAACGGCGATATTCGGGTGCTCGAAAACCCCGACCCCGAGGCGATCGGAGCGGCCGGCCCCGATCTGATCATAGACACCGGCACCATCGATGCCGCCGCCTACGACGCGTTGGCCGCAGTGGCTCCGACCGTGACCCGCCCGCAGAACACCACAGAGTGGACGTGGCAGAGCCAACTCGAGTGGATAGGGCGCGTGCTGGACCGCGGCGATGAAGCCAAGAAGTTGCTCGACGAGAGCGCCGCCGAGCAGGCCGACCTGCGCACCCAGCATCCAGCGTTCGACGGTAAGAGCGTCGAGGTGGTCGCGGTCGACGACGACGGCATCGGGGTCGCGCTGCCCGACTCGCCGGCGGGCCGCTACCTGAGATCGCTGGGTTTCCGGTATCCGGCCGACTTCAATCCTGCCGCGGCGGGCATGGCGATCCGACCGGTCCCCAACCCCGACGACCTCAACGCCACCCCGACCGACGTGCGGGTGGTGATGCGCACGGACAGCGGTGCGGGCGGCGGCAGCTACAACGGTCTGCCACCGGCCTTTTCGGCGTACCGGGGCGTCACGGTGATCGTGGATGACACCCAGGTCATCACTGCGCTCAACTCTCCCGGGTACGCGGCGACCAAGTATCTCAACACCACCCTGGTCGACGCCCTGGCCCGGCAGGTGCGCTGAGAACCACTAGGCCGGCGGGCTGATCTTGTCCGCGATGGCGCGGGTGATGGACAGTCCCGCGCTGCCGACGGTCGGTGAACAGGCGCGTACGTCGACGACCACGTTGCCGCGCTGCGCCATACTGTGCTCGCACTGCTGACCGGCGACCTTCGAGGTGGTGGGGATGACCATCACCGACAAGATGTCGCCGGTGAACGCGGCGGCACCGATATCGGCTTCGGTGACCCCGTCCTTCTCGTACCTGACGTGCACGTCTTTGCACCCGATCCACGCGACGCCCTGGTCGACGTAGAACTGCTTTGCCGCACGCGGATCGGGAAACGAGACGACGGCCTGCACCAGCTGATGCGCCGGCTGCTTGAAGGTGCCCTGTACGGCGATCCCCGTGAAACCCGACCCGTTGTAGGTGTCCGCGTAGGCAGGGCCCCACGCCCCGGTGCAGTGCACGGGTGTGAGAGAACCGGGCAGCGGCCGGTGTACGACGGGCATGGACTCCATGCCCGGGGTGTTCATCCGCTCGCTGATCTGCTCGGCAGGAAGGAGGAGTCCGGGTAGGGCTTCGACGCCGAGGGTCGGCCCTGGAATGGGCGGCGGTGGCTGCGACGGCGGCGCGGACGGCGCGGCGGTCGGACTGGCGGGCACCGTCGTCGTTGGACCTGCCGGTACCTGCGCCGGGCTGGTGGGCGGTCCGTCGTCGGAAGCGTCATCGCCCCCGCTGCCGGCCACGATCAACGCGATCACCAGCACGATGGCCAGCGCCGCGGCACCGCCGATCAGCCACCAGCGGTACGGACCGAACCGGTCCGCCACGCTCGGCTTAGCGACCGGCGTGATCTGCGGAGGTTGCTGATATCCGGGGGGCCAGGCAGTGGGCTGCTGGTACGGCGGCCTGTTGCCGCCCGAACCGGGTTGCCCGGCTTGGGGATAGCCGGGGGGCCCCGCCGATGGTGGCTGCGCGGGTCGACGAAATTGCGCAGAATCGAGGGTGGTCTCCTCGTGGAAGTTGCGGGGCGTCCTCCGCGTGGGCAGGGTGACCTCGGGGTCCTGGGGCTGTGCCTCCTGCGCCGGCTGCCCGGTCGGCCAGTCCGCCGTCTCCTCGCCGCGGGACTCCCGCCCCGGGTCGTTCGGGTTCACGCCTAGGCCCCCTATGTGGTGTTTCGTCCGTCAACTACGCGGAAACGCAATCATCCCACGAGCCGGCAGGCCGGCAGTGCACAAGTTTGCAAGGTTCGGACGGCCCTAGGTATCTGGGCGAAACCACAGCGCAGCAGGGCAATTGATAGCATGGGCGCTCGCCGTCGGTCGCGACGCCGGCTCTCCGGGAGGTCTGATGGACGAGGGACGCTCCGCCGAAACCGGACCGCGCCAGGGTCGGCCGACACCCCTGTTGGTTCATGTCGCGGGCAGCGAATACCGCGCACACCCGGACGACGGCGCCGTCACGATCGGTCGCGAAATGCCCGCCCAGATCCGCGTGGACGAACCGGGTATTTCGCGTATGCACGTCCGCCTCGAACCGGCGGGCGACCACTGGACGCTGACCGACTCCGGAAGCCGCAACGGTGTGTTCCTGAACGGGCAGCGCGTAGATTCCGCCACGGTGGACCGCGCGCTCGAGGTGTATCTCGGCCATCCCGAAGGCGTTCTTGTGCGGCTGAGTCCACAGGTCGACACCGACACCGGACCACACCCGACGGACACCTACGGTGCTGCGGTGCAGTCCGACGCGGAACCGGCCCCCGACGAGGAGTCCACCGAGGCGATCACGCCGACCGTTCAGGTGGCGGTCGCCGTCGACGCGGCCGATATCGCGCTGCGCGCCTTCTACGCCCGGATCGCGATGCTGCCGCTGAGTGAGGATCCGCGGTTCGCCGCCGAAGCGGCCGCGTTGCTGGCCGAGTTGCGCCGTCTCGAGGGCACCCTCACCAACGCTGCGCAAAATGCCACTGGGCGGCCGGAACTCGCAGTCGCGCTCGGTGAGGTCCGACACGCATACACCGATCTCGTGCGTCGGGTCGTCCGGACCGACTCCGCGACGCTGGGCCAGCGTCTGTACGTCGCGCGTCACGACCGCCAGTTGACGGTGCACGAAGCCGCGAACGCGGCGGGTGTGACGGTCGCCGACATCGTCGACGCCGAGGCCGAACTGGCGGTGTCGAACGCGGCGGCAGCCACCCTGCAGCGGTTCGTCGACATTCTCGAGCAGCGCGAGCGGCCGTGAAATCGGTGTCAGGAGCTACCCCGAGGCGCCGATAGCATCAGTGGGAGGTCACGGGCGGAAGGTAGCGGCATGACGCATATCGGACGGGTGTTGCGCCGGAACCGGCGGTGGGGAGCGCCGGTTCTGGCACTGGCTGCCGTCGGCGCGCTCGTGCTGACCGGCTGTTCGGTCGTCGAAGGACAGGCCGTTTCCAGCCTCTACAACCCGAACACCGTGGGCGGGTTGGAGATCGCCGACGGCCCGAGCGGACTCCGGCCCGACGCGGCCGAACCGACCGGCAAGGTCAACTACACCGACGGTGGGTCGGTCGACCGGATGGCGCTGTCGGCGGTCAACGATCTCGTGGAGTATTGGGAACAACATTACGGCGAGGCGCTGGACGGAACCTTCGAACCGGTCGAGAACCTCGCATCCTACGACTCCGACGATCCGCTGGGCCCGCCGTTGTGCGGCCAGGTTCTCTACCGCGAACCCAACGCGTTCTTCTGCCCCCGCAGCGACCTCATCGCTTGGGACAGAGGTGTTCTGGTGCCGACCGGCCAGAAGTTTTTCGGCGACATGTCGGTCGCGGCGCTCATCGCGCACGAGTACGGCCACGCGGTGCAGAACATGGCCGACCTGATCGACCGGTCGACCCCCACCATCGTCCGGGAACAGCAGGCGGACTGTTTCGCCGGCAGTTACATCCGCTGGGTGGCCGAAGGATCCTCGCCGCGGTTTCAGATGAGCACCGGCGACGGCCTCAACAGGGTGCTCGCCGGTGTCATCACCATCCGCGACCCGATCCTCACCCCCGAAGACGCCGAGATGGTCGAAGGCGGCCACGGCACCGCGCTCGATCGCGTCAGCGCATTCCAGACCGGCTTCGTCGATGGACTGTCTGCTTGCGCTGCAATCGATCTCGACTCCGTCGAACAGAGCCGCTCCGATCTGCCGATCATGCTCGACGTCGATGACACCGGTGCGATGCAGACCGGTGAGGCGACCCTCGACAAGGGGATCGTCGAAACCGTCGTCGAGGCCCTCAACACGCAGTTCAACCCCGCGCAGCCGCCGACGTTGGCATTCGAGCCGGAATCGTCATGCGCGGATGCGAAGGTGACCGAGCCAACGTCGTATTGTCCTGGGACCAACACCATCTCGGTTGACCTACCGGGACTGCAGGCGCTGGGGACCCAGGCCGGAACCGAGCAGGGCGTGCTGGTCCAGGGCGACAACACCGCTATCTCGGTGCTGACCTCGCGTTACATGCTTGGGCTGCAGCATCAACGGCAAGCCAAGCTGGACTCGGCCGCGACGGCGCTGCGGACCGCCTGCCTGACCGGAGTCGCGCAGCGCGGCATGGTCTCGGAGGTGAATCTGCCATCGGGTTCCACCATCGTCTTGACCGCCGGCGACCTCGACGAAGCCGTGGCCGGTCTGCTCAACAACGGGCTCGCGGCCAGCGACGTCAACGGCAACACCGTCGCCGCGGGCTTCACCCGGATCATGGCGTTCCGCTCGGGTCTGGTCAATCCCGACGCCGACGCCTGCTACACGCGGTTTCCGTGACGGGCCTGACTGCACTGCGAGTCACTTACGCGGCGGGCGTAACACCTTCATCGCCATCCGCATCACCGGGGCCGGGAGCCGGTCCTTGGCCGACAGCGCGGCGTCGGCGGCACGACCCCGTAGCGGCGTACCGCGACCGAACATCCGGTTGAACGGCCCACCGGTGGGTTCGAGGTCGAAGTGCAGCGGCGGTTTACCGTCGGCGGCGCCGAGCGCATTGGCGATCACGATCCGCTGAATCTCGCTGGTGCCCTCGAAGATGGTGTACAGCTTGGCATCTCGATACCACTTCTCGACCGGATGGTCGGTGATGTAGCCCCAGCCGCCCATCGTCTGGATGGCCTTTTCGGTGGCGCGCACGGCGACCTCGCTGGCGGCCATCTTGCACATCGACCCTTCGCCGCGTTCGAACGGCACGCCGCTGGCCGCCATCCACGATGCGCGCCAGGTGAGCAGCCGGGCACCGTCGATCGCGGTCGCCAACTCGGCAAGCGGAAACGCGATGCCCTGGTTGTCGATGATCGGCGCACCGAACGCTTCTCGGCGGTTCGCGTACTCGGTGGCGTATTCCAAAGCCGCCCTGGCGATCCCGAGGGCCTGCGCGGCGACCATCGGGCGGGTCTGCTCGAAGGTGCCCAGCGTCGCCGATCCGGAGTGTTTGGCGCCCTCGATGGCCTCACGCGCCTTGGCCAGCTTGTGGTCGAGCTTCTCCTGCCCGCCGAGCAGGTGATCGCCCGGGATCCGGACGCCGTCGAACTTGAGTTCGGCGGTGTGCGACGCGCGGCAACCGAGCTTGTCGAGCTTGCGCACCAACTGCAAGCCTGGGGTTCCGCCGGGAACGATGAACAGCGCCTGACCCTTATGGCCGAGTTCCTGGTCGACGACGGCGTTGACGACGTGCACGTTGGCGATGCCGCCGTTGCCGATCCACATCTTGTGGCCGTCGATGATCCAGTCATCCCCGTCGCGGCGCGCCGTGGTCCGAAGGTTGCGCACGTCGCTGCCGCCTTCGGGCTCGGAGATCGCCAACGCCGCCAGCTTGAGATCACCTGGGGTGCCGAAGCATTCGGGTGCCCACTGCAGCATCTGCTCCGGTGAGGCGGCCTGGCCGATCGCCGAGAGCGCCAGCGCGGGCATCACGACGGCCAACCCGATCCCGGCGCACCCCCAGAACAGCTCCTCCATGAACATCGGCAGCGACAGGCCGGTGGGATCGCCGATCAGGTCGCGGTAGAACAGCGGGCTGTAGAACCCGCGCGTCGCGGCCTCTTCCAGCACCGGCCAGGGGAACTCCTGGCGCGCGTCGTACTCGGATGCCACCGGGCGAACGACGTCGACGGCGAACTCGTGTGTTCGTCGCGCTAGGTCGTGCTGCGCCCCAGTCGGGGTGAGGTCGAAGCCCATCGAGCACCCGATTAACCGTTCGGCGCGGCCGTGAAACCCCGTCGCGCAACGACGAGGCCCCCGGATGCGGCCGGGGGGGGGGCATCCGGGGGCCTGCTGTGGGGGGAGTTACTTCACGTCGACGTACACGGTCTTGTTGACCACTCGGGTGCTGAGGTCATGGCCCACACCCTTGCTGTTGGTTTCGGTGTAGGTCTGGCCAGACCGCACCGACACCACGTCGGCCTGGTCGAGCGGCGCGTTGCCGATCCGGTTGACGATCACGTTGTAGCCCTCCGACTCGAGCTGGCTGATCGTCTCCTCGGCGTTTCCCGGTCCGGACGGCGCGGCCGAAACGGGGGCGGCAAACCCGACGACGGCGGCGGCCAGTGCGCTGGCGGCGACGGTGACAATGCTGAACTTCTTCATCAATCCCAGCCTTCTTCTCTTCTCGTTCTGACGAATCCGAGCCGTGGCAGGTGTCGCGGTTCGTGCTGCAGCTACACAGTTCAAACCGCACCGTCAAGGGTTTAATCCCACTGGCAGAAATTGAATGTCAGCTGGCAGCAATTGTGCTGCGGCGCAGCCGATGGCCCACGTACTGCGCGCCGGATTGGACCAACGTCAGCGCTGCACGGTCGCGTCGTGACCGCCGTGATCGCGGCGCAGCGTCGTTTTGAGGACTTTCCCGGTGGCGTTGCGGGGCAGTTCCGCCACGAACTCCACGCGGGTGGGGCACTTGAAGTGGGCCAGCCGCTCGCGGGCGTAGCCGATCAGCTCGGCTTCGGTCACCTGCACGTCATCGTTGAGGGCGACGACGGCGACCGGTGTCTCACCCCACTTGGCGTGCGCTACCCCGACCACGGCCACCTCCCGCACGGCCGGGTGGCGGTACAACACCTGCTCGACCTCGATCGGGTAGATGTTCTCCCCGCCGCTGATGATCATGTCTTTCTTGCGGTCGACCAACGTGATGAAGCCCTCGGCGTCCATGCGGCCCAGATCCCCGGTGTGAAACCAGCCGCCGCGAAAGGCTTCGGCGGTCGCTTCGGGCAATCCCCAGTAGCCGGCGAAGATGTTGGGCCCGCGCAGCACGAGCTCGCCCACCTCGCCGACGGGCACGTCGTGGTCGTCGCCATCGACGACGCGCGCGTGCAGATGGAACACGGGTCGCCCGATCGAGCCGGCCTTCTCCTTGACGTGGTCGGCGTCGAGGATCGTTGCCCCGGGCGATGTCTCGGTCATGCCGAAGCCCTCCTGGAACGGCACCCCCTTGCCCAGGAAGTACTCGAGCACCGGCAGGGGACAGGGCGCGCCGCCGCTGACCGCCAACTCGAGCGCCGAGAGGTCGTAGTTCTCGAAGCCGGGAACCGTCATGAGCGCGGCCCACATCGACGGGACGAGGAACTGCACCGTGACGCGCTCGCGCGCCATGGTCGCCAGTGTCTGCTCGGGGTCGAACGCGGACAGGATCGCGGTGGTGCCGCCCATGTACAGCAGCGGCAGCGTGTGCACCCCGAGGCCGCCGATGTGAAACATCGGCGCGACGGTGACGGTCCGATCGGTGATGCGGATGCCGCGGTCCGCGCTCAGCGTGTTGACCACGTTCCACAGCAGGTTGGCGTGGGTCAGCATCGCCCCCTTGGGCCGGCCGGTGGTGCCCGAGGTGTACATCAGGCAGCACACGTCGCCCGGAGCGACCTCGGTAGCCGGTGGCCGCGGGTCGCCGCTGGCCAGCAGCCGTTCGAAGTCGTCCTCGCCGTCGGCGGGCGCACCGCCGACCACGAGCCGGGTGCGCACCTGCACACCGTCCCCGCCGAGCGCGGCGCGGGCCAACGCCGACAGCTGGGCCGACCACACGAAGACCTCGGCGCCCGAGTCGGCCAACAAAAAGCTCACCTCGGGTGCGGCCAGCCGGAAGTTGATCGGCACGAACACCGCGCCCAGCTTGGCCGTGGCGAACAGCGTCTCCAGAAAGGCCGCGCTGTTGAGTAGCAGCCCGGCCACCCGGTCGCCGTGCCGCACCCCGGCCTCGTGCAGCGCGCGGGCGAGTTGGTCTGTGCGCCGGTCGAACTCGGCGTAGGTGAGGCGGGCGTCGCCGTCGATCAACGCGATCCGGTCCCCGGAAAGAAAGGCCCGCCGGCTGATCCAGCCGCCGATGCCGCCCGTGGCCGCGTTCGCCTGAGTGTCCATTGCCCAGCCCTTCGCCGACGTTCGCGTGCCTCGATGATCGTCGACCGCCCGTAGGGGGTCCAGTGCCCTCCGCAATCGAACGTATGATCGAATAGTGGGTGAGCTGCAGTCGATCGGCTACAACGGACAGCCGGTCCAGCAGGCCTTTCGTCGGGTCGACCCGCCCGTTGCCGTGCTCGTCGACCTGGCCGCGGTCTTCCCGCGCGAACCGCACCGCAGCGGAGGCTACAACCCCGCCGGGTTGCAGATGCACTCGATCGTCGAAGGCCAGCTGAGCTGCTGGGGCATCTGCGAGCAGGGTTACTGGTGGGGCCTGGTCACCTACGAGATCGCCTACGGCGCGCGGCGTAAGGCCGTCACGCACTGGATCCCGGCGTGGACGCTGAAGCGGAAGTCGGAGTGACTCCGGCGTCGCAGATGCGCCGCCGCGCCTCGCCGGGCGAGATGCGCAGACGCCTGGCCAGGTCGTTGGCCGAGGCGCCGCCGGCCCTGGCCGAGCGACCTTCGGCCACCAAGCGGCCGATGAGTTTGCGGTTGAGCGTGACGCGCTGTTGGTCGAGTTTGTCGAGCCGGTCCAGCAGCGCATACAGGTCTGTGCGCGACAGCCGCTCCAGCGGCAGGGCGGCCAGATCCTTGTAGGCGCTCTCGACCGACGCCAGCGCATCGGCGGCAGATACGGTATTCGAACGCATGTACGAAAGTCTACTCGCCCCCGCCGACAACAGCGGAATATTTGGACCGCAGTCCGGTTGATTACGGTATGCCTGCGATCACTGCCGACACGTTGACGCTTCCCCGGGTCACGACGCCGTCGCCGTCGGACACCGAACGCCCCGTCCGCTCGATCACCACGGGCCCGCGCGGCTACGAGGGTGAGGGTTTTCCGGTCGTGCGGGCGTTCGCCGGCGCCAGCGCAGCCGACCTCGACCCGTTCGTGCACATGGACCAGATGGGTGAAGTCGAGTACGAACCCGGCGAACCCAGGGGCACCGACTGGCATCCGCACCGCGGCTTCGAAACCGTCACGTACATGATTGACGGCCGCTTCGCCCACCAGGACTCACACGGCGGCGGCGGGTTGATCACCGACGGCGCCACCCAGTGGATGACGGCAGGCTCCGGCGTCCTGCACATCGAGACCCCACCCGCTGAACTCGTCGAGAGCGGCGGGTTGTTCCACGGCATCCAACTGTGGGTGAACCTGCCGCGCCGCAACAAGTTCGCCGCGCCCCGATACCAGGCCATCGAAGGCAACGACGTCAAGCTGCTCTCCTCGGCCGACGGCGGCGCGCTGGTGCGCGTCATCGCCGGCGACGTCGACGGCCAGCACGGCCCTGGCATCACCCATACACCGATCACGTTGGCCCACACCACGATCCAACCCGGCGCGCGCCTGGACCTGCCGTGGCGACGCGAGTTCAACGCCCTGGTCTACGTGCTGTCCGGGCGCGGAACCGTCGGCGCGGCGCACCACCCCATCCGGCAGGGCCAACTGGCCGTGCTCGGCGCGGGCGACCGAATCGGCATCTCGGCCGACACCGGTCAGGACGCCCACCGTCCCGCGCTCGAAGTCCTCCTGCTCGGCGGCCAGCCCATCCGCGAACCGGTGATCCAATACGGCCCGTTCGTGATGAACACCAAGGCCGAACTGATCCAGGCGCTCGAGGACTACCAGGCCGGCAAATTCGGCACCGTGCCGCCCAATGCGCTGATGCCGCACCGCGTCTGAGCCAAGCCGTCAAGAACGGCTGGGATACAACAACTCCAGCCCGCCCAGGTGCGCCGCGACCGTCACCAGCGGCAGCGCCGCGGCCACGGCCAGGTCGCCGCCGCCCACGTGGTCAGCCTTGGCCTGCAACGCATATGCGTCGACCGCCTCGGCGCGCAGCGTCATCACGAAGTCGTCGCTGATCGGCGGTGGCGACTGCCGGCTGCTGCCGGTGATCCGGTCGCTCACCGCTTTGGCGTGGGCTTCCAGCACCGCCTTGGTTTGGTCATACACCCCGAGCGGGGGCGGGACGACGTCGGCGATCAGCTCCGCGGCGGCGCGCAGCCGGACCGCCCGGTTGGCCGCGCGCACCGTCGGCGCCCGCACATCGGTCACGCCGCCGTTCTCCGAAAGAAACTGGCGCACCGCGTCATCGACGGTGCGCGTCGCGTCCAGCGCGTTGTGGCTCAGCGTGTGCACGCGGTTGGTGGCCTCCTCCGAAGCCCCGCGCGTGACACGTTGCACCGCCGCCTTGAGAAACGCCGTGCCGAGCGTGAACGCCCGGTCGATCGTCGTTGACACCCGCGCCGCGGCGCCGCGTGGCCACAGCAGCAGCGACACCATGACGCCGACCAGTGCCCCGACCGCCACGTCCTCGACGCGGGCCAACCCCACACTCCAGCCGGTCGGCGCGATCAGGTTGAACGTGATGAGCACCATCATGGTGAACGCGGCCTGGCCGGCGATGAAGGAGGCGATCTCGGGCACGAACGCCGAACCGAACGCCACCACCGGCAGCAGCGTCCACATCACGACGGGGTCGACGCCGACGAGCTCGATGACGATGACACCCAGGACGAACCCGATGCCGGTGCCGGCGACGGCCCGCACGACGCGGGTGCCGGTGGTCAGCGCGCTGCTGCGCAGCACCGACATCGCACCGAGCACCACCCAGAACCCGTGCTCCAGCGGAAACACGTGTGTGGTCGCCACCGCCAGCGCCAGCCCGAGACCGGTGCGCACGCTGTTGCGAAACACCACCGCCCTGGTGGCCAGAAAGCCCCGGGTGATCTGCGCGACGGCGGTGGTCTCCGGCATCACCGCGTCGGCCGTGCCTGTCTCCGGAAGACCGCGGCCCAGCACCCGCGCCCACGCCGGGCGGCCGTCGGCGGCCGCCGCGTTGCGGACGACGCGTCCGGTCACCCCCACGGTCGCCGAAAAGGTGCGGCGGCCCAACAGGTTTCGGCCTGCCGTCACCGCGGCGGCGTCGTCGGGACTGTCGAGGATCGTGATGATGTCCTCGCGGTAGTTGCCGTGCGCGGCGGCCCGCAGTTCGCTCAGCGCGACGTTGAGATCGGCGCCCAAGGCGCTTCGCGTCATTCGGTCGGACGTCTGCAGGACGGCGGCGCTGTCGCGCAGCACCCGTACCAGCGGCGGTTTCATGGCGCCGAGTTGGTGCCCGGTGTCTTCGGTGAGCCGGTCCGACAGGTACCCGAGGTCGTCGACGACACGCACCAGCGCGCGACTGCCCGCGCTGAGCGCGACGGGACGGAAGTCGGCGTTGAGGAACGTCTCCCACAACGCGTTCATCGCCCGGGTCACCTCTTTGACCGTTGTGCCACCTTCCAGCGCGTCGGCGAGCTTGGTGCAGACCGCCGCGGCGTTGTCACGCAACTCGTCGTGGTGGCGCGGTGGCAGCAGGAACAACGCGGCGGGTACGCACACCGCCAGCGCGATGAGCCAGCCGGTCAGCCGCTCGGGGACGGGGCCCACCGGTGTGCACACGGGCAACACGAAGGTCAGCAGGGTGGCGCGCTGACCCGCCGCGACGATCTCGCTGAGCACCCCCGAGAACGTCACCGCCACGCCGAGCAGAAACATCACCACGACCGCCAGCCAGGGATGCGGCGCCACCAGCGTCCCGAGCGTGATGAGCACCGCGCCGTTGACGCCCAACCCGGCGTAGGCCAGCGCCCGGGCCGGGCGGTTGCCGGGGAAGTCGGCCACGATCAGCAGGGCCACCGACCCGAAGATGGTGAACATCGGCGTCTGCGAGTCGCCGGCGATCAGGAAGCTGACCGCCGCGGCGACCGGCAGCACCACCGCTGCCCGCGTCGCGCGGCGCAGCGCGTCGTGCTCGGGGTCGCGCTGCTGGATCCGGTCGACCACGCGGCGCCACAGCCGCACCGGACCACGTAGCAATGATCTTGACGGGGACGACCGGGGCCGAGTGCTCGACGTGGCGCCCGAGTTAGCTCTCATCGAAGACCGACGTGAACCGGCCGGATTCGAGGGCGCTGATCATCTGGGCCGCGATCCACTCGAGCGCGTCGGCGTCGCGCGGCAGGGCGGCCTGTTCATACCCGATCAGCAAATAGACCGCCCACGCGGCGAACACCTGCGCCTGGCGCGCGTGTTGCAGGATCTCGTAGGCCGACTCGTACACGATCTCGTAACGTTGCTGGTCGACCGCGGACTGCACGGTGCGCACGTCGGGGTCGATCGCACTCCACACCCGAATCGCGGCCTCGGCCCCGTGGGGCAGACCCAAGGCGCTCTGCACCAGCATGTCGATGCGCCGCCGCGGATCGGGTTCGGCGCGCACGGTGTCGACGATCTGCACGGTGCGGGCCTGCATCCAGTGCGCGACCAGCTCCTTGGTGTACGCGGGCCAGTTCGGGAAGTAGTGATAGAACGATCCGGTCGTGACGCCGAGGCGGTTGCACACCTCGGCCAGTTTCAGCCCGCCATAGCCGAGGTCGGACAGGACGTCGAGGCCCGTCTCGAAGTAGGCCTCACGCGATGCGACGCTCGCCATGGGACGCGACACTAGTTCGTCAAGCTGTGTCTTCTCTACGGCAGATCCGTCGCCACACCGCCGGATGCTTTGCTGGTCGGGCGGTCCTGACGCCGCCGTAAGCATACTGGTGCAGTCATACCCGGTGAGCTGTGGCACAATTTCCCCGTGCCGCACACCGCGAGTAGGGGCCCCGGCCGTCCCCCCGCAGCGAAGGCCGCCGAGACCCGGGAGCGCATCGTAAAGGCGGCTCGCGAAGTCTTCAGCGAACTCGGATACGACGCCGCCACTTTTCAGGCGATCGCCATCCGCGCCGACCTGACCCGGCCCGCGATCAACCACTACTTCGCCAGCAAGCAGGTGTTGTGGCGCGAGGTCGTCGAGCAAACCAACGCGACGATCGCCAGGGTGGGTAAGGCCCGCGCCGAAGCCGAGACGAACCTGCTCGACCGGCTGACCGCCTATTTCACCGTCGCGATGCAGGCGGACTCCGAGGACCGGTCGGCGGCGGCGTTTCTCGTCACGTCGGTGCTGGAGGCGCAGCGCCACCCCGAACTCGGCGGCGACGAACACGACTCGCTGGAGAACTCTCGCGAGTTCATCACGTGGGCGGTCAACGACGCGATCGAACGCGGTGAGCTCAGCACGGACACCGACGTCAAGTACCTGGTCGAGATGCTGGTCGCGGTGATGTGGGGGATGGGCTTCTACGCCGGTTTCGTCGGCACGCACGAAGAACTGACCGCGGTCATCCGTAACTTCGAGCTGTTGATGGCCAACAAGCTGTGGCAACTCAAGTCGTAGCGCCGGTGACGTCGCCCACAGTTCGGATAGCTTAACTAAGTTACTGGATTACCATGGCGCTCGATGAGTTCACTGCGCACTGACGACGACACTTGGGACATCGCCACCAGCGTTGGCTCGACCGCGGTGATGGTGGCCGCCTCCCGCGCCGCCGAGACCGCCCGCGACGAGCCGCTGATCCGCGACCCGTTCGCCGAGGTGCTTGTCGCCGGCGCTGGAACCGGGATCTGGGAGTTCATCCTCGACGACGCGTTCACGGCCAAGGTCGCCGAGGTCGACCCCGAGGTCGCCGTCATCTTCGAGCACATGGGCAACTACCAGGCCGTGCGCACACACTTCTTCGACCGGTTCTTCACCGACGCCGCCGACGCCGGGATCCGCCAGGTCGTCATCCTGGCGTCCGGGCTGGATTCGCGCGCCTACCGGCTGCCGTGGCCGGCCGGCACCGTGGTCTACGAGATCGATCAGCCCAAGGTGCTCGAGTACAAGGCCGCGCGGCTGGCCGAGCACGGCACGCTGCCGTCGGTGCGACGGCACGCGGTACCGGTCGACCTGCGCTTCGACTGGCCGGCAGCGCTGCGCAACGCCGGTTTCGACGCCGACGCGCCCACCGCGTGGCTGGCCGAGGGATTGCTGATGTACCTGCCCGCCGAGGCCCAGGACCGGCTTTTCGAGCAGGTCACCGCGCTCAGCGCACCGGGAAGCCGGGTCGCCGTCGAGACGGTCGGCACGCAGGCCGACGAGCGTCGCGAACAGATGCGGGAGCGGTTCCAACGCATCGCCGCCCAGTTCGGCATGGAAGAGACGCTCGACGTCGCCGACCTGATGTACAACGACCCCGACCGCGCCGACGTCGCGCAGTGGCTCGACGCGCACGGCTGGCGCTCCGCCGCCATCACCTCCCGCGACGAGATGCAACGCCTGAACCGGTGGGTGCTGCCACCCGAGGAATACGACGCCGACGCGTTCTCCGCGTTCGTCACCGCCGAGAAGGCGGGCTGACCACCCGAACGGGCGATATGAAGGGGGACGAACTTACCCCTGTAGGGCTTGCCAACCGGTTGGTTAGGATCGGGTATTCCTCGGGTCAGGAAGGACACCCACCATGACCACAGAATCCGTCGCGCCCGCGCAACCCACCACCGACATCCCCGGTGTCGTGCGCCGACTGCGCGAAACGTTCAAGACCGGCCGCACCAAGGATCTGGCGTGGCGCAAGCAGCAGTTGCTGGCAATGGAAAAGCTCGTCACCGAAAACGAGGACGCCATCGCCGAGGCGCTGCACCAGGACCTCGGCCGCAACCGCTTTGAGGCATGGCTGGCCGACATCGCCAGCACCGCCGGTGAGGCCAAGGACGCCGCCAAGAACGTGCGCAAGTGGGCCCGGCGCCGCTACCGGCTGCTGGAGCTGTCGCAGTTGCCCGGCCGTGGCTGGGTCGAATACGAGCCCTACGGCACCGTGCTGGTCATCGGCGCGTGGAACTTCCCGTTCGTGCTGACGCTCGGGCCGGCCATCGGGGCGATCGCGGCCGGCAACACCGTCGTGCTCAAGCCCTCCGAGGTGTGCCCGGCGTCCTCGGCGCTGATGGCCGAGCTGGTACCGCGTTACCTCGACAACGACGCCATCGTGGTGGTCGAGGGCGACGGCAGCGTCAGCCAGGAGCTCATCGCGCAGGGCTTCGACCACATCTGCTTCACCGGCGGCACCGAGATCGGCCGCAAGGTCTACGAAGGCGCCGCGCCGCATCTGACGCCGGTCACCTTGGAACTGGGCGGCAAGAGCCCGGTGATCGTGTCCGCCGACGCCGACATCGACGTCGCGGCCAAGCGGATCGCCTGGACCAAGCTGATCAACTCCGGGCAGATCTGCATCGCGCCCGACTACGTGCTGGCCGATGTGAAGATCCGCGATCAGCTCGTCGACAAGATCAAAGAAGCGGTAACGACGTTCGAGTCCGAAAACCCCAGCGGCAAACGCATCGTCAACGAGCGCCACTTCAACCGGCTCGTCTCCGCACTCGATGCGACCAAGGGCGAGGTCGCCATCGGCGGCGCATCCGACGCGGCCAAGATCAGCATCCAGCCAACCGTCGTCGTCGACCCGGACCCGGCCGAGCCGCTGATGACCGATGAGATCTTCGGCCCGATCCTGCCGGTCATGACGGTGAAATCCCTCGACGACGCAATCGGTTTCGTCAACTCGCGGCCCAAGCCGCTGGCGGCCTACCTGTTCACCAAGACCAAGAGCATCCGCGAACGGGTGATCAAGGAGGTGTCGGCGGGCGGCATGGTGGTCAACCACCTGCTGTTCCACTTCGCCACCAACAAGCTGCCGTTCGGCGGGGTCGGCCCGTCGGGGATGGGCGCCTACCACGGCCGCTACGGCTTCGAGCAGTTCAGCCACAAGAAGACGGTGATGACCAAGCCGACCCGACCCGATGTCGGAGCCTTTATCTACCCCCCGTATACAGAGAAGGCGCTTAAGCTCGCCAAACGTTTGTTTTAGTTGGCGATTTCGGTGCGCTGAGTAGCGCTGAGCGCAACTGAGCGCACCGAAATCCACATTCGAGAAGGGAAGTTCATGCCAGGAGTGCAGGACCGCGTCATCGTCGTCACCGGGGCCGGGGGCGGCCTCGGACGCGACTACGCGTTGACGCTCGCCAGGGAGGGCGCCAGCGTCGTCGTCAACGATCTGGGCGGGGCCCGCGACGGCACCGGCGCCGGTTCGGCGATGGCCGACGAGGTCGTCAAGGAGATCAAGGACGCCGGAGGCCGTGCGGTCGCCAACTACGACTCGGTGGCCGACCCCGAAGGCGCCCAGAACATCATCAAGACCGCCTTGGATGAGTTCGGCAAGGTCGACGGCGTGGTCTCCAACGCGGGCATCCTGCGCGACGGCACGTTCCACAAGATGGAGTTCGACAACTGGGACGCGGTGCTCAAGGTGCACCTCTACGGCGGCTACAACGTGATCCGCGCGGCCTGGCCGCACTTCCGCGAGAACAGCTTCGGCCGCGTGGTCGTGGCGACCTCGACCAGTGGCTTGTTCGGCAACTTCGGCCAGGCCAACTACGGCGCAGCCAAACTCGGCCTGGTCGGGCTGATCAACACGCTGGCCCAGGAGGGCGCGAAGTACAACATCAAGACCAACGCCGTCGCCCCGATCGCGGCGACCCGGATGACGCAGGACATCCTGCCGCCCGAGGTGTTCGAGAAGCTGACGCCGGAGTACGTGGCGCCGGTGGTGGCCTACCTGTGTACCGAGGAATTGCCCGACACGGCATCGGTGTTCATCGTCGGCGGCGGCAAGGTGCAGCGCACCGCCCTGTTCCAGAACGAGGGTGTGACGTTCACCGAGGTGCCGTCGGTCGACGACGTCGCCGCGAAGTGGGGCGAGATCACCGACCTTTCGGCCGCGCAGCGCGCGACGTTCAGCGTCGGCTGAGCGTCACCGTATGAAAGCGCTTGTCGCGCGGGAGCTTTCCGGTCCGGCCGGGCTGCGCTACGTCGAGGTGGACGACCCCGTCGGTGACGAGAACACCGTCGTCATCGACGTGGGTGCGGCCGGGGTCAGCTTTCCCGATCTACTGTTGCTGCGCGGCGAGTACCAGTTGCGGTTGGAACCGCCGTTCACCCCGGGTATGGAGGTCGCCGGGGTGGTGCGCTCGGCGCCCGCCGACTCGGGGTTCTCACCCGGTCAGCGGGTGACGGCGATGGCGATGCTGGGCGGATGGGCAGAGCAGGTGGCGGTGCCGGCCGCCAGCGTCACACCCACTCTCGAGGAGCTGGAAGACGCCGAATCCGTTGCGCTGATGGGTAATTACCAGACGATGTACTTCGCGCTGGCCCGCCGCGGCGCGCTGCGGCCCGGTGAGACGGTACTGGTACTGGGATCGGCGGGCGGCATCGGCGTTGCCAGCATCCAGATCGCAAAGGCGTTGGGCGCCAGAGTGATCGCGATGGTAAACCGTGCGCACGCCGTCGACTTCGTGAAATCGCTGGGCGCCGACGTGGTGCTGCCGCTGACCGACGGCTGGCTGAAGGCCGTGCAGGACGCCACGGACGGCCGCGGGGTCGATCTGGTGGTGGACCCGGTCGGGGGTGACGCGTTCGACGACGCCGTGCGGGCGCTGGCCGTCGAGGGCAGGCTGCTGGTGATCGGTTTCGCCGCCGGCCAAGGCATCCCGACCGTCAAGGTCAACCGGCTGTTGCTGCGCAACGTCGCGGTGATCGGCGTGGGCTACGGCGAGTACGTCAACCGTGTTCCGGGTTCGCAGTCGGTGTTCGCGTTCGGCGTGGCCGAGTTGGTCAAGGCCGGGCTACGTCCGCCGCCACCGGTGCGCTCCGCGCTGGCCGACGGCGCCGACGCGTTGCAGAGCCTCGCCGACGGCGGCGTGCTCGGCAAAGTCGTGCTGGAGCCCTAGTGAATGTGCGGGCGCTCGCGTTCGACGTCTTCGGCACCGTCGTCGACTGGCGGTCGACCATCATCGCCGAGCTCAAGGAGTTCGGCCGCCGCCACGATGCGCACCGTGACTGGGCCGCGGTCGCCGACAGCTGGCGCGCTGGTTACGTGCCGGCGATGGACCGGGTGCGCCGCGGTGAGCTGCCGTGGATGAAGATCGACGACCTGCACCGGATGATCCTCGTCGAACTGCTCGAGGCCGTTGGGCTGGCGGCGGTCGACGACAAGGAGATCGACCACCTCAACCGCGCCTGGCACCGGCTCGACCCGTGGCCCGATTCCGTGGCCGGCCTGACCCGGCTCAAACAGCGGTACGTTCTCACCACGCTGTCCAACGGGAACTTCTCCCTGCTGACGAACATGGCCAAACGGGCCGGGCTGCCCTGGGACTGCATCATCTCCGCCGAGCTGTTCCGCCACTACAAGCCCGACCCCGAGGCGTACCTGGGCTGTGCCGAACTGCTCGACGTGGCCCCCGGCGAGCTGATGCTCGTCGCCGCCCATCCCAGCGACCTGCGCGCGGCCCGCGATGCAGGGCTGAGGAGCGCCTATGTGGCCCGACCGCTCGAACGTGGTCCGCGCCGCCCTCCGTATCGGGTCAATGATGGCGAGTTCGACGTCACGGCAACGGATTTCCTCGACCTGGCGGACAAGCTGGTCGCGTGACGCGAAAGGCGTAGCGTGGATTCGTGACCACTGAACCCCTGCCACCCGCATTGCAGATGGCTTCCCGGCTGCTCATCGACCCGCCCGAACATCCCGACGTCAGCAAGGGCTATCTCGACCTGCTCGGGGAAACGCCTGAAGACGAGAAGAACACCGGCCCGATCCAGGCGCTGTGGGCCTCGCGACTCGGTTCGATGTTCTACGACAACGCGCAGCTCCTGGCGCGCAAGCTCTTGACCGCATGGCAGGAGCCCACCGAGTGGCTGAACCTGCCCGTCGGCGGGGTGGCGCTCGACGTCGGCAGCGGGCCCGGCAACGTCACCGCCACGCTCGGCCGTACGGTCGGGCCGGGCGGGCTCGCGCTCGGAGTCGACATCTCCGAACCCATGCTTTCCCGCGCGGTTCGGGCCTACGCCGGACCCAATGTGGGCTTCCTGCGCGCCGACGCGTCGCGGCTACCACTGCAGGACGAGTCGGTCGACGCGGTGGTGTCGGTGGCGGTGCTGCAGCTGATTCCCAAGCCGGCCACGGCGCTCGCCGAGATGGTGCGGGTGCTGCGCTCCGGGCGCCGGATGGCGGTCATGGTGCCGACCGCGGGCGTCGCCGCCGACTTCTCCCGGTTCCTGCCCAACGGCGGTGCGCACTTCTTCGACGACGACCAACTGGCCGATACGTTGGAGGATCTCGGCCTGGCCAGCGTGCGCACGAAGGTGACCGGCACGGTGCAGTGGGTGCGCGGACGCAAGCTGTGACGGCCTAAGCTCGCCACGTGAGCCTCGGCGGCATACTCCTGGTGGCGCTGGCGATCGCCGTCGGGCTGGCCGGCATCATCGTGCCGATCCTGCCCGGGGTGTTGCTGGTGATCGGTGCGATCGGGGTCTGGGCCTTCGTCGTCAACACCACCACCTCGTGGGTGGTGTTCGGGATCGCCGCCGCGGTGATCGTGGTGACGACGATCATCAAGTACACCTGGCCGGTGCGTCGCATGCGCGAGGCGCAGGTGCGCACTTCGGTGCTGGTCATCGGCGGGATCGCCGGCATCGTCGGGTTCTTCGTGATCCCGGTGATCGGGTTGTTCATCGGGTTCGTCCTGGGCGTATACGCCGCTGAGTTCGCCCGCCGCCAGGATCCGACGCTGGCGTGGACATCGACCAAACACGCCCTCAAGGGTGTCGCGCTGTCGGTCGGCGTGGAGTTGGCCGGCGCGCTGCTGGCCACCGTCGTTTGGGTGGTCGGGGTACTCGCAGGTTAGACACCGCAGCTATTCGGCAATCCGCCCGCCACCTCGTCTGCATTGATCTAACGTGGTTATCTAATTGCGGACATGGTGTCGCCGCGGCGGGAGGGCCGGGATGGCGAAGACGGTCAACACCTACTGCCAGATCTGTATAACGAACTGCGGCCTCGAGATTCAGGTCGACGAGGCGAGCAATCGCGTTCTGTCGATCGCTCCCGATCGGCAGAATCCCTACTCGTGGGGTGACTTCTGCAGGAAGGGAAAAACAGCCGGTGAGGTCATCGAGCATCCGCGCCGCATCACCCGGCCGATGCGGCGGGTGGGCGACGGCAAGTATGTGGAGGCGACCTATGCGGAGGCCATTGCCGATATCGCTGCGCGGCTCAACGCGATCATCGACCGGGGCGGCCCCGACGCGGTTGCCACCTACCACGGCAACCCGATGGGCTTCTCGTTCTCGACCACGACGTTCTGGACGGGCTTACTCGACGCGATAGGGACCGGGAACCGGTACTGGGTCGGCTCGCTCGACCAGAACAACGTCCACTTCGTATTCGAGGAGCTCTACGGCACCGCCTATATCGGGCTCGTTCCCGACATCGACGCCTGCGACTGCTTCCTGCTGGTCGGCATGGACCCTGCCCAGAGCCGGTTCAACTGGCTCGACAGCAACCCCTCCGGCTGGAATCGGGTGTTGGCGCGGCAGCGCGACGGCGCCGACGTCATCGTGGTGGATCCCCGACGCTCGACCTCCGCCGAGCGCGCGCGCACCCATGTCGCCGTCCTGCCCGGGCAGGACTGGGCGTTTCTGCTCGGGGTGCTGAAGGTCATCTTCGAACTCGGCCTCGATAAGCGCCCGAGTGCCGTCCCGGTCACCGGTATCGATGCTGTCAAGCGTCTGACCGCCGAAGCCGACCTTGACCAACTCGCGGAGCGCTGCGCCGTCGAGCGCGCTGTCATCGAAGACGTTGCGCGTCGCTTCGGAAGCGCCCGAACCGCTATGTGTCTCAGCCACACCGGCGTCTCGCACAGCGAGTCGGGAACGGTCGCCGAGTGGCTCGGGCAGTTGTTGAACATCGTCACCGACCGCCTGGACCGACCCGGCGGTCGCCGATACGAGCGCGGCTACGTCGACTTGCAAAGGGTCCTCCGGTTATTCGGGCCGCCCGCCAAGCACCGGACACGGTTGCGTCGGAATCCGGCGATCTTCGGATTTCACTCGGTTGCCGAACTACCCGACGAGATCATGACACCGGGGCGAGGCCAGATTCGCGCCATGGTCCTCGCTTTCGGCAATCCTGTCGTGAGCGGGCCGCAGGGCGAAACGCTCGACGCTGCGCTTGCCGATCTCGACCTGCTTGTTGCCATCGATCTTGTGCAGCGGGAGAGCCACCGCCACGCGCACTGGCTCATTCCCGGGACGCACTGGCTGGAACGCGAAGAGCTGAGCCCACTGCTGGCCAGTGTTCAGGAGCGCCCGTTCGTGCAGTACGCGCAGCGCGCGGTCAACCCGCCCGACGGGGTCATGGAGGAGTGGGAGTTCTTCACCGAACTCGCGTTGGCGATGGGCCGCAACCTCTTCGGTCGCCGCGGCGTCAACCGGGTGATACGAGCCACCCGGTGGATCGCCGCACGCACCGGTCGGCGGGCGTTGGCGCTGAACCCCGAGTGGGTTTCGCGCCTACTAGTGGTAACGGGTCGGCGGCTGAAGTGGCGTGACATCCGTGCCCGCCCACACGGTTGGCTCTACGGCGAACCCCGCTTCGGCGACCTCGCCGATGCGCTCGTCACCGACGACAAACGGGTGCATGCCGCACCCGATCAGTTGCTTCGCGCGGTGCGTGCGGCGCTCGCGACACGGCCACCGACCGATGAACAGTTCCCGCTGCTGCTGGTGAACAAGCGCGTCCGCGAAGCGATGAATTCGTGGCTCAACGAGTCGCCGGGGCTCTTCGCCGCCCAGCGGACCAGCGTGGTGGAGGTGCACCCGCGCGACGCCGCCGCCGCGCGCGTACATGACGGCGATCTGGTGCGGCTGACGTCGTCGGTCGGCAGCATTGAGCTGCGTGCGAAGGTGACCGATGCGATGCGCCCGGGTGTGGTCTGCGTGCCGCACGGCTGGGGCAGCCGCGTCTTCGACCCGGTATCAGGTGCAGCACCCCAGTCGTTCGGGGTCAACCGCAACGCGTTGGTGTCCAACGCGCGCCTTGACCCGTTTTCCCAGGTTCCGGCATTCAACTCCACGGGCGTGCGTCTCACACCGGCCGCCCGGCGCGATCCGGCCCCGTCGAACAAGAACGCGAGCCTGTCGTGACCTATGTGATCACCGGTGGATGCTGCAACGACGCGATCTGTGTTTCGGTCTGCCCGGTCGACTGCATCCATCCCACGCCCGCCGAGACCGGATATGGCAACGCCGAACAGCTTTACATCAACCCGGCGATTTGCATCGACTGCAACGCATGCGCGGAGGCGTGCCCGGTGAACGCAATCCTTGTCGACACCGAGTTGACCGCGGAGGCGCAGCCTTTCCTGGCCATCAATGCCGGCTATTACGCCCAGGCGTCCAGATGAGCGCGCGATCACCGCTGCGAGTCGCCATCGTCGGTGTCGGTCCTGCCGGCGCCTACGCCGCCGAACATCTGCTGCGTTGCGGCGAAGACGTGCAGATTGAACTCTTCGATCGGCTCCCCACACCCTGGGGGCTGGTGCGCTCGGGGGTGGCGCCCGATCACCAGAACACGAAAGCGGTGATGGACCAATTCGCTTGGATGGCTGCAGATTCCCGCGTGCGGATGCACCTCTACACGGAGATCGGGACCGATATCGCCCACCGTGAGCTGCGGGCGCTGCACCACGCCGTCGTCTACGCCACCGGAGCACCGCACAGCCGACGCCTGGGGATCGCCGGCGAGGACCTTCCCGGCAGCATGGGGGCCGCCGAGTTCGTCGGGTGGTACAACGGCCACCCCGACTTCGCCGGTCTGGAACCCGACCTTTCCCATGAGCGCGTCGTGGTGGTGGGCAACGGTAACGTGGCCCTCGACATCGCCCGTATCCTCACGCTGCCGGTGGAACGCCTGCGCCGCACCGACATCGCCGATCATGCGCTCGAAGCCTTAGCCCGAAGCGCCGTCCGGGAGGTTGTCGTCGTAGGCCGTCGCGGACCTGCGCAGGCCGCCTTCACCACGCCGGAGCTGCTCGGCCTGCGGCAGACTGGGGTCCGAATCGACGTCGTGCCGCCAGACGCCCTGCGCGCTGCGCAGGCAGATTCCGCGCCCCAGGACCTCGTACGGACGTACGCCGCTGCGCTCAAAACCCAAACCCTGCGCGAGATCGCAGGCGCCCCGCACCTCGGTGGCCGATGCCGCGTCGTGTTGCGCTTCTGCGCCGCGCCGGTCGCCCTGCACGGCGCACAGCGCGTCGAGGCGCTGGACCTGGCTGCGACGCGGCTCGAGTGCGCCGCCGCCGGGGTGCCGCGGGTAGTGGTGACCGACGAAGTCGAGCGCCTGAGCACCGGACTTGTCTTGCGCTCCACCGGCTTCGCGAGCCAGCCGCTTCCCGGGCTACCGTTCGACGAGGCCGGGCAGCGCCTACCGAACCGAGACGGGCGAGTCTTGAGCGCCGACGGCGATGCGGTTCCCGGGGTCTACGCCACGGGTTGGGTCAAGCGCGGGTCTTCCGGGGTGATCGGGACGAACAAGGACTGCGCGCTGCGCACCGTGACCGCATTGCTGCACGACTACCGGGCCGGCCAACTCCCCGCCCCGTCGGGAAACCGGGCGGCGCTCGACAGTCTGCTCGGCGCACACCGACCGCGCCGTGTCGACCTTGACGGCTGGCGGGCAATAGACCAGGTGGAACGGGAGCGCGGCCTGGGCGCCGGCCGCCCCCGGGTCAAGCTGACCGTCGTCGAGGATCTGCTGGCCGCTGCGGAAGGATGAAGCATCGGCGGCCGCCGCACGGCAGGGTCGGTGTTTACCTAACGCAGTATTCCGACCGCGGATATGGCTAGGTTCAACCCATGGCCAAGCTCCGGTTCGGATACTTCATCGCACCCTTTCACCGCGCAGGTACCAACCCGACCCTGGCGTTGCAGCGCGACCTCGAATTCGTCGAACACCTCGACGCCCTCGGCTACGACGAGGCGTGGATCGGGGAACACCATTCGGCGGGCAGCGAGATCATCAGCTCGCCGGAGGTGTTCATCGCGGCGGCAGCCCAGCGGGCCAAGCGGATTCGGTTCGGCACCGGGGTGATCTCGCTGGCCTATCACAATCCGTTGTGGGTGGCCGATCGGTTGATGCTGCTCGATCACCTCACCCACGGCCGCATCATCGGCGGGATGGGCCCAGGCTCGCTGCCCACCGATGCGGCGATGATCGGGCTCACGCCGACCGACACCCGCGAGTTGCTGGAGACCAACCTCGACATCGTGGTGCGGCTGCTGGCCGGCGAAACCGTGAGCGCCAAGACCGCCACCCACGACCTGCATGACGCCCGACTGCAATTGGCGCCCTACGCCGAGGACGGCATCCCGTTGGCGGTCGCCGCCGTGGCCTCACCTACGGGCGCGCGGCTGGCGGGTAAGCACGGCATCGGGTTGTTGTCGATCGGCGCGACGCTCGTGGTCGAGGGGTTCGATGCGCTGGCCCATCACTGGGGCATCGCCGAGGAACGCGCGGCCGCGTTCGGCACGACGGTGAACCGCAGGAACTGGTCGCTGGTGTGCCCTATGCACATCGCCGAAACCGAGGAGCAGGCCCGCGCCGACGTGCGCTTCGGCATCGAGCACTGGTACCGCTACTTCCAGAAGGTCGCGGCGTTCCCGCAGATGGAGGTACCGGGGGAGAACATCGACGAAGTCGTCGACGGCATCAACGGCGCGGGCGCCGGCGTGATCGGCACGCCCGACCAAGCCCGCGCGCAGGTGCAGCGACTGGCCGACCAGTCCGGCGGCTTCGGCTGCATGCTGCAGATGGGCCATGAATGGGCTAACCCCGCGGCCACCAAACGATCCGCGGAACTTTTTGCGGCCGAGGTCATTCCGCACTTTCAGGGCCAGGCGCAGCCGACGTTGGAGGCAGCCGCACGCGCCACCGACGTGCGGGAGGAGCTGGCGGCGACGCAGATGAGCGCCATCGAGCACATGACCAAGAAGTACGAGGCCGAAAAGGGCGGTTGACTCTGTGTCCAACCACACCGCCACCCAATGACATAACCAGGTCAACTAAATATGTGGTCGGCCGCGAGGAGGGCCAGCTAATCGAGAGTCTGTTTCGCTCAGCCGGCGATTAGATAATGGTACTGCGGACAGTACTCATTGACTGACATCGCGAAGAAGGTTCTGGCTAAGTCAGCGTCGACGGCCAAGTACCGAGATATCCGATCCGTCACCTGGCCGGGATGCCTGTTGAGGCTCAGAAAGTAGCATGCCGACCGTGCCGTGCTGATCAGGTTGTCAGACGCTTGCTGGAACCCGAGAGCCTTGGCTTGGCTGACGAAGCCGGAGTTGTCCGCCTGTGCCGGTGGCAACAGCACGAGCGACGCCCCGATAAGTGCGGCGCCGATGGTGATCGCGGGCTTATGCATTCGATTCCTCTGCGAGAGACGAGCATTCGGTACGGCATCGATGAACATGCCGTCAGTTCGGACACAGGTAGATGAACGCCAATTGGATTATGGCGGGTGAGACCATTGTCGCCCCCGCACCGACGAGGCCGATGTCGCGCTGTTCGCAGACGTAACGACCGAGATCCAGCAACTCGCCGTCACTGCGGAACTCCGCGGGATCGCGGTACTGCGAGAAGACTTGGCGTAGTTGCCCGAGGTACTCGACCTCAGCGGGAGATAACGGGGTCAACGGTTCGGCCGGGGCAGATGGCACCCCGGGCAAGGACATGGCGAGGGCCAGAAGCGACCCCATCAAGAGATACCTGGGAACGCTCAACGCTGTCTCCTCCCTGTCGCAGGCGATCGGCTCATCTTCGAGTCCAGGACATGCCTTGGTTCCGGAATACTGCACACCTGCACCGGATCGCTTGCTGGCGTAAGTGTGACACGTGACGTAGCGCATACAACCCGTTTCCGATGGACTCGACGGGCTGCACGTGAAGTGCGGAGGCTGCCAGGGCAGCGAAGTCGACCATTTTGCACCGGAACTGATTTCACCTACTTCGAAGTCGCGCCCCGGGTTTGAGCGGGGCTGAATCGGCGCGCTGTGCACGCGTATGCGCAGACCTGGCGCCGCCGCCCGCGCATGACGAAATTTGCTGGTTTCGCACCTCGCTGCTTACAAAGACGTAAATTCCTCCGTATCTGGGTGAGGATGGGGTTTGTGGTCACCATCACACCATGATTTACTAACCTGGTTAGTGTTTTGTCCATCCTGGGTCAACTCCGGGCAGTAGGTAAGGCGGAAGGGGGGTGGCGTGGCCAAACAGGTCGTAGGTCCTGCCTCAACGCAGGTCTTGACTTCGGCCGTGGCCACCGCGGGTCAAGCGGCGTCGAACGCGGCCGCTGTTCCGACGCGCGCGGCGGGCACCACGGGTCGTGGCGTACGTCTGGCCGTCGATGTTCTGCGTTACGCGGTCGTCGACGCAGTGAGACTCAGGCTCCCGCTGCGGGAATTCCTATGGCAGGCCTGGGTGCTGCTGAAGGTGACCGCGATCCCGGCGCTACTGATGGCCATCCCGTTCGGCGCCATGGTCACAATCGTGACATCCGGCCTGGTTGCCCAGGTCGGCGCCACCGCCCTGCTCGGTGCGGCCAGCGGTGTGGGCGTCGTGCGCCAAGGTGCGCCCATCACCGCGGGACTACTGATGGGCGGAGCCGCGGCGTCTGCCATCGCCTCCGACTTCGGTGCTCGCGCCATGCGTGAGGAACTCGACGCGATGCGGGTTCTCGGGATCGACCCGGTACGTCGCCTGGTGGTGCCGCGGTTCCTCGCGCTCATCCTGATCGCTCCCATTCTCTGCCTGATCATCATCGCGTCGGGGGCGGGCGCCGCCTTCCTGCTCTCGGTCACGGTGAACGACGTGGCCACCGGCAGCTTCTGGAACTCATTCGGCACGTTCGCCAAGATGACCGACGTATGGTTCGCCATCGCAAAGAGCATGATCTTCGCGGCAATCGTGGCGATTATCTCTTCGTTGCGAGGAATGGAAGCCAAGGGCGGTCCGCGCGGGGTCGCCGATGCCGTGAACGCGGCGGTCGTGATCAACGTCGTGCTAATCGTTTTCGCGAACCTGGCCATCACCCAGATACAGACCATGTTCTTTCCGACGGCGATCGCATAATGGCAGCTCCCTCCGCAATGTGGCACACCCGCGCGTTCACAACGCGCGCGCTGACGAAGCCCTTACGCGTAGTCGGTCAGTGGGTTCTGTTCATCGGGCAGACCTTCTTCTACCTGCCGTTGACGGTGCGCCGATACACCCGACAAACCCTGGCCGCAACCATCAACCTCGGGTGGGGCAGAGGCTCGCTCATCGTTGACGGCGGCACGATCAGTGTCCTGCTTATCCTCGGTATGGCGGTCGGCGCCTCGTTGGCCATCGAGGCGCTCGCGACCCTCAACATCATCGGATTCGGACCGTTGGCGGGTCTCATCGGCGGGGTCGGGGCCGTCCGGGTGATCGGACCACTGGTCGCAGGCATCGCCTTCGCCGCACAGGCCGGCACACGAATGACCGCCGAGATCGGTGCCATGCGGATCTCGGACGAGGTCGACGCCGTCGAGGCCATGGGACTTAGGCCGATACCTTTTGTCGTGGGCACGCGAATGATCGGCGGGCTGCTTTGTGTCATACCCGGTTACCTGCTCACACTGGTGGCGACCTTCTTCGTGATGGACACGGTGGTCACGCTCAGCGGTGAACCGGGCGGGACCTACGACCACTACTTCATTCAGTTCCTGACGCCCATAGATCTTTTCTACTCGCTGATCAAGGCAACTACGTATTGCGTCGCGGCCACGTTGATCCACTGTTATTACGGCTATTTCGCGACGGGCGGACCGGTGGGCGTCGGCGAGGCGTCGGGTCGGGCGGTGCGCGCAAGCCTGGTGACGATCATGATTTTGGACGTCACGACCACAGTGCTGCTGTGGGGTCTACAACCCGAATTCGTGTTCAAAGGATAGCGCGCCGCCATGCTTAGAGGCTCAACGAAGTACCAGGACCGGGTGTTGGCGACCATCGGTCTCGTAGCGCTGCTGTGTATCGCCCTGGTTGCGATTCTCTTCGCCGCGAACCCATTGGATGACCGGGCCCACGACCGGTTCTCCGTCGTGATCAACACGCCCTATGTCGGCCAGGGCGTCGAGGCGGGCGCCCCGGTTGTGCTACACGGCGTCGAGGTCGGACAGGTCTCGAATATCGCCAATACGGCGGGTGGGGGTGTTCGGCTGGTCACGGACTTGCAGAAGACACCGGTGCGCGGGCTGACCGACTCGATGGACATTGACTTCCGGACGATCAACTACTTCGGCGTTCCAGGTATAAACCTCGATCCCAAACCCGGCGGGCAGTTGCTTCGCGACGGCAGCGAGGTCAGCGTGGTGCCTACGGGGAACTTCACCCTCTCGGAGTTGCTGTCCCAGCTCGGTGGCGTATCCACGGCCTCCCTGACGCCGCAGTTGATCCAGGTCATGGATCGTGTCACCCGGTATACGGACGGGCTCAATCCGTTGTTCGAAACCGCGATCAGTGTGACGCAGGCGGTCGCCGACGTGCAGACCGTGCCCACCGAGCAGCTGCTGGCCAACACGACATCGATCGTCGCGGCGTTCCCGGAGTTCAACGACGTTGCGGTCGAGTCCACCAGGAGGCTCATCGATTACAGCTATTACCCCGGTCAGACTTTCCCGCCAGCGGCGACGATCACGCGGCCGATCACCCCGCCCTTCTTGGAGGGTGTGGTGGTGCCGAACCTGGCCGATGTCAGCGAAGAGTTCTTCCAAACCGTCACAACAGAATTCAGCCGAACCGCCTCCCAGGGTCTCTTCGCTGCCGTGGGCAAATTGCTGAGCAGTCATGTGGACGATCTGTTCCCGCTGATCGCCGGGACCAAAGCGCTTACCGACACGACGCCACCGCTGCTGCGTCCGGCCGAGATCGCCGAGAAGCTCGCGGAGCTGCGCTCCCGTTTCGAGAGGTTGTACGCAGGCAATGGCGATCAGCGTGCGATGTCGGTCCGCGTCGTGCTGGACAGTCTGCCCGGTGTGGCCGCACCTCTCGGAATCGTCGTGGGAGGTTCCGAATGAGTCTGCGGGCCTCATCATGGCGTATCTGTCTGGCCATCGCGGTCGCGGTCGCGTTGTTCGTCCTGCTCTCCAACACGCTCACCAACCCGGTGGCCATGGACACGCGTACGTACACCGCCGAGTTCACCGATGTGTCCGGTCTGCATCCCGACGGTGACGTCAGGGTCCGTGGCGTTCGCGTCGGAAAGATCGAGGCCGTCGACCTCGTGCATCGTGACGGACAGAACGTCGCGAACGTAACGTTCACCCTCGACAAGCAATACGGCATTGTTGCCATATCGCGGCTTGCGATCAAGTTCCAAGCCCTTACCGGCGTCCGCTACATCGATGTCACCAACGCTGCGCAGGGTTATCAGGCAGCCGATCTGATCACCGCCGTACCGACCGCGATGACCCAGCCCTCGTTCGACGTGACCGCGTTGTTCAACGGCCTGCAACCCGTGCTGGCGACCTTGAACCCGGAGGAGATCAACATCTTCACCGCGAACGCCGCGTCGTTTCTGACCGGTGACGGCAGTGGATTGGCCCCTATGCTGGCCAGCTTGCGCAGCCTGACCGAGTTCGTCTCAAACCGCCAGGAAGTCGTCTCGCGGTTGATGCTCAACCTGTCAGATGTGGCTGATTCCATCGCCGGCAAGTCCGCGCAGTTCATGCACCTCATCGATCTGTTCCATCAGCCAGTGGACGCGGCGCTGACCATCCTCGATGAGTTTCGCAAGTCCCTGTTGTACGGGCACGGCTTCTTCGACCCGGTCGTACGACTGCTCAACAGTGCCGGGCTCAAACCGGGAAACAATATCGATGAGGCGATGGATCGCGCATTCAGCAACCTCGACAACTTCTTCGATGCCTTCAAGCTGATCCCGGTGATGAACGAGAACATCAGACCGCCCGGTGAGAACGACGAAGCCGTTGAGCCGTGTTCGCGCGGTCGCCTTCAACTACCGGAGACGATGGACGTGCTGTTGAACGGTCAGAGGGTGGTGCTATGCAATCGCTGAAAACGCCACGGGTGCTACGAAACCCGATCACCTGGGGAGCCATGGCAATCGCCTTCGGGCTCGTGGTGGCACTCGTGTTGGCCTACGTCTACTTCCACCCGCCAGGGCAGAGCAAGCTCGTCGCCTTCTATACCGACGATGCGGCGTCGGTCCGTGTCGGTGACGACGTGCGGATGGCGGGTATCACAGTGGGCAGGGTCGAGGGGCTTTCGCTTGAGCCGAAGCAGGTCCGGGTTACGGCACGGGTCAAAGACGATGCGTTCGTCGGTGACCAGTCGCAGGTCGATGTCCGGATGCTCACCGTCGTCGGCGGCTACTACGTGAACCTGGTATCGGTCGGTGACACCCCACTGGGCGACGCCGCCATCCCAGTCACACGAGTAACGATGCCGTACAACCTCATTCGCACCCTGACCGACTCCACCAAGATCACTGAGAACGTGGACACCAAACCGTTGAATGAGTCGCTCAACCAACTTCAGCAAGGTCTCACCGGCACCAACGTGGAGGTCGTGTCCACCGTCATCGATGCGGGCAACGCGATCATGTCAGCGGTGGACCGACAGCGAGGACAGGTGAGCAACATCCTCAACATGTCCGACGAGTACATCGAAGCGCTCGCGAGTTACCGCGACAAGTTTGATCAGCTGGTCAGGAAGGTATCGATCCTGACCCAGACCCTGGTGCTCTACAACGGGGGGATGACGAGCACCATCGGCGGATTGGGTACGGCACTCATGCAACTCAAGACCGTAGGCGATTTCTACGAAGCCCATCGCGTGCAGTTCGTCGAGAAAGTCCAGCAGTATCTGCACAAGGGGCGGTTGTTCGTGGAGAGAAACGGCCTGACGATTCGTGCGCTCAAGCGTGTGCAGAACCTACTCGACCGAATTCTGAATGCGCAGAACGCAAGCCCCGCATTGTTGGCCACGGACATTTGCATGCCGATTCCAGGGAGTCCTTGCTGATGCCCCCTACGCCTCTTGGCCCCATTCGGTCTCGGCACGGTAGTCGCGCAGTGGCCGCGTCGGTCGCGGTGGCCGCCGCGCTCGCCTGCGGTTCGTGTGCGTCCCTGCGCGAGGCGCAGTCCGCCCAGTACTGCGCCATCATGCCCGACAGCATCGGGTTGTATGTCGACAACCCGGTCAGCCAGATGGGTTATGAAATCGGGAAGGTATCGGCGATCACCCCGTCGGCGACCTCTGTCCGCGTCGACTTCACCGCCGATGCACAGCGGCCCCTACCTGACAACGTCCAGGCAGTCATCAGATCGACCTCAATCCTTGCCGACAGGTCACTGGAACTCGTCGGCAACTACGAGGGAGGACCGCAACTGGCTGTCGGCGAATGCATTCCGCTCGACCGCTCGATGACGCCAAAGAGCCTCTCGGAGGTGATCGGCGCGTCGACCGACTTCGTCAACTCGATAAGCCCGGCGGATTCGACGAACGTCGCCGGCGTCGTGCAGGGTTTCGACGAGGCGCTCCGCAGCCAAGGACCCAACGCCAACACGCTGCTGACCACCGCGGCATCGGTGCTGGATTCACCCGACCAGGCCATCGGCGATCTGGGTTCCATCACCACCAACCTCGGTGTGTTGACGTCCAGCCTCGTCGATCTCGAACCGACATTGAAGGGTGTGTTCTCCGATGCCGAGTTCATCGCACCCGAGCTCGTGACCGTCAGCTGGCACACAACGGAGGCGTACGAGGGCATCATCCCCATCCTCACGATGGCTGCAGACCTTGAGTCCCAACTCGGCCCACAGATTCAGCAGACACTCGACGCGGTGTCGGTCGCGATCAGGAAGCTGACGCCACGCGCCCCCTTCTACGCCAGCATTCTGAATGTGGCGCCCCGACTGATCAACGGCATGGTGAACCAGGTCAACAGCCACCAGCCCGACACCCTCCGATATCGCCCACCGCTCTACCGCGTCCGCACACCGGATGGTGTGTTGCAGTGCAACATCATGAATGCGTCGGTGCCGGGCAGTTGCGCCAACGTGCAGGGCACCCCATATGCGGTGGATGTCGCGTTGCTTCAATACGTTCTGACGCAGGCGAACCGATGAGGCGGCAAATCGCGCGGGTCGCGATCGCTGCCGCCTGCGCCCTGGCGATTTCGTCGTGTGCATCCGTCAATTTCAACGCGATCCCCAGCCCCGGTGCGTCTTTCGGCGACGGATACGACATCGCGATGGAGTTTGAAAGTGTCCTCAACCTTCCCGAACACACCAAAGTGGTACTCGACGGTGTGACCGTCGGCGTCGTCTCCGATATGACGTTGAATCCCGACTTCGTGAAGGTCACTGCGCGGGTGGGTCGAGACGTCGCCATCCCGTCGAACATTCAAGCGGTCCTTGAGCAGACGACGGTTCTCGGCGACATCTATGTTGCGCTGGAGCGTCCCCAACCCGGGACTCCACCCGCGCCCGCACTACCTCCGGGCGGGTCGATTCCCCTTGCCCAGACGACGTCTCCGCCACAGTTGGAGGACACGATCGCCAGCCTCGCAAACTTCACCTCGAGTGGATCCATCCAGCGCGCACAGAACACCGTCGTCCGGCTCAACCGCGTCACCCCCTCGAGTGGTGAGGTGCGGAGGCTGACAGCGCAGGTGGACGAAAGCCTCGCGGCGCTGTCGGCGAACATCGATCGCGTCGACGAACTGCTCGACGGGGCGTCGCGAACCGCCGCCACCCTGGATTCGCACATACCGGAGTTCGACTTCTTGCTCTCGCCCTCTGGTCAGCTCAACATGGAGCGATTCATCGCCCTCAGCAATTTCGTCGCCACCCTGCTGCCCGGCGTCGGCAGCATCGGCTCCGGCGGATACTGGCTGGTCCCGTTCTTGAACTCGTTGGCCGACACCATGGATGCGGTTCAACACTCGAAGGTGGCAGTTGAAGACGAGATACCCAAGTGGCGGCGGCTTTTCACCGACTCGTTCCTGCCGCAGGACAAGTATCCGGCGATCAATATCACGTCGATCATCGGGCCCGACGGGCGCGAGTTGTCGGGCAATGTGCAAGACGTGCTGCGGATAATGGGAGCGATGCCATGAGGAACGCCGTGAGACTGCGCGACGTGATCTCCTTCCTGGCGTTCGGCGCGATCGTCGTGTTTGTACTCGGCTACTTCGCCGCGCTCGGACTGCGTGTGGATTTGCCCGACGATCGCACCACCCTGTCCATGGACGTCCCGGACATCAACGGGCTGGTGGTCGGGTCGAATGTGCTGCTGCGCGGGGTGCCCGTCGGAAAGGTGACCGGCACCGGCACGTCGCTGCAGGCGGCATCCGTGGACTTCTACGTCACCGGCAGCGAGAAGATTCCAGTCGACACCGAGGTGCGATTGGAGAATCTGTCGGCGTTGGGCGAGTCCTACATCCTGCTGATGCCGCGCAGTGCCGGTGGACCGGTGCTGGAGAGCGGTCAGCGGTTCTCCACCGAGGAAGTTGTGCAGCCGCCGTCGGTCTCGGAATTGGCGACGAGTGTGACGCGGCTGCTCAGTCAGATGGAACCCGGCGCCCTGAAACGCGTGATCGGCGAGGCGGATGCCGCGCTACCGGACCCGAACACGGTGTTGCCGAACCTCTCGCGCACGAGCGTTCTCCTCAACAACACCGTCGAGGAGATGAACGGCCGCGGGCGGCTACTGCTCGGCAACTTCGAGGCGCTGCTCAAGAATGCCGAATGGGTCAGTCCGATTCTGATCAGTCTCACACCGCGACTTCGGGAGTTCAGCAAGGGCTATCAGGACTTCATGAAGCACGTGCCGATCCTCGATCGCCGCGGTGAGCCCCACAACGTTTCCAACCTCAACAAGCTCATGGCGCGTATCCAGGCGCTGCTCGACGATCGGGGCGGTGATCTCAAGGTGCTTGGTGAGGCTTTCCAGCCGAAGCTGAACATGATCGCAGGCACATTGATGAATCTCGACACCGGACAGCTGCTGGACAACATACTCAGAACAGTTCCGCCCGACGGGACCATCACGCTGCGGGTCACACCGTGACGCAGGCACCGATGATCACGTCTGGCCGCGGACACGATTCGACGAAGGGTAAAACGATGGCCACCGGGACAGACGCTACGGAAACCGCTGCAGCGGCGGAGAACTCACAGGACCCAGAGACGGTGGTCGCCGATTCCATGCCGGATGCGTCGGCTGCGCCGGCGACTGAGGAGGAATCCCCCAACACGAAGTCGAAGCGCAGGCCGCATTCGGTTTCGATCAGCGTCCGCAGCCTGGTGGTCGGTGCGGCGATGGCGTTGCTGATCGCGGCGGTTGGCGTCGTCAGCTGGCTGTACATCGACGCGCGCAACGAACTTGACGCACAGGCCGCTCAGTCGGCGAACAACTCACGCGCGGAGAAGATGGCACTCGACTACGCGGTGAACGCGGCGACGATGGATTACAAGGACCTTCAAGCCTGGAAGGCCAAGCTCGTTGCGGGCACGACCCCGGAGTTGAGCAAGAGACTGTCCGAGGCGGCCGCCTCGATGGAACAGGTCCTCGTGCCGCTGGAGTGGAGTTCCAGTGCCCGACCGCTGGTCGCCAAGGTTAGGTCGAGCAACGACGGCGTCTATGTCGTAGACAGCTTCGTCAGCGTGCAAACGAAGACCATCCAGTCGCCGGAGGCGTTGCAGTCCACGGCGACCTACAGCACCACGATCGACAGCAACAACGACTGGCAGATCGCAGATGTCGGAGGCATCGGCTCGGCGCTGGAGCCGAACTGAGACCCGGAATGTGGGAAGAACTGAGGTCGTCATGATGACGCTGGACGGTCGTTTCTCAATGGTATTCGGCACGCGCCGCCGGCACGCGGTCATGTGGGCGGTGGCCCTGGCGATAACGGCCATCGTCACGGGCGTGCCGGCCGGTGCCAGCCCCGGTGAACCGCCGCCCCCACCTTCGGACAGTTACCTGATCCGCCCGCTGCCGGTCGTCACGCCAGTCGCGTCCGGTTGGGAGCCGAAGTTTCCCTTTCCGTACGACCAGACGAGGAACAGGGTCACCGATGCCGACATCACGGCGATGAGCGAGATGTGTCAGTGGTTCAACCTTCAGTACGCCACCCTGCGGGCGCAGATCGACCGTCTCCAGTTCAACCGAATCGGCCCTGACGGCAAGGATTACGACTACACCCGCGACAACATCGGGCAGCAGGTCGACATCGTCACCGGAAACATCGCCAAGGCGGTGGACTTCCTGACACCGCGCGCACATGCACTCACCCAAGCCCAGAATCCGTTCGGCGACAACTACTTCCCGATCTACCAAGGGGAGGCGTTCTTCAAGCTCTGGGAGCAATTGTCCAACGTCAACAACGGAATCCTGGCCCATCAACCGAACTGGTTCACCGGTCCGTCGGTGCAGAAGGCGAAGCGGTGGGGCAGCGACATCCACCGCTCACATGTGTGCGAATAGGAGGAAGTGATGACACCCAGACTTGTTCGCCACGCGGGGTTGCCGGCGGCGATGCTGACTGTCGCGATCACCGCAATGGCGCTGGCGTCGCCGGCGCAGGCGGACACGGTAGACCGGCTCAAGGCGGCGGTCGACGGGGCGCGCGCAGCATCTTGTGAACCGTTGCAGGTCGACCCGATCGTTGAGCAGGCCGCCATCGAGATCAACAAGTCCAACGACGTATGGCTCGACCACGGGGCGCGCGCCGTGCCGGTGCCGGACGCGATGCCACTGCTGAAGGACCTGGGGTATCCGGGCAACAAATCGACGATCTTGTACGGCGCCGGAAAGACCGAAGCCAACTCGATCAAGGCGCTGTTGCTGCAGGGGTATCGCGCGATTCCCGACTGTTCCTACCGCGATGTCGGGGTCAGCGTCATGCAGGGGAATTCAGCCGGCTGGATCATGAGCACCGTGGTGCTGGGTGGATAAACCTGCAGCCGCGAGTAGACGCCGCCCCGTTCACCCTGTCCCGTTTGGAAAGGAGCCACATGAAGCGAATCGCAGTGATGGCGGTTTCGGTATTGGGGGGTCTTGCGAGCGTGATGCAGGCACCGGTGGCGCACGCGCAGGACATGGTCACGTATGAGATCTTCTCTGATTCAGTCGGCGGGTTGGCCAGCCTCGAGTATCGCGACACCTCGGGTAAGCATCTGCTCCAGCATGTTCCGCTGCCGTGGCGGCTGACGGTCCCCGTCGTGGATGCGACGAGCCCGACGGCCGAGGGTGCCGAGCTGCGCGCGGATTGGCGGCCGAACTTCCGTACGGCGGCGACCGTTGGGCGCGTCCTGCTTGGGAAGTTCGTGACGGTGCGCATCTATCGAGGCGAGGAACTTCTTTGCGAGAGCATCCTCGATGTCGGCAACGTGACATGCTACGGCAGTGTGCCGCACCGATCGGTGAATCAATCGTCGCCGGGAAACCTGCCGTGACACACCGACAGGAGCGACTGCGGCTGATCGGTCACCTATTCGTTGTGGCGTTCCTCACGGCCGGCCTGTCGCTGATGGGGCAGCCCACGGCGCACTCGGAGCCGACCGCAGATCCGTATCCGGACGCCGATCTGATTCTGAGGTCCTACCAGCTGGTGAGATACGACGACTACTTCACCGCAAGTGCGGGTGGGGTGTGGTTCTCGGCACCGCTTGGACTCAACTGCGGAATCTGGGACCGGGGGAGCTTCGGCTGCACGGGTGATATCCGAGGCGCACCACCCGGTACCAACAACGTCGGATGGGTCAACGGAAACGTCGTCACTCGGTACGACTGGTTGCTCGGAGTTCAGTTCCCCCCGGGGCGTGCCGAGCGGGAGTTACCGCCTCGCAGCTACATCGAGTACAACGGCACGCGGTGCGCGACGATGGCCGACTCCAGCACCTACTGTTCGCGCGGCCCGTACAAGTTCTTCGTCACGCCGACGGGGACGTGGCTCAGTCCGCCGTGACGATCTCAGGGTTTGCGGCTATGCCGAAAGCGGCTGGGCGACGATCATAGATCGCAGAAAAGGTGCTGAAGTGATGACAGTTGCCGCCGAAAAGCGCGCTCGGCGTGCACAATTGGCCGGGCTGGGATTGGCTGGTGCTGGGATGGCGCACTTCATCGTCCCCCAGTTGTTCGATTCGATGGTTGCTTCGGTTTTCGGGAGGGACACCCGAAAACATGTCTTCATTAACGGCTGTATCGAAACCACGCTGGGTGCTGGTATCGCAGTTGGCCGCACGCGACCGATCGCGATCGTCGCAATGGCCGGTTATGTGTGCTACCTAGCGGGAAGCTTCCTGTGCAACCGGTGATGCCTTAATAAAAGCCGCCGATGAAAGCGGCGTGCCTCGGCGCCACTTTATCCCAAACTCTACTAACCAGGTCAGACAACGGATTTGACGCGGTATAAGCCCATGCGGGTCGCGGCGTTCTAACGAGACTCACCCCGCCATGGTTGATTGCCCCAGCGGTCCACGTGCGTCACCTCGCCCACCGGGAGGCGGGTGTTCGGTCCGTACTTGCCGCGCGGCCAGCCGAGCGGAATCACGCCCACCGGTGTGACGCTGCGAGGCAGGCCGAGAATGCAGCGGAGCTTCCTGAGCCGCCAGAGAGGCAGTGAGATGAAGCCAGCGCCCAGGCCTACGGCACGCGCCGCCAACAACAAGTTCTGTGTTGCCGGATAAACCGACGCGTATGGCGCGGAGTTCAACAGGATCGGTCGCCGCGGAATTCGACCTGTCCAACACACAACTATTACAACGGGTATTTCATGGAAATGGTCACGCTGCCACTCGATTGCCTTCCACGTGCGAGCCCACGCGGCGTCGGTGCGTACTCGTCGACGGTAGTACAACGACAGGAGCGGAAAGCCGCTGCGGTTCAATCGCGCCAGCTCCGCTCGCACAGCCGCGTTTTTCGCGATGACGAACACGGATTTCTGCTCGTTACCCCCGTTGGGGGCTTTGATAGCGAGCTCGATGACGCGCCGAAGTACGGCATCGTCTACCGCGTCGGGATGCAAGCGCCGGATCGCCCGCTGCGTCTCGATCACCTCCTGCAGGGGCATCGCCAGCCCGCGCAGCGCAGCGTCGACCGTAGGAATGACCCCGGCCGGCACCGAATTCTCTGTCATCACGAGCACCTTTCCAAAGCTCGAAGTCGACGGTTCAGCACAGACCGTCCCAAACTTCAGTGAGCGTCCCCGGCGCCGGCGGGCTTACATCACCACACTTTTCTGCCGTCAAAGCACTGACGCCTGATTCCCTAATCACTCACCTGGTTATAGATTAATACGCAATGCATCGTCCTGAGCGGCGCTGCTGGCGGCGAGGGCGACGACCCATTCGGCGATGGGACGTTGCGCCCCGGGCTGTTTGGGATACCGCCAAGCGTGGGGGCCACCGTGAGCGGCTACGTGGACATGCGTTCGGCCGCCGCGCTGAGCCTGGACAGCGTCGCCGCCATACCGGCTGCCAGTTTGCGGGGCCGTCGCAGCAACCGGTCCGCGACCAGTACCGCCGTCGGCGTACCCACTGTCTGGAATCGCTCAGTGAGCAGCGTTCCGGTTCCGTCAGGGCGCAGCTCGTAGCTCCACCGCGTGAGCGCACCGCTGGAATGACGTGCCCCGTATGCGAAATGGCTCGGCTTATCGACTGTTTCGATCTCACAGGTCGTTGCCCACGTCAGCGGACCCCACCGATTCGACCCGCGGAACCGTGCGCCCACGACTGCGTGATCGGCTCCGTCGAGCCATTGCCCGCCGGTGCACTCCGGGCTCCATTCACCCATCCGGGTGATGTCGGTGAGCAGCTCCCAAATGACCTCGGGGGGCGCGGCGCTTCGTCGGCTGGCACTGCCGAACAGCGGCTTCATAACGTGGCCACCGCCGCGGAGGTGACGTTGGGCGGCTCTTCCGCGAGCGGCAATGCACCTGGCGGCGCCAACTCGACGATCGGCTCCATGGGCTTCGTTCCGTTCTTCCGTCAACAACACACATTGATATAACCTAGTTGGTATATTCCCATAGTGGACCGATCCGCTCCAGTGGTTCGACCGGAAGGGTGGGCCGACAATTTCCACAGAATTGCTGGTCGCGGACCTCGTTGCGAGACAAGCCCGTCGCAGTCCTGACCACATCGCCATCCGACATGGCGACGGCGCCGTCACCTACCGGGAGTTGAACCGCCTCGCGGACGGGTTGGCGGCGGGGTTCGCGGCTTCCGGCGTCGCATCGGGTGATCGGATCGCGCTTCTTGCTTCGAACTCCGCGCAGTACCTACAAGTCCTGCTGGCGTGCTCGAGAATTGGAACGACGTTGGTGCCGGTCAACGTACGCCTGATCGCCGCCGAGATCCGTTTCCAGGTTGAAGATGCCAACTCACGATTCGCAGTGATTGACCCGGCATTGGTTTCGGTGGCCACGGACGCCGGGTTGTTCGAACGCACCGTCTGGCAGACCGGGCCCGAACTCAACGAACTGGCCGATCACCATGTGGGCCAGGTGGGCGGAGCGGCGTTGCCTCGGCCCGATGGCCGCTCTATCCTGACCCAGCTCTACACCTCGGGCACCACTGGCCGTCCCAAGGGGTGTCTGCTATCTCAATCAGCTTGGCTCGCGGCAGTTTCGAACCAGATAATGGGATTCGGGTTCCGCGACAGCGACGTGGTCACCATCGCCAACCCCCTGTTTCACGTCTCCGGAGTTGGCCAGGCTTTGACCGCTTTCGCCGTGGGCGGCACCATCGTTCTGCCGGCATCGCCATCGGCAGAGGACATCTGGGAAAATTGCCGTTCGCACGGAGTGACGGTGGCCGCGTTTCCCGCCGGCTTGGCGGCCGCTCTACGGCATCCAGCGGCCGATGTGTCCGGCACGAAGCTACGCATGGTTCTCGGTGGGGCCGGCATGGAAAAGAAAGACACGCTCAACCTCTTGGCCGAAAAGCTACCCACGGCTGAATTCGCAGGTATCTACGGCAGCACGGAGGCGGGCGGCTACGCGACCCGCAGCACCCTTGACGACGAGATCGGTCGCCCCGGCACCATCGGGCGTCCACTGCCGCTGACCGACGCAATCCTGTTGGATGACAAGGGTACCCAGGTCGGAGTCGGCGCCGTGGGGGAGCTGGCGTTACGGGGTGCCAGCACAATGGCCGGCTACTGGAACCTGGCGGCTGACACAGCTGAGGCGACACGCGACAACTGGCTTCGCACAGGCGATCTCATGCGCACCGACGAACAGGGCTACCTCTACTTCGTCGGGCGGTCGAAGGAGATGGTCAAGCCGGGTGGCGAGAACGTCTACACCGTCGAAGTGGAGCAGGTGCTGCTGAAACATCCTCAGGTGAGCGAGGTGGCCGTCATCGGCGTCCCGGACCAACGCTGGGGCGAGGCGGTGAAGGCAGTTGTGGTGGTGAGTGGTCCGGTCGACCCCGGGGAGCTCGACGCGTGGTGTCTCGAGCGACTGGCCCCGTACAAGCGACCACGGTGGTACGAGTTTCGCGAGAGAGCGCTGCCCCGCACGGCAATGGGGAAGGTACCGAAAGCCGAGCTCTGCGCCGAACACGATCCCAAGACTTCTGTCCGACTTGATGAGCGAGACCGCGACGCTATGGAGATGAGTGACTGATGCAAGCGGATTCAGTGAAGATCGGCGTTGATATCGGCGGAACCTTCACCGACGGCATCGCCCTTACCGCAGACGGCCGATTCGCACAGGCAAAGACGTTGTCCACGCATGACACCAACCCCGCTGACGGAGTTATGCGAGCAGTGGCATTGCTGGCCGCGAGCCTCGGTCGTGACGTCGAGACGCTGTTGCAGGCGACAGACCGGTTCAGCCATGGCACGACGATCGGCACCAATCTGGTCGTCGAGCGCAAGGGCACTCGTGTCGGGTTGATCACGACCCGCGGTCACGGCGACAACCTTCGAATCATGCGGGGCGCAGGCAGGGTGGCGGGTCTGCCGATCGACCGTGTTTTCGACATGCAAAAAACCAAAAAGCCCGCGGCGCTGGTCGCGCCCGCCTGCGTTCTCGAGGTCGATGAACGCATCGACCGCCACGGTGAGGTGCTGGTCGCCCCCGACCCACGACGTGTTCGCGCTCAGCTCGCCGAGTTCCTTGAGTTCCAACCGATCGACGCATTGGCGATCAGCCTGTTGTGGTCGTTCAAGAATCCCGTCCACGAGGAACAGATCGCGGCGCTGGCACGCGACATCCGACCGGAGCTGTTCCTCAGCCTGTCCTCACAGGTTTCGCCGCGGCTCGGCGAGTTCGAGCGCACCGTGGCAACCGTACTCAATGGCTACATCGGTCCGGCGAGTTGCAAGTACATGGTCGAGACCGGACACCAGTTACGCAGTCGCGGACTGGGCAACGAACTTTTGATCATGCAATCCCATGGCGGCGTGGTTCCCGTGACCACCGCAATCGATGTCCCGCTGGCAACACTTGATTCCGGCCCGACCGGTGGCCTGGCCGCTGCAGCCAGTCTTGCGACAACCCTGCAGCAACCCAATGTCGTAGCAACGGACATGGGCGGCACCAGCTTTGACGTCGGACTGGTCGTGGGTGGGGAACCGGTGCTCGCGGAAGCGCGGGTGATCGACCAGTACACATACCGCGCACCGGCGCTCGATGTGCGCTCGATCGCCTGTGGTGGTGGTTCTCTGGCATGGATCGATCCCTACTCCGGATCGTTGCGAGTCGGCCCGTCCTCAGCCGGCAGCAACCCCGGCCCGGTCTGCTATGCGCGCGGCGGTACTCAGCCGACGGTAACCGATGCCGACCTGGTGCTCGGCCTTCTGGATTCAAGTGGGTTCCTCGGTGGCACAATGTCATTGGACATCGGTGCCGCCCGCGCCGCGTTGGCCGAGTTGGGTGCCGGGCTAGGCCTTTCCGCCGAAGAGACGGCGGCCGGAATTTTACGCATCAACAACAACAACGCCGCGACGTTGATCCGACAACGCACGGTTGAACAGGGGCTGGATCCGCGCGAGTTCATGATCTACGCCTTCGGCGGCGCCGGCCCAGTGCATGCCTGGGGGTTTGCCGACGACCTTGGGGCGGCAGGCGTCATGATCCCTCTGGGTAACGGTGCATCGGCATTGTCCGCGTACGGAATTGCGTCAACTGATGTGTTCCGGTATTTCGACACCGAGTGCCTGCTTCCCGCGCCGTTCAACCATGAAGAGTTCGATCGCCTGTTGTACCAACTGGAAACGACGGCATCCAAGGCGCTGACGGAGGTCGGATTCGACTCCGATCAGATCATGCTCGACCGTTTCGCGCTACTGCGCTACGCCGAGCAGTACGCATACAGCATCCGGCTTGCGTTGCCCGACAGCGACGCCGAGAAATGGACGGCGGAACTGTCGTCTCGTTTCACTGACGCGTACTCGCGGCTTTATGGTTCCGGAGCGGTGTCGTTATTTCATGGAATCGAGGCCTTCGCACTACGGGTTCGCGCGCGGATCGCGTCCGGGGCACGTCCCCAGTCACAATCAGACGGATCGACCCGTTGTCACCACGCAACGAAGGATGTGTTCTGGCCCGACGAGATGGATTGGGTGAGCACTAGCGTTTGGGATGGCAGTGATCTGGCCGCCGACAGCCCAGTTGACGGTCCGGCGCTCGTGCAACTGCCGCACACCTCGGTTTCGGTGCCGCCCGGACACCGGTTGACCCGTGACGTGTGGGGCAATCTCCTGCTAGCGCCTTTGGAGGCGAAGTGACGTCGGACAGGCAGATGGTTCAAGCCGCTCCACAGGCCCGCTACTGGGACGGGGTGCAGCGCCCCTACATGCCCGGGGCTCGGCTGGACATTGCGCCGGGTCTATCGCTTCACACCGACGTGGCCGAAGATCTTGATCCGGTCACCTACGAAGTCATCCGGTACTCGTTGCTTCAGCTGAACTTCGAGCATGCATCGCTGCTATGCCGGTTGGCGATCTCGCCCGCGGTGATGATTACCCGCGATATGCAAACGACCTTGCTGACCGAAGACGGCGATGTGCCCTTCATGGGTCCGGGTCTGCAGTATTTCGCCACGGCGAGTTCGCTGATCGCCAAGTGGACGCTCGAGCACCGCGCGGCCAATCCTGGCATCCGCGAGGGCGACATGTTCATCTCCAACGACCCATACGTCGGCTCACCGCACCAGCCCGACACGTGTATCGCTGCGCCGGTATTCGCCGACGGCAGCCTGTTCGGCTGGGTCACCAACACGATGCACCACCTCGACCTCGGTGGTATCAAGTTGGGCAGCACCGACGAAGCGGCCGAAGACGTGTTCCAAGAGGGCATCTGCCTGCCCCCGACCACGATCATGTCCGGCGGTCAGATCCGCAACGACGTCGTCGACCTGTTCGCCCGTTCGAGCCGGTTATCCCCCATGGTGGGGATGGATTTGCGGGCCAGCATCGCCGCCTGCGGCCGGGCACGCGAGCAGCTCAGCGCCCTAGTCGCCAAGTACGGCGCCGGAGCCGTCAAAGCGGTGATGCGAGGCACCATGGTCGCGGCTCGGCAGATTTTCGAGGAGCGGTTGGCCCAAATTCCCGACGGGCGTTGGGTGCACCGGGTGTACGCCGAAACCTGTCGCCCCGGCGACGACGGCGTATTCCGCATTCAGGTCGGCGTCACCAAAGAGGGCGGGCGCCTGGTGATCGACAATCGAGGTACCGATCCGCAAGCCGGCTCCCTGAACTGCGGATTCGGTGCGTTCTCGGGTGCGGTGCTGGCCGCCGTCACGGCGAATCTCGTCTCCGATCTGTCGGGTTGCTACGGGGGCGTGTACACCAATGTCGATTTCGAGCTCGAACCAGGATTGCTCAACTGCGCCGAGTTTCCCGCCGCGGTCGGACCGGTCGGTTCGCGCAATGCGATGTTGAATATCAATGCCGCGGCGGTTGCGGTCGCAAAGATGATGTCGTGCGGCACGCCGGCGGTCCGCGCGCGGGCGCTCGGTCCCAATACGACGAACTTCTACGGCGCGATCTGCGCGGGATCGACGCCGATGAACGGCCCATTCCAGATGTTCGACGCCGACGGCATGATCGGAGCGCTCGGCGCACGTGCGGACGAGGACGGCGTGGACGCGGGCGGACACTTTTGGATCCCCGAAGGCATCGGCGCCAACGTCGAACACAACGAGCAAAGCAGCCCGGTCATCGCGCTGTATCGCCGTCTCGTGTCCGGTGAAGCCGCCGGCGCCGGTCGGTTCCGCGGCGGCCGCGGTGTAGAGGTGGGCTACATGATGCACGGAGTCGAGGCCGCCGTCCTCTCGCTCTACAAGAATGAAACGATTCCCAAGACCCAAGGCCTGTGGGGAGCAAACGCCGGATCGCTGGGGGGGATGCGGGTCAAGACCGATGTGCACGCAGACGCGCTTCTGGCGGGAGGTCTTATCCCGCAGGACTTCTCGGAACTCGATGGGATGGAGACACCGCTACCCTACAGCGGGGGCAGTCACCCGCCTATGACCGAAGGCGACGTGTGGACGATGACCAATCCCGTCGCACCCGGACATGGCGACCCGTTGTTGCGCGACCCGAACCGCGTGGCCGAAGACCTGGCCGAGGGGGCGTGCTCGGAGGAGACCGCGGCTTCGACCTACGGCGTCGTCTTCGATACAGCAGGGGTTCCCGACGCGGCGGCGACCGCGAAACAGCGGGCAATCATCCGCCAACTCCGTCTCGGATATGCACCCCGACTCGATTTCCCGGGCGAGGACGCCGCCGACGCCGACCGAGTCGGTGATGCACTGCGCCACAACGAGGGCGCATGGTCCTGCCTATGCGGTGCGGACCTCGGACGCGCGGCCTCGTATAAGGAACTACTGCTGCGGCGAGAGACTCCAGGCGACAAGCTGGGCGCGAGTTATGTCTCGCCGGACCCCGAGATGGCGGCGCGAATGAGCCTGCGCGAGTTCTTTTGTCCGGAGTGCGGCGTGAGGGTCGAGGCGGAGTTGGCCCGCGCTGATGACAGCGACTTGTGCGACATCGAGTTCGCCAAGTAGTCCCCGCGGCCCATTCTGCAGTGTGCCACCACGGGAGGCAACAGATGAGTTGAGTAACAACGCCTTTGCCCCATCTCACGGCTGGGGGATGTGGCGAACGCGCCACCTCACCTTCGGCCACAACCCCGCCGCTACGGCGTCCATCACAGACAGCTAAGGAAGTAAACAGTCATGACCGCTAAGCTCATCCTCTTCGTCCGTAGACGTCCCGACCTGACGCCCGAGCAGTTCAAGAACCGATATGAAACGGGGCACGTGCCTCTTGCGCACAGCGTCTCACCGCTACTGCGCAAGTACGTCCGCAATTACCTGAGTCAATTTCCCGGCGGCCCGGAACCTGAGTATGACGCGGTGTCGGAGTTCTGGTTCGACAACATGGCCGATCTTGAAGCCACGGTGGGATGGGCAGCGAGCGAAGAGGGCCAGGTGCTCGCGCGGGATGAAGCCGAATTCATCGACCGCGACTCGATGCGTCTTTTCATCGCCGAGGAGTGCAACCTCGCGGATGACACTCTGGTCTGATCGAACCCGTTTTGCGCAGAATCTCAACCCGAGCTCTTTGTGGGACTAGAGATATGCCTTGAGGTTCGGCAGGGCCGCCTCGGCAAGAGGTCCGTGCGCACGCAACGCCGAATCCGCCAGGGGCATCCGCCTGACCCCGACGCGGGCGAACTCAGCGGCGGTCCCGTTGATCCGATTCGGCGCATCCCGCCGTCCGAAGCGCCAGATGGCTCCGTCGGGCGAGGAGACCTCTACGACGAGATCGTCGATCGTTTCTGGCCTCGAGACGCCGGAATCCATCAAGGCATGCGGTATCGCACGGTAGGTGATGTGACAGACGTGGCGCAGCCTGTCGGTGTCGACGGGCTCCACGCCAAGAGCCGTGAAGCAGTCCAGCCCGTGTGCCCAGGTCTCCATGAGGCGAGCCGTGCACAAGCTGACCGCGGACATGAGGTTCGGCCCCCACGGCACCCGTGCCGCAGAGTCAATTCGCCGGAACGCCGCTAACTCGTCATCGCGAGCCTGTCGCCATGACGACAGAACCTCGTTGCCCGGAGTGTTTCCAGCCGGGGTGTCGATGAACGCCGCGTCGCCGGAGGCCACCGCGGCGATGATCTCAGCGAAGCGCGCTTCACCTCCGCCGGTCAGCGACGTTGTCGCCACTTCGTCGAACATGGCCAGGTGAGCGATCTGGTCGCAAACGGTCCAGCCCGCGGCAGGTGTGGGAGTCGCCCATTGTGCTTCGTCGAGGCCGTCTACCAGGTCGTCGAGAACCTTTTGCTCGGCAACCAGGTCATCAAGTACCGAGGAATCCATCGAAGCAGTGTCCTTTCGACGTCCCTTCGACGTCCTTTCGACCAATTGGAAGCCATACTTCCCACAAAGATATATCCTGGTTACATAAATACTCCCTGCGCGGTACCAGGGCGCCGCGATCTTCGCAGGCGAGACCACGGACAGGAGGACGGTGTGAAGGCGGCGAAACCGTTGCCCGGAGTGACTGATCCTTACGAGCGCGCGCACCGCGTCCTTGTCCTTTCATAACGGGTCCTTTCATGACGGTCGTGTGTCGTCGGAACTACCCGCATCGAACCGCTTCGGGGTATCTCCGGGGCGTGGTTCCCAAAGGCTTCGCCTAGGAAGGGTTTGAAGACTGTGCATACCGATATCGATGGGCAGACGCCGGTCATTGTCGGCGTCGGCCAGATAGCCGATCGTGTCGACGATCCCGGATATCGGGCGTTGTCGCCCATCGACCTTGCCGTGGAGGCGGCCCGTGCGGCAGTCGCCGACACTGCCGCGGATGCTGACGCGCTCATCGGCGCGATTGACGTGGTCGCCGCCACCCGGCAATTCGAGGACTCGACACCGGGAGCGCCGGCACCGCTGGGTAAATCGTCCGCGTTCACGCTGTCAGTGGCGAATCGTCTTGGCGCAAAGCCCCGACGCGCCGTCCTCGAGATCGCCGGCGGGCAGTCACCGCAGCACCTCGTGATCGAGTTTGGCCGCGAGATCGCCGGCGGCCGAGCCGACCTGGTGGTGCTGACCGGCGCCGAGGCCATATCGACCATCGGACATCTCGCGAAATCGGATGACAAACCGGACTTCTCCGACGATCCCGACGACCCGGACGGCGTCTTCGAAGACCGCGGCTTCGGGCTCAAGGGCCTTGTCACCTTGGAGCAGATCGGCCACGGTCTGATCAACGCACCCGTGCAGTACGGGCTCCTCGAGAATGCGCGACGTTCGGCCCAGGGAAAGTCGCGAGCCGAATATGCCGAGGCGATGGGTGAACTGTTCGCGCCGTTCACCGAAATCGCGGCGGCCAACAACCTGGCTGCGGCCCGAGATGTGCGCTCGGCACAAGAACTTGTCGCGGTGACCGAACGCAACCGCGTCATCGCCGAGCCCTACACCCGCTTCCTCGTCGCTCGTGACATGGTCAATCTGGCCGCCGCGGTGGTGTTGACGGCCGTGGCCACCGCACGCCGGCTCGGCATCCCCGAAGACAACTGGGTGTACCTACACGGACAGGCCGAATTGCGGGAGCGAAACCTGCTCGAACGCAACGCCCTTGGTGATGCGCCCTCAGCGGCGATGGCGGTACGGCACGCCCTCGAGGTGGCCGAGATCGTTATCGACGACGTCGACTTCTTCGATTTCTACTCGTGCTTTCCCATCGCCGTCTCCAATATCACCGATGCTCTCGGCCTCTCCCCGGACGATCCGCGGGGATTGACCCTCACCGGCGGACTGCCCTACTTCGGAGGTCCGGGCAACAACTACTCGATGCACGCCATCGCTGAGGCGGTCGCGCGCGTACGGGCCAGGCCGGGCAGCCGTGCGTTGGTGTCCGCCAACGGTGGCGTGCTGTCGAAGACATCGGTCGGCATCTACAGCACGACACCGAGCCCGCTGCGCAAAGATGCCAGCGCGACGTTGCAGCGAGAGATCGATGCGCTCGACGCCCCCCGCCATGATCCCCATCCCAACGGCTGGGCCACCATCGAAACGTTCACCGTCGAACACACCCGAAAAGGCAAGAAGGGCATCGTCATCGGCCGGCTCGTTGCCAACGGTGACAGGTTCATCGCGCTCGTCGCACCGGAAGACGACGAGTTGATGGACATGTTGTGCAGCGCCGACGACCCGATCGGCCAATCGGTCTACGTGACGGCGCTGGGCCAGGGTAACCGGGTCACGAGGTCGGAGGACACGGCAGCCGACCTCTTCCCGAAGCGGCCACCGAGGCTGCGCGGCGACTACGAGTTCATCACCGTGCAACGGGACGGCCGCGTCTTGGAGATCACGATCAACCGGCCCGACCTGCGCAACTGCCTGCACCCACCCGCCCATGAGGAACTCGACGAAGTGTTCGACGCATACTTCGCCGACGACGATTTATGGGTGGCCATCATCACCGGTGCCGGCGACAAGTCGTTCTGCGCCGGTAACGACCTGATCTACAGCGCCAGCGGCAAACCGATGTACATTCCGCTCAACGGATTTGCCGGGCTCACCAGCCGCCGCATGCACAAACCGGTGATCGCGGCGGTGAATGGCTACGCCATGGGTGGCGGTTTCGAGATCGCGATGGCCTGCCATCTGATCGTGGCCGCGCAGGCGGCGACGTTCGCGCTCAGCGAGGTCAAGGTCGGCCTGATCGCGGGCGCCGGCGGCCTGGTCCGGCTGCCGCGCACCGTGCCACCCAAGGTGGCCAACGAGCTGATCCTGACCGGCGCCCGCATCGACGCGGCGCGGGCGTACGAACTGGGTGTGGTCAACCGGCTTGCTCCCGACGGACAAGCGCTGAAGGCGGCCCGCGAACTGGCGGCCGAGATCATCGCGGGATCACCGACGTCCGTGCGACTTTCGCTTGAGCTCATGGCGCAGACCGAAGCCATCGCCGACACTGTCGCGGCCGTCCGTACCCCCTCCGATGTCGTCGACGAACTGATGACAAGCGCCGATGCCATCGAGGGCATGACGGCGTTCGCCCTGAAGCGAGCTCCGAAGTGGAAGAACCATTGAGCGGTCCGATGTCTCGCGCCGCGTTCCGGCCATCGACAGCTAGGCGAAAGGTAGGCAACGATGCCTGACACCACACTCCCACTCACCGGCGTCCGCGTGATCGACCTGACCGATGGCGTCGCCGGGGTGACGGCGCGCTTTCTCGCCGACCTCGGCGCCGACGTCGTCCTGGTCGAACCACCCGGAGGGGCACCGTCTCGCCATCGGCAGCCCCTGCACGCCGGACACAGCCTGCGGTTCGCCACCGCCCACGCCAACAAGCGCGGAATCGTGCTGGACCTGGCCAGTGAACCGGACCGCGAGGCCCTGCGGACCCTGACCGACCACGCCGACGTCGTGCTGGAATCCCATGCGCCCGGGTATCTCGCCGGCCTGGGCCTCGGCCATCGCGACCTGCGCTCGCGCAACCCGCGACTGGTGGTCGCCTCGATCACGAACTTCGGCCAGGGCGGTCCGTACCGCGATTGGAAGGCCTCCGAACCGGTCCTGACGGCGATGTCGGCCGCTCTCACGCGGTCAGGTGCACCCGGACGCGAACCGCTGGTTCCCCCCGGCGAACTCGCCGGCGAAACGGCCGCCGTCGAGGCGGCGTTCGCCGTGTTGCTGGCGTACTACCAGGCCACCGTGAGCGGGATCGGCGACTACGTGGACTGCGCGTTGTTGGACCTGGTCGTGCGGGGCATGGACCCCGGCTTCGGCGTCGGCGGGTCGGCGACGATGGGCCAACCGCAGATCAACGCGCCGCTCGAGCGCCCCGACCGGCGAATGCTCTATCCCATCCTCCCGTGTCGCGATGGACATGTTCGGATGTTCATCGCGTCGGCGAAGCAGTGGCGCGCGATGTTCGACTGGCTGGGCAGGCCCGAGCATCTTGCCGATCCAGGACTGGAGCAGATGTTCACCCGGCTCATGCACTGGGACGCGATACGCGCCGCGTTGATCGACCTGTTCGCAGACCAGACCCGCGACGAGATCGTCACCCGCGGTCGAGAACTCGGAATCGCTGTTGCCGCCCTGCACACCGCGCAGGAGGTGCTAAGTTCCGAACACATCCGTGTGCGCAAGTCGTTCGTCCACGCGGAGATCGCACCCGGGATGACCGCCGCCATCGCGAACGGCTTTCTCGAAGTCGACGGGCGTCGGGCGGGTTTCCGCCACCGCGCCCCGACCCTTGGCGAACACAACGCCGAGGTGTTGGGCCAAACCGGCGAAACGCGTGTACCGGCCGGGCCACCTCCGGCACCGAACCCCGTGCGCCCGCTGGAGGGCCTGCGAGTACTGGATCTAGGGGTAATTGTCGTCGGCGCGGAGACCGGCCGACTCCTCGCCGACCAGGGAGCCGATGTCGTCAAGGTGGAGAACCGCGAGTTCATCGACGGCCTGCGCCAGTTTGACCAACCCGGAACCTGCAGCTACACAGCCGCATTGGGTAATCGCGGCAAACGCAGCATCGGGCTGAACCTGCGAAGCGCCGCCGGCAAGGAAATCTTCAAGAACCTTGTCTCCGAATCCGACGTGGTGCTCAGCAATTTCAAGCCCGGAACCATGGAGTCGCTGGGGCTGGACTACCAGACCCTTCGGGCGATCAATCCGCGCATCATCTATTTGGAGAGCAGTGCGCTCGGTAGCACCGGTCCATGGAGCAAGCAGATGGGATACGGACCTTTGGTCCGGGCCACCGTCGGTCTCACCCAGTTGTGGCGACACCCCGACTCGGCTGAGGCCTTCGGTGACGACTTGACGGTCTACCCGGATCATTCCGCGTCGCGGGTGGGTGTGGCGGCCGTGATGGCGGGGCTGGTCGCCAGGGAACGGAACGGGAAAGGGTACCGGATCAGCCTCGCGCAGATGGAGACGATCTTCAGCCAACTCGCCACCGACTATGTGCGGGAAGCATTGCAGCCGGGTTCCATGACCGCACGCGGTAATCTCGGTGAGTTCGATGCTCCGTCAGGAGTTTACGCGTGCAAGGGGGAGGACGCCTACTGCGCCGTCGACGTGCACGCAGACGAGCAGTGGACCGCACTGGCGCATGCGATCGGCAGGTCCGACCTGGCCGCAAACCCCGACTATGCCACCGCGCAGGGCCGGGTTGCCCGCCGAGCCGAACTGGACACGGCGGTGACGGCCTGGATCGCGTCCAAGACGCCGACCGAGGCGCAGGATCAGCTGCAGGCGGCCGGCGTTCCCGCCGGTGCGGCCGCGCACGTCGGCGATCTGCTTCACAATCCCCAATTGGCCGCACGCCGGCAACTTGCCACGCTCGAACAGCCGGGCTTCGCTGAACCGCTGGACGTCGACATGGCGCCCGCGTTGTTCGAGCACATCGACGAACCGAGGCTGCGGCCGGCCCCACTGATGGGCGCCGACACGCGCGGAATCTGCACCAGCCTGCTGAAGATGGCCGACGAAGAGATCGACGGGCTGATCGACGACGGCGTCCTCGAAACCCCGCCCGGCTAAACCATCCGGAACATCAGGAGAACACGTGGCGATTCGCACCCCATTCACCGATCTCATCGGCACCCAACACCCGTTGGTGGGATTCAACCGCTCACCCGCGGTGGTGGCGGAGGTGACCAAGGCGGGCGGGCTCGGCGTTCTGGCCGCCACCGCCTACACCCCAGCGGAACTGGACGCGCAACTGACGTGGATCGAAGAACAGGTGGACGGCCTGCCCTACGGCGTCGATCTCCTCGTGCCCGAGAAACTAGCGCTCGGGGACCCGAACGACTTGATGGCCAGCCTGCGGGCACAGATCTCCGACGAGCACCGGCAGTTCATCGCCGATCTGCTCGCCAAGTACGAAATTCCCGAGTTACCCTCCGACGCGGACCCGGTGATCAACGACGAAATCGCCGCGGCGATCAACCCCGACGGTGTCGAAGCGCTGCTCGACGTGGTGTTCGAACATCCGATTGCCTTGGTGGCCAACGCCCTCGGTACACCTCCGGCAAGCCTGGTGCAGCGTGCCAAGGCCAACGGTGTCGTCGTCGCCGCGCTGGTGGGGCAGGCCAAGCACGCCCGGCGTCAGGTCGCTGCGGGGGTTGATGTGCTTATCGCGCAGGGCACCGAGGCCGGCGGGCACACCGGCACCATCGCCACGACGGTGCTGACGCCGGAGGTGGTGTCGGTCGCCGAGGGCAGACCGGTACTGGCGGCCGGCGGAATCGCCACCGGTGCGCAGATGGCCGCGGGCCTGTCACTGGGAGCCGCCGGCGTGTGGTGTGGATCGGTGTGGCTCAACAGTTTCGAAGACATCACGCCGCTGGCGATCAAGAACAAGTTTCTCGCCGCGGGCAGCAATGACACCATTCGCTCGCCGCTGCGCACCGGCAAGCCCGCGCGCCAACTCCGCAGCGCCTATCACGCCGAATGGGAGGGTCCCGACAGCCCGCAGCCACTGCCCCTGCCGTTGCAACCCATGTTGGTCAACGAAGCGTTCAGCCGGATCGACGCGGCTGCGGGGAACGGACATGCCGGTGCGCTCGAATTGGAGACATTTTTCATCGGGCAGGTGGTCGGATCATTCACGGAGCTGCGCCCGGCAAAAGAGATCGCGCTGGGCATAGTGGCCGACTGTGAGCAGCGGTTGCGCACGCTGGCCGCCGAGATCGTCTAGGCCCGGCCGGAACGGAGCAGACACATGGACGAGCTGGCCGCCTTCGTTGACTCCGCTCCCGCGCTGCTGAAAAAAGCCTGGGGCGACGCCACCGCCGCGGAGACCGGCGACATCGGAAAGCTGTGGGGCACGGCGGCCGACCGCGGCTGGTTCGAACTCGCCGACGCCGGTGCGCTGGATTTCGCGATCGCCGCCGAACGGGTGCTCGGGCGTGTCGCGTGTCCGCTGCCTGTCCTGGATATGTACGCCGCCGCAGAACTCCTCGACGACGAAGGTTTGCGCAGCGGAACACTGCGCGCGGTGCTCACATCCGACCCGACCGCACCAGTCGACGCCGGCGGCGCCGCCACCCATGTGTTCGTCGTCCCGGCCGCAGGGGGACGCGGGCAACTTCGGCCGATCCTCGAACAGGTGCCGCTGGCGGGGTTGGCCATCCCCGCATGGACGCGGGTGCGGTTGGGTGCGCCGGTGACCGAAGTCGGCGTCGACAGGCATCGTGCCGAACGGGCGTTGATCCTGGTGCGGCTCGGGAAGGCCGCGCGTGCGCTGGCGGCAGCCGAGTACGCGCACGAGATGGCGATCGAACACGCGAAGACGCGGGTCCAGTTCGGCAAGGTGATCGGCAGCTTCGGCGCAGTCCAGCAGCGCACCGCACAGTGTCAGGTAGACATCAGGTCCGCCAATCTGCTGGTGGCCGATGCGATCTCGGCACTGCAACATGATCGCGCCGACGCGATGCTGATGGCCGAGCTTGCCATCGCGCACATCGCCGCCGTCGCACCCAGGGTGCAGTTCGGTGCGCATCACACGTTGGCGGCCACCGGCTACTTCACCGAACACGAAGCGCCGTGGCTGTTCCGGCGAGTCCACGCCGATGTCACCGTGCTGTCCACGATCGAAACCGGCACGGGCACCGTCGCAGACATACTCGTCGAGACCGTTGCCAAACTGCCTGCGGCCGACCTCGGGGATGTGGGTGAGGCCTTCCGCGCCGACTATGTCCGCTTTCTCGCCGAGAACGGTGCGCGAGACAGGGCCCCGACGCCGATCGACATGGACCCGCAGTTCATCGGCGCGATGGCCGAACAGGGCTGGTTGGGCTTCGGCTGGCCCACCGAGTACGGCGGTCGGAACGCGTCGTTGTCCGAGCAGGTGGCGCTCAACGAGGAGACGACCTACCACCGGGTCGGCGCCACCAAGGCGCTGGGATCGGTCACCCTGATCGGATCGTCGATCCTGCGCCATGGCACCGAGGAGCAAAAGGCGAAGTTCCTGCCGATCATTCGGTCGGGGGAGTTGAATTTCTGCCTCGGCTACTCCGAACCCGAGGCGGGATCGGACCTGGCGTCGCTGCGTACCCGCGCTGTCCGCGACGGTGAGAACTGGGTGATCAACGGCCAAAAGCTCTGGACGACAAATGCGCACGCCTCGGAGTGGGTCTGGCTGGCCGCGCGTACGGATCCCGATGCCAAACCACGACATGCCGGCATCACGGTGTTCCTTTTCCCGTTGGACACCCCGGGAATCACCGTCCAACAGCACACCGCCCTGTCCGGTGAGGTGTCGTGCACGGTCTTCTACGACGATGTCCGCGTACCGGATTCTGCCCGGGTCGGCGAGGTCGACGGCGGCTGGGCGGTGATCGTCGACGCCCTTTCAGAGGAACGGATCCTGATGGGCAACATCGCGGCGGCGCTGCACCGTCAGCTCGACGATCTGCTGGACTTCGTCGCCGATGACCCCGTGCGCCTGGTGGGCGAGCGCGGTTCGGCCAAGCGGGCCACCATCACCGACCTCGCGGTCCGTGTGCAAGCCACCAGAGCGTTGGTCACCGCGGCGGTCCGGGCCAGCGCAACCGATGTCGGCGCGATGTTCGACGCAGCGATGGCCGGCGTGATGGGCGGAGAGCTCGCCGAGGACTTCGGCCAGGCGACGTTACAGATCTTCGGACCCGCTGCCGCACTGAGCGGCGACGGGACGAACACCTCGATTCCCGGCGGCGGCGCGTTCGAATACGGGCTGCGTCAGTCGATCATGTACGTGGTCGGGGGAGGCACCAACGACGTGCAGCGCGGACTCATCGCCCGCGGGCTGGGACTACCCCGCTAGCACACCGGCCGCGGGTGTTACGCAGGATCGGGGTCGCGGCGGCGCCGTGACATCCGGCGCGCGGCGGTGCGGCGTTCCCAACCGATGTAGGCCCGCAGCACACGCGGAAGCAGGGGGCCGTAGGGCGGGGTGATCAGCTCGGCGAAACTCACCGGGAGCTTGCTCCGTGTCACCGTGCGGTGATGGGTGAAGGTGTCGAACCCCGTCTTGCCGTGGTAGGCACCCGACCCGCTGCGGCCGACCCCACCGAACGGTGCCTCCATGACAGCGCAATGCAACGCGAAGTCGTTGACCGCCACGCCGCCGCTTTGCGTTCGCGCACAGAACTTCTCGAAATGGTCATCGGTCTGGCCGTACCAGTAGGCAGCCAGCGGAGCCGGGCGCGCCGCCACGTACGCGCAGACCTCGTCGAGGTTATCGTAGGGCAGGACCGACAACACGGGGCCGAACACTTCCTCGCGGCTGATGTGCATCTCATCGGTTACGCCGAGCACCACGGTCGGTGGGATCCGCCGGCTGGTGCGGTCAAGGGGCGTGCCGGCGTCGCGTACTGTGGCGCCGCGCGCTCGCGCGTCTTCGATCAGCGAGCTGACCCGGTCGAAGTTCTTCGCGTCGACGATGCTGACCAAACCCGCCTCCCCGTCCTGCGAGGCGGCGAGGTGCCCGTGCGTGAGCGCCGCGGTGACGAAGGAATTCACCTTCGCCCGGGGCACGAAGACGTAGTCCGGGCACAGGCAGATCTGTCCGCCATTGGCTACCCGGGCTGCCATCACGCGCCGGGCCATCGCCGCGACATCGGCGTCGGGTGCAATGACGGCCGGGTTCTTACCGCCGAGTTCGAGCGTGACCGGCACCAGGTTCTGTGCCGCGGCGGCGGCGACCTTGGCGCCGACCTCCGGTGAACCGGTGAAGAACAAGTGGTCGAACGGCAGCGCGCTGAACGCCGCGCCGACGTCGGCACCGCCGGTGATCACCGTCAGCTCGACCGGATCGAAGTACTCAGTTACCTTCGCGGCGAAGAGATCCGCGGTGCGTGCGGTGACTTCCGAGAACTTGATCATCGCACGGTTGCCTGCGGCGAAGGCGGACGCGGCGGGCTGGACCACCAGGCTGACGGGGAAGTTCCACGGACCGATGATGCCGACGACGCCGAGCGGCTTCTTTTCCACCACGGTGGGCATTCCCATCAGTACGCCCGATCTGATCCGCTGCGGCTGCATCCAGGCGTCGAGGTGACGCCGGGTGGCCTTGATATCGGGCAGGATGCCCACCACTTCGGATAGCAAGTTCACCGCATGCGGCCGGTTACCGAAATCGGCGTGCAGTGCCGTGGAGAACTCGTCGGCGTTCTCGGTGAGCAGCAGGATCAGACGGTCGATCCGGTCGCGTCGCAGCGCCGCCGGCGGCGGCCCTGCCGCCAGGAAATCCGATCGTTGGGCGTCGAGCAGATCCCGAAGGCTCGATGAGGGGTCGTCGGCTGTGGGAAGCACCAGATGTTCGATGTCACGCGACATTGTGCTCCGTTCGGGGGCCGCGCCCCGGTTCGCAGCGTTGAAGGCGGCGGGCCAGAGGTAGGGTGACCGCCGCGCAGGTGAGGAGCATGACCACACCGCCGAGACGTTGATCGGTGCCACTCGAAAGTCCGAACACGCTGTCGTGAGCCATGATCGGCGAGGGCAGGATGACGGCCGCCAGTCCCAGGATGGCCGCCACCTCCTGGCCGATCAGAAGCGCACGAAGCCGCGCCGCGGTGGTGACGCGACCGGCGGTGAGCAGGATGGCCGCCCAGTACGCGATCCCGACGCCGAGGGTCAGCGCGACGAGCCACAGCGGGATACCGGGCAACGCCGCCGCGCTGTTGTGCATGCCGGGTAGGTGCAAGCCGATCAACAGCGCCGAATATCCCACGACCGCCCCGGCCACCCACAGCATCCAGACCGGTGAGCGGTTGGGGACGGCGGCTGACCGGAATCGCCCCGTCGAGATGAGCAGCAGGGGTACCGCCACCAACAGGATTTCCAACACGACCATGCCGGCGAGGTGCGACTGCAGTGCGATCAGCCGAACCGGCTCCGAGATTGCGAGAGCGACCAGTCCGACCGCAGTCAAAATAGCGGGAATTCGGTTCCGACTGATCGCCCACCAGACAAACAGGGCGACGGTCGCCACGGCAGCGGCCACCGTCGCGGGGCTCCAATGCGCCGCGGCGGCATGGTCGTGCGCATGCATGCCGGAATGGGAATCGTCGGACGAGGTGGTCGTTGCAGCGCCGAAAAGGATCACGGCGACGATCACCGCGACACCGAGCTCAGCACCTGCGGCCAGCCACAGCCGCGGCCAGGGCGGGCGTGCATCCGACGGCGAGGCCATGTCGGCAACTGGCGCCGCCATCACGGGTTCTTGACCAAGGCCGGCAGGCGTTTTTGGGAGACCAAACGAGCTGCTACGGCGGCGAACGTCGACCCTTTACCGACGCGCGCCTGCGCCTTGCCTGCGGCCAGCGCGTCGTATCCGCCGCGGGCCACCTCGACCGGCGAACCCCCCTTGTTATTTTCGAATATATTGTGCAGCAGCGACTTCCCGTTGAATGTGTCGATGCCGCCCGCCTGGGCGAACTTCGTCTGTGTGACGCCCGGGGTCAGGCAGGTGACGGTGACCCCGTAGGGCTTCAGCTCGGCAGCGAGGGCATAGGTGAACGTGTTGACGTAGGACTTACTGGCGCCGTACGCGGCCATCCGCGTCGACGGCACCATTCCCGCGGTTGAGCCGACGTTGAGGATCTTGCCGTGGCCACGTTGTTTCATCGCGCGACCAAAGAGCATCGAGGTCATGGTCAACGTGATCACGTTGAGTTCCAGCATGTCCGCCACCCGCTCTGTCGACAGGTCGACGGCTTCACCAAAGCAGGCGAAACCCGCATTGTTGATCAGCACGTCGGGAAACCAGTCGTTGTCGTTGCACCACTGCAGCAAGGCGTCGGCCGCATCCGGTTTGGCGAGGTCCATCTGGAGCGTCTTTAGCCGCGAAGCGCCGAACCGGAAATCCTCGGGCAGCTGATCGAGTTCATCCTGAAGCAGGCTGACCGCGAGCACTTTCGAGCCGTCGTGCAGGTACAGCTTGGTGAATTCCTTGCCGATCCCCGAACCGGCGCCGGTGACGAGAACTTTCTGCATGGGTCGAATGCCTTTCCTGAAGCGCCTTAGGACGCGGGAGCCAAAGTGACCTCGGTGCGTCCGGCGAGGTCGACCGAGACCGTGGCGCGGCCGCGGGCATCCGCGATCACCAGGTCGTCCACCGCACCTTGGACGCGGTAGCGCCGGCCCGGAACGAGTCGTTGGATTCCGAGGTGGGTTCGCACGGGATCGGCGCCCGGCCGCAACACCATCCGCAGGTCTGCGCCATCGGTGCGCGCCGACGCGACCAACACGTCGGGGTAGGCCGCGTCGGCGAGAACGGGTCCGCTCAGCGTGGCCGCGTCGGGGCCGTCGGCTATCAGCGCGCGGAATCCACCGGGCGGGCTGAACCGGGCCACGGCCATCATCGCGTTCATGTTGGTGGACAGCCCGTCGTGCCAACGGGTGCCGTTGACTTCGGTGGGCGGGCATTGCCGGTCCAGCGACGCCGCGAGCATCTCGTAAAGCTCGGTGTCACCCATTTCGGCGGCTCCCCACATCACTGGCACGAACGAAGCCACGGAACTCTTCTTGTAGTTGCCGGTGTCGATGGCGTCCCACCCCCGCAGCGCGATCGCGGGTTCGGCACCGGACGTGTCGACGAACTCGCGTCGCACAATTGTCCAGCACCGCTGCGCCAGTTCGGAGTCGAAGGCGTGCAGCATGGTGGCCAGGCCGCTGTCGGCGATCGTCGATGTCAGCATGGGAATGGTGACCCCGAGACGGGCGGACCGGATAGCGGTCACCCGGCCGTCCGGGGTGATGAACTCCTCGTGCAGTGCACGCCGGAACTTCTCACCGATCGATTCGATAAAGCGGGTCTCGTGCAGTCGATCCGACATCAGCAAGGTGTTGATGCCGGTCATGTTGCACGCGCTGTAGACCCAGTTCGGCTCGCACGGGAACAACGTCATCCCCGAGCGCGCCATGTTGTCATGCACTGCGGCGCTGACCATGTCGTGGGTGTAGGGCCAAGTGCGCTTGCCCAGTCGGAAGGGCAGCGCACCGCGGCGGCGGTACCGGTCGTCGCCGGTGTTCGACTCGTAGGTGCCCAACATCATGCCCAAATAGCCGGAGAGCATGACGTTGTCGCGCTTCATCGGGTCCCAGTCGAGGCTGAGGTTGCCCCATACCTGCTCGTAGGCCCAGTAACGCCACACCGGCGGCAGTGTCAACTTGTCGATCAGGTTGCGTTGCGCGGCCGAAAGATAACCGTGAAACGATGGGGTGCTGTGTAATTGGGACATCGCCAGCGCGTACTGCAGGAAGTTGAGCTGGTAACGGGTGGCAGCGGGTTGGAACTGGTCGACCTTGGTGAAGCCGTCAAACCTGTCCAACGGCTGCAAGGCCCGATCGAACAGCGATCGCAACGTCGCCAGGTCATCGGCGGAAAGTTCATTGCGAGCCGAGTCCTTGGGGCGCGGATCGATTCGCGGCACCGTTGCCAGATAGCTCGCGCGCTCACGTCCACGGTCCTGAGCTGCCCGAAAGGCCCGCCGCTGGGCCACGGTCCCAGCCGCGACGGCGGTCACCAGCGCGCCGGGAACGGCCAGTCGTGCACCCTCCCATGTCCGGTGTCCGCGGTCGGCCTGCCTGCGCGCGTTGTGGGCGGCCGCCAGCCAAACCAGCGGCGGCGCCAGGATATTGCCGCTGCCGAACCACGCCACCAACGATGCACCGAATCCGCCGAGGGTGGCCAGGAACCGCACCGGGCTGCGGGTATAGAGATAACCGCCGCCAGGGAGTAGCGTGCCGAGTGCGGCCGCCCGGCGGCCCGGTCGCCTGCTGAACCTGGCGACCAGGGTGGCGGCGGCGCCGAGGAGCGCCGCGCCGATCGCGGTGCGCCGCAGCAACCGTCGGACCGCGGGACCGTTGGGTTGACTGGGGACGGTCAAGGTGTATCCGGCCTCGGTGTCACGCTCGGGTTGGACCGCGGACAGTGTCATCGTGAAGTGCTCCTCGACGTCGTAGTGGAAGCGGGTGATCCCGGCGACCACCGGGCGACGGGCACGGAAGTCTCCCGACCGCCACTGCGGCGGAACCTGCGAACGACCGAACCGAACAGTGCGGCGGCCAACACGCAGCACGCCATCAGTCGCCCCGACTTGTAGAGATCGACATGTGGTCCCTTCCACCCCCGCAGGGCGGGGCTGATTTCAGCTGGAGTCTAATACCGACGCTCTCCGTCGGCAATAGAGTGTGAGGCGCAGTGTCTAAACTTCGACCGACGGAAGGACACGGGACGCGATGACTGGGGGCCAGCCCGGCGCAGCGGGTAGACGTGAGGGACAACGCCGCGCGCGGCCACGCAAGCCAGGTGCAGGTCGCAGGCGCGATCCGACGATCGACGACCGGGTGCGGCAGGCGGCTCGCACGCTGTATGCGCGTGAAGGCTGGGCAGGCTTTCATTTCGACGGCGTGGCGCGGGCGGCCGGGGTCAGCAAAGATGCTGTGTACCGGCGCTATCCGGACGCCGAGGCGTTGCTCCTCGATGCTCTTTCGGCGCAGTCCCTTCCGCTGCTCGCCGACGACCGTCCCGTCGAGGACGCGTTGGTGGCCTTCGGCTGTGACGTATTCGCCTATTTCGCAAGCGGTAACGGGTATGCCAACCTGCGTGTGCACATCGACGGTGGCAGCTACCCCAATGTGCTTCAGCAGTACCGTGATCGGGTGGTGGAACCGCAGATAACACAAGCGGTCACGGTGCTCGAAAAGGCCAAGACGGCCGGTGCCCTTCACCCCGACGCGTCGCCCAGCGCCGTGGTGGAGGCGCTGGGCGGCGCGGTGATCGTCCTGGCGCTGGCCGGGGATTCGCGTCTGGACGACGACGGCAGGCCCGAAGCCGACGTCGTACGGCAGCTGACCGAGGTGGTCCAGCAGATACTGCACGGTCGGCTCACCGATGCGCCGAGCGCAGCCACGAGGCGACACCGATAAGGTCATTCCGAATGCCGTTCCGGGGCAGCGGCAGCCGTCTGCCCCGGGGGCTGGGACGAGTTGGCGTTCGCTTGTAGGAACTCGAGCACATATGTTGCGGCCGATCGCCATTGCGGATCGAGCATCATGTCGTGACAGAGCCCGTCGAGCAGCACCGGGGACACGCCGTAGGCCCGCGCGGTGGTGCGTTGGCTCCGCTCGCCGAACAGGGCGTCGTCGCGCGATCCGATCACCAGCACAGGCGGGAGGTTCGGCGGTACGTGCTCGAAGCGGTGAAGAAGGTCCCTGATGGCGCGCCGTGATTCCGCGCCCAGATGGGCCCGGTACGCTTCTGCTTCCTCGAGGCTGAGCCTGTTGCTGAAGAACGGGGTGTTGTTCACATTGGAGCGGCCCGGACGACCTACCGCGATCCGAATGGCGTTGAACACGGCCCTCGGCCGGTTACCTCGCATTGCATCCGCGAACCTGCTGCGGCCCAACCCTCCTGCCGTCGCGGAGGCGAACAGGACGGCGCCTCGCACCGTGTCGGCGTACTCGGCCAGGTACCGCTGCACGATCGCACCACCCATCGAGTGGCCGACCAGCAGCGGCCTGCGGCCCAGTTTTCCGACCACCCGTGCGACGTCGTCGACATAGTCGGCCAGCCCAAGCTCGTGCAATCGGTCGTGCCCGGAACTTGCCCCATGCCCACGCAAGCTGACCGCGACGGTGTCGTGGCCGCGGTCGGCGAAGAACCGAAGAAAATGGTGCCAGCACCACGCGTCGTGGCAGACGCCGTGGACGAAGACCACCGGTGGCGCCGACTCGCGCGGCCCGGCCCGCACGACTTCGAGACACCGATCGGTGAACCTCCACGTCTCGGTCGTCAAACGTGAGCCGCATTCCTCTGCGCTCATCTCGGTGACCCGCGTGTCAGCCGTGTCGAAGCGAAGCAAAGCGGGCCACAAGAGAATAGTCTAACCAGGTCATGGTATTGCGGGGCAAGCTGGTGCGCGCTCCCCGGTGTTGAGGCGGTACGAAAGCTCATGCACATCCGCGACCACCTAGGTCAGGCCAAACCTGCGCTGATCCTGCATCCGTCCGGTCGCCGTGTCAGCTTCGCCGATCTGGAACGGTCGTCGAACCGCCTGGCCCATGCGTTTCGTCGCGCCGGACTGCGCGAAGGCGATGTGGTCGCCGTCCTGATGGAGAACAACGCCCACATCCACCCCGTGATGTGGGCGGCCAGACGCACAGGGCTCTACTACGTTTTGATCAACACGCGTCTGACCGCCGCTGAGGCGGCCTACATCATCGACGACAGCGGCGCCGACGCGGTGATCGGGTCGCGCGCCACCCGTGCGGTGTGCGAGGCGCTCGCCGAGCATCTGCCGCAGGGTCTACCGGCAGTGCGTTTCCTGGTCGAGGACGACATGGCGGGCTGGGACCGCTACCCGGACGCGGTGGCCACACAGCCGGCGACGCCCATCGCGGACGAGCGGGAAGGTGAACTGCTGCAGTATTCGTCGGGCACGACCGGCCGCCCGAAGGGCATCGTGCGCCCGCTGACGCACCTGTCGCCCGCCGAGGCGCCCCGTCTGCTGACCCCGTTGCTCGACGCGATGGGCATCACAGGCGACGCCGTGTACCTGAGCCCGGCGCCGCTCTACCACACGGCGCCCAGTTACTGGACGATGTCGTTGCAGTCGATGGGAGCCACGGTGGTGGTGATGGAGACGTTCGATCCGGTCGAGGCGCTTGAGGCCATCGAACGCCACGGGGTCACCCACGCGCAGTTCGTTCCGACGATGTTCGTCCGAATGTTGAAGCTGCCGCGAGAGATTCGGCAGCGCTACAACGTGTCCAGCCTGCAACGGGTGGTACATGCGGCGGCACCGTGTCCCGTCGACATCAAACGCCAGATGATCCAGTGGTGGGGACCGATCATCGACGAGTTCTACTCGTCGTCGGAGGGAGCAGGTACGTCGTTCATCACCGCAGCGGAATGGTTGGCTCACCCCGGCTCGGTGGGGCGCCCGCTGGTGGGAACCCCGCACATACTCGGCGACGACGGTAACGAGTTGGCGCCCGGTGAGGCGGGTGACATCTACTACGACGGGGGTCTGTCGTTCACCTACCTCAATGATGAGGAGAAGACGGCGGCCGCGCGGGACCAGCGCGGCTGGGTCACGGTGGGTGACGTCGGATACCTCGACGAAAAGGGCTATCTATACCTGACCGACCGACGCCATCACGTAATCAACTCCGGTGGGGTGAACATCTATCCGCGCGAGAGCGAGGACATCTTGATAACCCACCCCCGGGTGATGGACGCGGCGGTCTTCGGTATCCCCGATGCGGACATGGGCCAGATCGTCAAGGCCGTCGTCCAGCCGATTGACATCGCCGACGCCACAACCGAGTTCGGCGACGAGCTTCTGGTGTGGCTGCAAACTCGGCTGGCCCGCTACAAGTGTCCGCGCTCGATCTCGTTCGAGGCACAACTGCCGCGATCCGACGCCGGCAAGCTCTACAAGCAGGAGCTTGTAGCACGCTATACCTCGGGCACCTAGTGGCCCCCGCGTCAGTCGAGGAGGCTGGCGGCAATACGGCGCCGGTGCAGGGTGGGCGAACCATAGGTGTGCTGAAGCACTTTCGCGCGCCGCAGGTACAGGTGTAGATCGCACTCCCAGGTCACGCCGATACCGCCGTGCAACTGCACCGCATCGCCGGCCACCGCGACCGCATGATCGGTCGCCACTGCTTGGGCCAGCGCCACTGCACGATCGGGGTGTCCGCCTTCGGCAAGCGCCCACACCGCACCGTAGACCGCCGATCGGGAGTTCTCGACGGCCACCAACATGTCGGCCAGCCGATGCTTGACCGCTTGGAAAGTGCCGATAGGCAGGCCAAATTGGTGCCGCTCGACGGTATAGCGCGAGGTCATGTCCAGTGCGGCGGCGGCGGCCCCGGCCGCTTCGGCAGCGGCCAGCGCCAACAACAACTGGACGGGACGGCGGCTTGCGGGGACGCCGCAAAGCAACTCGGCGTCGGCGCCGTCGAGTTCGGCGAACGCGGCCGGGCGGGTGCGGTCCACGGTCGACAACCCCGTGATGTCGGCGGCTTCGGTCACGAACCAACACATCCGGTCGTCGAGCAGGGCGGGTAGCACCAGCACGTCCGCCGCGGAGGCGTTGGGAATAAGTGGTATTCGGCCGTCAAAGCGCCACCGTGCGCCGTCTTGTCGCGGCTGGACGCCGGCAAGGTGGTGGCGGTCGCCGATGACGATGCCGGCGACCGATTCACCGCGGCCCAGCGGGACGAGATAGCGCCTCCGCTGCTCATCGGAGCCGAAAAGCGTGATCGCATCAAGCGCGGCGGTGTGCTCGCTGAACGGAACACCGCCCACCGCGCGCCCCAGTTCCTCGGCGACGATGGCCTGTTCGACGGGTCCCGCGGCGCCGCCTTCGTAGTCTTCGGCCAGCCCGATGCTCAGTAGACCGGCGCGCGACAATGCCTTCCACAACCCCCGGTCGATACGGGCATCGGTGTCATACATTGCCCGCGGTTGGCTCTGCTCGCGGCAGAGGTCGGCGATGAGGTTGCGCAGCGCCTGGTGTTCCGCGGTGAATTCGAACTTCATCTAGGTATCGGCCCACGGGTCTCGAGGCTGTCCGAGGATCCGCTCGGCCAGCACGTTTCGTTGGATTTCGGAGGTACCACCGCCGATGGTCGAGGCGCGCGTGCGCAACCAGCCCAGCGCCCACTTGCCGTTGTTGGGTGCGTGGTCGGCGCCCCGGTCGAGGATTGCGAACTCACCCCCGAGATCGAGGGCTAGTTCGTGGAGGTGTTGTTCGACATGCTGTCCGAACAGCTTCGACAGCGCGCCCTCCGGGCCGGGCTCCTGTCCGGCGAGTACCTTGGCGAGGTTACGCATTCCGTTGAGCCGCAACAATTCCACATCAATCCATGCTTGCGCGATACGGTCACGCAACTCGGGATCCTCGGCGGCCAGCACCCCGTGGGGATCGGGGGTTCTCGCCATGGTGATCGCTTTGCCTAGGGTGGCGGTCGAAGCCATCTGCTGGCCCATGAACAGGATGGCCCGTTCGTTGGCCAGCGTCGTGCGCGTGACGTTCCAACCGTTGTTGAGGCTGCCGACCACGTTGGCCAGCGGTACCCGGACCGCGTCGAGGAAGACTTCGTTGAAATCGGCGTCACCGGAGATCTGGCGGATCGGCCGCACCTCGATACCAGGCGCGTTCATCGGAACAAGGACGAAACTGATGCCCGCGCGCTTGGGCGCCGCGGGGTCGGTGCGCACCAGCGCGAACATCCAGTCCGCGACGTGGGCGCCCGAGGTCCAGATCTTCTGGCCGGTGATCACCAGCTCGTCGCCGTCGACGTCACCGCGCGTGCGCAGTGACGCGAGGTCTGAACCGGCGCCGGGTTCGGAAAACCCTTGACACCACACCTCCCGACCGTCAAGCATCGGCGGTAGGAAGCGTTGCTGCTGTTCGGGAGTGCCGTGTGCGATCAGGGTCGGGCCGCACAAGTTCAGGCCGATACGGCCAGCCAGCGGCGGCACTCGCCGCTCGGCGGAGACCAGGTAGTAGAGCAACTGTTGGCGCGCGGTGGCCGACCGTCCACCGAACTCAGGCGGCCAACTGATCGCCGCCCATCCCCCGCCGGCGACCTGGGCCTGCCACTTGCGGGCCGTGATGTGTTTGTCCGCAGGCGACTTCGCCGCCCGCAGTTCGTCGTGGATCAGCGGGAGGTGCCCGTCGAGCCATGTCGACCACTGCGCCCCGAAGGCAGCGTCCGCGTCGGACAGCTCGATGCCCAGATCGTTGAGTCCGCGCGGCGATGCCGCCGTATCGTGCTGCACACCGAATACTATAACCTGGTTGTAGGTTTAGGTGTCTAGGGTCGGAGTGGTCGTTGTTCGATGAACGTTGGCCGGAAGAGGCCGAGGAGTTGGCCGGGGCCCTCGAGGCCATTTTGGTCAAGCACTGCCCACCCGACGCACTGCGCGCCACCGAGCGCGACGCGTCACCGGGGCGCGCCGAGGAACTAGCACAGTTGGATTCCGCCCTGGCCGAGTTCGGGCTCTGGGAACTACCGGATCAGCCCTATCTGCTGACCCGGGCGGCGGTCGTTCTCGGCGCTCATCTGGCACCGGTGCCGTTCGTATCGGCCTTGCCTGCGCAGGTGGTGCTCGGCCAGTCCGGGGTTGCCAACGGCGTCGACCGTGCCGTGGTTCCGGCAGGGCTGGCCCGGTCTCTGGTTGCCCTCGCCGACGACGGGTTGGGGATTGTTGCGACACCGGATGATCACCGGCGCAGCGCCGCGGGAGAGCCAGTAGTCGTCCTCGATGGGGTCACCGACGAGCCCGTCCCGGTTGACGGCGCCGCCGATGCGGTTCGGGCCTGGGGCTTTCTCTTGGAGGCGGCCCGCCTGGTCGGGGCCGCGCAGGCGCTGATCGGCTACGGCGTCTCCTATGTCTGCGATCGACGTCAGTTCGGTGTGCCGGTCGGGAGCTTTCAGGGCGTCTCGCATCCGTTGGCCGAAACGGCCACCTCCGTGCAGTCTGCCGACCTGTTGGTGCGCCACGCCGCGTATCTGGCCGACACCGACGGCGCCGTGTCGCTCTTCGCTGCGGTGATGGCTGCCGCGAAGGCGCGTTCTGCATCCCGTCATGCCGCCGCCACCGTGCATCAGGCGTTGGGCGGTTATGGCGTCACCGTCGAAGCCGATTGCCAGTTGTACTCGGGCCGGATCCGCGCGTGGACCGCGGCAATGCCCGACCCGGGTCCGTGGCTGGCCAACCTGGCGCGGACCCTGACGAACCCGGCCACCCGCGATCAGATCACCGATCTGTGGCAGTTCGACCGCGGGTTCACGCTGCCGCGCTGGGCGCGCGAGAGTGGTTGACGCACAACCGCCGCGCTGAGCGCGTGGAAGAATCCAGCGCGTGGGGTCTCGGCGCGCTAGGGGTTCCGGGGCAGGCCGCGGCCGCCCTCGGGACCCGGACATGGACGCTCGTGTGCTCGACGCGGCCCTGCGGGTGTACGCCGAGCACGGTAAGGCGGGCTTCACCGTGGACCTGGTAGCCAGGACGGCACGCTGCAGCCGACCCGCGGTGTATGCGCGTTGGCCCACCCGCGAGGAACTGTTGCTCGCGGCCGTGCGGTCATTTGACGCGAGCCTCGATGTGGCCGACGAAGGCAGCGCACGAGATCAACTGGTGTCGGTGGCACAGCAACTGCTCGAAGGCTTCTCGAGCGTGCACGGGATGGCGACGTTTCGCATCGTGCTCGACAGCCGCGGCGACGAGGTCTTGCGTGCCGAGTGGGAGAAGATCAACACCGTGCGCCTACAGAGCGCGATGGAGGTTCTCGAACGCGGTGTGGCGCGGGGGGAATGGCGTGCGGACGTCGCGACGACCGAGTTCCTTCGCAGCTTGACCGGCGCGGCGATGATCGAGGGGATCTACACCCAGATGGCCTTCCCGCAGCAATTGTCCAGTCCCAGCGCCGAAGCGCAACGGCTCGTCGACTTCCTGCTGGACGGGCGCAGCTGAGGCTTGTCACGGGGTCGGTGGCCGGGTAGCGTGCGGTAAGCATTTAACTGCAAATATTGTAGTTAATTAGCGGAAGGATGCCGACATGCTGGAAAGCCTGCCCCGCAGAGGCGATTTCGATCATCAGCCGTTGGTCGGATTCTTCCGTCCAGAGGCCGATCAACATCTGCTGCACAAGGCCTACTTCGGTCTGACGCTGGAGGGCACGTACTTCTACGGCATCATGGCTACCGAGGACGGTGCGTCGTACGCGTTCATCCGCAAAGCCATCACCTACACCACGCGTGACATCTCGATCATGGCGGCCGACGAAACCGGACTGCGGGTGCACCCCGCCAGTGCGCACGGGGCCAAGGGGTGCAAGGTGGAGCGGGGATACCTCGACGGTCACGAGACGTTCGCCGGCGGATCCTCCCGTGGTGCGAATTTCACGGTTCGGCTGGGAGATAGGGACTTCAGCTGGCAGGAACAAAGCACCGACGGATCGTTGCTCGACATCAGCGGCGCCCTCGCCGCTCCCGGGTTTCAGGTCTTCGTGCCATGGCGCACCGAGGGCGGGGAAGGCGGCGAACCCGGCGAGCCGGGCGCCTGCTTCTACACGTCCACGCCCTATCTCGCCGAGGGCACCATGCTGGGGAAGCCGGTAAGCGGCTTCTTCGCAGTCGATCACAGCTATCTGCCCAACGGTGTCGGCTGGAACAACAGCGCGATCTGGATGCGGTTGCAGGGTGGCTGGAACGTCTTCGCCAACGAGTACGAAGACGGCTCCGTGGAATGGGGCCACATGAGCATTGGCACCGACCGGTTCCGGTTCGCCGCCGTGGCATCGGCAGACGCAGTGCTGGTCAACTCGCTGTCCGTCGACGCCAAGATCGATTGGCGCGACGCCGAATTCGTCGACCGGATCACCTTCGATGTGGGCGACGCACAACCGTGGGAGTTCGTCACCGACCCCAACGGCAAGATGGTGGACTTCTCGGCCGCCCGACCGGGATGGTCCGGCCACACCGGCGTCATCCGGCGCGTCGCCGAGACGCGCAGCCTGAAGCGACACTGGGCCTGGCAGGAAGTTTTCCCCGCCCGCGTGTAGCGCCGGCGACAACGCACTCGAACACCGCAAGGAACCCTGCAATGCGTGTACTGGTCACCGGCGCCAGCGGAGTCTTCGGTCGGGTCATCTGCCGCGACCTGGTGCGCCGGGGCGCCGACGTGGTGGCGCTGGCCCGCCGGACCGTGGACATCCCGGGGGTGGCCTCGATCAGCGGAGACATCAGGGATGCCGAGGCAGTCAAACGGGCGATGACGGGATGCGACCGGGTCATCCATCTCGCGTTCCTGCTCGCGCCGTTGCGTTCGTCGACCGGGGTGACCGACATCAATATCGGCGGCACCCGAAACGTGTTGCGGGCCATGGAGTCGACTGGTGCGAGCCACCTGGTCTTCACGTCATCGACGCTGGCCTACGGTCCGTGGCCGGACAACCCCGACGTCATCGGCGAAGACCACCCGCTGCGCCCCCATCCGGACGTGCTCTACGCGCGTCACAAAGCGATGTGCGAGGAGTTGATTTCCGAGTCCGGAGTGCCCGCGGTGATCACCCGCACCTGCGTCGTCGCCGGCCGCGATATGGACAACTACGAGTTCCGCTTCCTCGCCCATCCCGTACTGGTTGCACCACGGGGTGAGATGCGGCCATGGCAGTTCCTACACACCGACGACGTCGGCCGCTTCCACGCGCGCGCCGCGTTGGGAGACCGCACGGGAACCGTCAACGTCGGCCCCCTGGATACCGGGCTCACCATCGACGAGATCGCCGAGGCTCTCCGAAAGCCGCTCGTCCGGTTGCCCTTCAACGTCCTGCGGTCGGCAGCCGGTGCCGCGTGGCGGGCGGATCTGCTGGAACTCAGCCCCGCCGACCTGGATGGATTCCGCTACATGCCCACGCTCGACACGACCCGACTCGTCACTGAGTGGGGCTACACCCCGGTCTACGGCTCGCGAGCGGCGCTGGCTGACGCGCGGGCCGGGGTCAACGCGGTGGTGTATCTGGGCACGGCTCGGGTACCGACCCCGTGGCGCACCCCGGCACCGGACCACCGGTGGGCGCGAGATCACCTCCCGCCCAGCGAGCATCGCGTCGATCCGGCGCCGTCCGGGCTCAGGGGTGAGTTCGACGACTACGTCGACGCCCGCTACCCGACCCTGACCACCGCCAACGTCGGTGAGGCGTTCGGTGGCACGTTGACGCCGATGTCCTTGATGGTGGGTCGGGATGCGCTGCGGCTCGCGGGTGCCATTCAGGTGGAAGTTCTCGGGATGCGCGACGAGGACGTCATCGCCGCACAACGAACCCTCGGCATCGCGTCGGTCGGGCACCGCCTCTACACGAACCTGTCGGTGGTGCACGCGATGGCCGCTGCGATGCCTGGCACCAACGCTCGTGAGGTGGATGAACACATCCTCGGAATCCCGCACGTCGACGGCGATTCCGCGGACCGCCCACCGATTTCATCGACCATCCGCACGGCGCTGGGCGTGCCCGGCGCCGCGTTGCGGATGGCGGGCGCCGGGCGCCGGATCGCCGACCTCGGAGCGCGGGTGCGGGAAATGTCCCCGTCCGTCGACGAACTGCGGCAACTCGATGACAACGCGTTGTTGACCCTCATCGACACATCACGCGAACTCATGCTGGATGCGTGGGCTTACAGCACCACCACCAACCTGGTCGTGTCGGCGGCGCAGGCGCTGGTCCGCAGGGTCGCACCAGATCTGGACCTGGCGGCGATGCGCGGCGGTACCCACGGGTTGGCCAGCGCCACATTGCTTTCCGGTGTCCACCGGCTGGTGGAGCTGACGCGGTCCCGACCCACCGCTGAGAAACTGCTTCGCGAGGAGCAGGCCAAGGACCTCATCGACCGGCTGGACACCGTCGATCCGTCGTTCGCGCGGGCGTTTTGGACGTTGATCTCCGACGCCGGGCACCGGGGGCCCGCGGAGACTGAGTTGGCGAACCGGATGTACGGCGATCAACCCGCGCAACTTCTCGACGTCGTCGCCAAGGCGCTCGATGTTCCGTCGCGGCCGACGAGCGCTGGGCCTGAGGTCTCGGGCGTGGCACGCCGAGCCGTTGGCGTGCTCAACGCTGCGGTGCGCCGACGCGAATGCGCCAAGGACGTCGCCGTTCGCGGTACCCATGCCTTACGCTTGGCCATGCGTGAAGTCGGACGCCGACAAGTGCGCGCGGGGCTCTTCGAGGAAGTCGGTGACGTCTTCTACCTGGTGCCAGAGGAAATCGCCGCGCCTCGGCTGTTCATCGATCGAATCCCCGACCGGCAGGCGGAACGGGTGCGGCTCGCGGCGCTGCGGTTGCCGCCGATGTTCACGTTGCGCTGGCAACCGCTGAACACCGCCGCCGGGGCCGCTCGCCCGCAGGTACTGCGTGGGGTGGGTGCCTCCCCGGGGATCGTGCGCGGGCCCGTTCGGGTGGTGCATTCCTCCGACGAGGTCGACGACATCGAACCCGACACGGTCCTGGTGGTTCGCGTCACCGACGTCGGCTGGACACCGCTGTTCGGCTGCGTCGCGGCAGTGGTCACCGATGTCGGCGGATTACATTCGCATGCCGCCATCGTCGCGCGCGAGTTCGGTATCCCGTGCGTCGTGGGAACACAACAAGCGACCCTGTGCCTTTCCGATGGCGCTGTGGTCGAGGTCGACGGTACGAACGGCACCGTCACTCAACAGTGTTGGGAGCCGCCGTCGACGTTCAGCGGCACCCCGTTGGCGTAGCCCAACCCGATTCGCCATCTCGCACCCAATTATCTAACCAGGTTGTATTATTGCGGTGACGCGCGGTTAGCGCCGCAGGAAGGGGGCGATGTGGCCGACGTGCACACGACATGCCGGATCTGTCAGCAGAAGTGCGGGATCACCGTCACCGTGGAAGGTGGTCGCGTCCAACGCATCGGGCCTGATAAGGCGCATCCGTTGAGTTGGCGTGACTTCTGTGTGAAGGGACGGACAGCGGGCGAACTGGTACATCATCCGAGACGGATCACGACACCCATGCGTCGTGTGGGCGATCGGTACGTGCCGGCCTCCTACGAAGAGGCGTGTGACGACATCACCACGAAACTGTCGCAGATCCTCGCCGACGGCGGGCCCGACGCGGTCGGTTGCTTCTACGGAAACCCTGCGGGATTTCATCCGTCCGCGTTAGGTGGACTGCTGCGCTTCGTGATGACGCTTGGCTCCGGGAGCATCTTCAACTGGGGATCCGTGGACACCAACGCCAAGACCATGGTGTGCGGGGAGATGTACGGCGTCACCCTGATGCCGCTGATCCCTGACGTCGACGACTGCGACTGTTTCCTGCTGGTCGGCGCCAACCCCGCGGAGAGCAAGATGAATTGGGCGTCGGCAGTGTCTGACGGGTGGCGACGAATCCTCGACCGCGTGAACCAGGGCGCGGACCTGATGGTCCTCGATCCCTATCGCACGCCCACGGCGGCCAAGGCCACCAGGCACTTCCAGGTGCGGCCCGGTGAGGATTGGGCGTTTTTGCTCGGAATGCTGAAATCGATCTTTGCGAACAACCTTGAAGACCGTTCGGCATGCGGAGCCGAGGTCGGCGCAGATGAACTGCGTGCGCTGGCGGTCGATGCGGACTGGGATGTATTGACGGAGCGCTCCGGTGTGGACCGCACCGACATCGAAGGTGCGGCGCGGCGCTTTGCCACCGCCAGGACAGCCGTGTCGCTCGCCCGTACCGGGGCGTCCCAGACGACGCGCGGGACGATTGCCCTCTGGCTGTCCGAGGTGCTCAGCATCGTGACCGGCAACTGGGACAAACCGGGCGGCCGGTACTTTCAGCGCGGCTTCGCGCCCGCAGACCTGATCCCCTACGATTTGACGACAGCTCACCGCTCCCGGGTAGCCGGGCGCCCGGCGTTGGCCGGATCCCATGCGCTAGCGGAACTGCCCGGCGAGATCCTCACCCCGGGGCGCGGTCAGATCCGCGCGCTGTTCATCGAGCATGGCAACCCGGTCGTCACGGGGCCGGACGGGAACCACCTCGACCGTGCCCTAGCTGACCTGGAACTTCTGGTTTGCGTCGATATGGTGCAGCGCGAAAGCCATCGGCATGCCGACTGGCTGATACCCGGCACGCACTGGCTCGAGCGCGACGAACTGGTCGATCCGATCTTCGGCACCCTCACCGAGTTGCCGTTCGTACAGTTCACACCGAAAGCACTCCCACCGCCAGCCACGGTGCGCGAAGAGTGGATGTTCTACGAGGACCTCGGTGCTGCAATGGGCTTACCAGGTTTCGGCGCGGTCGATCCCGACGCGTTCGAGATGCGCTGGCGTGAAATCGTCGACGGTGGCGGGCGTACTAGTTGGGCCGAGGTCAAGGCGCATCCGCATGGAATTCTGCTGGGGGACCGTGAGTTCGGCCATGGGCGACAGATGATCAACACTCCGAGCCACCAGATCCGGTTGGCACCAACTCGATTCCTCGACGAGGCGCGACGGCAACTGTCGGCGGGGGCTGAGGCCGCGGTCGACCGAGACTTCCCATACTTCCTCGGCAACCGTCGTCTGCCGGCGTCGATGAACTCCCACCTCAACGACTTGCCGAGCATCCGCCGCCTGGTTGACAGCAACTGCGTAGAAGTGCACGAAGACGATGCCGCCGCGCTGGGCCTTCAGCCGGGCGATCGTGCCCGCATCAGCTCGCGCACGGCGAGCATAGAACTCGATGTCGTCGTAACCACCAACCCCAGACCAGGCACGGTGGTGATCGAACATGGTTGGGGTTCGCGGGTGTTCGACCCGGTCAATGGCGAGGCACCTGACGTACTGGGTGTCAACCGCAACGTCCTCACACCCGCGAGACAAGAAGACCCGCTGTCGTTTATGTCGGGGTTCAACGACACCCGCGTCGCGGTGGAACGCGTCGTGCCGCGGGACGCCTAGAGGTACTCGGATCCGCCGTCGACGTTGAGCAGCACGCCGTTGACGTAGCCGGCGCGCTCTGAGACCAGATACGTGATCGTGTCGGCGATGTCGTCGGGTACCCCGAGCCTCGTGCCCCACGTCGCCTGGCCCCAGCGACTGTTGGCGTCGGCAAAGTAATCATCTTCGGTGCCACCGGTTTCCGCCATCCACAGCCTGCGCTTCTCGGCAATCTGCTCGTTGACGATCATCCCGGGCAGCACCGCGTTCGCCCGAATACCGCGGGGGCCGTACTCACGGGCGAGGTTCTTCGTGAAATGCGCCAGCGCCGCCTTCTGGGCCGAGTAGTGTGCCAGCCGCGGAATGAAGTGCCGGATGGACATCGCCGAGGTGGTGACGACTGCGCCTCCGCCCGATTCCAGCATCAGCGGGATTCCGGCACGGCACGCCCGTACCGAGGACATCAGCACCGACTGATAGGCCCGGTCCCACCATTCGTCGGGCTCGGTGACGGATTCCCCGACCTCGCACAGCCCGACGGTGTTGATCAGGATGTCCAGTCGTCCGTGCTGGGTCTCGACGGTGGAGATGGCGTGCTCGGCCTGGCCCGGTTCGGTCAGATCGGCAGCGACGGGCAGCGCCGACGCCGCGCCGGCCGCCAGCGCATCGGCCGCCACGGCTTTCAACTCGGGCTTCGCCGTGTATCGGTACTGTTGATCACCCTGGGCGTGACCACGCGAACAGACCACCAGGTGGACCCCTTCTGCGGCGAGCCGCATCGCGGTGGCCCGACCCATACCCTGGGTAGCGCCCAGCACAAGCGCGACCTTTTCCCTCAGCCCCAGATCCATGGTGCAGGTACCTCTCTCAGCCTCGCGGCAGTCCGAGCCAGCGTTGCGCGATGATGTTGCGCTGAATCTCGCTGGTACCACCGATAATCGACAGCACCGTCGCCGCCCGCAGAAAGTGCTCGGCATCCTCGGCGAGCGGGTCGCCGCTGTCGCAGGTGTAGGCGTTCGGTCCCAGCGCGTCGACCAGCCACTGCGCAACCCGCTGCGCGACCGCGGGTCCGTGTAGCTTGCTCATCGATGCTTCGCCGCTGGCAGCCTCGCCGCGTTCACCGCGCGCGACCACCTGCTGGCCGAGCAGACGCTCGGCCTGCAGGTCGACCAGAAACTCGCCGATCTGGCGATAGGCGGCCTCGTCGAGGCGGGTTTCCCGCGCGCCCATCCGGTCCAGATAGCGGGCCAGCAGCAGCCGGGCCTCACGCCCGCCGAAGCTCATCGAGCGTTCCATGTCCAGTGCCTGCGACATCATCGTCCACGCCTTGCCCTCTTCGCCGATCAGGTTGCGCGCCGGCACCGACACCTTGTCGAAAAAGCAGGCGTTCACCCGCCAACCGCCCATCACCCGAACCGGTTGGATGGTTACCCCCGGTGCGTGAGCATCGATCATCAACAGCGACAGGCCGCGGTGGCGGGTGCTGTTGGGGTCGGTGCGCACCAGGGTGAAGATCCAGTCGGCCAGGTGCGCGCCAGATGTCCACATCTTCTGCCCGTCGACGACGAAATCACCGCTGGGTGCCCGTACCCCCCTGGTGCGCAGCGCAAGCATGTCGCTGCCTGCCTCCGGCTCACTGTAGCCGCCCGCGTAACTCCACGATGCATCGAGAATACGGGGAAGATGTTCTGCGGCAAGGCCTTCTGGACCGAACGTCGCCAACATCCAGCCAACCGCCTCGGCCTGTTCCAAGCCGTACGTCGGCAGCCCGGCCGAATCCAACTCCTCGTGCGCGACGAACCGCTCGGTCTGCGACGCCGGCCGCCCGGACGGTCCCGGCCATCCCAAACCGATGACCCTCTGGCGAACCAGCCACGGGTTGAACAAGGTGGGGGCTTGGCGGTCGCTTTCCAACTCGGCCATCTCGACGCGCATCGCCGCCATATCGTCGGTGCTGAACTCGTCGATCGCGCCACGCAGCCGGTCGCGCAGCTCGAGTTCGTCTTCGGTGAGCCGGAATTGCATTGTTGGCAGCTTCTTTCGTATGTGGAGGGATCAAGCCAGCAGGCTGTAGCCGCCGTCGACGGGGATGGTGAGCCCGGTGACGAACCGGAAGTCGTTGGACAACAACGAGACGATGACCGAAGCGAGTTCGTCGGGGTGCCCCAGCCGGCGCAACGGGGTCTTTTGTGCCACGGCCGCCTGCATGTCGGCGACGCCGGCGATGATGTCCTCGCCGCCATGGCCCGGATTGTCCACCAGCGACGGCGAGATGCCGTTGACGCGCACCCCGCGTGGCCCCAGCTCGGCGCCGAAATAGCGGACCAGGTTCTCCATCGCCGCCTTGGCGGGGCCGATGGCGCCGTAGTAGCGGGCATAGTGGTTGGCGCCGAGGCTGCTGACGGCCACCACCGCGCCGCCGGCCTTTTCGAGTTCGGGTAGCGCGGTGCGGATCGCCTCCCACAGGCCCCACACCTGGACGTCGAAAACCCGGTCGTACTCTTCGCGGGTCACTTTCAGCGTGCGCCCGGCGACGATGGGCACCGCGGTGGTCACCAGACCGCCGAGGCCACCCAGCGTTTCGACGGCCGCGGTCACCAGCCCGGCGGGGTCGGTCCCGAGGTCACCGCGCACCAGCACGGGCCGCGGACCGCCGGTGTCGGCGGCCAGGGCCTGCGTTTCCTCTGCCGCCGCGTCATTTTCGACATAGCCGATGGCGCAGGAAATGCCCGCTGCAGCCAGTTGGACCACGGTGCTGCGACCGATCCCGCGGCTGCCGCCGATGACGAGCACCTTGTCGGGCAGCGTGCGTGCGTAAGGCTGTGTCGTCACTGCGCCGAGCCCGTGCCGTAGTGCTCGTCGCGCTTGCGGAACGCCTCGCTGGTTCCGCTCTTGGCGCGTTCCTTGACGAAGTTGAACTCGTCGGGTTCGAACCGAAGATTGGTCCCGTAACTGTGAAACAAGTATGCGGTGGTTTCCTCCAGTCCGAGCGCGGAACTCGCTTCGACCAGGCGATAGGCCTCCTTGGCGATCGCGATACCGTCGGCGGGCATCTTCGCGACCAGCGCCGCCAGCGCTTCTGTCTCCGCGGCGACGTCTTCCTCGTCGACGAACCGGGTGAACAGCCTGGCGGATTCGAACTCCGCGCCGGTGGCCGTGCGGCCGGTCAACATGAGGTCGCGTGCGATGACCGGACCCAACCGGTGCATGAACAACGCCACGTTGCCGAGCACCGGTCCGAGGAACCGCGCGGCAGGCATGCCGATCTTGGCCTGGCGCGACACCACGGCCAGGTCCGCGGCCAGCGCAAGTTCCAGGCCAAGACCCAGCGCGTAGGACTCGACCTGCACGATGGTGGCCTTGGGGAACCCGATGAAATCGTGAAACATCCGCTGGCCCTTGCGGTCCACGGCCAGCCGGCGCCGTTGGCTGGGCCGGCGGTCGTCTCCGGGGGTGTCGTACCAGCCGTACGCCCGGTTGAGGTCGACGCCGGTGGTGAAGACACCGCCTTCGCCCCTGACCAGCACCACCTTGATGGCGTCGTCCTCGGCGATGTCGTCGAGGTAGCGGCCCATCAGCTCGCAGTCCTCGGGGGCCATCGCGTTCTTCTTCTGCGGGTTGCAGATCGTGATCCGCGCGATGTGGCTGTCGTGGTCCTTGTCCAACCGCACCCGATCGGTGCTTTGTTGCGCCGAGGACGTGGATTCCGTTGTGGTCATTGTCGGCCTGCTTTCTGTGATTTCTCGGGGTCGTCGAAGAACTGCTTGCTGATCAGGTCGCGGGCCAGCACCCGCAGCATCACCTCGTCCGCGCCACCGCCGATGGACAGCAACCGGGAGTCCCGGAAAAACCGGGACGTCCAGGTCTCGGCCATGTAACCCATGCCTCCGTGATACTGCAGGCAGGTGTCGGCCACCCGGCGAATCAACTTTCCGGCCAGCAATTTCGCGCTGCTGGTGCGGCGGGTGACGTCGACGCCCGCGACGATGAGTTCGGCGCAGGAGTGTGCGTACCGTTTGAGCGCGTCCACCTCACAGGCCAGTTCGGCGAGGTTGTACTGCAGGTACTGGTTGTCGATGAGCTTGGCGCCGAACGCCGGCCGCTCCCGTAGGTAGTCGACGGTGTGCTCGATCGCGGTTTCCATTTGGCCGACGGCCTGATACACGGCGCTGATCCGTTCGGTCTGGAACTGTTCCATCTGCTGCTGGAATCCGCGCCCGATTTCACCGACGGTGTTTCGTACCGGCACCCGGACCCGGTCGAAGGTCAGCTCGGCGGTGTCAGAACACCAGTTGCCGAGTTTGGCCAGCGATCGGCTGATGGTCAGGCCGGGGCTCTTGGTGGGAACGATCACCTGGCTCATGCCACGGTAGCCGCCCTCGTCGGAGGTGCGCACCAGCAGGCACAGCCAGTCGCCCTGGACACCGTTGGTGATGTAGGTCTTGGCGCCGGTGATCAGCCAGTCGGCGCCGTCGCGGACGGCCTTGGTGCGGATACCCGCGACGTCGGAACCGGCGTCCGGTTCGGTCACCGCGATCGAGCAGATCTGTTCGCCGGAAATCACGGGCACCAGGTACTCGCGCTTGAGTTCGTCGCTGCCGTGCTTGTGCAGCGACGGGGTGGCCATGTTCGCTTGTACGTTGTAGGCCATGGCAATTCCGTTGCCCGGCAGCCGGCCGAACTCTTCACATGCGATGACGGTGAACCAGTGGTCGGCGCCTTCCCCGCCGTACGCCGGGTCGTATTCCAGGCCGAGCAGGCCGAGCTTGGCGAACTCCGGGAAAAGTTCGTGGGCGGGAAAGCGACCCGCCTTCTCCCACTCCTCGTAGTGCGGCGCGACGGTCCTGGTCAGCATTTCGCGCACGCTGGTGCGGAAGAGGGCGTGCTCCTGGCTGAACTGCATGTCAGGCCTCCGTTGCGACGAGTTGTGGCACCAGGGTGCTGGGCACCCGGGCGCGGACCGCTCGGAATCGTTCGCCCAGGCTCTTGGCCTGAGGGTCTTCGCGCAGCGATGCCGCGACTCCGGTGCCGAGCAGCCCGACGATGACGACGTTGAACGCCAGCAGGTTGGGCAACGGGTAGACGCGGATCTCGTGGGCCGCGAGTTCGGGCAGCAGTGTGGTGAGCCGGTCCGGATCGGTCAGGTATTCGAGCAACGGCATGTCACGTTCGTCCCGTACCCACAGGCCCAGGTTGGCGTTGCCGCCTTTGTCGCCCGAACGCGCGCCCACGTAAACGCCGATGTGGACAGTCGTGAGTGCGCTTTCGCGGAAGTCCTTGTCGTTGGCCGCTACCCGCGCCACGTCGGCGGCGACCATCCGGGTCCGGGTGGGGGTGGCCACATCGACTTCGCGTTCTTCGACGTGGACCCGCGGCCGCAGGTGCGACGCATCGATCAGGGTGGGCCATCCGACCATGAACTCGGCTGCCGGTCCCGGCGGCGTCGTCAGATACAGGCCTGGAAAGCTGCCGAGCGCGGTGGCCACCACCGCTGACGAGAACTCGCGGCCGACGGTCGCAGCGTCTGGATCGGCCACCGAGATACGCAGATAGCTCTGGTCATCGACGGCGTCCGAATCCAGTTTTGCGCCAATGACTTCGACCATCGACTCGGTGAACCTCCCACGGCCCCCGCGAACCTGTGCCCACACGGCGCGTTCGGCCAACTCCGCCTTGGCGCGACGGTTGGCGCCGGTGACAGCCAGCGTCATCGAGTTCCGGAAGCCGCCCGGATAGGTCAGCAGCGCCTTCGCCATGGCGGGGGCGGGTTCCCCGCGCGTCGCGCAGATCTGCACCCGGTCGGGTGCGCACTGGTGCAACCGCACGGTGTCGAAACGTGCTACCACATCGGGGACGGCGTACCGGGGCCCTGCTATCTCGTACAGCAGTTGAGCGGTCACCGTATCCTCAGTCACCGCACCGCCGGTTCCCGGTTGTTTGGTGATGACACTGCTTCCGTCCGAAGCGATTTCCGCGATCGGGAAGCCGGGTTCGGTGAGGTCGGCAACGTCACCGAAGAATGCGAAGTTGCCGCCGGTGGCCTGGGTGCCGCACTCGATGGTGTGGCCCGCGACAGTGGCGCCGGCCAGGGCGTCGAAGTCGTCGGCACCCCAGCCGTGCCACCACGCGGCAGCAGCCGACACGACGGCGGCGTCTGCGACCCGTCCGGTGATCACGATGTCGGCGCCCGCGCGCAACCCGGCGGTGATGGCGTGGCCGCCGAGGTAGGCGTTCGCGGCGACCACGTCGTCACTGTGTCCCGACCAGGGCTCCCCGGTGTCGAGGTGCCGCAATACCTCCCCCGCCGAACGTAATTCGTCGAGCCGGCCGGTTAGGTCGTCGCCGGTGACGACGGCCACGGAGACGGCGATGCCCAGCCGGTCGGCGATCTGACGCACCTTGTCGGCGCAGCCCTGCGGGTCAATACCACCGGCGTTGGACACCACCTTGACGCCGCGCTCATGACATCGGCGGAGGACCTGTTCGAGCTGGGTGATGAACGTGGTGGCGTAGCCGGCGCGGCCGCGTCCGCGGCTCTTGGCGAGTATGGACATCGTCAGCTCGGCGAGCCAGTCGCCGGTGAGCACATCGATCGGGTCGGGCCCGTCGAGCAGTTGCGCCGCCGCGCCGATTCGGTCGCCAAAGAAACCTGAGCAGTTGGCGATTCGGACCGGGCGGGTCACGGAAGGTCCTCGAGTTCGACCAGAAGGCTGCCGCCGGCAACGGCCTGGCCGGCTTCGACGAGCACCTTCGTTACCACGGCGTCGGCCGACGCGTGGATGACGTGTTCCATCTTCATGGCCTCCACCACGACCAGCCGGTCTCCGGCCGAAACCTGCTGGCCAACCGAGACATACACGGACTGGACGGTTCCGGGCATCGGCGAGGTGGGTCCGCCGACGATGCTGTCGATACTCGAGACGGTGAAGCGTGGCGCGACCGTCATCGCGACCTGCCCGGCGCCGCCGTTGACCCAGACTCGCGAGCCCGCGTCCGAAGCGAGCTCACCGGCCGTGCTCACCTGCAACATCCGGGTGACGCCGTCGACCTCGATGCGCAGGCGGCTTCCGTCCCGAGCCAGGGAGCGGACCGTGAAGTCGTCGTCATCGACCTGAAACAGCTCGAACGGCCGGCCGGCAGCGGCGGGCGGCCGGTACGAAAGTTCGCAACGGACGCCCTGCTCGTCCACCAGCGTCCACTGCACCGGCGGGCGCGGCGCGTTCGACCACGCCGGCAAGAGCGGCCACACGGTTTCCGCGCTGTCGACGGCGGCAGCGACGACCGCGGCCACCGCGTGCACCGGAAGTGGCGTCGTCGCAACCAGATCGGCGCGCTGTTCCAGCCAGTTCACCGTCACGTCGCCGCCTTCGTACTCGCCGTCCGTGAGAATCCGCTGCAGCACAGCGATATTGGTGGCCGGGCCGTGCAGTTGCAGGGTGGCCAATGCGTCGCCGAGGGTTCGGATGGCCCTGCTCCGGGAGGTCCCGCGCGCGATGACCTTGGTGATCATCGAGTCATAGTGCGGGCTGATGTCCACGCCGGAACAGATCCCGTCCTCGTAACGGACGCCGTCGTCGTCAGGATGCCAGTACCGGCGCACGTACCCGGAGCTCGGCAGCCACCCGGCGTGCGGGTCTTCGGCGCATACCCGGGCCTGAACGGCGTGTCCGGTGAAGGTGATCTCGGACTGCGTGACGGGTAGCCGGGAACCTGAAGCGATTTCGAGTTGCAGTGCCACCAGGTCGATGCCGGTGACCTCCTCGGTGACCGTGTGTTCGACCTGGAGCCGGGTGTTCATCTCCAGGAAGAAGAACTCGTCGCCCTGGACCAGGAATTCGCAGGTGCCCGCGCCGACGTAGCCGATCTCCTCGGCGAGACGCACGGCAGCCACCGCCATTGCGGAGCGCAACCCGGAGTCGACCAGCGTGGCCGGACACTCCTCGATCAGCTTTTGATGCCTGCGCTGCACCGAGCATTCGCGATCGCCGAGATGAACGACGTTGCCGTGGGTGTCGCCGAAGACCTGAACTTCGATGTGGCGGGGACCCGCGAGAAAGCGTTCGAGAAACACCGTTTCGTCACCAAACGACGCCTTCGCCTCACGCTGGGCCGAGGCCACCGCGGTGGACAGGTCGGCTGCTTGCTCGACGAGCCGGATGCCGCGCCCGCCACCACCCGCGCTGGCCTTGACCAGCAGGGGATAGCCGACTCGGTCGGCCAGCCCCGACAGGTCCACGTCCTGGCCGCCGATCACTGCGTCAGGAAGCACCGGCACCGAGGCCCTGCGCGCCAGTTCTTTGGCCCGCACTTTGGATCCCATCGCCGCGACGCACTCGGCAGGTGGCCCCACGAAGATCAGGCCCGCCGCAGCGACAGCCTCGGCGAACTCGGCACTTTCGGCAAGAAACCCGTAACCGGGGTGTACCGCATCGCATTTCGTGCGGTGCGCGGCCTCCAGCACCGCGGCGATGTTCAAGTAGGTGTCGGCGGCGGATTGGCCGGGCAGCCGAACCGCCTCGTCGACGTCGTCGAGGTAGGGCAGTCCGGCGTCGACGTCGCTATACACCCCCACCGTGCGGACGCCGCGGGATCGTGCCGCGCGCGCCACTCGGCTCGCCACTTCGCTTCGGTTGGCGATCAACAAACGATGCACGGGATTCCTCGCTAAAACCGGAAGACGCCGAAGCCGCCCGGCGGGCGGGTGCCCGCGGGCTCGTCGTGGCGGGACATGGCGAACGCGACGGTCAGCGCCGCGCGGCTGTGCCGGGGGTCGATGATGCCGTCGTCCCAGACCCGGCCGGTGGCGTACAGCGCGGTGGACTCGGATTCGATGCGTTCCTCGTCTTCGACGCGCTGCGCGGTATCGGCCGCGTCGTCGAAGTCGAGGTTGCGCGAGGTCGCCGAGCGCCGGCGCACGATCGACATCACCCCGGCCAGTTGTCTGCCGCCCATCACCGCGATGCGATGGGTGGGCCAGGTCAGCACCAGACGTGGCCGGTAGGCGCGGCCGGCCATCGCATAGTTACCCGCGCCGTAGCTGACACCGACCATCAGGGTGACGTGGGGGACCCGTGAGTTGGCCACCGTGTTGATCAGCTTGGCCCCGTCCTTGATGATGCCGCCCTGTTCGGCTGCGGTGCCGACCATGAAGCCAGTGATGTTCTGGATGAACAGGATCGGGGTGGCCAGCTGGTTGCACAGCTCGATGAACTGGGCGCCCTTCTGGGATTCGGGGGAGAACAGGATGCCGTTGTTGGCCAGGATGCCGATCGTCATGCCGTTCAACTCGGCCCAGCCGGTCACCAGGTTGGGTCCGTAGAGCGGTTTGAACTCGTCGAACATCGAGCCGTCGACGATGCGCCCGATGACCTCACGGATGTCGAAGGGCGTCTTGGGATCGTCGGGCACAATGCCGAGCAGTTCGTCGGGATCGTGGACGGGCGCCGGTCCGCCGGGAACCGATTGCGCGGGGGCGAACCGGGAGATCAACGATCGGGCCTGCCGGATCGCATCGGCCTCGTCGGCGGCCAGGTAATCGGCCAGCCCCGAGACCCTGGCATGCATGTCGGCGCCGCCGAGTTCCTGGTCGGTGACGTCCTCGTCGATTGCCATCTTCACCAGTGGCGGGCCGCCGAGAAACGCATAGCCGCGGTCCTTGACGAAGATGGTGTAGTCGCTCATCCCCGGCAGGTACGCGCCGCCGGCTGTTGATGAGCCGAAAACGATTGACACCGTGGGGATTCCGGACGCTGATAACTCGGTGAGCCGACGGAACTGTTCCCCGCCGGGAACGAAGATGTCGGCCTGCTTGTCCAGGTCGGCACCGCCGGACTCCACCAGCGTGACGACGGGAAGGCGGTTGGTCTCCGCGATGTCCATCGCGCGCAACGTCTTGGTGATCGAGGTCGGCGAAAGCGATCCGCCGCGCACGGTGGGGTCGTTGCCGATGACCATGACCGGGCGGCCGCAGATTTCGGCGACGGCGGTGACCAGGCCCCCGCCGAGTGGATCGGTGGTGCCCCAACCGGCCAGCGGAGACAGTTCGAGGATGAAGCCGTGCCGGTCCACCAGAAGCGCCATCCGTTCGCGCACCGGCAGCTTTCCCCGGTCGCGGTGCCGCTGAACGGATGCGTCGGAGCCCTGTGCGACCTGGTTCTGCAGGTCGGTGACCTCGGCGAGCAACGTCTGCATCCGCGTCCGCGCCCGGCGGTAGGGCGCGCTCGAGGCAACGACGTCGGTGGCGAGAACCGGCAAGACTCCTCCAAATTGTTAACCTGGTTATATAAAAGATGTCATCTGGAGGCAAGCCCACAGGTTCACGCGCGTAGCGCGAACGCCTCCACCGCGTTGTCGTGCCGGAAGAGACGTTCGACCTCGGGTTTGAGCGCCAGCTCCGGCAGGCCCTCCATCGCCGCCTCGAAGGTGAGGATCGGCCAGTCGCTGGCCCAGATGCACTTGCGCCGGCCGTAGGTGCGCAGGAAGTGGGTGAACGCTTCGGGGTAGTACTTGGGCAGGTGCGCGCTGGTGTCGATGTAGACGTTGGGGTGCTTGGCGGCCACCGCGATCATCTCCTCGGTCCACGGCCAGCCGATGTGCCCGGCGACGATGCGCAGTTCGGGAAAGTCGATCGCGACCCGATCGATGTGACCCGGCCTGCCGGTTTCGGAGGTGTAGGTCGACGGGCCGGTTCCGCCGACTTGGATCTGCAACGTGATGTCGAGCTCGACGCAGGCCGCGTACAGCGGATACCACTGGGCCTCGGTGGGCAGCTTGTCGAGGATGAACGGCTCGAGTTTCAACCCCTTGAAGCCGTATTCGGACACCAGCCGGCGCAACTCGTGCACGGCGGGCATCACGCCGTCCACCGACCACGGGTTGACGCTGGCGACGCCGACCAGCCGATCGGGATACCGGGTGACCGCCTGCACGACATCGTCATTCGGTATCAGCGGACCCGCCGAGCACAACGCCCGGCTGACGCCGTTGGCGTCCATCTCCTCGATGAGCGTCTCCAGCGGCATGCCGGCCCGCAGGCGAGCACCGTGCGCCATGCGGTCGGCCAAAGTGAAGTTGCGCGACGGCATCTTGGCGACGGTCTCCGGTAGCCACGGTTGTACCCAGGCGTCGATGATCGGCGGGCGGTCGTCGGACATGGCTCAGCTCCTCGGCAGGCCGAGCACGCGCTCGGCGATCATCGTCTTGACTATCTCGTCCGTGCCGCCTGCGATGTGGAAGGCCGGCGCGGAGAGCACCACCAACCGCCAGTCGTCGAGCCCGGCGCCGGGCTTGGACAGTGCGTTACCCAACCGGTCGGCCACCGCGTCGGCGAGTTCGGACACCACGGTGCCGGTGGCGAGTTTGGCCAGCGCGGCCTGCGGGCCCGGCGTCTCTCCGGCGAGCAGACGTCGATGGATGCCGGCCTCGAACGCGGCCAGGCCGCGTTGATCGAGCACGGCGTCGAGAAACCGCTCGCGAGCCGTGGCGTCGGGCCAGCCGAGGTCGGCGGCCTGACGCACCAACCGGCCGAGCGACCGCCCGAAGCTGGAGAACCGTTCGAAACCCAGCGTCGTCATCGCCACCGACCAGCCGCCGCCGACCTCGCCGAGCACCGCATCGGCGGGCAGGTCGGCGTCGTCGAAAAAGACCTCCGAGAAGGAGGCGCCCCCGGTCATCTGTTTGAGCGGGCGGACCTCGATACCGGGTGTCGACATGTCCACCACGAAGGCGGTCAGGCCCCCGTGCCGCGCCTGCGCCGGGTCGGTACGCGCCAACAGGTAGCCGTATTGGGCGTGTCGGGCCTCCGAGGTCCACACCTTCTGACCGTTGATCCGCCAGCCCGTCTCGGTACGCACTGCACTGGTCGCGACGCCGGCCAGGTCGCTGCCCGCGCCCGGTTCGCTGAACAGCTGGCACCAGACCTCTTCACCGCGCAGGATCGCTGCGCAGTGGGCGCGCTGTTTCGGGGTGCCCACCGCCAGCAGGGTGGGACCGACCATCTCGAGCGTCACGCCGAACAGGCCGCGTGGCACGTCGTACTCGGCGTCGAGGTCGGCCCACGCGAGGGCAAAAGCCGAGGGCAGCGCGCGGCCACCGACGTCACGCGGCCAGGTCAGGCCCGCAAAACCGTGGTCATAGAGCAGCCGCTGCCAGGCCACACACCGGTCGCGGAACGCCTCGGGCGCCGCGATCTCGCGGAACTGAGCGAACATCGCATCGGGGAAGCCGTCGGGGCGGTGCTCGGCGTGTGCGTCGAGGAATGCGCGGGCTTCTTGGACGAAAGCCTCGACCGAAGGCGGTTGTGGGTCCATCGCACTCTCTACTGTGGGGATCGGCAGTTGGCAGCTTAATCACTAACCTGGTTATATGATACCGATATCATGGTGTCCCGAGGAGTATCTGTGAGTTCTCCGTCTTCTGCCCTTCCGGGTTCGGTCGAAGTCGACCAATTGGCAGAGGGGCAACTCGTCGTCCGCCTCGACGGCAGCCGCGTCTACTCCCGAATGCTGGTCGGGGGCAAGGCGCACGGGCTGTCCAAGATCTGCGCTGCGGGCCTGCCGACGCCGCCGGCGTTCACCGTGACCGTCGATGCGTGCAAGCAGTACTTCGACGCGCCGGACGATTTGATGGCCCGGCTGTGGCCGCAGGTCGAGGCGGGGATCGCCTGGCTGGAACAAGAGTCGGAGCACACGTTCGGGCGCGGACCGGTGCCGCTGCTGGTCTCGGTGCGCAGCGGAGCGCCGGCCAGCATGCCGGGGATGTTGGACACGGTGCTGAACCTCGGCATCAACGACGACGTCGAATCCATCCTGGCCGGCAGGTGCGGTGCCCGGTTCGCCCAAGACACCCATCGGCGGTTCCGTGAACTGTTCGGCCACGTGGTCGGCGCGTCCGACGAGCACGTCCCCGCCGACCCGTTCGCCCAGCTGCGCGCCGCGGTGACCGCGGTGTTCGACTCGTGGAACTCCGCCCGGGCGGTGTCGTACCGGCGCCACCACCGACTGGACGGCAAGATGGCTGGCACCTCGGTGACGGTGCAGGCCATGGTCTTCGGCAACCTCGACGACCAGTCCGGCACCGGGGTGCTGTTCAGCCGCAACCCGTTGACCGGGGAGAACCAGCCCTTCGGCGAATGGCTGCCAGGTGGTCAGGGTGAGGACGTGGTCAGCGGCAAGCTCGATCCGCTGCCGCTGACAGCGCTTGCTCAGTCGCATCCCGCGATCCATTCCCAACTCCTCGACGCAGCGGCCTGGCTGGAGAGCGACGGTGCCGATGTGCAGGACATCGAATTCACCGTCGAGGCAGGCAAGCTCTACCTGCTGCAGACCCGAGCGGCCAAACGGTCCGCCCGCGCGGCCGTGTCGATTGCGGTGGCTTTGCAGCAGGAGGGGCTGATCGGCGTCGACGAGGCGCTGGCCCGCATTACGCCCGCACAGCTGGACACCCTGCTCACGCCGGTCATCGAGGCGTCGGCACTGGCCGAGGCGACGATCGTGGCCACCGGACTTCCGGCCTGTCCTGGCGTCGGGGCGGGGCGAGTGGTCGTCGACTGTGAGTCGGCCGAGGATGCGTTCGACGACGGTGAGGACGTGGTGCTGGCGCGCGAAACCACCAGCCCCGACGACGTCGGGGGAATGATCGCCGCGCGCGCGGTGATCACCGAACTGGGCGGGGCGACGTCGCACGCCGCCGTCGTGAGCCGTGAGCTGCACACCCCCTGTGTCGTCGGTTGCGGTAAGGGCACGCTGCTGCACCTGGCAAGCGCCGACGTCACCGTCGACGGGGTGACCGGCCACGTGTACGCGGGCCGGCTACCGCTCATCGCACCGTCCGAAGACGATGACCTCGCCATGGCGAAGCTGCTGGAGTGGGCGCGCGAGCGTAGTCCGGTCCCCGTGTACAAAGTCGGCACTCCGCAGGCTGCGGGCCTACCGAGGGTCGACCACCGCGACCCCTCGACGATGTCGGCCGCGCTGGGCACCGGGGCGATGGCGCTGGCCGCCGAGCACCCCTTGCCCACTCTGCTGGTGCTGCTGCGACGCGCATAGCGCACGCCGGAGGTATACACTAACCAGGATTGCTATTTAGTGACAGAATGGTGCGGTGTATTCCGACAGCGAAGCCATCACGCATCCGACCGCGGGCCAGCTGGTAGCCGACAACATCCGCCGCAAGATCATCCTCGGCGAGTTCCGCGACGGTGATTTCCTGCCCAACGAAGCGCAGCTGCTCGCCCAGTACGGCGTATCGCGTCCGGTCCTGCGCGAGGCCATCCGGATCCTGCAGTCGGAGTCGTTGTTGACGATTCGGCGCGGCAGCAAGGGCGGTGCGCGGGTCAACGCCCCGCGGCCCGAGCCGGTCGCACGCCAAGCGGGCGGTCTGCTGCAGTACGGACACACGACCGTGTTCGACGTCTTCCGTGCGCGGGCCATCATCGAGCCGCCTGCGGTTCGACTGTTGACCGAAAACGCCACGCCGACAACGCTTCAGCGTCTGCGGGACGCTCTGGAACTCGAGTCGAACACGATCAACGATCCGCGGCGATGGGGCAAGGCGCACGCCGACTTCCACACTTTGGTGGTGGAACTCTCGGGCAGCAACACGCTCGCGCTGTTCGCCCACATCATGTCCGATATCACCACCGCGCATACCCAAGCCGTCTGGCAGCACGCCGCCGACGAGGCGCAGAAGCGCACCGATGCCGAGCTGGCACACCGGGTGCATCGCAAGCTGGTGCGCCTCGTGGAGGACGGCAAGGCGGCCGACGCCGAGCAGCTGTGGCGGCGTCACCTCGAGGAGACCACCGAGAAGATGCTCGAGAACCAGGGCCACCGGGAGCTGCTCGATCTGATCGAATAGTCCCTGCGGAACACTAAGTCATAACCTGGTTATACTTTTCTTCGCCACGGCTGGAGGGAAGTGACGTGAGTTCGGACCTGCTCGAGGACCTCAGAAAGACGACCAGGAAGGCGTTGACCGCCGGTGGTGGCGACGTCGTCGACCAGTTGGACCTGTCCGGCCTTCTGCTGGACGGCGACGCCGGCGGGCTCGGCATGGGTGAGCGGGAGATGGTGCTCGTCGGCGAGGAGATCGGCAGGCACGCGGCGCCGTCGGCCTTTCTCCAGAGCGCGGTGTTGGCCGCCACACTGCTGGCCGGCACATCCGATGGCATCGAGCTTGCCAAGGCGTTGGCGCACTGCCGGTATGCGGTCGCCCTGGCCGGTCTGGACACCGCCGCGGCGGGCTTGCCGCGCATCGTCGCGACCGCGGGCGCCGACGGCGGGTGGCTGCTCGACGGCACCTGCTGGGGCCTCACGCCGTCGGGCGCTGCGGGCGACGTCCTGGCCGTTGCGACCACCGACGCCGGTGCGGCGCTCTTCGTCGTCAACGGGGCAGCGGTCACGCGGAGCGCTGCCGACGAATTCGACCCCGGCCGCGGGCTGATCGAGATGACGTTCGACCAGGCGCCGGCGCGGTCGCTGGCGCAGGCGGCCGAGGCTGCGGGCGCCATCCGGGTGGCCTATCGCCGGGCGCTGCTCGCCGTGGCGGCCGAACAGTTGGGCGTCGCGCGGGCATGCCTCGAGATGACCGTCGAATACGCCAAGACCCGCACCCAGTTCGGCGCCGCCATCGGATCCTTCCAGGCCATCAAGCACCGGTGCGCTGAGGTGCTGCTCGACACCGAGTTCGCCGACGCCGCAATACAGCAGGCCATCGAAACCGGCGGCTCCGACGACCTCGCGCTGGCCTTCCTCGTCGCGACCAGGGCGGCGGTCTCTGCCGCCGAGTCGTGCATCCATGTGCACGGCGGTATCGGCTTCACCTGGGAACACCGCGCGCACTGGTATCTGCGGCGGGCCCGGGTCAACGCCACGCTGCTGGGTCCACCGGACTTGCACCGCAACGTAATCGCCGAATCGGTCGGGCTGGCCGAGGCGGGAAGGAAATGACGATGATCGACGAACTGACCATCCTGCGCCTCGTCGCGATCAAGGGGCGGGTCACACCCGAGGCCGTCGCCGCCAGCCTTGGCGCCGACCCCGCCGATGTCGGCGCGCAGCTCGACGAGTACGCGTCCCGTGAGCTGTTCAAGTCGACGCCGATGGGTTACCGGATCACTCCGTCGGGACGACAGCGGTGCACCGAACTTGTTGTGGTAGAACAACGTGGCGCCGACGCCGATGCGGTGCAACAGATCTACGCGGCCTTCACCGAGCACAACTTCGAGCTCAAGGCGCTCGTCACCGACTGGCAGACGCGCGGTCCCGAGCAGCCCAACGACCACACCGACCCGGAGTACGACGGTCAGGTGCTCGACCGCCTCCAAGCCCTGCACCGGCGGGTGCTGCCGTTGCTCGACCGAATCACCGCGGTGGCACCACGGCTGGGGCACTACCGGACCCGGCTGGTGAAGGCCGCCGACGCCGTGGCCGCGGGCGACCACAGCTACGTGTCCAAGCCGATCACCGACAGCTACCACACGGTGTGGTTCGAACTCCACGAAGACCTCATGGGGCTGGCCGGGTTGACCCGGGCTGAGGAAGCCGAGGCCGGCCGCGGCGCGTGAGCGTGGCGGAATCCGGGGTGACGATGGCACCGTGTGCGTCGATCTCATCGGCCCGCGGTCCGGGACGTGGCCGACGGCACCCACCCGGCCGTCGTCGAACCGAGATCGTCAGATCTTGAGCAGGGCGCCACCGTCGACGGGTAGTTGCAGGCCGGTGACGTATCGGGATTCGTCGGAGGCCAGGTAGACGACGGCGTGTGCGATGTCGTCGGGCTCGACGTAGGGGATCGGCATCGCCTGCATGTGCGGGAACGCGTCCTCGGCGTCGGCTCTCGTCGGCTTGGCCAGATCCTTGCGGAACGCCTTGTACATCGGCGGGCTGTGCAGCATGTCGGTGTTGCAGTTGGTCGGATGTACCGCGTTGACCCGAATCCCTTGCGGCGCAAGCTGTCGCGCCAGCACCACGACATAGTCGGTGATGAACTGCTTGGCCAGGCCATATCCCGCCCCGCCCGGGCCGTTACCGGGGTTGTTCACCGCGTTGGGCAGCATGGCGGCCACCGATCCCGTGGCGATGATCGACCCGCCCGCCGAGACGAAGGGCAGGGCGGCGTGGACGGTGTTCACGACGCCGACGAGGTCCACGTCGACCGCATCGGCGAAGGACGTCACCGGAAAGTCGGGACCGATCGGGCAGATCCCGGCATTGGCCACCACGATGTCCAGGCCACCGAGGGTGTCGACCGCCGCCGAGATGGCTTGTCGCAGCGACGGCCGGTCCCGGACATCGACGACGGACGCGATCGCGCGACGATCGAACTTCTCCACCAGCCGGACCGTCTCGTCGAGGTCCTCCGGTGTGGCCATCGGGTAGCCGACGCCGGGGATGTCGGCGCAGATGTCGACGAGGACCACGTCGGCGCCCTCCTCGGCCAGCCGGACGGCGTGATGACGGCCCTGGCCCCGTGCCGCACCGGTGACCAATGCCCTCTTGCCCTCGACCCGTCCCATCGCAGACTCCTCACCTCGGCGCACCCGAAACCGCGAATCATATTACTTGGTTAGTCTATTATTTTGGCCGGCTGGTCAAAAGCCACCGAAGGATTGGGGAGAGCCGCTATGCCTGGGGTGTTGGACGGCGTGCGCGTCGTCGAGTTGGCGACGTGGGGATTCATTCCCTCGGCAGGTGTCGCCCTCGCCGATTGGGGCGCCGAGGTGATCAAGGTCGAGCATCCCTCTCACGGCGACCCGATGCGGGGGCTGGTAAGTGCGGCCCTCACGCCGCCAGGTGAACAACCGGTGAGCTTCATGTTCCAGACGTTCAGCCGCAATAAGTCCAGCGTCGGCATTGACCTCACCACCGCCGGCGGCCGCGATGTGCTGTACCGGTTGGTCGGCAGCGCAGACGTCTTCCTCACCAACTATCTCGCGCCGGTGCGCCGCAAGCTGCGCGTGGACGTCGACGATCTGACCGCCGTGAACCCGCGGCTGGTCTACGCACGCGGAACCGGTTTGGGGTCCAAGGGTGAGGAAGCCGACACCGGCGGGTTCGATCTCGCGTCGTACTGGTCGCGCGGCGGGGTGGCCTACGTGAGCACACCCGAGGGCGCGGACTATCCGCCGCCGATGCCCGGCGCGGCGTTCGGTGATCTGCAGTCGGGCCTCTACGCCGCCGGCGGGGTGGCCGCGGCGTTGTTCGCCCGCGAACGCACCGGCGAGCCGCAGGTGGTCGACGTCAGCCTGCTCGGGTCCGCGGTGTGGGGGACCGGGCCGCACATCGCCGCCTCGTCACTGTTCGACATCGACGCGATGCCGCGCGGGGATCATCAGGCCGCGCACAACCCGCTGAGCAATACCTACCGAACCTCCGACGGCCGCTTCGTCGCGCTGGTGATGCTGGAGTCCGACCGCTTCTGGGCGCCGCTGGTCGAGTTGGTCGGACGGCCGGACCTGGCCGGCGACGAGCGCTACGCGGACGCCGCCGCCCGCCGCGCCAACAGCAAGGCGTGCATCGCAGAGCTTGATTCCATCTTCGCGACCCGCACGGCGTTTGAGTGGCGTGAGTTGCTCGGCCGCCAACGGGGGGTCTGGGCCATCGTCCAGTCGCCGGACGAGACCCGCCAGGACGGCCAGGTCGTGGCCAACGGCTATGCGACGCGCATGGAGATTGACGACGACGTGGCGGTGACGGTGGCCCGGGCGCCGGTGCAGTTCAACGGCGGTCAAACCGACGCGCACCCGGCCCCCGAACTGGGCGCCGACACCGATCAGGTGCTGCTCGAACTCGGCTACGGCTGGGACGAACTCGTCCAACTGAAGGTTGACGGCGCGATCACCTGACCAACCCACTGCCGGGTTTCAGCCCGCACCCACCGCCTGTTAATATAACCTGGTTATATAAATCTGCCCGTTGCTTGGGCGGGGCGCCAAGTGACGAGGGATGGCTGGATGGATCTGACCGAGACGATGCGGCAGCGGATGCTTGCCGACGAGGACCAGCCGATGCTGTGCTATCAAGACTCCTGGTGCAGCAGAGCGGAATTCGCGGCGGCTGCGCAATCCGTCGACACCTTGCTGGCCGAACACGGCGTGGGTCCGGGCGTCCCAGTCGGCATGTTCATGCGCAACCGTCCCGGCCTCGTCGCAGCGCTGGCGGTGTTGCTGGCCACTCGGCGGCCTCTGGTCGTGCTCAACCCGATGATTCCGGACGCCACGGTGGGCGACGATGTCCTGGCGTTGCGCCCCGCCGCGGTCGTCGCGGACGCCGAGGACTGGGCGCGCCCGCCGGTGAAAACCGCGGTAGAGGCTAGCGGTGCGCTCGGCGTAGGGGTCGAGATCCCCTCCGCAAATGCGCCCGCCGCCGTCGTCGTCAGCGTTGCCAAGCCCGGTTCCGACAAGCCGGCCACCATCGACGACGATGTGGCCATTCTCATGCCGACCAGTGGAACGACCGGACCACCAAAGCGAATACCGTTGAGCTACAGCGAAATCCACCATGCACTCAGCGGTGCTCAGGAGCACTACATGGCCGGCAGCGCGCGCGCCGGCAGCGTTCGCGGGGGCGGCGTGCAGATCATCTCGCTACCGTCGACCAACATCAGCGGACTGTGGGCGATCATCACCGCGCTCAGCGGTGGTGGCCGGGCTTTGCTCCAGGATAAGTTCGAACCGGTGGCATGGTCGGAGGCCGTGGCGCAGTACAGGCCACGCTCGGTGTCGTTGCCACCGGCAGCACTGCGGATGGTGCTCGACGCCGGTATCGAACCGGACCGCCTCACCAGCCTCAAGGCAGTCTGGGCCGGTGCCGCACCGACCGGCGCCGACCTGGCAGCTCAGTTCGAGCAAACCTATGGCTGCCCCGTGTTACTCAGCTACGGCGCAACGGAATTCACCGGTGGCATCGCCGGGTGGTCGTTGAAGGACTGGGGCGAGTGGAAGGAAACCAAACGCGGCAGCGTCGGTCGTGCGCACCCGGGAGTGGAGATCTCGGTGATCGATGCCCGCACCGGTGAACTGCTCGCCCCTGGGGAACCCGGGATCTTGCAGGTGCGCTCTGCGCAGGCTTCTGGTGGCGACGGCCGGTGGGTGCGCACCAACGATCTCGGCACCGTCGACGACGACGGGTTCGTCTGGATCCACGGCCGCGCCGACGACGTCATCAACCGCGGTGGCTTCAAGATCTTCCCGACGGAAGTCGAAGACTGCCTTGAGTCGCACCCGCAGGTTCGTGAGGCGGTGGTGTTCGGGGTGGCCGACGAGCGACTCGGCGAAGTGCCGGTGGCGGTCGTGGTGACCTCCGGAAACGTCGCGCCGGCAGACCTCATCGCCTGGACGCGCACCCGCCTACCCGGTTACAAGGTGCCGGTGCGGGTTCGGATCACCGATTCGATCCCCCACAACTCGGCGATGAAGATCCTGCGCAAGCAGGTGCGTGAGGAGTTCGAAGCGGCTGAAGGAGTAGGAAGTGCGGTCCGACATGGCTGATCGCGTCGCCGTCGTGACCGGCGCCGGCAACGGCCTCGGGCGTGCGCATGCGCGGGCGCTGGCTGCGGCGGGTTACGCGGTCGTGGTGAACGACCTCGGTGGATCCCGCGACGGCAGTGGAGACTCCACCGGACCGGCGCACGACGTCGTGCGCGAGATCGCCACCGTCGGCGGACGTGCGGTGGCCAACACCGATGACATCAGCACATGGGACGGCGCCAAGTCGCTGATCGAGACCGCGGTCGAATCGTTCGGCGGGCTGGATGTTTTGGTCAACAATGCCGGCATCCTGCGTGATCGGATGCTCTCCTCGATGTCGGAGACCGAATGGGACGCCGTGATCGCGGTGCATCTCAAGGGCACGTTCGGGCCTACCCGGCATGCGGCCGAGTTCTGGCGCAACCGCGCAAAGAGCGGGGCTGCCAACGACGCTCGGGTGATCAACACCACCTCGCCGTCCGGTCTGTTCGGCGCCCCGGGACAGACCAACTACGGCGCGGCGAAGGCAGGCATCGCGGGCTTCACGGTGATCGCCGCCATGGAACTGGCGCGCTACGGCGTCACGGTCAACGCGGTCGCCCCGACCGCACTGACCAGGCTCACCGAAGACCTGCCCGCAGCCCGCGAGATGGCCGAGACGGTCGACCTCGCCCCGGAGGGCGTGTCCCCGGTCCTGCTGTGGTTGGCCGGACCCGCCGGCCGCGACGTCACCGGACGGGTGCTGGCGGTCATCGGTGGCACGATCGCGGTGGTCGAGGGCTGGGCGTACGGCCCCGAGATCCACAGCGACGAGCGGTGGACCACCCAGCGCCTCGACGAGGTGCTGCCCGACCTGCTCGCCAAGGCCGCGCCCAACGCCGACATGAGCGGACACCGCCCGGTTCAATGAGCACATCGACCGCCCATCCGGCCGGGCAGCTGATCGGCAAGGTGCTGTTCGGCTACGAGATGCCCGTCGAGCGCGGCAAAATCCGCGAGTTCGCCGCGGCCACCGGGGCCACCGACCCGATCTATCAGGGACCCAATCCGCCTGTGCCACCGACGTTCCTGGCCACGAGCATGCACTGGGAGCCGCAGGACCCGCCGCTGGCCACCCGGCTCGACCTGAACCTGGGCAAGGTGCTGCAGGGCGGCCAGGAGTACACGTTTCTCGGGGCACTGCCGCGCGCCGGGGACGTCCTGTACGCCCAGACCTCGGTGGAATCGGTGACCGAGAAGCGCAGCAGCCGAGGCGGGGCGATGACGGTGATCGTCGTGCTCACACGCTTCGCCAGCCCTGAGGGCCGGGTGGTCGCCGAGGGCCGCGCCACGGTCATCGAGCGAGGCCCGTCATGACGGTCCGGGCGCTCAGCGGCGACCTGACCGTCGGTGCGGCGCTGCCCGAACGACGGTTCGGGCCACAGACCCGCACCGACATCGTCCGGTACCAGGGCGCCTCCGGCGACTTCAATCCCATCCACCACGACGACGAGTTCGCCCGGTCGGCGGGCATGCCGGGGGTGTTCAGCGTCGGCATGCTGCAGGCCGGATATCTGGGCACCTACTGCGTGGAACTGTTCGGGCCGCATAGCGTGCGTCGGTTGTCGGTGCGGTTCGCCGAACAGGTCTGGCCCGGCGATGAACTGGTGTGCCGCGGCACGGTCGCTGGTCTCGAGCCGACGACCGACGGCCGCACCGCCGAACTCGACCTGACCCTCACGCGCGCTGACGGCGGCGTGGCGGTGTCGGCCTCGGCCACCGTCGTGCTCGACACCCCTGCCGACGACGAAGGGAACACCCCATGACGGCAAGCGCGACACCGGGTGCCATTCCCGTCGCGGCGTACCTGGTGCTCGGCAAGCGCCCCCACCTTTGTGGATCCCGCTGCGTCGCATGCGATGCGGTCTATCTGTTGCGCCGCACGGCCTGCAGTCGGTGCGGTCAGGCCGAATTCGGTACCCGGGTGGATCTCGGCGACGCCGGCGTGGTCACCGCCGCCACCGTGGTGCACCGTGCGCCACCCGGTGTGGACACGCCATTTGTCAGCGGTGTGGTGGCGCTCGACGGCGGCGGCTTCGTGCGCACCAACCTGACCGGCGCCGTGCGCGACCCGGTGGCAGCGGTCGGGCGCAGGGCGGTCCTGCGGACCCGCCCGATCGCCACCGACAGCGCAGGCGTGCAGGCGATCGGCTACGAGTTCGAGGTACAGGAAACGTCATGACCGAAAACGTGTGGATCGTCGGCGCCGCGATGACCAAGTTCGGCCGCTTCCCGGAGTTGGACGTCGTCGACCTGGGAGCGGCCGCTGCTCGCGCCGCGCTGGCGGACTGCGGCACCGCCATCGACCAGATGCAGACGGTGGCCGTCGGCAACGTGTTCGAGGGCATCACCGGGGTGGGGCAACGGATCATGCACCAGATCGGCCAGACCGGCGCACCCGTCTACAACGTCTCCAACGCCTGCGCCACCGGAGCGACCGCGCTGCGCACCGCACTGCTGGCGCTGCGGGCCGGGGAGGCCGACCTCGCCCTGGCCATCGGCTGCGAGCAGCTCGGCAAGCGCGGTCTGCTGGCCGCTGACGAGGAGCCGCGCGGTGCGGAGTTCAGCCCGCGCGGCCGCGACGGCTCGGTGGTCGAGCCCGAAGGGATCCTGGGCAGTTCGATGATGCCGTCGGTGTTCGCCGAGGCAGGCGTCGCCTACCTCGCCCGGACCGCGGACGCCACGGTCGAGCATTTTTTCAAGGTGGCGCAGAAGAACCACGCGAACTCGACGCTGAATCCGCATGCGCAGTACCGCAAGGAGTTCAGCCTCGAGCAGATCGCCGGCGGGGACATGATCGCCTACCCGAACACGGCGTTGATGTGCTCGCCGACCGGTGACGGGGCGGCCGCGGTGGTGCTCGCCGGCGACACCGCGCTGCGCAGACTCGATCCCGGCGTGCGGGCGCGCGCCGTCAAGGTCAGCGCGTCGATTCTGGTCAGCGACCCGTGGGTGGAACAGGCGGAGGCGTCCTGGGACGTCGACACGATCACCGCGAACGCCGCCCGCCAGGCCTACGAGGCGGCGGGGCTGGGCCCGGCCGACCTCGACATGGTGGAACTGCACGACTGCTTCGCCACCGCCGAGCTGGTGCACTACGAGAACCTGGGTCTGTGCCCACCGGGCGGGGCCCCGGACTTCCTCGACTCCGGCGCGCCCTGGCGCGGTGGCAGGACGCCGGTGAACATCTCCGGCGGGCTGCTGTCCAAGGGGCATCCGCTGGGAGCGACCGGTGTCGCGGGGGTCTTCGAAGTCGTCACGCACCTGCGCGGGGAGGCCGGCGACCGCCAGATCGACGGCGCCCGGGTCGGCTTGGCGCACGTGCTCGGGCTGGGCAGCGCGTGCGCGGTACACGTGCTCGAGAAGCGGGTCGCCTAGAACTCCGGAAGCTGAGAGGACTTTCCTCCCTGCTGTCGGCAGCGATAACACGTAAACTATTAACTAACCAGGTTATAAAAAGGGAGAGTGAGCGATGCCGCTGCAGGATCACATGCAGTTGATCTCTGTCGATGACCATCTCATCGAGCATCCTCGGGTGTGGGCCGACCGGTTGCCCGCCAGATACCAGGAACTCGGCCCGCGCATCGTCGAAGTGCCCCGCGCCAAGGGTGGTCCACCCAGCCAGGTCTGGCAGTACCAGGGCAAGACCTATCCGCAGATCGGGCTCAACGCCGTGGCCGGAAAGAAACCCGAGGAGTACGGCATAGACCCGTCGCGCTTCGACGAGATGCTGCCCGGCTGCTACGACCCGGTGCAGCGGTTGGCCGACATGGATCTCGACGGGGTGGAGGCCGCACTGTGTTTCCCGTCGTTTCCCCGGTTTGCAGGCACTGTGTTTCTCGAGGGCGACGACCGCGACGTCGCGCTGGCCAGCGTGACCGCGTTCAACGACTTCATCCTCGACGAGTGGTGCGCGGCAGCGCCGCACCGCTACATCCCGCTGGTCATCCTGCCCCTGTGGGACGTCGAGTTGTGTGTGGCCGAAGTCCATCGGACCTTCGCCAAGGGGGCCAAGACGCTGGCCTTCCCGGAGAACCCGTCGCCGCTGGGCCTGCCGTCGATCCACACCGACCACTGGGATCCGCTGTTCAGCGTCGCCGAGGAGTACGACCTGCCGCTCTCGTTGCACTTCGGTACGTCAGGGCAATCGCCGAAACCCTCACCCGAGGGGCCGATGGCGGTCAGCATCACGCTGTTCGGCTGCAATTCCATGTATGCCCTCGGTGATCTGCTGTTCTCGCCGGTGTTTCACCGCCATCCCAAGCTCAAGGTGGCGCTGTCCGAGGGCGGTATCGGGTGGGTGCCTTATCTGCTGGAGCGCGCCGACTACGTGTGGGAGCGGCACCGCTTCTACCAGAACGTCAACCAGGAACGGCGTCCCTCGGAGCTGTACTTCGAACACATCTATTCGTGTTTCATCGAGGACCGCCACGGTCTGCGCAACCGCGACGACGTCGGCATCGACAACATTCTCTGGGAATGCGACTATCCGCATTCCGACTCGAACTGGCCCAACAGCCGCAAGATCGCGGACGAGGTGTTTGCCGACGTTCCGGACGACGAGGTCCACAAGATCGTCGAACTCAATGCGCGCGGGCTGTTCAACTTTCCCCGCATCGGGCAATGACCGACAAACCGGCGTCGCCCGTGGCGCCCGAGGCGATGCTCGGAGCGTCGGACTGGGATGACGAGGACCTGCTCACGATCGTCGAGGCCTCGCAACGGTTGGTCGACGAGATCAAGGCGAGCCGTGAGCGCATTCGGCAGGCCGAGCAGATGCCGGCCGGGTCGGTTGACGTCACGGCGCTCGACGCGGAGCGTCGGCGCCTACAGGAACTGATGGATGCCGTCGAACGCATCAGGGCCGCGCACGAAAACGCCCCCCGTTGACATGGCCGTCGGCGCAGTGGTCTTCGACATGGGCGGAGTGCTCACGGTTGATCCGTTCGAAGCGTGCCGTGCCTATGCCGGCGAACTGGGGTTGCCTGCGGAGACGTTTGTCGAGCACCTGCGCGGCCCCGTCTTCGCCGAAGTCGAGACCGGGATCGGCACGGTCCGTGACTTTCTGGTGTTCGCCTGCCGCGATGTGGCCGAGCGGTTCGCTGTCAATGTGGACATCCGGCGGCTGGCGGACTGCCTGGCCGCCGGGCAGCGGGTCCGTTCCGAGATGGTCGATCTGGTCATCGAGCTGACCAATACGCGGGTGCCGGTCGGGCTGCTGACCAACAATGCCCGGGAAGCCAGGTCGTGGTGGAACAGCGGTGTGCTGCCGATCGAGCGTTTCACCGCCGTCGTGGACTCCTCGGAGGTGGGGTTGCGCAAACCCGATCCCAGGATCTACACCCTGACCGCAGCGAAGATGGGCCACCATCCCGAGGAAGTCCTGTACTTCGATGACCTGGTGGACAACGTCGCAGGGGCGGCCGCGGCCGGACTGGTCGGGCAGGTGTTCACCGGTCCTGACGAGTGTCGCCGGGTGTGTGCCGAGCACGGGTTGCTCGCCGACGCGGAGTCCGCGCGGGCACCGGACCGGTCGTTCTAATTCTATAACCAGGTTATAGTGAACTGCCATCTGACGATCCCTCTGCAAAAGGACCGCATGTGGATCGAGATACGTTCTCGCAGCTTTTCGATATGACCGGCCGTACCGTGATTGTCACCGGCGGCACTGGAGGCATTGGACTTTCGCTGGCCGAAGGCTTTGTCTTGGCCGGCGCTCGAGTCGTCGTCGCTAGTCGCAGAGCCGACGCATGTGAGCATGCGGCGCGCCACCTTCGAGCGCTTGGTGGGGACGCCATTGGGGTGAAAGCGGATCTCGGCGCGCTCGACGACCTACGAACGTTGGTGCGTAGCACCGTTGCCGAATTCGGCGGCATCGACGTCGTGGTCAACAACGCCGCCAACTCCTTGTCGCAGCCACTCGGACGCATAACCTCGGCAGGATTGACCGAGTCTTACCAAATCAACGTGCACGGCCCGGTGCTTCTCGTCCAAGAGGCGTTGCCGCATTTGGAGGTCAGCTCACACGCCGCCGTGATCAACATCCTGTCGGTAGGGGCCTTCAATTTCGCGCCGTCGCCTTCAATTTACGCGTCGGCCAAGGCGGCGCTGATGTCGTTCACCCGTTCGATGGCCGCCCAGTTCGCACCAGCGGGCATCCGCGTGAACGCAATCGCGCCGGGCCCGGTCGACACGGACATGCTGCGTAGCAGGCCGCAAGAAAAGATCGACGCACTGGTCGACGAGACGCTGATGAAACGCCTGGCGTCGAGCGACGAAATGATCGGTGCAGCAATGCTCCTGGCATCAGACGCTGGGAGCTTCATCACCGGCACCGTGATCGTGGCGGACGGTGGCGGAACTGCGCTTTAGGGGCTGCCGAAGTACGCGTCTGCACGCAGAACTCCGGACGGACGAGAGAGAGAACGATAGTCTGAATCCGACGTTCACCGTCGGTTATTACGAACCCCGAGAGGCTGTGGTCCGCGATGACTCCACCCACTTTTCGGTCCGACCAACCCAGAATCATATAACCAGGTTATAGTTAGCCGACCCTCGAAGATCGTGAAGGTGAGATGGCAGGACGAGTTCTAGTCACCGGAGGCACCGGCGCGGCAGGCGCGGCCACCGTGAAGTGGCTCAAGCGGATGGGAGCCGACGTCGTCGTGCTGGCGCGGCGCGCCCCGGCGGTGCCGGTCGCGGGGGTGACCTACATCGCCGCCGACGTCCAGGATGCCGACGGGGTGTCGCGGGCGGTGGCGGGCTGCGACGCGATCGCACACTTCGCGTGGACGATGTCGGCCATGCAGGGCGCCGAGGTCGCCGAGGGCATCGACATCGGAGGCACCACCAACCTGCTGCGCGCAATGGCCGACCACGACTGTCGCCGAATGGTGTTCGCCTCCTCGATCACGGTCTACGGCGGCCACGCCGAGCACCCCCAGCCCTACACCGAAGACGAGACGCCCAGGCCCGCCCCGTCGTTCCACTACGAACGCAACAAGGTGCGCGCCGAGACAATGATCACCGAGTCGGGGGTCGACGCCGTCAACGTACGCCCTGCCGTCATCGTCGGCCGGTCGTCGTGGAGTGCGCCGGCCAACATCTTCCGTCAACCGGTCGTCGTCACCCCAGGCCGCGACGCCCGGATGCAACTGGTCCATGTCGACGACGTCGGACGGTTCTGCGCGATGGCCGCCCTGGGCGGGCCTACCGGCACGGTCAACCTCAACGCCGATGACGTGCTGACGTTCACCGAGATGGCCCATCTCATCGGGCGGCCGGTGCTGAACTCCGGCGAGCGGTTCTCCCGGATGCTGGCCGGTTTTGTCGGCAAGGCCGACAATTTGGAGTCGGTGCCCGACCTGATCGAACTATTCCTGCACTACCCGCTTGGTGACACCCGGAAACTAAAGGAGCAGTTCGGATTTCGCTGTGCATACAGCTCGGCCGATGCGGTGGCAGACATGACCGAATGGTCCTCGAGCATGTGGACCGTCGGCACACGATCGGTGCGGAAACCGAATCGGCTGGCCATGCCGGCGGTCCTGCCGCGCAACACCTCTGGACCGGACGGCAGTTCGACGCGGATCGTACCGCCGGAGTACACGGGTGAGTTCGACAGCGTGACGGGCGATCCCGCTCTGCCGGAGTGGAGTGCTGCCAACCTGTCCGAGGCGTTTCCCGGCCCGATGACGCCGTTTTCCCTCGGGCTGGCCAACCGCATCATGTTCAGCGGCGCCAACATGCTCGACTACCTGTTCCCGTTGGACCGCGAGCTAATTGCGACGGTGAGCACCAAGCAGGTCGGCACCATCGGACACCGGATCTACAACAACATGACGGTGATGAAAAAACTGGCCATGGCCATCCCGGGCCAGACGCCCGAGGGTTTCGAGCACCAGATGAACGGGACGCCCCTGCCCGAGGGCTACCGTCCGCCGCCACTTTCGCGTGCCGACCTGGTCGCCGGGGCCAGAGCGGCGCTGAAAGGTGGACCGCAGATCGCCGGGCTAGGGCACGAACTGGCCGACATGGAACGGCGTGCGCAACGGTTGACCGACAACCGTCCCGACCTGCGCGCGATCAGCGATGAGCAGCTCCTGAGCCGGACCGAACTGGTCTGCGATCTGGTGGTCCGCGCATGGGACATCAACAACATGAACACATTCATGGTGAGCCTGCCGATGAACCTGATCTCACAGCGTTACGGGAACCAAGCCGCCATGAACGTGCGTGCCGGAACCGAGAACCTGCGGAGCGCTGCGCTGCTTACCGGAGTACGTGAACTGGCTGACATGCTCGCGGACGACGATGGACTGCGGCGCCTGATCCGAGACAGCCCCCGCGAGGTGGTTCTGGACAAGCTGCGCAGCGACGCACCCACCTTCGCCGCGAAGTTCGATGGCCTGGTGGCCGAGTGCGGGCACCGCGGCCCCGGCGAAACCGAACTCAGCAACCCGGTCTTCGCCGACGCGCCCGAACTTCTGCTGCGCTCGGTGCTGGGCAGCGTAGGTGCCCAGAAACAGCGGATGCAGGCCGCGCCGATGACCTCGCCACTGGCCCGCGCCCTGACCAAGCTTGCGGTAGGCGCAATCGCGCGACGCGAACGCGGGCGTGATCTGTGCATGCGCATCACCTATGAGCTACGCCTTGCGCTCAGGGAGTGGGGCAGACGGCTGGCCGAGCGCGACACGCTGGACTCTTCGGACGACGTGCACTACCTGTCGATCGACGAGATTTACTGTCCGCCAACCGATAGCAGGAAAATCGTCAGCCGCCGACGTGCGGAGCGGGCCACGTTGGCGGCCCTCGACTTTCCTATTCACTTCACCCAACCGTGGACGCCGGACCAGACCACCGCGGTGGGTCAGGATGAGGTGCTGACCGGGCAGGCGGCATCGCCGGGCACGGCCCGCGGAGGCGTACGGATTCTGGCTCACCCTGACGACGACTTCGAGCCGGGCGAAGTGCTCGTCGCCAACGTGACCGACACCGGTTGGACGCCGTTCTTCGGTTGCGCGGCAGCGATCGTGACCAACGTCGGCGGGCCGATGTCGCACGCGGCCATCGTGGCCAGGGAGTTCGGCATCCCGGCAGTGGTGAACACCAAGACGGCCACACAGCGGCTGAAGAACGGCCAGTTCGTCGAGGTCGACGGCGCCGCGGGCACAGTACGCGTCATCGACGACGAACACCGCACGGAAAAAGAAGGCGAATAACTATGACGGGTAAAGGCGACTACGGACACCGGACGGTGGTAGGCACATACGAGCCCACCGCAACCGACAGCGATCCGACGCGAACGTACTTCGGTCTTTCGCTGTCATGCACATGGTTCTACCTCAATTTCCGGGATGTGGACGGCAAGCTGCACTTCGCCTACCGCACCACTCTTGGCCTTGAGGGGTCGCTGCACTTCACCTGCAACGAGTCTCGCGACGGTGCGCTGCGCAAGGTGGCCATGCCGGCGGGGCACGAGTTCTTCCGCGGTCCGGTGGCCACCACCGTCGCCGACGGTACCTACCGCGTGACGAGCAAGCCCGCGGAAGCGGGGTACGCAACCGGCCAGCCCTTCGAATTGGCGCGCACCGACTCCGAACTGCGCTACCACGAAGGTGAGCAGCTTCAGTTCAGCGGTCGCCGCATCGGCCCCGGCATGCAGGTATACGTACCCAGTGGTCCGACGCCGTTGCTCTACACCTCGTTGCAGCACCGGGTGTCCGGTACTGGGTTCGGGAAGCCTGCGGAGGGCTTCCTGTGGGTGGACCAGTGCTATCTGCCGCCCGGTGTCACGTGGCGCTACAGTGACTTCTTCAAGGGCGTGGAGTTGGCGTGGACGCCGTTCGGCACCGAGTACTCGGACGGCTCCATCGAAATGGGGCATATCTGCTACGGCGCCGACGGTTTCAACTTCGCGATGGTCGCCACAGGCGACGATCAGATACTGCACTGCACATCCGATGTCGTTGCGCGCGACATCAAATACCGGTCGGATACGTTCCCCGAGCACATGTACTACGAAGTCGACGGTGTGGACTGGGAGTGGTCGGCCGTCGATGACGGCGCCCTGCCGGACCAGGCGTCAGGCCACGACTTTTACCGCTCGTCGGAGGGCTATCTGCGACGCGCAGGGGAGACCCGCACACCGGTCGTGCACCACTCGTACAACGAGTTCTTTCCGCCCGCCATCAAGGCCTGGGAATCGACGGGACGGATCATGGGCCGGTGACAGTCGACAACCGTGCCGCAGCGATGCGGGCCGGGCCGCTGCAGCGTCCCGCGCCCACTCCCGACGAGATGGAGTTCTGGCGGTCGGGGGCTGACGGTCGGTTGCGCGTGCAGCGCTGCGACGACTGCCGGCGCTGGCAGCATCCACCAAACCCCGTTTGCCACCACTGCCTTTGCCGAGACCTCACCTTTGAACCAGTAAGCGGCAATGGCACGGTGTACTCCGTCACGATCAACCACCAGCCCTGGTTAGCGCATCTGAGCGAGCCCTACGCGGTGATCGTCGTCGAACTCGACGAGCAACCCGGGTTACGTTTCCTCAGCCGGGTCGTGGGCACCGTCACCGCCGATGTCGTGATCGGGTTGCGGGTGCGTGTCGTCTTCGAACCATTGGGCGATGACCTGTTCGCCCCGCTGTTCACCGCATTGGGGAGCGACCCATGACCGGTCGTCCCGAACAGCAGGCGGTGATCCGGGGATTCGGGTCCTCCCGGGTGGGCCGGCGGCTACCCGTCAGTGAGATGGCCTTGACGGTCGACGCGTGTCTGGCCGCGCTGGCCGACGCCGGCGTCGATCGGGTCGAAATTGATGGCCTCGCAACGTTTCCCGGCGGTGGGTTCGACACCCCGGGTCTCGCTGGGCCGGGCGCTGACGATGTGCACGCTGCGCTGGGTCTCCGAACGAACTGGAAATACGGTGGGCCAGAAGGAGGACAGCTCGGCGGGTTCTTCTCGGCGATTCTGGCTGTGGCCACGGGGCTGGCCCGGCATGTGCTGGTGTACCGCACCGTCGCTGAGGCCTCCGCACAGGGGGCGGCCGGCCGCGCCGCGGCCCTTTCGGCTGGTGCTGATGTCGCGGTCTCAGGCTTTCGGCGCTGGCTCGCACCGTTCGACGCGCACTCGCCCGCCAACTGGATCGCGCTATTCGCAAACCGACATATGCACGAATTCGGCACCACCCGTGAACACTTGGGTGCGATCGTAGTCAACAATCGCCACAATGCCGGCCGCAATCCCGGCGCGGTGTATCGCACACCGCTCACGTTGGACGACTATTTCGCCGCCAGGATGATCACCACGCCGTTCGGGTTGTACGACTGTGACGTCCCCTGTGACGGATCGGTGGCCTTCGTGGTGTCGCACGCGGACACCGCCGACGACGGGCCGCATCCCGCGATCGGCATCGAGTCGTTCGGGTGGGCGATGCGACACCGCCCGCTGTGGGATCAGTGGGATGACATGACGGAGATGGCGGCCTGGGACGCGGCCGCGCACCTATGGGAACGCAGTGACCTCACGCCGGACAACGTCGACCAGGTTCAGCTCTACGATGGGTTCTCGTTTCTGCCGCTGGTCTGGCTGGAGGCATTACGGTTCTGCGACAAGGGCGAGTCGGGCCCGTTCCTGGGGGCCGGTGAGCGGATCGCACTCGACGGGCCCATGCCGCTCAACACCGGCGGCGGCCAATTGTCGGCCGGCCGACTGCATGGCAGCGGACTGTTATACGAGGCGTGTGTTCAACTGGCCGGCCGCGGCGGGGATCGTCAGGCAGGACAGCCGAACACGATCGCCGTCGGCGTCGGGGGCGGACCGACAGCAGGCGCGGTCCTGTTGGTGCGCCGATGAGCGTCCTCGTGGAAGTGGCGTTGATTCGCCACGGATTACCCAACCGAATTGAGGGCGTGCACAAGCCGGATCCCGGTCTTACCGGCGACGGGTTCGAGCAGGCGCGAGCAGTCGCCGATGCGTTGGCGTTGTTACCGGTTCACACAATTGCCAGCAGTGGGCTGCAGCGTGCTCTTCAGACGGCGGGGCCCACCGCCGAAAGGCTCGGCCTCACCGTAAATGTCGAAGACGACCTCGCCGAATTCGATATGGGCGAGGATTACTACATCCCGATAGAGGACATGATCGTCGAGAACGATCCACGGTTGGACCGCTGGCGGGAGGCGGTGGTGGATCCAAGCATGGCGGATGTTTTCGCGGAATTCCGACAGCGAGTAACGGTGGCGGTGGACCGGGTTGCCGACGCAACCCGCACCGGTATGGCCGCGGTGTTCTGTCACGGTGGTGTGATCGCGGCCTGTATCGAAAAGGCCCTCGGAGGTATGCGTCTGCCGACGGCCGAAACCGAGTATGGATCGATCAGCCGAGTCACGATCTCAGCCAACGGTGAATGGAAACTTCGTTCATTGAACGAAATTCATCATCTCGAGCGGTATAGAGCACAGCGAGAGGAACGCAATGAGCTTTCGCGATGACCGCAAAGTGTACCTCGAGGTCGGCGTCAACGAGGTAGTAAGCAAGGACGACAATCCGAACGTGCCCTACGGTGCCGAGGAGAGTGCCCACGACGTCGTCGAGTGTATTAAGCACGGAGCAACGGTGGTGCATTTTCATGCCCGCTACGATGACGGCACCCAGGCCTGGGTCGACGACGAGGTCTCCCGCACCGTGCTGTCGACCGCCGCACGTGCGGTCGACCCGCTGGCCTATCCCAGCTACCACGGCAGCCTCGAACACATCTGGGCCCTGACGAAGCGGCCACCCGTCGGCACAAAGCTTCTGCTGACCCCCTTCGACCCCGTCCAGCACATCAAGCGGGTGCTGTGGCTCGAAGAGGAGAACCGGTTCGGCGTAGTCAGTTTCGGACCCGACGATCCCAACAACTCCAACCCGCCGTATCCGCCCGAACTGGACCGCTTCGCCGACCTGGGGCTGGTGCCCAACATCGCCGTGTTCAATGCAGCCGACATGCGGTGGGTCACGCTGGCAGCGCGCATCGGTGTCCTGCGCCAACCGTTGAACATCAAGCTGTTCTTCTCCGACCGGTGGGTGTCCAACAACGACCCGGACCCGGACGTCATCGACTTTCTGCTCTCACGCATCCCCGCCGGCATCGACCATGAGACCGTCGTGGTGCCCTACGCGATGAGCTCGGCGCAGCGCTGCGAAGAGCTGTGGGAACGCGCGCTGGACCGCGGCCTGGGCATCCGCGTCGGCGTCGGGGACTGTCCGTGGGCGTTTCCCACCGCCACCAACGCCGAAATGGTCGACCGCGCCGTCGATCTGATTTCCCGCAAGGGTCTGGAGCCCGCCACGCAAGCCGATCTTCGAAAGCGGGTCGGAGCGCCCGCGGTGACCGGGGCGAGCTCGTGAGGGTCACCGTCGACCCGGAGCGCTGCATGGGCCACGGGCAGTGCTACGCGCACGCCCCCGAGATCTATGAGCCCGATGCAGACGGCTATTGCGTCGTCATCAAACCCGATGTCGACGGAGACGACCTGAGCCAAGCCCGCATAGGCGCGCAGGCCTGTCCCGAATCGGCGATCACCGTCAGTGAGGAACAGTATGTCTGAGCAGAACCCGGGATCCCCAGCGCAATTCGATCCGTTCACCCCGGTGCCCGACCCGTACACCCCGCTGCGCGAGGCGGCCGCCCGCTGCCCGGTCATTCCGGCGCCCGGCGGGGCGGTCGTCATCACCGGCGCCGTCAACGTCGCTGCGGTGTTCAAGGATTCGCAGTCCTTCCGCAACGAACTGCGTCCGCGTGAACCCGGTACCCAACCGAGCCTGGTGCACCTCGATGGTGACGAGCACACCCGCATGCGCAAACTCGTGGTCAAGGCGTTCACCCCGAAGGCCGTCAAAAAGCTCGAGGACCCGACATACGCCATCGCGCACGAGTTGGTCGACCGGTTCATCACCCGCGCCACCGCGGACTTGTGCGCCGAGTTCGCGTTCCTGCTGCCCGCCATGGTGATCGCCGAACTGGTCGGGATACCGCAGGGGGATCGGTCGCAGTTCGTCAAATGGGCCGACGACGCGATCACCGCGGCGGCACCGGGTTCCACCAGCTATGCAGAGTCCGACCCTCAACTGCGTGCGTATGTGCTGGGCATCATCGACGAGCGCAGGCGAACCCCAGGGGAGGACCTGCTCAGCCACCTCATCGAAGTGCACGACGGAGAAGACCGGCTCAGCACGGACGAACTGGTCGCCCTCGTACGCATGCTGATCCTCGCCGGCACGGACACCACCGCCAACCTGATCGGATCGATGCTGCATCAGCTGCTTTCGGTCCCGGCACGCTGGCAGCGGGTGCAAGCCGACCGCACCCTGATCGCCAATGTGGTCGAGGAGACGCTGCGTTTCGACCCGCCGTTGTACTGGGTCCCCCGCCGCGCCGCCGTCGACGTCGACGTAGCCGGGGCGACCATCCCGGCAGGCGCGCTGGTGTGCAACGCGGTCGCGCACGCCAACCGCGATCTCGACGGGCTCGACCGGCCCTACGACTGGGACATCGACCGCCCGGCCGCCCGCAACCGGACCCATCAGACGTTCGGGTTCGGCGAGCACTTCTGCATCGGATCGTCGCTGGCGCGGCTGGAAGCCACCGTTGCGCTGGAGGTGCTGCTGGACCGGTTGCCCGACCTGGCGCTCGCCGCCGAGTACGAGTACCAACCACACGGGCCGTTGATGATGCGCGGGGTGAAAAGCATGCCTGTGACGTTCGCGCCGGGAGCACCGCGGTGACGGCACTGGACACGCTTGGGACGAGGCTGCTCATCGACGGCGAATTGATCGCCGATGTCGAAAAGACATGCGAGGTCGTCGACCCGTCCACCGGCCAGGTGGTGCGCACCGTGCCGCACGGAGACCTGGACCAACTCGACGCGGCGCTGGCGGGCGCGCGACGGGCCTTCGACGACGGACAGTGGTCGGAGCTGCCTGCCGATTACCGCGCCAAGGTTCTTCTTCGGCTGGCCGACCTGATCGACGCCCACAGTGCCGATTTCACCCGCTTCGTGGAAACCGAAGTGGGCACCTGCCGCAGGGTGGCCGGCCCGGGGCAGGTGCGTCGCCCGATGGATCACTACCGGGACCTGGTCTCGCGAGCCAGGTCCGAACTGGGGCGCCCTCTTCCGCAGCTTCCCGGTCCGCCCGCCACCGGTCAGCGGGTCATCCGGGAGCCGTGGGGCGTCGTCGCCGCGATCACCCCGTGGAACGCACCGCACCTGCTCAACCTGTGGAAGGTGGCACCCGCACTGGCCACCGGAAACACCATGGTGCTCAAGCCCGCACCGGAAGCGCCGAGTTGTGCCCTGCTGTTGGGGGAACTCGCCGTGGAGGCCGGTGTTCCACCGGGGGTGCTCAACGTGGTGACCGGCGGTGCGGATACCGGTCAAGCGATGGTTGCCGATCCCCGGGTCGACATGGTGGCGTTCACCGGCTCGTCCGCGGTCGGCCGGGCGATCGCGCAATCGGCGGGCGCGACGCTCAAGCATCTGCTGCTCGAGCTTGGCGGCAAGTCGGCGCTGCTGGCCCTGCCCGACGCCGATGTCGCATCGCTGGTGGCCGCGGTGCTGCGGTTTGTCACCCTCGCCGGTCAAGGCTGCGGGCTGTTGACCCGGGTGCTCGTACCCGACGCCCTGCACGACCGCGTCGTCGACGCACTCGTCGGGGCGCTGCGGCATATTCGGGTCGGACCCGCCCACGATCCGGAAACCTCGATGGGACCGGTCATCTCGGCCTCGGCGCGGGACCGGATCTTGGCGACTGTCTCCGAGGCCGTCGCGGCCGGAGCGCGGATCGCGTGTGGCGGAGGACGCCCGAGCGGGGTTCCCGAGGGCGGATTCTATTTGGAGCCGACGGTTCTGACCGGGGTGACCAACGACATGGCGGTGGCCCGCGAGGAGGTCTTCGGCCCCGTCGTGGTGGTGATCCGCTACAGCGGGGACCCCGACGAAGGCGTCCGGATCGCCAACGACAGCCCGTACGGTCTGGTCGGCGCGGTATGGACGGCCGACACCGCGCTCGGGCTGCGCATTGCGCGCCGGATCCGGGCGGGGCAGGTCCGCGTCAACGCCACCACCTCGGGCGACGAGGCACCGTTCGGCGGCTACAAGCAGTCCGGCGTAGGCCGCGAAGTCGGCCAGGAGGGACTGCTCGAATACACCACCGTCAAGTACGTCGCTTGGCAAATGCCTTCTGCCGAACAATGATTCACCGCCATAGGAGCACAGCATGACAGCAGCACCTCCGGTCGGAGACCTCGACTTCGCTACCTCCGTCAGTTGTTATCAGCCCAACCTCGCCATGCACCTACCCACTGCGCAACCCCTCGGGCTCACTGAGGAGTCGACCTACCTGTACGGGGGGTGGCGCGACGAGTCGGGTGCGCTGCACATCGTCGAACGGAAGTTCTGCGGGCCGATGACGGCCGGGCTGTGGATGATGACCAATCGGTCCGGCAAAGTTCAACTGGCGCCGGAATCATTGCAGACGGTTCGCGGTGAGGTGAAGCGCGAGTACACCGACACCGAACACCTGTTGCACGGTTCGCTTCTCGGCAAGGCCGGCGGCGCGCCCGAGGAAGGGCTGGAGTACCGGCTCACCCCGGGCGCGATGCACTGGCGGGAGGGCACGATCCTGCAGCTCGACGGGGCACTGGTCGGCCCGGGCATTCAGATCGGCTCGCTGGACCACGACGATCCGTTCTTCTACACCAGCGAGCTCTACAAGGTCACCGGGGACGTGCTCGGCGAGCAGGTGCAGGGTTTCGTGTTTCTCGACCACGGCTACTGGCCGCACGGCCGGGACTGGAAGGAATACCGCATCTTCAACGGTACCCAGCTGTCCTGGTCGGCGTTCGCGACCGAGTTCGCCGACGGCCACGTCGAGTGGGGTCAGGTCGCCATCGGCCGGCAGAAGTTCAACTTCGTGGCCGTGGCCGACGAGACCGGCCCGATCGTCATGGATGTGGACACCGCGGGCGGTGTGGACCCGGACCCCGACGACTGGGCGCAACGGATCGGCTACCGCGCCCACGACGGCCGCACCTGGGTGTTCGAACTGGAACCCGGCGGGCAGATGTCTCAGTTCTCGGCGGCCCGCTGGGGCGGCTACCGCGCCCAGGCGGGGCGGATCACGCGGCACGGTGACGACCGCGACGTCAAAGTGGCCTTCTCCTGGGGTGAATCGTTCATGGACCGGTTCCGTGACGAGGGCATCGGATCTGTCGACCAGCTGCTGGCGCGCGCACCGGCCGACGGACACGCTCATGGGTGACGGCCGTGGTTATGGCGCGTCGTCGAGCGCCAGCGCGACGAAGTTGCGCAGGGCCGCGTCGAGGCGGCCTGGGCTCATCGGTGACGCGCCGTCCAGCGCACCGGCATGCTGGCTGTACAGCGCGTGGATGAGCACGCCGCCGCCGATCGACTCGAGAACGGCCACCGGGTCAGCTGTCTCACGAAGGTCCCCCCTGCGGGCCGCTTCGTCGAGGGCGGCGATGTTGACGACGAAGTTGGGGTCCACCACCCGGCTACGGAAGGCGGCGTAGAGCTCGGGAAACTGTTTGGCCTCCAAATGGATTCGCAGGCTCGCGATCCCATCGGCGGAGGTGAAGTACGTGTAGATGTCACGGGCGTAGGTCATGAGCTGATCGCGGATCGGACCATCGCCCGTGACGGTCGGCAGTACGGCGTCGGCCAACGCGTCGATGAGCAGTGCCTCTCGATCAGAAAAGCGCCGGTAGAGCACATCGCGGCTGACCCGGGCGGCCTTGGCGACGCGGTCGAAATGAAATCCCACCCAACCGAATTCGGCGTAGACATTGCGCGCGGCCAACAGCACGCGGGCGTCGATCTCGGGGTCGCGTGGGCGGCCGCCCCCCGGCCTGCGCTTTCGCGGCGCCGACGGCGGGCTGTCGCCGTCGGAGGCGGTGGGGCGCCGCCTGCGGGTACCTGGCGCGTCGGTCACGACCCTCCTCTCGAAACGGTCCGATGGTGCAGCGATCCGGAGAAATACTAGCCCCGCCACTATTGCCAACACAGAATGTCGGTAATAAGGTTACGTGGTCTGCATCGTTACGCACCGCGTGGACCCGCCGTGTTGCAGACGTGAATTTCGTTATGCGACAAGCTGTTGCGCCACGAGGAGCAGACATGGCATCAGACATCGGATCGTTCCGTCATCGGGCGCTGACCGCGTCCTATACCCCCGACATCAGCGTGCACCACCCCTTCAACACCCCGTTCGGGTTGACCGAGCAGGTCGTGTACTTCTACGGAGGCTGGCGCGAAGCCGACGGCACCCTGCACGTCTTCGAGCGCAAGTTCATCGGCCCCATGACGGCGGGGCTGTGGTTGATGAACGCCCGTGGCGGGTCGGTGAGCATCGAACCGGACTCGGCGAAAACGGTTCGCGGCGAGGTCAAACGCGAGTACGGCGACGACCGGGTCCTATTGCACGGCGCGATGATGGAGAAGGTCGGCGACTCGGGCGGCGCGTTCCGGTTCGAGGCCACCCCCGGAGCCTTCGAGTGGCGTGAGGGCGACCTGCTGTCCCTGGACGGCTCCCTGGTGGGACCCGGCGTGCAGATCTACGCGCCCGATCAAGACGAGCCGATCCTCTACATCAGCGAGCTCTACAAGGTCGGGGGCACCGTGCTCGGCGACGGCGTCGAGGGTTTCGTGTTCTGGGACCACGCCTACTGGCCGTCCGGCTACGACTGGAAGGAGTTCCGGGTGTTCAAGGATCTCCAACTGGGCTGGGAGGCCTTCGCCAACGAATACGACGACGGCACCATCGAATGGGGCCACCTGTGCATCGGCCGAGACGGCTTCAACTTCACCGGTGTGAACGACCAGAACGGTCCGCTGGTGATGGACAGCGGCGTCACCGGCGGCATCGACCTCGGCGATGACGACTGGGCGCAGCGCGCACTGTGGAAGGCGTCCTCGGGCGAGGAGTGGACCTTCGAACTCGAAGACGGGGGCAAGCTCTCGGAGTTCACGGCGGCCCGGTGGGGTGGATATCGGGCGCAGGCCGGCCACACCCGGCGCGCGGGTGAGGATCGCGAGGTCAAGCTCGGCTTCAGCTGGCTGGAGACCTTCGGCGACCGGATCAGGGAGAGCAAGATCCCGGCCGTCGACGACGCCGCGAACCGCTGAACGGAAATTCTGCACGTGACATCGGGCGGCGCGGTGCTGGTCACCGGAGGAACCGGGGCATTCGGGGTGGCCACCACCAAGTGGCTCGTCCGCACCGGACACGACGTCGTGCTGTTCGCCCGCCACGAGCCGCGCACCCTCCCCAAGGGCGCGCGGTTCGTGCAGGGTGACATTGGCGACGTGGAATCGGTTCGTCGCGCGATGGACGGCTGCGCCACCGTGGTGCATCTGGCCTGGGCGTTGAGCGGGTCGGTCACCCACGACCAGGCCGAGCCGATCAACCTCGGCGGCACCCGCAACGTACTGACCGCCATGGACCAGACCGGTTGCGCCCGAATGGTGTTCGCATCATCGGTAACCGCGTACGGTGCACACCCCGATCACCCGCACCCGTGGCAGGAGCACGAAGAACTCAACCCGGCCTACGGTCTGGTGTACGAATGGCACAAGGCCCAGGCCGAGCGGATGATCGTCGAATCCGGGGTGCAGGCACTGCGGGTGCGTCCGACGGTGGTGGTGGGCCGCGCCGCCCACAACGCCCCGGCGAACGTGTACCGGCAACCGGCCGTCCCCGGCCTCGGCGGGCGCGCGAAGATCCAGATGGTGCACCAGGACGACGTGGGCCGCTTCTTCGCCCACGCCTGTGACAGCCCGGTGGTGGGCGCGGTGAACCTCGCGGCCGACGACCAACTGAGCTGGCCACAGGTGGCGCGTCTGGCGCGGCGTCCGTGTGCGCCGACACCGCCGCGGCTGCTGGTGCCGACGGTTCGGGCGTTGAGCCGGGCGGTTCCCGCGGCTCGTTCGGCCCCCGAACTGTTCGACCTTTTCCTGCACTGGCCGATTGCCGACACCACACGGTTGAAACAGGACTTCGGTTTCGAGCTCGCCTACACCTCGGCCGAGGCGATCGCAGACCAAGGCAGGCACGCCACCAGCCACCTGGTGCTCGGGATGAAGGAACTTCGCAGGCCGACCAAGCTGGACCGGGCCCGACCGCACCCGGCCGCACAGGCCGGCGTCGACGGCAGCTCACTTCAGGTGCTTTCCGGGGCGGCCTCCGGCGAATTCGACACGCCCCGTGCCGATCCCACCTATCCGGAATGGACCTGCGCCAATCTCGAGGAGGCGTTTCCCGGGCCGATGACCCCGCTGTCACTGGAGCTGACCCGCGACGCGCTGTTCACCGGCGCCGACCAGGTCGCGCTGCTGCTCCCGCTCGACGAGCAGATCCGCGACAACGTGCGGCGCAGGCAGCTCGCGATCTTCGGGCACCGGTTCTATCAGAACGTCAGCGTGCTCAGGGAAATGGCTTCCGGGACACCGGGGCAGACGCCCGAGGACTTCGAGCACCAGATCAACGGTCGACCGTATCCGCCGGACTTCGTGCGGCCGGGACCGACGCTGCGAGATCTGCCCCGCTTCGGGAGGTTCGCCGCGGTGGCGGGTCCACGGCTGGCCGGAATCGGCGCGGCGGCAGCCGCCGTCGAACAGCGCGCCGAAGAGGTGTCACACACCGCCGCAGCCGATCTCACCGATCCCCGGTTACGCGCGCGTATCGAATCACTGTGGGAGGACTGCGTCGAGGGCTGGAAGATCGGGCTGCTCTGCACATTCCTGGTCAGCGTACCCAGTTCCGTGCTCGAGCGGCGTTACGGAACGGCTGCTCTGCAACCGTCTGCCGGCGACCACGAGGTGCTGGCCAGCTCGCGGCTGCTGCGCGGCGTGCGGGAACTGGCCGCGCTCGCGGACCGACGACCCGAGGCCGCCGCCGTGCTTGCCGCCCGTATCGACGAAAACAGTTGGGCCGAACTACAGCGCAGGGACCCTGATTTCGCGCAACGGGTGAGTGCGCTGCTCACCGCTGCGGGTCACCGCGGCCCTGGCGAGACCGAACTGGCCAACTGTGTCTACGCGGACGCACCGCACCTGTTGTTGCGGGCAGTGTCCGGTGCGATCGGGGTGACCGCGGAGCCGCCCGAGAGCCAGCGGCTAGATTTCGTCGGCAGACAGCTCGAAAAGGTGAGCCGGTCGATGATTTCGCGGCGCGAGCGTTGCCGCGACGCGGTGATGCGGCTGACCCATCAGTTGCGGTTGGCGCTGCGTGAATGGGGTGCTCGGCTCGCCAGGTCCGGACGCCTGTCGGAGGTTGGTGACGTCTTCTACCTCAGGCGCGACGAACTGTTCGTCTCCAGCGGCCTGGAGCTGGCGCCGATCGTCGCGCGTCGACGCGCCGAACGTGAGCGTCTGGCGAACATCGAAGTGCCACTGCGGTTCTCCCAGCCCATGACCGCCACCGAGGTGGTCGGCCGCGAGCCGGTCGAGCAGGCGATCGTCGGCGTACCCGCGGTCGCCGGGGTGGTGCGCGGTCGGGTGCGCGTGTTGCGGTCTCCCGACGATGATATGGCGCCCGGCGAAGTTCTGGTGGCCAGGGCGACCGACACCGGCTGGACGCCGTTTTTCGCCAGCGCCGCCGCGGTGGTCACCGACATCGGCGGCATGATGTCCCACGCGGCGATCGTGGCAAGGGAATTCGGTATCCCGGCCGTGGTGGGAACCGAATACGCCTCCCGTGTGCTCGACGACGGAGTGCTGGTGGAGGTAGACGGCGACGCGGGCACCGTCACCGTGCTCGAGCCGTCAGCGCAGAGTGCTGCGCAATCTGTCGACCTGGTCGGTGGTGACACCGATGGCTTCCAGGTAGCTGGACACTGACCCGTACCGCTCGTCGATCGTCTTCAGCGCGGCGTGCAGGTAGACGTCACGAACCCCGAGCACCTCTTCGGCGAGTCGCGCCTCGGCGAACGTCTCGATCTCCCGGGTGTTTTCGTCGCCGCGTTTGCGCAGTGACTCCAGGATGCGCTCGCGCAGCTGCGGCACCGCCTGATTGCTGCGCAGATAGTCGGCCATCACCGCGTCACGGTCCACACCGATGGCCTCCAGCGTCACCGCGACGGTGAACCCGGTGCGGTCCTTGCCGGCAAAGCAGTGCGCGAGCACGGGCCGGCCGTCGGCCAGCAACGAAATCACCCGCCGCACCGCGGATTGCGCCCCGGTCAACGCCGGATATTTCGCGTACTCGTCGGTCATGTAGCGGGCAGCCACGACCGCGACGTCCTCATCCCCGGCGTCCTTGCTCAGGGCCTGTTCGAAGGCCTGCTCGTGGGGCGCCTGCTCGCCGAGTTCACGAAACGGCAACCGGTGAACCGCTACGGCGTCGGGCACCCGACCGGCGCCGAGCCGTTCGACCTCGCGGTCTGAGCGCAGATCAGCCACATCGGAGATACCCAACGCGACCAGCCGACGTCGTCCGTCTTCGGACAGACTGCTCAACTCACTGGACCGGAACAGCCGACCCGGCCGGACCCCGGTGATCGCCGCGACGTCACGAAAGTTCCACGCTCCGCCCAACTCTCCGACCTCGACGGCCACTAGGACGTCACCGCCTGGTTTGATTGGCCGCTCGCCGCCGTCGCGAGGGCGCTCTTCTCACGACCGATTTCGGCGCGGGCGATGGTGCGCATGTGCACCTCGTCGGGGCCGTCGAACAGCCGCATCGCGCGGTGCCAGCCGTACATGCGGGCCAGCGGCACGTCGTCGCTGACGCCCGCCCCGCCGTGCACCTGGATGGCGCGGTCGATGACGTCGCACGCGACCTGCGGTGCGACGGCCTTGATCTGGGCCACCTGCACCTGGGCATCCTTGCTCCTGTTGCCGTGCTGGTCGATGGTCCACGCGGCCTTGTGGCAAAGCAGCCGCGCCTGGTCGATTTCGTTGCGGGACTTGGCGATCGCTTCGCGCACCACGCCCTGTTCAGCGAGCGGTTTGCCGAACGCCACGCGCTTTTGCACGCGGTCGACCATCAGTGTCAGCGCACGCTCGGCCGCACCGAGCGCACGCATGCAGTGATGGATGCGGCCGGGACCGAGCCGGGCCTGGGCGATCGCAAACCCGCTGCCCTCCTCGTGAAGCAGGTTCTCGACAGGCACCCGGACGTTGTCGAACACGATCTCGCAGTGGCCGTGCTGGTCTTGCCAGCCGAACACCGGCAGCGAGCGCTGGATGTCGACGCCGGGGGTATCAGTGGGCACCAGGATCATCGACTGCTGCTGATGGCTGGCCGCGTCCGGGTTGGTGCGGCCCATCACGATCATGATCTTGCAGCGCGGGTCGGCGGCTCCGGTGATCCACCACTTGCGCCCGTTGATGACGTAGTCGTCGCCGTCGCGCAGCATGGTGGTCTCGATGTTGCGGGCGTCGCTGGAGGCCACGGCGGGCTCGGTCATCGCGAACGCGCTGCGGATCTCACCGGCCAGCAGGGGTTCGAGCCATTGTTTGCGCTGCTGTTCGGTGGCGAACAGGTGCAGGGTTTCCATGTTGCCGGTGTCGGGCGCGGCGCAGTTCACCGCCTCGGGAGCGATCTCGAGGCTCCAGCCCGTCACCTCGGCCAGCGGCGCGTATTCGAGGTTGGTCAGCCCGGACTCGGCGGGCAGGAACAGGTTCCACAGGCCGTGCTCCTTGGCCACCTTCTTGAGGTCCTCGACGACCGGCGGGACGGTGTGGTCCTTGGGACCGGCCTCTTCGCGATAGCGGTGGTAAGCGTCCTCGGCGGGAAAGACGTGTTCGGTCATGAAAGCGGTCAGGCGCTCGTGGTAGTCCTGCACCTTGGCCGACATCGCGAAGTCCATACCGCCACGATATGACACCTCGTTAAACCGGCTTGTGCGGCGTCGGGCTTTGTTCGGACTCCCATTTCGACTCGAGCGAGCGGGTGACACGGGCGTCGGCGGCGTATTCGACCTCGAACGTCGTGCCGTGGTCGGTCTGGTAGGTCACGACGACGGCGTCGTCGCGCGCGTCCTTGTGCACGACCTGGTGCGGTGCCGGGTCGGCGTCGCCGCGGGCGACCAGCACGACGTCTCCGGGTGCGACGTCGGCGATACGGTCGTTCTCTGAGATGTTGGCCATCTTCTCGACGTTAGCGCTTCAGCTCACGTGGCATCTGACACGTGCACCTCGGTGCCGGCGTGCAGGGTGCGGCCGGCGAAGAAGTTCTTTGTCCCGAACGCGAAGCACAGCAGCATCAGCGGGATGCCCAGCGCCAGCATCCCGACGCCGAGCACGAATACGCCTCCGAGCGGCCCGAACGCGGTGAAGCCGTAGTCCGGATCGATCATGTCGATGGCGCTTTCGAGGAAGGCCCACGTCATCACCAGCGCACCCAGCAACGGGAAGATCCCCCGCAGGAAGAGGTTTCGCACCGAGTCGAACAGCGTGCGGCGGAAGTACCAGACGCAGGCGAACGCGGTCAGGCCGTAGTAGAAGGCGACGGCCAGGCCCAGCGAGGAAATCGAGTCGGCCAGCGCGTTCTCACTGATGAAGCTCAGCATCACGTAGAACCCGAGCGCGGTGCCACCCATGACCAGGGTCGCGAAGGTCGGCGTCAGGTAGCGGTCGTGGATGACGGAAAAGCGCTTGGGAATCGCCTCGTAGACCGACATCGCCAACGCGCAGCGTGCGGTGGGCAGGATCGTCGTCTGGGTGGAGGCCAGTGCCGACACCGATACGGTCAACAACAGCAGCGATGCGGCAAGGGTGCCGCCGACCGGCCCGCCGAGCACGTTGAGCGCGTGACCGTAGTTGTCCGGATTGTTGAGCCCGATGCCGTCCGTCCCGAGGCCGGCGAACGACTGCACCGCGTACGCCACCAGCACGTACGTCGCGACAAGGATCAAGGTGGTGATCACCGCGGCACGGCCGGGCGTCTTGTCGGCGTCGGTGGTCTCCTCGCTGACCGCCAGGCAGGCATCCCAGCCCCAGTAGATGAAGATGCACAGGATCACCGCCGCGGCGATCGCATGCGAGTCGAGCCCGCTGGGCCACAACCAGCTCAGCTCGGGCATCATCGCCTGCGGGCCCGCGGTGTCGGTGAAGACGCGCACCAGGGCGATGACGCTGACGGTGACCAACACACCGAGCTGGATCGCCAGCAGCACGTTCTGCAGGCGTTCGGAGAGCACGATGCCCCGCGCGCCCACCAGCGTCATCGCGACGATGAACACCGCGCCCAGAAACGTTGTGGCCAAAAACGATTGGGCGAGCCGTTCCAGACCGAGAAACCGGAACAGGTAGATCGCCGCGATCTCCGCCACGTTGGCGAGCACGATGATCGCCGCGACCGCCAAACCCCAGCCCGCGATCCAACCCACCCATGAACCGAAAGCCTTTGTGCTCCAGGTAAACGTCGTGCCGCAGTCGGGGGTGTCGCGGGCAAGCTCGCGGTAGGCGAATGCCGTCAGCAGCATGGGGATGAAGGCCAACGCGAACATCGCCGGCGCCTTCTCGCCGACGGTGGCCACCACCAGCCCGAGGGTGGCGGCCAGGCTGTACGCCGGTGCGACCGCCGAGAGTCCGATGACGATGTTGCCCACCAACCCGAGCGCGCCCGCCTGCAGACCCTTGTCGCTGCGATCCTGTGTGCGGACTTCGGTTACGTCCATGCGGTCAGCGTTTCGTTGCGAGCCGAGACGTGAAAACCATGGGCAGAAAGTAGCGGACCGAGACCCGCGGGTTGGGTGTTTTCGCCGCACCGCACCAAGGCTGGGAACTCGCGGTGACCGCCAGCAAACGCAGAAGCGCCGTGCGGAAGGCGTTGGGCAGGCGGTGTTTCAGGTAGGCACGGTTTCAGGTAGGCACGCCAAGACGATTGATTGAAAGTGCAAGTATTGTCGACCGATTGGGGGATAAATCGGTTGAGATGCTGTGCAGAATGGGCGGATTGGCTAGCGACTGCACACTGCGTATGTGACTATCCCTGGCGTGGCGCTCACCTCGACCCATCCGGGACATAGACGATCCGACGGTGATTCGCGTCGCCGGCACCGGTTCAAGACGGCGTCCGCGCTCCTGGTGCTGATGGTGTGCGCGGGTTGCGGCGATTCGAGTGAACCGCCTGCCGGCGCGCCGTCGCCGACCACTCAGACCACCGTCGAACATCCGCCTGCCCAGTTCATCGCGGGTCCATGTCCAACCACCCCGCAACCGGTGCCTGAGTTGGCAAGGGCCCGTTGCGGAGACCTGGTGGTACCCGAGAACCGCACCAAATCCGGTGGCCGGATGCTGCACCTGCCGGTGGCGGTCATCCCGGCGGAGAACCCGCAACCGGTGCCCGATCCGATCGTGCTCCTCACCGGCGGACCGGGCAACGACGCGATCGCCGACCCCCCGATTCCCGCCGGCGTCGGCAGCAACCGCGACCTGATTCTGATGTCGCAACGCGGCACCTATTCCGCCACGCCGGCCCTGACATGTCCGGAAGTCGACGAGTTCTACGCCCGCCGAGTCGGTTTGGTGTATGACGCCGAATCGACCCGCGATGACTATGTCCAGGCGGTGAGGCAGTGCCACGACCGGTTGGCGCCGGACGCCGACCTTGCCGCGTTCAACTCCACCGAAAGCGCCTACGATCTCGTCGATTTGCGCACGGCGTTGGACATCTCGACCTGGAACGTGTACTCGCACTCCTACGGCACCGACCTGGCCCTGATCTACATGCGCCACGACCCCGATGCGATCCGCTCGGTCACGCTCGACGGTGTCACGCCGCCGTCGGTGGCCGGCCTGGGGTGGACATGGAGCAGCGCCAAGGAAGCCTTCGACAACATGACCGCCGCGTGCGAGGCGCAACCGGAGTGCCATGCGCGTTATCCCGATCTGGCGGCCACCTTCATCGACCAGGTCAACCGCCTCGAGGCGCAGCCCGTCACCATCGTCGTCGACGTGCCCGATGTCGGACCGGTCGACGTCAACCTCGACGGCGGCGCGCTGCTGGCGTGGTTCGTCCCGCTCGCCACCCACTTTCCCGCCGAATTCCCCGCGCAGATCGACGAACTGGCGCGAGGCAACGCACAGCCCATCGCTCAGCGCTACGCCGAGGTGTGGACCAACCCCGAACGGGTCGGCACCTTCGGATGGGGCCTGGCGCTGAGCGTGTGGTGCAGCGAGTGGGTTCCGTTCGAGACCGTCGAGGACCAACTCGACAAGGCGCAGCAGGCCTTTCCCGAGTTTCCGGAATCGGTTCGGGCGCAGGCACCGCAGCTGCCGTTCCTGCGCGACGCCTGCACCGCGTGGAGCGTGCCGAAAGCTCCCGACGCGATCCGTGACATCACCACGGCCGACATCCCGACCCTTGCCCTTTCGGGCAGCTACGACGGACAGACCGGTGCCCAGTGGGGACAGTATGTGGCGCAGCATCTTCCGAGCTCCCACGAGGTGACGATCCCCGGCGTCGCGCACGGTGTGTACACGAACGACTGCGGGGCCGCCGTGATCGCGTCGTTCGTCGACGACCCGCAGCAGCCCGACACCACCTGCGTCCGCTCGGTGCAGCCACCCCCGTACGACATCTCCCCGTCGTGACCGAATCATTTGTGAACCCCATGCCCGCGGTGTCGCGTCGCGTTGTACTGGGTGGCGCGCTGGCGGGTGCGGCGGCGACGGCGCTGGCGGCGTGTTCGTCGAACTCCTCCTCCGGTCCGGCGCCGGCCACCACGACGACCGGTACGGGCGACGGGTTCGCCGAACTCGACGCCAAGATCGAAGCGGGTATGAAGGCCTATGCGATACCCGGCGTCGCGGTCGGCCTGCTGACCGGTGGCCGCGAGTACATCAAGGGCTACGGCGTCACGAACGTCGATCACCCCGTGGCCGTCGACGGTGACACCGTGTTCCGGATCGGCTCGACGACAAAGACATTCACCGGCACGACCGTGATGCGGTTGGTCGATCAGGGCCGGATCGACCTCGACGCGCCGGTGCGGCGCTACCTGCCCGACTTCGCGGTCGCCGACGCGGGCGCCAGCGCCGCGGTCACCGTGCGTCAACTGCTCAACCACACGTCGGGCTGGCTCGGTGACGATCTGCAGGACTTCGGGCGCGGCGACGACGCGCTCGCCCGCTACGTCGCGTCGATGACCCGGCTGCCGCAGCTGACGCCGCCCGGCGAGGTATTCGCCTACAACAACGCCGGCTTGGTCGTGGCGGGCCGCATCATCGAGGTGGTCACCGGGTCGACCTATGAGGATGCGGTGCAGAACCTGCTGCTCGAGCCGCTGGAGCTGGGCCATACCCGGTACTTCTCCGATCAGATCGTCGGGTTCAACGTCGCGGCATCGCACAATGTGGTCGACGGCAAGCCCGTCGTGGACACCGGGTTCTGGGGATTTCCGCGCAGCTGCAACCCCACCGGGGCGTTGATCTCCACCGTGCGCGACCAATTGCGCTACGCGCGCTTTCACCTCGGCGACGGCACAACTCCCGACGGCACCCGGCTGCTGAGCCAGGACGCCTTGACGGCGATGCGCTCCGAGCCGGGCGCGGGCGGCACCCTGCAGGTCGAACTCCTCGGCATGGGGGTGACCTGGATGCTGCGCCCGTCCGCCGAGGGCGTGACGATCGTGCAGCACGGGGGCACCTGGCAGGGTCAACGATCCGGGTTCTTCCTGGTGCCGGAGCGCAACTTCGCGATGACCGTGCTCACCAACTCCGAGGGCGGAGCAGCGCTGACCACCGAGTTGTTCGCCGACGACTGGGCGCTGCGACGCTTCGCCGGGGTCAGCAACCTTCCCGCGACGACCCAGAGCCTCACCGCGGCCGAGCTGGCGCCGTATGAGGGGCGGTACGTGGCCGAGCAAGTCGTCGAAACCGGCGACCTGGAAGGGGTGGCCATCGAGTTCCGGGGACGCGACGGCCGCCTGCACGGCACCATGGCCGACCTCGCCGACGTCAGCACGAACCCCGGCGAGGACACCGCAGCACAGCTCGGTTTGGCCTTCTACCGACCGGACTACGGGCTCGACCTCGGCCCCGACGGCGAACCCGTCGGCACCCGCTCGAACTTCGTCCGCGACCCGGACGGAGACGTGGTGTGGTTCCGCGGCCACGGCCGGCTGTACCGGCGCCAGTGACGACCGCTGCGGCGGACCTCGCGGATTTCCGCGCCGAAATCGGCTGAAACCGAACCTATTTCACCGGAGCAGTGTGGCCACAATCACGTTCGTAGCCCTTGTGTTTAGCCGGTAAAAGGAACACAATCGTATACGTAATCTGGACTGACTCCAAAATAGACCAAGGATGGTGTGCAAACACATGGCATTGCTGACGATCGGCGACCAGTTCCCCCGCTACGACATGGCGGCGGTTATCGGCGGTGATCTCTCGGAGGTCGATGCCAAGAAGCCCGACGACTACTTCACCCGCGTGACCAGTGATGATCACGAAGGCAAGTGGCGGATCATCTTCTTCTGGCCGAAGGACTTCACCTTCGTGTGTCCGACGGAGATCGCGGCGTTCGGCAAGCTCAACGAGGATTTCGAGGACCGCGACGCGAAGGTGATCGGCGTTTCGGTCGACAACGAGTTCGTGCACTTCCAGTGGCGCGCCCAGCACGAGGACCTCAAGACGCTGCCGTTCCCGATGGCCTCTGACCTCAAGCGTGAGCTGTCGCTGGCCACCGGCGTACTCAACGCCGACGGTGTCGCGGACCGGGCGACCTTCATCGTCGACCCCAACAACGAGGTCCAGTTCGTGTCGGTGACCGCCGGCTCGGTGGGTCGCAACGTCGACGAGGTGCTGCGGGTGCTCGACGCGCTGCAGTCCGACGAACTGTGCGCCTGCAACTGGAAGAAGGGCGATCCGACGATCAAGCCCGAAGAGCTTCTCGCCGAGGCGGTGTAACCGTGAGCATCGACAACATCAAGGAAGCGCTTCCCGACTACGCCAAGGACCTCAAGCTCAACCTCGGCAGCATCGTCAAGACGACGGAGCTGAACGAGCAGCAGCTGTGGGGTGCGCTGGTGGCGACCGCCGCGGCGACCAAGTCCGAGCGGCTGATGCGGGAGATCGCCGAGGACGCGCTGGGCATCCTCAGCGAGGAGGCCTACAACGCCGCCCTCGGCGCGGCCGCCATCATGGGGATGAACAACGTGTTCTACCGCTCTAAGGGCCAGCTCGACGGCGCCTACGACGACCTGCGGGCCGGGCTGCGGATGAACATCATCGGCAACCCCGGTGTCGCCAAGGACGACTTCGAGCTGTGGTCGCTGGCCGTATCGGCTATCAACGGCTGTGGGCGTTGCCTTGCCGCGCATGAGAAGACGCTGCGCGACGCCGACGTGTCGCGGACGACGATCTTCGAGGCGATCCGGCTGGCATCGATCGTCTCCGGCGTCGCGCAGGCGCTGCAGACGGCCGACGTGCTGACCGCCGTCTAGCCCGAAACCAAAAAGCGGGGCACCCTCAGGGGTGCCCCGCTTTTCGTCGTTTCGGAGCGATCATTCGAGCCCTTCGACCTTGAGCCAGTGCTCGCCGCGCTTGCCGTAATGCGACCACACCGGCGGCGCCTTGACGGTGGGCGTCGCGACCATGCTCGGCTGCGGGGCCTGGTCCTGCGAGTAGGTGCCGGCGTTGGCCATCCCGGCCATGCCGAGGGCGGCACCGCCCAGGATGCCCGCCGCGAGGGTGGGCACGGCGATGTAGCGGGCGAAGCGGCGGTTGATGTTGGTGGTCATCTCGGGTGCTCCTGTCGGTAATTCTCATCCGATGCCGGGTCTGGCGGCGATGACTCAACAGTGCCGGTTTTCACCCGCTGTGTATGTCGGGCGAACGGGCCGTGTACCGGATGAACCGTTGTCCCCCGATCGGTGGAACTGCCGAATCCACCCGGCGAAGCTCCCATCGGTGGATACGGGAAGCCCTCGTCGCTGGCTAGCTTTTCGGCCATGATCACAAACGGCTCAACGGCTTTCGTTGGTATCGAAACCCCGATGCCCACCGGTGAAGACCACGTCGCCCTGGTGCTGAACGCCGGGACCGAAAGTGGCTACCGGATTGCACGCGACCTACTGTGCAGCGGCTACCGCGTCGCGGTCACCGACCGCCACGCGCCCCGCCTCACCCGCATCCTCGCCGGCGTGAGCGCGAAACGGGTGGTCGCCATCGCCGCGGAACCTTCGGATACGCGCCAGGTGTTCAAGCTCGTCGAAAGAGTCCAGGCCGTCTTCGGTCGGCGTATCGAGCTGGTCATCCGGGCCGAGGACGACGACGAGGCGATCCAATGAATTGACCGGGCCCGCACTTGCCTTGAAAACCCTCTCCCCTCTGAACACCAAGGAGATTTGCTGTGAATGCAGGATCGTCTCAACCATCGTTTGTCCTCCACATCGCGCTACAAGGCGCACTGCGCGGCCGCAACGTCGAATACGGCGTGACGGCTGACACCGGCGGCCATATCCGCTACCTCATGGGGCTCGTCGAAGCTTCCCAACAAGACCCCATGATCGAGCGGATCACGATCGCCACCAGGGCATTCCAGGGATCCCTCGGCGACGAGTACTGGCAGCCGCACGAGACCGTCACGCCGAAGATCGAAATCGTGCGATTTCCCACCACGCAACCGGAGTACCTCCCCAAAGAGGAACTCTGGCAAGAGGTTCCGGCGTTTGCCGACGCTCTGATCGACTGGATCGAGCGCCAGCCGCGGCGTCCGGACATCCTGCATGCGCACTATGCAGATGCGGGCGTGGTGGCCGCGATCGTCCGTGAGCGCCTCGGCATCCCCTTCGTCTTCACCTCCCATTCCCTCGGCCGGGTCAAGCTCGAGGCCTTCGCGCGCAGCAACGGCGAAGTCGTCTCCGATGCCCCCGAGAGCCTCAAGCACCGGCTGCAGTCCGAGGAACGCGCATTGGCCGATGCCGCCCTGGTGATCGCCAGCTCCCGCGACGAAGCCGAGATCCAGTACGCGGGCTACGACAGCTACGCGCCGGGCAAGATCCGCGTCGTCCCGCCCGGCAGCGACCTGACGATGTTCACCCACGCCCGGTCCTCGATCGCGGTCGACCGCATGATCAACCGCTTCCTCGACGATCCGGACAAGCCACCGATCATCGCGATCGCGCGGCCGGTGACCAAGAAGAACCTGGTCGCCATGGTCGAGGCGTTCGGCCAGAGCCCCGAACTGCAGAACCGGGCGAACCTGGTCCTCATCGCGGGTAGCCGCACCGACATCGACGAACTGGAGACAGAACTCGCCGAGAACCTGTCCAAGATCCTCAAGATGATCGACCGCTACGACCTGTACGGCAAGGTGGCCTATCCCAAAGACCACCGGCCCGAAGACCTTCCCGGCCTCTACGCCTATGCCCGGGAACGTCGCGGCATCTTCGTCAACCCCGCGCTCAACGAGCCGTTCGGGTTGACGTTGCTGGAGGCGGCCGCGGTCGGCATTCCCGTCATCGCGACCGACTCGGGCGGTCCCAACGACATCGTCGAGGTGTGCGGTAACGGCGTGCTGGTCGATCCCACGACGCCGAACTCGATCGCCGAGGCCGCACTCGACATCCTGCGAAGCCCGGCGCTGTGGCACAGATACGCCGCATCCGGAGCGGCGGCGGTGAAGGCCTACGACTGGAAATCACACGCGAAGCGCTACCACGGCCTGATGCGGTCCGTGCTCTCGGAGCCCGCGACGGAGCCGGCGCCGCCGACGCAGCTACTCATCACCGACATCGACAACACGCTGGTCGGCGACGAGGCCGCCCACGCCCAGTTCTGTCGGTGGCTTCAGCGCCAGGACGGCATGGGTTTCGGCATCGCGTCCGGTCGAAGCTTTCACAGCGCGATGATGGTGCTCGAGCAGGAAGGCTCACCTCGGCCCGAAGTCATGATCACCTCGGTCGGCTCCGAAATCTATTACCTGGCAGAGGATTGCACCACCTACGTCGCCGATGACGAGTGGGCGAAGATCATCGACGTCAACTGGGACCCCAAGGCGGTCAACGAGATCCTGCGCACCGAACCCGGTATCCACCCCCAGGCCGGACTCGAACAGCGCAGGTTCAAGGTCAGCTACCTGACCGACGGTGACCGCGATCTCGACCGACGGCTGCACGACAAGTTCGCCGCCGAAGGGCTGCAGTGCACCGTCACCCACAGCCACGGCCGCTATCTCGACGTCCTGCCCGTCCGCGCCTCCAAAGGCGCGGCGGTGACCTACGTCCGGCATCGGTACGGCCTGAGCGAGCACCAGGTCTTCGTCTCCGGCGACTCCGCCAACGACACGGAGATGCTGCGCGCGATGCCCCAGGCGATCATCGTGCAGAACTTCACCGATGGCCTGGCCGACCTTCCTGAATTGGCACACGCCCACTTCGCGTCCACCGCGTACGCGGCCGGAATCATCGAGGGCGTCGACCATTTCAAGAGCCGTACGACTGTGCCGGCGGTGTAGCGGTGCGCAAAGTCCTGGTCGGCGTCGCCTCGCTCGGCGGCCTGCTGTTCGGCTACGAAACGGGCGTGGCGGCCGGGGCGTTGCAGAACGCCGAGTTCGACTGGACGGGGACGTCGGACGGTCAGCTGCTGCTGAGCACCGCGACCCTGCTGGGCGCGCTCGTCGGTGCGCTGGCCGGCGGCCGGATCGCCGACGTGGTCGGACGGCGCGACGTGATCATGGGCACGACGGCGCTGTTCACGCTCGGCGCCTTCGTCAGCGCGATCGCCCCGTCCAGCCTGGTCCTGCTGGTCGGCCGGTTGGTCGTCGGGTTGGCGGTGGGCGCGATTTCCGTTGCGGCGCCGCTGTATATCGCCGAGATCGCTCCCACCCGCCGGCGCGGATCGCTGGTGTGTGTGTTCCAGCTGATGATCACCATCGGCATCCTCGCGGCCTACGTCGGCAACGAGCTTGTCGCCGACGACCCCTACGGCTGGCGCTATCTGCTGGCCGGTGGTGTCGTCCCGGCGCTCCTGCTGAGCGGGCTGGCGCTGGTGCTGGTCGAATCACCGGTGTGGTTGGCGCTGAAGGGAGATCGCGAGACCGCCGTCGCCGTGCTCCGGCGGCTGGACTCCACCGGCTCCACTGAGCAGATCGACGCGATCACCGACATGCCGCGCGACGGCCGCACCGACGACCTGTCGGCGGTGTTCTCGCTCGCGGGTCGCGGCGCCGTCTTCCTCGGGGTCGGGCTGTTCTTCGTGCAGCAGTTCGTCGGCATCAACGCGATGCTCTACTACTCGACGTCGAGCCTGACCGTGCTCTACGAATCGCTGCACTTCGGCGGTCAGGACTGGGCGGGGCTGTCGCTCGCGGCGCTCGGAGTGCTCGCGGCGCTGGTCGCCGTCGCGCTGATCGACCGGGTCGGCCGGCGCCCCCTGCTTCTGGGCAGCCTGATCGGGGCGGCGCTCGGGCTGACCACGATGGCGGTCGGGACCGCTCTTCAACCCAGTTTCACCCACGCCTACGTCATCTGCGCGGTAGGGCTGTACCTGTTCGTGGCGTCGTTCGGCGTCGGGCTGGGCCCGGTGCCCTGGGTCGCGGCCGCGGAGATCGTGCCCCTGCGTGTGCGGGGCCTGGCGATGAGCGTGGTCGTCGCCTCCCACTGGCTGTTCGACGGCCTTGCCTCACCGGCCGGGCTGTTGCTGCGCCGAGAGTTCGGTGGGCCGCTGCTGCTGGTGCTCTTCGCCGCGGTGGCAGTGCTGGGCTTCCTGATCTTGCGCCGGAGCATGCCCGAGACCCGTGGCCTGTCCCTGGTCGCGATCGAGCGTTACTTCACCGAGCGGGCCGGGCGGGTCAAAGACAGCCGCCTGGTGCACTACATGGTGACCGGCGTGGCGACGATGGGTGGTCTGCTCACCGGCTACACCTTCGCGATCACGGCCGTCACCTTGGTGCTCATCGAAGCGGACTGGAACCTCGGCGCGCTCGCGCAGGGTGTGCTGGCCAGCGTGCTGGTGGCCGGCTTGGCGGCCGGCTCGTTTCTGGCCGGCCCGCTGTCGGATCGCTTCGGGCGCCGTTACGTGCTGATGTCGATGGCGGCCTTGTTCGTCGCCAGCGCCTTCGGCGCGGCGCTTGCCCCGTCGTTTGGGTGGCTGGTCGTGGCCCGTGCCGCCGCAGGCATCGCGATCGGCGTAACTTCGCCGACCGCAGGGCTTTACGTGGCCGAAGTGGCGCCGGCGGCGATCCGCGGGCGGCTGCTGTCGTTTGAAGCCGTGGCCTACGGACTGGGCACGATCCTGGCCTACTGTGTCGGCTTGGCGTTGGAGGATCAGCCCGCGGGTTGGCGCACCATGTTCGGGTTCCTCGCGGTGCCCAGCGCCATCTACGGCGTGGCGCTGCTGACGCTACCCGAGTCGCCGCGGTGGCTGGCCGCGGTCGGTCAACGCCATGCCGCACGGCGTTCGCTGTTGCGGCTGTTCGGGGACAACGCGGAGGCCGAACTGGCGGCCATCACCGCCGAGACCCGCGGCACGGAACTGGACCACGCGGAGGGCATGGAGACCGCGGCCCGGGCGCGCCTGTGGCACCCCACCTATCGGCCGGCAATCTTGGTCGGGTTGGTGGTGATGTTTCTGATCGTGTTCTCCGGTTGGGACATGGTGCTGTTCTACGCACCGACGATCCTTCGGGAGATCGGGTTCGCCGACACCACAGTGTCTTTCGCCGCGACGCTCGGGCTCGGTGTCGTGTTCCTCGTCATGACCGTCATCTCGCTGACCGTCATCGACCGGGTCGGGCGCAAACCGATGGTCGTCGTCGGACTGTTCGTGATGGCCGCGTGCCTGCTGACCATGGCGGGCCTGACGACCGTTGAGACGTCGAGCCTTTCGCAGTGGGGCCAGGTCGCCAGCCTCGCGGTGTTCGTCGGCGCGTTCGCGTTGACGCTCGGCGTGGTCGGCGAGATCGTGATCTCCGAGCTGTACCCGCAGGCGATCCGCGGACCGGCGGCCAGCCTGTCGCACGGCATGCGAAGCGTTTTCGCGATCGTCTTCACGCTGACGTTCCCGCTGCTGCTCGACTTCCCAGGGCTCACCGTCACCCTGGTCGCCTACGCCGCGATCAGCGTCGTCGGTGCGCTGTATCTGATGCGTGCGCTTCCGGAAACGAAGGGCCGCAGCTTGGAAGAGATCGGCGCGTACTGGGAAGGCCGGCGCACCGGCGTGTCCACGCTGCCCGCACAACCACAAAAAACTCACTGACGAAACGGATTGGAAACCCCCCATGAACGGTCTCGACACGGTCTTTGAAAGCCCCATCGCCGACGTCGCGCGCGACTCCGACGGGATCGACTGCCTGGTCATCGGCAGCGGAACCGCCGGCGTCACGACGGCGCTTTCGTTGGCGGAGCGTGGTTTACGGGTGGTGATCCTGGAAGCCGGCCCGCTCAAGTTGATGTCGCACATCGGCAACGCGAAGCTGGCCGACAGCACCGGCCTGGCGTCCAAGCTCAGCGACTCGACGACCATCCCGACCAGCTGGGTCAGCCCCACCGGCACGGAAGCGGGCGCGCAGAACGATCCGATACCGGCCTGGCTCGTCGTCGGCGGGCGGACCCTGTTCTGGACCGGCACGGCGCCGCGCTACAAGCCGTGGGACTTCGACGACTGGCCGATCGATGCCGCAGACATGTCCGGCTATTACGACCAGGCGGAGGCGCTGATGCGGGTCAGCGGCAACGAGCAACGACCGCCCTTCTACCAATCCGCCGGGCAGCGCGCCGCGATCGAGCAGTTGACCGCGGCCGGGCTGCCCGCCCGACCGACCCCCGTGGGAATCGACACCGGTTCGGATCGCCGCTTGGGTGCGGGCTTCGACAGCGCCGCAGCCCGTTTGCTGGCTTGCCCGCACCTGGGCGACTTCGCCTCCGGCGCACGGGTTTCCCTGGCCGCCCAGACCGTCGCGGTGCGACTGTCGCTCGACGGTGACCGCGTCGACGCGGTGGAGGTGCTCGACCGGCGCACGGGTGAACACCTGTCGTTGCGCCCACGCCATGTGGTCCTCGCGGGCGGTGCGGTGCAGTCGGCGCGGCTGGCCCTGGCCTCCGGGCTCGAGGCGGTGAGCCCGCTGGTCGGCCGGTACGTCAACGATCACTTGTTCGTGCAGAGCACCGCGGAGTTCCCCGCGGCCCGCACCGACGCGAACATGAACGTCATGGTCGACGCCACCCCGGAGCGCGCGTTTCACCTGCAGATCCAGGGCCCGTTCAAGGGCACCTGGTATCACCAGAGCAACTCGACGATGTGGGTGAACTGCAACCCCGACGGCACCCACATGATGCTGGCGGCCTTCGGCGTCGGATCGGTGGAGAAAGAGAACCGCGTGGTGCTCACCGACCACGGCGACACCCGGTATGGGGGCATTCAGAATTTCCGTGTCATCTACCAGCGCAGCGCGCAAGACCAGAAGCGGCTTGCCGCAATGGAAGACGCGTTGGCGCAGGCTGCGACCGCGCTCGGCTCGACACCGGGCAAAACGCAGATCAATGCGCCGGGAGGTGCGCTGCACGAAATCGGCGGACTGCGGATGGGTGGGGACGCCCAATCCGGCGTCACCGACAGCCGCGGGCAGTTCTGGCGCGTACAGAACCTTTCAGCCGCCGACGCCAGCCCGTTCCCGTCCCAGGGGTCGGCCAACCCGTACCTGACGATCACCGCCTGGTCGTTACGTCACGCCGACGGGGTCGCCGAATCGCTTGGCCGCCGGCGCTGAGCCCGCACATTTCCTATGAGAACAACGGAGAAGACATGACATCGACCACCACCCACGACGAGGCGGATGCCCTCGCGATCGATGGCGGCGCACCGATACGGACGCAGCCACTGCCGTGGGAGTTCCCCGGCGGAAACCGCATCGGCACCGAAGAACTCGAGCTGATAACCCGAGTCGTCAAGGCCCAGAGTCCGTTTCGCTTCTACGGTCCCGATCTGCAGCACATGGTCGACACGTTCGAGCGGGAATGGTGCCAAGCATTCGGCTACCGGCACGCGCTCGCGGTCTGCTCGGGCACCGCCGCGCTGTCCACCGCGATGGGCGCGCTGGGCATCGGCCCCGGCGATGAGGTGCTGGTGCCCGGACTGCTGTGGGTGAGCTGTGTCTCCGCGGTGGTGCGGGCCGGGGCGATACCGCGCCTTGTCGACATCGACGAGACCTTCTGCATGGACCCCGAGGACCTGCAGCGCAAGATCGGCCCGCGGACCCGGGCGGTGCTGTGTGTGCACGTCAGCGGCGCACCGGGAGATCTGACCAGGATCGCCGAGATTTGCCGGTCCCGCGACGTGGCGTTGATCGAGGACTGCGCTCAAGCCGCCGGCGCCCGCCAGAACGGCCGGGCCGTCGGAACATTCGGCGATATCGCGATCTTCAGCCTTCAGCTCAACAAGACCATCACCTCGGGCGAGGGCGGCGTGGTCGTCACGCAGCGTGACGATCTGTTCCGGCGCGCGGTCGCCATGCACGACCTCGGCTACGCACGAGACGACGACGGCCGGCTCGACACCTCCGATGAGAACTGCCAACTGTGGGGCATCGGGGCGCGGATGTCGGAGCTGGCCGGTGCGATGGCGTTGGCGCAGCTGCGTAAGCTGCCCCACATCGTGTCGTCGATGCGGGACGCGAAATGGCGGATCCGCCGCGCGTTGGAGGGCATCGACGGCCTCGAGTTCCGTCACGTCGTCGACCCGGCGGGGGACTCGGGTCTGGTGCTGATCTTCACCCTCGCCGACGAGACGATCTGCCGCCGCTTCGTCGATGCGCTTCGGGCCGAGGGGATCTGCGGACCGTCGGGAAGCCTGGCGGTCGTGACGATGCAGGAGTGGGGTCTGCACTGGTACTGCAACATCCCCAGCCTGGTCCACAAGCGATCCAACAGCGCCGACGGGATGCCGTGGACGCATCCGGCCAACGTCTTCGCCGCCGACTACCGGTACGCGGCCGGTGCACTGCCTTTGTGCGACGAGTTGCGCTCACGCGGCGCGTTGCTCACCGTCGGCTCCACCTACACCGACACCGACATCGACGACATCATCGGGGCGTTCCGCAAAGTGGCGCGCACCCTGCTCGCCCGATGATGGCCGCGCACAGCACCGACGTCGTGTCTGTGCTGCCCGAATTTGCCGTGAAATGCCGCGTCGGCGTGCGATTCTTGGCGTCATGACCAGCGATAAGGTGCGCGTCGTCGTGGGTGATGACCACCCGATGTTCCGCGACGGCGTGGTCCGCGCGCTCGCGTCGAGTGGCTCGATCGACGTCGTCGCCGAAGCCGTCGACGGAGCCGGCGCACTCGAGGCCATCCGTACCCACAAGCCGCAGGTTGCGCTGCTGGACTACCGCATGCCGGGCATAAACGGCGCCGAGGTCGCCGCTGCGGTACACCGCGACGAGTTGCCCACCCGCGTGCTGCTGATCTCCGCGCACGACGAATCACCGATCGTGTACCAGGCGCTGCAGGACGGCGCGGCGGGGTTTCTGTCCAAGGAGTCGACCCGGTCCCAACTGGTGGCCGCGGTGCTGGACTGCGCCAAGGGTCGCGACGTGGTGACGCCGGCGCTGGCCGCCGGGTTGGCCGGTGAGATCCGTAAACGCGCCGAGCGCAACGGGCCCGCGCTGACCCCGCGCGAACGTGAGGTGCTCAACCTCATCGCCGCCGGTAGGAGCATCCCCGCGATGGCCAAGGAGTTGTTCCTGGCGCCGTCGACGGTCAAGACCCACGTGCAGCGCCTCTACGAGAAGCTCGGCGTGAACGACCGCGGCGCCGCCGTCGCCGAGGCGATGCGCCGCAAGCTGCTGGACTGACGTGGCCACGTCGCTGAGTCGCGTCGCGGCCTCCTTGGCCGCAGAACCGGTGCGCGTCACCGCAATTCTGCGGATTCCGTTGCTTGCGCTGATCGGTCTGCTGGTGTGGGTCTGGGAGGTCGACCACTGGCTGCCCGGTGTCTACGTGGCGGTGTTGGGAGTGTGGGCGGTCGCGGCGGTGGCATGGCTGGCGATCGTGCTGCGGGGGTCGATACCAGGGTGGGCGAACTGGGCTTCCATCGGCGTCGACGTCTGCGTGATCGTGGTGCTGTGCCTGGTATCGGGCGGGGCCACCGCCGCGTTGTTGCCGGTGTTCTTCGTGCTGCCGATCGTGGTGGCTTTTCAGGACCGGCCGATGCTGACCGCGCTGCTGGGGGTCGGCACCGCGCTGGCCTACCTGGCGGTGTGGATCGTCTACTCCAAGCGCGACGACTCCGTCGGCATGCCCGACATCGTCTACGCCCACTTCGGCTTCCTGCTGTGGTCGGCGGCCGCGACGACGGCGCTGTGCCTGGTGCTCGTCCGGCGCCAGGCCCGCGTGACCAACCTGCAAGACGTCCGGCGCCAACTGGTGTCCGAGGCGATGCAGGCCGACGAGCGGCACAGCCGGGAGGTCGGCGAGCACCTGCACGACGGCCCGCTGCAGACGCTGCTGGCCGCGCGCCTGGACCTCGACGAGGTGCGCGACCGCAGCGACGACCCCGCCCTGGAGTCCGTACACAGCGCACTGCAGCAGACGGCGACGGCGTTGCGGTTCACGGTCACCCAACTGCACCCCCAGGTGCTGGCCCAACTGGGTCTGACGGAGGCGGTGCGAGACCTGGTGCAGCGCTTCGAAAGTCGCGGCGACTACCGGGTGCAGGCCGACCTGGAAGATGTCGGCAAGGCGGAGTCGCAGCAGCTGTTGTACCGGGCCGCGCGCGAATTGCTGGCCAACATTCACAAACACGCCGGCGCGACCACGGTGCGGATCGGGTTGTCGCGCCGCGGCGACCGGATCGTGCTGACCGTCGACGACGACGGCAAGGGTTTTGATCCTTCCGTCGTCGAGCGGTACGTCGCCGACGGGCATCTCGGCCTGGGGTCGCTGTTGGTTCGGTTCGACGCGATGGGCGGCTCGATGCGCATCGACTCCTCACCGGGCCAGGGCACGCGGGTGATCGCGATCTCCCCGCCCGAGCCCCTCGCCGAGCAGACGTAAATGGCCCCTTTTCGAGCCGGTTTTGGGGCCTTCTGTGTCTGCTCGCGGTCAGGAGGCGAGCGGTCAGGAGGTGAGGCCGCGTGCGATCACCAGGCGCTGAATCTGGTTGGTGCCCTCGAAGATCTGGGTGATCTTGGCCTCGCGCATGTAGCGCTCGACGCGGTAGTCGCGGGTGTACCCGACGCCGCCGAACACCTGCACCGCGTCGGTGGTCACCTTCATCGCGGCGTCGGTGGCGACGAGCTTGGCGACGCTGGCCTGCTGCGAATACGGTCGTCCGGCGTCGCGGCGACGCGCGGCATCGAGATAGGTGGCGCGTGCAGTGGCCACCGCGGCGGCCATATCGGCCAGCAGGAAGCCGAGCCCTTGGTGGTCGATGATCTTGCGGCCGAACGTGGTTCGCTCGTTCGCATAGCGCACGGCCTCGTCGAGCGCGGCCTGCGCCAGCCCAGTCGCCACGGCCGCGATACCGAGCCGACCTGAATCCAGCGCGGAGAACGCGATCTGCAGGCCCTGACCCTCTTCGCCGATCAGACGGTCGCCGTCGATGTGGGCGTTGTCGTAGAACGCCGACGTCGTCGGGACCGCGTGCAGGCCCATCTTCTCCTCGGGTTTGCCGAAGCTCAGGCCGGGCAGGTCACCGGGGACAAGGAAACAGCTGATGCCCCTTGACCCTTCGCCGGTGCGGGCGAACAAGGTGTAGAAGTCGGCCAACCCGCCGTGGGTGATCCAGGACTTCGACCCGTTGAGGACGTAACCGGGCCCTTCGTCAGAAAGCACCGCCGCGCACCGCAGCGCCGCGGCATCCGAACCGGCCTGCGGTTCCGACAGGCTGTAGGCGCCGATCTGCTCACCGGACAACATCTGCGGCAGCCAGCGCTTCTTCTGCTCCTCGCTGCCGAACGCCAACAGCGGATGCGACGACAGGCTGTGCACGCTGACCGCCACCGCGACCGCCGCCCACCGCGCCGCGATCTCCTCGAGCACTTGCAGGTAGACCTCGTAGGGTTGGCCGCCGCCGCCCCATTCCTCGGGTTGCGGCAGGCTCAACAGCCCGGCCGAACCGAGCGCACCGAACACCCCATCGGGGTACGTCTCGGCCTTCTCGTGGGCATCGACGATCGGGTCGAGCACCTTATCGGCGATGTCGCGGGTCAGGGCGATCAGGTCATGCGCCTCGTCGGTGGGTAACAGTCTGTCGACCGGCATGGGTATCGACCTTAATGAGCGGCGGCGAGCGCATCTGACAGCGCGGCGTTGATCGCGTCGACCCGGTCTTTGGCGTCGCCGAACAACATCTGGGTGTTCTCCCGGAAGAACAGCGGGTTCTGCACCCCGGCGTAGCCCGACGCCATCGACCGCTTGAACACGATGACGTTGTCGGCGTTCCACACCGTCAGCACCGGCATGCCGGCGATCGGGCTGCCCGGATCCTCGGAGGCGGCCGGGTTGACGGTGTCGTTGGCGCCGATGACCAGCACGACGTCGGTGCCGTCGAAGTCGTCGTTGATCTCGTCCATCTCCAGCACGATGTCGTAGGGCACCTTGGCCTCGGCCAACAGCACGTTCATGTGGCCGGGCAGCCGGCCCGCGACCGGATGGATGCCGAACCGGACGTTGACGCCGCGTTCGCGCAGCTTGCGGGTCAGGTCGGCGACCCCGTACTGGGCCTGCGCGACGGCCATCCCGTAGCCGGGCGTGATGATCACCGACGTCGCGTTGGCCAGCAGCTCGGCCGCACCGTCGGCGGTGATCTCGCGGTGCTCGCCGTAGTCGGTGTCGTCGGCGGGTCCGGCCTCGATCCCGAAGCCACCGGCGATGACGGAGATGAACGAGCGGTTCATCGCCTTGCACATGATGTAGGACAGGTACGCACCGGAGGAGCCGACCAGCGCGCCGGTGACGATCAGCAGGTCGTTGCCGAGCAGGAAGCCCGCCGCCGCGGCGGCCCAACCCGAGTAGCTGTTGAGCATCGACACCACCACCGGCATGTCGCCGCCGCCGATCGAGGCGACCAGGTGCCAGCCCAGCAGCAGCGCCAGCACGGTCACCACCACGAGCACCCACAGCTGCGGGTCGATCACGAACCACACGGTGAGCGCGGCGAAGACCACCAGCGCGCCGACGTTGAGAAGGTTCTTGCCGGGCAGCATCAGCGGCGCCGACTTCATCCGGCCCGACAGCTTGAGGTTGGCCACGACCGAACCGGTGAACGTCACCGCGCCGATGAAGACGCCGATGACGACCTCTCCGGAGTGGATGCCCAGCATGCCCTCGGCGGCCATCTGGACGGCTTCGGCTCCGGTCGGGTCGGCCTCGACGTGCAGGTAGCCGTTCCAGCCGACCAACACGGCGGCAAGGCCGACGAACGAGTGCAGCAACGCGATCAACTCGGGCATGGCGGTCATCTCGACGATCCGCGCGCGCCACAACCCGATCGCCGCGCCGATGACCATGGCCAGTGCCAACAGACCCAATCCCAGCGGCGAGATCTCGTGGTTGATGGCCAGCGCGATCGTCGCGACCAGAGCGATCGTCATGCCGCCGATACCGAAACTGATGCCGGCGCGGGAGGTCTCGTGCTTGGACAGCCCCGCCAGTGACAGGACGAAGAGCAGCGCCGCGACGACGTACGCCGCGGTGGCGGTGGTCTCGAGACTGAACATGGGTTAGCTCCTCGTGAACATGGACAGCATGCGGCGGGTCACCGCGAAACCACCGAAGATGTTGATGCTGGCGAGCAGGATCGCGGCGAAGGACACCGCGGTGATAAGGACGTCACCGTGGCCGATCTGCAGCAGCGCGCCGACGATGATGATCCCGGAAATGGCGTTGGTCACCGACATCAGCGGCGTGTGCAGCGCGTGGTGCACATTGCCGATCACGTAGTAGCCGATCACGATCGCCAGCGCGAAGACCGTCAGGTGCACCTGCAGCGCGGCCGGTGACAGGGCGATCAGCGCGAACAGCACCGCGGCCACCGCGAACGTCACGCCCAGCCGGCGACCGTTCGACATCGGCTCCTTGGCCGGTTTGGCCTCGACCGCGGCGGCGGGTGCCGCCGCAGGCGCCGCCGACACCTGCACCGGCGGAGGCGGCCAGGTGACTTCACCGTCGCGGACCACGGTCATCGAGCGCTGGACGACGTCGTCGAAGTCCAGGGCGAGCTGCCCGTCCTTCTCCGGGGTGAGCAGCTTGAGCAGGTGGACCAGGTTGGTGCCGTACAGCTGGGATGCGGTGGCGGGCAATCGGCCGGCCAGGTCGGTGTAGCCGATGATCGTCACGTTGTTGTCGGTGACGACGGCCTGATCCTTGACCGTGCCCTCGACGTTGCCGCCGTTGGCTGCGGCCATGTCGACGATCACGCTGCCCGGCTTCATCGATGCCACCATCTCGGCGGTGATGATGCGCGGCGCCGGCTTTCCGGGGATCAGCGCCGTCGTGATGATGATGTCGACGTCCTTGCACTGTTCGGCGTAGAGCGCGGCCTCGCGGGCCTTGTAGTCCTCGCCCATCTCCTTGGCGTAGCCGGTCGCCGAAATCTCAGCGGCCTCGCCCGCCGGGTCGACGGACAGGTACTCCCCGCCCAGTGAGCGGACCTGATCGGCGACCTCGGGGCGCGGGTCGGTGGCCGTCACGATCGCGCCGAGGCTGCCTGCCGCGCCGATGGCGGCCAGCCCGGCCACCCCCGCGCCGACGACGAGCACCTTGGCCGGCGGCACCTTGCCCGCCGCGGTCACCTGACCGGTGAAGAACCGTCCGAAGCTGTGCGCCGCCTCGACGACCGCGCGGTAGCCCGCGATATTGGCCATCGACGACAGCACGTCCAGCGACTGCGCCCGCGAAATGCGCGGGACGGCGTCCATCGCCAGCACCGTTATCGGGCGGGTGGACAGCTTCTCCACCAGGTCCGGGTTCAGCGCCGGAGAGATGAGGCTGACCACGGTCGCGCCGTCGCGTACCGCGGCGATCTCGGTGTCGGTCGGTGCGTTGACCTTGAGCACGATGTCGGCGCCCCATGGGTCACCGATGCTGGCGCCTGCCTCGACATAGGCGTCGTCGGCGAAGCTGGAAGCAGCGCCTGCACCCGACTCGACGACGACGGAGTAGCCCAGCTTGATCAGCTGCCCGACGGTCTGCGGCGTGGCGGCGACGCGCGTCTCGCCCTCGTGGGATTCGCGCGGTATCCCGATGATCATCCGGGAGAGTCTGCCATCTGTCTTCTGGCGACCAAATTTCCCCTCCGACCGTCAGCGGTAGGAGGGGACGAAATCAACCAAGCGTTACCGCGGGCTCACACCGGGGGGTAGGCCGGGGGCGGGTAGACGCCGCGCAGGATCCAGGCGAACCAGGCGGCTCCGTACTCCAGCTCATCGCTCGCGTCATAGTCCGGGTTCGGATCCACGTGATCACCTCTCGAGTGCGGCTGGTTGTGGCGTAAGTCTAGACCCGTCACCTGTGTCGGCGATAGCCCGAGCACATAAACTAGCCAACCAGTTGATTGATGCCCCGGACACCTTCCGGGCCTGCATATAGTGAGTCGCCATGTCCGTTACGTCACCTGCGACACCGCCCGATCGCGCGGGCGGTTCATCGGGCAACGGGATGTCCCGGCGCGAAGAACTGTTGGCGGTCGCCACCAAGCTCTTCGCCGCACGCGGCTATCACGGCACCCGGATGGACGACGTCGCCGACGCGGTCGGGCTCAACAAGGCCACGGTGTACCACTACTACGCCAGCAAGTCGCTGATCCTCTACGACATCTACAAGGGTGCGGCCGACTTCACCGTCGACGCCGTGCACGACGACCCGTCCGCGTCGGCGCGCGAGACGATCTACCACTTCACCCGCAGGCTGCTCGTCGGCATCGCGGGCAACATCGAACGGGCCGCGGTGTACTTCCAGGAAGGCCCCTACATCACCGAGTGGTTCACCGAAGACCAGGTGGCCTACATCCGGCAGGCCGAGGCGCAGGTCTACGAGCACATCCGCGACGTCATCGACCGGGGCATCGCGAGTGGCGAGTTCTACGACTGCGACTCGCACGTGCTGGCCCTGGGCTACATCGGGATGACGCTCGGCGCGTACCGCTGGCTGCGGCCCCAGGGCCGACGCACCGCCGCCGAGATCGCCGTCGAGTTCAGCACCGCGCTGCTGCGCGGCCTGATCCGCGACGAGACCGTGCGGGTGGAATCACCGCTGGGCATCGACCAACCGAACACAGGAAGCGCAGCGCAGGCTCAATCATGAAATCCACTCTGCTGTCCCGACGTGACCTCGACTTCCTGCTGTTCGAGTGGCTGCGCATCGACGAGCTGACCAAGCGCCCCAGGTTCGCCGAGCACTCCCGCGACACGTTCGACGGCGCGCTGGACCTGTGCGAGCAGTTGGCCACCCGGTACTTCGCGAACCACAACAAGAAGAGCGACGCCAACGAGCCCAGCTTCGACGGGGAGAAGGTCACCGTCATCGACGAGGTCAAACAGGCCTGGGACGCATTCGCCGACGCCGATCTGCTCGGCATGTCGATGGACAACGAACGCGGCGGCGCGCAACTCCCAATCGCCGTGGCAGAAGCCGGCTTCGCCTGGTTCGCCGCAGGCAACATCGCCACAGCCGGCTACCTCATGCTCACCATCGCCAACGCCAACCTGCTCAGCCGGTTCGGCACCGCCGAGCAGATCGACAACTTCTTCGAACCGATGCTGGCAGGGCGGTTCTCGGGCACGATGGCGCTCTCGGAAACCCAGGCCGGGTCGTCGCTGGCCGACATCCTCACCCGCGCAGAACCGCAGGAGGACGGCAGCTACCGGCTGTTCGGATCCAAAATGTGGATCTCGGGCGGGGACCACGAGCTGACCGACAACATCGTCCATCTGGTGCTCGCCAAAATTCCCGGTGGCCCGCCCGGCACCAAGGGCATCTCGCTGTTCATCGTGCCCAAGTTCCTGATCGACGCGGACGGCTCGATCGGCGAGCGCAACGACGTGGCGCTGGCCGGGCTGAACCACAAGATGGGCCAGCGCGGCATCACCAACACGTTGCTCAACTTCGGTGAGGGCAAGTTCACCCCCGGCGGAAAGCCCGGCGCCGTCGGCTATCTGGTCGGTGAAGAGCACCGCGGCATCGTCTACATGTTCACGATGATGAACGAGGCCCGGCTGCTGGTCGGGATGGCCGCCGTAGCCCTGGGTTACACCGGGTACCTCAAATCGCTGCAGTACGCGCGCGAGCGTCCGCAGGGGCGTGCGCTGACCGCCAACGACCCCACGGCGCAACAGATCCCCATCGTCGAGCACGCGGATGTCAAACGAATGCTGTTGGCGCAGAAGGCTTATGTCGAAGGCGGGATGGCGCTGCAGCTGTACTGCGCCAGGCTCATGGACCTGATGCACAGCGCCGAGACCGACGAGGAGCGCGACGCCAACTCGCTGTTGCTCGACCTGCTGACCCCGGTCGGCAAGAGCTGGCCGTCGCAGTGGTGCGTGGAAGCCAACAACCTCGCGATCCAGGTGCTCGGCGGTTACGGCTACACCCGCGAGTACGACGTCGAACAGCACTACCGCGACAACCGGCTCAACCCGATCCACGAGGGCACCCACGGCATTCAGAGCCTGGACCTGTTGGGCCGCAAGGTGACTGCGCGCGGTGGCGCCGCACTCGGTGCGCTGGGCGCCGTGCTGGGCCAGTCGGTAACCGCAGCGGCCGGTCTCGGCGGCGAGATCGCCGAGCAGGCGGCGGCGCTGGACGCCAGCTGGCAACGTCTCGTGGCGGTCACCACGGCGATGTTCGGCTCCGGTGACATCGAAGCCGCGATGGCCAACAGCGTGGTCTACCTCGAGGCGTTCGGGCACATCGTGGTGGCGTGGATGTGGCTGGAGCAGCTGATCGCCGCGCACGGCCGCGACGGCGACTTCTATGACGGTAAGCGCGCCGCGGGCCGCTACTTCTTCCGCTACGAACTGCCAAGGACCGCACCGCAACTCGATCTGCTGGAAAGCCTGGACCGCACCACGCTGGACATGCGCGACGCCTGGTTCTAGTCGAAGACGACGACCTGACGCACCGCGGCGCCGTCGGCCAGCGCGTCCATGCCCGCGTTGACGTCGCCCAGCGCAATGGTCGACGACACCAGCGTCTCCACCGGCAACCGCCCGTCGCGCCACAGCCCGACGAAGTGCGGTATCTCGCGCGCCGGCACCGCCGAGCCGAGGTAGCTGCCGATCAGCGAGCGGCCCTCGGCGACGAAACCCAACGGCGACAGCGACATCCGCGCATCGGGGGAGGGCAGGCCGACGGTGACGGTGCGCCCGCCAGGCGCCGTCAACGCGACCGCGGTCTCCACCGCCGCGGCATGTCCGACGGCCTCGATCACCACTGCGGCCTTGACGCCGCGGTCGAGCGCATCCTGCGGCGTGTACGCGTCGCGCACGCCGAGATCCCGCGCCCGCGCCAGCTTGTCGGGCAGCCGGTCGATCCCGACGACGCGGACGTCGTCGTGGGCCAGCGCGGTCAGCACCGCGGCCATCCCGACCCCGCCGAGCCCCACCACGGCCACCGTGTCGCCTCGACGCGGCCGCCCGGCGTTGAGCACGGCACCGCCGCCGGTCAGCACCGCACAACCCAGAAGCGACGCGACGACCGGCGGCACGTCGGACCCGACGGGCACCACCGAACGGCGGTCCACGACCGCGTGCGTGGCGAACCCCGAGACGCCGAGATGATGGTGGATCGCCTCGCCGTCGCGGCTCAGCCGGCGCGCACCGGTCATCAACGTGCCCGCGTTGTTGGCGGCGCTGCCGCGCTCGCACGGCGTCAACCCGTCGGTGGCGCAGGCTGCGCACTGCCCGCACCGCGGCAGAAACGTCATCACGACCCTGGCGCCCGCGTCGACGTCGGACACCCCGGCGCCGATCCGCTCGACGATCCCGGCGGCTTCGTGGCCCAGCAGCATCGGCACCGGCCGCACTCGGCTGCCGTCGACCACCGAAAGGTCCGAATGGCACAGCCCGGCGGCTTCGATGCGCACCAGCAGTTCGCCCTCGCCCGGTGGCGCGAGGTCCAGCTCGCCCACCGACAGCGGCCGCGATTCGGCGTATGGCCGGGGCCGACCGATTTCCTCGAGCACTGCACCGCGGATTCGCATGGTTACCAGCCTGCCGCGGCTGACACACTGCTGCCATGACCAACGCCGAGGCGATCCCGAGTGCGGGGGACTTTCCGGTGCACTGGCCGGTGTCGACGCGGTGGATGGACAACGACATGTTCGGCCACCTCAACAACGCGGTGTACTACGGGCTGTTCGACACGGCGATCAACGGCTGGATCAACACCACCTGTGGGATCGACCCGGTGACGGCGCCATGGCTCGGCGTGGTGGCCGAGTCGGGCTGTCGCTACTTCTCCGAGGTGAAGTTTCCCGAGCCGTTGACGGTCGGCCTCGCGGTGACCCGGTTGGGCAACAGCAGCGTCACCTACCGGTTGGGGCTGTGGCGGTCCGACGGGCCGGTCGCCGCGGTGGGGCACTGGGTGCACGTCTATGTCGACCGGGCCAGCCGCAGGCCGGTGCCGATACCCGAGCCGATCCGCGCACTGCTGGAGACGGCGCGCACGGAATAGTCGATATGCTCGACGAATGCCGCTCGTGAGCAAGACCGTCGAGGTGTCGGCGCCCGCCGAAGCGATCATGGGGATCGTCGTCGACTTCGAGTCGTATCCGGAATGGAACCCCGAGATCAAGGGCTGTTGGGTGCTGGCGCGCTACGACGACGGCAGACCGAGCCAGCTTCGCCTCGACGTCGTCGTGCAGGGGCAGTCGGGGACCTTCATCACCGCGGTGTACTACCCGGGCGACAACCAGATTTACACGGTGCTGCAGCAGGGCGACCATTTCGAGAAACAGGAGCAAAAGTTCTCGGTGGTGCCGATCGGGTCGACGTCGCTGCTGACCGTCGACCTCGACGTCGAGACCAAGCTCGCGATCCCCAAGACGATGGTCAAGAAGGCGATCGCCGACACCCTCGACTATCTGGCCGACAACCTCAAGGCCCGCGCCGAACAGCTCGCCGCGAAGTAGCGCTCGGCCACGGCGGCGGGCGCCAGAAAGCTCAGCTCCACAGCCCCGACTCCTCCAGCCGCGCGATCAACCGCTGCGCGCCGTCGGTGAACTCGCCACCGGTCAGCGCGACGACCGCGGCGGCGTCGCGCCTGCGCAGCGCGGCGATGAGCTCGGTGTGCCGGGCCACCGCCGAACCGCCCCAGCCCGGATCGCCGGTGTAGACCCTGCCGGGCAGGTAGCGGGCGACGTGCAGCAGGAACCACGCCAGCTTGAGCCGCCCGGCGGCCAGGTTGAACGCCCGGTGAAACGCGAACTCGGCGGCCGCGATCTCCTTGGCGTCGACCTGCTCGATCGCGGCGGCCAGCGCGTCGTTGAGCTCCTCGAGCTCGTCGATCTGCGCGTCGGTGATGCGTTCGGTGACCGTCGCGGCCAGCTCCTTGGCGATCGTGCCCTGCAGCCAGAAGATGTCCTCGACATCGGAACGCGTCAGCGGGACGACCACATGTCCGCGGTGCGGTTCCAGCTGCACCATGCCTTCCCCGCGCAGGGTGCGCAACGCTTCTCGCACCGGGGTGATGCTGACGCCGAGCCGGGCGGCGGTCTCGTCGAGCCGGATGTAGGTGCCCGAGCGCAGCGCCCCGGTCATGATGTCGGCGCGGAGCCGGCCGGCGACCTCATCGGACAGCTGTTCGCGACGCATTCCGCGGCGGGGCCCCCGGAACGGGGTGGCGGGTGCGTTCACTATCGTCTCCGGTCATCAAGGCGAGGACTTGTCCCTGCGCGGCCGAGGCCATAGTGTGACCGGGGCAACACCCATGTTTGATCAAATATCAACGCTGCGCAACCCACGGATGGAGCAGACGCTGTTGACCTCGTCCTCGATGCCGGACCAGACCGAGCAGCCGTACCTGGCGCGCAGGCAGAACTGGACCAACCAGCTCGCCCGCCATGCACTGATGCAGCCCGACGCCGTCGCGCTGCGCTTCCTCGGCCGCACCACCACTTGGCGTGAACTCGACGAGCGCGTCGCCAACCTCGCGGGCGCGCTGAGCCGGCGCGGGGTGGCCTTCGGGGACCGGGTGCTGATCCTCATGCTCAACCGCACCGAGTTCATCGAGTCGTTCCTCGCGGTCAACAAGCTCGGCGCGATCGCCGTCCCGGTCAACTTCCGGATGACCCCGCCGGAGATCGCGTTTCTGGTCAGCGACTGTCAGGCCAAGGTGGTCATCACCGAGGAGGTGCTCGCAGGCGTCGCGACCGCGGTGCGCGACCTGGACGCGACGCTGACCACCGTGATCGTCGCCGGCGGTGCGACCGACCAGAACGTGCTCGGCTACGACGACCTGATCGCCGGGGCCGGGGAACCCGCCGAGGTCCCCGATGTTCCAGACATCCCCAACGACTCGCCTGCGCTGATCATGTACACCTCGGGCACGACCGGCCGCCCCAAGGGCGCGGTGCTCACCCACACCAACATCGCCGGGCAGGCGCTGACGTTCCTGTTCACCAACGGCGCCGACATCAACAACGACGTCGGCTTCATCGGCGTCCCGTTGTTCCACATCGCCGGTATCGGCAACATGATCCCCGGGCTGCTGCTGGGTCGGCCGACGGTCGTCTATCCGCTGGGCGCATTCGATCCCGGCGCGCTGCTCGACGTGCTCGAGGCCGAGCGGGTGACCGGCATCTTCCTGGTACCCGCGCAGTGGCAGGCGGTGTGCGCCGAACAGCAAGCCAGGCCCCGCCAGCTGCAGCTGCGCGTGCTGTCGTGGGGTGCCGCGCCGGCCTCGGACACGCTGCTGCGCACCATGTCCGAAACCTTCCCTAGCTCGCAGATCCTCGCGGCGTTCGGCCAGACCGAGATGTCGCCGGTGACGTGCATGCTGTTGGGCGACGACGCGATCCGCAAGCTCGGCTCGGTCGGCAAGGTGATCCCGACCGTCGCCGCCCGCGTCGTCGATGACGAGATGAATGACGTGCCGATCGGCGAGGTGGGGGAGATCGTCTACCGGGCGCCGACCCTGATGGCCGGCTACTGGAACAACCCGAAAGCCACCGCCGAGGCGTTCGCCGGCGGGTGGTTCCACTCCGGCGACCTGGTTCGCCAGGACGAAGAGGGCTACGTCTGGGTCGTCGACCGCAAGAAGGACATGATCATCTCCGGCGGCGAGAACATCTACTGCGCGGAGGTCGAGAACGCGCTCGCCGGCCATCCGGCCATCGCCGAGGTGGCGGTGATCGGTCGCGCGGACGAGAAGTGGGGTGAGGTGCCCGTCGCGGTGGTGGCGCTCGGCCCCGACGCCGGCACCGATCTTGACCTGCGTGATCTTGATCGGTTCCTGTCGGAACGGCTGGCCCGGTACAAGCACCCGAAGGCTCTCGAGGTGGTCGACACCCTGCCGCGAAACCCGGCGGGAAAGGTGCTCAAAACCGAGTTGCGCACCCGCTTCGCGGCAGCCGGATCCACCGATGCCGGCGAAAGCCGTACTCCGCCAACAGTTTCTGCCGGGGCGCAAGAAGACTAAAGAAATGAACAGAGGGTTGGCGACGCCGACGACGCGAATACTGCAGATGCCGTGCACGGCGAGGATGCGATCGGGTACAGTCCGGTGGTCTGCCTTACTACTGGCGAGTAAGGAGACGAAGGTCACAGGCACCAGGCTCGGGCAAGGAGGGCGCGTGCGACAGGCGCAGCTGTTGCGCCACGACAGTCGCGACTACGTCGTGGGAGGACACTGGTGACGGCCACTACCGGTATGACGGGTTATGTGCGTGAGCAGGTCAGGCCGGGCCTGGAGGCCGTTGGCGGCTTTGTCCGCATGTGCGTGCTCACCGGGAGGGCACTGTTCAAGCCGCCGTTTCAGTGGCGCGAGTTCGTTCTGCAGAGCTGGTTCCTGTGCCGGGTGGCGTTCTTGCCGACGCTTGCGGTCTCCATCCCGCTGACCGTGCTGCTGATCTTCACGCTGAATATCCTGCTCGCCGAATTCGGCGCCGCCGACGTCTCCGGCGCCGGTGCGGCGATCGGCGCCGTCACCCAGTTGGGTCCGCTGGTTACCGTGCTCGTGGTTGCCGGGGCCGGTTCGACGGCTATCTGTGCCGACCTCGGCGCCCGCACCATCCGCGAAGAGATCGACGCCCTCGAGGTGCTCGGCATCGACCCGATCCACCGTCTCGTCGTTCCGCGTGTGGTGGCCTCGACGTTCGTGGCGGTGTTGCTCAACGGCGCGGTCATCACCGTCGGGTTGGTGGGCGGCTTCATCTTTGGGGTGTATCTGCAGAACGTCTCGGCGGGCGCCTACGTCTCCACGCTGACGCTGATCACCGGGCTGCCCGAGGTGGTCATCTCGATCATCAAGGCGGGCACCTTCGGCCTGATCGCCGGCCTGGTCGGCTGCTACCGCGGCCTGACCGTCGCGGGCGGCGCCAAGGGCGTCGGCACCGCGGTCAACGAGACCCTGGTGCTCTGCGTCATCGCGCTGTTCGCAGTCAACGTGGTGCTGACCACGATCGGTGTCCGCTTCGGAACGGGGAACTGACGTGTCCACGACAACTGTCCTGCGTTCACGGTTTCCGCGGGGGTACACCCGCACCCAGAATGTGGTCTCCGCGCCGGCGCGGTTCCTCGACAGCGTCGGGCACGTCGCCTGGTTCATCGTCACCGCGATCGGTTCGATCGGGCACGCGCTGCGCTACTACCGCAGGGAGACCCTGCGGCTGATCGCCGAGATCGGGATGGGCACCGGCGCGATGGCCGTCATCGGCGGCACCGTGGCGATCGTCGGCTTCGTGACGCTGTCCGGGTCGTCGCTGGTCGCGATCCAGGGCTTCGCATCCCTCGGCAACATCGGTGTCGAAGCGTTCACCGGGTTCTTCGCGGCGCTGATCAACGTCCGCATCGCCGCGCCGGTCGTCGCGGGCCAGGCGCTGGCGGCCACCGTCGGCGCCGGCGCCACCGCCGAACTCGGCGCCATGCGCATCGCCGAGGAGATCGACGCGCTGGAGGTGATGGGCATCAAGTCCATCTCGTACCTGGTGTCGACGCGCATCATGGCCGGCTTCATCGTGATCATCCCGCTGTACGCGATGGCGATCATCATGAGCTTCCTGTCCGCGCAGGTGACCACGACGTTCTTCTACGGGCAGTCGATCGGCACCTACGAGCACTACTTCCGCACGTTCCTGCGGCCCGACGACGTGTTCTGGTCGTTCATCCAGGCGGTGATCATCGCCGTCATCGTGATGATCAACCACTGCTACTACGGATACTTCGCCAGCGGCGGTCCGGTGGGCGTCGGCGAGGCCGTCGGCCGGTCGATGCGGGCCTCGCTGGTCGCGATCGTCGTTGTTGTCCTGCTGGCCTCGTTGGCGCTCTACGGCGTCGACCCGAACTTCAACCTGACGGTGTAGCGCGATGACGGCACCTTTGAACGAACCTCGTACCCCGCCGTACAAACTGGCGGGGCTGGTCCTAGTGCTTTTGAGCATCGTCGCGCTGGTGCTGGTGTACTTCCAGTTCCGCGGTGACTTCCTGCCCCGCACCCAGCTGACCGTGCTCTCCGCGCGGGCGGGCCTGTCGATGGATCCCGGCGCCAAGGTCACCTACAACGGTGTGGAGATCGGCCGGGTGACGGCGGTCGACGGAGTCACTGTCGGCGACGAGCCGCGGGCCAAGATCACCCTCGACGTCGACCCCAAGTACCTCGACCTGATTCCCAGGAACGTCGACGCCAGCATCGACGCCACCACGGTGTTCGGCAACAAGTACATCAACTTCTCCGCGCCGGAGAACCCCACCCCGGAACGGATCACGTCGGCGGACGTGATCGACGTGACGTCGGTGACCACCGAGTTCAACACCCTCTTCGAAACCGTTGTCGAGATCTCCCAGCAGGTCGACCCGATCAAGCTGAACCAGACGCTGGCGGCGACGGCGGAGGCTCTCGACGGGCTCGGTGACCGGTTCGGGCAGTCGATCATCCACGGCAACGAGATCCTGTCCGACATCAACCCGCGGATGCCTGAGATCGCCGAGGACAACCGGTTGCTCGCCGATCTCGGCGAGGTGTACTCCGAAGCCGCGCCCGACCTGTTCGACGGCCTGGAGAACGCGGTGACCACCGCGCAGACGCTCAACGAACAACAGGGCAACATCGACCAGGCGTTGATGGCCGCGATCGGCTTCGGCAACGCCGGCGGCGACGTCTTCGAACGCGGCGGGCCCTATCTGGTGCGCGGCGCAGAAGACCTCATCGTGGTCTCGGAAATCCTCGACAAGTACAGCCCCGCGCTTTACTGCATGGTCCGCAACTACCACGATGCGGAGCCCAAGGTGGCCGCGTCGCTGGGCGGCAACGGCTACTCCCTGCGGACGCTGTCGGAGCTGATGGGTGCCGCCAACCCGTACGTGTACCCGGACAACCTGCCGCGGGTGAACGCCAAGGGCGGCCCGGAAGGGCGACCGGGATGCTGGCAGCCGGTCACCCGTGACCTGTGGCCCGCGCCGTATCTGGTGATGGACACCGGCGCCTCGATTGCGCCGTACAACCACTTCGAGTTGGGCCAGCCGATCCTGATCGAGTACGTCTGGGGACGCCAGATTGGGGAGAACACGATCAACCCATGAGAATCACAGGTACCGCCGTCAAGCTCGGCATCTTCTCGCTGGTGCTACTGCTGTTCACCGCGATGATCATCGTGGTGTTCGGCCAGATGCGATTCGACCGCACCACCGGGTACACCGCGATCTTCTCCAACGCCAGCGGGCTGCGGGAAGGACAGTTCGTCCGGGCCTCGGGTGTGGAGGTCGGCAAGGTCGAGAGCGTCAAGCTGATCAACGGCGGCTCGCAGGTCGAAATCGGCTTCAACGTAGACCGTTCGCTGCCGCTGTTCGAGGGCACCACTGCGTCGATCCGGTACCTGAACCTGATCGGTGACCGCTTCATGGAGCTCAAGCGTGGCGACAGCGACCAGCGCCTGCCCGGCGGCGGCACGATTCCGCTCGAGCGCACCGAACCCGCACTGGACCTGGACGCGTTGATCGGCGGGTTCCGCCCGGTGTTCCGGGCGTTGGACCCCGACAAGGTCAACAACATCGCCCAGTCGATCATCACGGTCTTCCAGGGCCAGGGCGGCACGATCAACGACATCCTCGACCAAACCGCGTCGCTGACGTCGGCGCTGGCCGACCGCGACCAAGCGATCGGCGAGGTGATCCGCAACCTCAACACGGTGCTCGACACGACCGTGCGCCATCAGCAGCAGTTCGACGAAACCGTGCAGGATTTCGAGAAGCTGATCACGGGGCTGAAGAACCGGGCCGATCCCATCGCCACATCCGTCGCGGGAATCAGCGACGCGGCAGGCACGGTCGCCGATCTGCTCGCCGACAACCGCCCGCTGCTGCAGGGCACGATCGGCCACCTCGAAGGGGTTCAGCAGCCGTTGGTGGACCAGCGCGATGAGCTCAACGATCTACTGGTCCGGCTGCCCACCGCGTTCAAGATCATCGGGCGCGCGGGCGGCATCTACGGTGACTTCTTCAACTTCTACGCCTGCGACATCTCGATCCGGATGAACGGGCTGCAACCCGGCGGGCCGGTGCGGACCGTCAAACTCTTCAGCCAGCCGTCGGGTAGGTGCACGCCACAATGAGAACTCTGGAGGGATCGAATCGGGTCCGCAGCGGGTTGATGGGCATCATCATCCTGGTCCTGGTCATCGGCGTGGGACAAAGCTTCGCCAGCGTGCCGATGCTGTTCGCGACGCCGACCTACTACGCCTACTTCTCCGACACCGGCGGCCTGACTAACGGTGACAAGGTCCGCATCGCCGGCGTCGACGTCGGCGAGGTGCGCAGCATGGATATCGAGGGCGACAAGGTCAAGATCGGGTACTCGCTGGGCGGCACGCAGATCGGCGTCGACAGCCGTGCGGCCATCCGCACCGACACCATCCTGGGTCGGCGCAACATCGAGATTGAGCCGCGCGGCTCGGATCCGTTGCGCGCCAACGGCGCCCTGCCGCTCGGCCAGACCACCACGCCGTACCAGATCTACGATGCGTTCTTCGACGTGACCAAGGCGGCCTCGGAGTGGGACACCGAAACCATCAAACGCTCGCTGAACGTGTTGTCGGAGACCATCGATCAGACCTACCCGCACCTGAGCGCCGCGCTCGACGGGGTGGCCCGGTTCTCCGAGACCATCGGCAAACGCGACGACGACGTCAAGAAGCTGTTGGCCAACGCCAACAAAATCGCCGGGGTGCTCGGTAACCGCAGCGAGCAGGTCAACCAGCTGTTGGTCAACGCCCAGACCTTGCTCGGTGCGATCAACGAGCGCAGCTACGCCGTGGGCGCCCTGCTCGAGCGGGTCAGCGCGTTCTCCGCACAGCTCAAGGGCTTCATCGACGACAACCCGAACCTCAACCGCGTGCTCGAACAGCTGCGCGTGGTCAGCGACGTGTTGCGCGAGCGCCAGTACGACCTGATGGACACGCTCACCACGATCGCCAGCTTCGTGGCGTCGCTGGGTGAGGCCGTCGCCTCCGGCCCGTACTTCAAGGTGATGCTGGTGAACCTGTTGCCGGGCCAGATCCTGCAGCCGTTCATCGACTCCGCGTTCAAGAAGCGCGGCATCGATCCGCAGAAGTTCTGGCGTGACGCGGGCCTGCCGGCGTGGCGGTTCCCGGATCCCAACGCGCAGGGCTTCGACAACGGCGCTCCGCCGCCGGGCCCGGCCGTGCTGGAGGGCACGCCCGAACATCCCGGTCCGGGTGTGCTGAAGGGGCATCCGTGCTCGTACACCCCGCCTGCCGACGGCCTGCCGAGGCCGGACAACCCGCTGCCGTGTGCGGGCCTGACGACCGGTCCGTTCGGCGGTCCGGCCTACGGTCCGATCGACGTGGTCACCTCCGATCCGAACGCGCACGGACCGCAGCCGTCGCCGGGTGTGCCCGCCGCGGCCATCCCCGGCCAGGTTTCACCGCCCGTGCCGGGTGCGCACGGCCAGCCGGCGCCCGGGCCGCCCGGGTCCCGCACCGTGCCGGTCGGGCAGGATCCCGCGCAGCCCCCGTTGCCGCCGGACTTCACGCCTGGCATCGCTCCGCTGCCGCCCGCACTGCCGGCACCGCCGGTCCCGGGGCCGGGGCAGCAGTTGGCGCCCGCCGGGCAGCCGCCGCTACCGGGCAATCCACCGTTCCTTCCGCCAGGCTCACAGGGATAGGGGGCTAACCGATGTCAACTATCTTCAACGTCCGGAACCTGCGGCTGCCCCAGGTTTCTCGCGCCGCGGTGATCATCGGCGTCCTGGTCGTGGTGCTGGCGCTGGTGGCGGCCGTGGTGGGCTACAACCTGTACCGCAAGCTGACCACCAACACGGTCGTCGCCTACTTCACCGACACGCTGGCGCTGTACCCGGGCGACAAGGTGCAGATCATGGGCGTCAAGGTCGGTTCGATCGACAGCATCGAACCGGCGGGCGACAAGATGAAGGTCACCTTCCACTACGACAACAAGTTCAAGGTCCCCGCGAACGCCACCGCGTCGATCCTGAACCCGAGCCTGGTCGCGTCGCGCACCATCCAGCTCGCCCCGCCCTACACCGGGGGACCGGTGATGGAGGACAACACCGTCATCCCGCTGGAGCGCACCCAGGTGCCGGTCGAGTACGACGAGCTGCGGGACTCGATCAACCGGATCCTGACCGACCTCGGGCCGACACCCGAACAGCCGTCGGGTCCGTTCGGCGAGATCATCGAATCGGCCGCCGACGGCTTCGCGGGCAAGGGCGAGCAGCTCAACCGCACGCTCAACGGGTTGTCCGAAGCGTTGTTCGCGCTCAACGAAGGCCGTACCGACTTCTTCGGCGTGGTCAAGAGCCTGGCGCTGTTCGTCAACGCGCTACACCAAAGCGATCAGCAGTTTGTCGCATTGAACAACGACCTGGCCGAGTTCACCAACGCGTTCACCAACACCGACCGCGAGGTGTCCAACGCGCTGCGCGACCTCAACGAGCTGCTGAGCACCACCCGCCAGTTCCTCGACGAGAACGCCGAGGTGCTGGTCCACGACATCGACAACCTGTCGTCGGCCACCACAGCGATCCTGCAGCCCGAGCCGCGCGACGGGCTGGAGACCGCACTGCACGTGTTCCCGACCCTGGGCGCGAACCTGATGAACATCATCTCGCCGGTGACCGGCGGCGTGATGGGCATCCCGGTGATCAACAACTTCGCCAACCCGCTGCAGTTCGTGTGCAGTTCGATCCAGGCGGCCAGCCGGCTGGGTTATCAGGAATCGGCCGAGTTGTGCGCGCAGTATCTGGCGCCGATCCTCGATGCGATCAAGTTCAACTTCCCGCCGTTCGGGCTCAACCAGTTCTCCTCGGCGTTGACGCTGCCCAAGCAGATCGCGTACTCCGAGCCGAGGCTGCAGCCGCCGGCGGGCTACAAGGACACCACGGTGCCGGGCATCTGGTCTCGTGACACGTTGTTCTCGCACGGCAACCACGAACCGGGTTGGGTGGCCGCACCGGGTATGCAGGGCGTCGACGTGCAGCCGTTCACCGCGAACATGATGACCCCCGAATGCCTGGCCGAGCTGATGGGTGGACCGGACTGCGTGATTCCGCCCGCGCCGCCGACCCCGGGTGGACCGCATCAGGCCGGGCCGCCGAACGCCTACTCCGAGAACACCCCGCTGCCGCCGCCGTGGTACCCGCAACCGGGGCCACCGCCGGCGCCTGCTCCGGGCGTCATCCCGGGTGACCCGGGCGGCTCACCGCTGGCCGGACCCGTGCCGGCGCCCAGCGGTCCGGCGCCAGCGGCGCCGGCGGGACCCGCGCTACCGGCAGAGGCAGGCCGCTGATGAGCGCTCGCGTGAAGAACAGACGGCCGCTGATGAGCGCTCGCGCGAAGAACAGAGGTTCGGCAATGAGGGCTCGCAGGGTGAGCACGCTCCTACGCCGCGCGGTGGCGCTGGGTGCGATCGCGCTCGTGGTGAGCTCCTGCGGGTCGTGGAAGGGCATCGCGAACGTTCCGTTGCCCGGCGGCCCCGGCACGGGTGGCAACGCGTGGACCGTGTACGTGCAGATGCCGGATACGTTGGCGCTCAACGTCAACAGCCGGGTGCGCGTCGCCGACGTGTACGTGGGCCGGGTGCGTGCGATCGAGCTGAAGAACTGGGTCGCGACGCTGACGCTGGACCTGGAGCCCAGCGTGGAGCTGCCGAAGAACGCGCTGGCCAAGATCGGCCAGACCAGCCTGCTGGGCTCGCAGCACGTCGAGCTGGAGCCCCCGCCGGATCCGTCGTCGGAGCCGCTGCGCAACGGCGACACGATCCCGCTGCAGAACGCGTCGGCGTATCCCACCACCGAACGGGTGCTGGCCAGCATCGCCACCATCCTGCGCGGCGGCGGCGTGCAGAACCTCGAGGTCATCCAGACCGAGATCAACAACGTGCTGACCGGACGGGCCGACCAGATCCGGGAGTTCCTCAACAAGCTGGACACCTTCACCGACGAGCTCAACCAGCAGCGGCAGGACATCACGCGGGCCATCGACTCGACCGACCGGTTGTTGGCGATCGTGGCTCAGCGCAACAACACCCTGGACCGGGTGCTGACCGAGTTCCCGCCGCTGATCAAGCACTTCGCCGAGACCCGCGACCTGTTCGCCGACGCGGTCGAGGCGGTCGGCCGGATCAGCGTGGCCGCCGACGAGTCGTTGGGTCCGGCCAGCGACGATCTCAACACCAACCTGGCCAACCTGCAGCGGCCGCTGCGGGAGCTGGGAAAGGCGTCGCCGTACCTGTTGGGGGCGCTCCAGCTGATGCTCACCGCGCCGTTCTCGATCGAGAACGTGCCGAAGGTGGTGCGCGGCGACTACCTCAACGTGTCGCTGATGGTCGACCTCACACTGTCGGCCCTGGACAACGGTGTGCTGACCGGCACCGGTGTGTCGGGCATGCTGCGCGCGCTCGAACAGTCGTGGGGCCGCGACCCGGCGACGATGATCCCGGACGTGCGGTTCACCCCGAACCCGCACAACGCACCGGGCGGACCTCTGGTGGAAAGGGGTGAGTGAGCTGTGCTGACCAGGTTCATCAAGATCCAGCTGGTGTTGTTCACCATCCTGACCGTCCTCGCGCTGGTGGTGCTGGGCTGGTACTACCTGCGGCTGCCTGCGCTGGTCGGGATCGGCCAGTACACACTGCACGCTGAGTTGCCGCGCTCGGGCGGGTTGTACGCCACCGCCAACGTCACCTACCGCGGCACCCAGATCGGCAAGGTGACCGAGGTGGAGCCGACCGAGACCGGTGCGCGCGCCACGATGAGTATCGACGACCGCTACAAGATCCCAGTCGATGCGACGGCCAACGTGCATTCGGTGTCGGCGATCGGTGAGCAGTACCTGGACCTGGTGTCCACGGGTGACCCGGGCCAGTACCTACAGCCGGGCGCGACGATCACCGAGAGCACGGTGCCCAGCGAGGTCGGGCCGGCGTTGGACGCCGCCAACGAGGGTCTGGCCGTGCTGCCCAAGGAGAAGATCGACACCCTGCTCACCGAGACGTCGAAGGCGGTCGGCGGGTTGGGTCCGGCGCTGCAGCGCCTGGTCGATTCGACGTCCAGCCTGGCGGCCGGCTTCCAGGAGCACTTGCCCCAGGTCGACGACATCATCGTCAACGCCCGTCCGATCCTGGACAGCCAGGTGCAGTCGGGCGACAACATCGCGCAGTGGTCGCGCAACCTCAACGTGATCGCGGCGCAGGCGGCGCAGGAGGATGCGGCGCTGCGCAGCGGTCTGCAGCAGGCACCGCCGACGTTGGATCAGGTCAGCGGGGTGTTCGGCGGTGTGCAGGAATCGTTGCCGCAGACCTTGGCGAACCTGTCGGTGGTCATCGACATGCTCAAGCGCTACCACAAGGGCCTGGAGCAGACGCTGGTGATCTTGCCGCAGGGCGGTGCGGCCACCCAGGCGGGCACGCTGTTCGAGGACCTGGGCCAGCTGCCGCTCGCGCTGTCGATCAACCAGCCGCCGCCGTGTCTGACGGGCTTTTTGCCCGCCTCGGAATGGCGTTCGCCCGCCGACACCAGCATGGCGCCGCTGCCCAAGGGCACCTACTGCAAGATCCCGAAGGACTACCAGGGCAACGTCGTGCGTGGTGCGCGTAACTATCCGTGTGTCGACGTCCCCGGCAAGCGCGCGGCGACGCCGATGGAATGCCGCAGCGACGAGCCCTACGTCCCGCTGGGCACCAACCCGTGGTACGGCGACCCGAACCAGGTGCTGTCCTGCCCGGCTCCGGGCGCGCGCTGCGATCAGGGCGTCAACCCCGGCTTCGTCGTGCCCGCGCCCTCGGTGAACAGCGGGGTCAACCCGATGCCGGCCAGCGAACTGCCTCCGGCGTTGTCGACGGCGCCGGTCAGTGACCCGCTGAGCCCGCCGGGACAGGGCAGTGTCACCTGCAGTGGACAGCAGCCCAACCCCTGCATCTACACTCCGGCACCAGGGCCACCCGGTTCCACGGCGGTGTACAGCCCGACCAGCGGCCAGGTGGTCGGACCCGATGGCGTCAGGTACAACGTCAGCAACTCGAGTAACCCAGGAGACGACGGATGGAAGGAGATGCTGGCACCCGCCAGCTGAACCCCACCGATGCTGATGCTGTGCCGGAGGATGCTTCCGCAAAGCCCGACGAGTCGTTAGCAGTATCCACAGAAGAAGATCAGACAGAAGATCCGACCGACCAGCGCCGCCCACCGCGGCTGGGTCGCGGCTGGGCGGTGGGCATCTGCGCGACGCTGGTGCTGCTCGCCGCCGCCGGCGGGGTCGGCGGCTATCTGGCGCTGAAGGCCAACCAGCAAAACGAGGCGACCGCGCGTGCGGAGGCGGCCGCCCTGGCTGCCGCGAAGGACTGTGTGGCCGCCACGCACGCACCCGACACCGCGGCGATGAGCGCGGCGCAGGCCAAGATCATTGAATGCTCGACGGGTGACTTCGCCGTGCAGGCCTCGCTGTACAGCGGGGTGCTGGTCGACGCCTACCAAGCGGCCGACGTTCAGGTGCAGGTGTCCGATATGCGCGCGGCGGTCGAGAAGCACAACGCCGACGGCTCGTTCGACGTGCTGGTCGCGGTGCGCGTCCAGGTGACCAACTCCGACACCGAAGGCCAGGAGCAGGGGTACCGGCTGCGCGTCCAGATGGCGCCCGACGAGGGCACCTACAAAGTCGCCAGGCTGGACCAGGTCACCTCGTGACGCCACCGACCATGACGCTCGACATCGCTACCGACATCCCGGCCACCGACGAGGTGGTCCCACCGCCGCTGGCGTCCTGGCCCGCGCGGGTCGGCGCCTTCGCCATCGACGTGCTGGTGGGACTCGGGGTGCTCGCGACGCTGGGGTTGGTGGCGTGGACGGCGCCGCTGCGGGGCTGGCTGTGGTGGGTGTTCACGGCGACGGCGGCGGTCGTGGTGCTGGCGATGGCCGTGAACCGGTTGGTGTTGCCCGCGGTCAAGGGATTCAGCCTGGGGCGCGCACTGTTCGGGATCGCCGTGGTGAACCGGACCGGGTCGCCGGTCGGGGTGTGGCGGCTGCTGGTGCGCGACCTGGCGCACCTACTGGACACCGCGGCGTTGTTCGTCGGCTGGCTGTGGCCGCTGTGGGACAGGCGCCGTCGCACGTTCGCCGATCTGGTGTTGCGCACCGAGGTGCACCGGGTCGAGTCCGGTGCCCGCGACGTGCGCCGGCTCACCGCGGTGGTGTTGATCGCGGCGGCGCTGTTGTCGGCCGTGGCGGTCGCGTTGAGCGCCGCGGTGGTGTACCGCCACGACCGCGCGATCGAGACCGCGCGCGTGCAGATCGCCGAGCAGGGGCCGCGCATCGTCGAGCAGATGCTGACCTACAAGAAGGACACCCTGCAGCAGGACTTCGCCAGGGCCCAGTCGCTGACCACCGAGTCGTACCGCGAGCAGTTGATCGCCCAGCAGCAGGCCGTGCAGAACTCCGGGGTGACGTCCAACGAGTACTGGGCGGTCAGCAGCGCCGTGCTGCCGATCCCGCCCGTCACCCCGACGAGCGCGTCGATGCTGCTGGCGATGCAGGGCCAGCGCGGCGACGACCCCAACAACCTGAAGTTCATCACCGCGACCGTGCGGGTGAACTTCGAGAAGACCGACGGGCAGTGGCGCGTCGCCGATCTGACGGTGCTCAAGAGACCGATGATGAACCCGGAGGGCCAATGAGCCCGCGCCGCCGTATCGACGCCGCCGAACCCGACTTCTTCGAGGTGACGCCGAAGGCTCCGCGCCGGTGGGGACTGCCGGTGATCGCCACGGTGGCGTCGCTGCTGATGGTCGCCGCGATCACGCTCAGCACGCTGATGCTGATCAACCATGAGGCGGACCGCCGGACGGCAGTCAAAGACGCGATGGCGTTGGGCTATGTGCGCGAGTTCATGACCGACTACACCTCGCTGGATCCGTTCCACGCCAACGCATATGTGGACCGAATCCTCGCCGAGGGCACCGGTGAATTCGCGTCGATGTTCAACGAGAAGAAGAACGCGATCCTGGTCCAGGTGGCGCGCCAGGAGCCGACCACCGGCACCGTGGTGGAGGCCGGGGTGCAGCGCTGGAACGACGACGGCAGCGCCGACGTGCTCGTCGCGACGACGGTCACCTCCAAGTCCCCGGACGGCAAGCAGACCTATGAGAGCGGAAGTCGCTGGATCGCAACGACTGTCCAGGAGGGAGAGCAGTGGAAGATCAGCCAGCTGATTCAGGTGATCTGACCGCCGCCGAGGATGCCAAGGACGCCGAGCCGTCGGCGCCCGCCGGTCGCCGCCGCTGGTTCTCCCTGCGTCGCCGCACGAAAACCGCTGGGGCCGAGGATGTTACCGAGCAGGACCAGAGCGTCGAGCCGGAGCAGCCCAAGCCGGTGCCGCGCGGTAAGGCGGCCCGCGCCAGCAAGTCGGTAACCACGGAGCCGGAGGTTCCCGAACCCGAGGTCTCCGAGCCAGAGGCGCCCGAGCCGGAAGCCACCGAACCGGAGGCGACCGAGTCGGACGTCGCCGATGAGGACGCCGCCGATGAGGACGTCGCGGCCGACGAAACGCCCCAGGAGCCCGAGGAACCACCGGTACTCGTTGCACACCGGCCCGCGGGTAAGCGGTTGGCGATCGCCGCGATCGTCGCCGCTGTGCTGTTCGTCGGCGCCGCAGGCTTCGCCGCCGCGATGGTGCAGCCGTATCTGTCCGAACGGGCGACCGTGCAGATCAAACTCGACGTGGCGCGCACCGCCGCCGACGCGATCACCACGCTGTGGACCTACACGCCCGAAGACATGGAGAGCCTTGCGGACCGGTCTGCGGCATATCTCGGCGGCGACTTCGAATACGAATACCGCAAGTACATCGACGCGATCGTCGCACCCAACAAGCAGGCGCAGGTCTCCAACACCACCGAGGTGATGGGCGCGGCGGTGGAATCGCTGACCCCCACCGAGGCGACCGCGATCGTCTACACCAACTCGGTCGCCACCAGCCCTGTCACCAAGAACATCCCGTCGCTGCGCTACCTGTCGTATCGGTTGACGATGGTGCGTGACGACGCGGACTGGTTGATCACCCGCATGTCCACCGTGACGTCACTGGACCTCACACCACAGCTGTAGCAACGAAACCACCTTCGTGGCCGTTCAATCGCCTGTCTCGCAGCGGCTGACGTACGTCGCGCTGTTTCTGCTCACGTTCGCGACCGGGCTGGTCGACGCGGTCAGCGTGCTGGTGCTGGGACATGTCTTCGTCGCCAACATGACGGGCAACGTCATCTTCCTCGGCTTCTGGTTCGTGCCGGACTCCGGCATCGACATGACCGCCGCGCTGGTCGCGTTCGCCGCCTTCGTGGCGGGCGCGGTGATCGGCGGCCGGCTGGCCCGACACCTCGACGACGAGGTGCGCCGCTGGCTGGGCATCACCCTCGGCGTGGAGGTGGTGACGCTGACGGTGCTGGCGATCCTGGCCGGCGCAGGTGTGCTGGACTACGAAAACAACACCAAGCTCATCCTGATCGCCGGTCTGGCCATCGTGTTCGGCATCCAGAACGTCACCGCGCGCCAGTTCGGCGTGCAGGAACTGTCCACCACGGTGCTGACATCGACCATCTCCGGGCTCGGCTTCGACAGCCGGTTGGCCGGCGGCACCGGTGAACGGGAAAAGCTGCGCTACGGCGTGGTTTTCACGATGTGCGGGGGCGCGGTCGTGGGTGCGACGCTGACGCGGGTCACGGTGGCCCCCGTCATCGCGCTGGCCGCCGCCTTCATCGCGGCCGGCGCCGCGATCTTCTGGTTCGGGCCCCGGCATTCGGCGGGGTAGTCCGCGGGCTGACCCACGCCGTAGTGTGACAACTGCTTCTGCCAGCGCCCTTGAGGAGAAGACATGCCTTCCGTACTGGTCACCGGCGCCTCCCGAGGAATCGGCAGGGCGATCACCGAACATCTGGCCGGGCGTGGCTGGGACGTGATCGCGGGCGTCCGAACCCAGACCGACGCCGAGGCGGTCACCGCGGTCAACCCGCAGCGCATCTCGGCGATCATCCTCGACGTCACCAACGCCGAGCACATCGACGCGTTGGCGACCTCGCTGCCGGCCCGCCTCGACGCCGTGGTGAACAACGCCGGCATCGTCGTCGCGGGCGCGGTGGAGACCATACCGATTGCCGACTGGCGAGAACAGTTGGAAGTCAACGTCATCGGACAAATCGCGGTCACCCAGGAGGTGCTGCCGCGGCTGCGGGAGTCGCAGGGCCGGATCGTGTTCATCTCCAGCGTCAACGGCCGCATGTCGATGCCGCTGATGGGTGCTTACTCAGCGAGTAAGTTCGCGTTGGAGGCCGCCGCCGACGCGCTACGCGTCGAACTGACCCCGTGGAACATCGCCGTGGTCGTCGTCGAACCCGCGCAGACCGACACCGACATGTGGCGCACCGCCGACAGCATGGTGGCCGAGACCGAGGCGAACCTCACCCCCGAACACCGCGACCTCTACGCGAAACATATTGCGGGCATGAAGAAGATCATCCCGATAGCGCAGCGGACCGCAGCGCCTTCGGCAAAGGTGACCGTCGTCGTCGAGCAGGCGCTCAGTGCACGCCGACCACGCGCTCGGTACGTCGTCGGGATCGGCCCGAAGATTCAGGTGGGCTTGATGGGCAGGCTGCCGACCGGGTTGCGCGACCGCGTGCAGCGGCGGATGTTCGGCCTGCCGTAGATATGCCGGAGTTCGTCAAACGCCGCACTGGGGCGCCACCGGGCTTCTTCGCGTGTGAAGCCGCTGGCCTGCAATGGCTTTCATCCGCCCCGGGCGGCGCGCGGTGTGCCCGGGTACTCGGCCACACCGATGACAGCCTCACGCTGGAACACCTGCAAACCACCGCACCGTCCAGCGCTGCCGCGTACGAGTTCGGCCGCCGTCTGGTCAGCACCCACGACGCCGGTGCGGACGGGTTCGGCGCAGCCCCGCCGGGGTGGGACGGCCCGGGATACTTCGGCCCGCTGCACCATCCGCTGCCCATGTCGTACACCACCCATGACATCTGGGGCCAATTCTATGCACGGGAAAGGCTTGGGCCCATGGCGCATCGGGCGCACGCCCGCCTCGACGCGCCGACGCGCCACACCGTCGACGCCGTGATCGCAGGGTGTGAGGCCGGCGACTTCGAGGACGGCGATGCGCCGGCACGGTTGCACGGCGATCTGTGGAGCGGCAACGTGATGTGGACGCCAGACGGGGTGGTGCTCATCGATCCGGCCGCCCACGGCGGGCACCGGGAAACCGACCTCGCAATGCTGGATCTGTTCGGCTGCCCGTTCTTCGACACGGTGATCGACGGCTACCAGTCGCGGCACCCGTTGCGCGAAGGGTGGCGCGCCCGGTTCGGGCTGCACCAGCTCTACCCGTTGCTGGCCCACGTGGTGATCTTCGGCGGCGGTTACGCGCGACAGGTGGCGCGCGCGGCCGACAGCGCATTGGCGCTCTGACGTCAAATCTTTGCTAACACCGGTGGACGCCGTCGATGAGGCGCGGTAGACGGCGCCTGCGAAGCGACGATCTTGATCACCAGAACCGCTGATGCGTGTTACCGTCGGCTCGATCGCAGCCTGGGGTGCCGAGAGGACGGGTCAATGGGGGGCAGGCATCGCGCGCGCCGCAGGGCCGTCAGAAAGTTCGCTAGTAAGGCCGCCGCCGTCACCGCTGCCGCCGCCACGGCGACCGCGCTGGTCGGTGTCGCGCCCCCGCCTCGGTCCGACCCTTCGACGGCGAATGTCCGCAGCGTCGACGCCGAGCTCCTCGCATCGGTGAACCCATGGCCTTCGCCCGGTCAGATTCCTGATGCGACAGCGGGTCTCGGCTCATTCGGTTACGACATCACCCAGACCGTGGTGGACGTCGTCGTCCGGGCGGTGGTCGAGAACTTCGACTTCGGGGCGCTTGCAGGTATCGCGGGCCAGGGCGCGCTCGGTGACCCCGAAGCCCTGCTGACCAAAGTGGTGGGCAGGCTCGTCGGTGGGATACCCATCGAAGTGGCGCCCGTGCTCTACGAACTCGTCGGCAAGGACGTCACCGACACGGTCATTCTTCCCGTCTTGCACTTCCTCGGCGTCACCGATGCGCACGGCAAGACGGATCTGCTGACCTTGCTGAGCGTCGTCGGCATTGACCTCAGCGATCTGCTCAACCTCGGTGATCTCGACGTTGCGGGTTTGAACGTCGTCACCGCGAGCCCGCTGTTCGCCATGCTGAAAATGCTCGGGGCCGATCTCGGCTGGGTGCCCTCGCTGCCCAACTCGGTCGCCGATGGCATCAACGGCACCGACTACTTCCACGTGGGAAGCGCGGGACTGGTCGCCGCGCTGCTCGACGAGCTCGGCGAGACAATGCCCGACAACCCGTTGATCCCGCTGCTGAAAGTCATGCTCATCGGCGTGGGTGACCTGTTGCCCGATCTGGTGAACCTGCGCATGCCGACGGCAGTGGGTATCGGCATGGGCGCGTTCGCCATCGCCACGGGCTATGACAAGGTGCTCGCGGATTTGGCCAACCAGCCCGGCGGGGCCGGATACCGGGGCCTTGACCCGGTGCTGGGTAGCTTCACGGTGCTACCAATGTTGTTGCTGCTCAATCCCGCCCGACCCAACGGCGGTGCGGCTGCGCGGCTCTATCCGTTGTTTGATCTGCTCGGTATCAACGCGGTCAATCCGAACACGACGGCCACCAGCAGCGGCGGTTTGGTACGGCTGCCGCTCGGATTGTCCCTCGGCGGAGCGAACCTCATCCCGGTGCTGATCGACATCGGCGTGCAGTACCATCCGCTGTCGGACTTGGCGGCGTGGCCGAATCCGTTCTCGCTCGCGAACAACCTGATGGCGGGGATTCTGCCGACGTACATTCTGCGCGGCCTCGACGCCGGCGCCGCGGCTGGTCAGCTGAAGGGGCAACTCGGCGATGCGTTCGATGACGTCGTCGCCGGGAAGCTGGCGGTGAACCTGTATGCGACGCTGCCGTCTGCCACGCAACCGTTGCTCGAGCCGTTGTATCTGCTTTCCGATGTCATCAGCATCCTGACGTTCGGATTGTTGGCCGTGAACCCGGTACTGGCCTTCGCGAACGCGCTCGCACCGGCGGTCGAGGCGCTCAACAACCTGGGCTACACCGACGTGGTCCGCAACCCGGACGGCACCTACACCCGCACGCTGTCCGAAGGGGGTGTGCCGACACCGTTTCTGTCGTTTCCTCGCCATATCAACCCGCTGCAGGTGACCGTCGACATCGCCAACCTGTTGGTCCGCGGATTCACGAAGGAATTCCTCAGCGGCAAACCGACGCCGGCCCCGCCGAACGCGATCCTTAACGTGGTCGACTATCTCATCGGTAAAGACCGTCGACGCGCCTCGCCGACGAGCGCTTTGCGTGCCCCGTTGGAAGATGCCGTAAGCGGCATCCTCCGCGATGTGAACGTGCCGGACTCGTTTCTCGCGGCTGCCGATTCCACGTCCGACGACGACTCCCCAGCGCTGGAGTCGACGACCGTCGAAGACGTGACCGAAGATGAACCGGATTCCGTGCCGGATTCCGAGCCGGATTCCGAGCCGACCGACGAAGAGGGCTCCGACGAAGAGGCTCCCGACGAAGAGGTTCCTGACGACGAAGACGCCGACGAAGGGCCCGACGACGACGAGGCCACGACCGGGACCGACGACGCCGATACCACTTCGACCGACGACTCGACGAGCGACGAAACACCGCCCGCCGCGGCCTGAGCGGCAGCGTTGCTGGGTTACGTCGTGCCTTCAGGCGGCGGAGCTGTGCGACAAGTTGCTCACGCGGGCGACAGCACATCGCTCGGTGACGGCAGCGCCAACCTTCTGAATTTGCCTTATGGGGTTCAAATACCTAATAACCAGGTACCAAGGCAAACCGATGCGTTGCCCATCTGTGCCAAGGAGTACCGACGGCATGCTACGGTCTGCAATACCACGCTGGGGGGGCCGAGAGGATAGGTCAATTGGCTGGCAGGCATCGCACGCGCCGGAGGAACGCCAAGAAGTTCGCTAGGAAGGCTTCCGCCTTCGGTGCTGCGACCGCGACGGCGACCGCGCTGGTCGCCGTGGCGCCCCCGCCTGAGGTCAACGCCGCGACCGCGAACGTCCGCCACGTCGACGCCGAGCTGCTCGCGGCCGTCAACCAGTGGCCATCACCCGGGCAGATCCTCGATGTGACAGGGGGGCTCGGCACATTCGGTTACGACATCACCCAGACCGTGGTGGACTTCGTCGCCCGCGCGGTGGTCGAGAACTTCAACCTCGCCGCGCTGGCCAGGGCGGCGGGCCAGGACCCGGAGAGCCTCATCGAGGGCCTGCTCGGTGACCCCAACTTCCTGGTGAACAACGTTCTGGGCGGCGTGCTCGGTGAGATCCCCATCGACCTGACGCCCGTGCTCGAGGAGTTGGTCGGGGGCATCGTCACCGACACGGTCCTTGTTCCGGTCCTGCAACTCCTGGGGATCACCGACGCGCAGGGCGTCACCGACCTGCTGAGGCTGCTGGGTCTGGTCGGCCTCGACCTCAGCGATCCGCTCAACCTGGGCAATCTCGACATCCCGGGGCTGAACGTCGTCACCGCGGGCCCGGTGTTCACGATGCTGAAGCTGCTCGGCGCCGATCTCGGCTGGGTGCCGGCGCTGCCCAACTCGGTCGCCGGCGACATCAACGGCACCGACTACCTCGAAGTCGGCGCCGTCGGACTGCTCACCACGTTGCTCGACGAGCTCACCGAAACGCTGCCGGGCAATCCGTTGATTCCGCTGTTGAGCAACGTCATCGAGGGCCTGCTGGGCGATGTCCTGCCCGACGCCGTGCACCTGCGCGCCCCGGTGTCTGTGGGCATCGGGATGGGCGCGTTCGCCATCGCCACGGGCTACGACAAGGTGCTCGCCGACCTGGCCAACCAGCCCGGCGGAGTCAACTACGACGGGCTCGACCCGCTACTGGGCAGCATCACCGTCCTGCCGATGTTGCTTCTGCTCAACCCCGCCCGCCCCAACGGCGGGGCGTTGGGGCGGTTCTATCCGCTGTTCGACCTGCTGGGCATCGACACGATCAACCCGCAGACCGAGGTGACCAGCAGCGGTGGGTTGGCGCAGCTGCCCTTCGGGCTGTCCCTCGGCGGAGCGAACGTCATCCCGGTGTTGATCGACGTCGGCGTGCAGTATCACCCGCTGTCGGACTTGGCGGCCTGGCCGAACCCGTTCTCGCTCGCGAACAACCTCCTGGCCGGGCTGCTGCCGACGTACATGCTTCGCGGACTGACCCTCGACACCGTGACCGACCAGCTCACCGGGCAGGTCGACGATGCGTTGGCGAACCTCGTCGACGGGAAGCTGGCGCTGAACCTCTACGCCACCCTGCCGTCGGCCACGCAGCCGCTGCTCGAACCGTTGTATCTGCTCTCCGACATCATCAGCATCGCCACGTTCGGCGCGTTGGCGGTCAACCCCGTTGGCATGTTCGCCAATGCGCTTGCGCCTGCGGTTCAGGCCCTCAACAACCTGGGCTACACCGACGTGGTCCGCAACCCGGACGGCACCTACACCAGGACGCTGACCGAGGGCGGTGTCCCGACGCCGTTCCTGTCGTTCCCATCCGGGATCAACCCGCTGCAGGTCCCGTTCGACGTCGTCAACCTGCTGATCCGCGGATTCCAGAAGGAATTCCTCAGCGGCAACCCGACGCCGGCCACCCCGAACGCGATCCTCAACCTGATCGACTACCTCACCGGCGGAGACCTGTTGGGAGCGTTGCCGTTCAGTGATCTGGGCGCTCAGTTGGAAGACGTGGTCGGTGACATCGCCGGGAACCTGAACCTGCCCGCGCTGCCGGGACAGGAGAGCGCTCAGGCCGCCGATGCGCCGGCCTCGGCGTCAGAGGGCCCCCGGATGCTGACGTCGTCGACCACCGAAGTGGACGAATCCCTGTCCGACGAAACCGATTCCGAGGAATCGGTTTCCGAGTCGACCGGAAAGGCATCCGAAGAAGAAGCCGACGACGAGCTGACGGAGGAAGACGCCGACGACGAAGAAGTCGACGACTTGGAGTATGACGAGGAGGAGTCCGACGACGCGGCCTCTGACGACGAGATCTCCGACGCGGACGAATCCGACGACCAAGAGTCGACGACCGACACCGAGACGAAATCTACTGACAGCTCAACGGATTCGGACGGGTCGGACGGCGGATCATCGGACGCCGCCGCGTGATCTAGTTGAACGCCAGCCAGCTTGGCAACGCGCGCTCACGGGAGTCGCACAGCACTTGTCGGGTGTCACACGACCCGCGCGGGACGCCGGCGCCGGCCCACATGCCGCCGGTGTCGCGGCGTAACACGATCGACGACGACCCGCCGCCGTCGAGCAGGATCGCGCTGTCGCTGCCCAGACCGCGGAACAGATCCTGGATCTGGTCCGGTGTGTAGCTGCCGCCCTGGAAGACGTACATCTCGTCCTTGGCCTTGGAGTAGGCGATGGCCGTGCGGGCGGCGCTGGGTCCACCGTCGTTGAGCTGGCTGGTATCTGTAGGCGACAGCAGGCCGATGCCCGCGACCGCGACGAACCGCACACCCTTGTCGACCAGGTCCTCGATCACCGGCGATGCGGCGTCGTAGTCGTCGGGGTTCTTCGGTGACACGACGTACGGCGCCCCAGCGACGGGCAGGATCATCGTGGACAGCGCCTTCCAGTGTTCACTGCCGCCCGACAGGCCCTGCTTACCGGCATAGGCGATGCGGCCGGTGACCACGGTGTTGGTCCGGCCCAGTCCGCGGGTGTTGTCGACGTAGGTGCCGAGCGGAGAGCTGCAGCCGGTGGATTTCCACGAGCCGCCCCGCTGGCCGCGCACATCGAAGAAGTTGGCGTTGATCGCGATCGTGGGTTGGCCGAGTGCCTGCCAGGCCTGCAGCGGCGTGAAGATCTCCGAGGCCTGCAACAGCCCTTCGCCGGTGCGTGCGCGCGGATCGCGTTCACACCGCGCCTGATAGCCGCGGTGGGTGTCGGCGAGCAGGCGGGGCGCCAGACGTCCCGACGCGGCCTTGATGATCATCAGGTGGCCGCCGTTGTGCATCTCGTAGGCGTGACCCGCGGCGTTGACCATCGGTGCCGGGTGGCCGCTTCCGAAGTTGTAGACGAGGTAGGACCCCCGGGTGTTGGCGATGGCGCTGGCGAGCAGTTCGCGCGCGCTGGCGCCGTGTGCGGTGGGCACACCGGCCGTCGTCGCCAAGGCAGCGCACAACACCAGCGCCGCAGCGGTGGCCGCGAATCGCCGAACGTTTGCCAATGGAGTCGACACAGTTGACCCTTCCGGGATGCCCCTACAACATGACAACTGTAATCACATGCGAAACACAGTCAACTTGCATCACATTCGCATCACAATCTGATCGCGTTATCTCCCATTGCGTTTCGAAACTGCGCGGGCAGGAGTTCGATAGATCTTGTCGGACCCGAATGAGGTTAGGAAGGTTCTGTGCCGGGCATTGTCCAATGACGGCGCACCCGCGCCGAAACCGAAGGAGTCAGATATGTGGACGATCATCGTTGCTCTCGTCGTCGGCGCCATTCTGGGCGCGTTGGCGCGACTCATCTTGCCGGGTAAGCAAAATGTCGGCGTGCTGATCACTGTCCTGCTGGGCGCGGTCGGCGCACTGCTCGGCTCGTGGATCTCCAACGCGGCGTTCGGCACGGGAGACAAGATGTTCTCGCCGATTCCGTTTGTCATCGGCTTGGTCGTGGCGATCATCCTGATCGCGATCTACGTCGCGATCACCGGACGCCGGGGTGCGGGTACACCGCGCACCTGACCAACGTCCCGGTGGTGCCGGGCGACCGACGGCACCCGCATAGTCATCGGTGATGTACACCGCGCCGTCCGGTCCCGCTACGGCGGCGACCGGACGGCCCCACCGTGGGCCGTCGGCTGTCTGGAACCCGCCAACCAGAGTCTGCTTGTCGCCCAGACCCCCGTCGCGAAGGTCTCGACGGGTCCACGGCAACGCCCTTGGGTCAGGCGCCGATTCGGTTACGGCGCACCCAAACCCGCATGCATCTCCCAGACCAGGATCTCGGCCGGTTCGGCCGCGGTGACGCGTTGGCCGCCGGAACCGGTGAACCGCACGGCGTCGCCCTCCTGCAGTGCGCCCGCTCCTTCGAGCGTGACCTCACCGCGGGCGACGAAGAGGTGAACGTATGGCGCGTCGGGCATCTCGACGCTGTCGCCGGCCTGCATCCGGGCACCGTGCAGGGCGGCGCGGTCGTTGTGGATGCTCACCGCGGCGCCGTCGTGCATACCCGAGGCGATCGGGGTGAGTCCGCTCCGCAACGCAACCTCCCGCTGCTGGTAGCTCGGGGCGATGCCGGTGCGGTCCGGTGTCACCCACATCTGGATGAAACGCACGGGCTGCGCGGCTGATCCGTTCATCTCCGAGTGCTGCACACCGGTGCCCGCCGACATCCGTTGCGCCAGCCCCGGGTGGATGACGCCCGAGTTGCCCATCGAATCCTCATGTGCCAGAACGCCGTCCAACACCCAGGTGACGATCTCCATGTCACGGTGCGCGTGGGTGTCGAAGCCGCCGCCCGGTGCGACGATGTCGTCGTTGTTCACCAGCAGCACACCGTGGTGGGTGTTGGCCGGATCGTAGAAGTCGCCGAACGAGAACGAGTGCCGCGACGTCAACCAGTGCGTCGTGGTGAGGCCACGGTCGTGCCCGCGGCGGATCTCGACGCTGGCGGTCATCCCACCAGACTAGCTACCAATCCGATTCGTCGAATGTGATGACGCCGCGGATGTTGCGGCCCTCGAGCATGTCCGCATAGCCCCGGTTGATGTCCTCGAGGCGGTAGGTCCGGGTGATCATGTCGTCGATGTTCAGCAGACCCGACTTGTAGAGCCCGACCAGCTTCGGCGTCTCGATGTGGCTGCTGCCGCCACCGAAGATGTTGCCTTTCAACGTCTTCTGCAACATCGTGAACAGGAACAGGTTGAGCTTGACGTCGACGTCCATCATCGAGCCCATGCCCGTCACGACGCAGGTGCCGGTCTTGGTGGTCAGCGTCAGCGCCTCTTCGATGTACTCGCCCTTCATGTCCCCGACGGCGATGATGGTCTTGTCGGCCATGACGCCGTGGGTGAGGTCGATCAGCGGTGCGATCGCTTCGGCCATCGACGGGTAGACGTGGGTGGCGCCGAACTTGATGGCCTGATCGCGCTTCCACTCGTTGGGGTCGATCGCCACGACGTTGCGCGCCCCCGAGATGACGGCGCCCTGCAACGCGCTCATGCCGATGCCGCCGACGCCGACGACGACGACCGTCTCACCCGGCTGGACTTCGGCGACGTTGGTGGCCGAACCGAACCCGGTCGGCACCGCGCAACCCATGATCGCCGCGGTCTCGAACGGCACGTCCTTGTCGATTTTGACGACGGAGTCCTTGTGCACGGTCATGTACGGGGCGAATGTGCCGAGCAGGTTCATCGGGGACACCTCGGTGCCCGCCGCGTGGACCCGGCTGGTGCCGTCGGCGATGGCCTTACCGCCGAGCAGTACGGCGCCGCGGTCACACAACGAGCGGTAGCCCTTGAGGCAGGGTGCGCACTCGCCGCAGGCGGGGATGAACGCGAGGATGACGTGGTCGCCCTCCTCGATGCCGGTCACGTTGCGGCCGACCTTGGTGACGACACCCGCGCCCTCGTGCCCGCCGAGCGCAGGCAGGCCGATCGGGGTGGCGCCGGTGGTCAGGTGGTAGTCGGAGTGGCACATGCCCGCGGCGTGCATCCGGATCTGCACCTCGTCGTCGACGGGGTCGCCGATGTCGATCTCGTCGATCCGGAACGGCGAGTTCAGCTCCCACAGCAGAGCGCCCTTGGTCTTCATGGGGGCTGACTATAGAACAGGTTCCAGAACACGCGTCAACTAACCCGCTGGCCTGCGAAGATGTTCACTCCTTCCCGTCGCGCAGTGGCCCGTTATGGCACGGATTCGTGGCGATCGCGTGGCACAGCTGCCCACTCGGCGCCTAGAGGGAGTCAGGTAAGCCCCACTTCTCGAACGTCGACGCGTGAAACGCGACGACATGCGTGATGCCGTCGGCGCCGATGTCGAGCACATGCATCTGAAGGGGCTCGTGCACGCCGGTTTCCCGGTTGAGCAGATACACCGCGGTGGCGGGCTGACCGTTGGCGGTGGTGCGGATGAACCGCATATCCCCGGGACCCTCGGCGGGGCAGTGCGTCTTGGACAGCAGCACGATCTCCCGCGGGCCCTGATACCAGCCGTCGAACGGCGGCATCTCCCACACCGCGTCGGCGGTGAACAGCTCGACCAACTTATCGATGTCGTAGCTCTCGAACGCCGCGATGTAGCGGCTCAACAGGTCCTGGACCTCCGGCGACTCCGGGGCCGCCAGCACGTCGTCTTCGCTGGGGCCGACGGCGTCGAGTTGCGCACGGGCCCGCTGCAGCAGGCTGTTGACCGCGGCGGTCGAGGTGCCGATCGCGTCGGCCACCTCCGCCGCCCGCCACTGCAGAACCTCACGCAACACCAGCACCGCGCGTTGCCGCGGCGAGAGGTGTTGCAGCGCCGCGATGAACGCCAGCCGCACCGACTCGCGTGAGCCGACGATGTTCGACGGGTCGGAGGCGTCGTCGGGGAAGGGTTCCAACCACGGCACCTCTTCGCGCGCGACGATGTCGTCGACCGGGTCTGAGCTGGGTGCGCCCAGCCCGGTGGGCAGCGGCCGGCGTGACCGGCCTTCCAGCGCGGTCAGGCACGTGTTGGTGGCGATGCGGTACAGCCAGGTGCGCACCGACGATTTGCCCTGGAAACCCTTGTAGGACTTCCACGCCCGCAGATAGGTCTCCTGCACCAGATCCTCGGCGTCGTGCACGGATCCGGTCATCCGATAGCAGTGTGCGAGCAGCTCGCGGCGGTACTGCTGGGCATCGGCGAGAAAGGCGTCCTCGGCGCTGCTGCCCTCTAGGTCGTGGGCCAGAACGGTCACCCAGACGAGCTTAATCGCCGACTCCGACAAGTGAAGGTTCGACAGCTAGTCTCCGGGGATGGTCACAACCCGCAGCGAACGCAGCTTCGACGGTGTCAACGGCGTCCGCATCGTCTACGACGTGTGGACCCCCGACCGTGAACCCCGCGGTGTGGTGCTGATCTGCCACGGATACGCCGAGCATGCGCGCCGCTACGACCATGTCGCCCAGCGCTTCGGCGAGGCCGGACTGATCACCTACGCGTTGGACCTGCGCGGGCACGGCCGCTCCGGGGGCAAACGCGTCTATCTACGCAACATCGGCGAGTACACCGAGGACTTCCGCAGCCTGGTCGGCATCGCGGCCCGCGAGCACCCCGACCTCCACCGGGTGGTGCTCGGCCACAGCATGGGCGGCGGGGTCGTGTTCGCCTACGGCGCGCAGCACCCGGACGAATACACCGCGATGGTGCTGTCCGGGCCGGCGGTGTACGCGCAGGACGCGGTGTCGTCGGTGATGATCGCGGTGGCCAAGATCGTCGGCGCCGTCCTGCCGGGTCTGCCGGTCGAACAACTCGAGACCGAGGCGGTGTCCCGCGACCCCGAGGTGGTGGCGGCCTACATGGCCGATCCGCTGGTACACCACGGCAAGCTGCCCGCCGGGATCGCCAAGGCGCTACTGAAGGTCGGCGAGACCATGCCGCAGCGCGCCGCGAAGCTGACCGCACCGCTGCTGATCGTGCACGGCGAGCACGACAAGCTGATCCCGGTCGAGGGCAGCCGCCGCCTGCTCGAGTGTGTCGCATCCACCGACGCCCACCTCAAGGTCTATCCCGAGCTCTACCACGAGGTGTTCAACGAGCCCGAACGCGCGCTGGTGCTCGACGACGTCACCGCGTGGATCGAGGCCAAGCTTTGAAAGCTGTTCTCGGCGTGCTGCTTTCGCTGGCGCTGATGCTGGTCGGCTGCGGCAAGGACGACGAGGGCCGTTGGGTCGACGAGGACGTCAGCTTCGTCGAAGACGGGTTGACCATCCACGGCACCTACCGGCACCGGTCCGACGCCGCACCGGGGTCGGCCGCGCTGTTGATCTCGGAGAGCGGCAACACCGACCGCAACGGAGACAACGCGGTCGCCGGACCGGTGGGCAACATGCGTCAGCTCGCCGAGCTGTTGTCCGAACGCGGTGTGGCCAGCCTGCGCTACGACAAGATCGGCACCGGCAAGACCGGCCTCGGCCCGTACGCGCAGCGCCCCACCGATGTCGTCAGCGCGGTCTACACCTCCGGCGCCAAGGCCGCGGTGCGGTACCTGGCGGCCCAACCCGGCACCGACGCGGACCGCGTCTCGGTCTATGCGCTGGGCGAGGGCACCGTGCACGCAATGGCGCTGGCCGGCGACCCCGGTGCGGACGCGCCGAAGATCGATGCGCTCGGCCTCTTCCAACCGCTGCCCGGCCGCTACCTCGACATGATCACCAACCGGGTGCGCGCCAACGGCGACGCGGCCGCGCTGCAGGCGTGGCTGGCCGCCGTCGGCCAGGTCCGCGCCACCGGCACCGTGCCGGACACCTTGCCCGAAGGCCTCGGCGCGCTGCTCAACGCGGGCAACGTCAAGGCCGTCGTCGAGGCCGACAAGATCGATCCGGTCGCGTTGGCCGCGCAGGTACCCGCGGGCACCCGGGTACTGCTGACGTGTTCGGACGCCGACGGCCAGGCCCGGTGCGACGACGTCAAACCCCTCATCGACGCGCTCGCCCACACCACGCTGACGGTCGCGGAGTTCACCGGCGTCAACCACGTGCTGCGCGACGACGCCAGCGATAACGTCGCCAACTACGCCAACCAGCAGCCGCTTTCTCCACAGGTTGTGGAGGCGCTGGATGGATTTGTCGGCAACTCGACCTAGATTTGGCCCATGAGCGACGACAAGATGCTGGCCCGCATCGCCGCGCTGCTGCGCCAGGCAGAGGGCACCGACAACCCGCACGAAGCCGACGCGTTCATGGCCGCCGCGCAGCGGTTGGCGACCGCGACGTCGATCGACCTGGCGGTGGCGCGCTCGCACACAGAGCACCGCACCAAGGCGCAGACGCCCGTGCAGCGCACCATCACGATCGGCAACGCCGGCACCCGCGGCCTGCGCACCTACGTGCAGCTGTTCACGGTGATCGCCCACGCTAACGACGTGAAGTGTGATGTCGCGTCGAACTCGACGTTCGTGCACGCCTACGGTTTCGCCGAGGACATCGACGCCAGCCACGCCCTCTACGCCAGCCTGGTGATGCAGATGGTCAAGGCGTCGCAGGCCTACATCTCCTCCGGTGCGCACCGCCCGACACCCACGATCACCGCGCGGATCAACTTCCAGCTGGCGTTCGGCGCCCGCATCGGCCAGCGGCTGGCGCTGGCCCGCGAAGAAGCCCGCCGGGAGGCCACCAACAGCCGCGACAGCCAGCCGGGAACTGCGCTGGCGTTGCGCGACAAGGACATCGAGCTGCGGGACTTCTACCGGGAGACCTCCGAGGCCCGGGGAACCTGGCGGGCCACCAGCGCGACGGCGGGGTATTCGTCGGCGGCGCGGCGCGCCGGTGACCGCGCGGGCAAGAGGGCGCGGCTGGGTGCCAGCCCCGAACTCGCGGGGGCGCGCTCGGTGCTGGAGAGGTGACCTCGCGCGACTTCCAGCGCGCCAAGGTCTATGCCGCAGAGGATTTCGTGCGCACGCTGTTCGACCGGGCCAGCGAGCGCGGCAACCCGGTGGTGGAGTTCTTCGGCGCCCAGTTGACGCTGCCGCCCGAGGGCCGGTTCGCCTCGGTGCCTGCGGTGCAGCGCTACATCGACGACGTGCTGGCCATGCCCGCGGTGCGGCGGCGTTGGCCTGACGCCGTACCGTTGACCGTCCGTGCGCGCCGCGGGCTCACCGCAGCGCACTACGAGCGCAGCGACGACGCGGCGATCATCGCCGTGCCTCAGCGGGGCAGCGGTTGGGCCTTGCGTGAACTCGTCGTGCTGCACGAGATCGCACACCATCTGTGCGACGACCTTCCGCCGCACGGGCCGCAGTTCGTCGCGACGTTCTGTGAGTTGACCGAGACCGTGATGGGCCCGGAGGTGGCCCACGTGCTGCGGGTGGTGTACGCCAAAGAGGGTGTGCGCTAAGGGCTTACAGCTCGCGATTGGTGATCTCGGCGACCGCGGCGTCGATCCGCTCGCGGTCGGCCTCGATGGTGGTGCTGGCGGCCGCCGACGCGTTGCGCAACGCCTCGTTGAGCCGCTGCTGGAGTTCCTCGACGCCCAACCGCATCGTGCCTTCGGCGATGGACGCCGACTTCAGCTGGTGATGGCCATCCAGCGTCACCTCGACGGTGCCGGATTCATCGGTGGCCGTGAAGGTTTGGCTGTTCATCTTGTGAAGCTGCTCATCCATGATCGACTGCAACTGCTGCGCCTGCTGCAAAACAGCGGCGACCTGCGGATGCATCTCGTCGGTCACTGGTCTTCCTTGCTCTCCCTGCGTCGGCGGTTCCCGATGACCCCTTCCGTCCAGGGGCGGTCCTCGGTGTAGAGGTCCTCATCGGGTGCCAGCGCCGGGTTGCGCCGCTTCTCCTTACCCTGCCCCGCGCCGGCGGCACCGTGCATGGGCGCCATCCCCATCCCGCCGCCTGCCATCATGCCGGTCGTCGACGGACCGGGCGCCGCGCCCGCCGCCGACGTCGACACGGGAACCGGGGCCGGCGCCACCGTCTCGGCGGTCACCGCAGGCGACAAGGGTTGCGAGCCCGCACCTTTGGCGCCGCCGCCTCCGCCTGCGCCACCGCCACCTGCGGATCCACCACCGGCGGCCGCGGCCGGGCGCAGGCTCGGGTCGGTGTGACGCGGCGGCGCATCTGTGGGCGCCCCGCCGGGTGTGCCGCTGGGCGCACCACCGGGAGCTCCGCCGCCGGACGGCGACCCGCTGCCCGACGGTGCACCGCCACCGGCGGGCGCCCCGCCGGGCTCACCGCCGGCAGCGGGGTTCGTCGCACCGAGCGACTCACCCATCCGCTCGGCCATCGCCGCAGGGTCGCCGCTGGGCTGACCACCCCCACCGCCGCCGCCGGACGTACTCGCCGCGGAACCCGAATTCGGCGGGCTGTCAACGCGCACAGCGTCGAACGAGGCGTTCCTGGCGTACTCGGCGCGGATCTCGTCGGACTGCCGCTGAAGCTCCTTCATCTCCTCGACGGCCGCGGAGACATCCGTGCCCGCGCCTGCCTGCGCCAACGACGCCTCCAGCGCCACATAGCGGGCATAGACGGGGATGTGCTGCGCGTTGGCGTTCAGATGCGACGCCTGGACCTTGGCGGCGGCCATCGCCAGCTTTCGCCAGGCGGCGGCCAGATCGTGCAGCCACGAACTGAACGCGTTCATCCTGGCGTGTGCGGCGTCGGCGGCCTCACCCTCCCAATCGGTGATGTTCTTCGGCGCCGCGTGGCCCTCGGCGAAGGTGCCGGCCAGTCCCCACTGAACTTCGGCCACCTGCAACGAGTTTCCGTGATCACCTCCGTTGAGCAGGGCGTGGGTCTGCGGCACGGGGCTGTATTCGTCGGCGCTGAGCGACGCCGGCCCTGGCGTTGCGCCGGGCAATGCGGGCATCGGGGTCGACGGGGCGGGCAGCGCGATGTCGCCGATGGCCTCGGTCCGGCCGGGGTCGTCAAGCTTGTCCTTGTAGGCTTCGTCGATCTCGCGGTACGCCTCGGCCGCGTTGTCGAGGATCTCGGCGATGCGCAGGTTCTCGGCTTCGGCCCACTTCTGGTATTCGGTGAGCACCCTTGCGGTTTCGTTGAGCCGGTCGACGGCATCCTTGGCGAACGGCAGCGCGTCGGCGGGAACGGGCGCCACCTCCGGTGTCTGCCAGGTGATCGACCGCATGGCCTCCGCCTGGGCCGTCAGCTTCGCGGGGTCGACACGCAGTTCGCTGCTCATGGTCAGCCTTCCAGCACCATCTGATAGCGGCTCTCCTCGCGCGGATTGATCAGCCGGATCGGCAGCTGACGATGCCGGGGAGTACCGATGAAGGTCTCGCGCAACACAACTCGGCCCACACCGGCATGCGGCCCGAGATAGGTCGTCGCGTTCGGCCATGCCACCTTGGCGACCTCGCCGATGCGGCCGTTGACGAACCCCGCGAACTCGCCGAACTGCGGCAACAGCGTGACGACACCGCCCGCCGCGGCAGAGCGCACGATGAACTGGGTGAACAGCCGCGCGTCACCCAGGTTGATGGTGGCGTCGACGTCGTCGAACGGCATGTACACCGGATAGCGGTCGGCGGTCTCCCCGACCAGCACCCCCGCCGAGCCGATCGGCAGCTCGTAATGGCGGTCGGTGACGGGGCTGATGCCGTGGTACGCCGCGCGCTGGCCGCCGAACAGACACGAAAACCCGCGCGGTGTGGTCGGATTGGCCAGCGTCGTCAACAACACCGTCGTCGTCGGCGCCGCGCCCGGCCGCACCCGCACCCGGGTGATCGTGTGATCGGCGCGCGCCGACCACCACACGTCGGGGCCACCCGGCGCGCTGTAGGCGGCGGTGAACGTGCTGCGCCCCTTGATCGCCGACCAGGTTTCGCGTTCGAAGCTGATCTCGGTCGCATGGTCGTAGGCGTCGAAGCTGCGGACCACGCGGGCGTCGATACCGTTGCTGGCCAACTGATCTGCGATGCGGGTGGCCGAGGCCACCAGATAGCGCGCCAGCCCGGCCACGCCGGCCTCGCGGCGCTGGGAAGACCTGCGGGTGTGTTCCGGGTCGGCCCGCAGCACAATCCAGGTACGCCGGTTGGCCGGCGCCGGGTACGGCCCGACCACCTGCTCGTAGAGCGCCACCAGCGCCGTCGGCGCCGTCTTACCCACCCGGTAACCCGCCGACACCACGTCGGCTTCCAGGTCGGGGCAGTGCGCCGCCAGCAGGCGTTCGACGAGCATCGTGTCGACCACATCGTCGGTGTAGGCCTCGCCGTTGACGATCACCGTCGGCGTGAACGGCCGCGGCACCAGTTCGATCGCCGACGTCAGCAGCTCGTCCTGCCAGCGCACCGCCACGTGATCGCCCGGCATCACCGTCGCGCCGACGGCCGGTTCGGAGGGCCCTTCGGGTACGTTGCGGTGCCTGCGCCGCCACGCGAAGACTGCGGCCACCCAACCGGTGACGCGTCGGCCGCGGATCGTCACCACCGCGGCAAGTGCGATGAGCACCGCCAGCGTGATCCCCAACCAGAGCAGGTCGAGTTGGGCGAACACCACGATGGCGGCCGGGGCCAGGACCGCCGCCCAGGCGGTGTGGCCGGTCGTCACGCGCAGCCCGAACAGGGCACGGATCTTGTTCATCGACGCCTCAGCGCGCGTCGGGTCAGCGCGCCGAGCCCGAGCGCCAGCGCCAGCCCCGCTCCGATGATGACGACCGTCGTGATCGGCCCGCGGTCCGGCGGCGGGATGTGCACGGGCGGCGGAATCTCTTTGACCTTGTAGGGCGCCTGTTCAGGTCCGGCGGGCACATCCCACGTCAGCGCCGCCACCGGGTCGATGACGCCGGCGCCGACGTAGTTGTCGACCCCACCGCCCGGATGCCGTGCGGTCGCGGTGATCCGGTTGATGATCTGGGCGGACGTCAGCTCGGGGAAGCGCTGTTTGAGCAGCGCCGCCAGACCCGAGACGTAGGCGGCCGCGAACGAGGTGCCGCTGATCGGGATCAGGCCCTCGTCGCCGTGCAGGGCGTTGACCGGGTTGCCGTCATAGCCCAGCGCGATCAGGTTCTCGGCGGGCGCGGCGGCCCCCAGCCACGGTCCCGACATCGAGAAGGTGCTGGGCTGCCCGTTCTGGGCGATGCCGCCGACGGTCAGCACCAGCGGCGCATACCAAGCCGGGCTGACGACGGTCTGCACCTGCTCCCACCCGCGCGGATCGTTCGGCAGCGCCGGGTCCGGTGGCGGGTTCTGCGTGCAATCCTGGCCGGTGTTGCCTGCGGCGACGATGAGGACGGCGTTCTTGACGTGCACCGCGTAGTTGATCGCCGCGCCGAGGCTGGTCTCGTCGATCGGGCGGGTGACTTTGTAGCAGGCGGCCTCGCTGATGTTGATGACCTGCGCGCCGAGGTTGGCGGCGTGCACCACGGCGCGGGCCAGGCTGCGCAGGGATCCCGCGGTCTGCGTGGTGTTGGGGTCGTTGGGGTCGGGGCGCGCGCCGACCGGCTGAAACGCCGCCGAGGTCTGGCGCAGCGAGAGGATGCGGGCATCCGGGGCCACGCCGATGAACCCGTCGGTGGGTGCGGGCCTGCCCGCGATGATCGACGCGGTGAGCGTGCCGTGCGCGTCGCAGTCGGACATGCCGTTGCCGGCCGGGTCGACGAAGTCGCCGCCGGGTTCGGCGGGCACCCGCGGTGAGCCGTTCACGCCGGTGTCGATCACCGCGACGGTGATGCCCGCGCCTGTCGCGAACTTGCGCGCTTCCTCAAGCCGCAGATAGTCATTTGCCCACGGTTTGTCAGCGAAGTTGGAGTCGGGAAACACCGCGGGCGCCTGGCAGGCGCTGCGCTGTTCGGTGGGCTGGTCGGGGCCGGTCTCGTCGGGTGGGACGGCCGAGGGGTCGATCGTCGGCGGTTCGAGCGCACCTGCGACGGGTGCGCTGACGAATGCCAACAGCAGCGCGGCCAACAGCGCAGCGATACGGCGCATGCGCTTACCGACCTCCCACCGTGCGCTGGCAGAACCGCAGCAAACACCGCGGAGCTGTCTGGACGGCACGAAGTCTCACGTCAAGCCGATGGGCCGTTAACACGCAGCCAATCTTAAGGGCCTGGCGAGGCACCGAGTTCCGCATTCTGTCGGCGCGACGCTGCTGCGCAGGTGAGACCGCCGTTTGGGCGGGCGAACGTGGGTTACCCGCACGCCTTCGGGCCGGTGGGCGTGACACGAGCCCACACTCGCGGGCAAGTCGAAGCGGTCAAGCCTCGTGGCCGGGCTCGAGGTCTCGCACGTCGGAGAAGGTGACGAGCTGATCGAAACGCTCCGGCGCGTCGCCCGCTACCGGCTCCAACAGGTGTCCGACGTGGTCACCGAGGTCGTAGCGGTTCAGGACCTCACCGACGAACCAGCCCGTCGCATCGTCCAGAATCGGCATGCCGTGCGGGCCCTCCCGCCACGCACAGCGGGCGAACTTGTCGATCTCGTCGCCGGTCTCGCTGCCGAACAGCCGGGCCAGCTCGCGGTGGCGCCGCGGCAGCAGGTGCACCGCCAGATGCGATGCATCCCGCGCGACCCGGAACGTCTGGTTCTTATTGGACAGCCCGACCAGAAACCGGGGCGGCCCGATGCTGACCTGGCTGCTGAACCCGATCAGACAACCCGCCCGCTGCTCGCCGGCCCGGGTGGTGACGACGAACATCGGGTAGTCCAGCATCGAGACCAGCTTTTCGAAGGCGTCCATCACATTCCCGTCGCTACGTTGGAACCATGGCCCGAAAGCACGCGACCGCCGACGCGGTGGACCTGCCGGAACTGCTCGAATTCATCCGGCCACGACATCGTATGTTGCTCACCACCTTTCGTCGTGACGGCTCACTGCAGAGCTCACCGGTCACCGGCGGCGTCGACGAGGCGGGCCGCATCGTGATCGCCAGCTATCCGCAGCGGGCCAAGGCCGCCAACATCCGCCGCGACGGCCGGGCCAGCGTCGTGGTGCTTTCCGACGAGTTCGACGGCCCCTACGTGCAGGTCGACGGCGACGCAGAGGTGCTGGCCCTGCCCGACGCCGTCGAACCGCTGGTCGACTACTACCGGGCCGTCGCCGGGGAGCATCCCGACTGGGCGCAGTACCGCCAGGCGATGGTGGACCAGGGCAAATGTCTGATCCGCATTCGGCCGCGACGCTGGGGTCCGGTGGCTACCGGCGGGTTTCCCGCGAACCCTGCGCGATAGCGGTGTCGAGGCCGTCGAGGTCCAGCGTGATCGAACCGTTCGGATCGGCGCGGAAGCTGCCGGTGCCCGCCGCGTTGGCCAACTCGCCGGTGCCCGAGGCGATGCGCAGTTCTGCGCTGGCCACCCCGTCGCGGTAGCTGCCGTCGTGCAACAACACCAGGCCGCCGGTGCGGCCGCCCACGGTGCCCGTGAGGTGTTCGATGCCGACGTAGAGCGCCGACTTGTCCGGCGCGTAGGCCAGCAGCCACTTGGTGGTCGACGTGCCCTTGATGTCGCCCTCGTAGCGCTTGGCCACCAGCGCCTCGGTGAGTTTGGTGGCGTCGTCGCCGTCTTCGAACGGTGTCTCGTCCCAGCTGCCGATTTGGAAGGTGGCCTCGATATGCCTGCTCATAGTCGGCGGATACCCCGTCGGCGGGGGGACGGAACCGAGAGGCCGGAAGCCGCCGCCTCCGACGACTGTGGTAGTCAAGGCAGTGCGGCCGCTTTGCGTCCGATAGCCCGTCAAACTATAGTCTGGACACATGTCCAGAGGGTTCGGAGTTGTTGCGTGACACGTTCTGTCCTAGCCGCCGACCTCGGATTTTTCCGCTGCAGCGCATCGTCGTGAGTTGAGCATGCGCATCGCTTTGTTGTCGTACCGAAGCAAGACCCACTGTGGCGGACAGGGGGTCTACGTCCGCTATCTCAGCCGCGGCCTGGCCGAGTTGGGCCACGAGGTCGAATTGTTCTCCGGTCAGCCCTACCCTGACGGGCTCGATCCGCGGGTCCGGCTGACCAAGGTGCCCAGCCTGGATCTGTATCGCGAGCCCGATCCGTTCCGCATCCCGTGGCCCAACGAGATCAAGACCCGAATCGATCTGCTCGAGCTGTTGACGACGTGGACGGCAGGCTTTCCAGAACCGCGCACGTTCAGCCTGCGCGCCGCGCGGATCCTCGCCGAGCGCCTCGCGGACTTCGACGTCGTGCACGACAACCAGTGCCTCGGCACGGGACTGCGCAAGATCGCCGAGATGGGTCTTCCGGTGGTCGCCACGGTGCATCACCCGATCACCCGCGATCAGGTGCTCGACGTGGCGGCCGCGAAGTGGTGGCGCAAGCCGTTGGTGCGCCGCTGGTACGGCTTCGCCGAGATGCAGAAGCAGGTCGCCCGCGAGATCCCCGAGATCCTGACCGTGTCGTCGACGTCGGCGGCCGATATCGCCGAGGACTTCGGCGTCGCGCCGAGCCAACTGCACGTAGTGCCGCTGGGTGTGGACACCGAAATGTTCAAACCGGCGCAACACCGGGTGCGCAACCGCATCATCGCGATCGCCAGCGCCGACGTGCCGCTCAAAGGCGTCAGCCACCTGCTGCACGCAGTCGCGCGGCTGCGCGTCGAACGCGACCTCGAGTTGCAGCTGGTCGCCAAGCTCGAGCCGAACGGGCCCACCGAGAAGCTGATCGCCGAGCTGGGCATCTCCGACATCGTGCACAGCTCGAGCGGGTTGTCCGACGCAGAACTTGCCGACCTCCTGGCCTCGGCCGAAGTCGCTTGTATCCCTTCGCTTTACGAGGGTTTTTCACTGCCGGCGGTGGAGGCCATGGCCAGCGGCACCCCGATCGTGGCCAGCCGCGCCGGCGCGCTGCCCGAAGTGGTCGGCGCCGACGGTGAATGCGCCAGGCTGGTGCAGCCCGCCGACGTCGACGAGCTGACCAAGGTGCTCGGCGAGCTGCTGGACTCACCGCAGGAACTGCGCCGGCTCGGCGCCGCGGGCCGTCGCCGCGCACTGGAGGTGTTCAGCTGGGAATCGGTTGCGGCGCAGACGGTTGCGGTCTACGAGCGGGCGTGTGAGCGGGTCGGCGCATGCTGACCGTCGACTTCGACCGGCTCGGTGTCGGTGCAGGCACCAAGGTGATCGACGTCGGATGTGGTGCGGGGCGGCACAGCTTCGAGGCGTATCGACGCGGCGCCGACGTCATCGCGTTCGACCAGAGCGCATCCGACCTCAACGACGTCGACGAAATCCTGACCGCGATGCGCGAGCAGGGCGAGGTTCCCGCCACGGCCAAGGCTGAGGCCGTCAAGGGCGATGCGCTCGACTTACCTTACGCCGACGGCACTTTCGACTGCGTGATCGCCTCGGAGATTCTCGAGCACGTTCCCGAGGACGACCGCGCGATCGCCGAACTGGTGCGGGTGCTGGCTCCAGGCGGCACCCTGGCGGTCACGGTGCCGCGCTGGCTGCCCGAGAAGATCTGCTGGGTCCTGTCCGACGAGTACCACGCCAACGAGGGCGGCCATGTGCGGATCTACCATGCCGACAGGCTGCGCGACAAGGTGCTGGCCCACGGTCTGAAGCACACCCACACCCACCACGCCCACGCGCTGCACTCGCCGTTCTGGTGGCTGAAATGTGCTGTGGGAACCGAGAACTCGGATCATCCGGCGGTCGCGGCGTATCACCGGCTGCTGGTCTGGGACATGGTCAGCCAGCCGTGGCTCACCCGCACCGCGGAGTCGGTGCTCAACCCGCTGATCGGGAAGAGCGTGGCTTTGTACTTTCAGAAGCCGGGGGTCGCTGTTGCTGCGGGATGATCTCGCCGACGTGCCCGGTGTGTGCGGTGTCTTCACGCCCACGCAGTGCCGACAGACCGCTGAGTCGATCGCCGCAATCCAGGAACCCTCCGGCGCCATCCCGTGGTTCGACGGCGGCCACACCGATCCGTGGGACCACGTCGAGAACGCGATGGCGCTGAGCGCGGCAGGTCTGCTCGAACCGGCCCGCGCCGCATACGACTGGTGCCGGTTCAACCAGCGCGCCGACGGTTCCTGGCCGCTGCAGGTCCGCAATGGCGTCGTCGAAGATGTCAACAGCGACAGCAACTTCTGCGCCTACATCGCCACCGGCGTCTGGCACCACGTGCTGATCACGCAGGATCGCCGATTCGCCGAGACCATGTGGCCGGTGGTGAGCAAGGCCATCGACTTCGTCATCGACATGCAGCTCGATGGCGGCCAGATCTCATGGGCCAGAAGCGCATCCGGGCTGGAGCCCGACGCGTTGCTGACCGGTTGCGCGAGCATCCACCACAGCATCCGCTGCGCGCTGGCGCTGGCGGACTACCTCGACGAGCCCCAGCCGGAATGGGAGGTGGCGGTCGGCCGACTCGGTCACGCGATCGCCCACCACCAGGACCTGTTCGTGCTCAAGGACCGGTGGTCGATGGAGTGGTACTACCCGGTGCTAGGCGGCGCCGTGCGTGGTGCGCAGGCCAGCGCCCGCATCGCCGAGCGGTGGGACGACTTCGTGGTCCCGGGCCTCGGCATTCGTTGCGTCGACGACCGACCCTGGGTGACCGGCGCCGAAACCTGTGAGCTGGTAATGGCTTTGGACGGGATGGGCGATACCGTCCGCGCCCATGAACAGTTCAGCGCCATGCAGCACCTACGGGACGACGACGGCTCCTACTGGACAGGTCTGGTCTATGCCGACGGCAAACGGTGGCCGGTGGAGCGGTCCACCTGGACCGGCGCGGCGGTGATTCTGGCGGCCGACGCGCTGTCGCGCACCACCGCGGCCAGCGGCATCTTCCGCGGCACCCACCTGCCGCGCGGGCTGGAAAGCGACTACGACTGCGCCTGCGCGACCAGCGACCGGTAACGCGCTAGAGCACCTCGCCCGGCGCGCCGGAGATACGCTCGAGCACTCGCATCGACCCGGTGGCCGACACCTCACGAAAGTCGCCGGTGTCCAGCGCGCGACGGTAGACGTGGTACGGCGCCTGCCCACCGTCGGCGGGGTCGGGGAACACGTCGTGGATGATCAGCGCGCCGCCGACGTCGACCCATCTGGCCCAGCCGTCGAAGTCGCGCTGCGCGGCCTCCTCGGTATGGCCACCGTCGATGAACAACAACCTCAGCGGTGTGCGCCAACCCCGCGCTGCCACAGGGGACTTCGCGACGATCGCGACGACGTGTTCGTCAAGGCCGGCCGCGTCGAGTGTGTGCCGCAGCGTCGGAAGTGTGTCGAACAGTCCGGTGACCGGGTCGACCATCGATGTGTCGTGGTACTCCCAGCCGGGCTGGTGCTCTTCGGAGCCGTGGTGGTGATCGACGGTGTAGAGCAGGCCGCCGCTCTGCTGCGCCGCGGCGCCCAGCATCACGGTCGACTTGCCGCAGTAGGTGCCGATCTCCACGCCGACGCCGTCGCCGAGGTACCGCAGCGCGGCGTCGTAGAGGGCGCGGCCTTCGTCGGCGGGCATGAAACCGGTGACCTGCTCGGCGAGCGCGAAAAGGCGTGCGACGGGCGGCGGAAGGGCGGTGTCGGTGTTGCTCATCGCGTCCAACCTATCGTGTCGGATCGTTGCTGGTGCAGGGGCGTTGTAGTAGCGTCCGGACATGTGTCCGACACGGCTCTCGAGGGGACTCGCCGCCGTCTGACCGCCAAGCAGGCCGACACCGTCGAACGTCTCGGTCGCGCCGCGCTCGAGCTGCTGTGCCGCGACGGGTTTGCCGCGCTGACCGTGCGCCGGGTGGCGGCGGAGGCCGGCGTCGGAGCGGCCACCGCCTACACCTACTTCTCGTCGAAGGAACACCTTGTCGCCGAGGTGTTTTGGCGTCGGCTCGCCACCTCGCCGCCGGCGGCGCACGAATCGACGGATCCGGCGGCGCGGGTCATCGACGTGCTGCGCCACATCGCGTTGCTGGTCGCCGACGAGCCCGAGTTCGCCGGCGCGGTGACCACCGCGCTGCTCGGCAAGGATCCCGACGTGGAGGTGCTACGCCAACGCATCGGCCGCGACCTCCGCCGGCGCCTGGCCACCGCGCTGGACGCCGACGTCGACCCGGACGTCATCGATTCGCTGGAGATGCTGTATTCGGGTGCGTTGGTGCGCGCCGGGATGGGTTACGCGTCCTACACCGACATCGCCGAGCGGCTGGAGAAGTCCGCGCGGCTGATCCTGGGCTGACCGCAGTCTCGACGCAACAGCCAAAGACTTAGGGGCCGAGGATTGCCGTCGACGCGGTGAATGCCGGCTCGACGATGCCGCGCAGATCGCGGCCGTCCTCGACGAACAGCGCCGTCAACTCCCGCAACCCGCCGAGCAGGATGAGCGCGAGCGGACGCGATACCGGTGCCAGCCCCGCGCGCCGGAACCCGGGGCTGTCGCTGAGATCGACCAGCATGTCGGTCAGATGCTCCATGGCCTGGCGATGTAACGGCGCCGCGACGTCGCCCAACGCGGGGGCTTCGCGGATCCAGCTCAGCGTCACCGCCGTTCGCTCCGAGATGTGCCCGACGTAGGCGTCGACCGCGCAGCGAATCTGCTCGGCCCAGTCGTCCTCGGGGTTCACCGCGGCGCGGATGCTGGCGATCAGCGTCTCGTTGTTGCGCCGCAGCAACTCGATCAGGCATTCGGCCTTGCTGGGGAACTGCTCGTAGAAGGTGCGCTTGGAGGTGTGGGCGTGTCGGACGATGTCGGCGACGGTGGTGTCGCGGTAGCCACGTTCGGTGATCGACGCCGCCATCCCGTCGAGCAGGCGGTCGCGGAACTGCACGGTGGGGCGCGAATCGGGCGCACCGTCGAGCGCGGTCGTCATATCGCCTCCCCGGATCTCTTGCGGTCGTTGGTACCAAGCGGTACCGTACTACACACACCTGCGGTACATGGCTGTACCAAAGAGCCGGCTGGGAGTGATCATGAGCGAATCATCGACCGTCGAAGCACCCGCCACCCCGCTGCGCGCGGTGAATCTGCCGCCGGGGCCGCGGCTTCCGAAGGCGCTGCAGGGGCTGGTGTTCATCGCCAACCGCCGCTGGACCGTGCATGAAATGATCCGTCGCTACGGCGACGTGTTCACCCTCAACATCCCGATCTTCGGGCGCACGGTCGTGGTCGCCGACCCGCAACTGGCCAAGCAGGTGTTCACCGCCAACCCCGACGACCTGGGCAACATCCAGCCCAACCTGTCGCGGGTGCTCGGCCCGGGTTCGGTGTTCGCGCTCGACGGCGCCGAGCACCGCCGCAGGCGCCGGCTGCTCACCCCGCCCTTCCACGGCAAGAGCATCAAGAACTACGAGAAGATCTTCGAAGAGGAGACGCTGCGCGAGTCGGTGAACTGGCCGGAGGGTCAGGCGTTCGAGACGCTCGAGCCGATGATGCGCATCACGCTCAACGCGATCCTGCGGGCCGTGTTCGGCGCCGACGGTGAACGCCTCGACGACCTGCGCCGCATCATCCCGCCCTGGGTCACCCTCGGCTCCCGCCTCGTCAGCCTGCCCACGCCGAAACGGACATACGGGCGCTTCAGCCCGTGGGGCCGGCTGGCCGAGTACCGCCGCCAGTACGACGAGGTCATCAACCGCCTCATCGACGAAGTGACCGCCGACCCGTGCTTCGACGACCGCAACGACGTCCTCGCGCTGCTGTTGCGCAGCACCTACGAGGACGGTACGGCGATGACGCGCCGCGAGATCGGCGACGAGCTGCTCACCCTGCTGGCCGCGGGCCACGAGACGACGGCGGCCACCCTGGCGTGGGCGTTCGAGCGGATCACCCGCCACCCCGAGGTGCTCGCCAAGCTCGTCGAGGAAGTCGACACCGACGACAACGCGTATCGCCAAGCCACCATCCTCGAGGTTCAACGCAACCGCACCATCATCGATTTCGCGGGCCGTCACGTTTACTCGCCGACCTTCGAGCTCGGGAAATGGGTTATCCCGCAAGGCTATTCGGTCATGACCAGCATCCTGCTGATGCATGAGCGCACCGACGAGTTCCCGGCGCAGGAGCGGTTCGACCCGGAGCGGTTCCTCGGCAACCGCCCGCCGATGTTCGCGTGGATCCCGTTCGGCGGCGGCACCCGTCGTTGTGTGGGTGCCGCGTTCGCCAACGTCGAAATGGACGTCGTGTTGCGCACCGTGCTGCGCCACTTCGTGCTCGAGACCACGTCGGCGCCGGGGGAGAAGTGGCACTCCCGCGGCGTGGCGTTCACCCCGAAGAACGGCGGGCGCATGATCGTGCACCGCCGGGGCTAGGGCGTCAGGGAGTGGCCTTCTCCCGCTTGGGCAGCTTCCAGTCGGGCCGGGGGAAGTGGCAGGTGTAGCCGTGGGGGTAGCGCTCCAGGTAATCCTGGTGCTCGGGTTCGGCCTCCCAGAAGTCGCCGGCGGGTGTCACCTCGGTGACGACCTTGCCCGGCCACAGCCCTGAGGCCTCGACGTCGGCGATGGTGTCCAGCGCGACCTGCTTCTGCTCGTCGTCGAGGTAGAAGATCGCCGAGCGGTAGCTGGTGCCGACGTCGTTGCCCTGGCGATTCTTGGTGGTCGGATCGTGGATCTGGAAAAAGAACTCCAGCAGCGCCCGGTAATCGGTCTGCGCCGGGTCGTAGACGATCTCGATGGCCTCGGCATGGCCGGGATGGTTGCGGTAGGTGGCGTTCGCGTTCTCCCCGCCGGTGTAGCCCACTCGCGTCGAGACGACGCCGGGCTGCTTGCGGATCAAGTCCTGCATGCCCCAGAAGCAACCGCCGGCCAGGATGGCCTTTTGCGTAGTGGTCACGCTTTTTCTCCTTGAGTCTGTGGTGCCCTTCTACAACCATCGTCCACGCCGAGATCTTCCGGCGCACGTATGAAGTCTGCAGCCCCGGGTAAGCATCAGCCATGAAGCTACTGCGATGGTTGCTCTTGTTGTTGGGCACCGCAGCCGTGTTGGTCGGCGCGATGGGGCTGCTCAACCCGGTCAACGTCGGTCCAGAGGACGTCGAATGCGGCAGCGCGATCTTCCCCGACCTCACCGCGGCGCGCGCTGCCACCGACTTCGGCGGGGCCAATATCCCGGTACTCGATGAAGTCATCACCAACCCCGACTACGAAGAACTGTGCCGGATGGAACTCGAGGATCGGCGGGTGTGGACGCTGACCGTTGCCGCCGTCGGTGCCGTCGTGCTCGTCGGTGCCGGGGTCATGTTCTTCGCAGCACGACGCAACCGGAGCGGGTAGTCGCTTACCGTGAGGTGATGCGCCTTTTGACCCCCGTGTGCGCGGCCCTGGTCACCCTGGCCACCTGTTTTGCGCCGACGGCGACGGCCGAGCCGACGACCCTGGCACCTCCCGAGATGCCGCCGCGGCCCGGGGTGCCCTTCGTCGACAACCCGGCGATCGTCGACCCGCATCCGATGCCCGTCGAGTCCTGGACCCGCGTCGGCGCCGGCGACGTGCTGGCGCTGCACTTCACCACCGGCACCCCGCAGTGCTACGGCGTGACGGCGACCGCACACGAAACCCCCGACACCGTCACCGTCGAACTTCGCGGCGGCATCGTGCCCGAGGCGGTCGGCCGCGCGTGCATCGAGATCGCGGTGTTCGGCACGCTCGAGGTGCCGCTGCAGCACCCGGTCGGCGCGCGTCGCGTGCTCAGCGTCTACTGATGCTCGACAAACCCAATAGAACGTGTTCTAGTTTTGACGTGACCGGCAAGGTGTTCAGCCGTGACGAACTGGCTGCAGCGTTTGAACAATTCGAGGCGACCGTGGATCGCGCCGCGCAGACCCGCGACTGGGATCCGTGGGTTGCGCAGTACACCCCCGACATCGATTACGTCGAGCACGCCGCGGGCCGGATGCGCGGCCGCGAAGAGGTGCGCGCCTGGATCTGGAAGACGATGGAGAGCTTCCCCGGCAACCAGATGACGTCGTTTCCCGCCTTGTGGACGGTGATCGACGAACCGACCGCCCGCATCATCTGCGAACTCGACAACCCGATGCGCGACCCCGGCGACGGCACCGTCATCAGCGCCACCAACATCTCAATCCTCACCTACGCCGGCGACGGGTTGTGGAGCCGTCAGGAGGACATCTACAACCCGCTGCGGTTCGCCAGGGCGGCGTCGAAGTGGTGCCGCAAGGCCGAGGAACTCGGCACGCTGCCCGACGAGGCGCGAAGCTGGATGCGCAAGTACGGCGGCGGCGCGTGAGCGCGGCACCCAAGCTCGTCATCGGCGCTAACGGCTTTTTGGGCTCGCACGTCACCCGGTTGCTCGTCGCCGACGGCCACCAGGTGCGCGCGATGGTGCGCCCGACCGCCAACACGATCGGCATCGACGACCTGCCCGTCGAGAAATTCCTCGGCGACATCTGGGACAACGACACCCTGCGCGAGGCGATGGCCGGATGCGACGACGTCTACTACTGCGTCGTGGACACCCGCGGCTGGCTGCGCGATCCGGCGCCGCTGTTTCGCACCAACGTCGACGGCACCCGAAACGTGTTGGAGATCGCCAAGAACGCCGATTTGCGACGGTTCGTCTACACCAGCAGCTACGCCACGGTCGGGCGGCGCCGCGGCCGCGTGGCCGACGAGGACGACATCGTCTCCGAGCGCGGGCTGACCGCGTATGTGCGCTCGCGGGTGCAGGCCGAGAACATGGTGCTGGCCTACGCCCGCGAGCAGCGACTGCCCGCGGTGGCGATGTGCGTGTCGACCACCTACGGCAGCGGGGACTGGGGCCGTACCCCCCACGGTGCGCTCATCGCCGGGGCGGCGTTCGGCAAGATCCCGTTCGTGCTGCGCGGCATCGAACTGGAAGCCGTCGGCGTGGAAGACGCCGCCCGCGCGATGCTGTTGGCCGCCGAGCATGGCCGCGTCGGCGAGCGCTACCTGGTCTCGGAGAAGATGATCAGCAACGCCGAGGTGATCAATATCGCCGCCGAGGCGGCCGGCATGCCGCCACCCACCAAGTCCATCCCGCTTCCGGTGGCCTACCTGCTGGCCACGATCGGCAGCGTCAAGGCCCGGTTGCGCGGCACCGACGAGAAGCTGTCGCTGAACTCGTTGCGGCTGATGCGCGCGGAGGCGCCGGTCGACTGCAGCAAGGCCAGACGTGAATTAGGTTGGCAGCCAAGGCCGGTCGAGGAGTCCATCCGGGAAGCAGCCCGGTTCTGGGCGGGCCTGCGACGCCAGGCGGGCCAGCAAGGCGGGTTGACGCGTGGCTGAGAAACTGCGGGCCGACCTGACCGGCGCACCGCAGACCATGTTGGCGACGTTCTACGCCAAGGCGCTCGACGCCGATCTGCCGAACCCGGTCCTCGGTGACCGATTCGCCAAGGAGATCGTCGACCGCATCGACTACGACTGGTCGAAAACCACGATCACCAAAGCCAATTCGGCGTCGGTGACCATGCGCACCGCACACTTCGACATCTGGGTTCGGCAGTTCCTCGCTGTGCATCCCGACGCCGTCGTGCTGCACCTGGGCTGCGGCCTGGACGCCCGCGTGTTTCGGCTGGACCCGGGACCCGGCGTCGAGTGGTACGACATCGACTACCCCGATGTCGCCGAGTTGCGCCGAGCGCTCTACCCGGGCCGCGACCACTATCATGTCGTTCCGGCTTCGGTCACCGACCGGGGATGGCTGGCCGACATCCCTTCGGACCGACCGACGTTGATGGTCGCCGAGGGCCTGACCATGTACCTGCAGCCGGGCGGCGGGATCGCGCTGCTGCGCCGCATCGTCGGCCGATTCCCTTCCGGCGAACTGCAATTCGACGCGTTCAGCCGGCTCGGTATCCGGGCGCAGTGGATGAACGCGGTGGTGCGCCGCGCGGGCGCGACCCTGCACTGGGGCATCGACGGACCCGTCGACATACTCGACGCGGTGCCGGGAGTGCGGCTGCTGGCGTGGGTGTCCACGTTCGACTCGCCGACCTTCGACGAGGTGCCCTGGTACTACCGCGCAGTCGGCAACGTCATGCGGGCAGCGCCGCCGCTGCGACGGATGGCGCAATACCACCGCTACGCGTTCTGAGCCTGGTTCGAAACTGAAGTTGATGCACGCAAATTACGGAATTCGCGTGCGTAAGTTCAGACTCGGCGCTTAATGGCTAGCTGGCCCTCAGTTCGGCGATCACCTCGGCGTAGAGCCGCTCCTTGATCGTGCCGAACACCGCGCCTGCCTTGGCCGCGCGTTCCTCGGCGCGCGCGACGGCGACGTCGAGCAGTTCGTCTTCACCGGCGGTGGCGGCGACGATGCCGGCCTCGCGGGCGTCCTCACCGCCGTAACGGCGCCCCGTCGTCATCGCCTCGTGCGCGGTGGCGATCGGCAACCGGGCGCGGATCAGCGCGTTCATCCCCGCGGTGAACGGGATGCCGAGATCGACTTCGGGAAGGCAGAAGAAGCCCCGATCACTGCGCATGACGATCAGATCGTGCGCCAGCGCCAGCATCGCGCCCGCGGCGAACGCGTGGCCCTGCACCGCGGCGACGATCGGGGCCGGGAAGCCGAGCACCCGCGCGAACAACGCGTGCACGTCGCTCAGGTTCGCCTCCGCGCCACCGGGATTGGCCGCCATGTAGTCCAGGTCCAGACCGTTGGAATAGAACTTTCCGACCCCCGTGGTGACGACGGCCTTCGGACCGTCGGCGGCCTCGACCTCGTCGAGCGCGGCGTTGATCTGCGCCAACCGATCCGGGTGGAAACGGTTCTCGTCCTCGCCCAGCGGCAACACGAAAACCGAACCGCGGCGCTGTAATTCGGCCATCAGAGGGCCCGTCCGCTTTCGGCCTTCTCCTTCAGCCGCTGCAGCGTCAACCGGATGTGCTGCGCATTGGCGCTGTCACGGTCCTTGACGCCGGTGGCCATGCTCGCCGGTTTGCGGAACCAACCGGGCCGCCTGTCCCAGGTTCGCTCCGTCACCGTGCAGCCACCGTTGTCGGCGACGATGTCGTAGCGCCAGTGCGCGACGGGCACCGCCAGCGAGCGCACGTCGAACGCGAACGTCTGCCCCGGCGCGGCGTCGGTCACGGTGCAGGTCGTGGTCCACGTCTTGGCGCCGTTGCGGTTCTGCCCCTTGAAAACCGCGCCCGGCTGCGCACTTGCGCCCTTGGACCACTGCATCGCATGGGTTTCCTCGGCCAGCGACGCCAGCGTCGACAGATCGGTGATCAGCGCGTACACCGCCGACGGGTCGGCGTTGATGCTGATCGACGCCTCCGCGGAGGCCGGCCCGTGTTGACTCATGTCGCGATCGTAGCCACCGTGAGAACATGACCGATCGCCCCGTGCTGGAGCCCAGCGCAACGCATCCGATCACCATTGAGCCCACCGGCAGACACGTCACGGTCCGGGTCAACGGCGAACTGATCGCCGACACCGACGCGGCGTTGACCCTGCAGGAGTCGACGTACCCGCCGGTGCAGTACATCCCCGAGGGCGACGTCGTTTCCGGCCGGCTCGAGCCCAGCGACACCGAGACGTACTGCCCGTTCAAAGGGCAGGCGGCTTACTACCACGTCGTCACCGAGGCAGGTGATCGCGTCGACGACGCGGTCTGGACCTACCCGGACGCCTACCCCGCGGTCGCGCGCATCGCCGGCCACGTCGCGTTCTATCCCGACAAGGCCGACGTCACCATCGCTTAACCTGAAGCGGTGCACAGCTCGGTCAGCGTCGTGCGCCGGGTTGTCTTCGACGGGCCGGTGAGCACTGGACTGACGCTGTCCCCGCTGCGCCGCGGCCGCGCCGACCCGTGCTACCACGACGCCCCCGACGGCGCCATCTGGCGCACCAGCCTGATGCGCAGCGGTCCGGTCACCGCCCGCATCGCCAAATCTGCACCCGACACCGTCGACTGCGAGGCATGGGGAAGTGGCGCAACGGAGTTCATCGAGACGCTGCCCGCCCTGCTCGGCGCCTTCGACGACAGCTCCGATTTCGCGCCCGAGGAACCGACCATCGCCGCGGCGCATGGGCGGGTGCCGCATCTGCGGCTGGGCCGCACCGACCGGGTGCTCGAAGCGCTGATACCCGCGGTTCTCGAGCAGCGGGTGTACGGCAAGGACGCGCGCCGGGCGTGGCGGACGCTGGTCACCAAGTACGGCGCGCCCGCACCCGGGCCCGCGCCCGCCCACCTGCGGGTGGTGCCGTCGGCGGCGGTGTGGCGGCGCATCCCATCCTGGGAGTTCCACAAGGCCAACGTCGACCCGCGCCGCGCCCGCACGGTCGTGGGCTGCGCGCAGCGCGCGGACGCGCTGGAGCGGCTGGCCACGCGCCCGCCCGAGCAGGCGCGCGTCGCGCTGACGTCGCTTCCCGGGGTTGGGGAGTGGACCGCGGCCGAAACCGCCCAGCGCGCGTTCGGCGACGCCGACGCGTTGTCGGTCGGTGACTTTCACCTCGCGAAGATGATCGGCTGGAGCCTGCTCGGTCATCCGATCGACGATGCCGCGATGGTCGAACTCCTCGCGCCGCTGCGCCCGCACCGGCACCGCGCCGTGCGGTTGCTGGAAGCCAGCGGTATGGCGGTCCTCCCGCGGTTCGGCCCCCGCCAGGCCATCCCGCGTCTACGTGCGATCTAGCCGACACCTCGCATACCTGCCACGCCGGGTGGGTACTCGGCGCGTTACGGACGACGACTTTCAAAAGGAGCTTTTCGATGCCGAGTGAATACACCGTTCCTGGCCTGTCTGATCGCGACGGCAACAAGGTGGCCGAGCTGCTGCAGAAGCAGCTGAGCACGTACAACGATCTGCACCTGACGCTCAAACACGTGCACTGGAACGTCGTCGGACCCAACTTCATCGGCGTGCACGAGATGATCGACCCGCAGGTCGCGCTCGTGCGCGGTTACGCCGACGAAACGGCCGAGCGCATCGCCGCGTTGGGTAATTCGCCGTTGGGCACGCCAGGGGCGATCATCAAGGACCGCACCTGGGACGACTACTCCGTGGCACGCGACACCGCCCAGGCACACCTGGCGGCCCTCGACCTCGTCTACACCGGGGTCATCGAGGACACCCGCAAGTGCATCGACACGTTAGAGGAGCTGGACCTGGTGTCGCAGGACATGCTCATCGACCACACCGGCGAGCTGGAGAAATTCCAGTGGTTCATGCGGGCCCATCTGGAGAACTCCGGCGGCCAACTGTCCAGCGGCGGCGCCCGCACCGAGAAGAGCGCTGCCAGCAACGCCAAGAAGAAGTAACCGAAAGACAATTGGCGACCGGGGTCCCCCAAAACCCCGGTCGCCAACCGTTTGAGCGGCTATCGGCCGCGTGTGCGCTGGCAACCCCCCTCGTGTGCCAGCTGCGTCGGTAGTCAGCAATATCCTAAAACACGAACAGCCAAGATCAACAGTGGCTTCAGCGAATTGATCAGAAACCGTCCGTCGTCCCTGGCTATGACGTCCCGCAAACAAAATTGTGCAGGCCAGCAAGCATCAGGGCACGGCGGCGTCGCTCCGCCGGTCGGTGCGCTGGGCCTGGTAGATCGACACGTCCGTGCGCAGGATCAGCAGGTAGGCGATGCCGACGGCGACCATCGCGCACGGGATGACGGCGAAGGATCCGGTCATCTCAGCGACCATGATCATCACCGCCAGCGGGGCGTGGGCGACGCTGCCGAAGCAGGCCATCATGCCGACGACGACGAAGACGGCGGGGCTGTCGGGAATCCCGGGTGCGCCGAGGTCGTGCGCCAGCCGCCAGATCGCCGCGCCGACGAAAGCGCCGACGACGACGCCGGGTCCGAAGATGCCGCCCGAACCGCCGGTGCCGATCGACAGCGAGGTGGCCACGATCTTGGCCAGCGGCAGCAGTAGCACAATCCACAACGGGATGGCCATCAACGTGTCGGTGGCGCCGGCCTTCTGCGCCCAGCCGTATCCACTGGCCAGGATCTGCGGGATCAGCAGGGCCAGCAGACCGACGGCAAGGCCGCCGAGCGCCGGTTTGATCACCTTGTTGCCGGGCAGTTTCGCCGTCAGCGCGACGGTGCCGTAGAACATCTTGGCGTACAGGTATCCGAAGAACGCCGCGACGACGCCGATCACCAGGTACCAGCTCAGATCCAGCGGATGGTCGAAGCGGAAGTCGGCGGCCATGAACCCGAACAGCGGATCGAACCCGAGGATCGAACCCAGCACCGCGTAGGCCGTCGCCGAGGTGATGAACCCGGGGATCAGCGCCTGGTAGTCGAAGTCCTCGCGGTAGACGATCGAGGCGGCCAGCACCGCGCCGCCCAGTGGGGCGCCGAAGATCGCCCCGATGCCCGATCCGATGCCCAGCGACACCGCGATCCGCCCGTCCTCGTAGGAGAGGTTGAGCCAGCGGGTGAGCAGCGACCCGAAACCCGCCGAGATCTGCGCGGCGGGGCCTTCGCGGCCGCCGGACCCGCCGGAGCCGATGGTCAGCGCGCTGGCGATCGTCTTGACGACGATGGCGCGGCCGCGGATCGCGCGCGGGTCGGTGTGCACCGCCTCGATCGCGCTGTCGGTGCCGTGGCCTTCGGCCTCGGGGGCGAACTTGGCCACCAGAAACGCCGACACCAACGCACCGCCGAACGTCACCAGCGGGATCGCCCACGGCCGGTCGAATCCGGGCGAGCCGGCGTCGCCGCCGTCACCGATCGGCTTGGGAATGTCGTAGCCGGCGAGGTAGCCGAGCAGGAAGCGGCCGGCGTAGTCGAGGGCCAGATAGAACGTGACCGCGCCGAGGCCGGCGATGACGCCGATCGCGATGCCGAGGATCAGCCATTTGCGCAGATACCCCGAGCGTCGGATGAATCCGCCTAGTCCACCGCCGGTTTCGGGGGGAGCTGGCATGGTCCGGATGCTAGTCCACGATGACGTCGGGCTATCGGCTTTTCACCGGTAGGCCGTGACGCGGGCGATGATCGCGGTCCTGCCGTCGGCGCCGACGGCCTGCGCCTCGGCGATACCGGTCCGGCGACCGACGCGCAAACTCGTTCCGACATAACGACATTCGGGACCGCTGTGGAACTCACGCAGAAAGTTCACCCGCAGCGACGCGGTGCGCAACGGTTCGTCGCCACCGCCGTTGTTCAGCGCGGCCGCGGCCACCATCTCCAGCGCCATGGCCGACACGCCGCCGTGCACGACGCCGATGCTGTTGTTGAGCACCGGATCGGCGGCCTGCAGCAGAACGTGTGCGGCGCCGCCGGATTCGGCGACGCTGACCGCCATCTTCTCGGCGAGCGGGACGGGCGGCGGCGGGCCGGTGGGACCGTCGGGGAACTCCGCGACCCGGTCCTGCGCCTTGATGAAAAACGAACGCACGGTGGCGGTCGCCAGCGCGATGTCGCGGTGGGTGAACTCGCACAGCGCCAACGCCACCTCGCCCTTGGGGCCGAACGGTCGGGCCGTCGCGACCACCGGTTCGTCGGGCGCGGCCGCGATGATGTCCACCGCCTCGGGCCGGCACTCCAACGCCAACTCGGTGGTCACCGTCCACTCGTCGGCTGCGCGAAGATGGTGGTTGACCAGGCCCCCGGCGTGGTCCACCAGCATCGCCAGCGGCGCGATCGTCGGCGCGCCGGTCAGCGGGTTGACCGCATCGCCCGCGGGGATCGCGGCCACGCAGCGGTGCGGCCCGTCCTCGAAGTTTTGGACGCCGAACCGGCCCAACGGGGTACTCAGCGGATATGACATCAGGGTCCAGCCTGACCGCCCCGGTTCCCCCTATACCCCCCAGGGGTATATAGTGTCGTCATGACGCAGCACGGCACACACGTCGGTCACGGCGCGTCGACCGGCCACGGTGACCACGAAAGACACGGCGGGCACGGCGGCCACGGAGATCACGGGAACCACGTCGCGCAGTTCCGGCGGCTGTTCTGGATCATGCTGGTGCTCGCGATCCCGACGGCCGGGCTGTCGACGATGTTCGCGATGATCCTTGGCTACTCCCTTCCCGACGTACCCGGTGCGCAATGGGTGTCGCCCGTCCTGGGCACGGTGATGTACCTGTGGGGCGGACGTCCGTTCCTCACCGGTGCGGTCAGCGAAATCCGTTCCCGCACACCGGGAATGATGCTGCTGATCGGCCTGGCGCTGACCGTGGCGTTCCTGTCGTCGTGGGGCGCGAGCCTGGGCCTGCTGCACCACCAGCTCGAGTTCTGGTGGGAGCTGGCGCTGCTGATCGTGATCATGCTGCTCGGCCACTGGATCGAGATGCGCTCGCTGGCGCAGACCACTTCCGCGCTCGACTCGCTGGCGGCCCTGCTGCCCGACGAAGCCGAACGTGTGGTCGGTGATGACGGGGTCGAGATCGTCGCACCGGCCGAACTGCGGGTCGGCGACGTGGTGATCGTGCGCCCGGGCGGCAGCGTGCCCGCCGACGGCGAGATCACCGACGGCGCTGCCGACGTCGACGAGTCGATGGTCACTGGCGAATCCCGGCCGGTGCGCCGCGGCGTGGGCGATCACGTGGTCGCGGGCACTGTCGCCACCGACTCGGGTCTGCGCGTCGAGGTGACCGCGGTCGGCGACGACACCGCGCTCGCCGGGATCCAGCGGTTGGTCACCGAGGCGCAGAACTCGTCGTCGCGGGCGCAGCGGATCGCCGACGTCGCCGCGGGCTGGCTGTTCTGGTTCGCGCTGGGCGCCGCCGCGATCACGGCCGTGGTCTGGGGTTTCATCGGGGTTCCCGAACAATCGGTGATCCGGACGATCACCGTGCTGGTGATCGCCTGCCCGCACGCGCTGGGGCTGGCCATACCGCTCGTGGTCTCCATCGCGACCGAACGCGCGGCGCGGGGCGGGGTGCTGGTCAAAGACCGGCTCGCGCTGGAGAGCATGCGCACGGTCGGTGCGGTGCTGTTCGACAAGACCGGCACCCTGACCAAGGGCGAGCCGACGGTGACCGCCGTGGCCGCCGCGCCCGGGCATTCCGAGGACGAGGTGGTGGCGCTGGCCGCCGCCGCCGAGGCCGCCTCCGAGCATCCGCTGGCCAAGGCGATCGTGGAGACCGCGCGTCGCCGCGAGCTGACCGTGCCTGCCTGGTCGGACTTCACATCGTTACCGGGCGTCGGCGTCAGCGCGACGGCCGACGGCAAGACGGTACAGGTCGGGGGCCCGCGAACGCTCTCCGAAGCCGGTCAACGTGAGCTACCCGAAGCCGACCGGTGGCGTGAGCAGGGCGCGACCATCCTGCACGTGCTGGTCGACGGGGTGACGGTGGGTGCGCTGGCGTTGGCCGACGAGGTACGCGAGGAGTCCCGCCAAGCCGTCGACGCCCTGCACCGGCTCGGCATCGCAGTGATGATGATCACCGGTGACGCGCAGGCCGTCGCGGACTCGGTGGCGGCCGAACTCGGCATCGACCGCGTTTTCGCAGGTGTACGGCCCGAAGACAAGGCCGCCAAGGTGGCGTCGCTGCAGTCGGAGGGGCTCAAGGTCGCGATGGTCGGCGACGGCGTCAACGACGCCCCGGCGCTCGCGCAGGCCGACGTCGGTATTGCGATCGGGGCGGGCACCGACGTGGCGATCGCATCGGCCGGGGTGATCTTGGCCAGTTCCGATCCGCGGTCGGTGCTTTCGGTGATCGAGCTGTCCAAGGCCGCGTACCGCAAGATGAAGCAAAACCTTTGGTGGGCAGCGGGATACAACCTGATCGCGGTACCGTTGGCGGCCGGCGTGCTGGCTCCGGTGGGCTTCGTGATGCCGATGTCGGTCGGGGCGTTGCTGATGTCGGCCTCCACGGTGGTGGTGGCGGCCAACGCTCAGCTGCTGCGACGGCTGGATCTGTCCCCCGAAGCCGGCGTGCGAGCCGTTCTCTAAGAATCTGACTAGGCTTTTCGCAAAGACTATGTGATGGAGTTCACCCAGCGTACAGTGGTGAACGGAGTATCACAGCAAATAGTGATACCTGGGAAAAGTTAGGATCGCTTAGTGCGGCGGCGCGCGTCCGCTTCCGGGCGGAGAGTGAAATCCGAAGCGGCCCAACGCTGTTCGAAACCGATGGCGGCGTGGGGAATTGACCGGCCCAACGGGGCGCCACCACTTAGTTAGGCTCGACTAAGTTGGCATGTCAGGCATGGTTTGTCATATCGTTTTTCTCACTTAGGCGAGTTGGGTTCGAGCAGTCGTTCGGTGTCGCACGGAGGCGCCCCCTCGCAGGCCGGCCGCAACGCCGCTGTACGGCCGCCGTTGATAACAGCTCAAGGCGTGCGGATAAAAGGGTAGGTGGGAATGACGCCCAGGATTCAAGGGCTCTACAACCCCGCGTTCGAGCACGATGCGTGCGGCGTGGCCATGGTGGCCGATATGCACGGTCGGCGCAGTCGCGACATCGTCGACAAAGCGATCACCGCGTTGCTGAACCTGGAGCACCGCGGCGCCCAGGGCGCTGAACCGCACACCGGTGACGGGGCGGGCATCCTGTTGCAGGTCCCCGACGAGTTCCTGCGGGCAGTCGTCGATTTCGAACTGCCCGAATACGGCAGCTACGCGACCGGGATCGCGTTCCTTCCGCAGTCGTCCAAGGATGCCGCGGTGGCTTCTGAGGCCGTCGAGAAGATCGCCGAGGCCGAGGGGCTTTCCGTGCTGGGGTGGCGGGAGGTGCCCACCGACGAATCGTCGCTGGGCGCGCTCGCCCGTGACGCGATGCCGACCTTCCGGCAGGTGTTCCTTGGCGGCGCGTCGGGGATGGACCTGGAGCGTCGTGCCTACGTGGTACGCAAGCGCGCCGAGCACGAGCTCGGCACCAGGGGGCCGGGTCAAGACGGTCCCGGCCGCGAAACCGTGTACTTCCCAAGCCTTTCCGGTCAGACCTTCGTCTACAAGGGGATGCTGACCACACCGCAGCTCAAGGCGTTCTACCTCGACCTGCAAGACGAACGGCTCACCAGTGCGCTGGGCATCGTGCACTCGCGGTTCTCCACCAACACGTTCCCGTCGTGGCCGCTGGCGCACCCGTTCCGGCGCATCGCCCACAACGGTGAGATCAACACCGTCACCGGCAACGAGAACTGGATGCGGGCCCGCGAGGCGCTGATCCGCACCGACCTGTTCGGCGACGACGCCGACCTGGAAAAGATCACGCCGGTCTGCACGCCCGGGGCCTCCGACACCGCGCGGTTCGACGAGGTCCTCGAGTTGTTGCACCTCGGCGGCCGCAGCCTGCCGCACGCGGTGCTGATGATGATCCCCGAGGCGTGGGAGCGCCACGAGTCGATGGATCCGGCCCGGCGCGCTTTCTATGAGTTCCACGACTCGCTGATGGAGCCGTGGGACGGCCCGGCCTCGGTGTGCTTCACCGACGGCACCGTGATCGGCGCCGTGCTGGACCGCAACGGCCTTCGGCCGTCGCGGATCTGGGTGACCGCCGACGGCCTCGTCGTGATGGCGTCCGAAGCCGGTGTGCTCAACCTCGACCCGTCCACGGTGGTGCGCAAGATGCGCCTGCAGCCCGGCCGCATGTTCCTGGTCGACACCGCGCAGGGCCGCATCGTCGACGACGAGGAGATCAAGGCCGAACTGGCCGCCGAGCATCCCTATCAGGAGTGGCTGGACGCCGGGCTGTTCCGTCTCGACGAGCTGCCGCAGGGCGACTACGTGCGCATGCCGCACCACCGGGTGGTGTTGCGCCAGCAGGCTTTCGGCTACACCTACGAAGAGCTCAACCTGCTGGTCGCGCCGATGGCCCGCACCGGTGCCGAGCCGATCGGTTCGATGGGCACCGATACCCCCATCGCGGTGCTGTCGCAGCGGCCCCGAATGTTGTTCGACTACTTCCAGCAGATGTTCGCCCAGGTGACCAACCCGCCACTGGATGCGATCCGCGAAGAGGTGGTGACCAGCCTGCAGGGCGCCATGGGACCGGAGGGCGACCTGCTCAACCCGGGCCCGGAGTCGTGCCGCCAGATCGTGCTGGCGCAGCCGATCATCCGCAACCACGAACTGGCCAAGCTGATCAACCTCGACCCCGAGCAGGAGATCGACGGTCGCCGCCACGGACTGTCGACCGCAGTGGTGCGCTGCCTGTACCCGGTGAACCGCGGCGGCCAGGGTCTCAAGGAAGCCCTCGACAACGTCCGCGCGAAGGTGTCCGCGGCCATCCGGGAGGGCGCCCGCATCATCGTGTTGTCCGACCGCGAGTCCAACGAGCAGATGGCGCCGATCCCGTCGCTGCTGTCGGTGGCCGCGGTGCACCACCACTTGGTGCGTGACCGGACCCGCACCCAGGTCGGCCTGGTCGTCGAGACCGGTGATGCGCGCGAGGTGCACCACATGGCCATGCTGTGCGGTTTCGGTGCGGCCGCGATCAACCCGTACATGGCGTTCGAGTCGATCGAGGACATGGTCGATCGCGGGGCGCTCACCGGCATCGACACCGACAAGGCCAAGGACAACTACGTCAAGGCAGCAGGCAAAGGCGTGCTGAAGGTGATGTCCAAGATGGGCATCTCCACATTGGCCTCCTACACCGGCGCGCAATTGTTCCAGGCGATCGGCATCAGCCAGCAGGTGCTCGACGAGTACTTCACCGGGCTGACGTGCCCGGTCGGCGGCATCGGCCTGGACGACATCGCCGACGACGTGGCCGCCCGGCACCGGTTGGCCTACCTCGACCAGCCCACCGAGTGGGCGCACCGTGAACTCGAGGTCGGCGGCGAATACCAGTGGCGCCGTGAGGGCGAGTACCACCTGTTCAACCCCGACACGGTGTTCAAGCTGCAGCATTCAACGCGCACCGGCCAGTACTCGATCTTCAAGGAGTACACCACGCTGGTCGACGACCAGAGCGAGCGGATGGCGTCGCTGCGTGGGCTGTTCAAGTTCAAAGACGGTGTGCGACCACCGGTTCCGCTCGAGGAGGTGGAGCCGGCCAGCGAGATCGTCAAGCGGTTCTCGACCGGCGCGATGAGCTACGGTTCGATCTCCGCGGAGGCCCACGAGACACTCGCGATCGCGATGAACCGCCTTGGCGGCCGGTCGAATTCGGGTGAAGGTGGTGAGCACGTCAGCCGGTTCGACCCCGAGGAGAACGGCGACTGGCGGCGCAGCGCCATCAAGCAGGTGGCCTCTGGCCGGTTCGGCGTCACGAGCCACTACCTGACCAACTGCACCGACATCCAGATCAAGATGGCCCAGGGCGCAAAACCCGGTGAGGGCGGCCAGCTTCCGGGCAACAAGGTGTACCCGTGGGTGGCCGAGGTGCGCCACTCCACGCCCGGAGTCGGGTTGATATCGCCTCCGCCGCACCACGACATCTACTCGATCGAGGATCTGGCGCAGCTGATCCACGACCTCAAGAACGCCAACCCGCAGGCCCGCGTGCACGTCAAGCTGGTCAGCGAGAACGGGGTGGGCACGGTGGCCGCCGGTGTCTCGAAGGCGCACGCCGACGTGGTGCTGATCTCCGGGCACGACGGCGGCACCGGTGCGACGCCGCTGACGTCGATGAAGCACGCGGGTGCGCCCTGGGAGCTCGGGCTGGCCGAGACCCAGCAGACGTTGCTGCTCAACGGGCTTCGCGACCGCATTGTGGTCCAGGTGGACGGACAGCTCAAGACCGGCCGCGACGTCGTGGTCGCCGCGCTGCTCGGCGCCGAGGAGTTCGGCTTCGCCACCGCGCCGCTGGTGGTGTCGGGCTGCATCATGATGCGGGTCTGCCACCTCGACACCTGCCCGGTGGGGGTGGCGACGCAGAACCCGGTACTGCGGCAACGCTTCACCGGCAAGCCCGAGTTCGTCGAGAACTTCTTCATGTTCATTGCCGAAGAAGTGCGCGAGCTGATGGCGCAGCTGGGGTTCCGCACGCTCAACGAGATGGTCGGCCAGGTCGACGCGCTGGACACCACCCGCGCCGCCGAGCACTGGAAGGCCAACAAGCTGGACCTGGCGCCGGTGCTGCACCAGCCCGAATCGGCGTTCATGAACCAGGACCTGTACTGCAGCTCACGCCAGGACCACGGCCTGGACAAGGCACTCGACCAGCAGCTGATCGTGATGTGCCGCGAAGCGCTGGATTCCCAGACACCGGTGCGCTTCTCGACGACGATCGCCAACGTCAACCGCACCGTCGGCACCATGCTCGGTCATGAGGTCACCAAAGCCTATGGCGGACAGGGTCTTGCGGACGGCACCATCGATATCACGTTCGACGGGTCGGCGGGCAACAGCTTCGGTGCCTTTGTGCCGCAGGGCATCACGCTGCGGGTGTACGGCGACGCCAACGATTACGTCGGCAAGGGCCTGTCGGGCGGCCGCATCGTGGTGCGGCCATCGGATGATGCGCCCGCCGACTACGTCGCCGAGGACAACATCATCGCCGGCAACGTGATCCTGTTCGGCGCCACCAGCGGGCAGGCGTTCCTGCGCGGCCAGGTGGGGGAGCGGTTCGCGGTGCGCAACTCAGGGGCGCACGCGGTGGTCGAAGGCGTCGGCGACCACGGCTGCGAGTACATGACCGGCGGACGCATCGCCATCCTCGGCCCGACCGGCCGCAACTTCGCGGCGGGGATGTCCGGCGGTATCGCCTACGTCTACGACCCTGACAACCGGCTGCCGCAGAATCTCAACGCCGAGATGGTGGAACTCGAGGACCTCGACGACGAGGATCTGGCGTGGCTGCAGGACATGATCCACGCCCATGTGGATGCCACCGATTCCGCTGTCGGCCAGCGCATACTCGACGACTGGAGCACCAACGTGAAGCACTTCACCAAAGTGATGCCCCGCGACTACCGGCGGGTGCTGGAAGCCATCGCCGACGCCGAAGAGCGCGGTGTCGACGTCGACGAAGCGATCATGGCGGCCGCCGGTGCCTGATCCCCGCGGCTTCCTCAAGTACACCCACCGCGAGACCCCGCCGCGGCGGCCGGTCCCGCTGCGCCTGAAGGACTGGAAAGAGGTCTACGAAGACTTTTCCGAAGACACGCTGCGTGAGCAGGCGGCGCGCTGCATGGACTGCGGTATCCCGTTCTGCCACAACGGCTGCCCGCTGGGCAACCTGATCCCGGAGTGGAACGATCTGGTCCGCACCGGCCGCTGGCACGACGCGTACGAGCGGCTGCACGCCACCAACAACTTCCCGGAGTTCACCGGGCGGCTGTGCCCGGCGCCGTGCGAAGGCTCGTGTGTGCTCGGCATCAACCAGGATCCGGTCACCATCAAACAGGTCGAGGTCGAGATCATCGACAGGGCCTTCGACGAGGGCTGGGTGGTGCCGCTGCCGCCGGTCGTGCTGACCGGAAAGTCGGTCGCCGTCGTCGGATCCGGCCCGGCCGGGCTGGCCGCCGCCCAGCAGCTCAGCCGCGCCGGCCACACCGTGACGGTGTTCGAGCGCGACGACCGCATCGGCGGCCTGCTGCGCTACGGCATCCCGGAATTCAAGATGGAAAAGCGCCACATCGACCGTCGTCTCGAACAGATGACTGCCGAAGGCACCCAGTTCCGCACCGGCGTCAACGTCGGCGTGGACCTCACGGCGCAGCAGCTGCGCAAGGACTTCGACGCGGTGGTGCTCGCCGGCGGCGCGACGGCATGGCGCGATCTGCCGATTCCGGGCCGCGACCTCGACGGCATCCACCAGGCCATGGAGTACCTGCCCTGGGCCAACCGGGTGCAGCACGGTGATCCTGTGACGGGACCCGACGGGGAACCGCCGATCACCGCCAAGGGTAAGAAGGTCATCATCATCGGCGGCGGCGATACCGGCGCCGACTGCCTGGGCACCGCGCACCGCCAAGGCGCGGTCAGCGTGCACCAGTTCGAGATCATGCCGCGCCCGCCGGACACCCGCGCCGACTCGACGCCCTGGCCGGTCTACCCGCTGATGTTCCGGGTGTCCTCGGCGCACGAGGAGGGCGGCGAACGGGTGTACTCGGTCAACACCGAGGAGTTCGTGGGCCGCGACGGCCGGGTCACCGCGTTACGCGGCCACGAGGTGCGCAGCGAGGGCGGTAAGTTCGTCAAGGTCGACGGCACGGAGTTCGAGCTGGAGGCCGACCTGGTGCTGCTGGCCATGGGTTTCGTCGGCCCGCAGCGGGAGGGCCTGCTGGCGGACCTCAGCGTGGAGCTCACCGACCGCGGAAACGTCGCGCGCGACGCGAACTTCGCCACCTCGGTGCCCGGGGTGTTCGTGGCCGGCGACATGGGCCGCGGCCAGTCCCTGATCGTCTGGGCCATCGCCGAGGGCCGCGCCGCCGCGGCCGGCGTCGACCGGTACCTGATGGGGCAGAGCGCGCTGCCGGAGCCGATCAAGCCGACCGCCGTCCCCCAGCGCTGACGTTCCTGCGTTGAGAAGACGCAGAAGGTGGCGACACGCCGCGTAATCAGACGTTTCTGCGTCTGCTCGCGGGACAGTAGGGGCAATGGCCGCCCGCTACCGCATCCCCCGCGCCGGAACCGAGCTCGACCGGCGCCACTTCATCGCGGCGCTGACCGTTGCCAGCCTCGGCGCGATCGGGCTCAGCCGATGCTCGACGACCGGGCAGACGCAGGTGGTCGGCACCGCCGCCGAGGCGGCCACGCCCGCGCCCGCCCCGCCCGCAGGATTGCTGCCGCCACCGCCGCCGTCGGCGCGGATCCCGCTGCCGCCGGGGGTACTCAGCAACCTGCCCGGACACGGCGACCTGCTCGCGCTGACCCTCGACGACGGGGTCAGCAGCGACGTGGTGCGCGCCTACACCCAGCTGGCCAAGGACACCGGGATGCGGCTGACGTACTTCGTCAACGGCGTATACCACTCGTGGACCGAGCACGCCGAAATGCTGCGGCCGCTCGTCGACGACGGCCAGATCCAGCTCGCCAACCACACCTGGACGCATCCGAACCTGACCAAGCTGCCGTTGACCGACGTCGCAGAAGAGTTCCGGCACAACCACGACTTCCTTTGGAAGACATACGGTGTCGATGCGCGCCCGTACTTCCGGCCACCGTACGGCGCCCACAATCCGCACGTCGACAAGGTGGCAGGCGATCTGGGGTACACCGTCGACACGCTGTGGTCGGGGACGCTGGAAGACCACCTGTGGATACCGGCGGGCGAAGTCGTGCAGATGGCCGAGCGCTACTTCCAGCCGCAGACCATCGTGATCGGACACCTCAACCACGAACCCGTCACGCAGGTCTACGCGCAGCTGGTCGACCTCATCCGCGCGCGCAAGCTGCGCACCGTCACCCTCAACGACGTGTTCCTCGCGCCGTAACCCCATGGGCTAACGTGGATCCGATGGCCGATCCGGATCCCAAAGCGCTCGACGACCTGTTCACCCGCGTGCTGGACACCGAAGACGCCGCGTTGACGGCGGCACGTGAATCGGCCGCGGCCGCGGGCATGCCCCCGATCGAGGTGTCGGCCCAGCACGGCAAGCTGCTCTACCTGCTCGCAACGGCGACGCGTGCCACCCGCATTCTGGAGATCGGCACGCTGGCCGGCTACAGCACCATCAACCTGGCGCGCGGCGTCGGCACCGGCGGTCAGGTCGTCACGCTCGAGTACGAGCCCAAGCACGCCGACGTCGCGCGGGAGAACCTGACCCGCGCGGGGGTGGCCGATCGTGTCGAGATCGTCGTCGGCACCGCGCTGGACACGCTGCCCACGCTGGCCGACCGCGACGAGAAGTTCGACATGGTATTCATCGACGCCGACAAGGAGAACAACGTCGCCTACGTCGAATGGGCGATCAAGCTCAGCAACCCCGGCGCAATCATCGTGGTGGACAACATCGCCCGGTTCGGTCGGGTGCTGGATCCGGCACCCGACGATCAGCAGGCCAAGGCCATCCGCGACATGCTCGACATGATGGGCCGCCATCCACGGCTGGACACCGCGGCGATCCAGACCGTCGGGGTCAAGGGCTGGGACGGCTTCGCGATCGCCGTCGTCAGATAGTCAGGACCGCTCAAGGCCCGAGCTTGCGCAATTTCGCGACGCGTGAGATCACCGGTGTGGTATCCACCGGATAAGAAGCTTCTCCGCCGTCGAGGGCTTCCTGGTGAAAGGAACCTGCGATGGTGTCGAAGACGCTCTCGATCACTGCGATGACCGGATGCGCTGCACTGATATTCGCGCCGGTGGCGGCCGCGGACCGTGCGCAGCCCGCGCCGATGTACGGGTACTACGACGCGACGCTGGACCACGCGCACCAGACGTTCAACGGGATACCAACCCCGTCGGACCCCGCGGTGCAGCTGGGCCGGTTCACCACGACCTGCGACGTCAACGGGTGCGTCGTGGAGTGGATGCGGGAAACCGATCTCATTGAGAACCCGAATGCGCCTGCGCTTTACACCTATACGTGGAACAACGACCGTTGGGAGTCCAGCGGCGACTACCCGTTCCACTGCGGTGCGGGCGGCGACGGCGGCACGGTGCCGTCGTTCCGGTCGGACTTCCTGCGCCCCGTCGGCGACGGAAGCTTCACCGGTGAGCGGATATTCACCGTCGCTGCGCCCGGCTGTCCGGGCCAAGGGGCGGGCACCTACTGGCTGCCGATCGCACTCACCCCGGTCGACCCACCGCAGCCACGGTGACACCGTTGGGGACGGCTAGCCGCAGACCGCACCTGTGGCGGCCGTGCCGACCAGCTTGATGTACTTGGCCAACACACCGGTGGTGTAGCGCGGCGGCAGCGGCTCGAAACCGGCCTTGCGCGAATCGAATTCGTCCGGGTCGACCAACACGTCCAACGTGCCCTTGCCCACGTCGAGCCGGATGCGGTCACCGTCGCGCAGGAACGCGATGGGGCCGCCGTCGACAGCCTCGGGAGCGATGTGGCCGACGCACAACCCGGTCGTGCCGCCGGAGAATCGGCCGTCGGTCATCAGCAGCACGTCCTTGCCGAGGCCGGCGCCCTTGATCGCGCCGGTGATCGCGAGCATCTCGCGCATACCCGGTCCGCCCTTGGGACCCTCGTAGCGAATGACCACCACGTCGCCGGGGACGATGGTGCCGTCCTCGAGCGCGTCGAGTGCGGCGCGTTCCCGCTCGAAAACCCTTGCCGTGCCTTCGAACACATCGGAGTCGAACCCCGCAGACTTGACCACTGCACCTTCGGGCGCCAGCGAGCCGTGCAGGATCGTGATGCCACCGGTCGGATGGATCGGATCGTTCATCGCGCGTAACACCTTGCCGTCCGGGTCCGGCGGTTCGATGTGGGCGAGGTTCTCGGCCATGGTCTGGCCGGTGACTGTGAGGCAGTCACCGTGCAGCAGACCGGCATCCAGTAGCGCCTTCATCACCACGGGCACACCGCCGATCTCGTCGACGTGCTTCATCACATGGCGGCCGAAGGGTTTCACATCGGCGAGGTGTGGCACCTTCTGCCCGACGCGGGTGAAGTCGTCAAGCGTCAGCTTGACGTTGGCCTCGTTGGCGATGGCCAACAGGTGCAGGACCGCGTTGGTCGACCCGCCGAACGCCATCACCACCGCGATCGCATTCTCGAAGGCTTCCTTGGTGAGGATGTCGCGTGCGGTGATGCCGCGACGCAGCATCTCCACGACCGCTTCGCCGGATTTGCGTGCGAACTCGTCGCGGCGCTCGTCGATGGCCACGGGGGAGGCGCTGCCCGGCAACGACATGCCCAGCGCTTCTGCGGCCGAGGCCATCGTGTTGGCGGTGTACATGCCGCCGCAGGCACCCTCGCCGGGGCAGATCGCGCGCTCGATGATGTCGACGTCCTCGCGCGGCATCAGTCCACGCGCACAGGCGCCGACGGCCTCGAACGCGTCGATGATCGTCACTTCCTTTTCGGAACCGTCGGTCAGCTTGGCGACGCCCGGCATGATCGAGCCGTTGTAGAAGAAGACGCTGGCCAGGTCGAGCCGTGCGGCCGCCATGAGCATGCCGGGGATCGACTTGTCGCAGCCGGCCAACAGCACCGAGCCGTCGAGGCGTTCGGCCTGCATGACCGTCTCGACGCTGTCGGCGATCACCTCGCGGGACACCAGCGAGAAATGCATGCCTTCGTGGCCCATCGAGATGCCGTCGGACACCGAGATCGTGCCGAACTCCAACGGGAAGCCGCCGGCGGCGTGCACGCCGCCCTTGACGGACTGGGCGAGTCGCTGCAGCGACATGTTGCACGGGGTGATCTCGTTCCACGACGAGCCGACGCCGATCTGGGGTTTGCCCCAGTCGTCGTCGCCCATGCCTACCGCGCGCAGCATCCCGCGCGCCGCGGCTTTCTCGAGGCCGTCGGTGACGTCGCGGCTTCTCGGCTTGATGTCGGGCTCCGCCCGACGGGAGGCTTGGGTGCGGTGCTCCGCCCGACGGGGCTCGATGTCAGGACCTGAGGACATGACGCTAAGTATGCCTTCGGTGGGCATCCTGCCAAAACCAATTTATACCCCGAGGGGGTATCGGGTACCCTGGCCGCATGACGTCTTTTGCCACCCGGATTCTCGCGGTGCTCGCCGCACTTGCCACCGCGCTGTTGCTGTCCTCGTGTACCCAGTCCGAGTCCGCCGACGGACACACTGACCACGAGCATCCTGACACTCCGGCGATCAGCGGCGAGCCGGCCGGTTACAACGCCGATGATGTCGCGTTCGCCACCAACATGATCCCGCACCATGAGCAGGCCATCGAGCTGTCGGCAATGGTGCCCGATCGGTCGTCGAACCCCGAGTTGATCGCGCTGGCCGAGCAGATCTCGGCCGCGCAGGAACCCGAGATCAGGGCGCTTCGGGTGTTTTTGGTGCAGTGGAACGAGAACCCCGACACCGCCACCGGCGAGGGTCACGCAGATCACTCCGAGATGCAGGGCATGGTCGACGAGGCCACGATGGAACGGCTGCGATCGCTGCGCGGCGAGGAATTCGACACCCTGTGGCTGGAGTCGATGATCAGCCACCACGAGGGCGCGGTCGAGATGGCCCAGGCCGAGGTCGCCAACGGTGCGAACGTCGACGCCAAACGCATGGCCCAGACCATGATCGACACCCAACAGGCCGAGATCACGCAAATGCAGCAGATGTTGAGAGGACCCAATGGCTGAGCAGACCACCACAGTCGCTGCGCACGGCTATTCGGCGCAGAAAGACAACTACGCCAAGCGGTTGCGGCGCATCGAGGGGCAGGTACGCGGCATCGCCAAGATGATCGACGAGGATAAGTACTGCATCGATGTGCTCACCCAGATCAGCGCGGTCAACAACGCGCTGCAATCGGTGGCGCTGGGCCTGCTCGACGAACATCTGGGGCACTGCGTCGCCCAGGCGGTCGCCGAGGGCGGCGAGCAGAGCGACGCCAAGCTCGCCGAGGCCTCGGCCGCGATCGCGCGGTTGGTGCGGTCCTGATCACCAGGCGCCGTAACGTTTCGCGCATCGGTAAGCGATAACCCTGCAGGTCAGCGCGTTCTATCCGGCTATTTGCGCTGGTCTGGCCGCCGCCCGGCGGCGTGGGATGAGGTCCCGCGCTATGCCACACTGGTTGGAAGTTCTGTGACTTGGAGGTCCCGTATGCCGCAGCCGATGAGAAATCGACTGCTCACCGCGATGTGTGCAACCGGCTTGGTCGGTGCGATGGTGCTGAGCGCCCCGTCCGCGCTGGCCCAGCCCGCCGTTCCGCCGCCGCCCCCGGCGCCTGTCGACCCGGCTGCCGCGGCCGCGCCGGTCCCACCGCCGCCCCCGCCCCCGGGTCCGGTTGTCCTGCCACCGGCCCCGCCGCCGGCGCCGAACGCCGCGCCTGCGCCCAACCCGTTCATGCCGGCGAATCCGTTCGCGGCGCCGCAGCAGATTCCCCCGGGCACCCCGGCGGGACAGAACCCGCTGCCCTACACCGGTGAGCCGGTGTTCTCACCGCCGAGCTTCAACCCGGTGAACGGCTCCATCGTCGGCGCCGCCAAGCCGATCTACATCAACTTCCAGCGCCCGATCGCCGACCGCCAGATGGCCGAGGACGCCATCCACGTCTCGTCGGTTCCGCCGGTGCCGGGGCGGTTCTACTGGACCAGCGACACCCAGGTGCGCTGGCGGCCCCAGGACTTCTGGCCGGCAGGCACCGTGGTGAACATCGACGCGGGCGGCACCAAGTCCAGCTTCAGCGTCCCCGAGCAGTTGGTCGCCACCATCGACAACGACACCAAGCAGATGGAGATCATGCGCGACGGCGAGTTGGTCAAGACCTTCCCGGTGTCGATGGGCAAGTCGGGTTATGAAACCAGGAACGGCACGTACTACGTGTTGGAGAAGTTCGGGGAAATCGTGATGGACTCCTCGACCTACGGGGTGCCCGTCGACGACCCTGAGGGCTACAAGCTCAAGGTCAAGGACGCCGTCCGGATCGACAACCAGGGCATCTTCGTGCACAGCGCGCCGTGGTCGGTTGGCGCCCAGGGCAACAGCAACGTCAGCCACGGGTGTATCAACCTCAGCCCGGAAGACGCCAAGTGGTTCTACGACAACTTCGGCAGCGGCGACCCGGTCGTGATCAAGAACACGAGCGGCGGGTGGTACGACCAGCCCGACGGTGCATCCGACTGGCAGATGTTCTAACTGCCGACAAGACGCAAAAACCCCCATTTCTCAAGGGAAATGGGGGTTTTTGCGTTCCCCAGCTTGCGCGTGGGCCCAGCTCGCGGGGCTCGCGCTCGCGGAGGCTTAGCTCCAGATCCGCACCCGGTGCTCGGGTTCCAGGTACAGGTCGTCGTCCTCGCTGACGTCGAACGCCTCGTAGAACGCGTCCATGTTGCGGATGACGCCGTTGCACCGGAACTCCGGCGGTGAGTGCGGATCGATCGCCAGGCGCCGGATCGCCTCGGCATCACGGGATTTCGTCCGCCACACCTGCGCCCAGCCGAAGAAGACCCGCTGCTCGCCGGTCAGCCCGTCGAGCACCGGCGCCTCCTTGCCCTTCAGCGACAGCCGGTAGGCCAGCAGGGCGATCGACAGCCCGCCGAGATCGCCGATGTTCTCGCCGACGGTGAACGCGCCATTAACCTGGTGGCCATTGCTCAACTGACGCGGCACATACTCGTCGTACTGCTCGATCAGCTTCTTGGTGCGCGAACCGAATTCGGTGCGGTCCTCGTCGGTCCACCAGTCCACCAGGTTGCCGTCGCCGTCGTACTTGGCGCCCTGATCGTCGAAGCCGTGCCCGATCTCGTGGCCGATCACCGCACCGATACCGCCGTAATTGGCCGCGTCGTCGGCGTCGGCGTCGAAGAACGGCGGCTGCAGAATCGCTGCGGGAAAGACGATCTCGTTCATGCCGGGGTTGTAGTAGGCGTTGACCGTCTGCGGCGTCATGAACCACTCGTCGCGGTCGACCGGGCCGCCCAGCTTGGCCAGCTCACGCTCGTACTCGACGGCGTAGCCCCTGCGGTAGTTGCCGTAGAGGTCGTCGCGTTCGATCACCAGCGCCGAATAGTCGCGCCACTTGGCCGGATAACCGATCTTGGGCGTGAACTTGTCGAGCTTGGCCAGCGCCTTCTGCCGCGTCTGCGGCGTCATCCACTCCAGCGAGTTGATGCTGACGCGGTAGGCCTCGCGGAGGTTGGCCACCAGCTCATCCATGCGCTCCTTGGCGTGCGGAGGGAAATGCCGCTCGACATAAAGCTTTCCGACCGCATCGCCCATCAGGCTCTCCACCAGCGAAACGGCCCGCTTCCACCGGTCACGGATCTGCTCGGTGCCCGACAGCCGGCGCCCGTAGAACGCGAAATCCTCGGCCACCAGCTCGTCGGTCAGCAGGAACGCGCGGGCGTGGATGACCCGCCACCGCAGCCAGTTCTTCCAGTCCTCGAAGTCGCCGCTTGACCACGCTTCGGCGAACGCGGTCAGGTAATCAGGTTGGCGCACAACAACTTCAGCGGCATTCTCGGGCGTAGTGCCGAGCGCGGTGACCCAGCCGGTCCAGTCGAAGCCGGGCGCCTCCTCGACCAGGCCCGCGAAGGTCCGCAGGTTGTAGGCCAGGTCGGCATCGCGGCGTTTGACCACGTCCCAATGCGCGGCGGCCAGCTTGGTCTCCAGCGCGACGATGCGTTGCGCGGTCTCGGCGTGCTCGCCCGCGCCGTAGACCAGCGTGAACATCGCGGCGATGTGCTGCGGATAGGCCGCCAGGATCTCGGCGTGCTGCTCCTCGCGGTAGTACGACTCGTCGGGCAGCCCCAGCCCGGACTGGTTGAAGTACAACAGGTACCGGGTGGAGTCCTTGGCGTCGGTGTTGACGTAGACGCCCGCGCCGCCGCCGACACCGGTGCGCTGCAGCGCACCCAGCACGGCCGCCAGCTCCGCCGGCGTCGTCGCCGCGTCGACGGCCGCGAGCTCCTCATGCAGCGGAGCCACCCCGCGTGCGGCGACGGCCGCCTCGTCCATGAAGCTGGCGTACAAGTCGCCGATGCGCTGCTCGTCGGTGCCCGGCGCGGCGCCAGCGGCCGCCGCCTCGGTGATCAGGTCGCGCACATGTTCTTCGGCCCGGTCGTACAGCGAGCGGAACGCGCCGTCGGTGGCACGGTCGGCCGGCATCTCGTACTCGGCCAGCCAGCGGCCGTTGACGTGGCCGAAGAGGTCGTCTTGCGGGCGGGCGTCGGGATCGACATGGCTCAGGTCGATGCCGGATCTGATCGTTTCCACAGTCACCACACCAGGGTGCCAGATCCCGATCAGCCCCCGCGGCCTCGGCGGGTAGCCTCACGCCCATGCCCGACGACGCCGCCGCACCGCCGGACCCCGATGACCAGGACGGTCCCGTCTTCACCAGCTACGGCATCGCCTCGACGGTGATCGGCGTCGTCGCGGTGGTCGCCGTCGCGCTGGCCGCGCTGATCTGGACCCAGCACCGCGGGGACGTCGAGGAGTTGCAGTACCGCACCCGCGCCATGGCGGCCGCCGCCGACTGGACGGCCACGCTGATCAACATGGACAAAGACACCGTCGAAGCCAGCATGACCAAGCTGCACGAAGGCACGGTCGGGCAGCTCCACGCCGACTTCGACGCGGCCATCAAACCCTTCCGCGAGCTGGTCCAGACCCTGCAGTCCAACACCCGCGGTCAGGTCGACTCCGTGGCCGTCGAGTCGATCCACCGGCCAGGAGCCGGCGCCACCAACGCGCCGCCCCCGCCGCCGCAGCCCGAGCTCACCGAGTTCGCGTCGCGCACCGACACGGTGATGGTGGTGGCGACGTCGGTCAGCGAGAACGCCGGCGACGAGGAGCCCCGCACCGTGCGCTGGACGCTGCGCCTGGACGTCTCCGACGTGGACGGCGACCTGCTGATTTCGCGGTTGGAACCGATCCGATGAGAAATGTGTGGCGGGTTGCGGCATTCGACGTCGCCCCTCCGCTGACGGCGGTCGCGGCGCTGGTGTACATCGGCGTCGTGCTGGCCTGGCCGCTGTGGTGGGTGGCGACCTGCTCGGTGCTGTGTGTGCTGATCGCGGAGGCCGTCATCGTCAACGTGGTGTTGGCGCGCCGCGACGGGGTGACCATGGGCACCGACGACGACGGGCCCGGCCTGCGGTTGGCCGTGGTGGCCGTGGCCACCGTGGCCGTGGTGGCCGGGGTGGCCGTCGGATACTTCCGGTGGACGGTGCCCGACCGCACCCTGCACGCCGACACCGACAAGGTGGTCGGCATCGCCACCAGCATCGCCGAAGCCTCCGCGACGTTCACCCCGCAGAACCCGACCGCCTCGATCGACCGCGCCGCGGCCATGATGTCGGCCGACAGCGCCGAGGCGCTCAAGAACCAATTCGCCACCGTCGCAGAACAATTGACCAGCAGAGGTGTCTCCGCGCAAGCCAGCACCATCTCCGCGGGCGTTGAGGCGATCGGCCCGAACGCGGCGAGCGTCGCGGTGATCCTGCGCGGCACGCAGAACGCACCGGAAAAGCCGCCGGAGAACGCCATCCTGGCGTTACGGGTCCAGCTGACCAAACACGACGGCCGCTGGCTGGTCGACGACCTGAGCCCGATCCACTCCCGCTAACCGAAGTGAGTTCGGTGCGCATACCAGCGCTGAGCGCGTCTTAGCGCACCCAAATCCCTAGCCGAGCAGGCGGGCGTGGTCGACCTTCAGGCAGCGGTCCATCACCACCTGCATGCCCGCCGCTGCACCGTCGCGGGCCACCTGCTCGTGGTGCAGACCGAGTTGCAGCCACAGCACCTTCGCGCCGACCGCGACGGCGTCGTCGAGCACCGCGGGCATATGCTCGCGGCGGCGGAACACGTCGACGAGGTCGGGCACCACGGGCAGATCAGCCAACGACGGGTACACCGGGGTGCCGTCGACATCGCTGATCGTCGGGTTGACCAGGTACAGCTCGTAGTCGCTTGCCGACTTCAGATACGTCCACACCTCGTGGCTGGCCCTGGCCGGGTTGGCCGAGGCGCCGACGATCGCGACCGTGCGGGTGTCCCGCAGGATCTGCTCAAGATCCATCGGAACGCGCCGACCGCATCTTGGCGAACCGATCGGCCAGCTTGCTCATCCGCACCATCAGCGACGCCGTCGGGCTGGCCTGACCGGACAGATACGTGGCGAAATCGGCGTTCGGCACGCCGATGCGCGACGCGAACTCCTGCTGGCCCAGACCGGACTTTTCCAGAAGTGCACGAATGTGGCGGGCCACCTCGGCGCGCTCGTTGGCCTCCATGTGCTCGCGGGTGCGGCTGAGCACCTCCGAGAGCGCCTTGGAAACCCCGTACGGGCGAGCGGTTTCCAGCACCTCCTCGACCTGGCGCGCCGTGCGGCCGAACGGGTCACGTTTGATCGCGGCCACGATCCGCTGCCAGATCGCGAGGTCGTCGGTCTCCAGGGCCGCGCGGATGGCTGCGGTGGGCCAGAACTCCACCGGCCGGTCGTCGAACACCGGGCGCTGCGGAGCGTCGGGGGCAGTCTCACGGCTGTCGTCCCGGATCTCCGAAGTCACCGTCACCTCGCCTCCTCCAGCATCGCCACGGCCACCGACAGGCAACGCTGCCTGACCCTGGCCCAATCTGCCTCCGCCTCAGGCCCCGACATTTCCATGTCGGGCTCGTCGGAAGGCTGCGGGTCGGCCAGCCGGCGCACCAACTGGGTGGCGACCCATTGTTCTCTCGCCTGGTCTCCAGCGTAATACCGGTCCATCCCCGCCAGTACCAGCGCGGCCGTTCGAGTGTCCAGCGCGTCGACCAGGTCGGCGAACTCCGCGTAATCGTGAACGCTGTTACGGCACATGATCAGGTAACCCTGCAACCGCAATGTCTCAGCGCCGGTGGGGATCTGAAGCCGGTCACCGGTCGGCAGCTGAACGTTGGTGGTCTCCACCGGGCTGCGCCGCTTCAGCGGGGCGCCTTCGTATTCCGACGACGCCTGCAGCGCGTCGAGGGCGACCGCGAGCCGGCCCCGCCACATCGTCACCGGATGCTTCGCCGGCGTCGCGGTGGCGACCTTGGTGGCAGTCTTGGTGTCAGAGCCGTTTCGAGGCCCCTCATCGACGGGATCGATGGCACGCATCATGGTGGTGACGGGCTCGCAACCGCTGAGCGCCAACGGGTCAGCGACGGTAACCGCTTGGGGTGCAAGAGTTTTCAGCCGCGCCGCGGACTTGACCACGGTGCGCAAATCGGAACCCGTCGGCCCTAGCGACGAGATGTCGTCGGGGATGATGACGAGATCGGGGATCTCCACCTTGGGCAGCGGCTTCTCGAAATCCACCGACGGCAGGATCCGGTCCAGCCAACGCGGCAGCCACCAGTTCCACTCGTCGAACATCGCCATCAGCGCGGGCACCAGCACCAGCCGCACCACGGTGGCGTCGACGGCGATGGCCACCGCACACGCGACGCCCAGCTGGGCCACCAGCGGCATCCCGGCGAACGCGAACCCGGTGAACACCGCGATCATGATCAGCGCGGCGCTGGTGATGGTGCGTGCGCTGGTGCTGACGCCGTAGGCGACGGCGTCGCGGGTGTTGTGGGTCTGCAGATAGCGCTCGCGGATGCGGGTCAGCAAAAAGATCTCGTAGTCCATCGACAGACCGAACGCGATCGCCAGCACCAACGGCGGGATCGTGCTGTCCAGCGACGAGATCGGCGCCAAACCGAGCCCTTCCAGCCACCCCCACTGGAACACCACGACCAGGCTGCCGTAGGCCGCCGCAACCGACAGCACGGTCATCAGCACGCCCTTGATGGCCAGCACCGGTGACCGAATCGCCACCAGCAGCATCACGAACGCGATCAGCGCCACGAACACGAACACCAACGGCTGGGTCGCCGACACCCGGTCGTCGAAGTCCTTGATCAGCGCCGTCGGCCCGCCCACGTCGATGCGGGCGCCGTCGAGTCCCGGCGTCTGCGGCAGTTCCGCGCGCATCCAGTCGACGGCGTCACGCGCGGCCATGTCCTCGGGGTCGACCGAGAGCACCGCCGAAAGCAGGGCATGACGGTAGTCCTCACCGAACACCGGTGGGCTCACCGATACGACGTTGGGGCCCTGCGCCATTCGCTCCCGGATTGTGTTGAGGATCGGCTCCTTGGCCGGCGCCGAGGCGGCGTTGCCGTCGGGGAAGCTCACCAGCACCCGCACCGGGCCCAGCGCGCCGGGGCCCAGGGCTTCAGCGGCTGCGTTGACCCCGCCGCGGATCTCGTGCGTCGGCTCGAACTGGCGCTGCATGCTGTTGCCCAGCACCATTGAAAATGCCGGGGCGGCCAGCAGCAGCAGCAACGCCGACGCGGCCAGCGCCGAAAGCCACGGCCGGCGCATCACCTGGCCGGTCCAGCGCGTCCAGAACCGCGACTGGGTGGTCTCCGGGCGGCGCGACCAGTGCAGGTACGACGACCGTTTGGCCGCCGCCCGCCCGAACGTCGCGAGCACGGCCGGGGTCAGCGTCGTCGACGTCAGCACGGCCACCGCGACCGCCAGGATCGCGCCGGTGGCCATCGACACCAGCACCGGGGTCGCGATGAGGTAGATGCCCGTCACCGAGGCGATCACCGTCAGACCCGACAGCACCACGGCCAGACCGGAGGTCGCCATGGCGGCGTCGGCGGCCTGGTCGGGGTCGCGCCCGGCGCGCAGCTCCTCCCGGAACCGCATGAGGATGAACAGCGAGTAGTCGATGGCCACCGCGATGCCGAACATCGACACCGTCGACGTGACGAACACCGACATCGTGGTGACCGTCGACAGCAGGAAGACCAGGCCCATGGTCACGACCACCGTGCAGATGCCGAGCAGCAGCGGCATGGCCGCGGCCGCCAGCGAGCCGAACACCGCGAGCAGGATGATCAGGACGATCGGCAGGTTCCACCGCTCGGCCTGGGCGATGTCGTGTTTGGTGGCCTGCGACGCGGCGGCGCCCAACGCGCCCTGGCCGATGACGTACAGCTTGACCTTGCCGTCGGCGATCTCGCCGGGCTCCTCACCGTCGATGCCGACCTTCTCGCGCAGCTGTTTGGCGACGTCGACGGCACCGGTGTTCTCGAAGTCCAGTTCCAGCGTGACGACGTAGGGCCGGTCGGGTTGCGGCGGTGGCTGCCCCCTCGTCGGCACCGTGGCGACGCTGGGCACCTCGGCGGCCACCTGCTCCAGGTGGGCAACCGCGACGTTCATGTCCTCATAGGAGGCGTCGGCCCGCGGCGCGGCGACCAGCGCCAACGGGGAGGCGCCCTCGTCGGGGAAGTGCTCTTCGAGCTCTTCCTGCACCCGCAGCGACTGCGAACCCTTGACCTCGAATCCGCCGCCGGTCAACTGGCCGCCGTGGGTCATCCCGAGGTAGATCGAGGGCACCAGAAGGAGCAGCCATACCGCGAACACCGCCCAGCGATATCTGCGCAGGGTGCCACTCAAGCGCATCATGAACTGCTGGATGGTGAACTCCCCATTTCTGCACGGCGTTTCGTAGCGTGAGCGTACCGCAGCATGTGGTATTGCGCGGTTCTGCAGACAAGCTGCCAGCAACGCTTTAAGCACTTCTAATCCTGCGCCGCAGCCGACGCCGCACGCCGGTCGGCGGACCTGCTGAATTCGCGGGTCCGACCGGGCAGATGGCAGTATGTGCGCTGGCAGGTTGGCCGCGTAGTTCGTCGGCCTTGTCGTCGGGGACACCACCGCCGCCCAGCGCATGTCTTTGCGCGGCAGCGCAAACATTTGCAAGCCGTTAGGAGTGCCCATGAGACCGACCTCTGCTGCCCTGCGCCGCAGCCTGACCGCGGTGCTCGCGGCGACCGCCGCCGCCGGCGCCGTGGTCGCCGGGACGACGCCGACGGGATCGCTGACGCCCTCGGCGACCGCCGCCGCCGATCCGTGTGCCGCCAGCGAGGTCGCCAAGACCATCGGTTCGGTCGCCACGTCGATCGGCGACTACCTCGACGAGCACCCCAAGACCAACCAGGCGTTGACCACGATCTCCAAACAGCAGGCCGGCCCGCAGTCGCTGGGGGCGGTCAAGGCCTACTTCGATGCGAACCCGAAGGCGGCCAAGGAGATGCAGCAGTTGCAGCAGCCGCTGGCGAGCCTGGCGGGCCAGTGCAAGCTGCCGCTGACCCTGCCGCAGGTGTTGGGTCTGATGCAGCAGGCGCAGCAGCCTCAGCAGGCGCCGACGGGTTTGCCAGCTGAGCTGCCGACGGCGCAAAACGTCGGGCTGCCCGGCACCTCTGCGGCGGGACAATCGCCGGCGGGGTCGCCGGTTTCGGCAGGTCAGGGCCGGCTGCCCGGGCCGCCGATCGCCGGCTTGCCGTAACCGCCGCCGACCCGAGCGCCCGCGCAGGTAGGCGCTTGAACTGCGGTTTCAGACTTTTCGGCGATTCGTTCACCACAAGACAGGAAAGTCGGCCGACATTCTGCTTAGCTTTTCTGCGTTGGACCCAGTTGGTTTATGTCGGTAACCGCCTATGGTTACGGCCACTCCACACTCGACGAAGGAGCTTGTTCATGTTGCTCTCGGCCCGTTCTGCGCGACGTGCGGTAGCTGGCGCAGTCGGCACCGGCGCGATTGCCGGTGCGATGTTGTTTGGTGCTGCGACCGTGGCGCCGTCGGCTCTTGCTGAGGCCCCGCCGAACTGCACCGCGGCCGACCTGGCCGGCGTGGCATCCGGCGTCTCGGCCGCGACGTCGGCGTACCTGTTCACCCACCCCGATGTGAACTGGTTCTTCACCAGCCTCGAGGGCATGGAACGTGAAGAGGTGCGCCCCAAGGTCACGGAATACCTGGACGCCAATCCTCAGGTGCGGGCCGAGTTGACGAATATCCGTCAGCCGCTGGTCGACCTGAAGAACCGCTGCGGTGACACCAACGGCGACGGTCTCGCCGATCCGCTTCCCTAGCCCGCGTGCCGGTTGGGCCGCCCGCGCAGCAGGACAGCGCGGGCCGCACCGTGCTGCTGGTCGACGACGACCCGGATGTGCTGACGTCGGTTGCGCGCGGTTTGCGCCATTCCGGATTCGACGTCCGGGTCGCGGCCAGCGGTAAAGAGGCGCTGCGGCTGCTGTCGGCCGAACCGCATGACGCGCTGGTGCTGGATGTGCAGATGCCCGAACTCGACGGTGTCGCGGTGGTGACCGCGCTGCGCGCGATGGGCAACGACATCCCGATCTGTGTGCTGTCGGCGCGCGACACCGTCAACGACCGCATCGCCGGGCTGGAAGCCGGCGCCGACGACTACCTGACCAAACCGTTTGACCTGGGCGAGTTGGTGGCGCGGCTGCACGCCCTGCTGCGCCGGTCCGGCCACTCCGATCGGGCGTCGCACCCGATGACCGTGGGGCCGTTGACGATCGACAGCGCGCGCCGGCTGGTCTTCGTCGAGGGGGAGCGCGTCGATCTCACCAAACGCGAGTTCGACCTGCTGGCCGTGCTCGCCGAGAACGCCGGCGTGGTGCTCAGCCGCCAGCGCCTGCTGGAGTTGGTGTGGGGCTACGACTTCGACGTCGACACCAACGTCGCCGACGTGTTCATCTCCTATCTGCGGCGCAAGCTCGAACGCGAGGGGCTGCCGCGGGTCATCCACACCGTTCGCGGGATCGGGTACGTGCTGCGGGACGACTCGTGAGCCCCGAGAACGGGACCTGACCCGTGCGGGTACCGAGGTTCCTGCGCTCGGCGTCGCTGCGCACCCGGGTGGCGGTGGCCGCAGCAGCGGCCGCGGCCACCGTCGTCGCCGCGTTCACCGTGCTCACCTCGGTGGTCCTTGCCAACAACGATGCGGCACAACTGGATCGGCGCCTCGACGCGATCATCGCCGCGAGTATGCGGCCCAGCGAGCTCGACGATCCGCGCCAAGGGGTGCTGACGACGGGCCGGTCGGCGTCCACCGGTCAGGTGGTGTTTCAGCGCGGGTTCCAGCTACCGCAACTGCAGCCCGGCACCGAGACGGTGGAAGTCAACGGGATCGAGTACCGGGTGCGGACCATCGTCGTCGAACAGCAGGGCGGGCTGCTGATGTCGGTCGGCATCCGCGCCGACAGCATCTTGTTGAGCCCGTCGCGGATTCCGTCCTACGTCGCGGTCGGAGTGGTCACGGTGTTGATCGCCGGCGGGCTGGGCTGGCTGCTCGCGGGCCCGGCGATCCGCCCGCTGCGCAAGCTCACCGAGCACACCAAGCGGCTCGGCAAGGGCACCCAGAAGCTGCCCGAGGTGCGCGGGGTGCGCGAGGCCGAGGACCTGTCGGAGGCGATGTCGGCAATGCTGCGCCGGCTGACCGCCGCCCAGGAGTCGACCACCAACTCGTTGCAGGCCGCCCAGGACTTCGCCGCCAACGCCGCCCACGAACTGCGCACCCCGTTGACGGCGATGCGCGCCGATCTGAACACGCTGCGGATCCGCGACCTGCCCGCCGAGGAGCGCCAGGAGGTGGTGGACGACCTGGACCGCGCGCAGCGGCGGGTGGAGGCGATGATCACCGCGCTGGGTCAGCTGGCCTCGGGTCAGCTGGCCCAACCCGAGGACCGCGAGCTCATCGACGTCACCGACCTGCTTGACCGCGTCGCGCGCGAGAACAGCCGGCCGGGCAGCAGCGTCGAGATCGTCGTTGCGCCCGACGAGCGGCTCGGCGCGATCTGGGGCTGGCCCAGCGGCCTGCGGTTGGCCGTGGACAACCTGGTGCGCAACGCCGTGCACCACGGGCAGGCCACGCGGATTGTGCTCACCGCGCACCGCGACGACGACGCGGTGACGATCATCGTCGACGACGACGGACGGGGGCTGCCCGCCGAAGAGCACCAGTCAGTGCTGGGCCGGTTCGCCCGCGGCAGCACCGCCGCGCCCGGCGGCAGCGGTCTCGGGCTGGCGCTGGTCGCCCAGCAGGCCAGCTTGCACGGCGGGCGCATCGAACTGTCCGACGGTCCGCTCGGCGGGTTGCGCGCAACGCTGACCGTGTCGTCGTCAGCGGCGGCTGATCAGGACCGCAGCCAGCACGCGCCAGCCGAGTAGCAGCACCGCCGTCGAAATCGACGCCACCGCAATGAAACTCGGTGCTATACCGGCCGACGTCAGCTTGCGGAGCAGCATGCCCACCACGATCGTGCACAGCCACACCACCACGCCGGTGGGCACCACCGCGACCGGCCGGCGCCACCCGAGCGACACCAGCCAGCCGACCACCGCACCGGACAGAAACGGCCACGCTGTCTCGGCGATACCCGCCAGGTTCAGCCCCTCGGCGTGGCTGCGCCTGCCGATCGTGCAGAACACGACCACGCACACGAGGTCGGTCGCCAGCGCGGTCAACGCGGGCCGGGTCTGCTCATCGACGACGGGCGGCATAGCGGGCTCCAATCACGCCTGGGCGGTGTCGGCAATCGCGTCGGGGTCGATCTCCGACTCGGTACGGAACATGAAGAAGAACACCACCCAGCCGATCGCCGCGATGAACACCCAGCTGATCAGGCGGTAGATGAGCATCGCCGAAATCGCCGAGGCCAGCGTCAGCCCGCTCGACACCAGGCCGGGCACCAGCACCGCCTCGACCACCAGCAGCCCGCCGGGCATCAGCGGGATCGAGCCGACCGCGCGGGCGGCGACGAAAGCCACCACCACCCCGAGCAGCGACGGCCGCTCCCCGGTGGCGTAGCAGGAGAACAGCAGCGTCCCGACCCCGGTGACCAACGTGAACATCGACCACACGAACGCGACGCCCAGCTGCGGGCGGCTCAGCTTCACCGATTCGAGCTGGGCCAGCGTCTCGCGCCATTTGGCCACGCCGTTGTCGGACGGTTTGGTGCGCAGGTAGTTGACCCAGCCCAACACGCGCACCCCGATGCCGTCGAGCAGATCCGGCCGCGACGCGACCGCCTGGGCCAGCACGATCAGCAAGATGAACCCGGCCAGGGTGAAGATCAACGAGAACGGGTTCTGGCGCGCGCCGAGGAAGAACGCGCTGCCGAGCCCGAGCAGGGTCAGGCTGATGACCTGAAGCGCCCCCGACATCACCAGCTGCCACGACGCGATGACCGGCGTCGCGCCCCAGATGCGTTGCTGCCGGTAGATGAACGTCGCTGAGAGCACCGGGCCGCCGGGCAGCGTGGTGCTCAGCGAGTTGCCCCCGTAAAACGCGGCCTGAGATCGCCACTGCCGCACCGGCACTCCCGCGGAGCGCAGCAGCTTGCGCTGGATGTCGCCGAAGAAGTGCATCGAGGCCAACGCGGTGCCCACCGCCGCCAGCACCCACGCCCAGTTGGCGGTGTAGAGGCTGTGCCAGGCCTTCGCGAGCTGATCCCAGACCAACACCAGTTCGACCGTGAGGACGACGGCCACGACGGCGATGACGGCCCAGCGCAGCCACCAGTACTTACCGCGGGCGGGGCGCCTCTGGCTGTGGGCCTCGCTCGCCGGCGCGTCGTGCGACACGCCCTACAGGGTAAAGCGTGGCGTCCGTGATTCCGGGACCACTGCAGAGTTCGGCGGGTGGTCACGATAGGCCGTTACGCTGTCGGGATGCCCGCGGGTCTGTCGGTGGATGACGAAGCGGTCAGCCCGCTGGTCCGGAAAGCCGCGGCGTGGTCGTGGCGACTGTTGGTGATCCTGGCCGCCGTCGTGGCCGTGCTCTGGGTGGTCAAACGGCTCGAGATCATCGTCGTGCCGGTCGCGTTGGCCACGATCCTGGCCGCCCTGTTGTTGCCTGCCGTGGATTACCTGCACCGGCGGGGCGCGCCGCGCGGCGGTGCGGTGGCGCTGATGCTGCTCGGCGGTTTCGCGATCGTCGGCGGGATCATGACGTTCGTCGTCAACCAGTTCATCGAGGGCGCACCGGCTCTCGTGGAACAGGTGACCCACAGCATCGACGGCGTCGGCAACTGGCTGACCGACGGCCCGCTGGGGGTCAGCGACCAGCAGATCGACCAGTTGCAGACGGCGGCCGTGGAGGCGCTGCGCAACAACCAGGAGCGTTTGACCAGCGGTGCGCTGTCGACGGCGACGACGGTGACCGAGATCGTCACCGGTGCCCTGCTGGTGCTGTTCACGCTGATCTTCCTGTTGCACGGCGGGCGCAACATCTTCGCGTTCGTCACCAAGATCTTTCCCGAACATGTCCGGGGGCGGGTGCGCGACGCGGGCAAGGCGGGCTTCCGTTCGCTGATCGGCTACGTCCGGGCGACGTTTCTGGTGGCGCTGGTCGACGCCGTCGGCATCGGCGCCGGCCTGGCGATCATGGGGGTGCCGTTGGCGCTGCCGTTGGCGTCGCTGGTGTTTCTCGGTGCGTTCATCCCGTTGGTCGGCGCGGTGATCACCGGTTTCCTCGCGGTGATCGTGGCGCTGATCGCCAAAGGCTGGATTTACGCCCTGATCACGCTGGGCCTGATCATCGCGGTCCAGCAGTTGGAGGGCCATGTCCTGCAGCCGCTGGTGATGGGTCGGGCGGTCTCCATCCATCCGCTGGCCATCGTGTTGGCGATCGCCGGCGGCGGGGTGCTGGCCGGCATCGTCGGCGCGTTGCTCGCGGTGCCGGTGATGGCGTTCCTCAACAGCGCGGTGCGGGTGTTGACGGCGCCGGACCCGGCGGCTGAGGAGGCCGCGCTGGCGGCCGAAGACGGCGGCCGGGTCGAGGCCGAACCCGACGAGATCCCGATGCGCCCGCAGGAGTAGGCGCGCCGCCGCGCGCCGAGATCGGGCGGCTAGTTAGAGGCGGCCTTCACGGCGCAGCAGATCCTGCGCGCTCACACCGCCGCCGCGGCGCTTGGGCTGCTCGTCCTCACGGGTGTCGATCTTCTCCGTGGCCTCGGGATCGCCCGAGTTCTCCGGTGGCCGCGCCGTGGGGATCGCCGTGGTGGCGTCGGCGTCCTGGGCGTCCTGCGAGTTGGCGCTTTCGGGCGCCGTGCCCGCCGCCGGGAACGCCGTCGTCGGCTCGTTGCCGGGCTCGGGCCGTGGTGACCGCGGCATCGCCCGGGTGGCCTCGGCCGACGGCCGCGCCCGTCCCGCAGGCGGGGGTGGCGGACCGGGCGGTGTTGCGGTGCCGCGCAATTCGCCCAGCCACGACTCGATCTGGCGGTCCTCTCGCGGTGCGCGGGGCGGCGGAGGTGGCGGGCTCGGCGGTTTGGCGGCCTCGCGGGCGGCGGCGGCCGCGTTGTTCACCGCGTTGCGCACGGCGTTACGGGCCATCGCCAGCCGGGTGGTCGGCGGCTCTTCGGGTTGTTCGGCGCCAGGGATCCGCGCCGTGCCCGCGCTCGACGGAACCGCGCGCGGCGTGGCGATCCGCGTCGTCGCACCGGCGGGCGGACCCTGCGGGACCGGATGGGTGGGATCGTGCGGTGGCCGCGGCCGCGCGGCCGGACGCGGCGGAACCGGGGCGCCCGCCCCGACCAGCGCCTCCGGGTTCTCCACGGTTTCGCGGACCGCGGGGCGTTTGCGCTCGTCGGGCAGTTCGGTTTCACCCAGCCCGAGGCGCTCCTGCAGCCGTTTCATCCACTGCGGCGCCCACCAGCAGTCGTCGCCGAGCAGCTTCATCACCGACGGCACCAGGAACATCCGGACCACGGTGGCGTCCAGCAGCAGCGCGATCAGCAGACCGAACGCCAGGTACTTCATCATCACCAGGTCGGAGAACACGAACGCGCCCGCGACCACAGCCAGCACCAGGGCGGCGCCGGTGATCAACCGGCCGGTGGTCGCGGTGCCGATCCGGATGGCCTCGGCGGTGGACATGCCACGCTCGCGGGCCTCCACCATGCGCGAGACCAGGAACACCTCGTAGTCGGTGGACAGACCCCAGATCACCGCGATGATCAGGCCGATCATCGGCGCCATCAACGGCTGCGGCGTGTAGTTCATGATCCCGGATCCGTGCCCGACGACGAACATCCACGTCAGAATGCCCATCGTCGAGCCCAGCGTGAGCGCGCTCATCACCGCGGCCTTGATCGGCAGCACCACCGACCCGAACGCGAGGAACATCAGGATCGTCGTGGTGACGATCAGAAGCGTCACCATCAGGGGCAGCTTGTCGAACAGGCTGTGGATGCTGTCCTGTTCCAAAGCCGGTGTGCCACCGATGGATACCTCGATGCCCCGCGGCGGGGACAGGGCGCGCAGCTCGTCGATCTTCTTCGCCGCGTCGTTGCGATTTTCCAGACCGTTCTGGATCACCCGAACCGAGGGGTCCTTGGAGCCGCCCTCCTGGACCGACCGCTCCTGCCACATCTTCGACCGATCCCCGTCGGGCACGATGAACCCGGGCACCGTCATCGCCTTGCTGCGCACCTCGGCGATCTGCTGATCGGTGATCGGCTCGCCGTCGTCGCGTTCCATCACGATCGTCAACGGTTCGGTGCGGAAGCCGGGGAAGGACCTGTCGAAGTCCTCCTGGGCCAGGCGTACCGGGTTGTCCGGGGGCAGATACTTCTCGCTGATGCCGCCCAGGGAGAGCTGACCGAGCGGAATGATCATCAGGATCATCACGATGACGATCGGCGCCGCGAACGCGATGGGCCGCTTCATCACCCGGTTGACCAGCTTGCCCCAGAAGCCCTTCTCGACCTCGGCGCGGGTCTTGGTCTTCTGCGTCTTCTCCGCCAGCCACTCCAGGTAGACCCGCATCGGCTTCCAGTTGCGGAAGAACGGCACCCGCAGCAGCGTGCGCACGCCGAGCGCGTCGACGTTGGGACCGAGGATGGCCAGGGCCGCGGCCAGCACGGTGATCGACAGGATCGCCGCGAGCATCACCGAGGCGATGATCGCGTAGGTGATCGACTTGAGGAAGCCCTGCGGGAACAGCAGCAGCGGCACCGACGACGCCACCAGGATCACCGCGGAGAACATCACGGTGCGCCCCGAAGTCATCACGGTCCGGCGCACCGCGGCCTCGGTGTCGTAGCCCTCGGCGATCTCTTCACGGAACCGGCTCACCATGAACAGCCCGTAGTCGACGGCGATGCCGAGGCCCATCAGCGTCACCACCGGCTGGGCGAAGAAGTGCACGGGCATGAACTCGGCGAGCAGCCGCATGATGCCCAGCGCCCCGGCGATGGTCAGGCCGCCGATCAACCCGGGCAGCGCCGCGGCGACCACACCGCCGAAGACGAAGAACAGCACCACACAGACCAGTGGGATCGCGGCGATCTCGGCGCGGCGCTGGTCTTCGCCGATGCTGCCGGTCAGCTCGCTGGCCAGCGGGTTGAGGCCGGCCAGCTTGATGTTGCCGCCGTTGATCTGCTGCAGGTCGGGTTCGACGGCCTGGTAGTTCTTCAGGATCTCGTCGTCGGTGTCGCCTTGCAGCGGGATGCTGATGAACGTCTTGGACAGATCACTCGTCTTCATCTGCTGGACGGTCTCGCTGGCCGCGTCCGGCGCGCGTAGCCAACCGACCCAGCTCACCACCTCGTCGGGATGGTCGGCGACGAGCGCGTCGAGCTCGGCGACGACGTCGCGCTGCCACTCCGGGTTGTCTACCTTCTTGCCGTCGGGCGGCGTCAGGATGGCGACGACATGGCTGGTGCGGTCGCGGCCATAGACCTCGTCACCGACCAGCGAGGCGTGCACGGACTCGCTGCCTTCGTCATAGAAGCCGCTTTGGGTGACGTGGTCGCCCAGGGAGATGCCGAAGACACCGCCACCAAGGCACAGCGCGACCATGACGCCGATGACGATGTATCGAAACCGATACACCGTTCGACCCCACCAGGCGAACACGTGAACTCCTTACAAGTCTGTATAGACGACGCTGCGCATTTCAGTTGTTGACGCGCGAGGTCAGTAGCGAGGACAGCGGCCGGAAAGGCTGCAGCCATGCCCCCTGCTCGGGCAGCGAATCAAGGCCGATTCGCGGTAGCGGCTCCCGGAAAACACCAGGAATGTCCTCCAGGTCGACGAACTCCAAGGTATCCGACGCTAGCGCCCAGCTGGCATGTTCGCGAAATCCGAGCACTGCCACCGGTATGCCGTCGCGGGCGATCTCCTCCAACGGTTGTTTGAACGCCTGACCGTCCGCGGAGGCCACCAAAACGCCCGCCAGGCCTTCGCTGCGCCGCACCGCGATGTGGTTGAGCATGTCGGTATCGACATCACTGTCGTCGCACAATTTGGGTTTCGCGAAGACCGCGAAGCCAACGTTACGCAACGCTTCCACCCAAGGCCGGACAACATCGGCGCTACCTGGGGCGATGTTGGTGAACACGGTCGCTTCGGGCTCCAGCGAGACGTCGGGTCGTCCCGCGGAGAGCTCGGCGGTGCGCGCCAGCAGCCACCGGCCCAGCGCGTCGAAGCGGGGCCGGTGCGCGGCCGTCGGCCTGCCGCCGAGGATGGAGCCCAGACCCATGTCCAGGTTGGGGGCGTCCCAGACCAGCAGGACCCGCGCGGTGCCTTCCGGCGGAGTGGGTTCGGCCGCCTCGGGCGGTGCCTCCTCGGTGACGGGGATCTCCTCGGTGACGCTCATGACCGCTTCTCCCACAGCAGTTCGGCGACAGCGCTGCCGGCGTGCTGCGCCTTGTTCTCGTACTTGGTGACCGGGCGCTGCACGGAGATCGGCAGGGAGTCCGCGGCGCTGACCCGGCGCAGCAGGGGTTCGGCGTCACCCACCTCGGCGATGTGCTCGGCGTAGCCGGCGTGGTCGGTGGCCACGTGCAGCACCCCGCCCGGACGCAGCCGGTCGGCGATCAGCGCGACGGTCGACGGCTGCAGCAGCCTGCGCTTGTGGTGGCGCGCCTTGGGCCAGGGGTCGGGGAAGAACACCCGAACGCCGGTCAGCGAGTCGGGGCCGAACATGTGGGCCAGCACGTCGACGCCGTCGCCGCGCACCAACCGGATGTTGGGCACCTCGTCGCGGTCGATTCCCGACAGCAACTGCGCCAGGCCGCGCCGGTAGACCTCCACGGCCACCACGTCCAGGTCCGGCTCCGCCTTGGCCATCGCCAGCGTCGAGGTGCCCGCACCGCAGCCGATCTCGACGACCACCGGCGCTCGGCGTTTGAACCACGCGTCGGTGTCCAGGCGCGGGGCGGGGCCGCCGGCGTCGCGGGCGTGGGTGCCCAGCTCCGGCCAGCGCCGGTCCCAGGTCGCCTGCTGAGCCGCGGAGAGCGTCGTACGCCGGGTCCGGAAGCTGGTGACCCGGGGATACCGATGGTGGGCATCGGCGACATCGGGCGACGGAGCCGAGCCGTCGGCGACATCGGGCAAATGCATCCGTCCATGTTCGCTCATGTGCGTCCGAGTACCCGCATCGTGGTACAGATTGATACCCAACAGTTGCCTTCGGCTGGTATGCGCCCGGTTTGTCCCCAGCGGCGCGAACTGCCGCTCACCCCCTGCGCGTGGCAGTGTCACCATCGACGCAGAGGCCCGCCCGGCGCGGTGCCGACGTCCGGAGACAGGGAAGGCCGCCAGATTTTCGTCGACGCGTTGACACAGCACGCGCAGGACAGCCGCAACCCGCGGCTGCGGTCCATCATCCGGCGGCTGCGCGCGCCGTTGCGGGTCGCGGTGCGGGGCCGCCGCGGCGCGGGCGCGACGACGGTCGGTGCGGCGCTGACCGCGGGCGGCGTCGTCGTCACCCCCGATCCGGCCGGCGCCGACGTCGACGTCGTGGTGCTCGCGGAGGTGCTCAAACCCGAGGACACCACGTTGATCGGCGCTGCGCGGCGACCGACCGTGCTGGTGCTCAACAAAGCCGACCTGACCGGGTTCGGTCCGGGCGGCCCGCTGGCGACGGCGCATCGGCGCGCGGGCCGCTACCGCGCGCTGACCGGCGTGCCGACCGTGCCGATGGTGGCGCTGCTGGGCGCGGTCGTGCTCGACGACGCAATGCTCGACGCGCTGTCGGTCCTGGTACGCGAGCCCGCGGATCTGACGTCCACCGATGCGTTTCTGCAGTGCGCGCACCCGGTGGCGGTGCCGGTGCGACGACGCCTGCTCGACGCGCTGGACCGGTTCGGCATCGCCCACGCGGTGCTGGCGCTGGGCGGCGGCGCCGAACCCGCCGCGTTGCCGGGGCTGCTGCGCAGGCACAGCATGCTCGACCGCGTCGTCGCGCAGATCGACGCGGCCGGCGCCGCGCTGCGCTACCAGCGGGTGCGCTCGGCGATCACCGAGTTGCGGGCGCTGGCCGCCCAGGGCGGTGACGAACGGTTGGCAGCGTTTCTGGCAGGCGACGACGCGGTCGTGGGCGCCATGGCCGCCGCCGTCGAGGTGGTCGAGGCCGCCGGCGTGTCCGTGGACCGGGCCGATGATCCGGCCGCGCACCTGCGCGGCGCCGTGCAGTGGCGGCGCTACGGCAGCGGCCCGGTCACCGCGCTGCACCGCGAGTGCGCCGCCGACATCAGCCGCGGCTCGCTGCGTCTGCTCGGGCGGTCCCGGTGAACGATCCGGTCGCGTCGGCCGACGCCGTGGTGTCCGCGATCGAACCGGCGCTGAGCCCGCCCGCCGTGCGGCGCCGCGACGTGGTGGCGGTGACCGGTCCCTGGCTGGCGGGCACCACGGGCGTGGTCGCTGCGCTGCGTGAGCGCCTGCCCGAGCACACGTTCGTCGAGGGTGCGGACCTGTCGGCGACCGACGCTCCGAAGGCGGTGGTGTTCGTGGTCTCCGCGGTGGCGCCGCTGACCGAATCCGACTGTGTGCTCATCGATCTGGCGACGCGCCACACCGACCTGGTGGTGGGTGCGGTGTCCAAGATCGACGCGCACCGCGACTGGCGCGACGTGCTGGCCGCCGACCGGGCGACACTCACCGAGCGGGCACCGCGATACGCCGACGTGCCGTGGGTGGGGGTGGCTGCGGCGCCGAATCTCGGTGAGCCGCAAGTCGACGAGCTGGTGGACCTGCTGCAACACCGGCTCGCGGACCCGGACCTTGACCGCCGAAACCGCCTGCGCGCGTGGGAAACCCGGATCTCGGCGGAAATCGAGCGCTACCGCGCCGACGGGGACGGCATGGACCGGCAGGCCCGCGTCGACGCGCTGCGCGCCCAACGCGACGACGTCGTGCGCGCTCGTCGGGTGGCCAAGTCCGAGCACACCATCGCGCTGCGCAGCCAACTGCAGCAGGCCCGCCTGCAGCTCACCTACTTCGCGCGCAACCGGTGCACGTCGGTGCGCGCCGAACTGGCCGAGGACGCATCGCAGACCGGCCGGCGCGGGCTCGGTGACTTCGAGTCCTACGTGCGCAGGCGCGCCGACGACGTCGTCGCCGAGGTCGACGAGGGCGTGACCGCCCACCTGCGCGATATGGCCGCCGGGCTGCAACTGCCCGCGCCGCCGCTGCCCGGCTCGCCGTCGACGCCGGCCCTGCCGGGGCCGCCGCTGAAGTCCCGCCGCCTGGAGACCCAGCTAATGATGATCCTCGGTGCCGGCTTCGGGCTGGGCGTGGCGCTGATGGTGATCCGGTTGTTCACCGGGCTGGCGCCCGGTCTGACGGCGGCAGGGCTGGTGGCAGGGGGACTGGTCGGGCTGGTGGTGACGGTGTGGGTGGTGGGACTTCGTGCGCTACTGCAGGATCGGGCGGTGCTGGACCGCTGGGTCACCGACGTGACCACCGCGCTGCGTTCCGCGGTCGAGGAGCGGGTCGGCAGCCGGGTGCTGGCCGCCGAAACCGCGCTGACGTCGGAGCTGCACGCCCGCGAGCAAAGCGACAGCACCGCCGCCGAGGACCGGATCGCCGAGATCAACGCCGAACTGCGCGAGCATGCGATGCAGACGGCCCGCGCAGCCGCCCTGCGCGACCGTCGGCTGCCGTCGTTGCAGCGGGCGCTGAACGCGGTGCGCGCCGATTTGGCGGGTGAGAAAAGCGAAAATCAGCCCGACTGAATGTTCTGAACCGCCAGGAGAGCGTTTCTGAATCGTTCTTGTGAGTTAACGGACATACTCCCGAATGCCCATGGCTACGTCACGGACGATAACCTCGTATATAGGGACGACCGATTTCCCGGCCTTTCCTGTCGGGCCGGCGCTCTCGGTGCGTACGTCCTGGCAGAAACCGTACACAGGAGATTTTGATGACCTCAGCGACTATTCCGGGTCTGGATACTGCACCGACGAAGCACAAAGGGCTGCTGGCCTGGGTCCAGGAGGTCGCAGAGTTGACGCAGCCCGATCGGGTGGTCTTCACCGACGGCTCCGACGAGGAGAACGCACGGTTGTGCGACGAGCTTGTGGCGGCGGGCACCTTCACCAAACTCAACGAGGAGAAGAAGCCCAACTCCTACCTGGCGTTGTCCGACCCCTCCGACGTGGCGCGTGTCGAGTCCCGCACCTACATCTGCACTGAGCGCGAGATCGACGCCGGTCCGACCAACAATTGGATGGATCCGTCGCAGATGCGCGCCACCATGACCGACCTGTACCGCGGCTGCATGCGCGGGCGCACCATGTACGTCATCCCGTTCTGTATGGGCCCGCTGGGCGCCGAGGACCCCAAGCTGGGCGTCGAGATCACCGACTCCGAGTACGTCGTCGTGTCGATGCGCACGATGACCCGGATGGGCAAGGCCGCGCTGGACAAGATCGGCGACGACGGCTTCTTCGTCAAGGCGCTGCACTCGATCGGCGCGCCGCTGGAACCCGGGCAGAAGGATGTGCCGTGGCCGTGTAACGACACCAAGTACATCAGCCACTTCCCGGAAACCCGCGAAATCTGGAGCTTCGGCTCGGGTTACGGCGGCAACGCGCTGCTCGGCAAGAAGTGCTACGCGCTGCGCATCGCGTCGGCGATCGCCCACGACGAGGGCTGGCTCGCCGAGCACATGCTGATCCTCAAGCTGATCTCGCCGGAGAACAAGTCCTACTTCGTCGCCGCGGCGTTCCCGTCGGCGTGCGGTAAGACCAACCTCGCGATGCTGCAGCCCACCCTGCCGGGCTGGCGCGCCGAGACCGTCGGCGACGACATCGCCTGGATGCGGTTCGGCAAGGACGGCCGGCTGTATGCCGTCAACCCCGAGTTCGGCTTCTTCGGGGTGGCGCCGGGCACCAACTGGTCGTCGAACCCGAACGCGATGACGACCATCGAGGCCGGCAACACCGTGTTCACCAACGTCGCGCTGACCGACGACAAGGACGTGTGGTGGGAGGGCCTCGAGGGCGACCCGCAGCACCTCATCGACTGGAAGGGCCGCGACTGGACTCCGGACTCCGAGGAGAAGGCCGCGCACCCGAACTCGCGCTACACCACCCCGATCTCGCAGTGCCCGACGCTGGCGCCCGAGTGGGACGACCCGCAGGGCGTGCCGATCTCGGCGATCCTGTTCGGCGGCCGGCGTAAGACCACGGTCCCGCTGGTCACCCAGGCCCGTGACTGGCAGCACGGCGTGTTCATCGGTGCCACGCTGGGCTCCGAGCAGACCGCGGCCGCCGAGGGCAAGGTCGGCACCGTGCGCCGCGACCCGATGGCGATGCTGCCGTTCCTCGGCTACAACGTCGGCGACTACTTCGCGCACTGGATCGACATCGGCAAGCAGTCCGACGAGTCGAAGATGCCGAAGATCTTCTTCGTCAACTGGTTCCGCCGCGGCGACGACGGCCGCTTCCTGTGGCCGGGCTTCGGCGAGAACAGCCGCGTGATGAAGTGGATCGTCGACCGCATCGAGCAGCGCGCCGGCGGGCGCACCACCCCGATCGGCACCGTGCCCAGCGCCGAGGACCTGGACCTGTCCGGCCTCGACGTCGACCCGGCCGACGTCGACGCCGCGCTGGAGGTCAACGTCGACGAGTGGCGCGAGGAACTCCCGCTGATCGAGGAGTGGTTCGAGTTCGTCGGCGAGAAGCTGCCGACCGGCATCAAGGACGAGTTCGACGCGCTCAAGCACCGCCTGAACGACGCGCAGTAGCCGTTTCCTGCACGGTGCGGCAGGGTTAGCCGTCGAGGATGAACTCGGCGGCGCGGCCCGCCCACGCCATCGTCGGGCCCATCAGGTTGCCGGAGATCATGGTCGGCTGGCTGGCGCAGTCGACGATGCGTAACCCGTCAATGCCGCGGACCCGGCAGCGGTCGTCGACGATGTCGTCGTCGTTCGGGCCCATCGCGCAGGTGCCGACGGCGTGGCTGCCGGTCGCGCCCGTCGCGGTGATACCCGCCAGGATCTCGTCATCGGATTGCATGTCCGGTCCTGGCCGGCTTTCGGCGCTGACCTTCTCGGCGATCGGCGACTGCTCGAACCACTCCCGCATGCGACGCAGCAGCGCGATGCTGGTTGCGCGGTCGTAGTCGGTGGCAAGGTAGTTGGCGTCGACGGCCAACGGCGCGTCCGGGTCGGCTGAGGTGATCCACACGCTGCCTTCCGATGTCGAGCGCAGCACCTCACCCATGCACGACACACCGCCGACGGACTCGATGCCCGCCGGGGCGTCGGGCCGCACCGAGCCCACCGACATCATCCGCACCAGGACCTGTCCGTCGACCCGGTCCGCCTCGGGTGTGGTCTTGAAGATCGCCATCACATCGCCGGTGGGGGTGGCCAGCGGTCCCTTGCGGGTGGCCAGGTACTTCAGCGCGGTCAGGCCCTTGGCCTTGGTGTTGCGCAGCAACCGGTTGTAGCCGATGTCGTCGGCCAGTTGATAGGTGTTGATGACGCAGAAGTGCTCGAGCATGCGACGCCCGACGTTGTCGCGCTCGAGGTACACCGGAACGCCGGCCGCGTCGAGCACCTCGCGCGGCCCAATCCCGGAGAGCTGCAACAGCTTCGGTGACTCCAGCGCACCCAGCGCCAGGATCAGCTCGCGGCGCGGCCGCAGCTGGCTGGTGTTGCCGTCGCTGCGGACCTCGACGCCGGCTGCGCGCCCGTTCTCGAAGATCAGCCGGTGGGCCTTGGTATTCAGCGCCAGGTGCAGGTTGGGCCGCGTGCGCACCGGCCGCAGGAACGCCTTGGCGGCGGTGACGCGGGCGCCGCGGCGGATCGTGGCCATGGCGGGGCCGACGCGCTCGTCGTCGTTCTCGTTGTAATCGGCTACGCTGCGCAGCCCGAGCTTCACGCCGGCGTCGATCAGGTCGAAGACCAGCTGGTCGGGGTCGCGGGGGGTGGTGATCGGCAGTTCGCCGCCCGCGCCGCGCGTCGGCGACGCGCCGAGCTGGTGGTCCTCGAAGGCACGGTAGACGGGCAGGATGTCGTCCCAGCCCCAGCCGGTGTTGCCGCGGCGCACCAACTCGTCGTAGTCCTCGCGGTCGCCGCGGTTGTAGACCAGCCCGTTGATCGCGGTGGAGCCGCCGAGCACTTTGCCCCGCGGCCAGGTCTCGGTGCGGTTCTCGGGTCCGAACGGCGCCAGCTGATAGCTCCAGGAGTACTTGTCGTTGCCGAACAGCGCGGCGCTGATCATCGGCACATGGATATAGGGGTTGCGGTCGCGCCCACCGGCTTCGACCAACAGCACCTGGTTGGCGGGATCCGCCGACAGCCGGTTGGCCAGCACACATCCCGCCGCGCCTGCTCCGAGGATGACGTAGTCGTACTCGGCCATGGGGTGGCCGTCCTTTCATCGTTTGCTGCCCGTGTTCGCGTCGCCCCCGGTCCGCGCCAGCAAACAGGTTACGGTAGCGGAGCCGCACCCGACGCCCGAGACCCTCTTGACACCCGTCAAGTCTGTTCGTCGTAAAGTCTCTACATGCAGATCCGCGAACATGCCGAGGCCACGCCCGACAAGCCCGCCGTCATCATGCATCCCAGCGCCGCGGTGGTGACGTTCGCCGAGCTGGAGGCGCGCGCCAACCAGCTTGCCCACCACTTCCGGCAGGCCGGGCTGGTGGAAGGCGATGCCGTGGCCGTGCTGATGGAGAACAACGAGCACCTGCACGCGGTGATGTGGGCGGCGCGGCGCAGCGGCCTGTACTACGCGGTGATCAACACGCACCTCACCGCGGTCGAGGCGGCCTACATCATCGACAACTGCGGCGCCAAGGCGATCGTCGGCTCGGCGGCGCTGCGCACGCTGTGCGAGGGGTTGGGCGAGCACTTGCCCAACGGTCTGCCGGAGCTGCTGATGATCGCCGACGGCGACCTCGACGGCTGGCAGCGCTACCCCGTAAACGTTGCCCACCAACCCAGCACACCCATCGCCGACGAGATCGAAGGCGACCTGCTGCAGTACTCGTCGGGAACCACCGGACGGCCCAAGGGGATTCGGCGTGAGCTGCCCCATGTGCACCCGTCGGAATCACCGAACTTTTTGTCCGCACTGCTGATGGCGATCCAGATGGATAGCGACTCGGTGTATCTGAGCCCGGCGCCGCTGTATCACACCGCGCCGTGTCTGTGGACGATGTCCGCGCAGGCGATGGGGGTGACGACCGTGGTGATGTCGAAGTTCGAGCCCGAGTCGGCACTGCAGGCCATCGAGAAGTACCGGGTCACCAGCGGGCAGTTCGTGCCGGCGATGTTCATCCGGATGCTCAGACTGCCTGAGTCGGTGCGCAATTCCTACGACGTCTCCAGCATCAAGCGGGTGGTGCACGCGGCGGCGCCGTGCCCGGTCGACATCAAGATGCAGATGATCGACTGGTGGGGTCCCGTCATCGACGAGTACTACTCGTCGTCTGAAGGCGCCGGGATCACGTTCATCACCGCCGAAGAGTGGCTCAAACGGCCGGGTTCGGTCGGTCGACCGCTGCTGGGCGAGGCGCATGTCCTCGACGAAAACGGCGACGAGGTGCCGCCCGGCCAGGAAGGCCAGATCTACTTCGCCGTGCCCGGTATGCAGTTCGTCTACCACAAGGATCCGGAGAAGACGGCCGAGTCCCGGGACCAACGAGGTTGGGTCACCGTGGGCGACGTCGGATATCTCGACGAGGACGGCTACATGTTCCTCACCGACCGCAAGCACCACATGATCATCTCCGGCGGGGTGAACATTTATCCGCAGGAGGCCGAGAACCTGTTGGTCACCCATCCCAAGGTGATGGACGCCGCGGTGTTCGGTGTTCCCGACGACGAGATGGGACAACGCGTGCACGGCGTCGTGCAGACCGTCGACCCGGCCGACGCCACCGAGGAATTCGCCGAGGAGTTGCTGGCCTGGCTGCGAGATCGGTTGGCGCACTACAAGTGTCCGCGAGCCATCACGTTCGAGGCGCAGCTGCCGCGCACCGAGACCGGCAAGATGCTCAAACGAGAGCTGGTCGAAAAGTACTCGTGACCGCCAAGAGCACAGTCGAGCTCGCCGGCGGCATCGTCGTCGCGGCCGGAACACCCTGTGACGACGCGACATTCACGCTGTCCGAGGAAGACACCGAGGACCGCCGGGTCATCACCGTGGAATCGGTGTCCGACGCGCTCGACGAGATCGACGGGCGCTGTGCGCGATGGCCGCAGGCGGCCGCCGTGTGCGACGACGTGCTGCGCAGCCTCGATCCCGCAGCGCCCGCGTTCGGCGGCGTCATCACCGAGTCCCTGGCCTACTCGACACTGCAGTCGGGTCCCGAGTTCGCGCGCTGGCTCGCCGAACGCGGGCCCGCCCGCCCGGTGACCCTCCCCGACCCGGTGCAGGCCGAGCGCATCGACGACAAGCTGTACGTGCGGTTCAACCGCCCGCAACGGCACAACGCCTTCTCCACCGACGCCCGCGCCGCGCTGCTGGAAGCCCTCGAGGTCGCCCGCCTCGACCCGTCGGTGCGCGAGGTGATCCTGTCGGGCAACGGCCCGTCGTTCTGCAGCGGAGGCGATCTCGCCGAGTTCGGCACCTTCGACGATCCGGCCAGCGCGCACCTGGCCCGCACCCGGCACAGCCCGGCGCTGGTGCTGGCCGAACTGACTGCCCGCCTTGGGGTTCGGTGCCGCGCCGAGGTGCACGGTCAAGTGCTGGGCAGCGGGCTGGAGATGGCGGCGTTCTGCGGCCGGGTGCAATCACGCGCCGACACCGCGTTCGGCCTGCCCGAGTTGAGCCTCGGCCTGATCCCCGGCGCCGGCGGCACCGTGAGCATCACCCGGCGCATCGGCCGGTGGCGCACCGCGTATCTGGTGTTGTCTGGCCGGCGCATCGACCCGCCGACCGCCCTGCGATGGGGTTTGATCGACGCCATCGTGTGATTTCGGTGCGCTAACCATCGCTCAGCGCTTGTTCGCGCACCCAAATCGCCTCAACCGGAGCGGCGTAGCGTCACCCGGTAGGTGTACTGCTCGGGCAGAAAGTGGCTCACCGACAACTCCACGGGTCTCCCGGCGGCGTCGGAGTAGAGCCGGTCCACCCGCAGCATCGGATGGTCCGGCGCACAGCACACCGCGGCGGCGACGGCATCGTCGGCGGGGGCGACGGTGATCCACTGCGCCGCTTCGGCGATCGGCGCATCCAGGTGCGGCTCGAGCAGCCCGATCACGGTCTGGGTGCCCACCGCGCCGTCGGCAAGTTCGGGGGCACCGGAAAGCGCGGCCGCGGCCGACGGCACCAGGTGCACGGTCGTCGACACGAACGGCACGCCCGGATCGGCCCCGGGATCGGCGGCGTGCAGACGGCGAAACACCACCGAGAACACCACGTCGTCGTCGAGCCGCAACCGGCTGGCGGCATCGACGTCCACCCGCCTGCGCAGCCCCGACAGCACCTCCATGGTGGTGTCGTCGGACAGGCTCATCAGGTCCTCGATCGACCCGAGCTGGCGCAGGTAGCGTCGCCCCTGATCGCTGGCGTAGGTGCCCCGCCCCGGCACCCGGTACACCACCCCCTCGGCGACCAGGTCCTGAAAAGCCCGTCGCACCGTCTGCCGCGATAACCCGTGGGCGGCAACCAGTTCCGACTCGGTGGGCAGCCGGGCGCCGTCGCGGTAGCGGCCCGCGGCGATCTGCTCGCGCAGCTGTTCGCGCAGCGTCTGATACGCCGGAAGCGGCTTCACCTATATCCCGCCTCGGGCGATGAGTTGCCCGGCGATCACGTTGCGCTGGATCTCGTTGGTGCCCTCGCCGACGATCATCAGCGGCGCGTCGCGAAAGTACCGTTCGACGTCGAACTCGGTGGAATAGCCGTACCCGCCGTGAATCCGCACGGCGTTCAACGCGATCTCCATCGCCACCTCGGAGGCGAACAGCTTGGCCATACCCGCCTCCATATCGCAGCGTTCACCGCTGTCGTAGCGTTCGGCGGCATACCGGGTGAGTTGACGCGCGGCGGTCAGCTTGGTCGCCATATCGGCCAGGTAGTTGCCGATGGACTGGTGCTTCCAGATCGGCTGCCCGAAGCTCTCGCGCTCCTGGGCGTAGCGCAGTGAATCCTCCAGCGCCGCCGTCGCCACCCCGAGCGCGCGCGACGCCACCTGAATCCGGCCTGTCTCAAGGCCTTTCATCATCTGGGCGAAACCCTTGCCCGGCTCGCCGCCGAGGATCGCCGACGCGGGCACCCGGCAGTCCTCGAACGTCAGCTCACAGGACTCCACGCCCTTGTATCCGAGCTTGGGCAGATCACGCGAGACGATCAGACCCGTCGTGCCCGATTCGACCAGCACCACCGAGATGCCCTTGTGCTTCGGCGTGGCGGTGGGGTCGGTCTTGCACAGCAGCGCGATCAACCCCGACCGGCGCGCGTTGCTGATCCACGTCTTGGACCCGTTGATCGCCAGGCCCTCGCCGGGAGACCGCAGCGCCGTGGTCTTGATGTTCTGCAGGTCGCTGCCGCCGCCGGGTTCGGTCAGCGCCATCGTGGCACGCACCTCGCCCGTGGCCATCGCCGGCAGGTACCGCTGCTTCTGCTCATCGGTGCCGAACAGGTCGAGCAGTTTGGCCACCACGGTGTGCCCACCCATGGCGCCGGCCAGGCTCATCCAGCCTCGCGACAGTTCCTGCGTCACCTCGACGTAGCACGGCATCGACACCGGCGAGCCGCCGTAGGCCTCGGGGATCGCCAGACCGTAGATGCCGATTTGCTTCATCTGTTCGATCCACGCCTCGGGGTAGGTGTTGGCGTGCTCGACCTCGCGGACCTGGGGTTTGACGTCGCGGTCGATGAACGTGCGCACGGTCTCGACCAGCATCGTTTCTTCGGCATTCATAGGTACGGCCATATTGACACTTTGTGCGGCCCAATGCCAGCATGGGCAGCCGTGAGCGGCCCCTATTTTGACGATCTTCGCGTCGGTCAGGTCTTCGACACCGCGCCGTCGATGACGCTGACGCCCGGCGCGGCGGCCGTGCACCAGTCGATCCTCGGCGACCGGCTGCGCATGGCGCTGGACGCCGAACTGGCCACGGCGGTGACCGGGGCCACGGGGGCGCTGGCGCATCCCGCCCTGGTGTGCGACGTGGCGATCGGCCAGACGACCCTGGTCACCCAGCGCGTGAAGGCCAACCTGTTCTACCGCGGGCTGACGTTTCACCGCTTCCCGGTCATCGGCGACACGCTGTTCACCCGCACCGAGGTCGTCGGGCTCAAACAGAACTCCGCCAAACCCGGCCGCGCCCGCACCGGGCTGGCGGCGCTGCGGATGACGACGGTGGACGGCGTCGGCCGCCTGATCCTCGACTTCTACCGCTGCGCGATGCTGCCGCTACGCGACGGGGCCCCCGACACCGGCCACGCCGACGACCTGAGCGCGATCGGCGTCGTCGCACCCGACCTGCCCGACCCGACGGCCGACTGGAACGTCGAGGCCTACCGCGCCAAAGTGCCGGGTGCCCACTTCGACGCAGACATCGCGGGCACCGTGCTGCACAGCTCGGCCGACGTGGTCAGCAACGCCCCCGAGCTCGCCCGGCTGACGTTGAACATCGCTGCGACACACCATGATTACCGCAGCCCCGGTCAGCGGCTGGTGTACGGCGGCCACACCATCGGGCTGGCGCTGGCCCAAACCACCCGGCTGCTGCCCGATCTGGTGACGGTGCTGGCCTGGCGGTCCTGCGAGCACACCGGCCCGGTCCACGAGGGCGACACCCTCTACAGCGAGTTGCACGTCGAGGCGGCCGAACCGCTACCGGACGACCGCGGCGGCGTGTTGACGCTGCGGTCGCTGGTCTACGCGGTCGGTGAGCCAGACCGGCAGGTGCTCGACTGGCGGTTCACCGCGCTGCAGTTCTGACCCGAACCCGACCCTGCGCCGACGGCGGCTGAGGGGGCACCACAATGGAGGCGTGGCCTCTTTGGTCGTCCCGCGCGCCGTGCTCACCGGGGCACGGCGGGTCGCCGAGGCGTTCGGGCAGCTCACCGGTGTCGAGGTCGATGCCGCCGAACTGCTGGCCGGCCGGGCCACGGTGCTCGGTCTGACACCGAAGGGCCGCGTCTCCGCGGGCGGTGCCACCCACTTGATGCTCAGCCGCGACGGCTGGTGCGCGTTGACCCTGTCGCGTCCCGACGATGTGAATGCCGTTCCCGCGCTGGTGCAGTCCGATGCCGTCGACGACGATCCGTGGCCGGCCGTGCACCGCTGGGCCGCCGAGAACGACACCGCCGACGTCACCGAACGCGCGCGCATGCTGGGCCTTCCGGTCGCCGCGCTCGGCGAGACCCCGGCCGGATCGCCGCGGCACTATCCGTTCGGCGCGGCCACCACGCCGCGCGGACCCGGCGGTCTGCTGGTCGCCGACCTGTCGTCGATGTGGGCGGGCCCGCTGTGCGGACAGTTGCTGGCGCGCGCCGGGGCCACCGTGGTCAAGGTCGAAAGCGCCGCCCGCCCCGACGGCGCACGGTCCGGCCCGCCTGCGTTCTTCGACTGGATGAACGCCGGGAAACTGTCCTACGTCGCCGATCTCGACGAGCCCGCCGGCCTCAAGGCGTTGTTGTCGGCCGCCGACGTCGTGCTCGAATCATCGCGGCCGGCGGCGCTGAGCCGCCGCGGCCTCGGCCCGACCGATGTGGCGCCGCGCGACGGCCGAGTCTGGTTGCGGATCACCGGACACGGCACCGACGGTGAGCGCGCCAATTGGGTCGCGTTCGGTGACGACGCCGCGGTGTCGGGATGTCTGATCGCGGGCACCGTCGAGAACCCGCAGTTCTGCGGTGACGCCATCGCCGACCCGCTGACCGGGCTGCAGGCGGCGTTGACGGTCGCCGAATCGCTGCACGCCGGCGGCGGTGAGCTCATCGAGATGTCCATGGCCGCCGTCGCAGCCACCTACGCCGAACTGCCGTTCGACGGGGAAACCGAGTGCGCCGCCATGCCCCAACTCAGTGGCCGCGCCGCGCCCCTCGGCGCCGACAACGTCACCGTCGAGCAGATGCTGACCGAGCGGGGGGCGGCGCGGTGCTGATCCAACGGGCCTCGCTGCTCGACGGCTCCGTCGTCGACATCCGCGTCGCCGAACACATCGTCGAAATCGGCGAGCGGCTCGATCGCCGACGCGGCGAACAGGTTTACGACGCACAAGGTGGCACCGTCATCCCCGGTCTGCACGACCATCACGTGCACCTGCGGTCGGCGGCCGCAGCGCTGCGGTCGACGCGCGTCGGGCCCGGCGACGTGGCCACCCGTGCGGACCTCGCCAGCGTCCTGGCCGCGGCGGACGTCGGCGAGGACGGATGGATCCGGGCGGTCGGATACCACGAGGCGGTCGCCGGGCCGCTGGACCGCACGGCGCTCGACGACGTGGCCCCAGCGGTTCCGGTGCGCGTCCAACACCGCAGCGGGGTGCTGTGGACGCTGAACTCGGCCGGTCTTGAGCGGGTCGGGCTGCCCGACCACCCCGACGGCCGATTACCCAGCTCGGATCCGACCTGGGCGGAAAGCTTGCAGCGCAACGAATCCGGCCTGGCCGAGGTCAGCAGAACGCTGTGCGGGTACGGCGTCACCGGCGTCACCGACGCCACACCGGATCTCGGCGTCGACGATGTGGTGAAGTTGAACGTCGCGCACCGCCGCGGCGAACTGCGCCAGCGGGTGCACTGTTTGGCGCCCGGTAAGCGGATCTTGCACGACACCGACCTCGACCTCGACGAACTGACCGCATGGATCACCGCGCGGCACGCCGCCGGCGTCGCGATCGCCGTGCACTGTGTCACCGCCGCGCAACTGGTCCTGACCCTGTCGGCGTTGCAGACGGCGGGCACTCACCCAGGAGACCGCATCGAGCATGCGGCGGTCGTGCCCGACGACACCGTCGCGCAGGTCGCCGCGTGCGGCGTCACGGTGGTGACGCAGCCCAACTTCGTCTTCGAGCGCGGCGACCAGTACCTCGTCGACGTCCCTGCCGCCGAACACCACGAGCTGTGGCGGGTCGCCACGCTGTTGGATGCCGGTGTGCCGGTGGCGTTGTCCACCGATATGCCGTTCGGTGGCGGTGACCCCTGGCAGACAATGCGCGCCGCAGTGCGCCGGGCGACCGGCAGCGGCGCGGTGCTCGGCGCCGACGAAAGCGTCCGCGCGGCAACGGCGTTGAACATGTTCTTTGGCACGCCCGAGCGCCCCGGGGATCCGAGGACCGTCGACGTGGGTCAGCCGGCCGACCTGGTGGTGCTGTCCGCGCCGCCCGCCGCGGTGCTGCGCGAACTCGACGCCGCTATGGTGTCCGCCACGCTGATCGCCGGTGAGTTCGTGTTCGAACGCAGCTGAGTCACGCCGCCGCGGGCGTCAACGCTTGCCGTAGCATCGCGCACTGGCTGTTGAAGAACGCTTGCGACACAGCGGCCTTGGGGGCGATCCCGTCGAATCCGTGAAACGCGCCGTCGACGACCTCGACCTCGCAGGGCACGCCAGCGGCCTTCAGCCGTTCGGCGTAAGCCAGGTCCTCGTCGTGAAAAAGGTCCAGTGTCCCGACGCCGATCCAGGCGGGCGGCAGCCCACTGAGATCATCGCGGCGTGCGGGCACCGCCACGTCGGGATCCGCATCTCCTAGGTAGGCCGCCCACCCGAACTTGTTGCTCGTCTGGTTCCACAGCCGAAGGCCCGGATTGTCGAGATCGCGGCGGTCGCAGGTGCGGTCGTCGAGCATCGGGTACACCAGCAACTGCGCGGCCACCGGAACCTCGCCGCGGTCGCGGGCCATCAGCGCCAGCGCCGCAGCCAATCCGCCGCCCGCGCTGGCCCCGCCGATCGCCACCCGCGCCGGGTCCACCGAGGGCAGGGCCGCCAGCCACGTCAACGCCGAATAGCAGTCCTCCAGCGAGTCGGGATACGGGTGCTCGGGCGCCAACCGGTAGTCGACCGAGGCGACCGTGACACCGAGTTCGCGGGCGAAGCGGCGGCACAACACGTCGTCCTGGGCCGGGTGGCCGATGACGTATCCGCCGCCGTGGATCCACAACAGCGCCGCGCCCGGCGCGGACCCGCTGCCCGGCCGGAACAACCGCACCCCGACCCCCGACGGCAGGGTCAGCGCCTCGACGTCGCGCGGTACCCGCCGCCACAACGCGCGTGTCGCCATCCGGACGATGGGCAACGTCACCGGGGTGATGACCTGTTTCGGGATGAACCGCGCGGTACGGCGCAAGTCGGGATGAAAGTTCTGCTGGGCACGACGAGACGATCGGTTACGCGACACCCGATCAGTAAAGCCTCGACATCGCCACCGCGGCCGAGGAACATCGAAATCGATGGTGTCGGGCAACGCTGCAATGAGCCGCCTCGTAGAACGGGTGGCCCGCATCTGTGTCCGAGCCCAGGACCCGCTGGATCTGCTCGCCGAGGTGGCCGCCGCGGTTCGCGCCGAGATCCCGTACGTCGCCGCGGGCTGGCTGCTCACCGACCCGGACACCCTGCTGATCAACGGTGTCTACGCCGAAAACGTCAACCGCGCACAACATTTGCAGTTGATCGAATGTGAGCTGACCGAGGACGACGTCAACAAGTTCTTCGACTTGGCCGAGCGCGGGGTGGCAGCGGCATCGCTGAGCGAAGCGACCGGCGGCGACCTGAGCCGCAGCATCCGCTGGCGCCGGATCTACGAACCGAACGGATACGGCGACGAGATCCGCGGCGTGTTCCGCTCCGGTGGAGCGACCTGGGGCAATGTCTGTCTGACCCGCGCCGGCGACGACCCGTGGTTCTTGTCATCCGAGGTCGACGTCATCGCCCGGTTGTGCCCGCACATCGGCAACGGGATCCGGACCTGCCTGCTGCTCGCGCAACCGGCAGGCAGCGGTGACACCGCGTCCCCCGCGTTGGTCGTGCTGGCCGACGACGGCAGCGTCGACGCCGTCACCCCGCAGGCCGCCGAACTTCTCGGCCCGCTTGACGACGAGAAACTGCAACGCACGATCGTGCTGCACCAGGTCGCCCAGCGCGCCCGCGCGCTGGCCGACGGTGGGCAGGGTCCCGCAGCGATGGCCCGGGTGCAGGGCGCCTCGGGCAACTGGCTGGTGGTGCGCGGCGCGCGACTGGAAGTCGACGACGACCGGTCAGGCCGCACGGCGTTGGTTCTGGAACCCGCCAGCCGTGCCGATATCGCTCCGCTGCTGCTGCAGCTACACGACCTCACCCCGCGGGAAAAGGAGATCACCGCGCTGCTGCTGACCGGGATGCCCACCGCGGAGATTGCGCGCCGGGTGTGGATCACCACCGAAACCCTGCGCGGCCACGTCAAGTCGATCTTCGCCAAGCTGACGGTGAGCAGCCGTCCGGAACTGGCGGCGCTGCTGTCCAAGGAGCCGCAGGTCCGGCCGCCCCGGTTGGCCGATCGCTGACGCACTGCGCGGCAACTTCCTTGGCGACGCGGCGCGCGCAGTGCCCGACAAATCGCGTAAGCCCGGGCCGGAAAACGAAGCCCACGAAGCGCAGCCCTGGCAGCACCTCCGCGCCCCGGCCATCGCGCGGCATACCGCGGTCGTCGAGCACACCGAGGTGTCCGACGAGATCGGGCAGTCCGGTGCGGTAGCCGGTGGCCGCGATCACCGCGTCGACCGCCACGTTGGTGCCGTCGGCCAGCACCGCTCCGTCGCCGATGAGGCGGTTGACGGCCGCGACCACCGGGATCGAGCCGTCGCGAATCGCCTCGACGACTTCGCGGTCGACGATCGCCGTGCCGGCACCGCGGCGCCGAAGACCAGCCAGCGGCCCCTCGACGGGTTTGGCCAGGCCGCGGTCGCTGAGATCGCCGATGACCAAGCCTTGCAGCGCCATCAACATCGGGTCGACAAACCGTGAGGGCAGCTGTAAGAACAGCGGCAGCGGAAGGTCGCCGGGCAGTCCGCCCAGAACGCGCGGCAGAATGTTGGGCGGTGTCCGCACCGCCAGCAGCACGCGCGACGCACCGCCGCGGACAAGCTGGTAAGCAATCTCCAGACCCGTGGATCCCGCGCCCACCACCAGCACCCGCTGCCCGACGAAGGGGCGCGGATGGAGGTACTGGGCGGCATGAATGAGCTTGCCGCGGAATTCTTTTCGGCCATGCCACGGTGGAATAGCCGGGGTGTGGAACAGGCCGGTCGCGACGATGACATGTCGTGCGGTCAACGGTCCCCGGTTGGTGGTCAGCGCCCAGCCACCCGACGACACCGGGTCCAGTCGCGACACGGCCGTGTTGTGGCGCACCGGAACACGCCGCTGCTCGCCGTACTGCTGAAGGTAGGCCACGTACTGGTCGCGGCTCGGGAACCATCCGTGCGAACGGGGAAACGGTGCCCCAGGCAACGCCGAATACCAGCGGGAAGTGTTGAACCTCAACGCGTCGTACCGACCGGCCCACGCCGCACCGGTGCAGGCGCCGCGCTCCAGCACGGTGACAGCCACTCGGTGCCGTCGAAGCTCGGCCGCACATGCCAGCCCGGCCGGACCGCTGCCGATGACGAGGGCGTCGTCCACATCCTCAGCGTGAGCGCGCGCGCGGCCGTCTGCCATCCCGCAACTGGGGGGTTTTGTGGTCGGTGCACCGGGCGCACCGTTCGACTCCCGTATTCGTTTGCTGAGTGTCAGAATTGCGTGTGCCCGTTGGCGTCGTCGGCCGGACCGCGGAACTGGCGGCAGTTGCCGCGTTGTACGCGGCGGTCGACCGCTGGCCCGCGGGGTTACTGCTGGAGGGTGAGGCCGGGATCGGCAAGACCACGTTGTGGCTGGCAGCGTTGCAGGAGGCGAGCGCCAACGGGTTTTCGGTGCTGTCCGCGCGGGCGTGGGAAGCGGAGTCGATCCTGGCCTACGGCGCGGTGGCCGACCTGCTCACGGGCGTCGATGCGGAACTGCTGGCGACATTGCCCGATGTGCAGCGCGTCGCGGTGGACCGGGTGCTGTTGCGCGGCTCAGGGGTCGGGCCCGACACCGATCAGCATGTGGTGGCGGCCGCGCTGCTCTCGGTCCTCGGTGCGCTGGCCGCCGACACGCCTGTCGTCGTCGGTGTCGACGATCTGCAGTGGCTCGACGCGTCCAGCCGCGCGGTCATCGCGTTCGTGGCGCGGCGGCTGCGGGGCCGGGTCGGGCTGGTCGCGACCGAACGCACCACCTCCGATGCCGCCAGCACGGTGGCGTGGCTGCACCTACCCCGACCTGATGCGCTGACCAAGGTGTCGATGCGTCCGTTGAGCCTGGGCGGCCTGCACCAGTTGGTGAGCACCCGTCTTGGCCGATCGCTGTCCCGTCCCACCCTGGTGCGCCTCGCCGACGTCTCGGGTGGGAACCCGTTCTACGCGTTGGAAATGGCCCGTGGTCTCGACACCGGAGCAGAGCTGCCCGACACGCTCGCCGACGTCGTGCGGTTGCGCCTGGCCGGGCTCGGCAGCGACACGTACGACGCGCTGCTCGCCGCGGCGAGCACGGCCGATCCGACAATGGACGTGCTTGCGCGGGCCACCGGCACGACGATCGAGCAGATATCGGCGCACCTCGAGGAGGCCGAAAACCACGGAATCGTCGAAATCATCGGCGACCATGTGCGTTACACGCATCCGCTGCTGGCTCGCGGCGTCTACGCCGAAGCAAAGCCGGCCCGGCGCAGACGAATTCATCGTGCCCTGGCCGGCGTGGTCGAGCACCCTGAATTGAAGGCGCGCCACCTGGCCCTGGCGTCCTCCCGTCACGATCCGCAGATCGTGCAGGCACTCGACGCGGCCGCCGACGCCGCGCGGGCCAGGGGTGCACCAGCCGCCGCCGCCGAATTCTCGGATTTGGCAGTCAAACTGGGTGACACACCGGTGCGCCGGCTCCGGTCAGCCCAGCACCACTTCCGGGCCGGCGACGTCGACCGGGCACACGAAGTGCTCGCCCCCGCCCTCGACAAGCTGCGACCCGGGGTGGTGCGGGCACTTGCGTTGAGCCTTCTCGCCGGGATCTGGATCTACCGCCGCAGTTTCCACGCCGCCGCCGAGGTACTCACCGAAGCCGTGTGCGACGCCGAAGCCACCCCGGCGGTGCTTGCGCAGACACTGCTCATGTTGTCGTTCGCGCAAGCCAACACGGGCAACTACGGCGAAGCGCTGCGCAATGCCGAGAAGGCGGTCGAATACGCCGAGACGCTCGGTATCGCTGTGCTGACCAGTCAGGCGCTCGCCGACCAGCAGCTGCTGAGCATGCTGTCCGGCAACGGGTTCGACGAATCCGTGTTGCGCCGCGCGCTCGAACTGGAAGACATCGACGTCGACGTACCGATTCCGTTCCGGGCCAGCTCGGCCGCCGCCCAGATCCTGTCGTGGGACGGCCGGCCCGACGAGGCGGCCCAACACATCGAAACGCTGTGGCGCCGGTGCATCGACACCGGTGCGGACAGCGACATGTTGTTCATCGCCGTGTGGGGCACGCTGATCAACGTGTGGCGCGGCGACTTCGGCAAAGCGGCCGAGACGGCCGAGGTCGCCATGGTGTGCGCGGAACAGATGGGCGGCGACAACAGCATGGGCATCGCGCTGACCGTACGGGGTTTGGCGGCCGCGTACACCGGCGACGTCGAACAGGCCCGAGCTGACGCGCAGGCGGCCATCGCGGCCGCCGAACGTTTCGAGTCCCCACTGCTGGCCGAGTGGCCGATGATGACGCTCGGCTTTCTGGCGGTCTCCTTGGGCGACCCCGAGCAGGCGTTGAATGAGCTGGCGCCGTTGGTTTTTCGAACTGACGGTCTCCGCTGCACCGAGATCATCAAGGCCGGGTTTGTTCCGGATGCGGTCGAGGCGCTGGTCACCCTGGGCCGTCAGCGTGAGGCCGAGCCCATGATCGAAGCGCTGGAACGTAACGGCGCCCGCCTGAACCGGGCCTGGATGCTGGCGATCGGGGATCGGTGTCGGGCGATGGTGCTCGCCGCCGACGGCGATATCGAGACCGCCGAACAGGTGGCGCTACGCGCGATGACGCACCACGACCGGCTCGCGATGCCGTTCGAACGGGCGCGTACCCAGCTGCTGCTGGGTCAGCTTCAGCGTCGTAGACGACAGAAGCGCACCGCCGCAACGACTCTCGAGGATGCGCTGTGCGGGTTCGAGGGTCTCGGCGCCCCGCTGTGGGCCCAGCGGGCCCGTGCGGAGTTGGCGCGCACCAACGTCGGCGCCAACCGCGCCGTCGACCTGACGCCCTCTGAGCAACGCGTTGCCGAACTGGCCGCGTCGGGCATGACCAACCGCGATATCGCGGCCAAGCTGTTCATCAGCGTCAAGACGGTCGAGGCGAACCTGACCCAGATCTATCGCAAGCTCGGCATCCGGTCGCGCGCCGCGCTCGGCCGGTTGATCGACCCCCGGCCGTGAGGCGCTACTTCAGCAGCGGATCACGGGGCAGACCGAGGATGCGCTCGGCGATCGTGTTGCGGGTGATCTCCGAGGTACCGCCCGCGATCGTCATCGCGCGGTTGCCGAGGTAGGCCAACGTCAGCACCGGCGTCTGCCCGACAACTGGTGCCGGACCGGCCAGTTCCATGGCCAACTCGGTCATCCGCTGCCCGGACTCGGCGACCAGCAGTTTGGTGACGTTGCCCTCCGGACCGGCTTCCGAACCTGCGATCGCGCGGGTGACCCGGCGCAGGTTCAGCAGCCGCAGCGTGTGGGTTTCCGCGATCACCTCTCCCACGCTACGCACGTAATGGGCAGCGGTCTCGGCGGGCGCATCGTCGAGCAGCTTGACGAGATCCCGTGGCGTGAAACCGGTTGTGCCGCCGGAACCTCCGCCGATCGAGACGCGCTCGTTGCCCAGCGTCGCGCGGGCCACCAGCCAGCCCTTGTTGACGTCGCCCACCACGTCGGCGTCGGGTACGAAGACGTCGTCGAAGAAGACCTCGTTGAAATGGGAGTGCCCGGTCAGGCCCTTGAGCGGATTGACGGTCACCCCCGGCGCCTTCATGTCGATCGCCATCATCGTCACCCCGGCGTGCTTGGGCGCGTCGGGGTCGGTGCGCACGGTGGCCAGCCCCCACTGGCACTCGTGCGCCAGGCTGGTCCACACCTTTTGGCCGGTGACGCGCCAACCGCCGTCGACCTTTTTGGCCGACGTCCGCACCGCGGCGGCGTCCGAGCCTGCACTCGGTTCGGAGAACAGCTGACACCACATCACCTGCCCGCGCAGCACCGGCTCCACCCAGCGTTCCCGCTGGTCGTCGGTGCCGGCCTGGGCGATGGTCAGCGTCACCCAGCCGGTGATGCCCATATCGGGGCGTTCGATGCCGCCGAACTCCTCTTCGATGACCAGCTGTTCGAGCACGTCGGCGGCGCGCCCCCAGGGCTTAGGCCAATGCGGCACAAGGTATCCCGAGTCGACGAGGAAATCGCGGCGCTTCTCGGCGGGCAGCGACTGCAACGTCTTGACGGCTTCGCGGGCCTGCTCGCGGTACTTCTCCGCCTCGGCGGGCAGGCCGAACGACGCGCCGCGGGCCTGGCCGCTGCGCTGGGCCTCGACGATATCCAGCAGCGGGTCACCGGCTTCGGCCATCAACGCGGCCAGGGTGCGGGCCCGACGCAGATACAGGTGGGCGTCGTGCTCCCACGTGAAGCCGATACCGCCGTGCAGTTGGATGTTGTTCTGCGCGTTGAAGATCTGTGTGCGGACAGCGTGTGAGGCGGCCACCGCGGCGGGGAACCAGGCACCTTCGAGGTCCTCGGCGCGGGCCGCATCCCAGGTGGCCGCGGTGCTCACCTCCGCGTTCACCAGCATGTTGGCGGCGTGGTGTTTGACGGCCTGGAACGTGCCGATGGTGCGGCCGAACTGTTCACGCACCTTGGCGTACTCGACCGCCATTTCCAGGCTCGCCCAGCTGACGCCGACCGCTTCGGCCGACGCCAGCGTCCGGAACACGGTGCGTGCCTTACGTGCGGCGCCGCGCAGCACACGGTCCTCGGACACCGACACGCCCTGCAACGCGACGGCGCCGACGCTGCGGGTGGTGTCCAAGGATTCCAGCGCCGTGACGGTGACCCCGTCGGCGCCCGCGTCGACCACCACGACGTCCTCATCCGCGACGACAACCAGAACGTCCGCGTCGGGAGCGCCCAGCACCGCGCGGCACTCGCCGGTCACCACCAGGTCGGAGCCGCCGGCCACCTCCCCCGAAATCGCGAGCGCGCCGACAGTGGACCCGTCGGCCAAGCCTGGAAGCAGTTGCGCGCGAACCGAATCGGGTGCGCAGCGGTCGATCACCACCGCGGCGGCAACGCTCGGCAGAAACGGGCCGGGGCACAATTCGTGGCCTTGGGCTTCCAGCACCACCGCCAGTTCGGCCAGACCGAACCCGGATCCGCCGTGCTCTTCGGCGATGGCCAGCCCGGTCCAGCCGATCTCGCCGGCCGCCGACCAGATGTCAGCCGGATGCGAGGACGCGTCTTCGAGCGTGGCGCGCGCGGCGGCGCGGCTGTTCAGCCGGTTGAGCTGGCCAAACGCCGCATCTGCCAGGTCGTTGTGCTCTTCGGTGATGGCCAGGGCTGACTTACTCACAGTGGGAGTCCTCGTTTACATTTTGGCTTAGTTTTGGCACTCGAAAAGTAACGCTAACCCCTTTGCCCAGCTCAACGCATACGTGACGCCGATCACACTGATCTTGACCCGAACCGGGCGCCGACATCTTCGTCATGTCGCCGTTTGAGAATCGGACTGCGGGGTACAGTTCGGCAATGGCGGTACGGCCCGAGGCCCGGAATCCCGGCGCGACGATGTGGAAACGTGCCAGGTGGTTTCTCAACGCCGGGCCCTCCGACTACATGCTGGCCATGAGCGTCGCGTCGGCGTCGCTGCCCGTGATCGGGAAACACCTTGAGCCCCTTGGTGCTGCGACCGCCATGAGCGTGTGGGGGTCCCGTCATCTTCCGGATTTCTTCGGTGCGGCGGCCAAGTCCTGGCTGAGCCCGGGCAACGCGGAGCTGAAGCGCAGCGAACGCGACAGCACGCACACCGTCACCGCGGCCGCGCTGCGCGGCGTCGTCAATCCCCGTGACCTCGACATCGACTGGCCGGCACCGCAACGGGTGCCGCCGCTGTGGAACATGCGCGAGCACCGCCGCAGCGTCTACCGCACCTCGGTGCGCTACGGGCCACGGCCGTGCCAGCTGCTCGACGTGTGGCGACCCAAGGACCTGCCGGTCCAACCCGCGCCGGTGCTGATCTTCGTGCCGGGCGGCGCCTGGGTGCACGGCAGCAGGATGCTGCAGGGCTACGCGCTGATGTCGCATCTGGCCCAGCAGGGCTGGGTGTGCCTGTCCATCGACTACCGCGTTGCACCGCACCATCGCTGGCCCGCCCACATCACGGATGTGAAGACCGCGATCGCGTGGGCCCGCGCCAACGTCGACAAGTTCGGTGGCGACCGCAACTTCGTGGCGATCGCGGGAACCTCGGCGGGCGGGCACCTGTCGGCGCTGGCCGGTCTGACCGTCAACGACCCCGAGATGCAGGACGAACTGCCCGAGGACTCGGACACGTCGGTGGACGCGGTGGTCGGCATCTACGGCCGCTACGACTGGGAGGATCGTTCGACGCCCGAGCGGGTGCGGTTCGTGGACTTCCTGGAGCGGGTGGTCGTCAAACGCAAGATCGCCAAGCATCCCGAGGTCTTTCGCAAGGCGTCGCCGATCGCGCAGGTGCACCCGGACGCGCCGCCGTTCCTGGTGATCCACGGATCCGGGGATACGGTGATACCGGTGGCGCAGGCCCGCGCGTTCGTCGAACGGCTGCGCGGGGTGTCGCGGGCCCCGGTGAGCTATCTTGAACTGCCTGGCGCAGGCCATGGGTTCGACATGACCGACGGCGCCCGCACCGGTTCGATGGCGACCGCGATCTCGTTGTTCCTCAACCATATTCACCGGCACCGGGCGTTGATCGGGGCCAAGGAAGTCATTTAGGGGGCTGCTGCTCCGGAGAGGGGGTGGCTTTTGAAGAGGCTGAGCGGCTGGGACGCGGTACTTCTCTATAGCGAGACACCCGAAGTGCATATGCACACCCTCAAGCTCGCGGTGATCGACCTTTCCGAATTGAAGGGCCGCAAGTTCGGCATCGAGGACTTTCGCAAGGTCATCCACGGCCGGCTCTACAAGCTCGACCCGTTCCGTTACGAGCTCGTCGACATCCCGTTCAAGTTCCACCATCCGATGTGGCGGGAGAACTGCGAGGTCGACCTCGAATACCACGTGCGCCCCCACCGGGTGGCCAGTCCCGGTGGGCGGCGCGAACTCGACGAGGCCGTCGGCGAGATCGCCAGCACACCGCTGGACCGCAGCCGGCCGTTGTGGGAGATGTACTTCATCGAGGGGCTGGCCGACGGCCGAATCGCGGTGCTCGGCAAGATCCATCACGCCCTGGCCGACGGCGTGGCCTCGGCCAACCTGCTGGCGCGGGGGATGGACCTGCAGGCCGGGCCGCAGGACCGGGACTCGTATGCGACCGATCCCGCGCCCACCCGTGCCGAACTGGTGCGCACCGCCTTCGGCGACCACATGCGCCAGATCGGGCGGCTACCCGCCGTGATGCGCTACACCGCGCAGGGTGTGCGGCGGGTGCGCAAGAGCACCTACAAGCTGTCGCCGGAGCTGACGCGCCCGTTCACGCCGCCGCCGTCGTTCATCAACCACCGCGTCGACGCCAAACGCCGGTTCGCGACCGCCACCCTGGCGCTGGCCGATATCAAGGAGACCGGCAAGCACCTCAACGTCACGATCAACGACATGGTCCTCGCGATCTCCGCCGGGGCGCTGCGGCAGCTGTCGCTGAAGTACGACCGACATGCCGATCACCCGCTGTTGGCCTCTGTCCCAGTCAGTTTCGACTTCTCCGCCGAACGCATCTCGGGCAATTGCTTTAGCGGTGTGATGATGACGGTGCCGATCCACCTCGCCGACCCCCTCGAGCGGGTGCAGGCCGTGCACGACGGCGCGGTGAGCGCCAAGGAAACCCACCACCTGCTCGGCCCCGAACTCGTCAGCAGGTGGTCGGCCTATCTACCGCCCGCACCCGCCGAGCGGCTGTTTGCCTGGCTGGGCGAAAAGGACGGCCAGAACAAGGTGCTCAACATCCCGATCTCCAACGTGCCCGGCCCACGTGTGCACGGCCGGGTCGGTGGCGCGCTGGTGACCGAGATCTACTCCGTAGGTCCGCTGACGACCGGCAGCGGGTTGAACATCACGGTGTGGAGCTACGTCGACCAGCTCAACATTTCGGTGCTCTCCGATGGCGCCACGCTCTCGGACCCACACGAACTCACCGATGCGATGGTCGAGGCGTTCACCGAGATCCGTCGTGCCGCAGGGCTTTCCGAAGAGCTGACGGTCATCGATTCCGTTATTGCCTGACTGGCTGGACCTTGGTGCGCTTGGCGTGCACCCACGACAGGAACTTCTCGACCGCCTGTGCGGTGTAGTGGCCCCGCGGTGAGCCGTAGTAGAAGTCGAACGCATGCTGCGCGTGCGGGATCTCGGCGTAGGCGACGGTGGACGTCGACACCTTGCTCAACGCGTCGGCGAAATCGCGTCCCTCTTGCACCGGGATGATCGAGTCGTCCTGGCCGTGCAGGATGAAAAACGGTGGCGCGTCGGGCCGTAGCCGCATGATCGAGGATGCGTCGACGTAGGTCTGCTTGTGTTCGACGATGCGTTTCTTCACCACGAACTTCTGCAGGAACGAGATGAACTCCCTGCGTCCGGATCCGCGCGCCGACACCCAGTCATAGCGGCCGTAGATCGGCACCGCGGCCGCCACCGAGGTGTCGGCGTCCTCGAACCCGGGCTGCCACTGCGGGTCGTTGGGCGTCAACGCGGCCAGCGACGACAGGTGACCGCCGGCCGAACCGCCCGTGATCGCCACGAAGTCCGGATCACCGCCGTAGTCGGCGATGTTGTCCTTGATCCAGGCCAGCGCGCGTTTCACGTCGACGATGTGGTCCGGCCACGTGTGGCGCGGGCTGACGCGGTAGTCGATCGACACGCACACCCAACCGCGTTCGGCCAGATGGCTCAGCAGCGGGTAGGCCTGTGGCCGTCGCATACCGATCGCCCACGCGCCGCCGGGCACTTGGAGCAGCACCGGCGCCTTCCCGTCGAGGGGCAGGTCGGCGCGGCGCCAGATGTCGGCACGGTTGACGCGCGAATGTGGGCCGTAGACAACGGTGTTCGCCTTCCCGACATAGCGGCGGCGCACCAACTCGTTGGGCCACACGCCGATCATGCGTCGGCGCACCGCGGGCTGCGACTGCGCGGCAATCGCCTTGTAGTCGTCGCCCAGCTCCTTGCGCAGCGGCTCCTCAAAGTAGGGCTGCGAGTTGAGGTTTCGGTAGTGAATGAGGCCAAGCAGCGCCCACGCGATCGCGGTGAGCAGCAACGCGATACGCCCGCCGGCGCCGCGGAAGTCACCGCGCCAGCCACGGCGTATCGCGTCGAGCACCGACGCGGCCAGGTACAGCGGGGACATCTCGGTGGTCGGCCAGCCGAACGCGAACACCGGAATGGTGATGTAGCCCTCGCGGCCCAGGGGGCGCACCCCGTTGGCGGCGTTGACGAGTTCGGCGACGGCGCGCAGCAGCGGGTAGCGGGGGAGCTTGGACAAGGTCGGTCTCTCTCGGGGAGCGTGCAGATTCAAACCCACGCTAGCCGAGTACTGGAAGTCGACGCTGTGCTGCCAGCTCGTCCAGGGCGCGCTGCATCACCCGGCGCACATGGGCGTCGACCTCGTCGATATCGGGATCCGTGCCGAACTCGTCCTCGATGTGGATCGGCGGCAGCACTTCCATCACGATCTTGGCCGGCAGCGGAATGTTGGGCGGGATCACCAGCGACAGCCCGAACGGGAAGCCGAACGAAATCGGCATGATCTTCGTGCGGGCCAGCCGCGCGATCGGCCCGAGACGCTCGGCCAACCACGTGCCCCGCGACAGGAAGATCTGGGTCTGCTGCCCGCCGATGCCCACCGTCGGCACGATCGGCACGCCGGCGTTCAACGCCGCCTTCACATAGCCCGTGCGGCCGCCGAAGTCGATCACGTTCTCCGAGAACGTCGGCCGGTACACGTCGTAGTCACCACCGGGGAACACCACGACCAGACCGCCCGAACGCAATGCGGCGTCGGCGTTTTCGTGATTGGCGCTGATGAAGCCGATCCGCCGGAAGAAATCCCCCGTCGGACCGGTCAGCAGCATGTCGTGGCTGAGCGTGTACATCGGCCGGTGGTAACCGTGGCGGTCGTAGAAGTCGGCCGCCAGGATGGGCACGTCCATCGGGAACAAGCCACCGGAGTGGTTGCTGACCACCAGCGCACCACCGGCGGGGACGTTGTCGAGGCCGTGCACCTCCGAGCGGAAGTAGCGCTTGAGCAGGGGGCGGGTGACGCCCATGACGCGTTCGGTCAGCCCGGGGTCCCATTTGGCGAGCTCCGACGGCATGTTCTCGGTCTCGGTCGCGGCCATGCGGCCCCCTTCGATGGAAAACTGAAACGTGTTCTAGTTTAGCTTGGCGGCCGCGACGCGCGCTTTCGCGGCCGTTACGATCACCCGCGTGAGCGACGAAACCAGTGGAACCAAAGAAGCAGTTCTTGTCGAGCAGCGTGACCGGATCCTGATTATCATCATCAACCGGCCCGAGGCCAAGAACGCGGTCAACGCCGAGGTCAGCCGCGGCCTGGCCGCCGCGATGGACCGGCTCGACGACGACGCGGGCTTGTCGGTGGCGGTGCTAACCGGCGCGGGTGGCTCGTTCTGCGCCGGGATGGACCTCAAGGCCTTCGCGCGCGGCGAGAACGTCGTGGTGGAGGGCCGCGGCATGGGTTTCACCGAGCGGCCGCCGGTCAAGCCGCTGATCGCGGCGGTGGAGGGCTTCGCGCTGGCCGGTGGGACCGAGCTGGCACTGGCCACCGATCTGATCGTGGCCTCGAAGGAGTCGGCGTTCGGCATTCCCGAGGTCAAGCGCGGCCTGGTCGCCGGTGGCGGTGGGCTGCTGCGGCTGCCGCAGCGCATCCCGTACGCGATCGCGATGGAACTGGCGTTGACGGGGGAGAACCTGACCGCGGTGCGTGCCCACGACCTCGGCCTGGTCAACGTGCTCGCCGAACCCGGGCAGGCGCTCGAGGCGGCGATCGCGCTGGCCGAGAAGATCACCGCCAACGGGCCGTTGGCCGTGGCAGCGACCAAGCGGATCATCGTCGAGTCGCGCAATTGGAGCCCCGACGAGATGTGGCGTGAGCAGATGAAGATCCTCGGGCCCGTGTTCGCGTCGAACGACGCCAAGGAAGGCGCGATCGCGTTCGCCGAGAAGCGGCCGCCGAACTGGACGGGCACCTGACGGTTTTCCGTCGCGCCGCGATGGGCAACCGGGGGGTATGGAACTTCCGCTGACCGACTACGACCAGCTACCCCTGACGGAATTGCGCCACCGCATCCGGTCGCTTGACGAGCCGCAGTTGCGCACCCTGTTCGAGCACGAAACCGAGCACGGCAACCGCATTCCGGTGCTCGAGCTTCTCAACGCCCGGTTGCGAGAGCTCACCCACGGCGCCGAGCCATCCGGCGGTGACCCGGACAACGCGCCGAGCGTCAGCGGAGCGTCGGGTGGCTCACCCGTGCAGGAGTCGACCGCGGCCGAGCCGGGGACGCCGTTGCGCCACGGGGTGGCCTCCCAGACGCCGTCTCGCGGCAAGCCGTAGGCGACGGGCCGCGTCGGTGTCAGATCGGCGGTACATCGCGTGGGGCGTCGCGGTGGTTGAGTTCGCGTTCGGCGTTGATGCGTGCTTGGTTGTCGGCGGCGCGGCTGCGTCGTCGTCGTGGCATCTTCAAGGCGCGTTGCGCCGAGGGCGGGGGCGCGTTGGCCGGTGGGGGTAGGTCGGCGGTGGTGGTGTCCCAGTTCGGAAACAGCACCCGGCTAAACGGGTAGGTGCGGTAGGTATGTCCGCTGGGCGCGGTCCACACAATGGTGCCGTCGGGGTACTGCTGGTCGCGCCAGCCGCAAAAAGTTTTGAGCAAGTGATGTAAACGGCACAAGCACTTGTTGTTTGACGGATGGGTGGGCCCAGCGGGGTAGGGCGTGCTGTGGTCGATGTCGCAGTTTTGGGCGGGGCGGTCGCAGCCGGGGAACCGACACGTCATATCGCGCATGTGCACGAAGCGTTCACAGGCCCGCGACGGCCGATAGCCCGGATCGGCGATGTCGTACGGCCGATACACCGGGCGCACAGTGGCCCCGTTGTCGATCAACTCGGCCAGCAACGCCGGCGGAATCACCCCACCCCCGACGATCAACGCCACCGGAGGTTGCGGTGACGCGGGCTCCGATGATTCGGCGTTGGTGTTGGCGGGGCGCGACAAATTGGCCTTGGCCTTGGCCTTCGTCGGAGTGGGGGTGGTGTCGGTGATGGCGTGGATGACGAAGGCCGCCGCGCGTGCGTCAGCCGCCCCGGCCCGCGGGCACTGCGCGCCCCCGCAGTGGCAGGCCAACTGCTCGGCTCCAACGGCGATGGCTCCCAACGCGGCAGCGCGGCGTTGGCCCTCGGTGCGCGGATCGGCCGCACACACCCCGGCGATCATCGCGGCGATGCGCTTGTCGAGCAGTTCGGCATCGACGGCCGATAACCGCCCCCACAACGACGCGGTGCCGGTGTCATCATCGGGCTTGCCCAGCCGCACATCACAATCAAGCGCGGACTCATGAAAGCGCCGCCGGGCATCGGGGTCGTGGGTTTCCACGATCGCGTCGATGGCCAACTCCAGGCGTTCCTCTGACAACGCCCCCCAGGCCACGGCGCGTTCGGCGACCGCGTCATCGATGCGCGCCATCAGCTCGGCATCGATCACCAGGTGGGTGCGCCAGGTGATTGCCGAGACCAGCTTGGCGCTGATCTCACCGGCACTGAACCGGGCGGCCAGCTTGGGCAGGCGCTCGCGCAGCGCTAATCCGATCCTCATCTGCCCGGAGGCTTTGCGCTGGCTGATACCCATCGCCGCGGCCACCTCCGCGGCCGCACACGCCCACAGATCCACCGCCCACTGCTGGCGCTCATCTAGCTCGGGCGCGTCGGCGCGCGCGGCGAGCTCGCCGATCGCGGCAAACCGCCGCGCCGCCGTCACCGCCTCAGCACGCGTGCACGCTTGAATCTCGGCGACCAGCGCGGCCTCACCGGCCGACCGAAACTCCGAAGCGAACATACGTTCGATACTGCCAGAGGCCCACGACAGAAATTGACCTCAACTTGGGTTGAGCCCGGAGGATGTTGTCATGACTGCCGACGTGATCCCCGCATTCGACCTGGCTGCCTACTTCGACCGGATCGGGTACACCGGCTCGACCGCAGCGACCGTCGACACACTGCACGGGCTGGTCGCTGCGCACCTCCGATCCATCCCGTTCGAAAACCTCGACCCGCTGATGGGGATTCCGGTGGCCGATCTCAGCGCCTCGGCCCTCGATGACAAGATGGTGCGTCGGCGTCGCGGCGGCTACTGCTTCGAGCAGAACGGCCTGATGGGTTATGCGCTGGCGCAGCTGGGTTTCGACGTCGACCGGCTCGGCGGGCGGGTGGTGTGGATGCGCGAGTCCGACGAGCTGCCCGCTCAGACGCACGAGGCGCTGGCGGTGACCGTGCCCGGGGACGACGGGCGTTGGCTGGTCCACGTCGGCTTCGGCGGTCAGACGCCGCCCTCGCCGATCCGGCTGGAAGCCGGCCCGGTGCAGCAGACCCGCCTTGAGCCCTACCGGCTGCGTGAACACGAACAGGGCTATGTGCTGGACACCCAGATCCGCAACGAGTGGCAACCCGTGTACCTGTTCGACACGCGACCGCAGCCCCAGATCGACCGCGTGGTCGCAAGCTGGTATGTCTCAACGCATCCCGAGTCGAAATTCGTCACCGGCCTGTCCGCGGCGATCGTGACCGACGAGGCCCGCTGCAACCTGCGCGACCGTGACCTCGCCATCCACAACGCCGGCGACACCGAACGGATCCGCTTCGATAGTGCCGCCGACGTGCTGACCGCATTGACCGATCGCTTCGGCATCGACCTGACGGGGCTGGGCGACGTCGAGGCCCGCGTCAGCGAGGTACTCGAAGCCTGAGCGCCGGTGGACAGCAGGAATTGTCATGTCCAACCGGCAGGTGCGCGACCATACTCATTCAACGTGGGCGAGCGATCACACCGGGACCGGCTGCGCGAACTGCTCGACGCCGTCGTCGACGCCGACAACACCGAGGTCGGCGATATGGCGCGCAGCAGCTACGCCTCCGAATTCCACTTCTCCCGCGAGGTGCGCCGGCTGACCGGGGAGTCGCCCGCCGCGCTGCGCCGACGCATCATGCTCGAGCGGGCCGCGTGGCGCCTGCACAACGGCGAGACCGTATCGGCCGTCGCCGCCGACGAAGGCTGGTCGTCAACGGAGGTGTTCTCGCGCGCCTTCCGGCGCACCTTCGGCGTACCGCCGTCTCGGGCCCCCGAACTGCCGTTTCGGGTTGCGGCGCCCAACGGACTGCACTTCCATCCGCCCCAGTCGCTGTGGCTGGACAGCGACGGTGACACCAAGGAGCCCGACATCTCGCAACTGATGGTGGCGCACGACATCGCCGACACGGCGTATCTGATCAATCAGGCCGCGCAGCTGTCCAACGACCAATGGTGCGAACCGATTTCGCCCGGTCAGGTGGTCCTGGACTGGGACGGTCCGGAGCCCAGCGTCGGCGCGGTGCTCGGCGCGATCGTGTGGACCAAGCAGGTCTGGCTGGCCACGATCGACGGCCGCGACTTCCCGGACCGCGCCGCGACCCGACCCGAGTCAGCCACACCCGAAAAGCTAACCGACCACCATGACGACATTGGAAAACGCTGGGCAGCAATGGTTTCCACGTACACCGCCGAAGGCAGGTTAAACGACACCATCATCGATGCGCTGTGTGACCCGCCGGAATCCTTTCAGCTGTACGGCATTATCGCGCACGTGCTCACCTACTCCGCGCACCGACGCCAACTCGCCCGCGCGATGCTCGCGCGCCACGGGGTGCGCACCGACCACGGCGATCCGCTCGAATGGATGAGAGGCAATTGACATGGCGACCGTGTACTACACCGCGTCCAGCCTCGACGGTTACATCGTCGACGAGGCCGACAGCCTGGACTGGCTGACGTCACGCGCCATCGACCAGTCCGGGCCGTTCGGCTACGACGCCTTCATCGAGTCCGTCGGCGCGATCGTGATGGGATCGGCCACCTACGAGTGGATCGGGAAAAACCAACCGGGCCAATGGATGTACGAGCAACCGTGCTGGGTGCTGACCAGCCGTCCCCACATCGTCATCGAGGGCCATCCCGTGCAGACGTTCGACGGCGACGTCACCGAGTTGCACCCGAAGTTGGTGGCCGCCGCGGCCGGCAAGGATGTCTGGGTGGTCGGCGGCGGCGACGTCGCCGCGCAGTTCGTCGCCGCGGGCCTGATCGACGACATGATCGTGAGCTACGCCCCGTGCTCGCTGGGCGCGGGTTCCCGTGTGCTGCCGGTCCGTTCGGAATGGGTGCTGTCGGAGTCCGCGGTCAACGGGGACTTCGTGTGTGCGCGGTGGCGCAAGGGTTAGCGCTGGTCGGGAACACCGTGACGACGGATGAATTCCCTTGACCTGATCAAGAATTCGACCTGCTGGGCGACGTCATGCAGGGGATCGACACTGCGGGTGGACCGGCACAGCACCACCGCACCTTCCAGCGAGGCGATGCACATGATCGCCAGTGACGCGGCCTGGGCTTCGTCGAACCCGTCCGAGACGAACGCGCGGGTGAGCGCGTCGCGCCAGTGGGTGAAGATGCCGCCGGCAAGCGAGCTCAGCGCCGGCTCGTCGTCGGCCGACCCGATCGCGGCGGCGACCACCGGGCAGCCGGCGCTGAACGAGCTTTTGACCAGCAACTGTTCCCAGAACTCGACGAACTGCCGCACCAGATACATCCCGCCGTGCGCGACGGCGTCGTCCATCACCTCGGTGATCGCCTCGCCGGCGTACTGCAGCGCCTCGGTCAGGATCTGGTTGCGGCCGCCGGGGAAGTGGTAGTAGACCGAACCCCGCGGCGCGCCGCTGCGCGCCAGTACCTCGTCGATCGTGACGCCCGCGGCGCCGCGTTCCCGCAGCACCTGTGCGGCGCTGACGAGCATGTTGGTTCTGGTGGAGCCGCGCTTGGTGCGGCCCTTGGCCGGGGTGGCAGACAGCAGAGACCTCCGGAGCGAACGGTCAGACCGCGCGCGTGGGCCGCAGCTGCGACGTAAGCCGGCCGAACCCGCGCGACCCGAAACGCACGAGGGGCCGACGGCTATCAGGCACGCGATAGGTGAACCGGCGTCCAGCGAAGTTGACCTCAACGATCCACATCGAGCGCCTCCTTTGTATGACGTGAAGCATAAATTGCGTAACACCGGTTGGCAATTTATGTATTCCCGATCACACTGAGACGCTGATCAGCCCGTTGTAGCACCGAGCAAACGGTCAGCGGATTATGCTCCAAACCATAATCCGGGAACGTCAGTCTTCCGGGTTGTAGCCGAACGGCAGCAGCACGCTCTTGTGTTCGACGTAGGCCTCGATGCCTTCCGGCCCGTTCTCACGCCCGATGCCGGAGTTCTTGTACCCGCCGAACGGCGAACCCGGATCGAAGGCGTACATGTTCACCGCGTAGGTGCCCGTGCGGATCTTCGACGCGATCTCGATCGCCTTCTTGTTGTCGGTCGTCCACACGCTGCCCGCCAGGCCGTACACCGAGTCGTTGGCGATGCGCACCGCGTCCTCTTCGGTGTCGTAGGGGATCACCGCCAGCACCGGGCCGAAGATCTCCTCCTGGGCGATCGTCATCGAGTTGTCCACATCGGCGAACACGGTGGGTTCGACGAACCAGCCGTTGTCCAGACCCTCGGGGCGGCCGCCGCCGGTGACGAGGCGCGCCCCCTCATCGACGCCCTTCTTGATGTAGCCCTCGACCCGCTCGCGCTGCTTCTCGCTGATCAGCGGCCCGATCGCCGCGTTCGGGTCATCGGGCAGCCCGACCGGCATCGCCGAGATGAAGTTCGCGACCTTCTCGACGATCTCGTCGTACCGCGAGCGTGGCGCCAGGATGCGGGTCTGCGCGACGCAGGCCTGACCGCTGTTCATCACACCCGAGAAGCCGAGCATCGGCAGCGTCGCGTCGAGGTCGGCGTCCTCCAGGATGATCGCGGCCGATTTGCCGCCCAACTCGAGCGTGCACGGCTTGAGCTTCTCGGCGGCGATCTTGGCGATCTCCTTGCCCACCGCGGAGCTGCCCGTGAAGGTGAACTTGTCCAGCTCGGGGTTGGCCGTCAGCGCGCGGCCGGTTTCCGGGCCGCCCGGCACGATGGACAGCACCCCTTCGGGCAGGCCGGCCTCGGCGAACATCTCCGCCATCGCGAACACCGACAGCGGGGTTTCGGCGGCCGGCTTGAGCACCATGGTGCAGCCGGCCAGCAGGGCCGGGCCGAGCTTGTTGGCGGCGAGGAAGAACGGCACGTTCCACGCGGTGACGGCGCCGACGACACCGATCGGCTCGCGCACCACCATGGTCTGGCCGTAGACCCCGTCGCGGACCTCTTTCCACGCGAACTTGTCGGCCGCGCCGGCGTAGTACTGGAACGCCGACATCGCGGCGCCGTACTGCATCATGTCGACGATGGTCTGCGGCTGGCCGGTCTCGGCGGCCAGCAGGTACTTCAGCTCGTCGGCGCGCTCCTCCATGAGCTTGACCGCGGCGCCGAGCACCTTGGCCCGCTCCTCGGGCGACATGTGCGGCCACGGCCCCTCGTCGAAGGCCTTGCGGGCGGCCGCGCAGGCGGCGTTGACGTCGGCCTCGACGGCCAGCGGCACTTTGCCGACCAGTTCGCCGGTGGCCGGCGAATGGACCTCGATGACCTCGTCGGATGCGGGCTCGGCCCACTTGCCCCCGATGAAGAGTTTGTCCCATTCGGTTTTGTAAGCCACGGTCTGAGTCATGCTCGTCACATTACCTACCCACCCGGGAAAGTAGAACCTGTTCCAGTCGGCGGCATCAGAACGAGCACCAGGTTGCTGACCAGGAATTCCCGCAGCCCGGGCATCCGCGTCAGCCACCATGCCCATCGCGGGTGGTAGCGGGGGAATGCGGCCAGCACGGCGCCGGTGGCGTCGGCCCACTGCAGCCCGGCGGCCGCCGACACCGCGAACAGTGACGAGCCGTAGTTGTTCTTCGGTGGATGGCCATGCTTGCGGGTGTAGCGCGCGGCCGCGCGGGCCCCGCCCAGGTAGTGCCAGAGCCCGGTCTCGTGTCCGCCGAAGGGGCCGAGCCACACCGTGTAGGACAGCACCACCAACCCGCCGGGCCGGGTGACGCGCAGCATCTCCCGGCCCAGCCGCCACGGCTCACGCACATGTTCGGCGACGTTGGAGGACAGGCAGATGTCCACGCTGGCGTCGGCGAACGGCAGTGCCGTACCGGACGCCCGCACGTAGGTGGCCGGTGTCGTCGCCTCGGGCGCGGCGTGCATCGCATGGATCTCGCCGGGGTCGGGTTCGACGCCGATGTAGTGCACCCCGGCGTCGGCGAACGCCGACGCGAAGTAGCCGGGTCCACCGCCGACGTCGAGCAGCGTGCAGCCGGCCGGCGAGGTGCCGTGCACCCCGAGCCACAGGTCGGCGACCATCGCCGCGGTGTCGGAGGCCAGCGCCCCGTAGAACCGCGCGGGATCGCGCTGCTCGAACCGGAACTCGCCGAGCAGCTTGATCGACCGGGTCAGCGTCGCGCGGCGGGCCAACACATCGGTGACATCGGTGACGGCCATCCGAGCGACCATATCCAGCCGCTACGCTGGCACGGATGTCTGACCGCCGCGTTCGCTCCGTGTTGCTGCTGTGCTGGCGCGACACCGGGCACCCGCAAGGCGGCGGCAGCGAGGCCTATCTGCAGCGCATCGGCGCGCAACTGGCCCAGGCCGGCGTCGCGGTGACGTTGCGGACGGCGCGCTACGACGGTGCCCCGCGACGCGAGACGGTCGACGGCGTGCAGATCAGCCGTGGCGGGGGCCGCCACACCGTGTACATCTGGGCTGGGCTGGCGATGGTGCTGGCCCGCATCGGGTTCGGGCCGCTGCGCAAGGCCAGGCCCGACGTGGTGATCGACACCCAGAACGGCATCCCGTTTTTGGCGCGGCTGGCCTACGGGCGGCGCGTCGCGGTGCTCGTGCACCACTGCCACCGCGAGCAGTGGCCGGTGGCGGGTCCGGTGCTGGGGCGGGTCGGATGGTTCGTCGAGTCGAGGCTGTCGCCGTGGGTCAACCGCCGCAACCAGTACGTCACCGTGTCGCTGCCCTCGGCACGCGACCTCGTCGGCCTCGGTGTGCATCCCGACCGGATCGCGGTGGTGCGCAACGGCCTTGACGAGGCACCCCCGGACACGTTGAGCGTGCCGCGCTCGGCAGCGCCGCGGGTCGCGGTGTTGTCCCGGTTGGTGCCGCACAAGCAGATCGAGGACGCCCTGGATGCGATCGCCGAACTGCGCAAGCGGATCCCCGATGTGCACATGGACATTCTCGGCGACGGCTGGTGGCGGCAACGGCTCGTCGACCACGCTGCGCTGCTGGGCATCGCCGACGCAGTGACCTTTCACGGACACGTCGACGATGACACCAAACACCATGTGCTGCAGAGGTGCTGGGTGCATGTGCTGCCGTCACGCAAGGAAGGTTGGGCGCTGGCGGTCACCGAAGCGGGCCAACACGCGGTGCCGACGATCGGCTACCGGTCCTCCGGCGGGCTGACCGACTCGATCATCGACGGCGTCACCGGAATGCTCGTCGACGACCACGACGAGCTGGTCGACGGCCTCGAACAGCTGTTGTCCGATCCCGTGCTGCGCGAGGAGTTGGGCGCCAAGGCCCAGACCCGCAGCGGCGAGTTCTCCTGGCGGCAGAGCGCCGAGGCCATGCACGCTGTGCTCGATTCGGTGCACGCAGGCGGCTACGTCAGCGGCGTGGTGTAGCCCGGCGCAACCGCGCCACCGTCATCCCGGCCAGGCCGGCCAGCAGCGTCGCGAGCCACACCGTGTGCGCCGCAATCAGCAGCGGGCGCGCCGACGCGCCGGGGTGGTCGCCGCCGACGCGGTAGAGGGTCAGGTGGTCGTCGGTGTAGGCGACGGGCAACGGCAAACGCTCTGTCGCACCGCCGGATTCGACGACCACCCAGCCCACGTCGGCCTCGGCGAGCAGGTTCTGGTCCGCGCTCTCGACGAGGATTTCCTGCACGTCGCGCGCGCGTTGACCCTCCCCGTACACCGTGCGCTCGCCGATCTGTAGATCACCGGTGGACAGCACGTCGGCGCGCACCCAGCGCGGCAGCGGATCCAGCACGGGCACCTCACCGGCCCACGCGAACTGGCGCATGCTGTCTACCGGCAGCACCGCGACCGGCCGCGGGTCGGCGTTGATCATCTCCGCGACCGTCGCCCAGCCCGGCGGGTACTGCACCGCGACCACCTTGCCGCCCACGCCCCACGCCAGGTCCGGCAGCGTGGCGATCAGCACCGCACAGCACAACGCCGCCGTCGCCGCGGCAGGTAGCCACCGCCGCAACGTGATGACCGCACCCGCCGCGGCCAGCGCGTAGGCGGGCATCGCCAACGCCACCCATTTCTGCGCGTCGCGCACCACCCCGAGGCCCGGGAACATCCGGATCGTCGCCTCCACCAGCGCCAGCCCCGGCCCGGTCGCCATCGCGGCCGGTACCACCACCGCGACGACGGCCAGCACCACCAGCGGCACCGCGGCCGGGCGCCGGATCAACACGGGAAGTCCGAGCGCCACGATCAACAGCAGCACAGCCGTCGCGACCAGGGCGAAAAGCGTTGTGCGCGAGTCGGGTACGGCCTCACCGTTCCAGATGCCGCCCAGCCCGGCGAGGCTGAACAGCGTGCCGAGGCCCGGTTCGGCGCGCGCCGCGAACGCCGCCGCCCCGTCGGCCTGCGACGACGACAACGAACCGGCGACCGCCGCCGCCAGCAGCCACGGCAGCGCGACCAGCACCGCGACGCCACACGTCAGCGTCGCGCACAGCCAGCGCGACCGCCCCGCACCCGGGGCGAACACACACGCCAGCGCCACCGTCGCCGCCAGCAGCAGACCGGTCGGGGTGAGCCCCGCCAACGCCAGCCAGAACACCAGCGCCCACATCGGCGCCAACGACGTCGACTCCCGCAACCGCAGCATCGCAGCCGCCACCCACGGCAGGCAGCCGTAGCCCACCAACAAGCTCCAGTGCCCCTGCAGAAGACGCTCGGCGACATACGGATTCCACACCGCGACCGTCACCGCGACGCTCTGGCCGGCCAAACCGGAGGACAGCACCTGGGCCGCCAGCCGCGCGGCGCCCCAGCCGGCCAGCCACAGCCCGGCGGTCAACAGCACCTTGACGACCACGCCGCCGTCGAGCACCGACGACGTGATCGCGACAAAGAAATCCTGCGGCAGCGCGCGGGGTGCCGCCTCGCTCAGGCCCAGCGCGGCATCCGACAGATACGAGCGCGGCGTCGACACCGCGTCGCGCAACAGCAGGTAGCCCGGGGCGAACAGCGGCGCGGTCACCGCGATGGACAGCGCCAGCGCGTAGCCGGCAGCCATCAGCGCCCGTGCAGGCGCCTGGAGTCGCGGGGTCAGACCGGTCTGTCCGGCGGCAGATCGGACGGGCGCGGCGCGGGTAGCTTCTCGGTCTGGGCCTCGGCGCCGGGCACGGGTTCAGCGGAGGATCCGCGCGTACCGAAGAAGCGGTGGTCGGCCTCGTCGAGACCCGGGTCGATCAGCGTGGATTCGGCGCGCAGGCTGAACGATCCGAGCAGCGCGCCGCCGACCAGGAACACCAGCCCCATCGCGGTGAAGGTGATCGGCAGGATGCGGCCCCACAACGCCACCCGGTCGCGCTCGTCACGCGCGCTGGCGACCTGGGATTCGACCGTCTCCTCGTTGAACGCGATCTTGTAGTCGACGAACGTCACCTCGGGGTTGAGCGGCTCACGGGCGTAGTAGTGATAGCCGTGCTCTTCGCGTTTGACGATGGTCCCCGACACCGGGTCCACCCAGAAGGTGCGCTGGGCGGCGTAATAGCGCGACATCGTGATCGGTTCTTCCGGCTCGCCGGGGACGCCCCACATCGCGGCGGTCGCGGTGACCTCGGCGTCGGCCTCGTCGTCCAACAGCGACGCATACCGCACCGGTTCGACCAGCTTGCCGTCGGCGTCGTAGCCGACGTTCTGGCTGAACCGGTAGGCGGTCAACCCGTTGACGTCCTCCTCGCCGTCGTAGTTGGCGTCGAACGCCTTCTGCGCGATCGGGTCGAAGACGGGATAGGTCTTCTTCTCGGTGTCGAACGGGAACCGGTAGGCCAGCCCCTCGTGGGGCAGCGCGATGTTGGTCGGCGGCTGCTCGTCCTCGATGGCGCGCGGCTTCTGCACGGCGCCGCCGGGATTGCTCTCGCTGGAGACCGCCTCGGCGGTGTGCCGGTCCACCGTGACGGTGTCGACCATCGCCAACAGCAGGCCGGTGTCCTGCTGTTTGTCGGTGCGGCGCAGCGTGGTGCCGACCTGCAGGGTGACGACGTCGGCGTTGGACGGCGACTCCACCGTCATCTGCTGCTGCTGGACCACCGGCACGTCACGGTCGACGACGAACACCGGCTCGTTGAGCGAGGCGGGGTCGAACGCTGCTCCCGTGCCGTCGCTGACCAGTGTGGCGTCGAGGTCCAACGGGATCTTGGCGATCTTGCCCTCGGTGTAGGTGGACAGCAACAGCGCGGCGATCAACAACGCAGCGCCGAGCCCCATGATCCCGCATGCCGCGATTCGCAGCGCCACTGCGCGGTTCAAACCGTGCCTCCTTCACCTGCGGTCACCCGCAAACCCGTTCGACACTAACAGCCCGGTTTAAGGTCGTCGCTTACTACGACCGCATCGGACGGCCACCGTGTGACGACCTATTTTCGACCATTTCCCGCTCGCGCGGCACACTGGTCGCCGTGACGGAATCCTCCGGGGTCGGCGGAACGCGCGGATTTCTGCCCGCGGTCGAGGGCATGCGGGCCTGCGCCGCAATGGGTGTGGTGGTCACTCACGTCGCCTTCCAGACCGGTCACACCGGCGGTATCGCCGGGCGGTTGTTCGGCCGGTTCGACCTCGCCGTCGCGGTGTTCTTCGCGCTCTCAGGCTTTCTGCTCTGGCGCGGCCATGCCGCCGCGGCGCGCGGGCTGCGACCGATTCCGCCGACCGGGCACTACCTGCGGTCGCGGGTGGTCCGCATCATGCCGGGCTATCTGGTGGCCGTCGTGGTCATCCTGCTGTTGCTGCCCGACGCCAAGGCCGACCTTACGGTGTGGCTGGCCAACCTCACGCTCACGCAGATCTATGTGCCGCTGACGCTGACGGCGGGCCTCACCCAGATGTGGAGCCTTTCGGTGGAGGTGGCGTTCTACCTGGTGTTGCCGCTGCTGGCGCTGGGGGTGCGGTGGGTGCCCGTGCGCGCCCGGGTACCGGTGATCGCGACGGCGGCGGTGGCCAGCCTGGCCTGGGGGCTGATCCCGTTCGACACCGCGTACGGGGTCAACGCGCTGAATTGGCCGCCGGCCTTCTTTTCCTGGTTCGCCGCGGGCATGCTGCTCGCCGAGTTGACCGTGGCTCCGATCGGGTGGGCGCACCGGTTGGCGCGGCGCCGCGTGCTGATGGCCGTCGTCGCGGTGGCGGCGTTCCTGGTTGCGGCCTCGCCGATCGCCGGTCCTGAAGGGCTCACCCCCGGCACGGTCGACCAGTTCATCGTCAAGATTGCGATGGGCGCGGTGGTGGCCGGCGCCCTGGTCGCGCCGCTGGTGCTGGACCGGCCCGACACTTCACACCGGTTGCTGGGCAGCCCGACGATGGTGACGCTGGGGCGCTGGTCCTACGGGCTGTTCATCTGGCACCTCGCCGCCCTGGCGATGGTGTTTCCCGTCATCGGCGAGTTCGCGTTCAACGGGCATATGCCGATCGTGCTGGTGCTGACGCTGGTGTTCGGCTGGGCGATCGCCGCGGTCAGCTACGGTCTTATCGAGTCGCCGTGCCGAGAGGCGCTGCGACGCTGGGAGTTCCGCCGCAAGCGGCCGGTGCCGCCGCTGGATTCCTCGGTCGACAGCGTTCCGGAACCGGTCGCGCGTTAGCTGAATTGCGCGGCCCGCCGCGCGTTAGCTGAATTGCGCGGCCCGCCGCGAGATCACCTCGTCGCGGACCGCCGAGCGGCGCGCCTTACCCGCGTCGTCGCGCAACGGGGTGTCGGTGAACTCGACGCTGCGCGGCACCTTGTAGCGCTCGATGCGTTCGGTCAGGAACGCGACGACGGCGGCCTCGTCGAGATCACCGTCGGCATGCACGATCGCGTGCGGCACCTGGCCGAGATCGCCTGTGTCGTCGGGAATCCCGACCACCAGGCAGGACAACACCTGCGGGTGGGCGGCCAGCGCCGACTCGATCTCGGCGGGGTAGACGTTGCGGCCGCCGACGGTGAACATGTCGACGCGGCGGTCGTTGAGGTAGAGGAAGCCGTCTGCGTCGAAATAGCCGAGGTCGCCGAGCGAGTCCCAGCCGTCGCGGCTTTTCGCCGTCGCGCCGACGTAGCGGTAGGTGGGTGCGCTGCCGGGTGCCGGGCGCATGTAGACCTCGCCGACGACGCCAGGCGGGCACTCGTTGCCGTCGTCGTCGAGCACCTTCATCTCGCCGGCGACGACGATCCCGACCGAACCGGGGTGGGCCAGCCACTGCTCACCGGAGATGAACGTCAACGCCTGCAGTTCGGTGCCCCCGTAGAGCTCCCAGATCACCTCGGGCCCAAGCAGATCGATCCATGCCTGCTTGACCGCCGGCGGGCACGGCGCACCCACATGCCAGAACCGTCGGATCGACGACAGGTCGTAGGCGTCGGGGTCGACCCGGTACACCGGCAACAGGCGCTGCACGATCGTGGGCACCGTCGCCAGATACGTCACCCGGTACTCGGTGACCAGGCGGAGGAACTCCTGTGGGTCGAACCGTGGCATCAACACGTTGTGATGGCCCTGCACGAGGCCGATGGCGAACGTGGTGAACCCGGTGTTGTGGCTCAACGGCACCGAGAACAGGTTGACGTCGTCGTCCTGCGTGCCCATCGCATAACCCACCAGGGCCGGAAAGCGGCTGTCACCGCCTGCCTCGATCAACTTCGGCCGCCCGGTGCTGCCGCCGGAGGCCATCGCCTTCAACACCGGCGACACCGCCTCGGGCAGCGGCGTATCCGACAGCTGCGGGTTCGGCACGAAATCCGCTGACACGCTGGGGATCTCGCCGGCCGGGTCGGCACGGCCCACGATCAGCGCGCGTGGCCGCAGCGCGAGCAGCCCGGCCAGCTCAGCGTCGGGCAGGTGCGGGGACAGCGGCTGCGGCACCGCGCCCAGCTTCCACGTCGCCACCACCGCCTGCGCCCACTCGATCGAGTTGGGCAGCACGATCGTCACGTAATCACCATGGCGCACACCGAGTTCGGCGTAAGCGCGGGCCAGCCGGTTGGTCGACTCGTCAAACTCGCGGCGGGTCAGGGTGCGCCCTTGGCAGGTGACGACCGGTGCGTCGGGCGCCTGCTGCGCGAGCCGGCTCACCTGGGTGCTGATCGGTGGGGTCTCGGACATCTCAGTCATCGTCAGTAACCGCCCGTCGCCTCGAAGATCTTGCGCGGGTTGTCGACGAGCATCGTGGTGAGCTGCTCATCGGTGACGCCGCGCTGCTTCAACGCGGGGATGACGTCGTGGTGGATGTGCAGGTAGTGCCAGTTCGGCATCACCGCGGGCACAACTTCTTCGGGCAGCCAGTCGATGAAACAGGACGCGTCGTGGGAGAGCACCATCTTGTCAGCGTGGCCGCGCTCGCACATCTGGGCGACGGTGTTCACCCGCTCCTCGAACGGCAGGAAGACGTCGACGCCGAACCGGTCCATGCCGATGTAGGACCCGTTGGCGATCAGCTCTTCCAGGTAGGCGAGGTCGGTGGTGTCGCCGCAGTGGCCGATCACGACGCGCGACAGGTCCACACCTTCGTCGGCGAAGATGCGTTGCTGTTCGAGGCCGCGGCGCGTCGCTGCGTGGGTGTGCGTGGAGATCGGCACGCCGGTCTGCCGATGCGCCTGGGCCACTGCCCGCAGCACCCGCTCCACGCCCGGGGTCAGACCGGGCTCGTCGGTGGCGCACTTGAGGATCGCGGCCCTCACGGAGGTGTCGGCGATGCCGACCTCGATATCGCGGACGAACATCTCGACCATCGGCTCGACGTCGCCGAGCATCCCGCCGGGCGCGGTGAAGTGGAAATACATCGGGACGTCGTTGTAGGTGTACACGCCCGTCGCGACCACGATGTTGATTTCGGTGGCCGCCGCGACGCGCTCGATGCGCGGAATGTAGCGGCCCATCCCGATCACGGTCAGGTCCACGATGCTGTCGACGCCGACCGCCTTCAACTCGTTGAGCCGGGCGATCGCATCGGCTTCCCGGTTGGCCTCATCACCCCACACCTCGGGGTAGTTGGCGGTGATGTCGGGGGACAGGATGAACACGTGCTCGTGCATGAGGGTGACGCCGAGGTCGGTGGTGTCGACGGGACCCCGGACGGTGTTGAGCGTTGCCACCCCGCCGATGCTAGGGCGTTTCCCTGCCGAATCCCTGCCGAACGTTCCTTACCACTCGAAAATCCGCCGCAGTTTCGAGCGGTAAGGAACGTTCGCCGGCGGCACCACAACCGACGCCGCGACCATCGCCAGCGAGGTGAGCGCCAGGAACTGCACCCCCGCCGAGTGGCCGACGTAGCCGTCGACCGAGCGCCACGGGTTCTGGCTCAGGATCGCCCCCGCTAGGATCAGGCCACCGGCCGACACCCCGACTGTGACGTCGTCGCAGAGCTTTTCGCGGTTGCGCAGCGCATGGCGGACCAGCAGCGCAGAGCCGACCACGACGACGCCGACCACCCCGGACACCACCGCGCCGACGCCCAGCACGGCGACGGTGACCCCAGCTCGGCGTGGCTGCCACACCCGGGCCGGGTCGTCGGGCTCGAGCCGCCTGCGCACCGGCACAAACGCCAGCAGCGCGAGCACGGGCAGCAACGCCAGGCCGCCGATGAGGCCGGCGCGGTAGACGGTGTTGGAGTCGAATGTCAGCGTGACGGTGCCGTCGGTGTGCGCGGGCAGCACCCAGCCCTGTTGCCAGCCGTTGACGGTGACCGGGGTCAGCGCGGAACCGTCGGCGCTGCGCGCGGTCCAACCCGGGTTGACGCTTTCGGGTACCACCAGCACCCGCGGCTGCGGCGCCGAGGACACCGTCACCTCGCGGTGATCGGCGTCCCAGACCCCGGTCTGCGCGCGGACGGTGTCGGCCGAACGGACTTCGGCGGCCAACGGCCCGGCCAGTTGCACGCCGTCCACGACGAACGCGTCGCCGGGGCTGATCACCAACTCCTGCTGTCCCGCAGGCAGATCGATCGGCCCGTCCCCGCAGGGCCGGGCGCGCACCGGCTCACCGTCGAGCAGCGCACCGACCGTGGTGGTGACCGAGGTCTGCACGAACTGTCCGGCCACCCCGATGATCGGCCCACGGCCGCAAGTCAATTCGATGGTGCGGGCCCGGTTGCGCGCGGCGTCGGCCGCGGCGATCGGCATGCCGTCGGTGTCGAGTGCGACGACCTCGGCCAGGCCGGGAGGTTTGAGCTGGTCGAAGCCGAGCGCAGTGCGGTCGATGATGTCGTCCCAGTCCAGGATCGACAGCGTCACCGTGTCGGTGACCCGGGGGGTGAGCTCCAGTGTCTGCCCGCCCGCGTCGCCGGCCAGGCGCCGCACCTGCGGTCCGTCACCGAGGTCGACGGCCACCAGCGTCGGCGTCGCGGGCAGCACCGACGAACTCGGCGTCACCCGCAGCGCGGCGACCTCGCTGGCCTGCGGCAGTTTCACGGTCAGCGTCGGCGCGGTCCGGTGCTGAACGACGCTCTGCGGCGCGGTCCACGCCGTCTCGGGGTCACCGTCGGTGGCGGCGTAGGCCGACCCGAGCACGTCGATCACATCCGAGTCGCCCATGGCGCGCGTGCTGCCGGGTGCACTGATCAGATCCGCGAGGTTGGGCCCCTGCCGGGCGCGCACCCACACTGTCGGCGTCACCGAGATCGGTTCGGGCACAGTCAGTGTCCTGCTCATGCTGACCGGCTCCTCCGGCGCCAGCGACATCGTCGCCGCACACCGCACGCCCGTCGGGCTCGGCGCGCAGCCCGGCCTGCCCAACAGCTCCGCACCCAGATCCCACTGCGCCACAGCCGAACCCGCAGGCGGGCCGGGCACGGAAACAGTGCGCCGAAGTGTGACGGGATGGGCGAAGCCGTTGGCGTCGTACTGGGTGACCGCGAAGTCGGTGATGCCGAACTGCACACCGGGGGAACCGTCCTCGGTGCCCACCGCGGTGATGCGCACCCACGGTGACTCCCCGTAGGGCAGCGCCGCGGTCAGCGGCTTACCGGGTTCGTCCACGCGCAGGGTGCTGGTGCCGTTGACGGTGGACACCTCGATGCGGTCGACCTGGGCGCCGACGGCCGTGGCGCTCGGCGTGATCGTGATCGTGGCGTTGGTGACGGGATGGTCGAAGTCGACCTGAAGCCATTGGCCGATCGCCGCCTGCAGCGCGTTGGACACCCAGGCCGTGGAGGAGTCGGCGTCCACCGCGGAGGCCGGACCGCTCGCGGGTGCGACGTGTGGCAGCGCGGTGGAGTCGGCCGACGAACTCGACACCGAGATCTGTCCGCCGTTCCACTGCCCGTACACGAGATCGGCGCCGGGAGCGGGATAGTCGATCACGCGGTTGAAGGTGTGACGCGCATCGTCGGGGGTGCGGATCGCCGACGAATGGTCGTCGACGCGGCCGTAGTCGGTTTCGCGGGCCAGCGGCGTGTCGGTCACCGTGACGACCGGAACGGGTAGGCCCGCGCGTTCGGCGTCACCGGTCAGCAGCATCGGGCCCAGCGGCGGCTGGTCGAGCAGCCGGCGCCGTTCGTCGAGGCGCAAGAGCGCCTCGGGCGCGCCGTCGACGCGGGCCATCGCGTCGGCGTCGACGAGGTAGGGCACGACGGGCGTGGTGGCCTCGACCCGATAGATCTCCACGGCCGGATAGCGCGGCCGCAACCCGCTGTCGGTGACGAACCCGGCCAGCGTGCCCGGTCCGACCGGATCGCCGAACTGCGCGACCTTGGTCAGCCCGGGCGAACCCTCCACCGCCCGGTGCACCAACACCGGCCGCGCCGACCGCGAAGTCTCGGGGTCCAAATCGTTGCGCACCACCACATACGAAATGCCCTGTCGGGCAAGGGTATCGGCGAGGCCGGCGGAGGGCCGGCCCGCGGCGAACAGTCGCTGCACGGAATCCAGCGCCCGGATGGTCTGCGGCGGGGTCAGCGGAATCGAATCCCGTACCCCCCATGGGCTTTCGCCAAGCACCTGCAGCGGTTCGTCGTGGCTGTTACCCCACACCTGGGTGGCGAACGGTGCACCGGGCGCTACCAGCACCCGGCCTTCGGTGTTGTGTTCGTCGAGCCAGGCGGCGGTCTCATGCCAGTACTGCGGGATCGCGTCGAAGGCGCCGGGCGGGGTCAGACGTCCGGTCCAGGCCAGCGACGTGGCGGCGGCCAACGCGGTCAGCACCACGAGGCCGACGGCGACGCGTTTGTCCCGTTCCAGATGCGCGAATGAATCGGTCCACTGCTCGCGCGGTGCGCTACCGGGCAGCGGGATGCGGCCAAGGAGGTGTGCCAGCCCCAACGCCAACGGCAGCCGCAGCAGCGGTTCGAGCTTGTGCAGGTTGCGCAGCGGTGTTCCGGCGTCATCGAGGAAGGCTTGCACGTAGTGCGCCACAGGCGATCCCAGGCCGCCGGAGTATCCGGTCGCCAGCAGCACGACACCGACCAACAGGATGGTGATGAGCCGTCCACGCGCGGGCATCGACCGCATCGCCAGCCCGGCCAGTCCCGCCGCGGCGACCAACGTCGTCGCCAACACCGCGACCGAACCGGTCACCAGCGACTCACCCGCCGTCGCGTTGGGGGCCACGAACGGAGTCCACGCATCGGTGCCGCGCAGCATCTCCGTCAACGACATCCACCGGGTGGTGACGCCGGAGGACTCGATGTAGTCCAGAAACGGCGGGCTGATGCGGCCCAGCAGCAGCAGCGCCACCACCCACCAGGACACCGCAAGCGCGATGCACAACGCCCACCATCCGGCGAACCGCCGCCACAGCCGGTTCGGCCGGTGGCAGGCCAGCCAGATCACCGCCGCCAGACACCCGGTCAACGTCGCCACCGCGTTGACGGCGCCCATCAGCGCGATCGCCACCGCGGATTGGCCGGCCAGCACCCGTCGGCGCGGGTCGCCCTGCAGCGCGAGGATCACCGGCAACAGCACCCACGGCGCCAACATCATCGGCAGCGTCTCCGAGGAGATGGCGCCCAGCGTGGTGAGCACCCGCGGCGACAGCGCGAACGCGGCCGCGGCGATCACCCGGGAGGTGCGGCTGCCGATACCGAGGGCTTCAGCGACCCGCAGCAGCCCCCAGAACCCGGCCGTCAGCAGCAGCGCCCACCACAGCCGCTGGGTCACCCACCCTGGGATGCCGAGCAGGTCACCGGCCAGGAAGAACGTGCCGTGCGGAAAGAGGTAGCCGTAGGCCTGGTTCTGCGCCTGCCCGAACGGCAACTCGCTGTTCCACAGGTTGAACGCGCGAGCAAGAAACCGCAGCGGGTTGGCGGTCAGGTCCAGCTTGGTGTCGGGTGAGATCTGCCCGGGCGACTGGGCGAACGTCAGGACCAGCGCCGCCGCAGCGGCCAACCACAGCCAGCGCCGCCTTAGCGGCGTGACCTTAGCTTCTGTCGCCGTACTCAACCCGGTTGAGCACCGATGACGCCGGATCGCCCGCCTGCAGCGGAGGCTTTGTGTCCTGCTGCACCATCAGCGTCACCCCGAATACGGCAGCCGCGCCGAGCAGCAGGCCGACGACAATGCTGGCGCCGGCAGGCACGAGGAACCGATCCATGCGGCCAAAACTAGCACGCGATACGACGTGGCCCGATCTGCTGCCACGGACGGCCACCGCAGTCCGCTATCGTCGAGGCCCATGGCCCTGCCCCGCGCGTTGTGCGCCGCTGTCACGATGTCCGGGCTGGTGCTGGCCTGCTCGCCCGCCGAGCCGCCCGCGCCGCCACCGTCGAGCGTGGTGACGCAGCATAAGGGCGACGTTCCGCTCGCACCGGCGCCACCTGCATGTGGGGACCCCCAGGCGATGCTGGCCGCGATGTCGACGCGCGACAAGCTCGCCCAGCTGCTGATGGTCGGTGTCTCCAACGCGGGCGAGGCCCGCACGGCCGTCGACAACCACCACGTCGGCGGCATCATGATCGGCAGCTGGACCGACCTGTCGATGCTGACCGACGGTTCGCTGGCCGAGATCGCCGGATCGGCGGGACCATTGCCGCTGGCCGTGAGCGTCGACGAGGAGGGCGGCCGGGTGTCGCGGCTGGCGCCGCTGATCGGTACGCAGCCGTCGGCGCGGGTGCTGGCGCAGACGCAGACCTCCGAGCAGGTGTACGACATCGCCCGCCAGCGCGGCCAGGCGATGCGCAACCTGGGCATCACCGTCGACTTCGCGCCGGTGGTCGACGTCTCCGATGCCGCCGACAGCACCGTGATCGGCGACCGGTCCTTCGGCTCGGACCCGGCGACCGTCACCGACTACGCCGGGGCGTACGCGCGGGGGCTGCGCGACGCGGGTGTGCTGCCCGTGCTCAAGCACTTCCCCGGCCACGGCCGCGGCTCCGGCGACTCGCACACCGGCAGCGTCACCTCACCGCCGATCGAAGAACTGCAGAGCGTCGACCTGGTGCCGTACCGCACCCTGGCCGGACAGGCGCCCGTCGGCGTCATGGTCGGCCACCTGCAGGTGCCCGGGCTGACCGGCAGCGACCCGGCCAGCCTGAGCCCGCCCGTCTACGGGATGCTGCGCACCGGCGAGTACGGCGGCCCGGCGTTCAACGGGCCGATCTTCACCGACGACCTGTCGGGAATGCAGGCGATATCCGACCAGTTCGGGGTGGCCGAGGCGGTGCTGCGCGGGCTGCAGGCCGGGGCCGACACCGCGCTGTGGGTGAGCAGCGCCGAGGTGCCCGCCGTGCTGGACCGGCTGGAGAAGGCGCTGGAGGCGGGCGAGCTGACGATGGGCAACGTCGACGCCTCGGTGATGCGCATCGCCGGGGTCAAGGGCCCGAATCCGCGCTGTTAGTTCCCGCGTGACGGCCATTGCTTACTCTGGAGTAATGGCCGGAGGTACCAAGCGTTTGCCGCGCGCTGTGCGTGAACAGCAGATGCTGGACGCCGCCGTGCAGATTTTCTCGGTGAACGGCTACCACGAGACGTCGATGGACGCCATCGCCGCCGAGGCGCAGATCTCCAAACCGATGCTGTACCTGTACTACGGCTCAAAGGAGGAGTTGTTCGGCGCGTGCCTCGACCGGGAGCTGTCACGGTTCGTCGACGAGGTCCGCAGGCAGATCGACTTCAAGCAGAGCCCCAAGGACATGCTGCGTAACGCCGTGCTGGCGTTTTTGACCTACATCGACGCCAACCGGGCGTCGTGGATGGTGCTCTACAACCAGGCGACCAGCAGCCAGGCGTTCGCCCACACCGTGCGCGAGGGCCGCGAACGCATCATCGACCTCGTCGGCCGGCTGCTCACCTCGGGGACCCGCAACCCCGAGCCCGATACCGACTTCGACATGATGGCCGTCGCGCTGGTGGGCGCCGGTGAGGCGGTGGCCAGCCGGGTCAGCACCGGCGACGCCGATGTCAACGAAGCCGCCGAGCTGATGATCAACCTGTTCTGGCGGGGCCTGAAGGGCACGCCGTCCGATCATCCAATCGAGCACGGATCGCCGTCATCAGCCGTCGAGACTGCTGCTGGATCGCAGAACTGAGCCGAACCGCGATCTGTACGCAGTCTCGGCGCAGGACTACAGCGAGCGGACCGTGCCCGTCAGATGCAAGTCACCCTTCTTCAAGTGGCGCAACGTCAGATCCCATCCGTCGGACACCCGGTCCACGTAGAGACCCGCGCTGGCCGGCAGCACCACCGGCTTGGCGAACTTCACCGAATACTTCACCGCATCCGGTAGCTGGCCCTCGATGTTCGCCAGAACCGCTGCCGCGGTGAACATCCCGTGCGCGATCACCGTCGGGAACCCGAACAGCTTGGCTGCGACCGCGTTGGTGTGGATCGGATTGTGATCCCCGCCGACCGACGCGTACTGCCGGATCTGGCCGGGCGTGATGCGCAGCACCGCATTCGGCGGGCCCAGCTTCGGCTGCTTCTGCGGTGGCGGCTTGGGCTCATCGGACAGGCTGGTGCGCTGCTGATGCAGAAACGTCGTCACCTGATGCCACGCCTGTTCGTTGCCGACATTCACATCGGTGATGATGTCGACCAGCAACCCGCGCCGGTGCTCGCGCATGTTCTCGGCATGCACCCGCACCGACACCGTGTCGGTGACCTTGATCGGCCGGTACTGCGTGATGTGGTTCTCGATATGCACCGAACCCATTGCCGGAAACGGGAAGTCGAAGCCGGTGATCAACTCCATCACGGTCGGGAACGTCAACGCGAACGGATACGTCAGCGGCACCGCGTCACCGAACTGCAACCCGGTGACGTTCGCGTACGCCGCGACGTTCGCGGCGTCGATGTCCACGTCCTCGACCGTCAGCGTGCGGTCCGGCAGCTTGTCGTCGCGCGGGATGAACGGCAGGGCGCCGACGACCGCGCGCAGCATGTTGTTCACCTGATCAAGCCCCCAGCCACGCTTGTCCGCACACCCGGATCGTGTTGCCGGTGACGGCATTTGACGCCGGGCTCGCGAAATAGGCGATGGTCTCGGCCACGTCGACCGGCTTGCCGCCCTGATACAGCGAGTTCAGCCGGCGGCCCACCTCCCGCGTGGCCACCGGAATGGCCTCGGTCATCTTGGTCTCGATGAAACCCGGCGCAACCGCGTTGACGGTGACCGCCTTGTCGGCGTACGCCTCGGCCAGCGCGTCGGTGAGCCCGATCATGCCCGCCTTGGTGGCCGCGTAGTTGGTCTGGCCGCGGTTGCCCGCGATACCCGCCATCGACGAAAGCCCGACGACCCGGCCGCCGTCGCCGATCACCCCGTTGCCCACCAGGCCCTCGGTAAGCCGAAGCGGCGCAAGCAGGTTCACTGCGACGACGGAGTCCCAGCGGCTCTCGTCCATGTTGGCCAACAGCTTGTCGCGGGTGATGCCGGCGTTGTTGACCAGGATGTCGGCGCGGCCCCCGAAATCGGAGTAGTTCTCCCGCAGGTGCTCGGTGATCTTGTCGACGGCGTCGTCGGCGGTGACGTCAAGCGTCAGCGCCGTGCCACCCACCTTCGTCGCCGTCACCCCAAGCGGCTCGTGCGCGCTTTCCACGTCGATGCACAACACGCGGGCGCCGTCGCGCGCGAAGACCTCGGCGATCGTCGCACCGATGCCGCGCGCCGCCCCCGTGACGATCGCGACCTTGCCGTCCAGGGGCTTGTCCCAGTCCGCCGGCGGCGACGAATCCGCCGCGCCCACTGAGAACACCTGCCCGCCGACGTAGGCCGACTTGCCCGACAGCAGGAACCGCATCGTCGACTCCAGCCCCGTGGCGCCCGGTTTCGCGGAGGCTGACAAATACACGAGGTTCGTCGTCGCGCCGCGCCGCAACTCCTTGCCGAGCGAGCGGGTGAACCCCTCCAGCGCGCGCTGTGCGATGCGCTCATGGGGGCTGCCGGCCTCCTCGGGGATGGTGCCGACGACGACGATGCGCCCGGACGGCCCGAGGTTGCGCAGCACGGGGGTGAAGAACTCGTAGAGCTGCCTCAACCCGGCCGGGTCGGTGATGCCGGTGGCGTCGAACACCAGCCCGCCGAACGAGTCGGCCCACCGGCCGCCGAGGTTGTTCGACACCACCTCGTAGTCCTCGGCCAGCGCGGTGCGCAGCGGTTCGACGACGCGGCCGTCCCCGCCGATGAGCAGCGTGCCTGCCAGCGGCGGCGCACCCGGCTTGTAGCGACGCAACGTCTCGGGTTGCGGGATGCCGAGCTGCTTGGCGAGGAACGATCCGGGCGTCGAATGGACGATTTGCGAATACAGATCGGTAGCCATGTGAACGAACTTACTCCAGAGTAAGAAGAGTGGGTACTATGGGTTTCATGGCTAGTGATACCCACCGACGGGTCGCCATCCTCGGCGGCAACCGAATTCCTTTCGCCCGCTCGGATGGCGCCTATGCAAACGCCTCCAACCAGGACATGTTCACCGCGGCGCTGGGTGGGCTGATCGACCGGTTCAACCTCGACGGCGAGAGACTCGGGGCCGTGATCGGCGGCGCCGTGCTCAAACACAGTCGCGACTTCAACCTGATGCGTGAATGCGTGTTGGGCAGCGCGCTGTCGTCGTATACCCCGGCGTTCGACCTGCAGCAGGCGTGCGGCACCGGGCTGCAGGCCGCGATCTCGGCGGCCGACGGCATCGCGGCGGGACGCTACGACGTCGCCGCTGCCGGCGGGGTTGACACCACCTCCGACGCTCCGATCGCGTTCGGCAACGACCTGCGGCGCGTGCTGCTGGGTCTGCGCCGGTCCAAGTCCAACCTGGAACGGCTCAAGCTGGTCGGCAAGCTGCCCGCCGCGATCGGCGTGGAAATCCCCGTCAACAGCGAACCCCGCACCGGCATGTCGATGGGTGAGCACGCCGCCGTCACCGCCAAGGAGATGGGCATCAAGCGCACCGATCAGGACGAGCTTGCCGCGGCCAGCCACCGCAACATGGCCGCCGCCTACGACCGCGGCTTCTTCGACGACCTCGTCACCCCGTTCCTCGGGCTGTACCGCGACAACAACCTGCGCGCGGACTCCTCGGCGGAGAAGCTCGCCAAGCTCAAGCCGGTGTTCGGCGCCAAACAAGGTGACGCGACGATGACCGCGGGCAACTCGACGCCGCTGACCGACGGCGCCTCGGTCGCGCTGCTCGCGACGCCGGAGTGGGCCGCCGAACGCGGCATCGAACCGATGGCCTACTGGGTCGACGCGGAAACCGCGGCGGTCGACTACGTCAACGGCCGCGACGGCCTGTTGATGGCGCCGACGTATGCGGTGCCGCGGCTGTTGGCCCGCAACAATCTGGCGCTGCAGGATTTCGACTTCTACGAGATCCACGAGGCGTTCGCGTCGGTGGTGCTCGCGCACATGCAGGCGTGGGAGTCCGAGGAGTACTGCAAGGAGCGGCTGGGCCTGGACAAGGCGCTGGGCAGCATCGACCGCTCCAAGCTCAACGTCAACGGTTCCTCCATCGCCGCGGGACACCCGTTCGCGGCCACCGGCGGGCGCATCGTCGCGCAGATGGCCAAGCAGCTCAGCGAGAAGAAAAAGGAGACCTGGCAGCCCGTGCGCGGCCTGATCTCGATCTGCGCCGCTGGTGGACAGGGCGTTACCGCCATCCTCGAGGCGTAAAACAACTAGATCGAAAATTGTTTTCGCGGGGGCTGTAACGCTTCCGTCGGGTCGGTCGATAGTCCGGATAGCTCCGTATTGCCGTCTGACCCCCCGACCCGATGGCAATACGGGGCTCTTAACTTTTTCAGGCCGTGCTTCGATGGTGGGATGCAGACCAGCCTCGCCCTCACCGGACTCCTACCCGACGCCGACGGCCGTTCCCCGATCGACGCGACCGTGGCGCGGCTGGCGTCGTTGCGCGACGAGGGGTTTCGTCGGGTGTGGATGGCGCAGTTGCCCTACGACCCCGACCTGTTGACCGTGCTGGCGGTCGTGTTCCGCGAGGTCGACACGATCGAGATCGCCTCCGGTGTCATCCCGATCCAGATCCAGCACCCCACCCAGTTGGCGCAACGGGCGCTGACGCTGAACACCATCGCCGACGGCCGCTTTCACCTCGGCGTCGGCCTGAGCCACCGGATGGTCACCGAAGGGGTGTGGGGCATTTCGTATGACCGGCCGGTGCGCCAGATGCGCGAGTACCTCGACGCGCTGCTGCCGCTGCTGTCCGGTGCGCCCGCCGACGCCTCCGGGGAGTTCTGGACGACGCGTGGTTCGCTGCAGATCCCCGGTGCGCCGACGCCCGACGTCTACCTCGCCGCGCTTGGCCCGCAGATGCTGCGCCTGGCGGGGCGGCGCAGCGCGGGCACGATGACATGGATGACCGGGCCCAAGACGTTGGCCGGCCACATCGTGCCGGCCCTGCGTACCGCGGCCGCGGAAGCCGGACGCGACGAGTCCGCGGTGCGGGTGGTCGCGTCACTGCCGGTCGCGGTCACCGACGACGTCGACGCAGTGCGGGCCGTCGCCGCCGAACAGTTCGCGATCTACGGGCAGCTGCCGTCGTACCGGGCGATGCTCGACCGGGAGGGATACGCCGGACCCGAGGACGCGGCGATCATCGGCGACGAGAAAACGGTGGCCGACCGCCTGGCTGAACTGGGCTCGTCGGGCGTCGACGAGTTCGTCGGCGGCGTCTTCGACACCGACCCCGAGGGCCGCGCGCGCACCCGCGCGCTGCTGCGCTCGATCGACTCCTGAAGCCCCGAAATAGCCTCTGGTGTGACGCCGGACACAGGCGTACGATCGGTCGCACGACGGGTTCGGGAGTGACTGATCCGAAGAGCTGGCAAAGGTTGAAAGCCGGTCGCGCGAGACTAATACGCGGCGCACCTAAGTGTCCTCCCGAACCCGCCCTATTTGTGCGGGCAGTCGGCGTCGAGAACTAGTCGCCGCCGCGTGCCCCGCCGGTGCGGCCGTTGCCGATCTTGACCCGCGGTGTCGAGGCGGACCCAGTTCCGGCGCTCGATGAGCTACCGCTGCTGCCCGAGCGCACACTGCCGGAGCCAGTGGAGCCGCTGGACCCCGTGGACCCGGTGGAGAAGTCCGAGCCCGCCGAAGACGAACCCGATGGGCTGGTCATCGAACCCGAGCGGCTGCTGCCGGCGTTGCGTTCGGCCCAGGTTCCGGTGCGCGTCTCTTGCTCCGGGGCGGATTGCGTTGCGCCGGAGGGGCTTCCGGCTGCAGCGGCGTTGGTCGGGCGGGCGACCGCGCGGGTGCTGCCGACCGCCCGTGTCGGCCCGCTGATCGGCGGCAGGTAACCGGGTGGCTCGCCGGTGCCGTAGGCCTCGGCCCACCCCAGCACGTTGAGGGTGTAGGGCATCGAGTTGTTGTAGCGCAACACCGCGGTGATCAGCTGGGACCGATCGCGCAGGTCGAGTCCTCCGCTGCACAGGTAGCGCGCGGCGGCCAGGGTGGCGTCGAACAGGTTCTGCGGTTCGGCGTGCCCGTCGCCGTTCCCGTCGGCGCCGAACAGGTCCCAGGTGCTGGGCAGGAACTGCATGGGACCCATCGCCCTGGCGTACACCGTGCGACCACTGTTGCGGGCCGCGACGATGATCTCGTTGCCGGGCAGCGAACCGTCGAGCGTCGGCCCGAAGATCGGTTCGACGGCCGTGCCACGGTGATCGGCCTTGCCGCCGAACGCGTGCCGGGATTCGATCTGCCCGATGCCGGCCAGCAGGTTCCAGCTGAGGCCGCAGCCCGGTGCGGCGCGGGCCATCAGGCCGTCGGCGTTGCGGTACGCGGTCAGCGCGATCGCGGGGATGTTGACGACGCCGGGCGCGCTGACGGCGGGAGGCGGGGGCGGCCCGATGACATGTGAAACGGTCGACGTGCCCTCTGAACGCGCCGGTACCAGCGGACCGCCCGGAATGAAGGGCTGCGGCGCGACGGCGGCCAACGGGCGTACCGCGACGCCGTCGTGAACGGCCACGAGCAGGCTCGGCGCCGTCGCGACGGCGCTGGTCACGACTATCCGAGCGACCACACCGGCCCCGGCGGCCGGGCTGCGAGCGGCTCGGCTGATGCGCCGACGGATCCGCTCGATGGTCCTACGGGCCCGGGCGTTGCCCCCTTGCTGCACTGGCCTCGTCCTCGTCGTTGATTTCCGCCCATCATAGGTTCCGACGATCGGCCGACACGCCGCACGGGGCTTGCTGAGTGTGGACTTGTGTCACGCCCTGGAGCGCTTCGCGTGGCATAACCCAACACTCGGCGACCGGGGGAGACCCCCGCAACGCAAATGGCCCCCGGGAAGAGACCGGGGGCCATTTGGTACGAGACGACTGGGAAGGCTTTAGAAGGCCGCCTCGTCGAGTTCCATCACATCGTTGTCGAGGTTTTCGATGATGTGGCGGGTGCTGGTCAGCATCGGCAGGTAGTTCTTCGCGAAGAACGACGCCACCGCGACCTTGCCCTCGTAGAAGGCGCGCTCATCGCCCTCGGCGCCGGCGTCGAGCTTGTCGATCGCCACCGCCGCGTGCTGCTGCAGCAGCCAGCCGATGACCAGGTCGCCGACGCTCATCAGGAAGCGCACCGAGCCCAGGCCGACCTTGTACAGCTCGGCCGGGTTCTCCTGCGCCGACATCAGATAACCGGTCAGCGAGGCGGCCATGGCCTGGACGTCCTCGAGCGCGGTCGCCAGCAGCTTGCGCTCGGCCTTCAACCGCCCGTTGCCGGATTCGTTCTTGACGAACTGCTCGATCTGCCCGGACACGTGCGACAGCGCCACACCCTTGTCGCGGACGATCTTGCGGAAGAAGAAGTCCTGCGCCTGGATGGCCGTGGTGCCCTCGTACAGCGAGTCGATCTTGGCGTCACGGATGTACTGCTCGATCGGGTAGTCCTGCAGGAAGCCCGAACCGCCCAACGTCTGCAGGCTCTCGGTCAGCTTGGCGTAGGCCTGCTCCGAGCCGACACCCTTGACGATCGGCAGCATCAGGTCGTTGACCCGCACCGCCAGATCGGCGTCGACGTCGTGCAGCGTCTTGGCCACCGCCGAGTCCTGATAGGTGGCGGTGTAGAGGTACAGCGCACGCAGACCCTCGGCGTAGGCCTTCTGGGTCATCAGCGACCGCCGCACGTCCGGGTGGTGCGTGATGGTCACCCGCGGTGCGGTCTTGTCGGTCATCTGGGTCATGTCGGCGCCCTGCACACGCTCCTTGGCGTACTCGAGCGCGTTGAGGTAACCGGTCGACAGCGTGGCAATCGCCTTGGTGCCCACCATCATCCGGGCCTGCTCGATGACCTCGAACATCTGCGCGATGCCGTCGTGCACCTCGCCGACCAGCCAGCCCTTGGCGGGCACGTCGTGCTGACCGAACGCCAACTCACAGGTGGCCGAAACCTTAAGGCCCATCTTGTGCTCGACGTTGGTGACGAAGGCACCGTTGCGCTCACCGAGCTCACCGGTCTCCGGGTCGAAGTGGAACTTGGGCACGAAGAACAGCGACAGCCCCTTGGTGCCCGGGCCTGCGCCCTCGGGGCGGGCCAGCACCAGGTGCATGATGTTCTCGAACAGATCGTCGGAGTCGGCGGACGTGATGAACCGCTTCACACCCTCGATGTGCCACGAGCCGTCGGGCTGCTCGACCGCCTTGGTGCGGCCCGCGCCGACGTCGGAGCCGGCGTCCGGCTCGGTCAGCACCATGGTGGCGCCCCAGTTGTGCTCGGCGGCCATCTTGGCCCACTTCTTCTGCTCTTCGGTGCCCAGGTTGTAGAAGATCTGGGCCATGCCCGGACCCATCGCGTACATGTACGCGGCCGGGTTGGCGCCGAGGATGTGCTCGATCAGCGCCCACTGCAGCGCGCGGGGCATCGGCATACCGCCGAGCTCCTCGTCGATGCCGGCCTTGTCCCAGCCGGCCTCGAACAGCGCGTGCATCGACTTCTTGAACGACTCCGGCAGCGTCACCGAATGGGTCTCCGGGTCGAACACCGGCGGATTGCGGTCTGCGTCGGCGAACGACTCCGCGATCGGGCCTTCGGCCAACCGCGCCACCTCAGCCAGCATTTCGCGGGCGGTGTCGAGGTCCAGGTCGGCGTAGTCGCCTTCGCCGAACGCCTTGTCGACGCCATATACCTCGAACAGGTTGAACACCTGGTCGCGAACGTTGCTCTTGTAGTGGCTCACGGTTCCTCCTCATCGAGACGGCCACTTGCGGTTGGGTACTTAGTCCTAAGTTACCCACCAGTAACTGGCCCAAACTATACCGTTCAGTAACTTCAACACAAAGCAGGTGTGAGCTATTTCAATCTGCTGGTGGTCCGGGCCGGTTCCAGAGGTGCCAAAGTGGCAGTTGACACGTGTTTCACCTGCGGTTTCACCACTCTGTGACGATCATCACGGACACGCCCGTTAGGGTGTGCGGGTGCAGCGGGTGGCGGTGTGGGGAACGGGAAACATGGGGTCGGCGGCCATCAGGTCGACGGTGGCGTTTCCGGGGTTGCGGTTGTGCGGGATCGTCACCTCGTCACCGGACAAGGCCGGCCGGGACGCGGCGAGCTTTGCCGGGCTGGATCGACCGACCGGCGTCACTGCCAGCACCGACGTCGACGCGGTTCTTGCGCAATGCGACGCGGTGGCCTACATGGCCTCCGGCGACATCCGCCCCGACGACGCCGTCACCGACATCGAGCGCTGCCTGCGCGCTGGCAAGCACGTGGTGACGCCGTCGCTGTACTCCCTCTACGACCCGCGTTCGGCGCCGCCGGACTGGGTCGAGCGGTTGACCAGGGCCGCCACCGACGGCGGGTCCACGCTGTTGGTCAGCGGCGTGGACCCCGGCTGGGGTAATGACGCCCTCGCCGTCCTGGCGGCCGGGCTGTGCACGCGCATCCGGACCATCCGTTGCCAGGAGATCTTCGACTACTCGACATATGACCAGCCGCACGCGGTGAAGGTGCTCTGTGGTTTCGGCGGCCCGATGGAGGAGACGCCGATGATGCTGCTGCCGTCCATCCCGACGATGGTGTGGGGTGGCAACCTGCGGCTGATCGGGCGCGGTCTGGGGCTGCAGATCGACGAGATCGCCGAGGACGTCCAGCGCCGGCCGCTGGAATCGTCCGTCGACACCGTGATGGGCCGGTTCGAGAAGGGCACGCAGGGTGCGTTCTGGCTCAAGGTGATCGGCAAGGCCGACGGGCGCGAACGCATCGTCATCGACCACATCACCCGCATCCATCCCTCGTGCGCACCCGACTGGCCCCAACCCGACGAGGGCGCAGGCGATCACCGCGTGATCATCGACGGCGACCCGCAGTTGACGCTCGTGAGCCGCGCCGACGTGCCGGGTGGCACCCGCGCCGACGGCGGCAACACGACCGCGGCCAACCGCCTGCTCGGCGCGCTGAACTGGCTGGCCGACCAGAAGCCCGGTATCTACGACGGCCTCGATGTGCCGATGCAGTCGGCGCTACCGCCGGAGGTGGAGGCACAGCGTTGGGCCGACTGAGGTCACTGGGCCTCCGGCGGCTGCTTTACATCGGGCATCTGCCCCACCAGGTACTCGGCGAGCGACCCGATCGTCGGATAGTCGAAGACCGCGGTCACGTCGATCGTGAACGCATCGCCGAACTGGCTGTGCAGCCGGTTGCGGAGTTCGATCGCCATCAGGGAGTCGGTGCCGAGGTCGAGGAACCGGCTGGTCGCCGCCGGCGGTTGCGCCAGACGCAGGAAGGTCTGCACCTCGCGTTGGAGGAACTCGGTGACGAAACCGGCCCGCTGAGGTGCGGGGATCTCGATCAGCTGCGCAAGCATCTCGCTGTCACCGTCGGCGTCCCCGCCTGCGCGCGGCAACACCAGGTCCAGGATCGGTGGCCGCGAGGCACCCAGCATCTTCGCCGCGCGCTGCCAGTTGGCGTTGATGACCGCCGCCTGCCCGGTGCCGTTCGCGACGACCTCGGCCATCGCCCGCAGCGCGGACGAGGGCTCCAACGGAACCAGCCCCTGGGCTCTGATGTTGGCGTCGGCCGCACCCGAGGACGCCATCCCGCCCTGCGCCCAAGGGCCGAAGTTGATGCCGGTGGCCGGCAGCCCCTGCGCCCGTCGCTGCGCGACCAGACCGTCGAGGAAACCGTTGGCCGTGGCGTAGTTGGCCTGACCGGGCGAGCCGAACAGGCTGGACACCGACGACGACACGATAAAGAAGTCGAGGTCGTCGTCCCTGGTCAAGCGGTCCAGATGGCGGGCACCGAACGCCTTGGGCGCCAACGTCACCCGGAACCGCTCGACGCTTTGCGCCGATAACAGCCCGTCATCGAGCACGCCGGCCAGGTGAGCCACCCCCGCGAGCGGCGGCAACTCCGCGCGGATCCGCTCGAGCAGTTCGGCCGCCTCGGATTCGTCGCTGACGTCTGCTGTTCTGACGTGGACGCGGCACTTGTGCCGTTCGCTGATCGCGTCGATCGCCTGTTGTGTCTGGGTGTCGGGTCCGCGCCTGCTGGTCAACACGATGTCGCCGGCGCCGAGTTGGGCGAGGTGGGCGGCCGTGTGCAAACCGACCGCGCCCAACCCGCCGGTGACCAGATAGGTGCGGTCCGAACGCGGCTGCAACGGAGCGGGTATCTGCAGCACAATCTTGCCGATGTGGCGTGCCTGTTGCATGCGGCGGAACGCGGCCCTGGCCTCCGTCAGCGGGTAGACCTCGGCGGGCAGTGGCGCCCACTCGCCCTTGCCCAGCCCCTCCGAGATCTCGCCGAGCAGGCCGCGGATGCGCACCGGGTCGTCGAACGTCACGGTGTCCAGCGCGACGATCTCGTAGGCGATATCGGGTCGAATGGCCGCCATCTGCTCCGGTGTCCAGATGTCGCGTTTGGCGATCTCGGCGAAGCGACCGTTTTGTGCGGTGGCCCGCACGGTGGCCTCGATGAACCCTTCGTTGGTCAGGCTGTTGAGCACCACGTCGACGCCCGCACCGCCGGTGTCGGCCAGGATCTGGTCGGCGAAATCCGTGGTGCGCGAGTCATATACGTATTCCACACCCATCTTGCGCAGCGTTGCGCGTTTGAAGGTGCTAGCGGTCGCGAAGACCGTGGCGCCGTGCTGGCGGGCCATCTGGATGGCGGCCATGCCGACGCCGCCGCTGGCGGCGTGGATGAGCACCCGGTCGCCGGGCCGCAACTGCGCCCAGTCGAACGCCAGGCGGGCCGTCAACGCCGCAGCCGGGACGGTCGCGGCCTCCACGGCGCCCACGCCCTCGGGCGTGGGCGCGAGCAACTGCGCGGGCACGTTGAACCGGCTGCAGAACGCGCCCTGCATGGCGCCGAACACCCGCTGACCCACCTCGAGTCCCTCGACGTTGGCACCCAACTGGGTGACAACGCCTGCGAAGTCGCCGCCGATCGGACCGGGGTCGCCCGGATACAGCCCGAGCACGTTGAGCACGTCGCGGAAGTTGAGGCCCGCGGCCTCCACCCGGACCTGGACGCAGCCGGGCTCCGGCGGCGGCACATCCGTCTCGGTCAGCCGCAGGTTGTCGATCGCACCGCGTTCGGTGGGCGCCAGCACGTAGTCGGTGGTGCGCGGCACCGTGAGATGTCCGCCCCGCGCCCACGGCAACAACCGCGACGCCAGCAGCTTTCCTTGGCGCACAGCCAGTTCCGGTTCGTCCACCGGCGCCGCGATCAGGTCGGCGAGCACCTGCACAGCCTCCGGTGATCCGTCGCAGTCAACGAGCCTGCACCGCAGTGCCGGTTCCTCGTTGATGGCCGTGCGCCCGAAGCCCCACATCGCGGCCTGGACCGGGTCGACCGGCTCACCTGAGTCGGTGGCCACCGCCTGCTCGGTGACGATCCACAGCCCGCCAGGCAGTTTCACCTCCCTCTGCTGCACCGTGTGCACGGCGTCGAGGAGGTTGGCGATCTCGTTCTCGATCCGCGCGGCGGCGTCGGCGCTCGACTCGTCGGCCGCTTGCGGGGCGCAGCGCCAGACGACCCCGGAGAACGCCTCACCCCGCGCATGCGCCTGGGTCAGCAGCTGTCCCAGGGGCTGCTGGTCGGTGTCGCGGTCCAACGGCATGCAGCCAGGCAGCAGGGTGGCCAGTTCGTCCATGCCGGCCACCAGCCAAGTTCCGTTCACCGCTGCGGGTTCCGGCGCCGGGACCTCGTGCCAGCCGAGGGTGTACAGCGTCCGGGTGGCATCGCCGCCCAGCCCGCGCAGCAGCACTTCGCGGGGTGCGCGTTTGACGGTGAAGTCGCGGATTCCGCCCAGCCGGCGGCCTTCTCGATCCAAGAAATCCAAATCGAAGATCTGGGTTTCGGCATCGACGGCGCTGGTCCGCCACTTGGTGTGGCAGTAGAAGCGCCGGGGCATCTTCTCCTGCACGGTCAGCTGCCCGTAACGCAGCGGCAAGAGCAGATCGTCGACGCCCTGGTCCATCGCCTCGCGGGTCGGGAATGCCGGGAAAGTGATTCCGGTGCACAGGTCCAACAACACCGGGTGCATGGGTTCGGTGCCCAGATGCTCGGCCAGTTCCTCGCCGACGAGGATGTCGCCGAGCGCCTCAGCCTCGCCGACCCACAGCGACTTCAGCGAGCCCGACCAGGTCGGGCCCCACTCCAACTCCGCATCGGCGACGAGTTCGAACAGCTCCTGCGGACGCGAACGCGTGCACCGCTCGACGATGTCCTCGATCGACTCCTCGGGCGACGCCGGATCGCCGGCGATGCCTGCGGCGTCGCGGGTGACGGTGCCGTCGGCGTTCAGCGACCAGTCGCCGCCGCGGTCCCCGTACGGGCGGCTGTGGATCTGGAACTTCCACTCGCCACCGTTCTCGCCCGCGTTATCCAGGGGATGCAACGTGAGTTGCACCTCACGAGAGCTCTTCTCGGGCAGAATGATCGGCTCGTAGAAGAAGATGTTCTGCACCCGCGCGGGCGGACCGGCCGCGGCCAGCGCCATCGTCGCGTACGTCGCGCCAGGCACGACGACCGTGCCGTAGATGACGTGGTCGGCGACCCACGGCAGTGATTTCACCGACAGCCTGCTGGTGTAGACGATGTCCCCGGATGCGAGTTCCTTTGCGCTACCGAGGATTCCCGAAACCGGGGCGCCGTCGACGGCGATGCTGGTGGTCTGCGGCCAGAACCGGCGGCGCTGGAACGGGTAGGTCGGCAGCTCCAGCCGCCGGCGTGGCCGCCGGTGCAGCGCCGCGAAATCGGGCAGGTGCCCACCGACGTAGGCCGAGGCCAACGCGTCGGCGATCTGGCGCCGGTCACCGACACCCTTACGCAGCGACGCGATCGCCCTGGGCGCCGGCACGTGTTCCGGCCAGACCTGCACCGCCGCACCGGTCAACACCGGTTGCGGCCCGATCTCCATCAAGACCGAGCACCCCAGCGCCGCCACGGTGCGCACGCTCTCGGCGAACTGCACGGGCTGGCGTGAGTGCCGCCGCCAGTACGACGCGTCGAGCGGAGTCTGCGCCGTGAGCACCGTGCCGGTGCGGTTGCACACCAGCGGCAAAGTCGGCGTGGCGAACGTGAATTGCCCGGCGTAGCTCTCGAATTCGTCGAGTATGGGCTCGAGCAGCTCGGAGTGGAAGGCGTGGCTGGTCTCCAGCCAGGTGCAGCGGATCCCCTCGCCGGCGAACCTGGCCACGATCTGCTCGAGATCCTCGCCCGGGCCCGACAGGACGGTGTTGGGCCCGTTGTAGGCGCCGACCGAGACCCGCGGGAACTCGGTGGCGACTTCCTCGATGTGCTTGGCGTCGGTGAATACCGCCACCATGCGCCCGCCTTCGGGCAGGCTGCCGAACATCCGGCCGCGTTCGGCCATCAGCCGTGCGCCGTCTTCGAGGCTGAACACCCCGGCCACGCAGGCCGCCGCGTACTGGCCCACGCTGTGTCCCAGCACCACGTCGGGTTCGATACCCCACGACTGCCAGAGCCGGGCCAACCCCATCTCGAGGGCGAACAATGCCGGTTGCGCATACGACGTGTGCCGCAACCGCTCGGTGGACTTGCCGGCGGTCTCCCGGTCGGTGGCGAACAGCACCTCGAGCAACGGCTGCGGCAGAATGTCCTGAACGGCTTCCGCACACCGTGTCACCGTCTCGGCGAAAACGGGCTCGGCATCGAACAATTCGCGCGCCATCCCGGGATACTGGCTGCCCTGCCCGGTGAACAGCCACGCGGTCGTCGGCGGGTGGGTGTGCTCGCCGCGCACCACACCGGGGCGGGTGCGGTTCTCGGTGACGTCGGCCAGGCACTGGCGCGCGGCGTCGACGGAATCGACCACCAGCGCAGCGCGGTGTTCGAAATGGGAACGGCCGGTTCCCGCAGTCCGGCACACGTCGGCGAGGTCGACGTCGGCGTGGGTGCTCAACCACCCCTCGTAGCGTCGTGCCAACTGCACCAACGCTTCCGGCGACCGGGCCGACAGCGGAAGCACGTGCACGGACCTCTCGTCCCCAGCATCGGGTTCGGCGCTCGGCTCGGCCGGCGCCTCCTCGATCAACACGTGCGCGTTGGTGCCGGTGAACCCGAACGAGCTCACCCCGGCGCGGCGGGTTCGCCCGTTGGTCTGCCATGGCAGCGCCGCGTCGACGACGCGCACCGGCAGCGCATCCCACGGGATGTGCGGCGACGGCTCGTCGAAGTGCAGGCTCTGCGGCAGCAGCCCGTGCTGAAGGGACAACACCACCTTGATCAGACCCGCGGCCCCGGAGGCCGATTCGAGGTGACCGATGTTCGTCTTCACCGAACCCATCAGCAACGGCCGGTCCGCATCGCGCGAGCCGCCGTAGGCGGCCGCGGCGGCCTGCACCTCGATCGGATCACCCAGCGGCGTACCTGTGCCGTGCGCCTCGAGATAGTCGATGTCACCACCGGACAACCCGGCCCGGTTCAGCGTCGCCTCGATAAGTCGTTGCTGCGCACCGCCGTTGGGCACCGTGAGACCGCTCGACGCGCCATCCTGGTTGACCGAGCTGCCCACGATGACGGCCGAGATCCGGTCGCCGTCGCGCACTGCGTCGCTCAGCCGCTTGAGCACCAGAACACCGCAGCCCTCGCTGCGCACGTAGCCGTCGGCGGAGGCGTCGAACGTCTTGCATCGTCCGGCGGGGGAGAGCATCCGGGCCCGTGACGCGGCGACGGTGGTCACCGGGCTCAGCAAGACGTTCACCCCGCCGGCCAGTGCCAGATCACAGTCACCTGACTGCAGCGCCTGGCGAGCCTGGTGGACGGCCACCAACGCCGAACTGCATGCGGTGTCAACGGCGACCGCGGGACCCTCGAGGCCCAGCGCGAACGCGACCCGCCCGGACACGGCGTTGAGCGCGTTGCCGGTGATGAAGTGGGGTTCGATCTTGTCGATCGACTCGGTGGACAGCAGATGCGCGTACTCGTTGGCCGCGACACCGGTGAAGACCCCGGTTCGACTGCCCCGCAAGGCGGCCGGTGCGTATCCGGCTCGCTCTAAGCCTTCCCACACGGTTTCGAGCATCAGCCGCTGCTGGGGTTCGATCCAGACCGCCTCGCGCGGGGAGATCCCGAAGAACTCGGGATCGAACTCGTCGATTGCGTCGAGGAAACCGCCGCAGCGGGTGTAGGTCTTACCTCGGGCGTCGGGGTCCGCGTCGTAGAACTCGTCGATGTCGAATCGATCCTCGGGGACCTCCCGGATCGCGTCGACCCCGCCGGAAAGCAGCTCCCAGAACGCTTCCGGATCGGATGCGCCGGGGAAGCGGCACGACACCGCGATGATCGCGACCGGTTCGTCGGTACGCGTCGGCGCCACAGCGCCGGGCTGGAGCTCGATGTCGACGGGCGCGGGCTCGGCCAGTTCGAGCACCTCGCCGAGCAGGTAGTCGGCCGCGTCCGACAGCCGGGGATGATCCATCACCAGGGTGACGGGTATCTCCTTGCCGGTCGCTGTTTCGAGGCGGCGCCGAAGCTCGACGGCCATCAGCGAGTCCATGCCGAGGTCGAAGAACCCGGTGTCCTCCCGGATCTCGGCGGCCTCCACCCGGGTCACCTCGGCGACAGCGTCGCGCAGGTAGTTGGTGAGCAGCCGCTTGCGCTGCTGCACCGGTGCGTTGCTGAGCCGCTCGACCAGCTGCGTCTTGCCGGACGGTGCCACGTCTGCGCCCGCGGCCTGGCTGGGCACCTCGGGCTCCAGCTCGGCGAGGAAGGCACGCCGGCCCGCCTGCTGATACAGCGGAAGGAAACGGGCCCAATCGATCCGGGCCACCACCGCCTGGGCCGGGCCGTCGGACGTCGAGATGACATCGGCCAGGCCGGTCAAGGCGTCGGCGGGTGACATCGTTTTGACGCCGCGCTCGTCAAGGCGCGCACGGGACTCCGCATCGGCCATGCCCGCCGACCACGGACCGAAGTTGACGCTGATCCCGGCGACGCCCTGCTCACGCAGCCGCCACGCCAGCCCGTCGAGGAATGCGTTCGCCGCACCGTATGCGGTCTGACCGAACCCGCCCCACACCGAGGCGATCGAGGACGTGCTGATGAAGAAGTCGAGCTGCAGGTCCAGCGCGGCCTCGCTCAGATACCATGCGCCCCAGACCTTTCCGGCGAACACGCGGTCGACTTCGGCGTCGTCCAGGTCGCTCAGCCGAATCGTGCTGACCTCGCCGGCGGCGTGCACGATGCCGGCCAGCGGGGGCAGTTCGGCAGCCACCCGATCCAGCAGCCGCGCGACGTCGTGGGCGTCGGCGACGTCGGCGGCGATGACACGGAACTCGCAGCCGTGCTGTTCGGTCAGCGCGTCGATGCGCTGCTTGGCGGCCTCGCTGGGCGCCCGTCGGCCGGTCAGCACCAGTTGTTTGGCGCCGTGCGCGGCCAGGTAGCCGGCGATCTCCAAACCCAGGGAGCCGAGCCCGCCGGTCACCAGATACGTTGCGTCAGCGCGCATTTGCAACGGTTCCGTGCTTGGCGGCGAGGTGCGCCGGACCAAGCGCGGGACGAAGAGGGCCCGGTCGCGAAGCGCGACCTGGTCTTCGACGACCCCGGAGTCGCGCGGGGTGGCGATCCGGTCGATGAGCCGGGACCATTCCCCGCCGGTCGCCTCGGACAGGTCGGCGAGCCCGCCCCAGACCTGCGGCAGCTCCAACGATGCGGCCCGGCCGAAGCCCCACAGGCAACTCTGATCCGGTGCGACGGTGTCGGCGTCGGTGACGCGCTGTGCGCCGCGGGTCACCACCCAGATCGGCACCCGAAGCTCTGCGGCGCCGGCAGCACGGAAGAGCCGGCGTGTTCCGCCGAGCACCCGGTGCTGGATCCGCAGCAGTGAGCGCATCGAGGCCGCGGGCCGACGGGCCGGGTCCGTGTCGAGGGCAGCGACGTGCACGATCCGCAGATCGGTTTGGGCCGCGGCGCGCAGCATGTCGGTGAACTGTGTCTCGTCGGCGTCGCAGGTCGGCAGGCCGACGATCTCATACCGGTGACCCCGGGCGCTCAACTCGTCCATCAGGGGTGTGACGGCGGCGGTGGTCTCGCCGACGAGGATCCAGGTGGGCGCCTCGCCGGTATCGGCTTGCGGGGTACCCGCAGGTGGGGCGGGCGCCTCTGCCCAGCGGATCTCGTAGCGGTCGTCTGCGATGGTCTGCGTCGACAGCTGCCGGTTGTGCTGTGCGGCGAACCTGGCCAGCACGTCGCGGGTCTGCTGATCGGCACCGGACCCGTCGAGAAGGGCCGCGAGTTCCTCGATGCGGCCGTCCTCCAAAAGACCCAAAGCCTGTGTGCGCGCGGCGAAATGCCTTGGCGCGTCGGCCTCCGACAGGTCGTCGGTCTGGCGCTCCGGCCGGTTGTCCAGGAACCAGTACTGCCGATGCTCGAACGGATACGTCGGAAGATCGACCTTGCGGGCGCGTCCCGGCCCGACCGCGGTGAAGTCCGGAACGTGTCCGAGGACGTAGGCGTCGGCGAGGGCTTCGGTGATCTGCCGGTGGTCGGCGGTGTTTTGGCGCAGCGAGGCGATCGCGCGCGGCGCGCTGGCGGGATCGGGCCAGGCGCCCATGGCCGCGGCGGTCAGCACCGGCCGCGGGCCGATTTCGAGCAGCAGCTTGCAGTTCATCTCGGCAAGGGTGCGCACGCTCTTGGCGAACTCCACCGGTTGCCGCGCGTGGCGGCGCCAGTAGGAGCCGTCGAGCCGTACGCTCTGGCCGAGCGCGGCCCCGGTGCGGTTGTCGATCAGAATACGTTGCGGCGCACCGAATTCGAACCGGCCCGCACAAGCCTCGAACTCGTCGAGGATCGGGTCGAGCAGCGCGGAGTGGAACGCGTGGCTGGTGTCGAGCCAGTCGCAGCGGGTCCCGTCGGATTCCAGCGTGGCAACGACCTTCTCCAAATCGGCTGCCGGCCCGGACAATACGGTGTTGGTGCCGTTGTACGCGGCGACCGACAGGATCGGGTACTCGTCGGCCAGGTTCTCGACGCGCTCGGCCGCGGTGAAGATCGCCGCCATCCGCCCGCCCGCAGGCAAGCTGGCGAAAAGCCGGCCCCGTTCGGCCATCAGCAGCGCGCCGTCTTCGAGGCTGCAGATCTCGGCGACGCAGGCCGCCGCGTACTGGCCGACGCTGTGGCCGAGCACCACATCGGGTTCAAGGCCCCACGACTGCCACAGCCGGGCCAGACCCATCTCCACCGCGAACAGGGCCGGTTGCGCATAGGAGGTCTGCCGAAGCGTCTCTTCGCAGTCGGGGCTGTCCACGTCGAAGATCACGTCGAGCAACGGCTTTTCAACGACGTCGGCGACCGCGGTCGCGCACCGTCTCAGGGTCTCGGCGAACACCGGCTCGGTGTCGAACAGCTCCCGCGCCATACCGGGGTACTGGCTGCCTTGTCCGGTGAACAGCCACGCCGTCTTGGGTTTGGCCTGCGTTTCGCCGCGCACCAGACCCGGGGCCGGCCGGTCGTCGGCGAGCGCGCCGAGCAGTTCGATGGCCGACTCCCGCGAGTTGACCACCAGCGCGGCCCGGTGCTCCAGATGCGCGCGCGCCACCCCGGCGGTGAAGCACACGTCGGCCAAGGTGGCGTCGGTGTTCTTCGTCAGCCAGCCGCGGTACTGATCGGCCAACTGCACCAGCGCGGCGGGCGTGCGGGCCGACAGGGGTAGGAGGGCAAACCGTGCAGGATCGACGGGTTCGACGACGGGGCCGGGTGCGGCAGCGTCGGCCATGGCCGGCGCCTCTTCGAGGATCACGTGCGCGTTGGTGCCGGCGAACCCGAACGAACTGACCCCCGCGATGCGGGAACGCCCGTCGCGTTCCCACGGGATGGTCTCCTTGACCACCTCGATGGGCAGCCGGTCCCACGGGATGTGGGGCGACGGGTTCTCGAAGTTGAGATGTTTGGGCAGCGTCTTGTGCTCGAGCGCCAGGATGACCTTGATGACGCCCGCGATGCCCGCGGCCGCTTCCAGGTGCCCGATGTTCGTCTTCGCCGACCCGATCAACAGCGGATCGTCGGCGTTGCGGCCGGCGCCGAACACCTCGCCGGCGGCCTTGGCCTCGATCGGGTCGCCCAGCGATGTCCCAGTGCCGTGCGCCTCGAGGTATCCGACGGCGCTGGGGTCGAGGCCGGCCCGCTTGAGCGCATCGGCGATAACCCGTTTCTGGGCAACGCCGTTCGGCACCGTCAACCCGCCCGACGCGCCGTCCTGGTTGACCGCGCTGCCCCGGATCACCGCACGGATCCGGTCACCGTCGCGGATCGCGTCGTCGAGGCGCTTGAGGACGATGACGCCGCACCCCTCGCCGCGCACGTAGCCGTCCGCGGCCGCGTCGAAGGTCTTGCAGCGGCCGTCGGGTGCGAGCATGCGGGCCAGGGAGAAGGTGACCATGGTGGCCGGCGAGAGCAGCGAATTGGCGCCGCCCGCAAGGGCGAGATCGCATTCGTTTAAGCGAAGTGCTTGACACGCCTGGTGGATTGCCACCAGCGACGAGCTGCAGGCGGTGTCGACGGCGACCGACGGGCCCTGCAGCCCCAGCCGGTAGCTGATCCTGCCGGCCGCCGCGGCGTTGGAGGATCCGATGGACGTGTAGGGCTCGATCTCGTGATAGTTCAGCCCGTCGGACACCATGCCCAGGTAGTCGTGGGTGGACAGGCCGACGAACACGCCGGTGGTGGTTTCGGCCAAGGCGCTGGGCGCGATGGCCGAGTGCTCCACCGCGCGCCACGCCGTCTCCAGCAGGAGCCGGTGCTGCGGGTCGACCTGTCTGGCCTCACGGGTGGAGATCCCGAAGAACGGCGCGTCGAACCCGGTGGGGTCGTCGAGAAAACCGCCGCGACGGGTCACGATCTTGCCGGGCGCTCCCGGTTCCGGATCGAAGAAGTCGTCGACGTCCCAGCGATCCTCGGGCACCTCCGATATCGCGTCGCGGCCCTCGCGTAGCAGGTCCCAGAAGTCGTCGACGTCCTGGGCGCCTGGAAACCGCGCTGCGTAGCCGACGATTGCGATGCGAGCAGTCGGCTCGTTGAGATGTCCCGCAGATTCCATGCCGTCAGAGTCCTCCCTTGATCGGCGGCCAGAACACGCCCCCCTGGCAAAGTGTCGTGCCCGTCAATTGAGCGTGGCCCCTCGGCAGACTATGGCATGTCGGCGCGCCGCATGGTTGGATCCGCTAACGACTGGGATTCGGTCGGTGCCGGGCGCCTGCAGACGTATGTTGGTGCGGCAGCGACTCGATGCCGGATCGGCAATCGGCAGAAGCAGTATGGATTGGGGGCCGGGTTGCAAATCGGCAAGATCACGATCGGCGCACTCGACGATTGGACGTTGAAGCCGGGTCGTCTCACGTCCTGGCATCCGACCCCTGCGGCCGCCCAGAAAGCGCTGCGCGCACCGGTCAGTTCGACACCCGTCAGCTACATGCAGGGTCAGCATCTGCGCAACTACTACGAGCGCACCGCTGCGGGGTTGAGTTTCTCGCGGCAGATGATCACCAGCTGCGAGGTGAACGGGCAATGTGACATTTCGGCGATGGATCAAGCCGTCAATGCCTACTTGCGTCGGCACGACACCTTCCGCAGCTGGTTCGAACGCAGCGGTGACGGTGAGTTCATCCGGCACGCCATCGAGAATCCGGCCGACATCGAATTCGTGCCCATCCAGCACGGCGCGCTGACCGTGGACGAGATTCGCGCGCATGTGGTCGACATTCCGAGCCCGTTGGAATGGGGCTGCTTCACTTTCGGGATCATCCAGAACGAAGACCACTTCACCTTTTTTGCCGCCATGGACCATGTCCATGGAGACGCCACATTGATCGGCACCACAATGCTTGAAGCCAACGGCATGTATTCGGCGTACAGCGGCGGCGGTGAGGCGCTCGCACTGCCCGACGCCGGTAGTTATGCCGAATTCTGTATCCGCGAACGAGAGCGCACTTCGCCGCTGACCGTGGATTCGTCTGATGTACAGGCATGGATTGATTTCGCAGACAGCAATGGCGGTGGATTTCCCGAATTCCCGTTGCCGCTAGGTGATCCGGCGGAGTCGACCAGCAGCGACATCACCACCGAAATCCTGATGAACCCGGCCCAGACCGAACGCTTCGAAGCGGCGTGTTCGGCATCCGGTGCGCGCTTTGTCGGCGGTTTATTCGCCTGTCTGGCCCAAGTCGAGCACGAACTGACCGGCGCGCTGACGTATTACGGGCTCACCCCACGCGATTCCCGCTCCGCCGCGGACAATTTCATGACGCAAGGTTGGTTCACCGGATTGATTCCGATCACCGTGCCGATAGGCGCGGCCGCATTCGGTGACGCCGCCTGGCTCGCACAGGATTCCTTCGACGCGAACCTGAACATGGCCAAGGTGCCCTATTACCGCGTTCTGGAGTTGGCGCCGTGGCTGAGTTGGCCGCAGCCGAATTTCCCCGTGTCGAATTTCTTTCATGCCGGTGCCGCTCCGCTCAACGCGGTGCTGGCCGCCGCCGACATGGGCATCGCGGACAATATCGGGGTCTATTCGGATGACCGGTATTCATATCAGCTCACCATTTATCTCTTCCGGTATGGCGAGGGCACGGTCATGGCGATCATGCATCCCGCCAATCCGGTCGCCGAAAAGTCGGTTGCTCGTTATATGGCGACAATGCGGTCGGTGTGCGGGCTGGTCGCCGACCGCGGCAACTGGGGGCGTGTCGCATAGCGTGGATCGACTTGGTGGCCGTGCGGTGGTGAGGGCGTCATGCGGCGGTTAGCAGACGTAGTGGTGCGGTGGCCCTGGGCGGTGATCGGCGTCTGGGTCGCCATGGCGATCGCCCTGCCGCTGGCGCTGCCGTCGCTCGGCGAGATGGCGCAGAAGCATCCGCTCAGCATCTTGCCCAGCGATGCACCGTCGAGCATCACCGCGGCGAAAATGGCGGAGGCTTTCCCGGAGCCGGGTTCGGACAACCTTCTGGTCGTCGCGTTCATCAACGAAACCGGTCTCACGCCCGCCGACGAAGCCGTCTACCGCGATGTGGTGGATGTGGTGCGCGATAACACCTCCGATGTGGTGTCCGTGCAGGATTTCGTCAGCACACCGCAGCTGCGGCCGTTCCTGACCAGCGATGACAAGACGACCTGGGTGCTGCCGGTGGGCCTCGCGGGGGAGCTGGGCACGCCGCGGGCCTACGACGCGTTCAACCGGGTGGCCGACGTCGTCAGGCACGAGATCCCCGACGGTCCGTTGGCTGTGCACCTCACCGGGCCCGCCGCCACCGTCGCGGACCTCACCGTCGCCGGTGAGAAGGATCGCCTGCCGATCGAGATCGCGATCGCCGTCATGGTTCTGGGCGTGCTGCTGCTGGTGTACCGCAACGTGGTCACGATGCTGCTGCCGCTGGTGACGATCGGATCGTCGCTGCTGATCGCCCAGTCGGTGGTGGCCGGGTTGTCGGAGCTGACCGGCGCGGGCGTCTCCAACCAGTCGGTCGTGTTTCTCAGCGCGATCATGGCCGGGGCCGGAACGGACTACGCGGTGTTTCTGATCAGCCGCTACCACGACTATCTGCGATCCGGGGACGATTACGATCACGCGGTCAAGGCGGCGATGATCTCGATCGGCAAGGTGATCGCCGCGTCGGCGGCCACCGTCGGACTCACCTTTCTGCTCCTGAACTTCGCGCAGATGGGCGTGTTCAAGACCGTCGGCGCGTCGGCCTCGATCGGGATCGGCGTCGCCTTCCTCGCCGCGGTGACCCTGCTTCCCGCGATCATGGTGTTGGCCGGACCGCGCGGCTGGATTCAGCCGCGGCGCGAACTGACCGCGCGGTTCTGGCGGCGTTCGGGCATCCGGATCGTGCGCAGACCGGTGACGCATCTGGTCACCAGCCTGATCGTGTTGGCCCTGCTGGGTGGGATCGCGGTGATCGCGCGCTACAACTACGACGACCGCAAGGTCCTCCCGGCGTCGGCGCCGAGTTCGGTCGGCTACGCCGCACTGGAACGCCACTTCCCGGTCAGCCAGTCCGTTCCCGAATACGTGCTGATCCAGTCCCCGCACGATCTCCGCAACCCGCGGGCGCTGGCGGATCTGGAACAGCTGGCGTCGCGCATCGCGCAACTGCCCGGCGTCGGTTTGGTCAGCGGCATCACCCGGCCCCTCGGCGAAGTGCCCGCCGAGTTCCGGGCCACCTACCAGGCCGGCCTCGTCGGCGACCGGCTGGCCGACGGCTCCGACCGGATCAGCGATCACGCCGGCGATTTCAACCGGCTGACCGACGGTGCCGACACGCTGGCCGACAGTCTCGCCGACGTACGGGGCCAGATCAACGCGATCGCGCCCAGCATCCGCGACCTGGTGACGACGTTCTCTGCGATGCGGACCGAATACGGCGGAGACAGGCTGGTGCGCGACGTCGAGATCGCGGCCAAGCTGGTCGCCAGCGTCAACGCACTCGGCAACTCCATGGGCTTCAACTTCAACGCCGTCAAGGACATGTTCGCCTGGATCGGCCCGGTCTTGGCCGCGCTGCAGGGCAACGCGATCTGCGACGCCAACCCGTCCTGTCGGGACACCCGCATGCAGTTTGAGCGCCTCGTCGCCGCGCGGGAAGACGGAAGCCTCGACGAGATCAACGATCTCGCCCACCAGCTACAGGATGTCGACGACCGAAAGACCCTCAACGAGGCGGTGGCCAAGCTCAACGCGGCCATGGCCAACGTCGCCAAGGCGGTCGACGCGATGGGGCTGGATCAGCCCGGCGGCCCCGAAGCCGGGCTGACCGAGCTGCAGCAGGGCGCCAACCGGCTCGCCGACGGAAGCCGCGAAGTCGCGGGCGGCGTCGACCAACTCGTCGAGCAGGTCAAGGTGATCGCCGCCGGGCTCAACGAGGCGTCGACGTTCCTGCTCACGCTGAGATCCAACGCCGCCGACCCGGCGCAGGCGGGCTTCAACATTCCGGCCGAGGTGCTGAACCTGCCCAACTTCAAGGACGCCGCAAAGGCCTACATCTCACCCGATGGCCGCTCGGTGCAGTACCTGATCCAAACCGAGCTCAATCCGTACAGCCCCGAGGCGATGGACCAGGTCAACCAGATCTACGACGTCGCGCGGGGCGCCCAACCCAACACCATGCTGGCCGACGCCACGATCTCGATGGGCGGGTTTCCCGTCGCGCTGCGCGACACCCGCGACTACTACCAGCAGGACATCCGGTTCATCATCGCCGCGACCATCATCGTCGTGCTGTTGACGCTGATGGTGCTGCTGCGCGCGATCATCGCGCCGCTGTACCTCGTCGGCTCCGTCGTGATCTCCTACTTCGCGGCGGTCGGCCTCGGGGTGCTGGCGTTCCAGGTGGTCCTCGGTCAGGATCTGCATTGGAGTGTGCCGCCGTTGGCGTTCGTGGTGCTGGTGGCCGTCGGCGCGGACTACAACATGCTGTTCGTGTCGCGGCTACGCGACGAATCACCGCACAGCGTGCGCTACGGCGTCATCCGCACGCTGGGCTCGACCGGTGGTGTGATCACCGCGGCGGGGCTGATCTTCGCCGCCTCGATGTCGGGTCTGCTGTTTTCGAGCATCGGCGTCGTGGTGCAGGGAGGTTTCGTGATCGGGGTGGGAATCCTGTTGGATACCTTCGTGGTCCGCACCATCACGGTTCCCGCGATCGCGACCCTGGTCGGGCGTGCGAACTGGTGGCCGTCGCGCATTGGGCCGCGCCGGGCCGAGCGTCTGCAACCGAGCCCGACGAGCTGATACGGACATAGCGTGACAACAACAACGTCTGAGTCGTCGATCCTGTCGATGCTGCACGGGCGCGCCAGCCTGCGCCCCGACGAGGTCGCGTTCACGTTCACCGACTACCGCCGCGACCCGGCGGGCCGCGCCGAGAGCCTGACGTGGTCGCAGTTGGCCCGTCGAACGATGAACCTGGCCCGCGAGATCGCGCGGCACGGGTCGGTCGGGGACCGGGCGGTGATCCTCGCGCCGCAGAGCCTGGAGTATGTGCTGGCCTTCCTGGGCGCCATGCAGGCCGGGCGGGTGGCGGTGCCGCTGCCGCTGCCGCATCCCGGCGCCGGGCACGAACGGGTGAGCGCGGTCCTCGCCGATACCGAGCCCACGGTGATCCTGACGACCGCGGATGCCGCCACCGGGGTCGACGGTCTCGTCGCCGCGGGCACAGCGCCGACGCCGACGATCGTCGCGGTCGACGCGCTGAACCTGGATGTCGCCGAGGCCGACGCCGAGCCCGGTTTCGCGCCGGCGCAGTGGCCGAGCATCGCCTACCTGCAGTACAGCTCGGGATCGACCAGGACACCCGCGGGTGTCATGCTCTCGCACCGCAACCTGACGGTGAACTTCGAGCAGCTGATGCGTGGCCTGTTCGCCGACTTCCCGCTGCCGCAGGACGCCACGCTGGTGTCGTGGCTGCCGTTCTACCACGACATGGGCCTGGTGCTCGGCGTCTGCGCACCGATCCTGTGCGGCCGTCGGGCCCACCTGATGAGCCCGGAGGCGTTCCTGGAGCGGCCGGCCCGGTGGGTGCGCGCGCTGGCCGAGAACACCCCGGCGTTCTCGTCGGCGCCGAACTTCGCGTTCGACCTGGCCGCCCGCAAGACCACCGACGAAGACCTGGACGGGCTCGATCTCGGCGGCGTGGTGGGCATCGCCAGCGGCGCCGAACGCGTCGAGCCCGCCACGTTGCATCGCTTCGTGGACCGGTTCGCGCACTTCAACTTTCGCGACCACATGATGCGTCCCGCGTACGGTTTGGCCGAAGCGACGGTTTTCGGTGCGGCGGGCATTTGGAGCGAATCCGCACCGGCGGTGCACTTCGACACCGCAGAACTGGGCGCGGGCCGGGTCCGCCCCTGCGCCGGTAAAGGCACGGCGCTGGTCAGGTATCGGGTGCCGCACGGCCCCACGCTGCGGATCGTCGACACCGAGACTTACCGCGAATGCGGCTCCGACCAGGTCGGCGAGATCTGGTTGCACGGGGAGAACGTTTCGGAAGGGTACTGGCGCAAACCGCCCGCGGAGCAAAGCTGCTTCGGCGCAACGCTCGTCGAACCATCAGCGGGGACGCCGGACGGGCCCTGGTTGCGCACCGGCGACCTCGGTTTCCTCCACGATGGCGAGTTGTTCATCGTCGGGCGCATCAAAGATCTGCTGATCGTGCGGGGCCGCAACCACTATCCCGAGGACATCGAGGCCACCGTGCACGAACTCACCCGCGGCCGGGTCGCGGCGATCGCGGTGCCGGTGAACGGGACCGAGACGCTGGTGACCGTCATCGAGCTCAAGAAACCGGCGGATCCCGACGGCGACGCGATGCGCTGGTACAGCGCGGTGAAAAGCGATGTCACCTCCGCGATCTCCAACGTGCACGGCCTGAGCGTCGAGGACCTCGTGCTGGTGGCGCCCGGCTCGATCCCCACGACGACGAGCGGCAAGATCCGACGTGCCGCCTGCGTCGAGCAGTACCGGCAGAACGGATTTCCCCGGCTCGATACCGCAAACGGGGTCCGTGTGGACGCGGCGGAGTAGGGTGCAGGTGAGTGGCGCGGGGAGGGCTGCGGCAGACATGAAGCGAAGGCTGGCATTCGGCACTGCGCTGGTAACTCTATGCGCCACAGGCTGTTTGGGTCTCGGGGTGGCATCGGCCGACGAACCGCCGGACCCGGCACCCTCTGATGGTCAGCCGGCGCTGGGCACCCCGGGGCGCGGCTATGCGCTGGGCGGCGCCCACGTCTCGGGGATCCCCTACGACGAATACATCATGCGCACCGGCGCCGACTGGTTCCCCGGACTGGACCGGTCGATCGTCGACTATCCCGCCGGGCAGGTGCAGGGCCACACCCTGGAACGCTTCTTTCCCGGCATCGGCGCCTGGGGCGAACGCATGATGCCGGGCCTCGGCCTCGACGGGCCGAGCGTCGGTGAGTCGGTCGACGTCGGAACTCCCAACGTGATCAACGCGATCCGCGATGGCGGCCAAGGCACGGTGATCGGTCTGTCCGAAGGCGCGATGGTGCTCAACGACGTCCAGGCGAAGCTCGCCTACGACCCGGCCGCGCCGCCACCGGATCAACTGAGTTTCGCGATGTACGGCGACCCGGTGGCCCGGCACGCGTTCGGCGAGAGCTTTTTGACCCAGGTGTTCCCGGTCGGCAGCGTCGTGCCGTCGCTGGACTACCGCGTGCCGCCGCCGGTGGAAAGCCAGTACGACACCTATCAGTTCGTCTCCGCCTACGACAGCATCGCCGACTGGCCGGACCGGCCCGACAACTGGATCTCGGTCGCCAACGCGATCGTCGGTCTGGCCACCGGGCACACCGCGGTCGCGTTCACCGATCCGAGCATGGTGCCGCCGCAGAACATCCGCACGACCGTCAACTCCAGGGGCGCGAAGACGACGACGTTCATGATCCCGGAGGAGCACCTTCCGCTGGTGATGCCCTTCAAGTACCTCGGGGTGCCCCAGGAGACGCTGATCAAGCTCGACGCGGTGCTGAAGCCCTACGTGGACGCCGGCTATTCGCGCCACGACAATCCGTTGACGGCGCCGATCACCGTGGACCCGGTCAACGGCTACGACCCCGCCGAGATCACCGCACCGGCCACGCAGGCGGCCTTCGGCGGCGGCGCGGACCCGGTGTCGCAGCTGCTGTCCGGACTGCAGTACGTGCTGAACAATCAGCCCCAGCCCGGCTCATAGACCGGCCCAGCCCACGCCGAGCAGCACGCACCCCACCACGGCCAACAGCAACGCCACCCCGCGGCGGCCCTGCGCCCGCAGCCAGGCGTACAGCGCCTCCAGCGCCGCGCGGGTGCGGTCAGGGGCCACCAGGTAGCACAACAGCGGAACCTGCACGAGCGCGAACGCCACCACGTTGAACACCAGCAGCGCGCCGAGTTGCACCGCCGTCGCGGCGCCGGAGGCCGCGATCAGCGCCAGCGCCGCCAGGTAGTCGACCGACGGCAGCGCGATGCCCAGGCCCGCGACACCAGCCGTCCACAGCGACCGGCCGCTGAGCAGTAGCCGGGCGCGGCCCGCCACCGCCGTGAACACCCGGCCCGCGACGCCCACCGGGCGGTCGGGGTCGCGCTTGGAGCCAAATACGCCGGTGGCCACCACCGCGGCGTAGACCAGCACCACCGCACCAACCGCGATCTGCACCCGCGGCAGGGTGAAGTCGGTGGACCCCAACGCGGGCCGCAACAGAAACAGCACGAGCACGCCCACCGTCAGGCCCATCGCGTAACCGCCGGTGAGGAAGGCGACCAGTTGCAGCAGCGGGCGGGGCCGGTTGAGCATCAGCACCGTCATGCCGATGCGGAACGGCTCGAGGCTGACGGCAATGGCCATCGCCAGGAGCGGTATCCACATGACGAGCGTCAGGCTACCGCGCGGCCATTGACCGGGCGTGGCCTGTCAGCGCGTCACATGTGAAGATGGTCAAAGTATGAGTGCAACCAACTTGAACCCCACGTCGCTGCGCGAGGCGTTCGGGCACTTTCCGTCCGGGGTCATCGCGATCGCCGCCGAGGCCGACGGCGCCAGGGTGGGTCTCGCTGCGAGCACGTTCGTCCCGGTCTCGCTGGAGCCGCCGCTGGTGTCGTTCTGCGTGCAGAACACCTCCGAGACCTGGCCAAAGCTCAAAGACCTGCCGGCCCTAGGGATCAGCGTGCTCGGTGAAGCCCACGACGAGGCGGCGCGCACGCTGGCGGCCAAGACCGGGGACCGGTTCGCCGGGCTGCGCACGGTGTCGCGCGAGTCAGGCGCGGTGTTCATCGACGGAACCAGCGTCTGGCTGGAGAGTTCGATCGAACAACTGGTCCCTGCAGGCGATCACACCATCGTGATTCTGCGGGTCAGCGACATCATCGTGCGCGATGACGTGGCACCGATCGTGTTTCACCGCAGCACGTTTCGTCGGCTCGGTACCTAGGCGTACCCTGCCGCAGCCGCGGGCCGGTCAGGGCCGCGCGGCGAGTTCCTCGCGGTACGACTGGATGCGCCGCTCGATCTCCTCGGCGTCGGCGATACGGTCTTCCCTGCGGGCCAGCCTGGCGCGCACGCTGAGTTCGCGGATCGCCGTGCGGATTTCGGTAATGCTGTGACGCTCGCGTAAGGGCATAGCGCCGCCTTTCGTCGTTGATTGGCCGCTGTGCCCCGAGGCTACCCCTGATCCTGGCGTTCTCAAGCCCTGGAAGTTCCTGTCGCGGTATGAATGTATCCTGGATACATAAAGCGCGGACCGCAGAGATATCTCGTGCCAGCATGCGCAACGCGACGAGTAACCACGCCAGGAGCGCCGAGATGGATGCAATGAAGTTGACAGCAGGGACACGGCTCCGCAGCGCGGTGGACGAGACACAGGTCGTCGTCATACGGGCGCCAGGCAGCCCGATCGAGCTCACCTGCGGTGGCCATCCATTGCTGCCCTTGGAAGCCGAGCCCGAACCTGGGCTAACGATCGCGGTTGGACATGACAGCGGAACTGTTCTCGGTAAGCGTTATCTGGACGCGGACTCCGGTCTCGAGCTGCTTTGCACTAAAGCAGGCGCGGCAGCCCTGTTCGTCAACGACAGTCCAATGCCGGTCAAGTCCGCCAAACCGTTGCCCGCATCGGATTAGTACTCGGTGCGGCAGCTGGCCGTTGTGCACTGATCGCGTGTCGTCAGAGACCCATGGACTTCGCGATGATCGTTTTCATAATTTCGCTCGACCCGCCGTAGATTCGGCTCACTCGAGCGTCGGCATACATCTTGGCGATCGGATACTCGAGCATGTATCCGTAGCCACCGAACAGTTGTAGGCAACTGTCCACCGCGCGCGCCTGCATTTCCGAGCAGAACAGCTTCACCCGGGCTGCGTCGGCTCCCGACAGTTCTTTTTCATCGAGTTCAGCGACCGCCCGCTGGAGCATCGAGTCGGCAGCCTCGATTTCTGCCGACACCCCCGCCAGCACGAACTTCGTGTTCTGAAATTGGCACAGCCGACGACCAAACACTTCCCGCTGGCTGACGTACTCGACCGTGTCGGCCAGCGCGGTCTTGGCCATTGCCACCGAGCCCGCTGCCACGCTGATGCGTTCTTGCGCGAGATTGCTCGTCAAATACTCGAATGCCCGGCCTTCTTCACCCAACATGTCGTCACAGCTGACAACCACGTCAGCGAAGTGCAACTCTGCTGTATCGGCGTAGTGCATTCCGAGCTTGTCCAGGTTGCGTGCCTTGGTGTAACCGGGCGTGCCGTCTTGCACGACGAATAGCGAAAGGCCCCTACGGCGGTCCTCATGCTGCGAAGTTCGCGCGACAACGATCACCAGACCGGCGTTGATCCCCCCGGTGATGAACGTCTTCGCACCGTTGATGACGAAGCAATCCCCATCGCGTCGGGCCGAGGTTTTGATACCACCGAGATCCGAACCCGTTTCCGGTTCGGACATCGCGATGGACGCCATATTCTCGCCCGTTCCGAGACTGCGCAACCACCGGTCCTTCTGGTCCGCCGTGGCATAGCTGAGGAAGTAGGGGATGACGACGTCGATATGGACCCGCACCGGCGATAGCGACAGGCGCGCGCCGATCATCTCTTCGGCAACCACGAGGTTGTAGGTAAAGCTGGTCTGTCCGCCGCCGCCATATGTTTCGGGAATCTGCAGACCAAGAATACCGAGTTCTCCTGCCTTGCGGTAGAACTCGACATCTATCCGGCGCTGTTCCTCCCACTTTGCAACATTCGGTACCGCCTCCCGTTGGAGAAATGCGCGAACAGCGGCGCGAAACTGTTCGTGGTCTGGGCCGTAGAGCGAATTACGCATCGTGGTGATCCAATCGGCAAGAGGTGTCGAGCGTTCAGTTCCCAGAGTTGAGTACCGTGGAGGCCACGATGCTTTCGTGTGCAGCTGTGACTCCCCACGCGGTACTCAACGCCCACACCCGCTTCATCCACAGGTGTAGGTCGTGCTCCCACGTATAGCCAATGGCGCCATGGCATTGCAGCGCTGTTCTCGCCGTCAGCGCTGCTGCACGAGTTGCATAGACCTTCGCGAAACTGACCGCAAGATCCGGGTCAGCGGCGTTGGCGGCCAGTACCCATCCGGCGTGGTAGACGACCGGCCGTGCATGTTCGAGGCTGACGAGTGCGGCAGCGAGTAAATGCTTGACCGACTGTTGTGAGCCGACCGGAACCCCGAATTGCCTTCGCACCTTCACATATTCGCTTGTCATCGTGATCATTCGGTCGGCCAGACCGAGGAGCTGAGCGGCCGCTGCCACGGTGGCCCGGCGCCGGGCCAATACGGCGTCGGATCCCCGCAGCGGCCGTGGCTGCAGCGGTGTGACGATCGCCGATGTGACCGAAAGGTCAACCGACGGCGGCTCCGTGGTGATGTCGAGGTCAGCACATGCGGTCACTTCGAGTCCGTTCCGGCCGGGGTGGACGAGCAGATCCGCCGTGGTGATCCAGCGCACGCGGTCGGAGTTTGGTTCTTCGACGGCGATCACCAGTTCACCGGTCACAGCGGCGGGCGCTTCTGGTGCTGCGGCCGCCGCCAGCGCGGGTACAGCTGCCGCGATGTGCTCGCCGAGCGGGCCAGGAATGGCGAACCTTCCACATTCCTCTAGCAACAGCACTAGTTCGACCTCAGACGCGTTCATCCCGCCGATCTCAACGGGGGCGAGCAATCCGAGCAGGCCCACGGCGCCAAGCTGTCTCCACAGCTGGGGGACAGGACTCGACGTTTCCGACCATGCGGCGCGTACCACGGCGGGTGGACATGTCTCGACGAGAAAGTCACGAAGACCACTGCGAAGCTGCAGCTGGTCTCTGGTAAAGCCGAAATACATGGTCATTACCTCGGCAAACCCAGCAGTCGCTCGGCGACTATGTTGCGCTGAATCTCGTTGCTGCCCGCATAGATCGGGCCGGACAGAGCGAACTCGAAGCCGTTGGTCCAGTGGTCGTCGAAGTCGGCGTCAACGCCTTGCAAAGCCAATGCCGCCTGGTGAAGTTCGATATCCAACTCAGACCAGAACAGTTTGCTCAGGCTGGCATCGGCACCCAGCGGAACACCGTCGAGCAGCCGGGTAACTGTCCAATCCGTAGCGAATTTGTAAGCCTGGGCCCCCATCCAAGCGTCCGCAACGGCGCTTCGATACCGCGCATCGGCGCGCACCGTTTCCGGCGCAGCGTCGAACTGCTCGATCAACCTGTCGGCCGTTGCCAGAAATCGACCGGGGCTGCGCAGCGCGAGGCTGCGCTCTGACCCCGTCGTCGCCATCGCGACCCGCCAACCGTTGTCGACTCCGCCCAGCACATCGCGGTCAGCGACGAAGGCGCCGTCGAAATAGACATCGGCGAACCCCTCTGTCCCGTCGAACTTGGCGACTGGGTGGACAGTCACGCCCGGTTGGTCTAGATCGATCAGGAAGTAGGTGAGGCCGTGGTGTCGTTCGGCCATTTCCCCGGTGCGAAAGATTCCGAACATGTGGGTACTGACCGATGCGCGGGTGGTCCAGCACTTCTGCCCATGTAATCGCCAACCACGAGAGTGGTCATCGCGTAGGGCCCGCGACCGCAGGGAGGCCAAGTCGCTGCCCGCCTCAGGTTCTGACCAGCCCTGGCACCAGATGTCCGTCACCGACGCGATTCGGCGAAGGAACCGTTCCTGTTGGTCGTCGGTGCCGAACTCCAAAAGCGATGGTGCAAGCAGGAAGATACCGTTCTGCGCGACGCGCTGCGGCAGCCCGGCGCGGTAGTACTCCTCCTCAAAGATCAACCAGTGCCACAGGTCGAGGTCGCGACCCCCGAATCGGCGCGGCCAGCTGATTACGGCCAGGCCGGCATCGAAAAGCTTTCTCTCCCAGTCAAGATGCACGGGTGCACCGTGGATGGTGTCACCCGACGGCATCGGCACTGCCGGCTTGTTATCGGTCAGCCAGTCGCGTACCTCTGCGCGAAACGTTTCATGACCGGCGCTCGGCGTGAGATCCATTTCTTCTCCCGTTATTCCGCAACGGACGAGCCGCCCGGCTAGTGAATCCAGGATTCGTAACCGTAGGATTGTCGGCTCGGTCGTGTCAAGCGCAAGCTGTGGACGGCATTGCACCATCGGAAACAGGCTCGGCACGCGACTGCGGCCCTGTATGACGTGACCGGCCCGGGCGCTCGAGGTTGCGTTACGGACCCTAGGCCGAACGCTTTTCGTCCTCATGTGAATCGGAGCGACGTGCCGCAGCGGGCCCGCGGGGCTGGTTGACCATACCGATCAGCGTCGCGTTGACTTCTCACGCGGGGGCGGTTAGATTAATTCTGTATCCTGGATACAGATCGCCTGAGCGCCGATGGTATGGGAGGCAAGTGTGGCCGAGGAGTTCGTTCCCCAGCTTCTGATCGACGGGCGTCTGGTGGCGGCTCGCTCTGGCAAGACCTTCGCGAACATCGACCCGTACTTCGAAACCGAGATCGGGCAGACCCCCGACGCGGGAATCGCAGATGTTGACGCGGCGGCCACCGCCGCGCACCAGGCGTTCCACAACACCTCCTGGTCCAAGGACCACGGTTTCCGCGCTCGATGCATCGGCCAACTTCGAGAGGCGATGCAGCGCCACCTCGAGGAGTTGCGTGCGCTTCTCGTCGCCGAAGTGGGCTGCCCGATTTTCATGACCAAGCAGTTTCAGCTCGATGATCCGATCGACGAACTCACCGACTGGATGGAGTTGGCCGAAAACTACGCATTCGAGCGAGACCTTCCGCCGCACCCCGCGATGGTGTCGCCGAATGAGCGGCTGCTGATCAAGGAACCATGGGGCGTGACGGCCCTGATCACGCCGTACAACTACCCCATCCAACAGCTCTGTTACAAGGTCGGACCAGCCTTGGCGTCGGGCAACACCGTCGTTGTCAAGCCGTCCCCGCTTACTCCGTGGACCGCCAATTTTGTAGGAAAGTTGGTGGCCGAGGAGACCGATATCCCACCCGGCGTCTTCAACGTCATCACCAGTTCGGAGACCGAGGTCAGCGAGGCGTTGGTGGCGCATCCCTACGTCGAGATGATCAGCTTCACCGGTTCCACGGCGGTCGGAAAGCGGATCATGGCCACCGCGGCCGAACGGGTGAAGAAGGTCGCGTTGGAACTCGGTGGAAAGTCGGCGACCATCGCACTCGACGACGCCGACGTCGAGTCCGTGGTTCGGTTCAATGTCCCACGTATGTCGCGACATTCGGGGCAAGGATGCACGAACCTCACTCGTTTGCTGCTACCCAGGGCGAAGTACGAGATGGCTCTCGATCTGGCCGCGGAGGTCGCATCGCAGGTGGTTTGGGGCAATCCCCGCAACTTCGATACGCACATGGGACCGCAGATCAGCCGCACGAATCAACAGCGGGTGCTGCAGCATATCGAGAAAGCCCGCGCCGAGGGAGGCCGCATTGTCGCCGGCGGCGGGATACCGGAGGACGCCGAGATCGGCTACTTCGTTGAGGCCACGGTGATCGCCGACGTGGACCCGAACTCGACCATCGCTCAAGAGGAGACATTTGGGCCGGTGCTCGCGGTGATTCCATACGACACGGAGGAAGAAGCCGTGGCCATTGCCAACAACTCGCTGTTCGGTCTGTCCGGCGCCGTATATGCAGCGACCGATGAGCGTGCGCTCGCCGTTGCCAAGCAGGTCCGCACCGGCACGATGGATGTCAACGGAGCGACCTGGTTCGCCCGCGACACCCCGTTTGGCGGTATGAAGCAGAGCGGGTTGGGCCGAGAGTGGGGTCTGGCTGGGTTCGAAGAATTCCTTGACACCCGGGTCATCGGCTATCCGACCCCAAAGTCATGATGGTGCAGCTTCAATTGCGGACCGCTCCAACGATCGGTACGTACCGATGAAGGTGTTCGAGGGTGTCCGGGTAGTCGAAGTAGCCTCGTACCTGTTTGTTCCGGCGGCCGGAGCCATTCTGGCGGACTGGGGCGCGGATGTGGTCAAGATCGAGCATCCCGAGCGACCGGATCCCCAGCGCAACTTCGTGATCGCGGATATGAGCGTCGGCGATGCCCCGTTCGATGCGCTCATGCAACAGACGAACCGTGGTAAGCGAAGCCTCGGTCTCGACGTCAGTACAGCCGGTGGCTACCAGTTGCTTTCCCGGCTCGTCGCCACCGCCGATGTGTTCTTGACCAACTTGCTACCGGGCAGCCGGAGCCGACTCCGATTGGATGTCGATGATGTCCGGGTGATGAACCCGGACGTCGTCTACGTCAGGGGGAGCGGGTACGGCCCCTTGGGTGAGGATCGCAACATGCCCGGCTTCGATGGGACGACATTTTGGGCCCGCGGCGGGGCGGCGGACAACCTGACCCCGCCCGGGGCTGCAGAGCCGACGCCTATGCCGCCGGCACTCGGTGACCTACCCGGGTCCACATCCATCGCAGGCGCCATCGCGGCGGGCCTGTTCCACCGGACACGCACGGGCGAGCCGCCCGTAGTTGACGTTTCGCTGCTGGGCGTCGCGGTTTGGGGCAACTCTCCGGCCATTATCGCGTCCGCTCTGCGTGGTGAACCGATCCGCAAGACTGCGCGCGAGGAGAACCTCAATCCGGCGTCGTTGGCGTATCGCACCCGTGATGGCCGGTTCATCAAACTGTCGCTGTTTCAGTCGGACCGCTATTTCGGGCGGCTCTGCGAATGCCTCGGCGTGGCAGACCTCGCGGCCGATGTGCGGTTCGCCGACTCGGCGTCGCGGGCGGCCAACGGTAAAGAATGCATCGCGGCACTGGATGAGGCTTTTGCCCGGTTCGATCTTGTTGAAGTCACCGAGCGGCTGGCCAACCTGGGCGGCCCGTGGTCCGTAGTGCAAACCACATATGAGGTGAGCCAGGATCCGCAGGTTTTGGCGAATCGCTACCTGGCGGAGCTCGATGTGAACGGTCAGAGGATCACCGTCGCCGCATCGCCTTGGCAGTTCGGCGAAACACGCTATCCGCTGCGGCCCGCACCCAGGCATGGCGCGGATACCGACGACATTCTGCTCGAACTCGGACTCGACCATGACGAGATAATCGAACACAAGGTGTCGGGAACCGTCCTGTGACGTCCAGGCAACGGGTTGAGATCTCTGGACAGGCGTAACGCCGAGATTCAGAGGGTATCCTGGATTCGTGACTGGCGGGGGGCGCGCGAGCGCACGTAAGAAGGGCAAGCCGGCGGCGAGACGACGCACCGCCGGTGGCCGGCTAGTTGACGGGATCACGGCGCAGCTGCGAGAGATGATCCTCGACCACACGATTCCGCCAGGAACGGTTCTGCTTCAGAACGAATGGTCGGAGCGGCTGCAGGTCAGCCGCACGCCGTTGCGTGAAGCTTTCCGGATTCTCGAGCGCGAAGGTTTGGTCCGCGTGTCGAACGGCAACCGCACAATCGAGGTCGTGCACTTCGCCAGCCGTGAACATGAGTTGCGAGGGCTATATGAGGTGCGCGAGGTGCTCGACGGCTTGGCCGCCCGGCTCCTTGCGCATGCGGGCCTGAAGGACGAAACCGCACTGGAACTTGATGCGCTTCTGGAAGAGATGGACGAAGCGGCGCAGCCGTTCGACTCGTCTCGCTGGTTCTCCGCGCACATGGCCTTCCACGTGCGCATCGCCGAGTCTTGCGGCAACAGTCGGTTGCGACAGCAACTGGATCTGATCAGGATGACGAGCCTTTCGCTGCACGCCTACCTCGGCGAACTGTCCTCTGCCGGCGACCGTCTGGCCGATGTGCTGGCCACGGCCGCTAAGCAGCACCGTGCCATCGTTGCCGCGATTCGCAGCGGTAACGGTGATCTCGCCGAGATGGCTGCGTGCCAGCACATCCGTACTGTGTTGGACTCGGATCTGATCGAGGGAGCTGCCGGCCTACTCGAGCCGGCAGCAGAGTAAAACCTGTCTCGCGACGCGGTTTTCGATCACTTGTTGACCATCCCCGCGTCGACCGGCAGCGCGATGCCGGTGACATAGCGAGCTTCATCAGAGACCAGCCAGGCGATCGCATTGCTGACATCACGTGCCTCAATCAGCGAGACGGGCAGCGGGTTGCCCAATCCAGCGGAAAGCGCAGGGTCGGCGGCGGCAGCCGATTCGTGGAAGCCGGCAAGCATCGGGGTGTCGACCCCTGTGGGGTGCACGGTATTCACACGGATGCTTTGGGGCGCAAGGAAATTAGCGTACATCCGCATCAACCCGACCACACCATGCTTGGCCGCTGCGTACCCGAAGTTACCTCCGTTGGTACCTGCGACCATTCCCTTCAAGCCGTTCACCGAGCTGGTGATGACAATGGATCCACCCTGCTTTTGGCGCTCGAGCGTCGGTAACGCCGCCTGAATCGTATTCCACACGCCGACGAGCATTACGTCGATCGCATCGCGGAACGCTTCGTCATCGCGGCCCTCACCGAGTCCTTGGAACATGATCCCCGCGTTGGCGAGCACGATGTCCAGACGCCCGAGTGTGGCCACCCCGTCGGCGACCGCCTTCTTGAGCGCCGTCGCGTCGCGGACGTCCACAACGAAGGACTCCATGCGTTGCCCGAGCTTCTCCACCAGGGCAACTGTCTCGGCGAGATCCGCGGTCGTTGGCATCGGGTAAGACACGGTTTCGATCTGTTCACAGATGTCGACGCCGACGATATCGGCGCCCTCTTCAGCCAATCGTATTGCGTGCTCTCGGCCTTGCCCGCGTGCCGCCCCCGTGATCAGCGCAACCTTGCCGTCAAGTTGTCCCATCGGAATTCCTCGCTTTCATCTGGTGGTCGGTGGGCGCCTCCGAGGCCTGAACAGGTTCCCACTGTGGAAGGGTTACACCGGGTTTGATGTCCTCGAAGCACACGCGCATCGGCATGCCCACGGACAACGCAGCCGCGCCGGCCAACCGGCCGATGAAGCGGATGGTCGGGTGGTCGTCTAGCTGGACAAGCACGATGGTGTACGGCGTCGGGAATGCCTCATGGATGGCGTGACGTACAACGGTCCACGAGTAGACCGAGCCGGTCGGCCGCACATCGTGCCAGCCGGCCTCCCACGACCCACAATGATGGCAGTACGACTTGGGTAGATGGAGTTTGGCGCCGCAGACTTCGCACCCGCGCACAACGAGCCGATGTTCTGCCGCAGCCTGCCAGAATCCACCGGTTTCTTCATCATCGACAACGGGAAGGGGCCGTTCGGGAGTGCCCGGCATCAGGCCGCCCGCAGGATCATCGCACTGGTCATCGCCGGTGCACCCGACGTGACCAGACAGGTCTGCGCCTCAGGCACCTGCGATGTCGAGTGACCGCGCAGCTGCCTGACGCCTTCCAGGATGTGGTTCATGCCGTGGATGTAACCCTCCGAGAGATTGCCGCCTGCCGTGTTGATCGGGATGCTGCCCGTGAGGTCGATGGCTCCGCTGGACGCGAAAGCACCGCCTTCGCCGGACGAGCAGAATCCATAGTCTTCGAGCTGCAAGAGCACCGTGATCGTGAAGCAGTCGTAGAGCTGGGCGACGTCCAACTCGTCAGGTCCGAGACCGGCCCGTCGATAAAGTTCACGGGCCACGGACCTCGACGGGTTGGTCAACATTTCGGGCCTCATCAAAGCTGGAAACACTTTGCCACCCTGCACTTCTGGAACAGTGCCCTGGGTGACCGCCCGCACTAGCACGGTGGGATGTGGCGAGTCGGCTGCGCGCTCGGCGGTGGTGACTACCACTGCGCAGGCACCATCGGACTCGAGGCAGTAGTCAAATAGCCGAAGCGGGTCGGCGATGATCCGCGACTGGAAATAGTCGGTGATCGACATGGTCAGGTTGTTCATCATGGCGGCCGGATTGGCGTTGGCGCGTTTGCGGACTGTAACCGCAATCCTCGCGAGATCATCTGAGGTGGAGCCAAATTCGAGCATGTGACGACGTGCGTAGAGCGCATATAGCTGTCCCGGTGCCATGAGGCCGTAGGGTAGGAAGAACTCGTCGAGGGTACCCCGACCACCTACTCGCTGTGCGCCCTTGGCCTGCTGAATCGCCGTTCCCTTACCGAATCTCACACCTGAGCGGCCGTTGAGGGCACGGTAAACGAGCACGTTGTTGGCCTGTCCCGACATGATCGCGGCGACCGCTTGGCCGACCATGCCACAAGGCGATGCGCCGCCCGTACCCGTGGCACCCCAATACGTCAGGTTTGTCAGGCCCAGCCACTGGCAGATATCGCTGTGGTGAACTGTGTCGTAGTCCGATCGGATGACGCCGTCGATATCTGTGCGCGTGAGCCCCGCGTCGGTGATGGCGGCAAGACCGGCCTCGGCGGCCAAAGCCGCGACGCTACGACCAGACCGCTTGGAGAATTCTGTTGCCCCGATACCGGTGATTGCGCACGTGTCCCGGTGGTGGTAACCGTCATCCTTCACGCAGCGACTCCTCGGTTCTCCGACGCCCGAAGAGCCGCAGTCCTAGCCTTGTTCTGACTCGTCGGCACGCACAATGTTGGCTTTCCCCTCGTATTCCCTGGATTCGCGCCACTTCACAAGAAGTTCCTGGTATTCGAACGTCCCGCCACCGTAGGCATCGGCCCAGACCGGTCGGCCGTGCTCGAAGTTTCCCGTCGTTGCGTCGAAGTCGCCCTCGTTGTTGAAATATCCTGGGGTACAGGCTTGGACCGCTTCGGCGTTGAACACCTGGCCGACCTTTTCGTCCATCACGTCACACCACTCCCGGACAGCGGCCTCGGTGATGTCGAATTTCAGAACACCGTCGTCGTGCAGTTGCTTGATGGTCTTCGCGATATGTCGGGCTTGGTAGGTGAACGCGTACGTGTTGTTCACTGTCACCGCGGTCTGCCGAAGTCCGCCGACGACGTACATGTTCGGAAAGCCGTGGGTTTGGATGCCGTGCACGGACCGCACTCGCTGCTTCCAGGCCTCTGCGAGGGTCATGCCGTCACAGCCGATGACGTCGAAGCCACCGGAGCGGTCCGGGGTCACCACGGATTCAAATCCGGTGGCATAGACAATGATATCGACCTCGCACTCTCTACCGTCGACCACGATGCCGGTTTCGGTGATGGCATCGGGCCCCCGCCCGTCGGTATCGAGCAGATGTACGTTCGGCATGTTGAAAGCTTGCAGGTACTCATCGTTGAAACCAGGACGCTTGCAGTGTGTCGCGTACCAGGGCTTCAGTGACTCGGCGAGCACCGGATCCTTGACCACTTCGTCGACGCGCGCGCGGACACGTTCCATCTGTGCAATGTCGTTTTCTTCGACCTTGCGAAGGTAGGTGTCCATGTCGGGAGGCGTACCGTCATCGAGCACCTCGAGCGGCGGGATGGCCCAAACCCTCGTCCACTCGTCTTCGACGATCTTTTCCTCGACTGGCACGCCGAGCATCTGGGCCTCGAAATTCGCCCAACGCTTCTCCTGCCAGCCCGGTTCCTGGCTGACAAACCATTCTTCATCTGTCGGTGCATTGTCGCGAGGCAACACAATCGTTGGCGTGCGTTGTATCAGATAGGTCTCTTTGGCGCTTTCGGCCACATGCGGGAACGCCTGCAGGGCAGTCGGTCCGGTGCCGATGATTGCAACTCGTTTGTCCGTGAGCTTGTGCAGATTGCCTCGCGAGTCACCACCGGTCACGCCGAAGTCCCATCGGCTGGAATGAAACCACGGGCCCTTGAAATCCTTCAGGCCGGGAATGCCGGGAAGTTTGGGGCGATGCAGGATCCCGCCTGTCGCAAGCACGATAAAGCGCGCGCGGATCTCGTCACCCCGATCAGTGCTCACGTGCCATAGCAGCGCGTCCTCATTCCAGACGACACCCTGGACGCGGGCCTGGAAGACCGCGTTCTCGTAGAGGTTGTAGTGCTTGGCGATCGACTTGGCGTAGTCGAATATCTCGTCGCCGGGGGAGTACCGCATCGACGGCACGTAGCCTGTCTCCTCAAGCAGCGGCATGTACAGGTACGAATCGGTGTCACATGCGATGCCCGGATATCGGTTCCAGTACCAGGTGCCGCCGAAGTCGGCCGCCTTGTCGATGACGGTGACGTCGTCGATACCTTCTTTGGCCAGGTGCACTGCCGTCAGCAGGCCAGCGAAGCCGGCGCCGACGATCGCGACCTGGGTTGTCTTCTTGATCGGCTCGCGCGGTTGGATTTTGGTGAATGGATCGGCCTCGGCATCGGACCCGATATCGATCGTGATGTACTGACCGGCGCCGTGGGCCCGGATTCGCTTGTCGCGTTCCTCGGCGTATTTTCGAGCCAATTGCTGGGCGTCGGCCATGTTGTGTATGCCTCCTGCGGATTGACTTGCGGGCGATAAGGACGAGCGGTTATTTGATAGCGATGGGGTTCACCGGGGAGCCGACAGCGCCCGTGACTCGCAGCGGCGGAGCCACGAGCTGGAATTCGTACACTCCGTCGGCGGCGCAGTCGGCGGCCAGGTCATCGAGGAACCAGAACTCGCCGAGCATCATGCCCATGTCGCGCAACGTCAGAAGGTGCAGCGGGTTGAACATGCCCTCGACGCCCGACTCCATACTCTCCACCTGGACGTTGTCGGCCGCGACGGCGGCGACGTTGTGCTCGTGAAGCCAGGATGCGACAGCCCAGGACAGGCCCGAGGACGGTTCCAACGGATTACCGGTCTGCCGGAATTTTGCGATCCATCCGGTTCGAATCGCGACGACGTCTCCCCGCTGCACCCGTACACCCTGGGCGGCGGCGGCCGCGTCGAGTTCGGCTCCCGTGATGTCGTTGCCGGGTTCGAGGAAGTCGACACCACGATGCTTGCACATGTCGATCAGCACGCCGCGGGTTGTGACACCCTTGATGTCGACCTTGTCGATTGAGCAGTAAAAGGCACCAGCGCTGGTGACTGAGGACGCCGGGAAGCCGTTGTAGAGCAGGCCGTCGTAGTAAGCATGGGATAGTGCGTCCCATTGTGTCGACGCCTGAAGTGGCATGATGATCATGTCATCGTTGAATCGAAAGGCACTGGCGCCGAAGTACTTGCTGATCTGCTGCGCAGTGTTGTTGTCCGGCCAGTCGCTGCCGTACCGCGCCCACTGGGTTTCGTCACCGCCGTCGACGGTCATCAGGTGGATCGGCTTGTTGCGGAATTCGAGGGCACCTTGTGGGCTCGACGTGCCGAACTCGATACCGAGCGGGAACACCCTGCCCTTTTTGACCAGGCTGGCTGCCTGCCGGACCTTTTCGTCGTCGATGAAGTTGAGCGTTCCCAGCTCGTCGGTCTGGCCCCAACGGCCCCAATTTCGCACCTCATCGGCAACCCGGTGGAACTCGGTCAGACTGTCCACTGCACTCGAATCTCTCGTTCGTAATGGCCCGCATCAAAGGCGTTTCGATGACCCCAGGCAGTATTGCATCCAGGATGCTAGACGACAAGACCGTGCTGGATTCCCTGCTTTACACTGGTTGGGCGAGTGCGAACCCTGAAAACCCGCGTGCTTGGGCCATGCGGTCACTCCACCGGGTCGCCGGGCCCGGACAGGACGTGCCGGCCACGGGGTGCGATGCCTCGAAGGAGGAGCCAATGAGTGCCGACGCATCAACCCGAATCGAATTGCTTCGCAGGACGCCTCGGTTGGTCGATGAGGTCATCAACCGGCTTCGGGAGAGCATCGTCGACGGCACGTTGCCTGCGGGGACACCGCTTCCTCAGGTTGCTCTGGCTGCGCAGCTCGGCGTCAGCCGCACACCGCTGCGAGAGGCGTTGCGTGTCCTGGACAGTGAAGGGTTGGTCCGCAGTTCCGACAACAACCGCACCGTCGAGGTGGTTCAGATTGGGCCAGAGGATTTGCGTGAGATGTATGAACTGCGCGAGGTGATCGACGGCCTCGCCGCCCGCCTCGCCGCGCGCAAGGGCCTGGATGCGCAGGACGAAGCCCGCGCCAAACAGCTGCTGTCAGAGATGGCCAGCTCGTCTGACCCATACGACCCGGTGCGTCGCAACCGTGCCCACGCCGAGTTCCACGAGCTTTTCGCACTGGCCTCAGGCAATGCCAGAGTCCAATCGTTTGCCTCAATGATCCGCACGAGCTCGGCCATGTTGTATCTGCCGCTGGTGCGCGAAACGGCTGCGGCAAACCTGACGGCCGCCAATCCAGACAACACGTACAAAGAGTTTCTTGATGAAGCCCAGGCGCAGCACAAAAGCATTCTTGAAGCGGTCGTGGAGCGCAGGGCTGGTGCCGCTGAAGAGGAGGCACGGCGACATATCCGCCGAACCTTACGGCTGGCACCGTATTTCGGGTGAGCTTGCCATCGCGGGCAGCCAATGATTGACGACGTGTGCTCTTGGCGGTAACGTCCCCGACATCCTGTATCCAGGATGCTTCGCGGTTTGTGATCGGCTGAACGGGCGTAACGGGAGCCCCGGGAAGAACTGGGAACGAGGACACCGACCAATGAAGGTTCACATCGACGAAGAACGCTGTGCGGGCCACGGCCGTTGTTATGCCATCGAGCCGGAAATATTCGCACCAATCGACGACGAGGGGCATGCCGGCTTCTTTTTGGACGCGCAGCCGATGAATGCAGCTGACCTGAAGGCGAAGCTGGCCGATGTCAGCGCGAATTGCCCGGAACAGGCAATCACGATCGACGAGAGTGAGGGTGCGCAGTGATGACCAAGGCAACCGAACAAACCGTGTGCCCGGTGGGCTATTCGAATTTCGACCATATGACGACGACGCCCGATGGCGAATGCCCATACCCTGTTTACCAACAACTTCGAGCCGACAGCCCGATCGGTAGAAGCGAGCATTACGGCGGCTTCTGGGTCGTCACCGGCTATCCGGAATGCTACGAGATAATCCACCGGCCAGACGTGTTCTCCTCGCGCCGCATCACCTTCCCGGCGTTTCCACAGGATGCGCCAATGATTCCGATTGAGCTCGATCCCCCCGATCACTCGCTGTATCGGTCGCTGCTGGCGCCCGTCTTCTCACCGCGCCGCACCCGGGAGCTGTGGGAGGATCCGATTCGCGCAGTCGTCAATCGACTCATCGACGGCTTCATCGACAGCGGGCGGTGTGACGCATACAAGACGCTGGCCGAGCCCATTCCGTGCTACATGGGCACAACGCTGCTCGGCGTGCCGAACGATGATGCCCCGCGGCTGCTGGAATGGGTTTCAGCGGTCGTCGACAACTCGCCGGCCGACCCAGAGGCACCCAAAGTGGCGATGCAGAAACAGTACGAGTACTTCGCGGAGAAGCTCGAACAAAGGCGCGCGGATTCCTCCGGAGACGACGTGTTGTCCCGATTGCTTCGGGCCGAGGTCGACGGTAAGAAGCTGACCCAGGACGAGTTGCTGGGTTTCTGCCTGCTGTTGTTGCTCGCGAGCATCGACACCACGCAAAAGGCGATGGGGTCGATGATCTGGCACCTGGCCAAGGATGCGGACCTTCGCCACAGGCTAGCTGCCGATCCGTCCAAGATTGCGGGCGCGGTCGAGGAGATGCTGCGATTCTGGTCGCCATCACAACCCAGCCGGCTAGTCCTGCAGGACATCGAGTTCGCGGGCCAACAACTGAAAGCCGGTGACGTGGTGCTGATGATGATCGGCTCTGCGGACCGCGATGAACGGGAGTTTCCCGCAGGGGAGCAGTTCGTGGCCGACCGTAGCCCCAATCGGCATCTCACGTTCGGTGGGCACGTGCACAAGTGCATGGGAGCGCACATCGCCCGGCTGGAAATGCGAGTGCTCCTCGAGGAGTTGCTGCGCCGCATCCCGGATTTCGAGATCGAGGACGATTCGAAGGTGCGGTGGTGTCCCGGTCAGGTCCAGGGCTACGTGTCCGTGCCGATCAAGTTCGACGTCGGATGACCGCAGTGGCGAAACTGGACTCAAAGGTCGCATTGGTCACCGGTGCAGGCAGAGGACTTGGAGCAGCAGTCTGCGAGTGGATGGTCAACGAAGGTGCAACGGTCGTCGCTGCTGACATCGATGCTGCGAACGGCCGCGAATTAGTCGATCGGCTCGGAGAGCGGGCCGTATTCGTCGAACTGGACGTGACCAGCGAGCGATCGTGGGAAACCGCGGTTGCCGACGTGACAACCCAATTCGGCCAGATCGACGTACTGGTGAACAACGCAGGCGTCCTCTGGATCGCACCGCTGATCGGCAGTTCGCTAGATGACTATCACCGGGTAGTCGCGGTCAACCAGACCGGGCCCTATCTCGGTATGCGCGCTGTGCTGCCCGGAATGGTGCAGGCGCAGAGCGGTTCGATCGTGAATGTCTCATCGATGAACGGAATTCGGGGTATGCCTGGCGAAGCGGTATACAGCGCAACCAAACATGCCGTCCTCGGTATGACACGTTCAGTTGCCCTTGAAGTGGCTGAATCAGGCGTGCGGGTGAACGCGGTCTGCCCCGGACCGATCGACACTCCGATGATCGCCGAAGCTGACATGGGCACCGTCGGACAGTCCAACGCGGAAGCACTGAAACCCCTGGTTCCTTTCAAGAGACTTGCTGCTCCGGCAGAAGTCGCCGAGGTTGTGTGCTTCCTCGCTTCGGACGCCGCTTCATATTGCAGCGGAGCGGAGTTCGTTGTCGACGGTGCTTGGACGTCGGGTTTGTCATTCTCCTGAGGGCGAGGGTGTCGACGATGGGCTGCATGCGCATACGCCCGGCGCCAGAGACGCTCGGACGCTGGACGGGCCAATACGCCTGCCGCTCAACGTGGTTCGACGAGGCTTGGGCCTGGATCCGCCCGGAAGGGATCGTGCAAAGCTGCGAAAGCAGTTGATGGAAAGCATTTCTGGGACAACGACTTAAAGGATTGACGGCGTGATCTGGCTGCGGTACCTTGAGCGGACAGAATGTATCCAGGATGCTAAATGCGGGTTGTCGACCATAGAGGAAGGGCCCTGCTGGCATGGCAGCACCGACTGAGGTCCAAACCGGCCCACCTACAGGGGCCTTACGGGTCGCTGCCAAGCCTGCACGTGCACTCGGCGACTTCTTCGCGGTATCTCTCGACATCCTGGTGGAGATGGTCAAACCCCCGTTCGCGTGGCGGGAATTCATCGACCAGACGTGGTTTGTCGCGCGGGTGGCAATCCTCCCGGCCATCTTGTTGTCGATACCGTTCAACGCATTCGCCGTCTTCCTGCTCAACGCACTACTTGTGGAGCTCGGCGCGGCCGATATCGGGGGCGCCACCGCCGGCGTTGCCTGCGTCACCCAGATCGCCCCGATGGTAACTGTATTGGTGGTTGCGGGCGCAGGCGCCACAGCCATGTGCGCAGACCTCGGCGCCCGGACCATCCGCGAAGAGATCGATGCAATGCGGGTCATGGGACTTGATCCGGTCCGCGGATTACTGGTTCCGAGGGTGGCCGCTCTGACAGTCAACGCCCTTTTGCTCAATGCCATAACGACGACAACCGGCCTGGCGGCCGACTACGCATTCACCGTCTACTTGCAACACGTCACCCCCGGTGCATTCGCCTCGAGCCTGACACTTCTCGTCGGCCTGCGCGAATGCTTGATCGCCATCCTCAAGGCCGTACTCTTCGGCATCGCAGCGGGATTGATCGCCTGCTACAAAGGCATCACGGTGGAGGGCGGTCCGCAGGGCGTCGGTAATGCCGTCAACGAAACGGTCGTCTTCTCCTTCATGACGCTGTTCATGATCAATGTACTGCTGACCGCGATGAATGCGCAGATGGCGCCATGAGCGCACCCGCCCGCGAACCCTGGCCCCGAATTACCCGTGCGCTCAACAGGTTCGTCGACGAATGGAACCGAGCCGGTACCCAGGCCGCGTTCTATGCAAAGTCGCTCGGGCTCATCCCCAACGCGCTGGTCCGCTACAAGGTGGAGACGCTGCGCGTGATCGCCCAAACCAGCCTGGGGGTCGGCACTCTGGCCGCAATCGGTGGCACCGTTGTCATCGTCACGTTCTTGTTGATGTCCCTCGGCGCGCTGAACGGACTCGAAGCCCACCGGTCTTTGAGTCACGTCGGGGCGGACGCCGTAGGCGGATTCTTCTCCGCCTATGTCACCACACGGGTATCGGCGCCGTTGATCACCAATATCGCCCTGGCGGCGACCATCGGGGCCGGCGCTACCGCCCAGCTTGGTGCGATGCGGATCAACGAAGAGGTTGACGCTCTCGAAGTGATGAGCATCAACTCCATGGCTTACCTGGTTTCAACCCGCGTCATGGCCGGTGTGATCGTGACCATTCCACTGTTTTGTCTGTCGGCCGAGGCAGCTTATCTCACCACGCGGATCGTCTACGTTTACGCTTTCGGTCAGTCGGCGGGCGTCTACGATCACTACTTCACTACCTATCTCAAGCCTCTAGACCTGATCTGGGCGCTGACTCAAGCCGTCGGAACGGCTCTTGTGGTCATGCTGTTACACACCTATTACGGGTTCACCGCCAAGGGTGGACCCGCTGGCGTTGGCGAAGCGGTTGGCCGCGCAGTACGTGCATCTTTGATCGTGTCGGTGGCCACGACACTGATGATCGGAATGGCCGTCTACGGCAAGACCGGCGATTTCAACCTAGCGGGATAGCAATGATGAGACCCAAATGGCGCGAGGCTGGTTTGCATCCGGCGGTATGGACTGTCATTGAACTGACGGTCATTATCGGCTTGGTCGTATTGACGGTAGGCATGTTCAACCGGGACTTCAGACCCTACTCGCGGGTTACTGTGATGTCCGACCGTGCTGGTTTGGTGATGGAGGCCGACGCCAAAGTCAAGCTGCGCGGCGTGCAGATCGGTCGTGTTGCGTCGATTCAGTCGGACAACCCGGTGCGACTCGAGCTGGAACTCTATCCGGAGCAGCTGAAGTACATTCCGGCCAATGTCGAAGCACAGATCGCCGCGCCGACTGCATTCGGCGCCAAGTATGTCGAGCTGATAACACCGCAGGAGCCGAGTTCGAATCGGCTTGCGGCAGGCGCGGTGGTGCGATCACGCAATGTCAGTATCGAAGTCAACACGGTGTTTCAGAACCTTGTCGATTTGCTCAAACAGATTGACACCGCGAAACTTAATGCGGTGCTGTCCGCTCTAGCCGAGGGGTTTCGCGGCAAAGGCGATGAGCTCGGGGGCGCGGTCACCGACCTCAACCAGGTGTTGGCCACCATCAATCCCCGCAGTGAAACTGTGCGAGAAAACTTCCGAGCGCTCAAGGAGGTCGCCGACACGTACGGGGCCGCGGCAGAGGACATTCTGAGGGTGCTCGACGGGGCGAGTACCACAAGCTCGACCATCGTCGACAATGCACAAGAATTGGATATGTTCCTGGTCAACCTGATTGGACTTTCGAACACCGGTATCGACCTGATCGCACCGAACCAGGAGAACCTGGTGCGGGCCATAAACGTCCTGGAGCCGACCACCCGGCTGTTGAAGAAGTACGATCCGGAAATCACATGCACGCTGCTTGGCGCAACCAAGGCCATGGAGATGGGATGGGGTGAGATAGCCGGCGGGCGCAACGGTAAGTCGATCATCTTGGACGTCGCACTGTTACCCGGCGACGATCCGTATCGCTATCCTCACCACCTGCCGATCAACGGCGCCAAAGGTGGGCCTGGTGGTCAGCCGAGTTGCGGTTCCTTGCCTGATGTTTCGCAGAACTGGCCGCAGCGGTATCTGGTCACCAACACCGGGTGGGGCACCGGGATCGACGTACGTCCGAACCCCGGCATCGGGTTCCCCGGCTGGGAGAATTACTTCCCGGTGACGAGGGCAGTTCCCGAGCCTCCCAGCATTCGCAATCTGGACGGGCCCGCTCCGGGGCCGATTCCCTATCCCGGTGCGCCGCCTTATGGTGCCCAACTGTATGAGCCTGACGGTACGCCCCGCTACCCGGGACTGCCCCCGGCCCCACCGCCCGGTAGGCCCCGCGATCCGGGGCCGCCGCCCCCAGGCGCGGAGCCGTTCCAACCCGCACATCCAGGGGCAGTGCAACCCACCCCGGCACCGGTGCTCCCGTCACCTGAACCCGGCTAAGGACGAGGCAAACGATCCATGCAAAAACGACTGCATACAAAGGTTTTACGCCTTGCCATCTATGCGACGGTGTGCACAGTGTTGACCTTCGGGCTCATCGCTGTCTTCGCGCAGTTACGGTTCCAACCCCAGCAGACCTATTCGGCCGTGTTCGCGAATGTCTCCGGCTTGCGGCCAGGCGATTTCGTGCGAGTGGCCGGTGTGGAGGTCGGCAAGGTCAAGAAGATCACCGTCCAGCGGGACTCCACCGTGCTCGTCGAATTTGGGGCGAACGACGTGGTAACGCTCACCGAAGGTACCCGAGCCTCAGTGCGCTTCAAAGACCTGATTGGCGGCCGGTTCCTGGCGCTTGAACAAGGGCCCGGTGAGGTCAGACGACTAGACCCGGGCTCGACTATCCCGCTGAGCCGAACAGAGCCGGCACTGGATCTCGAGGCGCTGGTCGGGGGCTTCCGGCCACTTTTCCGGGCCTTGGATCCGGATCAAGTGAACCGACTGACCGGTCAGCTGATTTCCGCCTTCCAAGGCCAGGGTGTGACGATGAGCTCGATCCTCGCCGAGACCGCGTCGCTGACCAACACGCTGGCTGATCGCGACCAATTAATCGGTGAGGTAATCGGGAACCTGAACACCGTGCTGAGTTCGCTTGGCGATCATTCGGATCAGTTCGCGACGGCCGTGGACTCGGTGTCCGAGCTTGTTGCTGGCTTGAAAGACCGTAAGGAAGACATCAGCAGCGGTATCGCATACGCCAACGCCGCTGCTGGATCAATCACCGATCTCTTGAAGCAAGCCAACCCCCCGGTCAAAACGGTTGTGCACGAGGCTGATCGAGTGGCGGGTGCCGTGGTTGCCGATCACGAATACGTCGACAACCTGCTCAAAACGCTGCCGGAGGCCTACCAATTGCTGGACAGGTTGGCCCTTTACGGCGACTTCTTCAGCTTCTACATGTGCGAGGTCGTGCTGAAGCTAAATGGAAAGGGCGGCCAACCTGTTTACGTCAAGCTCGTCGACCAGAAGTCTGGGAGGTGCACGCCGAAATGACAAGGTTCACCGAACGCAATCCCTACACCGTCGGCGCCATCGGCATCACTTTGACCGCAGCCGCCGCCCTGATCACCTTGAACTACGACAAGCTGCCGTTCTTCCATACCGGCAAGACCTATGAGGCGTACTTCACCGAAGCGGGTGGTCTGAAACCCGGGAGCACCGTCGCCGTCTCGGGCTATGACGTCGGAAAGGTCTCCAGCATCGAACTCGAGGGACCCGGCGTGCTTGTTAAATTCCACATCGACGATGTGCATTTGGGAGAACGAACCGAAGCCTCGATCAGACTGGAGGGCCTACTCGGTACCAGGCACCTCGCCCTCACGTCACGTGGCGACGGTGAGCTCACCGAGCCGATTCCCCTCGAACGGACCACCGCGCCCTATGAGTTGCCCGACGCCCTAGGAGACCTCACAGAAACCATCAGTGGGTTGGACACCGATCAGCTGTCCGATTCACTGGCCGTCCTCACGGAGACCTTTTCTGATACCGCACCCGCCTTGAAAGAAGCAGTGAAAGGCGTTGGGCGCGTGTCCGAGACGCTAGGCGAGCGCGACGAGCACCTCCGCAACCTGCTGAGCAACGCCAACAAGGCGACGGCGGTGCTGGCCGAACGCAGTGACCAAGTGGTGAAGTTGGTGGACGACACCAACGCATTGCTCGTCGAGCTACAAACACAAAGTGCCGCCCTCGATAACATCTCCAACAACCTGTCAGCATTAGGCCAAGAGCTGAAGGGCTTCATCGCCGAGAACAACGCGACGATGAAGCCGATGTTAGACAAACTCAACGGCGCATTGACCATCGTCGACAACCGCAAAGGCGATGTGCAACTGGCTATTAAAAAGCTCAACCCATATGCGCTCGGATTAGGTGAAGCGCTGGCCTCAGGCCCGTTCTTCAAGGCTTACGTCGTCAACTTGCTACCCGGGCAGTTCGTGCAGCCGTTCGTCGACGCCGCGTTCTCCGATCTTGGACTGGACCCGAACGTCCTCGCGCCCACTGAGCGCACTGACCCGCAAATCGGCCAACCCGCGACACCGCCACTGCCCGTGCCCTATCCGCGAACCGGCCAGGGCGGTGCACCGCATTTGACACTTCCCGACGCCATCACCGGCAAGCCCGGCGACCCCCGGTACCCCTATCGGGAACCACTACCCCCGCCTCCTCCAGGCGGCCCCCCGCCGGGACCGCCCGCCAACGCTGCGGCACCGATATCAGGAGCTGACGAGCCGGTCGGTGAACGTCAACCAGCTGAAGAAGGTGGACAGTGAAGCTCAGTAAGCCAGCCGTCGCGGTGGCCGTGACCTTGACGTTGATCCTGATCGGCGGAATCGTAGTCGTAACCGGGACGGCGACAAGTGTCACCCGTACCAAAGTCGTTGGATACTTTGACAACAGCAACGGCATTTACGTCGGCGACCACGTGGTCATTCGCGGGGTGCCCGTCGGTGAGATCGAAAAGATCGAGCCGGAACCCGACCGGGTCAAGATCTCATTCTGGTACGACAGCAAATATCAGGTACCGGCCGGCGCAAAAGCAGTCATCTTGTCGCCGACCTTGATCACCGCTCGGGCGATCCAACTGACCCCCGCCTACAGCACCGGTCCGGCAATGCAGAACGACGCGATCATTCCCCAGGACCGCACAGCCGTCCCGGTCGAGTGGGACGACCTGCGGGTACAACTCGAAAAGCTCACCGAGACACTGCAACCAACGGAGCCCGGTGGTGTGAGCACCCTCGGCGGTTTCGTCAGCACCGCCGCCGACAACCTGCGCGGCGAGGGTATGAACATCCGCGATAGCCTGACGAAGTTGTCGCGCGCGCTCTCCACGCTCGGTGATCACAGCGACGACCTGTTCTCCTCGATCAAGAATTTGTCGACCCTGGTGTCAGCGCTGGAGAGCAGTGACGAACTGCTCACGACGCTGAACCAGAACCTAGCTGCAGCGACGCGACTGGTGGCCAACGATCCCAACGAAGTGGGAAATGCGATCCGGGACTTGAGTGACGTTGCCGGTGATGCCACCCGATTTGTGGCGGAGAACCGGGAGGCACTGGGTGTCACCTCGGACAAGCTGGCATCGGTTTCCAACGCGGTCATCGAGAGTCTCGACGACATCAAGCAAGCACTTCATGTCTTCCCAACGACCGCACAGAACTTCGTCAACATTTACCAGCCGGCGCAGGGCACCCTGACTGGCATCTTGGCGGCCAACAACTTCGCCAATCCGGTCCAGTTCTTGTGCGGTGCAATCCAGGCGGCGTCACAGTTGGGCGCTGAAGAATCCGCGAAGCTCTGTGTTCAGTACCTCGCGCCCATCGTCAAGAACCGTCAGTTCAACTTTCCCCCGCTCGGAATGAACCCGTTCGTCGGTGCAACGGCACGGCCGAACGAGCTGACGTACAGCGAAGATTGGATGCGTCCCGACTACATCCCACCACCCCCCCCGCCCGCCGCCGTGGCGGCACTTCCAGCCGAGGAAGCCGCGCAGCATCTTCCCGGTGGATCGACCGCGACGACGCCGGAAGACGGGCTGCTGGGAATGATGGTGCCGCAGGGGGCCGCGCGATGAACAGATCCACCAGAATCGGCCGGATGGCCGCCAAGTCGCTTTTGGTGATGGCGGTCGCCGCACTACCGGCCTGCTCGGACTTCCAGGGACTCAACTCGGTGAAGTTGCCGGGCACCAAGGGTGGCGGCTCAGGTTCATTCACCATTCAGGCGCAGCTCGCCGATGTGCAGAACCTGGAACGAAATTCCCGCGTTCGCATCGACGATGTGACAGTCGGAAACGTGGCGAAAACCGAAGTGCAGGGTTGGCACGCTTTGGTGACGATGACACTCGACGGTGACGTCGATCTGCCGGCCAACGCGACGGCCACCCTCGGCCAAACCAGCCTGCTGGGATCGGTACACATCGAGTTGGCGCCACCGACCGACGTTCCGCCGGAAGGCAGACTAACGGACGGGGCGCTGATTCCGCTGTCGTCAGCGGGAGTGACCCCTTCCACAGAAGAGACCCTCGCCGCGGTCGCGATGGTTCTCAACGGAGGTGGTGTCGGGCATGTGCAAGACATCATCACCACACTGAGCACAGCGTTCACCGGCCGCGAGGATGACCTGAGAAGCCTCATCGAGCAATCCGATGTGTTTGTCGGCCATCTCGATGACCAAAAGGACGACATCATCGCGGCGGTCGACAGCCTCAATAGCCTTGTCGGACAATTCGCCGAGCAGAAGCCGGTGATAGACAAAGCCCTGGAGACCGTGCCGCAGGCGTTGACAGTCCTCAAGGACGAGCGCGAAATCCTCGCCGATGCGATGGCCAAGGGCGGCCAGCTCAGCGCGTTGGTAACTGACACCGTCGAACAGACCAAAGAGAATCTGATCAAGGAACTGCAAGACGTGGGCCCCGTATTGAAATCACTTGCGGATGCCGGACCGTCGCTGACCCGCTCCCTAGATCTGCTGTCGACGCTGCCGTTTCCCAAACCGACGCTGGAAAACTGGATCCGGGGCGACTACGCGAATCTCACCGCCGTGGTCGACCTGACGCTGAGTCGTATCGACGCGTCATTGTTCACCGGTACCCGTTGGGAGGGTGATCTGACCGAACTCGAGTTGCAGTGGGGACGCACCATCGGCCAGATGCCCAGTCCGTACACGGCGGCCAATCCGCTGGTTGCTCCATACCGTTTCGATCAGGGGCCGTGACATGCGTTTGAAACGATCAGTCAAGATCCAATTGATGGTTTTCATGGTGATCGCAGTATTTGCGATCTCGGTGATGTTCTTCGGGTATATGCGGATTCCCGCAGCGTTTTTCGGAGTGGGTCATTACACCGTGACCGTGCAGTTGCCCGATGCAGGTGGGCTGTACAAGGAAGGAAACGTCACATACCGCGGTGTCAAGGTCGGACGGATAGTCGACGTCCGTCTGACCGATGCCGGGGCCGCAGCTGTACTCAGTTTGAAAGCGGGTATTGACATTCCCGCTGACCTGGATGCTGAGGTGCATAGTGTTTCGGCGGTAGGTGAACAGTATGTGGCGTTGTTGCCCCGTAATGCGACTGCACCACCGTTGAAAGATGGCGATGTGATTTCGGCCGACCGAACCACCATCCCACCGAATATCAACTCGCTGTTGGCTTCTGCCAACCGTGGGCTTGAGGCGATACCCCGCGATGACCTCAAGACCGTCGTCGATGAATCGTATGCGGCGGTCGGTGGTCTCGGCCCGGACCTGTCCCGGTTACTCAAGAACACCATCACGCTGTCCAGAGGCGCACGGGAAAACCTGGACTCGATCGTCGCGTTGATCGATGAGTCAAAGCCGGTGTTGGACACCCAGATCAACTCGTCGGACTCCATTCAGGCATGGGCATCCAACCTGGCGACTGTGACAACGCAACTGAAGGACAATGACGCCGATGTCGAAGGCCTGCTGAAGAAGGGCAGTCGGTCCACCGATGAGGTGCGGCTACTGCTCGACCGGGTTAAGCCGACCCTGCCGGTCATACTGGCCAACTTGGTCAGCGTCGGCGAAGTGGCGGTTGCGTACCGAGACAACATCGAGACGCTGCTCGTGGCGGTGCCGCAGGCAGTGGGGAATGTGCAAGGGATATTGCTGGCCAACGCGGGTACCAAGCAGGACTACGCGGGCGCCTATCTGAGCTTCAACCTGAATCTAAACGCACCGCCGCCCTGCACAACCGGGTTCCTTCCCGCTCAGCAGCAGCGGGCCGCTAGTTATCAAGACGCACCAGATATTCCGGAAGGCAGCTTCTACTGCCGGATCCCGCAAGATTCCCAGATCACCGCGGTCCGTGGCGCCCGCAACTTGCCGTGTGCGACGCGGCCGGGTAAGCGCGCACCGACGGTACAAATGTGCGAGAGCGACGAAGAGTACGTGCCTCTCAACGACGGGGTGAACTGGAAGGGTGACCCGAACGCGACGTTGTCAGGACAGGACATTCCACAGTTCCCGCCCGGTGAGGCGGCACCTGCGCCAGCCGCTGAACCGCCGCCGATCGCCGTCGTACCGTACGACCCTGCCACCGGTACATATGTCGGGCCCGACGGGCAGGTCTACACCCAACGTGACCTAAGCGAACGCGCCGGGGAGGAGAAGTCATGGCAGCAGATGTTGATACCCCCGAGCGGAAGCTAAGCGCCGAGGGTGTGATGAAAAGGCGCTGTGCAGCTGCGGCGGTACTCCTCGCGGTTGGCGCTGCCGGCTGTGCATCGGTTGCGGTGCACCAGGAACCCGGACAACTGGCGCCCGGTACGGCGCGGCTCAGCGTCGGGGGCAAGGATGCTGGCAAGGCCGAGGCCGTGGACTGTGTGCCCAACGAGCACTTGACGATGATCAGTGTCGGAGTGGAACGCCCGGTAGCTGTCGCCATGATTTCGAGTACCGATGAGCTGGCAGTCAAGTGGGTTCGATTGCATGACGTCGCCGGTTTCAGCGGTAGCTACAACGCCGGGCTTGGAGGGGAGGCGAAGGTTACTCTCGACGGCGCGACATATCAGATCTCAGGTGTTGCTGACGGTTTCGACGCCAACCGCAATCCCAGCAGACCGACAACCGAATCATTTGTGATAAACGTGTCGTGTTGAAACTGGTGCCGCGGCTGGGAGGTTCAGCAGCGGTACCGTTAACCCCGCCGAAACAGCTTGTTGCCCAGCCACACCACCGGGTCATACCGGCGACCGGCGACGCGTTCCTTCATCGGGATGATCGCGTTGTCGGTGATCTTGATGTTCTCGGGGCATACCTCAGTGCAGCACTTGGTGATGTTGCACAGGCCCAAGCCGAACTCGTCCTGAGCCTGATCGCGCCGATCCGCCGTATCGAGCGGGTGCATCTCCAGTTCCGCGGTCCGGATGAAGTACCGCGGGCCGGCGAACGCCTTCTTGTTCTCCTCGTGGTCGCGCGTCACGTGGCACACGTTCTGGCACAGGAAGCACTCGATGCACTTGCGGAACTCCTGCGAGCGGTTCACGTCGACCTGCTGCATCCGGTATTCGCCCGGCTGCAGCTCCTTCGGCGGCGTGAAAGACGGGATCTCCCTGGCCTTTTCGTAGTTGAACGACACATCGGTGACGAGGTCGCGGATCACCGGGAAGGTACGCAGCGGTGTCACGGTGATGGTTTCGGACGGGTCGAACGTCGACATCCGGGTCATGCACAGCAGTCGCGGCATGCCGTTGATCTCCGCCGAGCAGGAGCCGCACTTGCCGGCCTTGCAGTTCCACCGCACGGCCAGGTCGCCGGTCTGCGTCTGCTGGAGCCGATGGATGACGTCGAGCACCACCTCACCATCGTTGGCCTCGACCGTGAAGTCCTGCAGTTCTCCGCCGTCGTTGTCACCGCGCCAGACCCGCAGCTTTGCCTGGTAGCTCATGCGCCCCTCCTTGCTGAGTGGTTGGCGAGCTCTTCTGGGGTGAAGTACTTCTCCAACTCGTCTAGGTCGATCAATTCGAGTAGGTCCTCGCGCATCGGGACCTGGTCTTCATGGGCGATGGTGATGTCCGGTACGGGCGAATCCCCTTCCGCCCGGCACACCAGCAGCTTCTTGCGCCAGCCCGACTCCATCGACGGGTAGTCGTCGCGGGTGTGGCCGCCGCGGCTCTCGGTGCGCTCCAGCGCAGCCATGGCCACACACTCGCTGACCAGCAGCATGTTGCGCAGGTCGATGGCCAGATGCCAACCGGGGTTGTAGTGCCGGTCGCCTTCCACCCGAACACGCTTGTAGCGTTCGCGGAGTTCTTTGAGCTTCTCGATCGCTTCGGACACCTCGTCGGCCTTGCGAATGATGCCGACCAGGGAGTTCATCGTGTCCTGAAGGTCCAGTTGCAGCGTGTAGGGGTTCTCGGTCGGGCCACCGTCGGCCGGATCCTCGAACGGCCACAGCGCCAGTTCGGTCGCGCTGGCGACGGCCTCCTCGGACACCCTGGGCCGTTCCTTGAGCGCACGCACGTAATCGGCGGCACCGAGACCGGCGCGCCGACCGAACACCAGCAGGTCCGACAGCGAGTTACCGCCGAGCCGGTTGGAGCCGTGCATACCGCCCGCACACTCACCGGCGGCGAACAGGCCGGTCGTCTTGGCCGCCGCGGTGTCGGGATCGACCTCGACGCCGCCCATCACGTAGTGGCACGTCGGGCCCACCTCCATGGGCTCCTTGGTGATGTCGACCTCGGCGAGCTCCATGAACTGGTGGTACATCGACGGCAGCCGGCGTTTGATCTCCTCGGCGGGCAGCCGCGACGCGATGTCGAGGTAGACGCCGCCGTGCGGGCTGCCCCGGTCCGCCTTGACCTCGGAGTTGATGGCGCGGGCGACCTCGTCCCGCGGCAGCAGGTCAGGGGTGCGCCGCGCGGAGTCGTTGTCCTTGAGCCACTGATCGGCCTCGTCGGCGGACTCGGCGTACTGGCCCTTGAACACCGCCGGGATGTAGTCGAACATGAAGCGAGAGTTCTCGGAATTTTTCAGCACCCCGCCGTCGCCGCGGACACCCTCGGTGACCAGGATGCCTTTCACGCTGGGCGGCCACACCATGCCCGTCGGGTGGAACTGCACGAACTCCATGTTGATGAGCGTGGCGCCGGCGCGCAGCGCCAGCGCATGCCCGTCGCCGGTGTACTCCCACGAGTTCGACGTCACCTTGTAGGACTTGCCGATGCCGCCGGTGGCCAGCACCACCGCGGGCGTCTCGAACAGCACGAACTTGCCGGTCTCGCGCCAGTAGCCGAACGCGCCCGCGATCCTGTCCCCGTCTTTGAGCAGGTCGGTGACCGTGCATTCGTGGAACACCCGGATCCGAGCCTCGTAGTCGCCGAACTCGGCCTTGTCCTCCTGCTGCAGCGAGACGATCTTCTGCTGCAGTGTGCGGATGATCTCCAGGCCGGTGCGGTCACCGACGTGGGCCAGCCGCGGATAGGTGTGCCCGCCGAAGTTGCGCTGGCTGATCTTGCCGTCCTTCGTGCGGTCGAACAGCGCGCCGTAGGTCTCCAGCTCCCAGACCCGGTCCGGGGCTTCCTTGGCGTGCAGTTCTGCCATGCGCCAGTTGTTCAGGAACTTCCCACCGCGCATGGTGTCCTTGAAGTGCGTCTGCCAGTTGTCCTTCGGGTTGGCGTTGCCCATCGCGGCCGCGCAGCCGCCCTCGGCCATCACGGTATGTGCCTTACCGAACAGCGACTTGGTGATGACCGCGACCTTCAGGCCGCGTTCGCGCGCCTCGATGACAGCGCGCAGACCAGCACCACCGGCACCGATCACGACGACGTCGTAGGAGTGCCGTTCAACTTCAGCCATCAATCCTCGCCTCGAATTAGTTCACGAATTACGTTGTCAGCCAATGAATCGCAGGTCGGTGATCGCCCCACTGGCCACCAACATGACGTAGAAGTCGGTCAGCATCAGCGAGCCGAGGGTGATCCAGGCGAACTGCATGTGCTTGGTGTTGAGCTTGCTGATCTGGGTCCAAAGCCAGTAGCGCACAGGATGTTTGGAGAAGTGCTTGAGCCGTCCACCGGTGACGTGACGGCAGGAGTGGCACGACACCGTGTAACCCCACAGCAGGATGACGTTGGCGGTCAGGATCACGTTGCCCAGGCCGAACCCGAAACCCTCGGGTGAGCGGAATGCGTTGAGCGCGTCGTAGGTGTTGAGCAGCGTGATCGCCAGCGCCACATAGAAGAAGTAGCGGTGGCTGTTCTGGATGATCAGCGGCAGGCGCGTCTCACCGGTATAGGTCGAATGCGGCTCGGCCACCGCGCAGGCCGGCGGTGACTGCCACACCGACCGGTAGTAGGCCTTGCGGTAGTAGTAGCAGGTCAGCCGGAACAGCAGCAGGAACGGCAGCGAGATGAACGCCATCGGGATGAACCAGGGCAGATCGCCGACCCATTGACCCAGGTGGCTGGAACCCGGCACACATGCGGTGCTGACGCACGGCGAGTAGAACGGCGTCAGGTAGTGGTAGTCCGCGACGTAGTAGGCGCTGCCCCAGAACGCGCGGACGGTGGCGTAGATGACGAATGCGGCCAGCCCGAGGTTGGTCCACACCGTCGGCATCCACCAACGGTCGACGCGCAGGGTGCGCTGCGGAATCTGGGCTCGACCCGGCGAAAAGACGCCGGTCGCCTTGCGGTCGGCGGTCGGTGCGCTCACTGTTGCCTTTCGGTGTAAGAGGTATCCCGCTGGTGACACGCGCTTATCGCGTGCCACCGATACCTTCGTCGTCGACCCCGCGCCAAAAGTCGGTGTCGTAGCTGGTGTCCGGGATGGGGATGCGCTCGGCGGGACGTTGCTGATGGGTCACACCGCGGGTCAGCTCCAGCTCGTCGAGGTCGATGTCGAGGCGGTCGATGTCGTTGAGAAGGCGTTCAGCATCGTTGACGATGCGTCGGGTGGCGGGGGTGTCCCCGTATCTCGACGCCAGCGAAGTCGCACACCGCCGCATTCTGCCGATGAGCTCATGCAGCTCGGCAAGTTCGGTAGTGCTGGACAATTGACCTCCTTGGGCTGAAGGTGTCAGGAATCACCGTACGACACATGATGCTAGCCACATCAATCGGTTCGGCGTGAGACAGATCACGTTGTCCGACCTGGAACGATGCCGACAGACGGAGGTGGGCCGATGCCCGAAGAAACCCTGGTGAAGCGGGCCGACGCCCTGCTGGCCAAACACCAGCCCGGCAACCCGGTGATCCTGCCGACGGTGTGGGACGCGTGGTCGGCGCGCCTCGCGGTCGACGCCGGGTTTGCCGCGTTGACGGTCGGCAGCCATCCCGTCGCCGACTCGGTCGGAAAAGCCGACCGGGAGGGCATGACGTTTTCCGATCTGCTGACCCGCGTCAAGCAGATCACCGGCGCGGTCGACGTCCCCGTTTCGGTCGATATCGAATCGGGTTACGGCCAGGATCCCGCCCGCCTGATCGAAGGCCTGCTCGACGCGGGCGGTGTCGGGCTCAACATCGAGGACACCGTGCACAGCGAAGGCGGCAGGCTGCGCTCGGTCACCGAACACGCCGAGTTCGTCGGCGCGCTGCGCCGCGCCGCCGACAGCGCGGGCGTGCACGTGGTCGTCAACGCCCGCACCGATCTGTTTCTACGCAAGGACGGTGAGGAATCCGACCGCGTCGATCGGGCGATCGCGCGGCTGAAGGTGGCCGCCGCCGAGGGCGCCGACGTGCTGTATCCGGTCGGTCGACATGATGCGGAGACCTTGCGTCGGTTGGCATCCGAGCTTCCGCTGCCGATCAACGCGATCGCGGTGCCGGACTCCGATGACCCCGCCTCGTTCGGCCCGCTCGGCGTCGGCCGGATCAGCTTCGGGCCATTCCTGCAGGGCGCACTGGCGGGGCGGGCCACCGAGATACTGCAGCGCTGGGCATAGATTACGGCCGTGCCAGAAAACCCGGAAAACGAGGAGGAGCCGGCCTGGCACGACCAGCAACCGGTCGTGCTGGCTGCCGGCGCGGCCGCGTTGATCCTGCTGGCCGTGCTCGCTTACGCGGTGATGCGGACGTCGGACGCGGCGAAAACGCCCGAGACCATCCCACCGCCTGCGCCGTCGACGCCGGTGTCGACCTATACGACATCGCCGACGTCCACGACCAGCTACTCGCGGCCCAGTGTGCAGACCAGTGAAGACAACCCGGGCCTGCCGGCTCCCACCACCACGACGACCACGACGACCACGACGACCACGACCACGACGACGACAACCACGACCAGAACGACCACCAGAACGAGGACGACCACCTCCACAGACGACGAATCCGGTGGAGCCTGAGCTCCACCGGATCCCGTTACCGGTAAGGGTTACTTGCTTTCGATCGCGATGCGCTTGGTGTGCGCGTCGCTGTGGGCACCTGCCACACGGACGTTCAGCACGCCCTTGTCATACGACGCGGAGACGGCGTCCTCGGTGACGTGGGTCGGTAGCTTGAACGACCGGCGGAACGATCCGTAGCGCACCTCGCGTAGGGCTCGACCGTCCGTGTCCTCGGCGCGTTCGTCACGCCGCTCACCGTGAATCACCAGGTGACCGCGCTCCACCTCGACGTTGATGTCCTTCTCGACGTCGACGCCCGGCAGTTCGACACGGACCACCGCGTCATCGCCGTCCCGAACGATCTCGGCGGCGGGGGTGAACGCCCCGGCGAACCAATCGTCGGCCGTGGCAGGGCTGAAGAAGTCGCGTACCCAACGTTCGATGTCCCAGGTGGGTCGGGTGCGTAATGCCAAAGTATTCATCTGTTGCCTCATTCCTCTCTGACTCGGTAGGCCGGCGCTCTGGCCAGCATCTACCCAATAGAACTTGAGTCGATCGCGCTCATATTCCATCAGCGTTGTTCGCTGGAAACGAAACTGCTCACAGGTCCGCCCGCAAAGGCGTGAGCACACCGTGATGGGCGCTTCACACGAGGCGACATTGCGGCAATATCGGCTGCCTAACGTCTGCGCCATGGCACCTAGAAACGTCGTGGTCGTCGGCCATGGGATGGTCGGTCACCGGTTCGTCGAGGCGCTGCGCTCGCGCGACGGGGCCGGCTCCTGGCGCGTGACCGTGCTGGGCGAGGAGGCCGACGCCGCCTACGACCGCGTCGGGCTCACCGGCTACACCGAGCACTGGGACCGCGGACTGCTCGGGCTACCCGGCAACGGCTACGCCGACGACGACCTCGTCGACCTGCGCCTGGGTAGCCGCGTCACCCGGATCGACCGCGCCGCAAAGACCGTGTCGACCGCCGACGGCGACCGGTTCGACTACGACGCGTTGGTCCTGGCGACCGGCTCCTATGCCTTTGTTCCTCCGGTCCCGGGCCACGACCTGCCGGCCTGCCACGTCTACCGCACCCTCGACGACCTCGACGCGATCCGCGGCGACGCCGCACGTGCCGTAGAGCAGAGTCGCGCCCCGGTGGGCGTGGTGATCGGCGGGGGACTGCTCGGGCTGGAGGCCGCCAACGCGCTGCGCACGTTCGGCCTGCGCGCCCACATCGTCGAGATGGCGCCGCGCCTGATGGCCCAGCAGCTCGACGAGGCCGGCGGTGCGCTGCTGAGCCGGATGATCACCGAGCTGGGCATCTCGGTGCACACCGGCGTCGGGACCGAGTCGATCCGCCCTGCCCAACGCAACCGGCCCGTGCGGCGCTCCGCGGACGACGACTCGCTGCGGGTGAGTTTGAGCGATGGCACCTACATCGACGCGGGGCTTGTGGTGTTCGCCGCGGGTATCCGTCCCCGCGACGAACTGGCCCGCGACGCCGGCTTGGACATCGCCGACCGTGGCGGTGTGCTGACCGATCTGAGTTGTGTCACAACGGATCCCGAAATTTTCGCGATCGGTGAGGTGGCCGCCATCGACGGTCGCTGCTACGGGTTGGTCGGGCCGGGGTACACCAGCGCGGAGGTGGTCGCCGACCGCCTGCTCGGCGGGTCCGCGGAGTTCGGCGAGGCCGACATGTCGACCAAGCTCAAACTGCTCGGCGTCGACGTCGCCAGCTTCGGCGACGCGCTGGGCGCTACGCCGAACTGTCTGGAGGTGGCCGTCAACGATGCGGTCAACCAGACCTACGCCAAGCTCGTGCTGTCCGACGACGCCAAGACCCTGCTGGGCGGCATCCTCGTCGGCGACGCCTCGGCCTACGGAGTCCTGCGGCCGATGGTCGGCGAGGCCCTGCCCGGCGATGCGCTGGCGCTGATCTCACCGGCCGGAAGTGACGGTGCCGGCGCGGGTTTGGGTGTCGGCGCGCTGCCGGCCGCCGCGCAGATCTGTTCGTGTAACAACGTCACGAAAGGTGATCTCACCGACGCGATCGCCGACGGCTGCTGTGACGTGCCCGCCCTGAAGAAGTGCACGCTGGCGGGCACGTCCTGCGGTTCGTGCGTCCCGCTGCTCAAACAACTGCTGGAAGCCGAGGGCATCGAACAGACCAAGGCCCTGTGCGAGCACTTCACCCAGTCGCGCGCCGAACTGTTCGAGATCGTCACGGCCACCTCCATCCGCACGTTCTCCGCGCTGATCGAGCGGTTCGGCACCGGAAAGGGTTGCGACATCTGTAAACCCGCCGTTGCGTCGATCCTGGCGTCGACGAGCTCAGAGCACATCCTCGACGGCGAACAGGCGTCGCTGCAGGACTCCAACGACCACTTCCTGGCCAACATCCAGCGCAACGGCAGCTATTCGGTGGTGCCCCGGGTGCCCGGCGGGGACATCACCCCCGAACAGCTGATCCTGATCGGGGAGATCGCAAGGGATTTCGACCTCTACACCAAGATCACCGGGGGTCAGCGGATCGATCTGTTCGGTGCGCGGGTGGATCAGCTGCCCGAGATCTGGCGGCGTCTGGTTGCGGGCGGCATGGAGTCCGGACATGCCTACGGCAAGGCGCTGCGCACGGTGAAGAGCTGCGTGGGCAGCGACTGGTGCCGCTACGGGCAACAGGATTCGGTGCAGATGGCGATCGACCTGGAGCTGCGCTACCGCGGGCTGCGCGCACCGCACAAGATCAAGATGGGCGTGTCGGGGTGCGCGCGGGAATGCGCGGAAGCCCAGAGCAAGGACGTCGGCGTCATCGCGACCGAAAAAGGGTGGAACCTCTACGTCGGCGGCAACGGCGGCATGTCGCCGCGGCACGCGCAGCTGCTGGCGGCCGACCTCGACGACGACATCCTGGTGCGCTACATCGACCGGTTTCTGATGTTCTACATCCGCACGGCCGACCGGCTGCAGCGCACGGCGACCTGGCTGGAAGCACTCGAAGGCGGGCTCGACCACCTGCGCGACGTGGTCTGCAACGACTCGCTCGGCCTGGCCGCCGAGTTCGAGGACGCCATCGCCCGCCACGTCGAGGGCTACGCCTGCGAATGGAAGGGCGTGCTGGAAGACCCCGACAAGCTGTCGCGGTTCGTGTCGTTCGTCAACGCGCCCGAGAAGGCCGACCCGACAGTGGAGTTCGTCGAAAGACAGGGCCGCAAGGTCCCGATCGGAATGCCGAAGGTGCCCCAAACATGACACTGCTCAACGAGGTCCAGGTGTGGACCGCCGCATGCCGCTATGACTTTCTGATCCCGAACCGCGGTGTCGGTGTCCTGTTGCAGGATGGTTCGCAGGCCGCGCTGTTCCGGCTCGATGACGGCTCGCTGCGCGCGGTCGGCAACATCGACCCGTTCTGCGGCGCGGCGGTGATGTCGCGCGGCATCGTCGGCGACCGCGACGGCCGCTGGATCGTGCAGTCGCCGATCAAGAAGCAGGCGTTCGCGCTCGACGACGGGGTCTGCCTTGACGACCCGGATGTCGCGCTGCCGGTCTATCCGACCCGCGTAACCAACGGCCACGTCGAGGTGGGCCTTGGCGAGATCGGCCCAATGGGACAAACGGGCGGGAAAGTGCGAGAAGAATCCACCATTTCGTCGGCCTCGGCGCCATCAGAAGGCGGTTAGGCCGCCGTCCGCAGTCGCCCGTACCGGAACCGGCGCGCGATCAAGCGCACCAACCCGTCATGGGTGCCCAGCGGTGCCGTGACCGCATCTGCACCGCTGCACCGTAGCCGGTCCTGAAACAGCCCGTCGGACAACAGGTACGACGCCACAACCACCCGCTGGGCGCCGCGCCGGCGCAGCGCGTCGACCGCATCGGCCACCCGGGGCTCTCCCGCGGCGAAGGCCAACTCCACCCGCGAACTCGTCATCGCCGATGCCCAGGTGGCCATCTTGCGCAGATCCGACTGCGCGCGCGGATCCGATGTCCCGGCCGCCGCCAGCACCACCGAATCCGCGGGACGCCAGCCGGATTCGACGAGACGGTCGGCAAGCACCCGCGCCAGCTGGGGGCTGGGCCCCAACGCGTCGGTGACCGTGACGTCGGCGTGCCCGCTGGCAGCCACCTGCGCGGGGATGTCGGCGTTGACGTGATAGCCGCGCGCGAGGAACGCGGGCACCACGACGGTCGGTCCAGCCAACCCGCGCAGCACCTCGTCCGGTGTCGGAGCGACCACGTCGACGAACGCCACGTGTACCCGCGAACCCAACGTCACGGAGACCCGCTGCGCCAACTGCTCGACCAGCGTGACGCCACGCGCCTTGCGGGTGCCGTGCGCCACCAGCACCGCGTTCACCATCCGGTATCCGCGTCGTCGTCGACCGTCAGCCGATAGCCGCGTTTGACCACCGTCGACACGATGTTCTTGTCCCCCAGGGCAGTTCGCAGTCGAAGCACCGCGGTCTCCACCGCGTGGGTGTCGGTGCCGCTGCCGGGCAGCACCCGCAGCAGGTCGTGGCGCGACACCACCGTGCCCGGCCGGTGCGCGAGCGCACGCACGATCGCCATCCCCGCAGGCGACACCGCCTTGACCTCACCGTCGACCAGCACGCAGGTACCGCGGATCTCCAGCAGATGACCGGCCACCCGCACCGTTCGGGTGCACAACATCGGCAGTTCGTCGGTGATGTGACGTGCCAACGCGCCCAGGCGCATTCGTTCGGGCGCCGACGTCGGCACCCCGAGGCGCACCAGAGGCCGGGCCGTCACGGGTCCGACGCACATTGCATGCACGTCACCGCGCAGCGCCGCCAGCACCGGGTCCTCGAGGCCCATGTCGGCGGCCCGCAGCAGCAGCGCCGCGACGGCAGGCGCCGACGTGAACGTCACCGCGTCGAACTTCTCCTCGGCGATTCCCGCGACGAGTTGGTCGAAGTCGCCGTTGCGCGGCGCAGGCAGCCACCGGTACACCCGGATCGGTACGACGTCGGCCCCCGCGGCCCGCAATTCGTCGACGAACTCGGGGAACGGATCCCACTGCTCGGTGGCGCCGTGCAATTGGACGGCGATGCGCTGATCGGCGATACCGCCTTCGACCAGATAGTGCAGCAGCTCGCGCGACGACTCCGACTCCGGCGACCACTCCTCTTTCAGGCCGGCGGCACGCAACGCGCCGGTGGCCTTCGGACCGCGTGATACGACGCGCGCCTCGGCCAGCGCGGCGGTCAGGTCCCCGGCCAGCCCCCAGCCGTCGGCCGCCTCGATCCAGCCGCGCAGCCCGATGCCCGTCGTGGCGATCACGATGTCGGGCGGCGTGGCGATCAGCGCCTCGGTGTTCGCACGCAGTGCGTCGTCGTCGGGCAGCGGAACCATGGTGATCGCCGCAGCACTGGTCACCGCCGCACCGCGGCGCTGCAGGAGCGCCACCAGTTCGTCGGCGCGCCGGGCGGAGGTCACCGCCACCCGGAAACCGGTGAGGGGTGCCCAGTCGGGCTCGCTCATGGGAACTGTGTATTCAGTTCATGTTTCCGAGCGATTAATTGATCATTGCCCCGACGTATCGACCGCGGGTGACGCCGCTCACCAGACGTCGCCGTCGCGCCAATCACAGGTGATCTCGGCCGTCGGATCGAGTTCTAGGCTCTTCGGTAAGCCGGTCGGCAGCACGAACAACGCGTGGTCGTCGTCGGGGGTGCGGGTCACGCCGTCGGGCGCCAGCACCGACGTCGGCCCCTGCCATGGCACCCACCCCCGCGCCATGTAGATGCGCCGGCCTTCCTCGGTGACGCTCAGCGCGCCGAGTTGATAGGCGCCGCGAAGCACCTGTTCCAGAGCGTCCATCACGGCCTGGGCCAGTCCTTGGCCGCGCCAGTCCTCGCGTACCGCGACGCCCTCGACATAGCCGCACCGCAGCGCGGTGTCGCGGTACAGAAGGCTGCGCTGAACCACCGCCCCGTGCGCGATGACGGCACCGTGATCGGAGATCACGGCATGCATGCCGCCGAGGGTGTGCTCCCAGTCTGCGTCGGTGAACTCACCGCCGAAGGCCTCCATGACCATCCGGCGCGCATCCTCGCGGGTCTCCGGGTCGAGGTCGGCGGTGTGGATCAGGCGTGCGCTGTGAACGCCGCGCACGTGAGGAGGGGTGAAGACCTGTGGGTGCACACTGCCGTTCTACCAGGATCGGCCGACATTTTGCGTCGACTCCGGCGAGCAGGTGACCGTGGCCGCGAGATCAGGCGGCGAACGGCTGCCGCGGACGCGACCACCGCATCCGCACCGTCTGCCCGGGGCGGATCTGGGCCATCTTGTCGATATCCTCGTCGGTCAGCACCCCGATCACCGGGTATCCGCCGGTGACCGGGTGATCGGGCCCCAGGATCACCGGAAATCCGTTGGGCGGCACCTGGATTGCGCCGCGGTTCGCACCGTCGCTGGGCAACTGCACGCCGGGCTGACGGTATTCCAGCGGCATACCGACCAGCCGGGTGCCGACCCGGTCGCTCTTGTTGGTGACGAGCCAGTTGGTTCTCATCAGCACGTCGGGGTCGACGAACCAGTCGTCGCGCGGGCCGGGCACGACCGTCAACTCCAGTACGTCGTCCTCGATGGCAGCCACCGGCGCCTGGTCGAGTTCGGGAAACTCCTCGGACTGCGCACCGATCGGTACGACGTCACCGGCTTTGAGCGGCAGCGGCCCGATCGCCGACATCACGTCGTAGGACCGCGAGCCGAGCACCGGTTTCACGTCGATGCCACCGCGCACCGCCAGATACGTGCGCAGGCCCGAACGGGGCGCCCCCAACGAGATGACCTCACCGTCGCGGGCATAGTGAACGCTGTTGGTGCCGAACGGAACCCCGTTCACGGCGGGATCGGTGTCGGCGCCGGTGACCGCGATCGCGATGCCCTCCCTGCTTGCGTCGCGCACCCGTGCCGAAAAGCCGCCGAACGTCACCTCGATGGTGGCGCGGTCGTCGGGGTTGGCGACCAGTCGGTTGGCCAGCATGTGCGAGCGCCGGTCGGCGGCGCCGGAGCGGCCCACCCCCATGTGCGCAAGACCGGGCCGGCCCAGGTCTTCGATCAACGCCAGGGGTCCTGGTCGCAGGATCTCCAGTGTCGCCATGGCTCCTCCTAGCCGACCGCCCGGAATCGCACTGTCATGCCCGGCGTGAGCAGCGCCGGCTTCTCCCTGTCGACGTCCCAGAGCACCGCCCCGGTCCGGCCGATCAATTGCCAGCCGCCGGGCGATTCGCGGGGGTAGATGCCGCTGAACTCACCGGCCAGACCCACTGCGCCGACGGGCACCTTGGTGCGCGGTTCCGCGCGCCGAGGCACCTCCAGCCGCGGATCGCCACCCACGAGGTACGCGAAACCCGGTGCGAAACCACCGAATCCGACGCACCACGGGGTCGCGGTGTGCGCGGCGACGATCTGGTCGGTGGCCAGCCCGGTCAGCCGGGCCACCTCGTCGAGGTCGGGCCCGTCGTAGATGACCTCGATCTCGACGTCGGCGCCGACGGTGGTCGGCTGGGTCAGGTCCGCCACGACGTCGGGGGTGACTTGAATCTTGGCCAGGCGCTGACGGGTCGGTGCCTGATAGCGGGGGCCTGTCAGTTTGATCAACACGGTGCGCGACGCCGGAACGATGTCGAGCACACCGAGCAGATCGGCCCGCCGGATCGCCTCGGTCCACGCCAAGACGTCAGTGGTGCGGTCGAACTCGAGCAGCAGCGCTTGGTCACCGTAGTCATGAACGGTGCCGAGAACGCCGGCTCCCATCATGTCGGCTGTCATGCTCATGCACCCGAACCTACCCGCGAGTAGCAACGAATGCTCGCGCTCTATGAGCCTTGCCAGAGGAGCCTTACCGAAGCCTCAAACGGCGGGCTGATACGTCGGCTCGCGGCGCTTGATGAATCCGATCACCCGATACGTCACGGGCAACACCAGCACTTCGACGGCGGTCTTGTACACCCAGCCCAACGCCACATAAGTGGCGAAGTCGTCCCAGGTGTTGATTCCGATCGCTGCCGCGGCGATGCTGCAGAACACCAAGGTGTCGGCAAACTCCCCGACGATGGTCGATCCGATCAGGCGAGCCCACAGATGCTTCTCACCGAAGCGGGTCTTGATCCGCACGACCACCCACGCGTTGAGGGTCTGGCCGACGATGAAGCCGGCCAGCCCAGCGATGACCAGTTGGGTGAATGGTTTGACGACCGCCTCGAACGCGGCCTGGTTCGGGTAGAAGTCTGCGGCGGGCAGGTAGGCGGTGAGCCAGAACGTGAAGGCGGCGATCGCCTCCATCACGAACGCGATATAGATGGCCCGTCGGGTGGCCGCGAACCCGTACACCTCCGACAGCACATCGCCGATCACGTAGGTCAGCGGAAAGACGACGAACCCGCCGTCGGTGATCAGCGACCATTCACCGATGATCGGCCCGAACTCGATGCCCTTGGTGGCCGCGACGTTGGAGATCAGTACCAGCCCGGTGAACACCGCGACGAGCGTCGGATAGTAGGCGGAGCCCGTTTTCGCGAAGCCGCGGTGCTCGAGTTCGCCGGTGCCGGTCACCCGGTTATCTTGTCAGGCCAGCGCCTGCATCAGACGAGGTGGCAGCTGGTCGGCCACCACCGGATAGGACAACGGCGACGCGAACGCGATCGCGCCTGCGAGTTCCTTGCCGGTGAACACATTGCGACGCCCGTGGTCGGCGATTCCGGGGTCGGCCAGCAGTGCCGCCTGTTGCTCGTCGCTTTCGGTGCACCAGATCAGCACGTCGGCCGCGTCAGGGTCGTCGGACGGGACGAACCCCATCTGGGCGAGGAATTCGGTGCGCCATGGCGGCGTCAACGGTTGCGGCCGGCCCTCGTCGAGGTGGCCGTGCAACAGCACGGCCTTCTTACCGGTGAACTGTGGATTGTCGGCGCCGATCGCGGTGAACCGTTCGTCGATACCGGCGATCAGCGCCTGCATCTCGTCGTGTTTGTACACCGCCTGACCGATGGTGGTGGCCTGGTCCTTCCACGGCTCGAAGAACGCGTCTTCGCCGCTTTGCGCGACGGTCGGCGCGATCTCGGACAGCCGCGCGTAGGTGTCGGCGTCCAGGCCGGCGTTGGCCGCGACGATCAGGTCGGGGTTCAACGACGCGATCTGGGCGACCTGGATGCCGTCGGCGAGGTTGAGCACCACCGGCTGCGCGCCGCCGAGTCTTGGCTGCGCCCAGGGCCATACGGCATACGGTTCACCGCCGAACCAGTCGGTCACTGCGATCGGCACGACGCCGAGAGCCAACAGGTGGTCCTGTCCGGTGAGGCCGGCGCTGACGACGCGTGTGGGTGGCGCGGGGATTCTGGTCTCGCCGAACACGTGCTTGACGGTCACCGAGCCGTCGTCGGCGACGGTGCCGGGTTTCTCCGATCCGCACGCCGCGGCCAGCGCGACCGCCCCGGCCGTCAGCGCCAGGAAACTCCGCCGGGACAACGCAGCAGGCACCCGGCGAGAGTATCGCCTCATCCGCGATCGTCGCGCAGGCGCGCTCGCGCGACGGCGGCTGCGCCGTCACCTGTGATCAGCCACAGCGAGGTGAGTTCGGCGACGAGTTCGTCGGCGGTGATCGCCACGGTGCCGTTGACGTACGCCAGGATCGCGTCGGCGGTGCCGCCGACCACGAACGCCGGTGCGAGCCGCGCGAGCGGGTCGTGTTTGAGCTCGACACCGTGCACGGTGCGCGCATGGTCGATCAATACCGCGGTGAGGCTGTGCATCACCGTTGCACGGTGCTCGCGCAGGGTGCGCGTCGCGGCCACGTCGCCCAACAGCACCCGGGCGCGGCGCGGATCGTCGACAAGGTTGTGCACCAGCGCCTCGACAACCGCGAAAGCCTGTCGCTCAAGGCTTTCCGCGTGGTTGTCGAGGAATGCCTTCAGCGTGGCGTCCCGTACCGCCGTGGCGATGTCGTCGATCACCGCGCCTGCCACGGCGTCGACCTCGGTGAAGCTCTCGTAGAAGTAGCGCTTGTTCAGTCCGGCGTCGGTGCACAGTCGCTCGACGGTGACGTCGCGCCACTCGTCGCGACCCATGACGTCCAGCGCGGCGTCGAGCAGCCGCGACCGTCGTTGCCGCTGGCGTTCCGCGCCGGAAACTCCGCCGTAGCTGCGCGGTGACGAGGCCATGGCTCGATCGTCGCACTCGTGGGCCGACACGGGAACCGCACCGTTGACAACGCTTAAGCGAAACTGGCACGGTTACGTACCAGATAGTCGACGAAGGGATCGGCCGATGATCAACCTCGTGGACGCGGTCGCGCCGCCGACCTCGCTGACCGAGGCGCGACAGCAACTTCAAGGCTGGCTCCAGGGAACCGGTGCGACGCTGGCAGACCGGTGGCCCAGCCCCGACCGTCCGCTGGCGACGCCGCCGCCCGGATCGGGGCTCGCGCCGGTGATGGGCAACTACGGTGCCCCGTACCTCGGCCACGTCCTGGCCACCCTCGTGGACCCGTTGGAGTTCGCGCGGCGCCGGTACGCCAAATACGGTCCGGTGTCATGGCCCGGCGGGGTGGGGTTTCGCGTCGTCGCGCTGCTGGGGCCCGAAGCGCTCGAGGCGGCGTGGGTCAACCGGGACAAGGCGCTGTCGAGCACCCGGGGTTGGCAACCGGTGATCGGCCCGTTCTTTCACCGCGGCCTCATGCTGTTGGACTTCGAAGAACACCTCGACCATCGCCGCATCATGCAGCAGGCCTTCACCCGCACCGCCCTCAACACCTATCTGGCCAGCACCGCCGACGGCGTGGACCGCGCGCTTCCGGCATGGCGCCCGTCGTCGAAGTTCCCGATGTATCCGTCGATCAAGCAACTGCTGCTGCAACAGGCCGCCGAGGTGTTCGTCGGAACGAAACTCGGCGCGGAGTCCGATCAACTCATCGAGGACTTCCACCACACCGTGCACGGCGGTCAGGCGATCGTGCGCGCGGACGTGCCGGGTGGGACGTGGGCGCGTGGGCTGCGGGCGCGAGAACGCCTGGAGCGCTACTTCGGTGCGCAGATCGCCGAGCGCCGCCAAGGCGGCGGCACCGACCTGTTCTCGATGCTGTGCCGCAGCGAGTCAGATGACGGCCAACGCTTCTCAGACGCCGACATCGTCAACCACATGATCTTCCTGTTGATGGCCGCTCACGATACGACGGCCATCTCGTTGTCGATGCTGGTTTACGAGCTGGGCCGAAACCAACACTGGCAGAACCTGCTTCGCGAAGAGGCTGTCGGTCAGCCGGTCGACATCCCCACCCTCGCGGACCTCGAGGCTTACCCGCTACTGGACTGCGGGTTCAAGGAAGCACTGCGCATGTATGCCCCAGCGGGATCCCTGTTCCGCCAGGCGATCCGCGATACCGAGATATGTGGGCACTTCATTCCACGGCACAGCCAGATTGCGATCAGCGTGCACGCGTCGATGAGGTTGGCCGACTGGTGGCCCGACCCCGACACCTTCGACCCGTCGCGGTTCACCGACGCGGCCAACCGTGCGGCGGTGCACCGGTACGCCTTCGCGCCCTTCGGCGGCGGCGCCCACAAATGCATCGGTCAGCAGTTCGCCGATATGACGGTCAAGACGGTCATGCACAAGCTGTTGCGCCGGTTCCGGTGGAGCGTCCCGGACGGCTACCGTGTCCCGCTCACCTGGGGCACCGGACCCATGCCCGCCGACGACCTGCCGATCGAACTCGAAAAGCTCTGAAAGCCGGTCGCGACCACGCCACGGGTGCGGATGACGACCACGTCTTCGACGGTCATCCGAAACGTCACTGGTGGGCCAACCGTTTGTTGATCAACCGCGTCAGCCACGCCGGGGAGAAGCGCGAACCGACGGTGAGCGCCTTGGTCTGCGCGCCGACGGGGAAGTGCACCTGATTGAGGGCGCGGCGCAGGGCGGACGGTTCGATCGCCTTGTCGATGGCGTCGGCGACGTCCTGGGCGGTCAACCGGATCCCCAGTGAGTCCGTGGTGCCTGTCTTGATGTCGTCGGTCATCGCGGTCTGTACGTACAGCGGCCAGATGGCGATGACGCGGATGCCGTAACCGTGCCATTCGATGTCGAGCGCTTCGGTGATGCCGCGGACGAAGAACTTGGTCGCGCTGTAATTGGCGAGTTCGGCCTGCCCGTAGATCGCCGACGCGGAGGACAGGTTGACGACCACGGAGTTGGGGGTGTCGCGCAGGTAGGGGAAGGCCGCGTGCAGGCCGTTGATGACGCCTTTGGCGTTGATGTCGATTTCCTTGTGGTGCTGGCGTACGTCGCGGTCTTCGAATCGGCCCGCCAACAGGATGCCGGCGTTGTTGATCATCACGTCGAGGCGACCGCCGGTGGTCTCGGCGAATTCGTTCACTCGCTGTGTCATTTCGTCGGCGTCGGTGACGTCTAGGTGCCCGACGACCGCCTTCGCGCCGAGTTGTTCGATCTCGTCGGCGAGGGTTTTGAGCCCGACCTCGTCGATGTCGTAGGCGCCGACGGTGAAGCCCTTCCGGGCGAAGGTGAGCGCGGTCGCGCGGCCGATGCCCGCGGCGGCTCCGGTGATGAACACGGACTTGGTGGATGTGGTCATGGACGAGGCATACCCCTTTCGAGGCATGATTGTGTCAGTTCAGCGCCATCAAGTACCCGCGAGGTCGACGCGGTGGCGAACAGGTTGGCGAGCCGGAGCGCTCGAGGCGTGGGACCGGTGAACCAGACCGCACTGGCGGTGAGTTGTGCGCGTCCGGGGAGTCCAACCAGTGAATCGGTTACCAACCAGGAGGAGCCCGTGGGCCAACTGCTCAGAGTCCAGAACTTCAACGTCTCGCGCGACGGTTTCGGCGCCGGTGAGAACCAGAGTTTCGAGCGTCCGTTCGGTCACGCCGACCCCGGCGACATGTTCGCGTGGGCCGGAGCGACGGCGAGTTGGCCGAACCGCACTGATCCGGGTGGGAGTCGCGGTCTCGACGACTACTTCACCCGCGACTTCGCCCACAACATCGGAGCCGAGATCATGGGCCGAAACAAGTTCGGACCACAGCGCGGCCCATGGCGCGACCACGAATGGCAGGGCTGGTGGGGCGACGAGCCGCCGTTTCACACCCCGGTGTTCGTGATGACGCACTACGAGCGCCCGTCGTTCACCCTGTCGGACACCACATTCCACTTCGTCAACGCCGACCCGGCCACCGTCCTCGAGCGGGCACGCGAGGCTGCCCAAGGCAAGGACGTCCGGCTCGGCGGCGGAGCGACGGTCATCCGCCAGTTCCTCGACGCCGACCTGGTCGACACCCTCCACGTCGCGGTGTCGTCACAGGTGGAACTGGGTGCTGGCTCGCGGCTCTGGGAATCACCCGAGGAGTTGTCTGACCGATTCCACCACGAGGTCGTGCCCAGCCCGAGCGGCACAGTGCACCACCTGTTCTGGCGCTGAGGCAGCCGCGTATAGCGCCGCGGCCATCGCGGCGTCGGGCACCGCCGCGGGGATTACGCGGCATCCGGTTTGTCCGGTGGTGGTTGGGGTCTTCGGTGGTATCGGTTGGCCCGAGGCTGCCGGCTGGGGTCGACGGATTTTGGTGGATACCACAGTGTTTGGCCGAGGGTTTGTTCGTCGTAGCGGCGGCGGGCTTGCCACTGTTCGTCGGTGGGGCCGGTGTTGGCGTGGTCGGTGCCGCACACCATGGTGAGGCGGTCGATGTCGGTGGTGCCTTGGGCGGTCCATTCGATGACGTGATGGACGTCGGCGTGGTAGCCGGGCTGGTCGCAGCCGGGCATCGTGCAACCGGCGTCCGTGGCGTGCAACACGATGCGCTGATCGGCGGAGGCCAGGCGTTTGGATCGGCCCAAAAACAGTGGGCGCCCGCAGTTCTGGTCGTAGATATAGAGGTAGTGATGGGCGTGAGCCGCCATGCGCAGCGCCACTTCCATGGGCACAGTGGAGCCGCCGCCGGTCATCGCCACCCCGGCTGCGGCTTCCAACTGCTGCAGGGTCATGGTGACGATGGCGGTGACGGGCAGGCCGCGGTGTTGGCCGAGTTCTCCCGAGGCCAGCAGGGCACGCAGCCCGGCTTTGATGGCGTCGTGGTTGCGTTGGCCGGTGGTGCGGGTGTCGGTGGCTGCGGCGACCGGGTCGGGCTCACCATCGACGGCTGGTGACGGGTCCGCGGGGTTGCACATGCCGGGGCGCGCGAGCTTGGCAAGCAAGATCTCCACGTAGGCGCGGGCTTCGGGGTCAAAGTAGAACCGGCCCCGGGTCATCCCGTCGGCGTCCTGGGGGCCCATGACGAACTCGCTGCGGGCTTTGCGGCTCTGTTCTCTGCTGACTGGGTCGTTATGGGTCGCGTCGTAGTCGGCGAGCAGCAGCGCAGCGTCGCGGCGCAGGATCTCGGGGCGCTCGGCGACGGCCACCCCGGTCAACTCCAGATCGAAACGGGCCCGGTCGGCGTCGGAGGCGTTGTCCGGCAGTTTGGCGATGGTGTCGCGGATGATCTTGACGTGGTCGTCGCTGATCAGGGCGTGGCGGGCCGCGGCGGCGGTCTCGGGCAGGGTGGCCTCGGTCGCGTGCAGATCGGCGGCCACCGCGATGCGCGCCCCGGCGTCGGTGGCCGACAAGTGCAGCAGGTTGGCCAGGTGCGTGCGCAACCGGCTCACCCGCGTCGGCCACTGGGCGCGCAAGCCGTTGACAGCGTCGTAGCCCACGGTGCGCAGCTTGCGCTGGGCCGCTTCCACCTCACACAACACTGAGTCGAGCACTTCGGGGGCCAGGTCATCAAAAGGCAGTTCGGCCAACTCGGTGACCGCGGCATGCAGGCGTGACAACCGCGCCGCCACCTCGTCCCCGCCGAGCATCGCCACCTCCGATATCGAACCTACGTTCGAAAACGTTAGACGAGGGGTCCGACAAAAAGCTCGGTCAGATGCTCAGCCGGCGGTATCGCTGTAGGCGCCGAAGTCCGGCAGCGGGCACCGGGCCATCGTGCGGTTGCAATGCGGCGTCCATGCGTGCGCGGACGTCGTCGATATCGAACCCGGTGCCGATGGCGACCAGGCTGTTGGTCCGTGTCGACTTGGGCGCGGTCGCGATGTGTACCGACGTGCCGACCACGTTGACGGCGTAGCTGCGTTCCCGCGCGCCGGCGTGCACGCTGACCACGCCCTTGAGCCGGTATACACCGGCAGGCGGTTTCTCGAGCAGGTCGATGAGCGGGCCCGGGTCGAGGCCGCCCTCGCTGGTCGCGGTGACGGACTCGGCTGAAACGTGGTGGTGCGCATCGGCGACCAGCAGTTCGCGAAAGGACAGTTGCCCGGCGCCTTCGTCGGCGTCGGCGACGTCGTACAACAACGCGGGGTCGACCTGCCCGGCGACCGCGCCGACGAGGTGCACCTCCGGATTGCGTTCGCGCACACGTCGTTCGATCCGGCCGAGGACGTCGTCGCGGCGCTCCGGCGGGATCTGGTCGAGCTTGTTGACCACGACCAGAGACGCCGCACCGTATCGCGCAGGCGGGGTCTGGCCGTCGTCGACGGTGTCGAAGTGCGCGGTGACGTCGACGACGTCGACGATGCCGCCCGGTCGGATGCGCTCGACTCCGCTGAACCGGATGATCCGGGCAATCGCCACCGGGTCGGCCAGGCCGCTGGCCTCGACGATGATCGCGTCGAGACCGAGGCGGGGGTCGGCAAGCTTGGCCAGCGCCTCGTCGAGCCCACCGTCATCGGGTAGACAGCAGATGCAGCCTCCCGCGATCGACTCGGGCTCGTCGACCTGCCCGGTCACCAGCGCGGCGTCGACGTTGAGCTCACCAAAGTCGTTGATGACCACGCCGATTCGTGCGCCCGGGGTGCGAAGGACATGGTTGAGCAGCGTTGTTTTGCCTGCGCCGAGATAGCCGGTCAGCGCGATGACAGGTATCGCTCCCACCGCGTTCCCTCCTTCGGCCGACGTCAGTGTAGGGGGCGGTGTGGGCATCGTTCATCGGGCATTCAGTTGACGCGCTGATTCGATACCTGTCAATATCGACGAATGTCGAATTCACGCGGCTTCGCCGACGACAGTCGCTGTGATGGCCCACCTCTGCTGCGCGAACCCCTGTCGGCGGCGGAAGCCACGCAAATGGCGGTCAAGCTCAAGGCGCTGGCAGATCCGACGCGGTTGCGGCTGTTCAGCGCGATCGCCAGCCACGCCGGCGCCGAGGCATGCGTATGCGACATCACGACCGATATCGACGTCTCCCAGTCGACGGTGTCGCACCACCTCAAAGTGCTGCGCGACGCCGGCCTGCTGACCTCGCAGCGGCGCTCGTCGTGGGTGTACTACGCCGTGGTCCCCGAAGCCCTGCGCAGCCTTTCCGCGCTCCTCGACCTCACCACCGCCGTCGACGCATGAGCACCACGGCCTCGACCGCGCCGACGGCACCGGTCGTCGGGAAACTGTCCACGCTGGACCGGTTCCTGCCGGTGTGGATCGGCGTCGCGATGGCGGCGGGCCTGCTCCTCGGACGCTGGGTGCCAGAGGTCAACACCGTGCTGGAAGCCGGTCAGGTGGACGGCATTTCACTGCCGATCGCGGCGGGTCTGTTGGTCATGATGTACCCGGTGCTGGCGAAAGTGCGTTACGACCGCCTCGACACCGTGACCGGTGACCGCCGGCTTCTGACGAGTTCTCTGCTTCTCAACTGGGTGCTCGGGCCCGCGCTGATGTTCGCACTGGCATGGCTTCTGCTGCCGGACCTTCCGGAATACCGCACCGGCGTGATCATCGTCGGGTTGGCGAGATGCATTGCGATGGTGATCATCTGGAACGATCTGGCGTGCGGTGACCGCGAAGCTGCGGCGGTGCTCGTCGCGCTGAACTCGGTCTTCCAGGTCGTCATGTTCGCGGTGCTGGGCTGGTTCTACCTGTCGGTGCTGCCGGGCTGGCTCGGGTTGGCGCAGACGACCATCTCCGCCTCGCCGTGGCAGATCGCCAAGTCGGTGCTGATCTTCCTCGGAATCCCGCTGCTGGCCGGCTACCTATCGCGCCGCGTGGGCGAGCGTGTCAAGGGCCGCGACTGGTACGAAACCCGGTTCCTGCCGAAGATCGGGCCGTGGGCGCTGTACGGGCTGCTGTTCACGATCGTGATTCTCTTTGCGTTACAGGGGGATCAAATCACGAGCCGTCCGCTCGACGTGGCACGCATCGCGTTACCGCTGCTGGCCTACTTTGCGATCATGTGGTGCGGCGGGTATCTGCTCGGCGCGGCGCTGCGGCTCGGCTATGCGCGTACCACCGCGCTGGCGTTCACCGCCGCGGGCAACAACTTCGAGTTGGCGATCGCAGTGGCCATCGCCACGTTCGGCGCCACCTCCGGGCAGGCGCTGGCCGGCGTGGTGGGCCCGTTGATCGAGGTTCCGGTGTTGGTCGCGCTGGTGTATGTGTCGCTGGCGCTGCGACGCCGGTTGATCGCCGACGTCCGGCCCACCGTGCTGTTCTTGTGCACGCACAACGCCGGGCGCTCGCAGATGGCGCTGGGATACTTCAACCACCTCGCCGGCGGGCGTGCCGTGGCGTGGTCGGGTGGCTCGGAACCGGCGGATCAGATCAACCCGTCAGCGGTGCAGGCGATGGCGGAGGTCGGCATCGACATCACCCCTGAATACCCGAAACCGTGGACCGACGACACCGTGCGGGCCGCCGACGTTGTCGTCACGATGGGTTGTGGAGACACGTGCCCGTACTTCCCCGGGAAGCGTTACGAGAACTGGGATTTGCCCGACCCTGCCGGCCAGTCCGTCGAGGCCGTCCGTGCGATCCGCGACGACATCGAACATCGGGTCCGCGGCCTGCTCGACAGCCTGACGCCGCAGCTCACATCGCGAACGAGAACCCGCCGTTGACCGGGATCGTCTGGCCGGTGATCCACGACCCGTGGTCACTGGCGAGCAGGACCGTCAGCGCTGCCAGGTCATCGGGATCGCCGGGTCGTCGGATCGCATAGTTCTGCAGAATCGCTTTGGCCTGTGGGGAATCCGCGTGTTCGGCCCACAACGGCTCGGTCAGCGGGGTGCGCATCGTACCGAGCGCGATGTTGTTGGCCGTGATGCCGTAGCGCCCGTTTTCGACGGCGATGGACCGGATGAACCCGGCGGCCCCGGCCTTCGACGCCGCGTAGGCCGCGCCGTTGGCGTCGCCCGTGCGGCCCGCGTCCGAGACGATCGTGATGACCCGCCCCCAGTTGTTGGTGACCATCGCCGGCAGCACCGCGCGGGTGCAGTGCAATACCCCGTACAGGTTCACCCGCAGGTATGCCTCCCACTCCGCGGGCTCGGACTCGGCGAACGGACCGCGGCCGGCGAATCCCTCGGCGCCCGCATTGCCCGCGTTGTTGACCAGGATGTCGACATCGCCTTGTGCGGCAACCGCGTTGGCGACGTCATCGTAGTCCGTCACGTCAAAAGGCACTGGTGCGGCGCGGCCGCCGCCCTCACGTAACTCGTCGACCACCGCGTCGGCGCGGGCCGGACGCAGGTCGTTGACGAGCACCTCGGCACCGGCCTTGGTGAACGCGTGCGCCAACCCGCGACCCACACCTTGCCCCGCGCCGGTGATCAGGACACGGCGGCCGCTCAGATCGATTTGCAACGTCACACCCTGCAGAGTTGATCATGAAGTGGGGGATGTCAACTTGCGCTGCGCATCACGTTACGGCGGTACCAACGACGGCCGTGCCAGCGCTGATAGTTCCAGACCACGCTTGGCAGCGGACCCCTGGGGTGCAACCAGAATCCGTCGGGCACATCGAGTAGCGGTGCGCGACGGCCGATTTCGATCTCTCCGAGGACAAGGCCCTCGCCCTCCTCGGCGCGGCGTTGCGCGACGACGTTGCCGAGCGCATCGGTGATCAGCGTCGCCCCCTCGAAACGCCCCCGGTAGCTCATCGGCAACCACGGCATCGGGCATGTCACCTCACCGGCGTGGGCGGCGTGTACGACCGGTGCGCCGACGTACTTGGCGAAGGAGGCCGCCGCGAGTCGTGCCGTGGCCGCGTTGCTGCGTTCCCAGCGATCGAAGACGGCCCGGGGTGGCCACGGCGGAATCGACCACCAGCCGGATCCGGTCATCACCAGATCGACGCGCGACCGCAACCGCTTGACCGTGCCGGTGCGCATCAGCTCCCAGCACACCGCCGCGCCGATGTCGTAGTCCCTGGCCCTGAACACGCCGTCGTCGTCGCCGCCGACATAGAAGGCGTTCTCCCACATCGTGGGCAGGTCCTTGTCGTGGCGGCCCACCACACCGCTGGCGTCCGCAGCGAAATAGGCGTTGCGTACGTGCCCGTCGGCGTCCCGGCACAGAAACGAACCGCCGACCAGCGCGCGGTGCCGTCGGGCAAGGGCGATGAGCAGTTCGGTCGCCTTCCCGTCCGGCGGCAGGGCGGCGTCTTTCAGCGCGTCGACGAACCCGATACCGGTGGTGAAGAACTCGGGCAGCGCGATGACGTCTGCGCCGGCGCGACCGGCTTCGTCGGCGAGGCGTTCGCAGGCGGCGAGGTTGGCGCTCACGTCGCCCACAACCGCCTGGAGCTGAATCGCTGCTGCCAACACCACGGTTCAACGCTACTACGAGGCGCGACGGGCGCTGCCCGCTAGTGTGGCGACCATGTCCCAGCCGCCGGGCGACCCCCGGCCACCGATCGAGCGCCTGCTCCTGCGTGCCGGCGGTGTGCGCGGTCTGGTGTCCACGGCGTTGCCGGTCGCGGCGTTCGGCGCGACGTCGGCGCTGGCGGACTTGAGGTGGGCGGTGGCTGCCGCCATCGTGGCCGCGACGGCCGTCCTCGGCTGGCAGTTGCGCAGGCGCGAGTCCATTCGGCCCGCGTTGCTGGGGTTCGCGGGGGTGGCGGTGTGTGCTGCGTACGCGTTCGTCACTGGCCAGGCAAAGGACTTCTATCTGCCCGGCATCTGGATGTACTTCGCATTGGCCGTCTTGTTCACCACGTCGCTGGTGATCCGGCGACCACTGGTGGGTGTCGTGTGGGCACGCATCACCGGCCGCGACGGCAGTTGGCGCCGAATTCCGCGGGTGCGCTTGGCTTTCGATATCGCCACCGCGGTGATGGCCACGGCGTCCTGGTCGCGGTTCCTGGTGCAGTTCTATCTGTACGACACCGATCAGGACGGGCTTCTCGCGGTGGCGCGCATCGCGATGGGTTGGCCGGTGTTCGTCGTCACCTCATCGGTGATCTTTCTGGCCGTGCGGACCGCTCTGCGCACGGTGCCGCGCACCGCTTGAGACTCAACCGATCTCGGTTTCGTCCGGGTTTTCGGCGGCGACGGCCGGACCGGACGTGAGGTGCTCGAGCACGCCGGTGATGTCCAGAATGCGGTCCAGGTGTGCAGGGCGGTCGTCGAGGAACAACCGCGCCCCAACGGCTGAGGCTTTCCGATGGACCTGGAACAAGGCCGACAACCCGGTGGAGTCGATGAACGTCAACTCAGCGAAGTTCAGGTGCAGTTCTTGCCAGCTGGTTTCTGCGGAAAGCAACTCCGACACCGTGTTCAGCAGTCGGCCGGTGTGACCGTAGTCGAGGTCACCGGTGATATCGATACGCGCCGACCGAGTCGAAAGGTCTTGGGTCACGGTGAGTTTCATGAAACGGTCGTGGGTTGGTCGGCGGACAGGGCGGTGCGCGCGGCGGTCAGCAGGCGCTGGGTTCGCGGAAAGTCTTGAAGTTGGGCCGACAACAGTTCCAGCGTCAGCGTCAGCGAAATCGTCGGCACGCCGCGGGCGTAGAGCACCTCGGCGGTCCACACCATGAAACCCGTGAACAAATCGTCGTCGTCGACGTACAAAGCGGTCGCAAGGAAGTCGACGATATGGGCGACGTCCTGGGCGGTGTGCTCGCGTTGCGCCTCGCTGTAATCGCGCATCGCAGGGAAACGCTCCTGCAGGTCGGCAAGGGTCCGCTTGACGAGTTGCGCCTTGGTGCTGGTGACCATCGAGTACTCCTGGTCGGCCAGATGCGGCAGGTCCCCGGGAGCGTGGCGGTTCGCGGTGAGGCGAAGCCGGGTCAGGCCTTCGCTGAGCCACTGCGCGGCGGCGCGGGCGTCGGGCGCCCAGGCATCGGCGCCGAGCAGGCGCGCGTAGCGACCGTCGACCCCGAAGGCGGCACCACCCACGAGCACCGAGACACCCGCCGACTGGCAGGCGGCGATCGCCGCGTGCGCGGCAGGCAGGCGGGTCGGGATGGAACATGACAGCGCGACGGCATCGGGTGCGTGCTGGTGCAGGTGCGCGATCAGGTGCGGAGTCGGTACCTGGGCGCCGAGGAAGTCCACCTGCCAGCCACGCAACCGCAGCACCTCGCCGAGCAGACGGGCGGGAAGAGCGTGCCACTCGCCGTCGACGCATGCGACGGTGACGCGGCCGGCGCGAGCGGGAGGCGCGGCGGCGGGATGCTGCGACAGCGCCGCGACCACCCGGTCGTTAATCGCGGTCGCGGCGTGTTCCTGAGCGACCGTGATGCGGTTGGCGGCCCATTCGTCGCCGACCTTGCGCTGGACGGGCGCGATCACCTCCAACAGCGCGTCCTCGGGTGCGACGCCGGCGTCCACTGCCCCGCACACGACGGCGACCGCCGCGTACTCGTCGCCTTCGAGGAGGACATCCCACAACCGGGCTCGCACCTCGGCGGTGTCCTGGCTGCTCACGCGATGTACCTGCCTGCAGTGCTTCCGTCGACCGCGCTGAGATGTGTGCGGCGCGGAGCCGTGATGGCGACGACGGCCATGTCGTCGTGTACGCGGTCGGTTACCCACTGCGAGGCAAGCATCATCATCCGCTCGACGACCGCTTCAGCGGGTAGGCCGGCGCACTGCCCCAGCGCATCGATCAGCCGCTCGTCGCCGAAGAACTCCTGACCCAGCGGGCCTCCGCGGGCTTCGGAGAGGCCGTCGGTGTAGAGCAGGCACGTTTCGCCCGGTGCGAGCACGACCTCCGTCGACCGCGCTTTGAACTGCGGCAGGGCACCGACCAACATGCCGCGGGTGTCGGCTTGCTCCACCGTCCCGGTGTTGCGCACGATCAATGGGGCGGGGTGTCCGGCGCAGGTCAGCCGCAGTGTCAATTGACCGTCGCGGCGGGCGATCGAGGCCAGCACCATGGTGGCGAACCGGCTGTTGTCGGGTGACAGCAGCGCGCGGTTCAGCAGCTCGAGCACCTTTTCGTGGTCTTTGGCAAGGGGGGCCAGCGCCTGCAGCGTGTTCCTGATCTTGCCGCTGAGCACCGCCGCCTCGAGACCTTTTCCACAGACATCCCCGAGCACCACCAGGGTTTCGGCGTCGGGTTCCGTCGCGGGGTGCACGTCGTAGAAGTCGCCGCCGACCAAGTCATGGTCCGCGGACGCGCGGTACCCGCCGGCAAGCTCGAAATCATCGCGTCGTTGCAGCTGCGGAGGCAGCAGTTCGCGCATCAGCGTGCGGGTGATCGCCGACTGCTCGGCATAGAGCCGGGCCGCGGACAGCGCCGCGCCCGCGCGGACCGCGAACAACCGGGCGAACGTTTCCTCGCTTTCGGTGAACGGCGACTGGGCGTCGCGGCGTAGCAGCACCAACGCACCTGCGGGTACGCCGTGGCCGGGTAGGGGGGTGATGAGCACCGACCCCGCCGCCGTGTCGAAGTGCGGTGGGGTCAACCAGTCCGGCATCGACGCGGGGTCGATCCAGCGCGCGGGCATGGGCGGAAAACCGCGAAGCGCTTCGCCGAGCCCTGGCACCTCGGCGGGGTCGGCTTCGACGCTGCGATGTTCGGCGGCACCGTCGGGGCCGCTACAGACGATCGATATTTGGTCGTCTCCGCTTGCGGCGACGACGACCGCCGCATCCGCCAGGTGCCGGGCCCCCATCTGCACTGTGGTCGCCATGCACCGGTCGACGTTCAGTGAGGCCATCAGCACGGCCGACGCGTCGTCGAGGAATGCCGCGCGCTCACGCTCGAGGGCCAACGCCTCTCGTGCACGCTGCAGTGAACGGTCGGTGTCTTCGACCAGCCACCACGCAATCTCGTCGCCCGAAAGTTCGGTTGGCGTTGCTTTGAACTCCCGGCCGTTGACGGTGCCGGTCGCCACCGAAGCCCGCCGCTGGTGTCCGTGCACCAGCCATGCCGGCGCGGCGTCCGCCAACTGGGCGCCGACTTCGGCGTCGGGCAGCACCGTTCGGGCGGAGGCACTCACTGCCCGGATGACGCCGGAGCGGTCGACCACCACCGCGGGGTGCGGAACGGATCGCCAGGTGGACACGTCGACAGCATCCGATTCGCTCTTCACGCATCGGTCACTGCTCAACGGTCGGCTCCGCACTCAAAAACATCACACCTCGGCAGACGTCGATATTCGCTGCGAGGCGTTGGGCTCAGCCCCTAATGGGTTCGACTCTACCCCGGTGCGCCGAACGACCTCATGGAAAGCTGATGACCCCGCGGATGTTCTGACCTGCGCGCAGATCGCGCATCGCCTCGTTGATGTCGTCGAGCTTGTATTTCTGCGTGACGAGTTCGTCGAGTTTGAGGGTGCCGGCTTCGTACATCGAAAGCAGCCGGGGCATCGCTTCGCGGGGGTTCATTTCGCCGTAGAGCACGCCCTTGAGCGTCTTACACGACGACACCATGTCGGGCAGGCTCATCGGGACCATCAGGTCGCTGACCTTCGCCATGCCGGTGAGCACGCAGGTGCCGCCCTTGCGTAACAGCATCATCGCCGTCATCACGAGGTCGACGGGCACCACGCCCGGCGTCAGCACGACGCGGTCGGCCATCACGCCCCAGGTGATCTCCTTGACGAGTTCTAGTGCGGCGCCGGCGTCGACGGCGGTGTGTGTCGCGCCGAAACTGGGAGCGATCTCGCGCTTGAACTCGTTCGGGTCGACGGCGACGATGTGTTTGGCGCCGGCCGCTTTCGCGCCCTGGACCGCGTTCATCCCGATTCCGCCGACGCCGACGACCACGACGGTGTCGCCGACCTGTGTGCCCGCCGCCACCGAGCCGGAGCCGAATCCGGTTGTGACCCCGCAGGATACGAGGGAGGCCGCTTCCAGCGGGATCCCGTCGTTGATCTTGACCAGCGATCGCTCGGAGGCGACGACGTACTCGGAGAAGGTGCCGACCTGCATCATCGCCATCAGGTTTTCGTCGCCGACCCGGCGCCGACAGGTGCCGTCGGTGGTCATGTTCTTGCTGTAGAGGTCGGCGCCGACGTCACAGAGATAGGTATGTCCGGTGGCGCACCACCGGCAGTTGCCGCACGCGGGCAGAAACGAAATCGCGACGTGGTCACCGGGTTTGAGGTTCTTGACTTCCGGGCCCACTTCTTCGACGACTCCGGAGCCTTCGTGGCCGCCGAGCATCGGAAACCACTCCGGCACGGGCACGCCGGAGGCCCGCATCATCTCTTCCATCTCCGGGCTTGGCACGCTGTCGCCGGTGTAGAAGTGCTCGTCGGAGTGGCAGATGCCGGCGTAGGCCATCTTGACGAGCACCTCACCGGCGTGCGGTGGGTCCAGTTCGACGTCGGTGACCTCCCAGTCGACGCCTACCCCGCGCAGCACGGCCGCTCTGGATTTCATCTACGACTCCTTCACCACTGCCGGAGTTCGGCCACCGCGCCGGATGGACGAGGGGCGAGAGTGAGATAGGGAATGAAACTGCTTTTACCGCAACTCAATACGTTGTGGACTACCTCGACGAGGTGCTCGGCCTCGACCAGACCGCCCTGCATGTAGCCGTTGTCCATCCAGAACCGGATGGCGTTCTCCATCGCCTGGGGATCCCATGCCTTGTTGAACTCGGTTTGAGAGTCGCCTTCACCGCCGAAGCAGTCGCCGACGGCGAGCCTGGTGAACCCGATGTTGGGATGTTCGATGCGCCAGGCTTCGACAAGCTTGTCCAGCGCCGCCTTGGACACCGCGTAGGCGCCGAGTAGCGGCCACGGAGCGGAGTACGACGCGCTCAGCGACGACAGGTAGAGCGCCGACCCGGCGGCCGCGGCGAGATGGGGAGCGGCCGCGGCGGTGACCAGTGACGCCCCGGTGACGTTGGTGGCGAACAGCGCTTGCCATTGCGCGGCGGTGACGTCGGTAAGCGGCGCGAGGACGCCGACACCGGTGGTGTAGACGAGTGCGTCCAGACCGCCGAACTCGTCGGCAATCTCGGCCATGGCCCGCCGGCAGCTCTGTTCGTCGGTGACGTCACAAGCAACGGCGATCGCCCCGTTGCCGGCGTCCTGGGCGGCGGTGACCAATCGGTCGAGGCGCCTGGCAAGGAAGGCGACCCGCGCTCCGCGCTGAGCCAGCCCGACCCCTATGCAACGCCCCAACCCCGAGGACGCTCCCACGACAGCGACACGCTGGGCGGGTGAGTCGGACATAGGCCTCCCATCGACCTGACAGTGAAAGTGAGGCTAGCAGAAATAGAGAGCGATCATTCACGATAGCGGAAACAGGTGTTCTCATCTTGCGGTTAACGGCGCAGCACTTTGCGGGGTTCAACCGCGAAGCTCAGCAGTAGGCGGTCGAGCACCGCGGCCGCCCTGGCGCGGGCCTTCGTTGGATGCTTGGCATGGGCAACGAGCAACGCCGCTTCTTCCACCGCAGCGACCACCAGATGCGTCAGCTCGCCGACCGGATGCTCATCGATGATGCCTTCGGCGATGGCTTCCTTGACCAACTCGTTGATGAGCGCGATGCTGTTGCGCTCCTGGATCGATCGCAACGTCTGCCAACCCAGCACCACGGGTCCGTCCAGCAGCATGATGCGCTGCACTTCGGGTTCGAGCGCCGACTCGAGAAATCCCTGGAGTCCGGCCGAGAGGCGTTCCCAAGTGTCCGAACCCGGGGGCGGCGAGGCCAGCGAACGCAGCGTCAGATCGCGCTCGACCTCTTCGAACACCGCGCGAAAAAGCTCGGCTTTGTCCGTGAAGTGGTGATAGAACGCCCCGCGGGTGCCAACGCCGGAGGTGGCGACGAGATCGCCGATGCTGGTGTCGAAATAGCCTTTTTCCACGAACAATCTGCGGCCGGCGTCGACCAGGTCGCGTCGCGTCCGATCCCCTCGTGCCCGACGTTCGATATCGGTGCCACCCCGCTTGGCCATCCGCCCATGCTAGCAACATTCATCATGTATGTTGCGGTGATGGCTGACGAAGAGGTCCGCGGTTACGGGTCGGTCGCACCGTTGAAAGTGGGTCTGCTCAACGACTATCCGACGAAGGGCGACACCGACAACGACACGGTCGCGGCGTTGCATCTGGTCATCGAGGAAGCGCTCGCCGCGGGGCTGATCGATCGCCCCGTCGAGCTGGTGCAGCGAAACGCAGTCGGTCTGCCCAACGGCACCTACGCGGCGGTCGAAAAGGCCTTCGACGAGCTGGTCGAGGAGGGCTGCCTCGCCATTTTCGGCCCCTGGGTCTCCGACAATGTGGTGCCGCTGCGCCCACACGTCGACGCGACTGCCCGAGTCCCGATCATCACCCTGTCGGGCTCGGAAGGGGCGCTGGGGGAATGGTGTTTCGCCCTCAACAACGGATCAATGGCCGAGGAGCCGATCATGCTGGCCGCGGTCATGATCGGCGACGGCCGGTCGAGTATCGCGATTGCCTACGAGGCGTCGCTGATCGGCAAGGAGTACCTCGGTGGCGCCGAAAAAGCCTATGCAGCCGCCGGTTTGAAGGTCCTGACAACCGTCGCCATCCCACAGGTGGAGGCCGACAAAGCCGACGCTGTCAAAGCGCTGCGGGCCGTCGAACCGGATGCGCTGGTCCATGTCGGGTTCGGGCACGGGCTGTGGGGTTTCTCCGACGCGCTGTTGGCCGCCGGCTGGGATCCGCCCCGTTACACGACGACCGCGTTCGAGATGGCCCACATCAGTCCGGAGTGGATGCACCATCTTCGCGGCTGGATCGGGCTGGACAGCTACGACGAGCGCAACCGGGTCGGCCAAGCCTTCCTGGACCGGTTCGAGGCCCGATATGGCCGTCGCCCGGGTCATTCCATGCCTGGCCTCGCGCGCGACGCCGCGACGGTGATCGTGCGGGGTTTGTCCGCGGCCCGCCCGCTGACCGGTGACGGCGTTCGACACGGTATCGAGCAGGTGAAGCTCATCCCGTCGGCCAGTGGCGCGCCGGGGACGTTCCTGCGCTTCGGCCGCTATATCCGCCAGGGCTGGTTGGGTTCGGACTATCTCATTGCGCGCCGCATATTGCCCGACGGCGCTTCGCATGTCTTTCATGCGGCCCCGAGCGAGAACATCTCACGGGCGGTCGGAACCACCTAACTGGATCGCCCCGAACACCGGCGCGGTGACGATTCCAGGCGGTTGGGCCAGCACGTAGGGAATCGCCCGAACAGCCCCCATCGCGATCATCAGGTGTCCCGGATGCGCGTGCTGTCCGGTCGGGACATGGCCGTCCCATCCGACGTCGAGGGCGAGCTCGAAGCTCGGTTCGCCCTTGATGACGGCGCGAATCAGCGGCGCCCTGTCGCCGGGCGCCAGCGGTGTCAGTCCCCACTGAGGTAGATCACGGGTGAGCACCCATTCCTCGTGGATCGCCAGCAGCGGCCGACCTGACCAGTGACCGGTCCAGGAGAAACGTTGCCCCACAACGGTCCCCGCTTCGATGCTGCCCGCTTGCACCTCGATGTCGTGGGGAAGCGTGGTGGCATCGACCGACACATCCACGTGCGAGAGCCTGACCCCCAGGACATCTGCGGTGGCGTTGAGCGCTTGACGGTAGGCCATGTCGAGCTTCTTGATGATCGGCGAGTCGATGCTGACATCTTCGGGCGGTCGCCCCATGCCCATGAGATCGATCAGCATGGGCCGGCTGTCGACGCCCGACACATCGGTGGCTTCATAGAGGTCTATCCGGTCGATGGTCTTGCTCAGCCCGGTTACCGTGGCCACCAACCGTTCGAACATGAAGCCGGGGTTCTCACCGGCGGCGTGGAACCGCGACTGCCCCGCACGACAGGCCTCGACGAACGCCGCTTCGGTTTCGGCGCCGTAGGTGGGCAGGTGGTTGTAGGAGGTCGTGGTGATGACGTTGGTGCCCGACGCGAGCAGCCGGCAAATGTCGTCGGCGTTGGTGTCGACGGCATGGGCCTTGCTGGCGGCGTGGATCACGACGTCGGCGCCGAGCGCGAAGATCTCCTCCTTGTCCGCGGTGGCGCGCACCCCGGTGGCAGCGGGCAGACCACATAGCGCCCCGGCATCCTGACCCACCTTGGCCGGGTCGTACACCAACACGCCGGCCAGCTGGAAATCAGGATTCTCGATGAGTTCAGCCAGCGCCGCGCGACCGACCGCTCCGGTTGCCCATTGCACCACTTGAGTCATCAATCGAACGCTCCCGGTTGAATTTTCGTCGTTTGGGGTCACGCGATACCGGCTCAACCTACAGTATGGAGGTAGCAACCACCAGGATGTATGTTGAGCTCGGCCGATCAGCAGTGAGGAGTCGTCACATGTTCGAGCCGATGAGCGTCGAGGAACTCGAGCAGAGCATTCGGGACGCCCAAGACAAGTTCAACGAGGGCATGGGCGCCGACGGTGATGCCTCGCCTTATCCGTTGCTCAAGGAGTTGCGTGCGCTGGCGCCGGTGCACGCTGGGTGGCCCGAGGTGGGCATGATCGGCAATTCGGGCGACGGGCCGCCGACGTTCACGGCGTACACGTTCGACACCGTCAAGGAGGTCTTCGGCGACCACATCACGTTCAGCACGCGCTGCTATGAAGATGTGGTCCGGCCACTGCAGGGCCCCACGATCCTCGAGATGCAGGACCCCGAACACGCGGTCTACCGCAAGCTTCACGAGTTCGCTTTCGCCCGCTCGTCGATGAAGCGTTGGGATGTCGAGTTGGTCGGACCGCTGGTCGACCGGACTCTCGCGAAAATCAAGGACGCCAAGCGCGCCGACCTGGTCGATGCGGTGTTCATGCCGATTCCGGTGCGGGTGATCGCCGCTCTGCTGGGGCTACCCGAATCCGACGTGTTGCATTTTCACCGGCTCGCGATCGACCTGCTTGGCTTCCACGGCGATATGGAATGCGCGATGCGGGCGTCCGCGCAAATGAAGGACTACTTCGTCGACATCCTCGCCGACAAGCGCAAGTCACCCAAAGACGACATGGTGTCCATCCTTGCGAGTGCCGAGGTCAACGGCGTGAAGATGTCCGACGAGCAGATCTACGGCTTCATGCGAAATCTCCTGCCTGCCGGCGCCGAGACCACGTCACGCTCGACCGCCAGCCTGGCCTATGCCTTGCTCACCCACCCCGATCAACTCGACGCGGTGCGCGCCGATCGCAGCCTGCTCCCTCAGGCCATCGAGGAAGGTATCCGTTGGGAGACGCCGCTGCTCAACTTCATGCGGGAGGTCACCTGTGACACCGAACTCGGTGGTGTCCAGATCCCCGGTGGCGCAACGATGATGCTCAGCCTCGGCAGCGCCAACCACGACGAGGCGCGCTGGACCGAGCCCGAGAAGTTCGACATCTTCCGAGAGCGCAAAGCCCACATCGGGTTCGGATACGGCGCCCACGTCTGCCTGGGCATGCACCTCGCGCGGCTCGAGACCACGAAGATCTTCAACGCGCTGTTCGACGAGCTTCCCGGTTTGCGCCTCGACCCCGAAGCGCCGCCGCCCTACATCACCGGCACCATGTTCCGGTCACCACCACGTCTCGACGCGATATGGGACTGAACGGCGGTGATAACGTCTGTTCTCAGATGCGGTAAATGATGTTCTCGACGGGGAGCGCGCAATGGAAGATGTACTGGGATACCAAGGCAAATCGGTTGTCGTGACGGGCGCCGCATCGGGCATGGGGCAGGCGACGGCACAGATCCTCGTCGACCTCGGCGCGACGGTCACCGCGCTTGACATCAAACCGACGACCGTTCCCGTCGCCCGCGCGCTACAGATAGACCTACGAGACCGGCAGAGCATCGAAGAGGTCGCAGCCGCCATCGACGGTCCGATCGACGGGCTGTTCAGCTGTGCCGGGCTTCCCGGTCCGCCGTTCAGCGAATGGGACACCATCCTGGTCAACTTCGTCGGGGCGCGGCATCTGGCTGAGCTTCTCGTGCCGAAAATGTCGGATGGGTCTGCGATCAGCGTCATCTCGTCGTCATCCGCGATCGGCTGGCAGGACCACATCAAGGTGATCACCGGGCTGCTGGAAACCGAGGGCTTCGATGCGGCGGTCGAGTGGCTGACCGCCAACGAGAAGTTGTGGTCATGGAGCGGCTACGCCTACTCGAAGTACATCATCGATGCCTGGGTGGGCTGGTGGTATCCCGAACTGGGTCGCCGCGGCATCCGGATCAACTGCATCAACCCGGGCCCCACCGAGACGGCGATGATGCCGGCCTTCCAGGATCTGATGGGCAAGGACACCGTCGATGCGGCCGTCGGACCGGTCGGGCGCTATTCGACTCCCGAGGAGCAGGCCTGGCCCCTGGTCTGCCTCGGTAGCCCGCGCTTCAGTTACGTCGGCGGTGAGGTGCTGTGGACCGACGGCGGCTGGAACGGTGCGATGACCATGGGCCGTCATCAAGCGCAGTGGGCCGACACGGCCGCGGCGCAGATGTCGAAGCGCAGCTGAGCGCGCGCGGCTAGCGACCTGGAGTGTCGATAGCTCATCGCGTGCTTGCCCCATCTGACAACAGGCCGCTCAGTTGCCGCGCGAGATCTGACTTCTTGAGCTTGCCCGTAGCCGTGAACGGCAGCGCATCTTTCGGCGTGATCCAGATGAACTTGGGCACCTTGTACGCCGACAGGCGGGTGCGGACCTGTGCCTGCACCTCATCGGGATCCAACTGCGTGTCACCGCGAGGAACCACGGCTGCGGCCACGATCGTCCCGTTGCGCCCGTCCTCCGCGCCGACGACATACGCCTCGAGGACGCCGTCGCAGCTGGCCAGCGCGGATTCGACTTCGCCCGGAGTGACGTTGGTTCCGCCACTGGTTTTGATCAGATCGCCTAGTCGGCCGGTGAACTTGATCCACCCGTCGTCGTACTGAATTCCGCAGTCCCCCGTTCGGTAGTAGCCGTCCGGTGTGAAGACTTCTTCGCGTTCGCGCTTGTAAAGCCGCTGCATCAGCGAGTAGCCGCGTACCCAGATTTCGCCTTCGGTGCCCGGTGCGCAGGGGTCTCCCGTCGTCGGGTCGACCAGCAGATGCGACAACCCGTCGACCGAATAGCCGCCCGTCTCACGGCGATCGGCGGATTGTGGGGGATACGGGTCGACGCCGATGTGGTTGCCGCACAGTTCGGTCATCCCAAGGGCGTTGGGACCCTTCGGGCGGCGTTCGGGCGGCACCATCGCGGGCATGCTGGTGCGCTGCACCGAACTGAGGTCGCGCCGCGCGAAGTCCGGGTGCTCGGAGAGCGACTTGCCTTGTTGCGGCCAGCCCAGCGTGATCGTCGCGCGGTGGCGCTCGATCAACTCGAGCGCCTCGGCGGCGTCGAACGCCGGCTGGGAGACCAGCGTTGCGCCGTGGTGGATTACGGCGTGGATGCCGGTGATCAGGCCACCGACCCAGAAGAACGGCATGGCGGTGAACATCACCGTGTCGCTCGTGACGCCGTAGTCGAACGTGAGGTTGTAGGTGTGGCGCACCAGTGTGCCGTGCGTGTGCACGGGTCCTTTCGGGTCGCCGGTGCTGCCCGAGGTGTAGATGATCATCGCGTCGTCGGCCGGCGTCACACAGGATTCCACGTCGACCAGGAGGTCGGAGGCGACGTCATCGGGAAGGGTCGTCGCCCATGGGCGGTCGGACCCTTGCCACACCACGATCGTGCGCAGATACGGCGCTTGTCGCACAGCGATCCTGCCGGGGTTCTTCTGATCGCTGAGGCCTGGTAGCGCCTCCTCGAGGCGGTCGAGGAAGTCGTGACCGCGGAAGCCCGATTGGGCGATGATCGCGCGCAGATCGGCATGCCGAGCGGTCCACCCCAGTTCCGCGGCCTGGTAGAAGGTGTTCAGCGGCACCGCGACCGCGCCGATGCGCGTGGTCGCGAACCAGGCGATCGCCCACTCCACGCTGTTGGACATCAGGATCCCGACGTGGTCGCCCTTGCCGAGACCTTCGGCCAGCAGCGCCGTGGCGAACCGCGCCGACCTCAGCTCGAGATCGGTATAGCTGAGCGTCTGCCCCTCTGCGATCAGAAACGGCTTGTCCCCGAACCGCACTGCGCACGACCCGACCAGAGCGGGGATCGTGGGCGTCACGGTGGGGAAGGGCACGAGTCGAACATCCTCTCCGACAGGCTGGCCTTCACAGGATAGCCACCCTTGACTGAACGAGAATAGCGGTTCTCACATCACGATTACACTTCAGCCATGTCACCGCTGGACCGCCTCGAACGCCCGACGTGCCGTTGCGCGCGGCGATGCCGCACCCCCGAGGTCCCTGCCCGCTTGTCTCGGCGGCCCTAGCGTGTCTAGCAGCCGAGCGGATAGGCTGATTCTCAGATTTGCAAACGTCTGTTAACAGCGGTAGGAGGCCGTCATTACCGTCGACAACGTCCTCAACGGGGTTCGGGTGCTCGAGGTCGCCGCATGGACATTCGTGCCCTCGGCCGGCGCGGTGCTCGCCGAGTGGGGCGCCGAGGTGATCAAGGTCGAACCGCGTGAGGGCGGTGATCCGCAACGCGGCCTCGTCACGATGGGCATCGTCGACGAGGGCGGCGGTGCGGTCAACTACATGATCGAGATTCCAAACCGCGGAAAGAAGTCGATCGGCGTCGATCTGAGCACGCCGGGCGGCCGGGACGTGGTTCGCGAACTGGCGAAGAACTGCGATGTGTTCCTGACCAGTTATCTACCCGAGCGCCGCAGGAAGTTCGGTATCGATGTCGACGACATCCGAGACATGAACCCGAGCATCGTGTACGTCCGCGGATCCGGCCACGGCCCCAAAGGGCCGGACGCGGACAAGCCGGGGTACGACGGGGTTTCCTACTGGGCGCGCGGCGGTATCGCCAACGTCTTGACGGAGGAGTCCGAAGAGCTTGTCCGGTCCCGTCCGGCGTTCGGGGATCTGCTGGGCGGCATGACGATCGCCGGCGGTATCGCCGCGGCGTTGTACAAGAAAGCCACCACCGGCGAGGGCTCGGTGGTCGACGTGTCGCTGCTCGGCCTTGCCGCCTGGAATCTGAGCCCCGACGTCGCGGTCAGCCAAATCCACGGCGGCAGCGCCATACCCAAGTTCGGGCACGCCGACTCGCCGAATCCGTTGGTGGGCACGTACCGCACGAAGGACGGCCGCTACGTCCAGTTGATGATGCTGCAACTCGACAAGTTCTACGCCGAGGCGATGCGGGTGATCGGCCTACCCGAACTGGTCGACGATCCGCGCTTTGCCGACCCCGCCTCGCGCTACGAGAACCGGGTCAGCCTGATCTCGTTACTCGACGAGGCGTTCGCCGAACGCACGCTGGCTGAGTGGCGAACGACGCTGGCGGCGTTGTCCGGTGCGTGGGGCATCGTGCAGACCCCGGCCGAACTCTGCGAGGACCCGGACATCACCGCGAACGGGTACGTCGCACATACCGAAACGGTCAACGGCGTGCCGTTCTCACTGCCCACCAACCCCGTTCAGTTCAACGAGCGGCCGGTGACACCGAGCGGGGCGCCAGAGCACGGTCAGCACACCGAGGAAGTGCTGATGGAGGCCGGCATCGACTGGGACACCATCGAGAAGCTCAAGGAATCGGGGGCGATCCTGTGAGCGCGGCACCGCCGGAAGTCGACGACACCCGCGTCGAATTCGACCCGTTCTCACAGGATTTCTTCGACGGGGCATACGACACCTACCGTCGTCTGCGCGACGACGCGCCCGTCTACTACAGCGCGAAGTGGGACTTCTGGGCGCTGACGCGCTACGACGATGTGGCGCCCGCAACCAAGGATCACGAAACGTTCTCGTCGGCCAAAGGCGCCACGCTGGACATGGTCAAGGCCCACGACGACGCGATCCCGGTACCCAAGGTGATCATCTCGATGGATCCGCCGGAACACCAGAAGATGCGCCGACTGGTCAGCAATGTCTTCACCCCCCGTGCGATCGCCGCGCTGGAAGACATGGTGCGCGAAAAGGTCTACGAGCGCATCGAGGCGCTGAACCCTGAAGGTTTCGACGTCGTCGCCGACTTCTCGGCACTGTTCCCGAACGAGGTCATCACGACCATGCTCGGGGTGCCCAAGGAAGACCGGGACCAGATCCGGCGCTGGCTGGACCTACTCCTCGAACGGCGCCCCGGTGAGATCGCCGTTCCCAAAGAGGGATACGAGGCGTCGATGAACACCGGCTTCTACTACTACGACCTCGTACAGCAGCGCAGGGCGGCGCCGCAGGACGACATGATCAGCCGTCTCATCGAAACCGAGATCGAACGGGACGGCGTGGTGGACAAGCTCACCGACGTTGATATCACCGGCTTCGCCACGATGCTCGGTGGTGCGGGCGCAGAGACGGTCACCAAGCTGGTGGGCAATGCGATGGTCGCATTCGCCGACTTCCCCGACCAGTGGCGCAGACTTCGTGCGGACCGCAGCAAGATCCCCGCCGCGGTCGAGGAACTGCTGCGGTACGAGGCGCCGTCGCAGTACCAGGTCCGCACGGCGACGCGCGACGTCACGTACTACGGCACCACGATTCCCGAAGGCGCTGCGGTGCTGCTCGTCACCGGCGCGGCGCTGCGCGACGAGCGGATGTTCGACGACCCCGATCGGGTCGACATCGACCGCGAACGCAAGATGGGCTTCAACCTCGCGTTCGGCTACGGCATCCACAGCTGCCTCGGGGCCGCGCTGGCCCGGATGGAAAGCCGCATCGCGCTCGACGCGCTGCTCGACCTGATTCCCGAATACGAGGTGGACCGCGCCGGCTTGCGCCGGGTGGCGATGTCGAATGTCTGCGGTTACGCCAACGTCCCGGTGCGCAGGACGTCCTGAAACCCGCTATCGCCGACGGGAGTTGCCGTCGACGAACCCGTTCACCACGTAGGCCCGCACGAACTCGGCGACGGCGTCGTCGTCATGCATGTCGATGGTCGGTGATGGAGTTGTGAACAGCGAGAACAACATCCGCGCGAACCACTCGGTGGCCGACGCAACATCGAGGTCGGTACGGACCTCTCCGGTCAGCCTGGCCGCCATGACGTAGGGAGCTAGGAAGTCAGCGCATTCCTTGAGCAGTGTGGCCGCGTTCTTGGTCATCATGAGGTTGACTTCCTCGTGATCGAAGTACAGCTCGGGTTCGACGACCTGGCGCGCCTGGGTGACGAAGACGGCGGCGCGCACCAGCCGGCCCTCCAGTGTGCTGCCTCCGTGCCGATCGATGGCCTTGGCCATGTTGCGGTAGAACCGCTGCGAAGCCGCCTCCGCGCAGGCTTCGACGATCGTCTCCTTGTCCCGGAAGTACTCGTAGAAGGTACTGCGTGACACCTCGGCCGCGCGCGCGATGTCGACGATGGTGGTCTTGGCCAGCCCGCGGGTCCGGAAGCACTTGAACGCCGCCGAGATGATGACATCCCGGGTGTCCACCGCCACCGATTGCGTCACGTCAGCTGCCACCCGCACGACATTAAACGTTCAGTGATCCGGTGCGAGAATGAGGCCGCTGGTGGGGACGCCGGTGCCCGATGTGACGAGGACGTGCTCGACGTCGTCGACCTGGTTGTACGACGTGCCGCGGACCTGACGGACGCCTTCGGTGATGCCGTTCATCCCGTGGATGTAGGCCTCGCCGAGCAGACCGCCGTTGGTGTTGATCGGCATCCTGCCACCCAGCGAGAGTTCGTCGACCGACACGAAGTCCTTGGCCTCGCCCCGACCGCAGAACCCGAGTTCCTCGAGTTGGGTGAACACGAACGGGGTGAAGTGGTCGTAGAGGAACGCCGTCGATATGTCGTCGGGTGTCAATCCGGAATTGCGCCAGAGCTTCTCGCCGACCACACCCATTTCGGGCAGCCCGGTGATGTCCTCGCGGTAGTAGCTGGTCATCACCTCGCCGTCGTACGCAGCGCCCTGTGCCGCCGCGGTGATCACCGCCGGCGGGTTGCGGAGGGCGCGTGCCTGCTCCATGCTGGTGACCACCATGGCCACGCCGCCGTCGCTTTCCTGGCAGCAGTCGAGCAGACGCAGCACCGGATCGATGATCCACCGAGACTGCTGATGGTCTTCGATCGTGATCGGCTTTTCGTAGAACCACGCATAGGGGTTCTTGGCGGCGTGTTTGCGGTCGATGACCGAGATCTTGCCGAAGTCGGCGTTGGTGACCCCGTAGGTGGTCATGTAGCGCTGGGCATGCAGCGCGACCCAGGCCGCCGGGGTCATGAACCCGAACGGGGCGTAGGGCGCCATCCACAGCGGGGTGACGCCGGGTTGGCGTCCGGCGCCGCCGAACCGGAACCCGGAGCGCTCGTTGAACGCCCGGTAGCAGACCACCGCCTCGGCGGCGCCCGTCGCGACCGCCATGGCGGCCTGCATCACGGTGCCGGCGGCGGCACCACCGCCGTGCGGCACGCGGGTGAAGAACGTGAGGTTCTCGATGCCGACGTTGCGGGCGACCTCGATCTCTTCGTTCTCGTCGACGGTGAAGGTAACCATGCCGTCGATGTCCTTGGGCCGCAGGCCCGCATCGTCGATGGCGGCCTTGACCGCCTCGCACGCGAGTTGCATTTCGGTGCGTCCGGATTCCTTCGAGAACTCGGTCTGGCCGATGCCGACGAGCGCGGCCTTACCACCGATCCCCGTCACGCGTCGACCCCTTGGAGCAGGCTGAGCACCGCGGTGCCTTTGACGTGATCGCCGAGGCTGTTCGTGCCCTTGAAGGTGACCTCGACGAACCCTTCCCCGTCCGCGGCGGACTTGTCGGTGACGCTGCCCTCGAACCGCAGCGCATCGTTCGGGTAGGCGGGCACCCCGAGCCGGATCGACAGCTTCTTGACCATCGCCTCGGGGCCCGCCCAGTCGTGCAGGAACTTCACGCACAACCCGTTGGTCGTCAAGATGTTGAGGAAGATGTCCTTGGACCCTTGGGAGTTGGCGAAGTCGCGGTCGTGGTGAACCGGCATGTAGTCGCGGGAGGCGATGGCGCCTGCGACGATGAGCGTGGTGGTGACGGGGACGTCCATCGGCGTCACCTCGTCGCCGACGGTGATGTCGCTCCACGCCAGCGTGATCGTGCGATCCTTGGTAGAGGTCACTTGTCAAGTCCTTCCGCGTATGTGCTGCCCAGTCGGGCCAGCTGCTGTGACGCCGACCCGAGTGCGAGTTCAATCTGCTTGGCCCACAAGAAGTACCGCGACAGCGGATAGGTGACGTCGATGCCCATCCCGCCGTGTACCTGTTGCGCGGACGCGGTGACGCGCGCACCCGCCTCGGCGGCCCAGAACTTGGCGATCGCCGCTTCCCGCGCGGCGGGTCTGCCTTCGGCGATCAGCCACGCCGCATGCCAGGTGGTCCAGCGGATCGCTTCGGTGTCGATGAAGGCATCGGCCAGGCGTTGTTGCACGGCTTGGAACGACCCGATGGGGCGGCCGAACTGCTCGCGTTCGCTGGTGTAGGCCGCGGCCAGTTTCAGCGCCCGTTCGGCGACACCGATCTGCATCGCGCACAGCCCGACCAGTGCCCTGGTATACAGCGCGCCGACGATATCGGTGTCGGCGTACTCGGTGAGCCGCCACCCGCATGCGTCGTTCAGCGCGACGTCGGCAAACGGTTCGCCGTTGGTGGTCTCCACCGACGTCACATCCACTCCGTCCCCGCCGGTTTCGACGACGAACAACCCCGCTCCATCGTCAGTGCTGGCCGAAACGACGATGGCTGCGGCCAGTTGCGCGGCGGGTACCAACTCTTTGATGCCGGTCAGTCGCCAACCGCCGCCGTCGGCGCGCGCCGTCGTTCGGGGTGTGGTCGGATCGGAGCTGCCCGGTTCAGTCAGCGCCGCAGTGAGCACCGTGCTGCCGTTGACGACGCCGGGAAGGAAACGCTGCTGAAGGTCCGAATCACCGTGCCGGGCAAGGCTGTCGGCACCCAGCACGAGCGTCGCGTACACCGGCACCGGTGCGACGCTGTAGCCCACCTCGCTGAGCAGCACGCCCAGCTCGAGGAATCCGCCGCCGGTCCCGCCTACGGACTCGGGAAGCGCGATCCCCAGCAGGTCGGCCGACGCCATCTCGGACCACAGCGCCGCATCATGACGTACCTCGTCCGATTCGAGTTCGGTCAGACGTTCGGTTGCCGCACGGTGTTCGAAGAGTTGGCGGGCGACCTTGGCGACGGTCTGCTGCTCGTCGGAGAAAGTGAAGTCCATGTGGTCGTCTCCCCGCTCAACCGGCCGGCCGGAACTGGTGCAGCACCAGCTCATCTCCGCTGGGCAGCGCTTCGAACGTTTCGTAGAAGACCTCGACGGCCATCCCGACCTCGATCGCCTCGGGTTCGATGTCGCACAGGTTCGACACGATCCGCACCCCCTCGTCGAGTTCGATCAGCGCGACGACGTATGGGTACTGCAGGAACGGCAGCGGTGGGTACTGGGGCATCACGAAGCTGTAGACCGTGCCGCGCCCGCTGGACACGACGTAGTCCCAGTTCAGCGACTGGCAGTTACCGCACATCGGTCGGGGCGGCACCCGCAGGGTCTTGCAGTCCGCGCAGCGCTGGATACGAAGCTCGTGTTCCTTGAGCCCGGACCAGAAGAACTCGGTGTCGGGACTGATCGAGGGGGCGAGTCTGCTGGCCATCAATTTCCCGTCTTGAATCGCAGCGTCCGAAACCATTGGCGGCCAAGAACTTCGCCGTCTTGATCGCGGTAGGTGGTGACCCACGTGACGAAGAAGCCGTTGCCCATGGCTGTCTTCTTCTCGTCGGAGATCGAATCGAACACGGTCTCGGAGGTGATCTGGTCTCCGACCCGGGGATAGCGCTCGATCTCGAACTCGGAGTTCGTCGCGATGATGCCGGTGTAGCCGGCGTCCGCGAGGAACTGCAGCGGGTTGGTCTTGACGTCGATCGGTACCCCGCCGCGTTCGTGGATGCCTTCCAGCTTCGGCGGCGGCATCGTCCAGCTCTGCAGCATCACCGGCGGTGAGACGATCCCGCCGTAGCGGGAGTTCTCGGCGAACTCGGCGTCGAGATAGGCCGGGTTCATGTCGCCCAGCGCGTACGCCCAGTGCCGGATCATCGCGGTGTTCACCGGATCTGGAGCGCGGACGGGCTTGCCGACCCCGTCGGTGGGTGTGCCGATCAGCGCGTCGAGGCGCTCCTGCAGTTCGTCTTTGGCAGTGTCGGTCACTTTGGATTCCTCTCAGGACGCTCGCATGTCGCGGGGTGCCCGCGGCATCCCCAGCCCGGCCATGGCGATGATGTCGCGTTGCAGTTCGTTGGCGCCGCCGCCGAAGGTGTTGATGACGGCCAGCCGGTAGGCACTCTCGAGCTCACCTTTCAGCGGTGCGTCGGAGCCTTTGCGGGTGCCGGCCTGCCCGACGATGTCGAGCAGTTCACGGGCCACCTGTTGGGTGAGTTCGGTACCGAAAACCTTTGCCGCCGACGCCTCGCCCATACCGAGCGCCCCCGAGCTCATCGTGGTGTTGACCCGCAGGTTCAGTAACCGGTAGGCAGCGACCTGCGCCTCGACGCGGGCGAGTGCCTGCTGCACCCACGGCTGGTCGATCACGCGTCCGTCATCGAGCGGCGTGGTCCTGGCCCAGTCCAGTGTCTTGGCGAACAGCGGTTCCAGCGCGCCGAGGTTGCCCAGCGCGGCACGCTCCAGATTGAGCTGGTTGGTCACCAGCTTCCAGCCCTGGTTCTCGCCGAGCACGATCGCGTTCTCGGGTACCCGCACGTCGTCGTAGAACGTGTAGTAGGTCGACACACCAGGCATGGTGTGCAACGGCTTCCACGAGAAACCTGGCGAGTCGGTGGGCACGATGAACACCGTGATCCCTTTATGCTTCTTGGCTTCCGGATCGGTGCGTGCCGCCAACCAGATGTAGTCGGCGAATTCCGCTCCGCTGGTGAACATCTTGGAGCCGTTGATGACGAAGTCGCTCCCGTCGCGCACCGCCGTCGTTCGCAACGAGGCCAGATCGCTGCCGGCGCCGGGCTCGGAGTAGCCGATCGCGAAGTCGACGGTGCCTTTCATGATTGCGGGCAGGAACTTCTGCTTCTGCTCTTCGGTGCCGTACTGGATGAGGGTGGGGCCGACGGTGTTGAGCGTGATCATCGGCAGCGGCGCGTTCACGCGGCGCGCCTCTTCGCTGAAGATGTACTGCTCCAGCGCGGTCAGCCCGCGCCCGCCGTACTCCACCGGCCACGCGACACCGAGCAGGCCGGCGTCGCCCAGTGCCCGCCGGCATTCGGCTATTGCGGCGCCGCCTTCCATCCGGCCCGCCACGGCAGCGCGTCGCTCCGGGGTCATCACGGACTCCAGCCGCGCCCGGAATTCCTCGCGCAGTTGCTCCTGTTCTGGTGTGTAGTCGAAGTCCATCAGGCGCGCGCTCCCATGCGCACCGGCATGCGTTTGACTCCCGGCACCATCGTGGCGCGCAACCGGGTCACGTCACCGGTCAGTTCGATGCTCGGGTAGGCGCCGAGGAGCATTTCGAACATGATCCTGGCTTCCAGCCGCGCCAGCTGTGCGCCGAGGCAGGCGTGCTCGCCGGCGCCGAACGCGATGTGCGGGTTCGGATTTCGGGTGATATCGAACTCCTCACTGGTCGCGCCGAAGATCTCCTCGTCCCGGTTGGCGGCTCCGTACAGCATCACGACCGTGTCGCCGGCCTTGATCGTCTGCCCGCGGATCTCGACGTCGGCGGTGGCTCTGCGCGCCATGTGCGTCACCGGGCTGGTGAACCGCAGCATCTCCTCGACCGCGCATGTCAGCAAGCTCGCATCCGAACGAAGCATCTCGAACTGGTCCGGATGCTTGAGCAGCTCGATTGTGCCGAGCGCGATGAGGTTACGTGTGGTCTCGTTGCCGGCCACCAGGAGCAGGAACGAGAAGTTCAGCAGGTCCTCGTCGGTGAGCCGCTCGCCGTCGACTTCTGCCGCGGCCAGGATGCTCAACAGGTCGTCCTGGCCGGAGACTTCACCGGAGCGCCGTGCCTCGATCAGCTTGGTGAAGTACTCGTAGAGCTCGCCGAGCGCGACCAGATGATCCAGTTCGATGTCGGGGTCCGCGGTCCCGACCGCCGCGTCGGACCAGGTCCGAAACTTCTCCCAGTCCTCCGGCGGCGCGCCGAGCATCTCGGCGATCATCCTGGTGGGCAGCGGCGCCGCGATCTCTTCGGCGAACTCGTGCTCACGGGAGGTGTCGACGCCGTCGACGATGTTGCCGACGATCTTGCGGATTTTGGGTTCCAGCAACGACACCTGGCGTCGGGTGAACCCGGCGTTGATCAGCTTGCGCAACTGCCGGTGCCTGGGCGGGTCGGTGAAGATCAGGTTGCCTTCCTGGACCGGCTCCGGCTGGCTGGGATCAGGGATCGTGATGCCGAACTGCGATGAGAACAACAGCGGATGACCCGAGACGAAACGCACGTCCTCGTACTTGGTCAGCGCCCAGAAGTTCGTGACGTCGTTCCACACCACCGGCGTGGTGTTGCGCAACTCCCGATAGGCCGGGTACGGATCGCCCGCGTAGAAGTCGGGGGAGTGCAGCGGATGCGCGGACGTGGGTCGGGACATGGATTCAGTGGGCACCGCGGACTCTCCTCGACGACTCGGCCGTCGGACAAATTAAACCATCATGTCCGGTGTCGTTGTGTCTACCGCACCCAAGTCGCGACTGTCAACCACTGTTATCGCAGGTTACAGCCACCACTATTGACTATCATCTGATGATCGGTATACATACACGACATAGATGTCCGACACAGCGCTGTGGTTTCGGGAACGTCGGCCATCGCCTCGTCGGACAACCAGGAAGGTCAAGTGATCCGATGGCCGACTCCCGCCTCGTCGACAGCTATGACCTCTACATCAACGGCAGTTGGGTGGCGCCGGACAGCGGCCGCTATGACGTGCTCGACCCGGCCACCGAGACGGTCATCGCCTCCGCACCGGACGCCGGAACGGCGCAGGTCGAACAGGCGATCGCCGCAGCGCGAACCGCGTTCGACTCCGGTCCCTGGGCGACGGCGACGCCGCAGGAGCGGTCGGGTTGTCTGCGGCAGTTGAGCGACGCGCTGCTCGCCCACGGCGATGAGATCTACTCGCTGGCGCAAGCCGAGTGGGGGTGCACAGCAAACGAACGGCTGATCCACGTCGAGGGGCCGGCGTTCATGGTCGGCCACGCCGCCGAACTCGCGCTCGAGCCGGCGGAAGCACCGATGGACGCGTGGGGCGCTGCGGGTACGACGCTGTTGCGCTACGAACCGCTCGGTGTCGTCGCGGCCCTGACGCCCTGGAACTTTCCGCACACCCTCAACGTGATGAAGCTGGGAGCGGCACTGGCCGCCGGCAACACGGTCGTGCTCAAACCCTCGCCCCTTACGCCGCTGGCCGGCTTGGCGCTGGCCCGACTCATCGACGAGCAGACCGATATCCCGCCGGGCGTCGTCAACGTCGTCACGCCCACCGGGCTCGAGGCGAGCAAAGCCCTGACCCTGGACCCGCGGGTCGACATGGTCAGCTTCACCGGCAGTTCGGCGGTCGGGCGCGAGGTGATGGCCGGGGCGGCGGTGACGATGAAGCGGATCCTGTTGGAGTGCGGCGGCAAGTCGGCCTGCGTGCTGCTCGACGATGTCGAGCTGACCGATGAACTACTCGAGCGGCTGCTGTTCGAGGGTTGCACATTGCACGCGGGCCAGGCGTGCATCCTCAACAGCCGGCTGGTGGTGCCCGACGAACTGCATGACGAGGTGGTCACCCGGCTCGCCGACCTCGCGCGCGCGGTGACGGTCGGCAACCCGGCAGATGACGGGGTGGCGATGGGCCCACTGATCAGCAGGCAGCATCTGGAGCGTGTCGAGCGTTATGTGCGGCGCGCTGAATCCGATGGCGCAAAGGTGGTAACGGGCGGCGGTCGTCCCGAAAACCTGTCGGGTGGTTACTATTTCGAGCCGACGATCCTGACCGACACGAGCCCCGACGCGTACATCGCGCAGGAAGAGGTTTTCGGTCCGGTGCTGACGGTCCTGCGGTATCACGGCGACGACGAGGCGGTGGCCATCGCCAACAACTCCGCGTACGGGCTCGGCGGTGCGGTGTGGGGCGCCGACGTCGACCGAGCTGTCGGGATCGCCCGGCGTATCAGAACCGGTCAGGTCTCGATCAACGGCACCATCCCCGGCGACGCCCCGTTCGGTGGCTTCAAACAGAGCGGCATTGGGCGTGAAGGCGGGCTGATGGGGTTGCGTACCTACATGGAGCCCAAGGCGATCGGTCTGCCAACGTGACGGCAGCGCTGGCCGGACTGCGGGTCGTCGAACTGGGCACCGAGATCGCGGCGCCGTATTGCACCAAGCTCCTCACTGACCTCGGCGCCGAAGTATGCAAGATCGAGTCCCCGGCCGGTGACCCGCTGCGGAATTGGGGTTCAGGCTGCGGCCTCTTCGAGTACCTGAACGCCGGAAAGCGTTTTCTGTCAATCGATCTCGCGACTCCTTCGGGGTTGGCTCGAGCTCACGAGCTGATCGCAAAGGCCGACCTGCTGGTCGAGGATCTGCCTGCAGGATCGGTCGACCGATTCGACTGGGGACTCGACCGCGAAAGCCTGCAACGGATCAACCCCGACCTGGTGGTCGTCAGGGTTTCCGACTACGGCCAGGACGGCCCCCGGCGCGATCAGCCCTCGACATCGCTGACGCTGCAAGCGGCGTCGGGTTGGGTCAACACCCGCGAGTTCGGACGGGCGCCGGTGCAGGCCGGCGCGCGCATCCCCGAGTACGTCGTGGGTGGCTACGCGGCGCTCGCCGCGCTGACCGCCCTGCGGGTGGCCGCCGCGGACCGGACCCGCGTCGTCGAAGCCGACGTCTCGGCGTTCGAGTCACTGTTGAGCACGCTGCCGTATCCGATGCTGTTGGCCGAGCGGCTGAAAAGTATGGGGCTGCCCACTAATTCGAAGGCGGCGCCGATGCTCGGCATCGTCAGGGCCGCCGACGGATGGATCGGTATCAACTGTCTGACCGGACAGCACTGGCTGGATGTCTGCGCGATGGTCGGCTTGCCGGAGTTCGGCGAACACCAACTCGCGATCATGCTTGGCGGCCCGGAACGCGATGAGTTCTTCGCCAAAGCACAGCCCTGGCTGGATTCGATGCCGGTCGCCGAGCTGGTCGAATTGAGCCAAGCCATGCGAATTCCGGCCGCGCCGATCAACGACGGAGCGTCGATCCTGGACTGTCCGCAGTACCGCGACCGGAACTTCTTCGTCGATGGCGGCCCGGAAACCGCCCATTTCCGACGGCCCGGCGCCCCGTTCCGGCTGTCGAAGACGTCGGTGCCTGGGCCGCCTTCCGGCGCGGCCGACACCGTGCGATGGGATGACCGCAATGTGCCCGAGGCGAGCGTCGATGCCGACCCGGCGAACCCATTCGCCGGTTTGAAGGTGTTCGACCTCAGCACCTTCTGGGCCGGCGCGTACCTGACGTGCTACCTCGGCGCGTTTGGCGCCGACGTCGTTAAGGTCGAGTCGATCCAACGCCCCGACGCGCACCGCTACTCGGGCTCGTTGCTGCGCAACAGCGACGACTGGTACGAGATCGGGCCGCTGTGGCAGGGCACGAACCTCAACAAGCGCGACATCACCCTCGACCTCGGCACCGATGCCGGACGCGAGTTGGCGTTGCGCCTGGCCGCCGACGCCGACGTGGTGATCGAGAACTTTTCTCCGCGGGTGGTCGAACAGTTCGGGTTGGACTACGACTCGCTGGTGAAGATCAATCCCGGGGTGGTCATGGTCCGCATGCCCGGCTTCGGGTTGGAGGGCCCGTGGCGGGACTACGTCGGCTGGGCGTTGAACATCGAACAACTTGCCGGGATGTCGGCGGTCACCGGCTATCCCGACGGTCCGCCGTGCAACCTGCAGGGCCCGGCCGACCCGATCGCCGGCGTGCACGGGGCGGTGGCGTTGCTCGCCGCGCTTGAACACCGGCGCCGTACCGGTGAGGGCCAGCTGATCGAAGTGGCCCAGATCGAGGTCGGCGCCGCGGTCACGGCCGAACCCGTCATCGAGCATTCGATGACCGGACGCGTGGCCGAACGCGAGGGCAACCGACACCGGCACTATGCGCAAGGCGTGTATCGCACGCTGGGCGAGGATGATTGGGTGGCGCTGTCGGTGCGTGATGACACCGACTGGGCTGGCGTGACCGAAGCCGTCGACCGCCCGGATCTGCGCGACGACGTCAGGTTCGCCTCGGCTGACGCGCGGCTACGGCATCACGACGAGTTCGACGCGGTGATCGCGGAATGCGCCGCGGCGTGGTCGGCCGAGGAGTTCGCCGAAGCACTGCTGCAGCGCGGGGTGCCGGCACAGCGCGTGATGACGGGCGACCGGATGTACGACGTCGACCAACTCGACGCCCGCGGGTTCTACGAAGACCTCGATCACCGGATCGCGGGCCGACAACGCTTCCCCGGCTGGCCGTTTCGGATCACACCGGGCCCGGCGCGCCACCACCGATCACCGTCGCCCACGCTCGGCCAACACAACGACGAGGTGCTCGGCGCGCTCGGACTGTCCACCGACGAGATCGCCAAGCTGCGCGAGGCTCAGATCATCGGCGAACGACTGCTGAATTCCTAGGCGCGAGCAGACGCAAAAGCCCCTAATTTGCCGCAACTTTGGGGCCTTCTATGTCTGCTCGCGGAAGGAAGGAGTGCTCGCGCGGAGGATCACGCCGGAACGCGTTGCAGCCCCAGCGCTTCGATCGCGTTGCCGCCCATGATCTTCGCCTTGACCGTCTCCGACAGCCCCTCCAGCCGGTCGACAAAGCTCAACGGATCACCGATACCTTCGGGATGGGGGAAGTCGGAGCCGAACATCACGTGATCCTCACCCATGATGTCGACGATGCCCTTCACGTCGTCCTCGAGGAACGGGTGGATGTAGACGTTGCGCCTGAACACCTCGACGGGGTGTTCGTCGAACTCCTTGGGCATCGTCCGGTACGCCTTGTCGAGCAGGCGCAGCAGGTTACGCACCCAACCGCTGCCGTTCTCCACGACGAGGACCTTGAGGTCCGGGAAGCGGGACAGGGCGCCGTGGCAGATCAGCGCCGCCAGCGTGTCCTCCATGGCCCGGAACCCCATCACCACCTCGCGCAGCGCGCTGGGCTTGAACGACAGGTACTCGTCACCGCCCTCCCATTCCATGAGGTGCTTCTGGTAGCCGCTGTCGGCGGCATGGAAGGTCACCGGTAGGCCCGCCTTGACCACTTCCTCCCAGAACGGGTCGAATTCGGGCAGCCCCATTGACCGCGAGCCACCGAATCGGCTCGGCACCGGTGCGGGACGGACCAGGAATGTCTTCATGCCGCGCTCGAGGCACCAGTGGAACTCCTTGATCGCCTCGTCGACCAGCGGCAGGCAGATCACCGGGGTGGCGAAGATGCGGTCCTGGTAGTTGAAGGTCCAGTGTTCATGCATCCACTCGTTGAGCGCATGGATGATGGCGTGGGTGAGGACGACGTCGTCGGTGGTGCGCTCCTCGATGAGGCTGGCAAGGGTCGGATACATCACGCATTGGTCGATACCCAGTTCGTCCATCAGTTCCAGTCGGGGCGCCGGCGACTGGTAGGCCGGGATGACATCCATTGGCTCGCCGACGAATTCACGGAAGTTCAACCCTTCCGGATTGTTTCCCAGGAAGTAGTCCTCTGCGCTGCCGGGCCGCGCCACCCGCTCGAACGTCGGGTTCGGGATCATGTGGCTGATGTGGTCCTTGACGACGAGCTTCGGGCGTCCGTTGACCTCGACGTAGCCGACCTTGCCCCGGTGCTGCTTCGGCAGGTACTTGGTCAGAGCGTCGGTCGTCTCGTACATGTGGTTGTCGATGTCGAAGACCGGATACGGCAGGGACCGGGGAGACATGTGGCCGACCTCCTAGGAGCAGCGAATATGACCGTTTACGGTTAATGAGAACGACGTTATCACCCGGGGTGGCCAACATCCATATCGGTTCAGGAGCCTGCGAGCTCTTTCCACGCCTGGACCACCTCGTCGGTCGTGGTCACCGTTGCGAGCAGGGCCAACGTGGTGTCGATGACCGACTCGGCGTACTCGCGCGGGTACCCGCTCACCGCGTCGCGGGGCAGCACGAACTGGTAGCTGCGGTTGACGGCGTCCATCACGAAGTTCGTGATCGCGATGTTGACCGAGACCCCCACGCCGACAATCGTTTTGATGTTCAGATTGCGCAGCACGGAGTCGAGGTCGGTGCCGGTCATGGGTCCGACGCCGTGCAGGCGGGTGAGCACGATGTCGCTGGGTGCCTGGCGGAGTTCGGGCAGCACGGACGCGCCGGGACTTCCCGGTGTCAGGTCGGCGGCGAACGATTTACCCGCCATGAACAGCCTCGCGTTGGTGTTGGATCCGCGATTGTCGGGGCGCTTCTCGATGAGACAGTGCACCACAGTGACGCCGACGGCGCGGGCCGCGTCGAGCAGGGTGGCGATGTTGGGGATCGCCTCCCGGCGCGCTTCCTCTGCGAGCATCGGCAGGCCGGCTTGCGGGCCGATCACCCCGCCCTGGCATTCCTGGGTGACCAAGGCGGTGGTGGCGGGATCGAGGAGGTCGAGCAGGCGTGGTTTCGGCATGAGAACAGACGTTATCGTGTTGCGGCAGGTTGTGTTTGCATCGGAGTGCTCGTCACGCGATGAACTCGTTGGCGAAACGCGCCAGCCCGGTCGATGACCTCCGCGCGGTTGTCGCCCCGGGGCGCGATGGTCAACCAGGTCACCCCAAGAGATTCGAGCCGCGCGATCGTGGCGTGACGTTCGTCGGTCGACGTGCTGTCGTCGAGCAGGTTGCCCGCCGAAAAGCAGATGTCCAGCGGTTCGGTGCGTCCGATCTCGGCCGCGTACTTCTTGGCCCACGCGATCGCGGCCTCCAGTTCCTCGATGCTGGAGATCTCCGCGGTGCGTGACGCCGCGGCGTAGCCGAACGTGTTGAACGGCGCCCAGCCCTGGGCCCGCGACACCGCACGCCGCACCGCGGGCTTGCTGTTGCCCCCTACCCAGACCGGCGGCGGGCTCGCAGGTAGCGGCCGCAGGCGGACCCCGCGGGACTTGAAGGTCGATCCTTGGTATGCGACGTCCTCTCCGGTGAACACCTTGGCCAACACGTCGAGCGCCTCATCGAGTGACGCGCCCCGGGTGTCGAAATCGACGCCGAGCGCGCCGAATTCGGGTTTCAGATAACCGGCGGCGGTGCCGAGGATGAGCCTGCCGCCGGACAGCACCGCGAGGCTCTGGATCGACTTCGCGCCCAGAAACGGGTTGCGGTAGGCGGCGATGTAGACGTTGGTCAACAGTTTCACGTCGACGGTGACCGCGGCGGCAAAAGAGAGCGCGACAAACGGGTCGAGGGCGTGGTGTCCGCCGTGGTCGAGCCACTTGGCGTCGGGCGCCGGGTGGTCGGTGACGTGGACGGCGGCGAATCCGCTGGTTTCGGCGGCGCGGGCGATGTCGGCTATCGCCTCGGCGGTGACGAATTCCGATGCGGCGTCCACCCGCTGGGTGGGCAGTTCAAGCGAGTACGAAACGGTCACGGGAGTCCTTCCAGTCAGGCACTTGATGTTGTGAAGAGGTCCGCCAGGCGCTGGGCGTGGTAGTCGGGGCTGCCGAAGATCAGCTGAGAGGTTTTCGCACGGCGCACGTAGAGGTGAGCGTCGTGCTCCCAGGTGAACCCGATGCCGCCGTGGATGCGCATGTTGTCCAGCGCCACCTGCAGAAATGCCTCCGAACACGCCAACTTGGCCACCGAAGCCGCCACGGCCTGTTCATGGCCATCGGGCAGTTCGGCGGCGTGCTGCATGGCGGATCGGGCGCCTTCGACAAGCACGAGCATGTCCGCGCAGCGGTGTTTCACGGCTTGAAAGCTGCCGATCGCCCGGCCGAACTGGATCCGTTCCTTGGCGTAACTCACGGCCATGTCTTGGCACCGCTGCGCCGCGCCGACCTGTTCGGCGGCGAGCGCGATGACGGCGAGGCGATACGCCCGCTCCAGGCCGGCCGTTGCGTCGCCGTCGGCGCCGATCAGTCGGCCGCGAACGCCGTCAAACCTCAGTCGGGCGACCTTGCGCGTGCGGTCCAGGGTCGCCAGCGGTTCGCGGCTCAGGCCGTCGGCCACGGCGTCGACCGCGAACAGCGACGTACCCGCATCCGTATTCGCCACCGCCAGAATGACATTGGCGGTGTACCCGTCGAGCACCCGGTCGGTGTCACCGTAGATCCGGTAGTCGGTGCCGTCGCTTCGCGCCGCCAACGTCACGGTGTCTGGATCCCAGGCGTCGAGGGCGCCGTTGAAGACCACGGTGGCCGTCTTCGACCCGTCGAGAAGGGCGGGTAGGTACTCGCGTATGGCGTCCGCGTCACCGCTGCCGAGCAGCGTCGGGATCGCCAACGCGACCGTGGCGAAGTACGGCGCGCACAGCAGCGCCGCGCCCATTTCCTCGCAGACGACCGCCAGTTCCGGCAGGCCCGCCCCGGCCCCGCCGAACTCCTCGGGCACCGTGATCGCGGTCAAACCGAGGTCGGCGGTGAGTTCGCGCCAGACCCGGTCGTCGTAGCCCGCCGGGGAATCCATCACGGCCCGCACGGCACCGCTCGATGACCGGGCGGCAAGAAAACCGCGGACCGCCTCGCGAAGGTCGCCGAGATCCACCCCGTCAGCGTCGGACACGCTGACCGCCCGCAGCAAATACCGTTGGTGCAGCCATGTTTTCCTTCCGCAGCGGCGCGGTGGTGGGGCTACCTTCGGGCAACATCCGAAAGCGATCGCCCCATTCGAGACATCCCGGGATAGGCATTACCGATCGAGGATAGTATCTTTTCCTGAAAGAGAGAATAATCATTCTCGCAATGAAGGAGCGGCGCCGTGACCACCCTCGACTACGGCATCATTGACTGCGATACGCACTGCTACGAGACCCGCGACGCTTTCACCCGATATCTGCCCGAGGAGTTCAAGGACCGCGCCATCACGACCGTGCGGGGGGCCGACGGAGTCGAGGTGATCCTCGCGGGCAGTCGGGTGGCAACGTTCAACAGCGAAGGCGGCCTCGGCCTGGACGTGGCGTACCGCCCGGGTTCGCTCAAGGAGATGCTGCGCCAGATGGGTTCGGGCAACCCCGAGGAGTCCTACGAACCGCAGCCGATGCAACCCGAATACATCGAACGCACCGCCCGACTCGCGGTGATGGCCAAGCAGAACGTCGAGCGAATGGTGATCTACCCGAGCGGGTTGGCGCTGGCCGCCGAACATTACGTCGACGACACCGCCGCGCTGTACGCCAACCTGCGATCGTTCAACCGCTGGATCAACGAGGAATGGGGCTTCAACTTCGAGGACCGGATCTATGCGACCGCGCTGCTGTCGCTGCGCGACCTCGATTCCGCGGTGGCCGAGACGGAGGCGCTCATCGCGGAGGGCGCGAAGTTCGTGATGCTGCCGACCGGCCCCGCCTACGGACGATCGCCGGGCGACCCCTACTTCGACCCGGTCTACGCGCGGCTCGAAGAGGCCGGCTGTGTGCTGGTGTACCACATCATGCCGTTCTGGTACTTCACCGCGATCTCACCGGCCTGGGGCCACAACCCCGACCCTGCGTCGTGGCACATGTCGGCGTGGCAGTGGATGAACATCTACGGTCAGCGGCCGATCGAGGACACTTTGTCGGCGTTGATCTTCGACAACCTGTTCGGGCGCTTCCCCAAGCTCAACGCGCTGGTCGCCGAACACGGCGCCGAGTGGGTGCCGTATTTCGTCAAGCACATGGACAAGAGCCGCGGCATGGGCCGCAACGGCCCGTGGATCGGGGGCAAGCTGACGGAGCGCCCGTCGGCGATCTTTCGCAGGCACGTGCGCGTGGTGCCGTACCCGGAGGACGACGTCCCCGGCATCGTCAACAGCCTCGGCCACGACGACGTGCTGGTGATGGGCTCGGACTATCCGCATGCCGAGGGGCTGGCCGAACCCGCCGACTTCGTCAAGCTGCTCGACCCGCTCGACGATGCGGCCAAGCGGCGCATCATGCGCGGCAACGCCGAACAGCTTCTGTTGCGGAGCTGACCCGCGGTGGGTAGCGGGGGCGACGACGCCGTCGACATCGAACTGGTTCGTCGTGCGGCGCGAGACTTCCTGACCGGTTGCGACACGCGGGGTTCGCTCAAGGATCTCGCCGCGATGGACTGGACCGGTCTGCTGGTCGATGAGGACCTCGGCGGCAGCGGGTGGCGTCCGGTCGAGACGACGGTGATCGCCGAGGAACTCGGGCGGTCGGGAAACGCGACACACTGGCTCGGCTGCGTCACGGCCGCGGCGGCATTGAGTTCGGCGCCGGTCGATGTGCGTGACCGATGGCTGCCTGCGCTGCTCGACGGAACCGGTGCGGCGGCGTGTGCCCTGTTCGGCGATGTCACCCGCGTGGCGTGTGCTGACGATGTCGACATCATTACCACGTTCGACCGCAACGGAATTCAGCTGTTCGAGGAGGCCGCTGCCCTATCGCGAGAACTCGACGACGAGTTGCTCGACGTCAACCGTCCGGTGTGGCGGGTGGAGCTCGCCGGCGCCGACCGCGTGCAGATCGGTGGACCCGACCGAGCGCAGCTGCTGCTCGCGCTGGCCCGAGTCCTGCTCAGCGCGGACTCGCTGGGCGCGCTGTCGGCGACCTTCGATCGGCTCGTCACCTACCTCAGGGACCGCGTGGCGTTCGGTGCGCCGATCGCGAGTTTCCAAGCGGTGCAACACCGTCTGGTGGAATTGTTGGTGTTCGAGACCAAGGCTCGCGCGAGTCTCACCAAGGCCGCTGGTGCGCTGGCCGCCGAAGCGGCGACGGCGATGCAGTTGTCGGCGGTGGCGCACGCATTCGTGGCAGCCAACGCCGCCGGCGCCGTCGACGAGTGCATGCAGCTCTCGGGCGGCATCGGGTTCACCTGGGAGTACCCGCTGCACCATGAGCTGCGCCGGGTGTTCACCAACGGATATCTGTTGGGCACGGCGCGCTCCAGTCGCACGCTCCTCGCGGCGGGGGCAGGCTGGTGAGCGCCTCGAGCACCCGGCCCACCGAGGCCGAGCTCGCCGAGTTCCGGGACCGCGTCAAAGCGCACATCGCCGAGCATGCACCGCCGTTCGAGGCCCGCGAGGGCCATCGGGCGCCGGAAAGCGACGAGCAGGAAGCCCGGCTGCGCACCTGGTTCGCGTCGTTGTTCGACGCTGGTTTGGTCGGTGCGGATTGGCCGGTCGAGTACGCCGGCCGCGCTGACCACCACCCGCTGCACGACCGGATCGTCTCCGAGGAGCTCCTCCGGGCTCGCGCTCCGCGGCCCGTCGACCAAGTCAACCTGGCGGCGCACGTGCTGTTGCATTTTGGTTCCGGCGAGCAGAAAGCCACACTGCTGCCGCGGATCCGGAGCAGCGAGCACGTGTGGTGCCAGCTGCTCAGCGAGCCCGACGCGGGCAGCGACATCGCCGCCGTGCGCTGCAGGGGCACCCGGCAACCCGACGGATCATGGGTGATCGATGGACAGAAAACCTGGATCACCGACGGGCACTGGGCCGACATGGGATTGGCGCTGGTCCGCACCGACCCGTCGTCGTCGCGTCACCACGGGCTGTCGGCGTTCACCGTGCCGTTGACCGCCCCGGGTATCGAGATCCGTCCGATCCGCACGATCAACGACGCGATCGAGGTCAACGAGGTCTTCTTCGACGGTGTGACGCTCACTTCCGACAGCCTGATCGGCGAGCCAGGACAGGGCTGGTCGATCATCATGGCCGGCCTGGATTTCGAACGCTTCGGCATCGGCGGCAACGTGATCCTGCTGGAGCTGCTGATCGACGACCTGGTCATGGTGGCACGCCACGGCCGCATCGACGACATGCCCGCCCTGCAGCACGAGGACATCCGCCAGCAGGTCGCCGAGCTGGCCGTCGAGGTCGAGGTGGCCAAGGCCTTCATCGACGACCATGTCGAACGCATGGTGGCCGGTGCCGAACAGACGGGTGACGGATCCATCGCCAAGCTCAGTTTCGCCGAGACATACCACCGGGTTTCGGCCTACGGTGCGCAGCTGTCGGCGACGGTCTGCACCGTCTCGGATCCGGATGTGGCGCTGGCCAAACAGCGTCTGAAAGAATGCTGGCTGTGGTCGCGTGCATACACCGTGTCTGGGGGCAGCTCTGAGATGATGCGCAACATCCTTGCCAAGCGACGTCTCCGGCTACCGACGCGCTGATGACGCAAACCTACTGGGGTTTGGTCGAAGCGGCGGCGCAGAGGCATCCCGACCGCGTCGTGCTCGTCGACGACTACGGTCGCGGCTTGACGAACGCCCAGTTGCGCGACGCCGCGGAGCGCACCGCCGCCGCGCTGGCCGAACGTGGGGTCACCAGGGGCTCGGTGGTGACGTGGCAGTTGCCGACCACTCTGGAGACGATGGTCGTGATGATGTCGTTGACCCGTCTCGGCGCGGTCCAGAACCCTGTGTTGCCGATCTGGCGTGAGAGCGAAATCGGTTTTGTCACTGCGCAACTCGATACCGAGTTCTTCGTTGTTCCGGGGAAGTGGCGCGGGTTCGACCATGTCATGCTTGCCGAGGAACTGTCCCGGGAACGGCCGATGACGATCGTGGTGGCCGACCACAGCGCACCCGCCATCGGGGAACTTCGGCTGCCGTCGGGTGATCCGGCGATTCTGCCGGCGCCGCCGAGCACCGATGATGATGCGCGGTGGGTGTACTACTCATCGGGCACGACCGCGGCGCCGAAAGGTATCCGGCACTGCGACCGCTCGGTGATCGCCGGATCGGCGGGGGTGGTGGGCATGTTCGGCGCCTCGAGCAGCGACATCAACCCGATCGCGTTTCCGGTGTCGCACATCGGCGGCGCCGCGATGCTGGCGGCCAGCCTGTTGACCGGTATGCGCCTGGTGCTGTTCGACGCATTCGATCCGGTTTCCACGCCGAAGGCGGTTGCCGCGCACCGTCCGACGATGCTCGGGTCGGCGACCCCCTTCTTCGTCGCCTACATGGCCGCGCAGCGCGAGCACGGCGGCGCGCCGCTCTTTCCGGATCTGCGGGGCTGCGTGGGCGGCGGGGCACCGATCACCCCTGAGCTGGGACGGCAAGTCCGCGAGACACTTTCGGTTGCGGGTATCGCGAACTCCTGGGGTCTGACCGAGTTTCCGGTCGTGACCTCGCCGCCGCCGGACGGCAAACCGGAGGTTCTCGACCACACCGTCGGACGTCCCGTGCCGGGGGTCTCCATCCGCGTGGTCGACGACAACGAACGGGTCGTGGGGGTTGGTGAGGAAGGTGAGTTGCGGCTCAAGGGGCCGCAGTGCTTCCTCGGCTACGTCGACGAAGCGTTGAACGCCGACGCGTTCGACGAGGACGGCTGGTTCCGCAGCGGGGACCGTGGCCGTATCGATGCCGACGGCAACGTCGTCGTGACCGGGCGGATCAAGGACGCGATCATCCGCAATGCGGAGAACATCTCGGCGTTGGAGATCGAGGGCGTGTTGGCCACGCACCCGGCGGTCGCCGACGTCGCGGTGATCGGCGTGCCGGATCCCGTCACCGGGGAACGGGTCTGCGCTGTCGTCGTACCGGAGCCCGGCGCCGAGGTCACGCTTTCGGCCCTGGCCGACCACTGCCAGGGACAGGGGTTAAGCCGTCACAAATTTCCGGAGCGCCTCGAACTCGTTGACGCGCTGCCGCGCAACCTCACCGGCAAGGTGCTGAAAGCCGACCTGCGCGCCCGCTTCCATTCTTCCGCCCAAAGGGACAAAGGGGCGGGATAGTGCGAGTAGATCGCGCCAAAACGTCGATCTCGGCGGGGGTCACACCCCGATCAGCTGCTTGAGGTTGCCGCCCATCACCTGTGCGGTGGTGTCTGCGGGCAGGCTCTCGAGTTCCTTGACGAACGATGCCGGTTCGGCCAGCCCCTCGGGATGGGGGTAGTCCGACCCGAACATCACCCGGTCGGCGCCGAGGAGCTCGACGAGCTGCGACATGTCCTCCTCGTGGAACGGATTGATCCAGACGTGTCGACGGAAGACGTCGCTCGGGTGCTCGTCGAAATCCTTGGGCCGCTTGCGGTAGACGCGGTCGAACACGTCGAGCAGGCGATACGCCCACGAGCCGCCGTTCTCGATGACCCCGATGCGCACCCCCGGGAAGCGTTCGAACACGCCGTGGGCGATGAACGCCGCAAGGGTGTCGAAGATGTTTCTGCTTTCCTCGTAGATGAAGCCGCGCAACTTGCTCAACGCGAACCCGTTGAACTCCGCGGCTTCCTCCCAGTCGTCGACGTAGCGCTCGTAGCCGGAGTCCGAATTGTGCATCTGCACCGAGATCCCCGACGACTCCACCAGGCGCCAGAAGGCGTCGAACTCCGGCAGCGCCGGGGAGCGTGACGTGCCGTCTTCACGCGGGACGGCGGCCGGCCGGATCAGCACCGTGCGCGCACCGTTTTCCAGGCACCACTCCAGCTCTCGGACACCCAGTGCGGGATCGTTCAGTGAGATCGCGGGGACGGGGAAGATCCGGTTCTGATAGTTGAACGTCCAGTCCTCGAGCAGCCACCGATTGAACGCGTGCGTGACGGCGTGGGTGAGTTCGGTGTCCGATTTCGTCCTCTCCTCGAGCATGCCCGCGGTCGTCGGGAACATCACCGCGCCGTCGATGCCCTGGCGGTCCATCAGCGCCAGTCGTAGGTCGGGGCGGCGGAACTCGTCGGGGCAGCGGATCGGCTCAGCGAGTTCACGCAGCGACTTGCCTTCGGGGTTGATGCCGCGAAAGTAGTCAGACCACGCGCCCGGCGTCGGGATCACCTCATATGTCGGGTTCGGAATGGTTTCGGTGACGACGCCGAGGATCTGCAGCTTCTTACGACCGTTGATATCAACGAACTTCAGCGCCTCGGAGTACTTCTCCGGCAGATAACGGGTATACGCGTCGATGGTCTCGTACATGTGGTTGTCGGCATCCCAGACCTCGAATGCTTTTGCGTTATCCACCAAGACCTCCAACGTGCGAGAACAATCGTTCTCAAGATAGCAAACGGCGGTTCCGGCGGCTAGCGCACCAGTGCGACGAGCTCGCGTTTGACGACCTTGCCGACGTCATTGCGGGGCAACTGCTCGACGAACACCACGCGCACCGGAACCCGGTAGGGCGTCAGGCGCTTGCGGCACCAGGCGATCAAGTCCTCTTCGGTCAGGCCGCCAGCGCAGACGACGAACGCCCATGGGACCTCGCCGAGGCGCTCATCGGGAACGCCGACCACCGCCGCCTCTCGCACACCGCCGGTTGCCAGCAGCACATCCTCGACGGTGCCGGGGAACACCTTCAGCCCGCCGCGATTGATCATGTCCGACACCCGCCCGTCGAGCCATAGGAAGCCGTCGTCGTCAAACCAGCCCAGGTCGCCGGTGTGAAACCAACCGTTGTCGGTCAGCCGGTCCAGGAACGCGGGATCGATCTTGCGTGCCGCCGTCGTCGGGGTGCGCACCATCACCTCGTCGTCGGCGATCATGACGTCGATACCGGGAAGCGGACGCCCGACAGAGCCGAGCTTGCTCTCACCCCACTCGCGCGCATCGGCGGCCGACCAGCCGACCACCTCACCTCCGAGTTCGGTTTGGCCGTAGGAGTTCAGCACGACCACACCGAACTTATCGCGGAACCGGGAGGCGTGAACGGGGGATAGCGGAGCGGTGATGGACCGCACGATCTTCAGCGGCGACAGGTCCGTGACCGACTCCTCATGCAACACCATGGTCAACGCCGCCGGCGGTAACACCGTGGACCGCAACTGGTGGCGCTTGACCAGCGCCGCGAAATCTGACGGCGAGAACCGGTCCATCAACACCACACCGGACCCGGCCCGAAATGCGAACAGCACCTGGTAAATCCCGGCCCACAGCGACAACGACAGCGGCACCAGATTGGGCATCGGGGGCCGGCTCGCACTTTTGGCGCCGCGAAGCTTGGCCAGCAGCCGGTCGATCAAATCGAGCACGGTGGCGTGGCGCAGCGGCACCGGCTTCGGCGCGCCGGTGGTTCCGGACGTGAACTGCAGCAGCGCGACGTCGGGATCGTAGCGCTTTGCGTCGGTGGGCGTTCCCGAGATCTGCGTTACCGACCAAGCCAACCGCGATCCGGTCACAACGGGCAATGCGTACGAGGAGAATCGTTGCGCCAGTTCTGGTGTGGTGATCACCACGGCCGGTTTGAGTGTTTCAAGCTGGGTCGCGACCTCGGCGTCGGCGGCCCTCGGGTTCAGCGGCGTGTACACCCCGCCTGCACGCCATGTGCCGAACAAGGCCGCGACCGTGGTGGCGTCGTTGGGCAGCATCGCCGCAACCACCTGACCGGTTGTCAGGCCGGCCTCGGCGAGGGTCGCGCTCAACTCAAACGCACTCGCGACGAGGTCATCACGGGACACGTCGGACGACACCGTGTGCACCGCGGTCTCGGGGAGATCATCGAGCAGGTCGGCCAGGCTCACGAGTCCGGCTCCAGCGGCAGCCAATTGGGGGTCCGTTTGTCGGCGAACGCTTGCGGGCCCTCGTTCTGGTCGGGGTGGCCCCACATCGACGTCAGGTGCTTGGCCCCCTCGCGGCACGCATCGGTCAGACCGTGCTCGAGCGCACCCCACAGCGCACGTTTAGTCGCGCGCATGGCCGCGGGCGAGTTCGCGGCGATCTTCTCTGCCAGTTCCTGCGCGGTGTCGCGCAGATCTTCGGGGGGATCGACGATCTGGCTGATCATGCCCAGCTGGTAGGCCCGCTGGGCATCGAGACGCTCATGGCTGCCGACGAGCGCCATCCGTAGCACCGCCTCGGCGGGCATCTTGCGCATCAGCGCGATGGTCTCCAACGCGCTGACCTGGCCGATGGATACGTGGGGGTCGACGAAGGTGGCGTCGGATGCCGCGATGACGATGTCGGCGTCGGCGACCCAGTGCAGGCCGCCGCCCGCGCACACCCCGTTGACGGCGGTGATGACGGGTTTTCCGACGTTGCAATGCCAGGCCGTCAACTTCAGGTCCAGCGTGCTCATGGCCTCTTGGAATTGCTGTATGCCGTCACCGTCGAGATCGTCGACGTCGGCTCCCACCTGGAAGGCTCTGCCGTTTCCGGTGTGCACGATCACGCGCACATCGGGGTCGGCGTCGAGTTCCGCCCAGGCCTCGGGAAACTCTTGGCGCATCACCGCGTCGTACGCGTTGAGGCGATCGGGCCGGTTGTTGATGATCCAGCCGACCGGGCCGCGGCGCTCGACGATCAGCCGCTGATAGGTCACGAAACCTCCACCGGGTCAAGCGGTTGCCAGCGTGCGGGGCGGTTCTCGCGCCACGCGCGTATCCCTTCGGCATGGTCGGGGTGATTGCGCAGACGCCAGATCTCCGCGGTCGCCGCGGATCTGGCTTCGGACAGGCCGACCTCCAGGCTGTGCCACAACGCCTTCTTGGTGGCGCGCATCGCGGTGGGTGAGTTGGTCGCGATGGCGGCGGCGAGCCGCCCGGCCGCCGTCTGTAGCTGATCGGCCGGAACGACCTGCGACACAATGCCCAGCTCGAAGGCACGTTGCGCGGAAATCCGTTCACCTTTGCCGCTCAGCGTCATTCGGTTGATCGCTTCCATCGGCGACTTACGCAGTAGCGTGATCGCCTCGTACGCGACGGCTTGACCGACCGACACATGCGGATCGACGAACGTCGCCTCCTCGGCGGCGAGAACGATGTCGGCGTCGGCGACCAGATGCAGGCCGCCGCCCGCGCACACCCCGTTGACCGCGGCGATAACCGGTTTCCACACATCACAGTGCCACGACGAGATCTTGAGTTCGGCGTCGCGGGTGCGCCGGGAGTGCCTCCGCATGGCCTGCTTGTCCCTGGCGACCTGCACCACATCCATCCCGGTGCAGAACGCCTTGCCGTTGGCGGTGTTGACGATGACATGCACGTCGGGGTCGGCGTTCAGCTGCGCCCACGCGGCCTCGAGTTCGTCGAGCATCAGCGCATCGAATGCGTTGCCGGCATCGGGCCGATTGAAGATGAGCCACCCGACGCCGTCCGATGTGTCGACGATCAATCGCTCATAAAAGGTCAAGAGCGCGGAATCTCCTTCCAGGGCTTGCCCTTCCACGGGTCCGGTTCCCTGGGCAGCCCGAGCACGCGTTCGCCGAGAATATTCTTGTTGATGTCGGTGGTGCCGCCCTCGGTGGCGTTGGCGAGGCTGCGCATCATGCCGTGCACCTCACGGGGCAGCGCATCCGGATCCTCGGATGCCGGCCATGCCACCGCGGCGGTACCCAGCAAGTCCACCATGAGGTCCTGGATCTGCTGGTTGAGCGTGGCCTGGTGGACTTTGCCGATGGAGGATGCCGCGCCGGGGGATTGGCCGGCCGAAAGGGCCGCGCGCACACGTGCGTTGGTCCAGCCGCGGATCTGCTCCTGCGCCCACAACCGCATCACCTTGCCGCGCACGACCGGATCGTTCCAGCGGCCGGTTTCCTGGGCGAGTGAGATCAACCGTTCGGCACTCGAGCCGCCGAGGCGGCCCATCCCGCCGGATCCCGAACCCGACACCATCTGTCGCTCGCTCGACAGGGTCGACGCGCTGACCCGCCAGCCGTCGTTGACATCGCCGACTCGGTGGAAATCGGGCACCCGGGCTCCGTCGAGGAAGACCTCGTTGAACTCGGCCTCGCCGGTGATCTGGCGCAGCGGGCGCACCTCGACTCCGGGTTGGTGCATATCGAGCAGAAAGTAGGTGATGCCTTGGTGTTTCGGCTGATCAGGATCGGTACGAGCGAGCAGGATCGCGAAGTCGGCTTCATCAGCCCAGGTGGTCCACACCTTCTGCCCGGAGATCACCCAGTCGCTGCCGTCGCGCACCGCGCGGGTGGCCAGCGACGCAAGGTCGGACCCGGCTCCCGGCTCGCTGAACAGCTGGCACCACTTCTCTTCGTTTCGCACGATGGGCGGTAGGAAGCGCCGCCGCTGCTCTTCGGTGCCGTGGCTGAACAGCGCCGCGGCGGCATTGTTGAGCCCCAGCGGGTTGAGCCGGGTCAATCGGAGCGGCCGCAACACCTCTTCAATGGCGCGGGCGACGTCATTGCCGATGCCGAGCCCGCCGTGTTCGGGAAGCCAGGTCGGCGCCACCAGTCCCGAGCGGGCGAACGTCGGATACCAGCCGCGGTAATCCTGCGGTGCGCGAACGCACCGCAGCGCGGCGGGCCCGTCGGCCGCGGCCGTTCGCCACGTAGCCGGCACCTCGGTCTCGACCCACTCCCGCACCACGCGGACCGCGTCGGCGGCGGAGGTTTCCAGGGTGATCGGCAACGGGCTCATCGTGAATCAACGGCCTTTGAACTCTGCGTCGCGCTTATCCCGGAAGGCGGCCAGGCCTTCCTTGAAATCCTCGCTGCGGCTGGACAGTTCGAGCGCCATCGCCTCGTTCTGAAGATGGCGGTCGAGATCGAGCCCGTTGCCGCTCTGCAGCAGCCACTTGGTGAGGCCCAAGGCCACCGTCGGCGCGCCGGCCAGCTGGTCGACGAGTTCGGCTGCGGCGGAGTCGAGGTCAAGCTCGGAACGAGCTCCGTGGATGATGCCCCACTCGGCGGCGGTGGTGCCGGACAATTCCTCGCCGAGCATCAGCAGCCGTCGGGTGTGCACCATCCCGATCAGCCGCGGCAGCAGCCAGGCCGCGCCGCTGTCAGGTGTGAAGCCGCGCGCCATGAACGGCTCCCAGAACCGGGCCTCCTCGGCCGCGATGCAGAAGTCCGACGCCAAGGCGATATGGAACCCCAGGCCGATCGCCCAGCCACGGACCACCGCGACGATCGGCACCTGGGTTTCGAGCAACAACGGAATCAGCCGGTTGGCCTTGTTGGGCAACCGGCGCTGCGTGCTTCCCACCCGGGGTTTGCGTTCGGACTTGGCGTTGTTGGCGACCAGATCCGAACCCGCGCAGAAGTCCGGACCTTCAGCGTCGATACGGATGACGCGCACCGATTCGTCGGTGGCCGCGGCGACGAGGTGGCCGATCATCGCATCCAGCATGGTGTCGTTGACGGCATTGCGTCTGTCGACGCGGTCCAAGGTCAGCCGCAGAGCCGGGCCGTCCAATTCGGCCCGAAGCCCGGGAACGCTCGCGTAGGCCATGGCAGCACTCACTGTTCGGCGAATCGGGCCGAGACGGCCGACAGCAGGTCGGACAGGTTCGTCGCCCCGCCCGGCGGATCGGGCAACCGGACGGGGCCACGCTCCCTGCTGGGCAGCAGGATCGTGGCGTGGCCCGGCGTGGTGACCTCGCCGCGGTGGTTGGTTGCCGCGAGGTCGACGTCGACTGCCGGTCGGTCGCCCTCGGCGAGGTACTTCCGCGTGATGACACCCGTGACGGTGTGCAGGTCGCCGACGTAGTTGAACAGCCGGAACTCGCAGCCCAGTTTCCACAGCCAGGCGTCGTCGCCCATCCAGTCGGTGCACAGATGGATGAGCCACGTTTCGCGCATCCGGCCGTAGTCGAACGTCGTTGGGTTGCCCGCATTTTGGGCGGCGTTCGGTTCCCAGTGCACGCGCTGCTGGACGTCGGGGACACCGTGCTCGTTCGGCGTGTAGAACCGGGGGATGCGTTGCCGGTTGCGCCACGCCAACCCCAGCGGCCGCACACCGTACATCCCGGTGCCCATGCCCACGTGCCAGCACACCATGTCGGTGACGGTGAGCGGACCCTTGGTGAGCGGGCCAATCTCGTCACCTTCGGCCACGTCCTCCCACCACCGCGGTTCGGCGCCCCTTGCGGCTTCGCGGGCGTAGCGCGCGTCGATCTCGGCGATCTCTTCGGCGGTCCACGTTTTGAGTTCGACGGCCTCGTACTTCTTGCGGCCCCTGGCCTTGCTGCGCTCGGTGCGGATCATGTTCCGGTACTGACCGCCGAGAATCACGCCCTCGTCGTCGCGGAACACCTGTGCCGACCATTCATGCACTGCGCGGGCGGCGAACTCGCTGCTCTTGTCCAGCGCGGCGACAACGGCGTTGCGCCGGAAGATCCGACGGTTCGCGCGCAGCGGTGCCCACCACTCTCGCGATGACCCGCCATAGAAGGCGTGCACACCGCGCAGCGGATCGCCCTTCGTCGCGGCGCGGTCTTGCGCGGAGAGTTCGGTGACCTCATCCTCACCGATCAGGGTGTCGCCGCCGACCAGCGCAGGCGGTGCGATCGGCTCACCCCACACCGACTTCGTCGCATACTCGGGATCCGACCACAGCGGGTTGGCATCACCGTAGCTTTCCGCGACGATCCGGAACGTGTCCTCGTTGGGGCGCCGGTAATGCGGCGGTTGGGGATGCGGAACGGCGATGCCGATGCTGGCGCGCAACCTCACCAGACCTTCATCGGTGATCTGGCCCGCTGCCGAGGACTGGGTCACGCATCGCCTCCTCAGTTCGGCCCATATCGCCCCGCGGACGCCGGCGGAAATTAAGATACCCGAAAAACGGAAACGTCGTTAACACAGGGGTGACCGAGTTGGTCGAAGAAGAATCAGGGATCCGAGTAGCCACCGGAACAGACGGTGTCTGCCGGATCACGATCGACCGGCCGGATGCTGCAAACACGTTGTCGCCGTTGGCTCGCGACGCGTTGACGCAAGCGTTCCTCGACGCCGGTGAGGATGCTTCGGCGCGTGCGGTGTTGTTGCGCGCCACCGGCGAACGACACTTCTGCTCGGGCGCCGGACTGGGGCCGCATTCGGAGCAACCGCCGCCCGAAAGGCGGCCCGGTGACATCGCCCGGATGCTGCAGAAGGGTTATCAACGACTGGTCGCCGCGGTGCTGGACTGTGACAAACCGGTCGTCGGCGCGGTCAAGGGCACGGCCGCGGGCGCCGGTGCCAGCTTGGTGCTGGCCTGCGATCTGGTGGTGATGTCCACAGAGGCCAAGCTGGTTCAGGCGTTCGTGCACCGCGGCATACTGCCGGACGCGGGCGCGACATACCTGCTGACCAGAATCGTGGGGCTGTGTAAGGCCACCGAACTGCTGATGCTCGGTGAACCGGTCGACGCGGCCACCTGTGAGCGCCTCGGCCTGGTCAACCGCGTGGTGGCACCGGACGAGACCGACGCGGCCGCTGAGGAACTGGTCGGACGGCTGGCCACCGGGCCCACCGTCACGTTGGCGCTGACCAAGCGTCTGCTGTCAGTGTCGTCGGAATCCGGCCGCGACCGCGCCTTCGAGCAGGAGGCCTGGGCGCAGGAGCTGGTGTCACGCACCGCCGATCTGCAGGAGGGGCTGAAATCGTTCGGCGAGCGTCGTCCCCCGCATTTCCAGGGCCGCTGACGGTCAGCGCGGTGCTGGGCCGCCGCGAATTATGAACGTTGTGCTGTCATCGATCTCATCGATGGCCGCGGCGACCGATTCCGCTGTGAGTTCCCGGTTCTCGATGCCTTCGGTGACACCGATGAACACCCGCGACACCTTGCCCGCCCCGACCGAATAAATGTGCGCGGTGCGGTCACAGTCGCGGTGCGACAGGTAGACCACCACCGGCGTGACGAGTTCGGGGTCCATCGTCTTGGCCGCCTCGCCCATGATGTCCTCCGTCATCCGGGTGCGTGCGATCGGCGCGATGGCGTTGACGGCGATGTTGTTGCGGGCACCCTCGATCGCCAGGACGTGCATCATCCCGACCAGGCCCATCTTCGCGGCGCCGTAGTTTGTCTGCCCGAAGTTGCCGAACAGCCCCGTCCCCGAGGTGGTTTGGACGATCCGCCCGTAATTCTGCTTGCGCATAATGGGCCACGCGGCGCGGGTGACGTTGAACGCGCCGGTCAGGTGCACCGAGATCACCGCGTCGACCTGCTCGGCGGTCATGTTCTTGAATGCGGCGTCGCGCAGGATGCCGGCGTTGTTGACGAGAATGTCGAGGCGGCCGAAGGCATCCATCGCGGCGGTGACGATCGCGGCACCGCCTTCCTCGGTCGCCACGGAGTCGCCGTTGGCGATCGCGGTCCCGCCGGCGGCGGTGATTTCGTCGACCACCGCCTGCGCGGCCGAGATCGAGGCACCGCTGCCGTCGACGGCGCTGCCGAGGTCATTGACGACGACGCGGGCGCCACGGCGGGCGAGTTCGAGTGCGTGACAGCGACCGAGCCCGCCGCCCGCACCCGTGACGACGGCTACCCGATCCTCGAAAGTCAATTGCGGCATGGGTGAGAGGTTACATTTACGTTGTAGAGAATTGATATTTGCATCGAAGGGACGCCATGGATGGGGCTACCGGGTTGCTGCGCCACGCGCGGCGGCGAGCGGAGACGCTGCGGTCCGGCTACCGTGCCGCCGGTTTCTGGTCGGACCGGCCACTCGACGTCGTACGTCTGGCAGCCGAGCGGAATCCGACCAGCTCGGCGCTCGTCACCCGAGACATCGAGCTGACCTACGCCGACCTCGACGAGCGGGTCGATCGCGCATCACAGGCACTGCTGGCGGCCGGCGTCGGCGCCGCAACGCCGGTAGTGGTCGTGGCCGGCAACGACACCGGGTCGGTCGTCGCCGTACACGCCGTTCTCCGCATCGACGCGGTGGTTCTGCTGGTACCGCGCAGCGCGGGGCCGGCGCAGGTTGCCGACATCGTCGCGCGCACCGGCGCCGAGTACGGGGTCGCTTCCGACTGGCCGCCCGCCGCCGAACCGCCGTTGGGCGACGCCTGCCGCTGGATCGACCTGAACCAGACGTCGGGTACCCCGGTGCGGGCTCGCCCGATGCGGCCGGCCGACGAGGCCTCCGTCGTCCTGTACACATCGGGCACCACCTCCCGCCCCAAGGGCGTCATCCATTCCCTGTGCACGCTTGCCAAGGCGTCGGCGAACTACATTGCGGCGGCGGGCCTCAGCGTCGACGACCGCATCTTCCTCATCAGCCCGCTCGCCTCGGTCACCGGTGTGCTGCAGGCCCTGTTCATCGGGCCGATGCTCACCGCGCCGGTGGTACTCGAGGACCGTTGGGACCCGGCGGCCACCTGCGATCTCCTGCTGACCTCCGGGGCGACGTGGTACGGCGGCCCGGACCGGTTGCTCGACCGGCTACTCGACGAGGCGCTCGCCCGGGATCAGGCGGTGCCGCTGCGGGCGGTGTACCTCGGCGGCACGATGCTCGACCGGCGCATCGTCGAACGGGTCGAGGACGAATTCGGCATCGTCGTCATGCGGGCATACGGCTCCTCAGAGGTGCCGGTCAGCACATCGGGGCTGCGAACCGAGTCCAGGGCGGTGCGCCACGCCGATGACGGTGTGGCACTGCAGGATGTCGAGATTCGAGTGGGTTCGGTGGGTGATCCGAGTGAGTGCTGCATCAAGGGCCCACACACCTTCCTCGGCTACACGGACATCGATGACGACGTCGACGCGTTCGACGGGGACTGGTTTCGCACCGGCGACGTCGCGGAGGTCAGCGAGAACCGAGTGCGCGTCACCGGACGGCTCAAGGACATCGTGATCCGCAACGGCATGAAGATCCCCACGGCGGAGGTCGAGGAGGCGGTGGGCGGGATCGCGGGTGTACGCGAGTGCGCCGCGTATTCCGTGGCCGACGCGACGACGGGTGAGCGAGTTGCGGTGGCGTTGGTGCTCGACGACCGGGTCGAGTTATCGGTTGCCGACGTTGCCGAGGCGTTGGTCGCTGCGGGGCTGCCGAAGTACAAGCTGCCCGAGGAGTTGGTGTTCTGGGACGAGCCGTTACCGCTGAACGCCAACGGCAAGGTGCCACGCAACACGCTGGAGGCGCGGTCGGTGGGTCGGCCGCGGGCACTTGCCGACCGCCTGCGGTGACACCTCGCGGCGGTGGTCGGCGTCAGCCGGGCCGAAAGACCGGCACGACGAACTCGTCGTCGTCCACACGAAAGTCGACGACGAGAGTCATTCCAGCGCCCAGGTCTTCGGCCGGGCAGTCGGTGATCATCGTCATGAGCCGGGGACCTTCCTCGAGGTCGACCATCGCGACGATGTAGGGCAGCCACGCGTCGAAAGGCGCGGCGTTCTGGTGAATCACGCTCCACGTGTAGAGGCGGGCCCGCCCGCTCGCGGGCACCAGAGACACGTCTTCGCTCCAGCAGTGCGGACAGAACGGGCGGACGTACAAGGAGTTTCGGCAACACGAGCCGCACCGGTTGAGCATCAGGGTGCGGTCCTGAACCGCCGCCCACCAGGCCTCGCTGTCGCTGTCGACGGTGGGTCGCGCCGCCATCACTGCCTCCCGAGAATCATCGTCGCGCTGTGGCTGAAGAAACCACCCATCGCGTGCACACACGCCAGGCGGGCGTCGTCGACCTGGCGCTCACCGCATTCCCCCCGCAGTTGCCGAACCGCCTCGACCATCAGGAACATCCCGCGCATCCCCGGGTGACACGACGCCAGCCCGCCGCCGTCGGTGTTCGTCGGCAGCGCCCCGCCGGGACGCAGCACACCGGAGCCGATGAACGGCCCGCCCTCACCCTTGGCGCAGAACCCGAGATCCTCCACGGTGAGCAGCACCGTCGAGGTGAACGAGTCGTAGAGCTGACACACGTCGATGTCGGCCGGCGTCACCCCGGCTTGCGCGAAGGCACGCGGACCCGACTGTGCCGCAGGTGATGTCGTGAAGTCGGACCATTCGCTCATGCTGACATGTGATGCCGCGTCGACGGCGCCCAGGATCCAGACCGGTTCCTTGGCGCAGTTCTTCGCCACCCGCTCGCTGGCGAGCACGACCGCGCCGCCGCCGTCGGTGCGCAGGCACACGTGCTTGGAGGTGAACGGGTCGGCGAGCATCGGCGCCGAAGCGACGTCGGCGACGGTAATGCGCTCGCGGTCAAAGGCGTTCTCGTTCAGGGCCGCCCACTCGTGCGCGGCGACAGCGACCTCGGCCAGTTGCTCTGTGGTGGTTCCGTACTCGATCATGTGGCGCCTGGCGGCCATGGCGTACTTGGCGATCAGCGTTGCGCCGTAGGGCGCTTCGTATTGCATGGCGCCGCCGGTGCCCAGCGCCGCTGCCGGGGCCCGCGTCCGGCGCTTGACGTCGGAGCGAGCGGTGGACCCGTAGGTGAGGAGGGCCACGTCGATCTCGCCCGCCGCGATCACCGACGCGGCGTGGCCGGCCATCACCTCCCACGACGATCCGCCGACGTTGGTGGCATCGACCCACACCGGGCGTAGGCCCAGGTACTCGCTCACCTCGATCGGGGGTAGCAACGTCCCGTGTCCGCCGAAGCCGTCGATGTCGTCCTTTGTCAGGCCTGCGTCGTCGATGGCGCGTCGGGCGGCTTGACCCATCAGAGCCATCGCCGTCTTGTCAGGGACCCGTCCACAATCGGAGAGTGCGGCGCCGACCACCGCGACCCGGTTCTGGGGCATAGGTAATGGGTACCACACCGATAACGGCGTTTACGACATGATGGAATCCGCGTTCTCAGTCGGCTACCGTGAGTGCGTGCCGGAACCGCTGCGAGACGCCCTGCGGGGTGATCGTCTGGTCTTGTGCCTGGCGCTGTTGAACGCCCGCACGCCCGACGTCCCCGCCGTTGCGGCGGCCTGTGGCTACGACGCCGTCTACGTCGACATGGAGCACACGTCGTGCTCGCTCGAGACTGCCGAAATGCTCTGTGTGACCGCCGTGGGTGCCGGCATCTCCGCGCTGGTACGGGTGCCGTCGCACCAACCCAGCACCATCGCCCGTGTCCTCGACGGCGGGGCGGTCGGAGTGATTGTGCCCCATGTGAACTCACCGGAACAGGCGCAGGCGGTAGTGGATGCCGCCCGGTTCCCCCCGGTCGGGCACCGGTCCATCTCGGGACCGAACGCGGTGAGCGGATACGATCCGCGGCCTGCAACCGAACTCACCGATGTGCTCGAACGTCGCACGGTGGTGGCGGTGATGATCGAGACACCCGATGCGGTCGCGTCGTGCGACCGGATCGCCGCGGTCGACGGGGTAGACATGTTGCTTCTAGGGCCCAGCGATCTCACCGCCGAGATGGGCATCCACGGCCAATATGAGAATGAGCATTTCCACCGTGCAGTAGACTCGGTCGCAGCGGCCTGTCGTGCGCACGGTGTGGCGCTGGGAGTGGCTGGGATCAAATCCCTTGACCTGCTGAGACGCTTTGCAGGGCTGGGGTTGCGATTCGTTTCGGCGGGAACCGACGTCGGGATGATGACCGAGGCCGCCACTGCCCGCGCACACGCTCTGCGTGAGCTGGATGGGCAGGTCCGGTAACGACACAGGAGGTCCGATGCCCACCGCGATCTACACCGAGCAAGTCACCGACCCGATGGCGTGGACCGGCGCCGACTTCAAAAGCAAGGAAGATTTCGCCTTCGACTTGTCGTCGCGCAACGTGGCCGCGCTGGAGTCCATTCTGGCCAAGACCGCGCACAAGGACCGCGACGACATCACCCCGCAGGACGCCCGGCATCCCGATCTCGACGACGATCTGGCCCGGCTCTACCGCGATCTGATGTTCGGCAAGGGCCTGGCATGCGTGCGCGGGTTTCCCGTCGAGCAGCACTCCATCGAGGACCTCGAACGCATCTACTGGGCGTTCTGCACACACCTGGGCTACCTCGTGTCCAACAACTCCTTCGGCCATCGCATGGTGCGGGTCCAGGAGGAGGTGCTGCCCAACGGGGTACAACCGGCCCGCGGCACGAAGTCACGCGCCGAACTGGCCATGCACAACGACGCCGCAGACATCCTGTCGCTGCTGTGTGTGTATCCGGCTGCACAAGGTGGCGAGAGCCAGTTCGCCAGCGGACCCGCCGCGCACAACCGGATCCTGCTGGAGCGACCCGACCTACTGCCGGTGCTCTACCAGGGCTTCCCGCACCACCGTCGTAGCGAACAACCCGACGACCAACCGGACGTCACCCCCTACGACGTGCCGGTCTTCTCCCAGATCGACGGGCGCATCTGCATCAACTTCACCTACAGCAGCATCCTGCCCGCCATGCACGCACTGGGCCGGGAGTTCACCCCCGAACAGAACGAGGCCATTGAGCTGTTGCGCACGATCCTCGTCGAACAGCAGGTCGAGTTCCGCCTGGAGTCCGGTGAGGCCGCGGTCGCCAACAACTTCGCGATGTGCCACTCCCGCTCGGACTTCGTCAGCAGCACCGATCCGAAGAAGGCCCGCTGCTTTCTGCGGGCGTGGATGGAGGTGCCGCGCGAGGACCGCCGCCTGCCCGTCGGGCGCGAGTACTTCCACATGGAGAACAAGGACCTCCGGTTGGGCTATGACCCCGTCGCGGGGCGCGACGGGGCGATCGCACGCAACGACTACAAGAACGTCGACGCCGAGTTGGCCGAAATGTTCAGGGCGGCGCAAGCGAAACCCAAGATCCAGCGATGAAACTTCGCCCGCGACTGGTCTACGAGAGATGGACCGATCCGGCCGCCGGAGACATTCTTGCCCAAAGCGACATCGACGTCGTGAAACTCGATCTCAGTGCGCCCGAACAAAGTTGGGCGGCACTGGAAACCGCACACGGATACCAGGTCGCCACCCGCACCGACGTCGCTACTGCCTCCGACGGTGCGCAGTGGCTGGCCGGGAAGGCGCTGGTGAACCGTTGTCGCCAGCTCCTTGCCGTGTGCTCGGCGGGCGCCGGCTACGACGTGATCGACGTCGAGGCATGTACCCGCGCGGGTGTCGCGGTGTGCAACAACTCCGGTCCCGGCGCCGAGGCGGTGGCCGAACACGCGCTGGGCATGATGCTCGACCTGGCCAAGAAGATCACCGCGGCCGACCGGGCGCTGCGCAGCGCTGCGCTCGGTGATCGGTTGGCGCTGCGGGGCACGCAGCTGTTCGGCAAGACCCTCGGCGTGATCGGCCTTGGTGCCATCGGTGGCCGGCTCGTTCAGTTGTGCGCACCGTTGAAGATGGAGGTTCTGGTCTTCGATCCCTACGTCGACGAAGTGACCGCCCGCGCCAGGGGCGTGGCGTTGGTCGGACTGGACGAACTGGTCGAACGTTCGGACTTCGTGCAGGTCACCTGCCCGTTGACCGCGGAAACACGAGGGTTGTTCGGCGTCAAGCAGTTCGCCGCGATGAAGCCGTCGGCGTACTTCATCACCACCGCACGCGGTCCGGTGCACGACGAAGCCGCCCTGCACGACGCCCTGGTCAGCGGAACCATCGCCGGGGCGGGCCTCGACGTGTTCCACGACGAGCCACCGAGGCAGGACAACGTGCTGTTGCGGCTCGACAACGTGGTCGCCACTCCGCACATCGCAGGCATCACCGTCGAGGCGGTTCGCGATATCGCGGTCGCGACCGCCACGCAGTGGCAGGTGATCTTTGGCGGGCAGATGCCGCCGCGGCTGCTCAACCCGGAAGTGTGGCCGCACTATTGCGATCGTTTCCATGAGATCTTGGGCGTGCATCCGATCGCCCGCGACACCGCAGCTGTGGAGTGAGATGACAGATTACGACACCATCACGTTCGAGGTCTCCGGTCACACCGCGTGTGTGACCCTGAATCGGCCCGACGTGCTCAACGCGATCAACGACGAGATGATCGCCGAGCTCGCCGAGGTGTATACCGAAATTGAACGCTCGCAAGATATCTGGACTGTCATCGTGACGGGTGCCGGGCGCGCGCTGTGTGTCGGGGCGGACGTCAACAAGGCCGCAGATCACGATATGGAGAACGCACCCGGAATCGACAACCAGGGCGAACCGGTCCTGAGCTCGATGCGGCAGTGGGACGCACCGCAGGAAGCGACGCCGCCGTGGCTGCAGATGACCAAGCCGATCATCTGTGCGGTCAACGGCATCGCCTGCGGGGCGGGCATGGACCTCGTCACGACCGCCGATATCACGATCGCCTCCGAGCGCGCGACGTTGATGGACCCGCATGTCAGCATCGGGGTCGCCTCCGGGCGGGAAGGGGTCAGGTTGGCCCGGATCCTGCCGTTGCCCGTGGCCATGCGGCTGATCCTGATGGGCAGGCACGAACAACTCGACGCGCAGCGCGCATACGACCTCGGCGTCTTCACCGAAGTAGTGCCCCACGACAGCCTCATGGACCGGGCGTGGGAGATCGCCGAAATCGTCAATTCGAATGCGCCACTCGCGGTCCGGGGTTCGCGTATGGCGGTGCGCAAGGGGCTGACGCTTCCGATCTATGAGGCTGAACTGCTCGCCGAGAACTACCGGATGAAGGTGGCCCTGACCAAGGACGCCATCGAAGGACCGCGCGCGTTCCTCGAGAAGCGCAAACCGGAGTGGAAAGCCCTCTGACAGCCCGCGCGAGCAGACGCAGAAGCCCCCAATTCCGCGGGCTTTAGGGGCTTTTCGCGTCTGCTCGCGGGAGGAAAATGGGGGGCCCTACACCATCCCGAAGAACGTCTTGGCGTTGGTGGACAACACCTTTCGCTTCGTCGCCTCATCCAGGCCCTCGGTCGCCTTGTTGGCGACTTCCGTGCTGTGCGGCCAGTTGGTGTCGTTGTGCGGGTAGTCGGTCTCGAACATGAGCTGATCGGGGCCGACGAGATCGAGGATGCGGAACGCGACCGGGTCGCCGAAGGTGGAAAACCACACCCGCCCGGGCACCTGGGTGCTGGGCGGTTCGGTCAGCAGCGGGTGGATGCCGCCCCACGCCCGCCGGTCCTCCCAGACCTCGTCGACGCGTTGCAGGTAGTAGGGGATCCAACCGGCCTGCGCCTCGGCGAAGGCGATCTTGAGGTTGGGGAACTGTTTGAGCTTTGCCGAGAACAACCAGTCGACGAGCGCGATCGTGCAGTTGACCGCCATCAACGCGCTGGTGACCACGTGGGGCGCATCCGGAGAGGACTTCGTCAGCGACGAACTCGACCCGATGTGCAGCATGATCCCGACGTCGTTGTGCTCACACGCGGCGAAGAACGGGTCCCAGTAGCCGCTGTGGATCGAGGGCAGGTCCAACCGTGCGGGCAGCTCCGAAAAGCACACGGCGGGCATGCCTTTGGCGGCGACCCGTTCGACCTCCTTGGTCGCGAGGTCGACGTCCCATAGGGGGATGATGCCGAGCGGAATCAGTCGGCCGTTCGAACTGCCGCCCCATTCGTCGATCTGGAAGTCGTTGTAGGCCTGCACGCAGAGCAACGCGAGGTCCTTGTCCTTGGCGTAGAGGAAGCGCTGACCGCAGAAGCGGACAAGGGTATTGGGGAAGCACGCCGAGGCCTCGATACCGGCGATGTCCATGTCGGCGAGGCGGTCCGCCGGGCGGTAACAGCCGGGCCGCATGTCGTCGAAGGTGATCGGGTCGGTGCTGAGCTCGTCGAGTTCATAACCCGCAGCCGCGCTGATGAGCGGGATCGGGATGACCGCGTCCTCGTAGTGCCAGATGTCGGCGTCGCGACCGTCCTCGTCCTCGACGAACACGACGTCGGAAGTGACGGTGGGGTCCATGCGCCCCCGCTTGCGGATGATCCGCGGCCCGATGTCGCGGTAGCGCTCGGGTAGCCGGCTGGTCCACAGATCGGCCGGCTCCACGAGGTGGTCATCGGGCGAGACGATCAGGATATCTGCGGTCAACGCTGTACTCCTTCGGCGACGGCCGGCAACGCACGTGCGAAACGCATGTTCCCACAATCGAGAATCATCGTTTCCAGAGTACCGCACGGGTGATGGGGCGAGGCAGCTGACGTGAATCGTGCAGGGAACGCGTATTCTCAAGGCATCATGACTACCAAGAAACGCGCTGCCCGCGCCTCGGACGTCGATCTTGAACTCGTCGACATCGAGACGGACGCTGAAGCACCCAGCAGTTGGCAGGAACGCACCATCGAGCGGCGACTCAGCCAGGCACGCGCGCGTGCGCTGGCCCGTAGCTCGCGCTTCTTGGCCACGGCGCTGGAACTCGTCGAGGAATCCGGTCGCGCTGATTTCACGATCCAGACGCTCATCGACCGGTCGAACTTGAGCCTGCGAGCGTTCTACCAGCATTTCGCGGGCAAGGAAGAGCTGTTGTTGGCGCTCTACGAGAACGCCACCAGCCAGTTCATCGAAGCGATCCGCCACGAGGTGGCGGCCGCCGACGGCCCGATGGCACAGCTCGAGGCGTTCTGCCGGGGCTTTCTCTCGCGGGCCGAGTCGTCCGAAGCCATCGGCGGGCGGGTGATGACGATTTACAACCTGAGTCTGGAGATCGAGCGGCCCGCCGATTTCGCCAAGATCTGGGAGCCACACCAGAAGCTGCTCACCAAGATCCTCACGGCCTGCTCGCGCGCCGGGCTGGTGCGCAAGGATATGACCCCGGCACAGTTGACGACCCTGCTGAACTCGACGCTGATCGCGCTCGCCCAGATCGGGGTTTTTCATATGGGCGGTAAGGGCACCGAACTCACCGAGGACCAGCTGTGGGCCTGGTGCCTGCAAGCGCTGACGCCGCCCGCGAGCAGCCCCAAGAAGGCCGTCACCGCCAAGTCCACGACGCGGCGGCGCAGCACCCGCAAGCCCAAAGATCTAACGGGGTAGGCCCAGCCCGCGTTGGGCGATGATGCTGCGTTGCACCTCGCTGGTGCCGGCGTAGATCGTCGTCCCCAGCGAGAACCGCATCAGGTGCTCGAACCGGCCCTGTTCGGGCGCGGTCGGTTCGAGATAGGACCGCATCGCATCGGGTCCGACCAGCTCCACGATGTCCTGGCTCGCGCGCACCAGGGCCTCGGTGGAGTAGAGCTTCGACATCGGGCCCTCGGCGACCGGGGATTGACCGTTCTCGGCCATCCACACACATCTTCGCTGCAGCAGCATCGCCACTTCGAGCTCCATCGCGACCCGCGCGATGCGCCGCCGCACATCGGGTTTCGCGAGCGGAGGAGCTCCGTCGGGTGCCGACTTGGCCGATGCCCACGCCTCGGCGTGGTGTAGCAGACGCGCGATATGTGGTCCCCATCCGGACGCATGCTCATCCTGCAGCGACAGCCCCAGCACCTGCCAGCCGGCATCAACATCGCCGATCCGCCACTCGTCGCCGATGCGCACATCGCTGTAGAAGGTGATGTTCGTGCGCTCACCCGACAGCGTCCAGACCGCCTGGGCTTCGACGCCCTCGGAGTCAAGCGGAACGAGAAACATGGTGAGGCCCTTGTGCTTCGGCTTCTCCGGGCTGGTGCGGGCCAGCAGGAAGACGTAGTCGGCGATGTGGCCGTTTGTCGTGAACATCTTGGAGCCGTTGATGACCCACGCGTCACCTTCACGCACCGCCCTGGTGGTCGCCGCGGCGACATCCGAGCCACACTCGGGTTCGGTGAAGCCGAGCGCGATCGTGACGTCACCCCGCAACGCACCACCCAGGATGCGCTCCTTCATCGCAGGCGTGCCGATCTCGCGGATGATCGTTGCGACCATGCGCGTGGTCTCCGACAGGTACACGGGCGCATCGGTGCGCATCAGTTCTTCGTTGAGCGCCTGCTCATCCCAGGCGTTACGGTCTTGTCCACCGAGTTCGACGGGCCAACTCGGCGCGAAGAAGCCGTTGTCGACCAAGCCCCTGGCGAAGTCGTCGTCGTGGGCGACGCCGCTGCGGTAGATCCGCTCCTCGAACTCCGGCGTCAGCACATCGTCGAGATACGCGCGTACCTCTTCCCGAAACGCCTCGGTCGCGCTGTCGGGCTGAAAGTGCATGAGCGGGAACCAATCTGTCGGTGATGCCAGGGGCCGAGGTAGCCGATAATGTTACTCTCAAAACTGAGAGTATCCATATTCGCTGGTGAAGGGGACGTCGCGTGGACCTGAGGCTGTCCTGTGAACAGCGACAACTCGTCGACTCCTTCGCGGCGATGTACGGACGTGAGTCGACATCCGAGCGGGTGCGCGCCGCGGAGCCCCTGGGCTTCGACCCCAAGCTGTGGCAGGCGTTGCACGACACCGGCGCCCTGGACATGGCCGTGGACCAGGCGGACGGCGGTTGGGGCGCTTCGGTGCTGGACCTGGCACTGTGCTCCGAACAGCACGGACGCGCGGTCGGCTCCGCTCCGCTGATCGAAGCGCAGGTGGCGGCACGCCTGCTGGCCGCGTGCGGGCACACCGGTGCCGCGCTGCTGGCTTCGGCGCTGGCCGGCGAGAAGCTGGTCAGTTTCGCGCCGCGGTCGTGCGCCGGCGCGACGCTGGAGCTTGTGCCCGCAGGCGCCGTGGCGGGTGCGGTCGTGGCATTGGTCGACGGGCGCCTCGTCGCGGTGCCCATCGAAGCCCCGACCCGCGTGCAGAACCTGGGGTCGTTGCCGCTGGCGGACATCGCGATCGGCGACGACGTCACGGTGCTGGCCGACGGCGAAGGGGCCCGCCGGTTGTTCTCGCACGGCGTCGACCTGTGGCTCTGTCTGACCGCCGCGGCCCTCACGGGCGCCGCCGCGAGGGCCGTCGAGATCGGCGTCGAGTACGCCAAACAGCGGCACGCGTTCGGCACGCCGATCGGCGCCTTCCAGGCCGTCTCACATCCGCTGGCCGACAGCGCCACTGCCGCCGACGGCGCGCGCCTTCTGATGCTCGAAGCGGCATGCGCATTCGCCGACGAACCACAGCGCGTCACCGAGCTCGCCGCGATGGCGTTCGCGTTCGCCCACGAGACCGCCCGCGATGCCACCCAACGCAGCCTGCACGTCCACGGCGGCTACGGCTTCGGGATGGAAGGCGACATCCAGCTCTACTACCGGCGTGTCCGCGGCTGGGCCATGGTGTACGGCGAACCGGCGGTCGCGCTCGACCGCGTCGCGGATGCCCGCTACGGAGCCGTCGCCGGCTGAACTAGCCCGCCTCCGGCTGAACTGGCCAGCCTCCGGCTGAACTGGCTCGCCTGCGGCGAATGTGGGATTGATGCACGTCTCACGCGCCCAATGCGTGACGGTAACCCACGTTCGGCAGGAGGGCGGTCACGAGTCGGCGCGGACCTGATCCTTCGCCGACAACACAATCGGCGGTGCGGTGCGCCAGTTCGGCACCCCTTGCTCCTCGCCCGCGGTGGCGCGTTTGTCGTCGCGCACGCCGACCCAGTGCGCATGGTTGAGTTGGTGCAGGGTGAAGCAGGACTGCAACGCGTTGTAGAAGCCCATGTTGTCGACGGACTGGTTCACCGATTCCTTGATGAGCAGCGCAGCCATCGTCGGGACCTCCGCGATGCGTCGCGCCAATTCCAGGGTGCGCTCAGCGAGTTCGTCGCGTTTGAAGATCTTGCTGACCATCCCGAGGCGGTAGGCCTCCTCGATGTCGATCGCGTCGCCGGTGAGCATCAACTCCTTGGTGCGGCGGGGCCCGAACTCCCACGGATGACCGAAGTACTCCATGCCGCACATGCCCAGCCGGGTTCCGACGACGTCGGCGAACCGCACCTCTTCACTGCCGACGATCAGATCGCACGCCCAGATGAGCATCAGGCCCGCCGAGAACACGTCACCGTGCACCTGGGCGATCGTGATCTTGCGTAAGTTGCGCCAGCGCAGGTTGTTCTGGAAGAAGTAGTGCCACTCCTGCAGCATGATCTTCTCCGCACCCTCGCGGGTGCCGCCGTCGATGACCGCCGTGGGGTGTTGATCCGGACCCGGCATGAACTCGGCGCGGGCCTGTTTGGAGCCGATGTCGTGCCCGGAGGAGAACATCGGACCCTCGCCGGCCAAGATGACGACGCGGACGTCGTCGTCGGCCTCGGCGCGCCTGAACGCATCGTCGAGCTCGACCAGCATTCCGCGGTTCTGCGCATTGCGCTGCTCGGGACGGTTCAGCGAGATCCGCACGATCTGACCGTCATCGAACGTCTCCCATTTCAAGAACTTGTAATCGGTCACGGTCTCCTCCATGGTGCTGTCGACGCGGTAATGGCCTTATCCCTCAATGAGAAGGTATGTTCTCACAAGTCGGGTCTGGCCGGGGAAAGGGTGTAGATGACGGACTGCCAACGTAACCCGAGAGTAATCCTCTGGGGTCCCGGTCAAGTCGGGGTGGGTGCGCTGCGTGCACTGATCGCGCACCCCGGGCTCGAGCTGGCGGGCGTCGTCGTGCATGCCGAAGCCAAGGACGGTATGGATGCCGGTGCGTTGTGCGGTATGCCGGCTACCGGCGTGATCGCGACCCGCGACATCGAGGCCGCGCTGGCGCTCGACGCCGACGTCGTCGCCTACTTCGCCTCCGGGGACTACCGCTATCGCGAGGCCGCCGAGGACATCGCCCGCTGCCTACGGGCCGGAAAGAATGTGGTCACCACGTCGCTGGTGCCGCTGTGCTATCCGCCCGCCGCCGACTCCGAAACCGTCGCACTGATCGAGGCCGCCTGCACGGAGGGCAAGACCACCTTCTTCAACAGCGGCGTCGACCCGGGCTGGGCCAACGACGTCATCGCGCTGACGATGACCGGATTCAGCAGCCGCGTGGACACCATCACGATGCTGGAGATCCTCGACTACGCTCCGATCAACCAGCCCGAGATCATGTTCGACTTCATGGGTTTCGGTCATCCCCCCGATCATCCTGCGCCGCTGTTCGACCCTGCCCGGCTGGCCGCGTTGTGGGCGCCGACGGTCCATCTGGTCGCCGATGGCGTCGGCCTTCCGCTGGACGAGGTGGACACGACGATCGAGAAGTGGCTGGCGACCGAGCGATACGAGGTCGCTTCGGGATGGATCGAACCGGGCACCATGGGCGGCATGCGGTTCAAGCTGGCGGGCGTCGTCGACGGTGAGGAACGCGTCGTGCTCGAGCACATCACCCGCATGGGCGAGTCCTCCGCGCCGGACTGGCCACGGCACCCGTCACCGCACGGCGGTTACCGGGTGATCGTCGACGGTCTGCCCACCTACACCGTCGACGTCGAAATGCACGGCCGCGGAAACAATATGCGGGGGCTGACGTACGCCACGGTGATGCGTGAACTGAACGCGATTCCCGCCGTCATCGCGGCGCCACCGGGTCTGCTGTCGACGCTGGACCTGCCGCTGGTCACCGGTCCGGTGCGCGGTGGCTCCTGGACCGGCACGCTGCCACCGACGTACTCGCGATGATCGACGATCTGTGGACGGTTATGCGCACCGCGTCTGCGGTCCGGCGCTACCGCAGCGAACCTGTCGACGACGCGGTCATCGAGCGGTGTCTGCAGGCTGCCACCTGGGCGCCGTCGGGCGGAAACCAACAGCCGTGGCGGTTCGTCATCGTGCGTACGGCTGAAGCGCGCGCGGTGATCTCCGGAGCCGCACAGCGGACGTGGGAGGTGATGGCCGAGTTCTACGGGTTCGACGCACCGTCGGAGGATGCGACGGATCCCAAGTCGCGGGTGCTGCGCGCGATGCGCGAACACATGCGGGTCGGCGGCGACGCCCCGGTATGCGTGCTGTTCTGTGTGGAGCCGCAGCCGGGGGCCAGTGATCTGCAGCAGGGCGGGTCGATCTTCCCCGCCGTGCAGAACTTCCTGCTGGCCGCGCGCGCCCAGGGCCTCGGCGCGGCGATCACGTTGTGGCAGGACGCATGCGACAGCGAGTTGCGCGAACTCATCGGTATCCCGCCGCACTGGCGGATCGCCACCCTGATCACCGCTGGCTGGCCGGTCGGTGGTCACCATCCGGTCCGGCGCAAACCCCTCGCGGAGGTCGCGACGATCGACTCCTGGACCAATCCGTGGCGCGCCTCCTAGTTCGCGAAATGTACACCAGCGTCGCGATTTCGGCCGATCCGCGGCCCTGGTGTACGTTTCGCGAGAGGTCAGGCGCTGCTACAGCTGGATCGCGCCGAACACGGGCGCGGTGACGATTCCCGGCGGCGCGGCCAGCACGTAAGGGATCGCCCGCACCGCGCTCATCCCGATCATCAGGTGTCCGGGGTTGGCGTCCTCGAACCCGGGCGGTACGTCATCCCATCCGACATCGAGTTGCAACTCGAAACTCGGCACGCCCTTGATGACGGCCCGGATGAGCGGTGCCTTCTCGCCGTCGGCCAGCGGCCGAAGACCCCATTGCGGCAGGTCGCGGGTCAACACCCACTCTTCGTGGATGGCCAGCAGCCCGCGGCCATCCCACCAGCCGGTCCACGAGAAGCGTTGGCCCACAACCAACCCCGCATCGACCGTGCCGACTGCGATTTCGATGGGATGGTCGACGGTGGTGCACTCCACGCTGACCGTGATCTCTGACAGCGCGATGCCGAGGACGTCGGCGGTGGCGTTGAGCGCCTGCCGGTAGGCCATGTCGAGCTTGGCGATGATCGGCGAGTCGGCGCCCACGTCCTGTGGTTGACGGCCCATCCCCATCAGGTCGACGAGCATCGGCCGGCTGTCGATGCTCGACACGTCGACGGCCTCGTAGAGGTCGATGCGGTCGATGTTCTTGCTCAACCCGGTGACCGTCGTGACAAGGCGTTCGAACATGAACCCGGGGTTCTCGCCTGCCGCGTGAAACCGGGACTTGCCCGCCGCGCACGCGGCAGCGAACGCGGCCTCGACATCGGCGCCGTAGGTGCGTAGGTGGTTGTAGGAGGTCGTGGTGATCACGTTGGACCCGGCGGCCAGCAGGCGGCAGATATCCTCGGCATTCGTCTCGACCGCATGGGCCTTGCTGGCCGCATGGACAACCACGTCGGAGCCGAGTTCAACGATCGCGTCCTTGTCCGTCGTCGCGACGACGCCGGTGGTGGGCAGGCCGCACAGGGCGCCGGCATCCATCCCAGCCTTGCCCGGGTCGTAGACCAGCAACCCGACCAGTTGGAAATCTGGGTTCTCGATCAGTTCGGCGAGCGCGGCCCGCCCGACTGCGCCGGTGGCCCACTGAACGACCCGGATAGCCAATCGAACGCTCCTGGTTGCGGTTTGGTGAGCCCGATCCACCCACGGCCGATCAACCTACCCTATTCAAACCGCAACCGACAGGGTGTATGTTGAGACGCGTGGTGGAGCCGGCGACCGAAGACCTCGAGCAGCGCATCCGAGACGCGCAGGAGAAGTTCAATGCCGGCATGGGCGCCGACGGCGACGCGTCGCCGTATCCGTTGCTCAAGGAATTGCGCGCCCAGAGCCCCGTCCATGCCGGGTGGCCGGAGATGGGTATGGTCGGTAACTCCGGCGACGGGCCACCGACCTTCACCGCGTACACGTTCGACACCATCAAGGCGATCTTCACCGACCACATCACGTTCAGCACGCGCTGCTACGAGGACGTCGTGCGACCGCTGCAGGGACCGACCATCCTCGAAATGCAGGACCCCGATCACGCGGTGTACCGCAAGCTCCATGAATTCGCGTTCGCGCGGTCGTCGATGAAACGGTGGGACACCGAACTCGTTGGCCCGCTGGTGAACCACACCATCGCGAAAATCAAAGACGCCAATCGCGCTGACCTGGTCGACGCGGTGTTCATGCCGATTCCGGTGCGGGTGATCGCTGCGCTGCTGGGCCTGCCTGATTCCGACGTTCCGCAGTTCCACCGACTCGCCATCGACCTGCTGGGCTTTCGCGCCGACATGGACTGCGCGATGCGCGCATCCGCGCAGATGAAGGATTACTTCGTCGAGATCCTCGCCGACAAGCGTAGGTCGCCCAAGGACGACATGGTGTCGATCCTCGCGGCAGCCGAAGTCAACGGCATCAAGATGTCCGATGAACAGATCTACGGTTTCATGCGCAACCTGCTGCCCGCGGGCGCGGAGACCACCTCGCGCTCGACGGCGAGTCTGGCATACGGGTTGCTCACCCACCCTGATCAGCTCGACGCGGTGCGGGCGGACCGCACCCTGCTCCCGCAAGCTATCGAAGAGGGAATCCGTTGGGAGACCCCGCTGCTCAACTTCATGCGCGAGGTGACCTGTGACACCGAGCTGGCCGGGGTGGCGCTACCGAAAGGGGCGACTATGATGCTCAGCCTCGGCAGCGCCAACCACGACGAAACCCGCTGGGATGACGCCGAGGATTTCGACATCCACCGGGAACGCAAGGCCCACATCGGCTTTGCGCACGGTGCGCACGTCTGCCTCGGCATGCATCTGGCCCGTCTGGAAACCACCAAGATCTTCAACGCCTTGTTCGACGAACTCCCGGGCCTGCGGCTGGACCCCGACGCGCCGGCGCCCTTCATCACCGGAATGATGTTCCGTTCACCGCCGCGCCTCGACGTGGTGTGGGACTGAAGCGGTCGCGGCCTAGTTGCCAAAACTTGCGGGGACCGCACATGTTCGGCGATCGAGTCCTGCTGGCTGAAGCTGGCCAGACAGAAGAAGTGGGTCTGCATCGACGGATCACCATCGATGGTCAGCGTCCAACCGTCCCTGGGCTTTGGCAGTGCTGCGAATAGTCGCCGCCGACCGTCCACGGGGTCTCGAGCTCGATGGGCGGCTCGCCGTCGGTGGCGACCGTGACGCCGATCGGCTGCCGGCCCACCAGGGTGCCAACGTCGACGCCGTCCTCGGCATCGGAATACACCCGGGCACCGACCGGCTGGAGATCGGGCCGATGGTCCAGGATCGTGGTGACCATCTCGGTTCCGACTCCACCGGCGGCCCACTGAATCACTCGCAGCACAGATATCTGCAGCATCCTCGCCGAAAACGCGCTGGGCTGGGCCGCGCCGAAATCGGCGATTGTCCCGAAGCCGCCGAAAGAAAGCGTCAGCGCCCGGTGATCCGCGGTGCGAGGTGGACGATCTCGGGCACCACGGTCGGTGAACGGCGGGCCGCCGCCACCAGCGACACCAACGTCTCGGCGACATCCGAAACGGCCGACATCTGTTGGGGTATCTGACCGTGGTGCGCCCACGCCCGGTAGAGCTCGGCCAGCAGGTCACGGTCGGCACCCCGCAGGATCTCGGTGCCCTCGGTCGGTCCGACGCTGACCCGGATGATCGGCAACTCGGGATGTTCGCTGCGCCAGGCGCGCAGGATCTCGTTCAGCGCGGCCTTGCTCGCGTTGTAGGCGGCGACCCCGGCACGCGGCCGACCGACATCATGGCTGGACGCCACCAGGATCACCGGATCTGCCGACAGGTGCGGCAGCGCCGCACGCAGCACATGTGAGGCGCCGACGGCGTTCACGGTGTAGGCATGCACCCACGTGGTGATGTCGGTGTCCTCGATGTGGGCGAAAGGAACCACGGTGCTGGTGAACACGACCACGTCGAGCCCGCCGAGGACATCGGCGACCTGGTTGACGACCGGTTCGATGGCCGGGGGTTTGGACACGTCGAGTTCGTGAGCCGAGCCGTCCAGCATGGCGGCTGACTTCTCCAGTACGTCGACGCGCCGTGCCGCCAACGCCACCCGCGCGCCACGGGCATGGGCCGCGACGGCGAACGCCTGGCCGATACCCGATGACGCGCCGACGATGAGCGTTCGCGCTCCGTCGAGATCGACTGGTTGTCCACCCATCTGACAAGCCCTCTTCCGGTGCGGCCCTCGAACTACAGGCATTTGAGAATAGATATTCTCATACGCGCGCGCTGTTACTGCTCGCGGTCTACCCTGGATGCGGTGGTGGTGCGCGGATGCGGCTGAACGATCAAGTGTCCCCAGACAAGCCGGCGATCATCCTGAACTCCAGTGGCAAGGTGGTGACCTACGCCGAACTGGACCGAAGCGCCAACCAGATCGCCCATCTGCTGCACCGCCGCGGGATCGTCGCCGGGGACACCGTCGCGATCCTGATGGACAACAACGAGCACGTCCACACAATGATGTGGGCCGCCCGTCGAAGCGGCCTGTACTACACGCTGCTCAACACCCACCTCACCGCGTCCGAGGCGGCATACATCGTGGGCGACTGTGCAGCCAAGGCGCTGATCGGGTCGGCAGGAACACGAGACATATGCGCGGTATTCGCCGATCACCTGCCCAACGGATTGCCCGCCGTCACGATGATCGCCGATGCCGACCTCGACGGGTGGCTGCGCTACCCGGAATGCGTTGCCCGCGAACCAGCCACCCATTTCAGCGCGCACGACGAAGGTGAGCTGCTGCAGTACTCGTCGGGCAGCACCGGCCGGCCCAAAGGTATCAAGCGCCCGCGCGGCAGCAGCGGTCCCGCGCGGGGCGCCAAACCGTCGACACCGGTGTTCGAAAGGCTCGGTGTGAGCACCGAATCGGTGTACCTCAGCCCTGCGCCGCTGTACCACACCGCCCCGGCGATGTGGACCATGTGTGCTCAGGCCGCCGGCGCCACGACGGTGATCATGGAGCGGTTCGACGCCGAGGACGCGTTGGCGTGCATTCAGCGCTACGGGGTCACCCACGGGCAGTTCGTGCCGACGATGTTCGTCAAAATGCTGCGGCTGCCCGAGGCGACCCGCGCAAAATATGACCTGTCCAGCCTCGAACGCGTCGTGCATGCCGCGGCGCCGTGTCCGCCCGAGATCAAGCGTCAGATGATCCGGTGGTGGGGACCGATCGTCGACGAGTACTACGGCTCCTCGGAAGGCGCCGGCATCTCGTTCATCCGCGCCGAGGAGTGGCTGCGTCATCCGGGGTCGGTCGGGCGTCCGCTGATGGGAACGCCGCACATCCTCGACGAGAACGGATTCGAAGTTCCCGCAGGACAAGTCGGCGATATCTACTACGAGGGCGGATACGAATTCGCCTATCTCAACGACGACGCCAAAACCGCTGCCGCGCGCTCACCGCAGGGCTGGGTCACGGTCGGAGACGTCGGATACCTCGATCGGGACAGCTATCTGTATCTCACCGACCGGCGAGACCACATGATCATCTCCGGTGGCGTGAACATCTATCCGCAGGAGACGGAGAACATGTTGATCAGCCACCCGCTCGTCGTCGACGCGGCGGTGTTCGGCGTGCCCGACGAGGTGATGGGCCAGCGCGTCACGGCAGTCGTACAACTGGCGCAGCCGGAACTGGCCTGCGACGCTTTGGCCGCCACGTTGACGGGTTGGCTCAAAGAGCGGTTGGCGCACTACAAATGCCCCCGCTCCATCTCCTTCGAAACACAATTGCCGCGCACCGACGCCGGAAAGCTCTACAAGCACAAGCTCATCGAACGTTACGGCGGATAGGGCAGCTGGAATTCGTCGGCCAGCAGGCTCTGGACGACGATCATCGCGGTCTGAGAGCCCGCGGCGATGGCCCCGGCCACATATGGCTGCTCAGCGCAGAGGTCGCCCGCGGCGAACACGCCCGGCGCGCTGGTTCGGTGCAGTGCGTCCACGGCGACGGTGTCGCAGGACAGTCCGTCGTCAGCGCACGCGGCGCCCAACTGCTCGGCAAGCGAAGAACGTTGGCGCAGCGGGGATTCCACGAGCAGGCCGTCGCGGGCCAGCCGGTCGCCGTCGGCGAAGGCGATCGCCGTCAGCGCGCCGTCTTGGCTGATGAGTTCGACGACGCGGCGGTCGTCGACGACGACGTTGGCCGCTTCCAGCCGTCGGCGCCCGTCGGCGTCGAGCTCGGTTGCGCCGTCGGTGAGGAGGACGACGTCGTCGCTCCAGCCGCGCAGCATCAGCGCCGAGTGGACCGCTTCCTCACCGGCGGCCAATGCGGCCAGCCGCTTGTCGCGCATTTCCCAGCCGTGACAGAACGGGCACTGAAACACCGACGTGCCCCACAGCGCGGACAGGCCGGGCAGATCCGGGGGGCGATATTGCATCCCGGTGGCCAGCAGCACCCGCCGGGCGGTGACCTGCTCGCCGTTATCCAGGTCGAGTAGAAACCCATTGTCGACGGCGGCTCCGCTGACCACTCGACCCTCGCGGTACTGAACATTCGGATATGCGGCCAGTTCGCGGCGCCCCGCGGCGTACAGCTCGTCGGGGGCGCGGCCGTCGTGGCCCAGCAGCCCGCCGATCCCCGCCGCCGCGGAGTTGCTCTGCTCGCCGGCGTCGACCAGCAGGGTGCGTCTGCGCGCCCGGCCCAACACCAGCGCGGCGCTCAACCCCGCGGCGCCGCCGCCGACCACGACGCATTCCCAGTCTTTGCTCATGGCGCGACCTTTGCCCGTCGCTGCTGGTCGCCAAACCCTTCGGGGTTTTCGGCGGCGTTCGATCGGCTACCCGGCGGTCATGGCAACTCCAGGTACTCAAGGCAGTCCCGCGGCCTCACCCACGTCCGGCCGGGCACCCGTGCAGTGGGCCTCCCTCGCCGTCGGCGCGGTGTTTCTACTGGTGGGTGTGCTCGGCTTCATCCCGGGCATCACCACGAACTACGACACGATGACGTTCGCCGGCCATCATTCCGGGGCCCTGCTGTTGGGCGTGTTCAACGTCTCGGTCCTGCACAACATCGTGCACCTGTTGTTCGGAGTGCTGGGGCTGGCGCTGTCGCGCACCTTCAACGGGGCGCGCGGTTTTCTGATCGTCAGCGGCATCGTCTACGCGCTGCTGTGGCTTTACGGGCTGATCATCGACCATGACTCCGCCGCCAACTTTGTGCCGCTCAACACTGCCGATGACTGGCTGCACTTCGGTCTGGCTGGCGGAATGCTCGCGTTGGGTCTGATTCTCGGGCGCACCCGCAACGCCCCCGATGACGGGCGCCACGTGTAGTGGCGCTTGGCACATCGCGTTTGACATTGCCGCGATCGGTGAAACCCGTCCCAAGAAAGTTTCAGGAGGAACAAGTGACCCAGCACAACAAGGCTGATCAGGCGCGTAAGGGGATGCTCGCGTCGGTGAAGGGCAAGGCGAAAGAGATCGTCGGCGCCGTCACCCGCAACGACTCGCTTACCGCTGAGGGACAACTCGAGCAGACCGAGGCCCGCAAGCGCAAGGAGGCCAGCACCACCGCATCGGTGGCAGACGCCCAAGCCGAGCAGGCGCGCGCCGAGGCCGCCGAAGCCCGCCTCGAAGGCGCCGCCGAGCGCACCGGTGTGGAGGCAGCGGCCGCGGCCGAAAAGCAACAGGCCGACCAGCAGCGGGCCGCCGAAAAGCAAGCCGTGACCGAGGCCGCCCACCAGGACCTGGCTGCCGAGCGGCAGCAGGCCCAGCGCGATGCGCAACGGCAGGTGCAGGAGGCCAGGGCAGAAGAGCGTGCCGAAACCGCCGCCGCACACGCAGAAGCCGACGAGGCACTCGACGACCAGTGGGAGTCCGTGCGGGCATCGGCGCATGACCGCGCGGACGCCGCGCGTGCCCGCCAGCGCGCCGAGGAATTGGCCGACGAGGCGGGCGTACCGAACGATCGGGAAGGGAGCTGACGATGAAGATCACCGATGTTCCGTTCGCAGTACTGCGATTTCAGTATCAGCTCGCCCGGTTGCCCCTGCAGGTGATCGAGGAGCAAGTGGTCTCCCGGATGGATTCCGAGGCGCCGGCGCGGCTGTTCTATGAGCGTTCGCTCGGCAAGCTCGACGTCACCGTCGGCAGCGTGCTCGACGCCCCCGAGGTGGAACAGCGGGGCACCGCACTGCTCGAGCGCAGCGACGCGCTGCGCCGTGCCACCCAGCTCGAGGAGACCGCCACTGAGCGGGTCAAGCACGCCAACACTGAGTTGAAGCGCACCCGCCAGGAAGCGGCTGAAGCCAAGAATCAGGCCCGCGAGGACAAGAACCAGCAGGTCAAGCAGGCGCAAAGCAACGCTCAGCAGCGCAACCGCGCAGCGGTCGAGAACGCCGAAAACCGTATCTCCGGCGGTACCAAGCGGGCCGACGAAGTCGCTGAGCGGCGGAAGAAATCCGTCGACTCGGCCAAGAACCAGGAGCGCGCCGAGATCACCAAGGCCGAACAGCAGGCCGCCTCAGCCGCCAACGCAAAGCTCAACGATTCGGTGGACAAGCGTGTCGCCTCGGCGAACAAGCGCGCCCAGGCCGACCAGATGTCAGATTTGGCCGACGCGGAGAAGCAGAAGCGCCAGGCCGACGGGGAAGCCGAGGGCTGAGCGGGTTCACATCCCGATCAGCGACTCGATCCAGTCGCGGGCGAAGTAGACCAGAAACCCCGCGGCGACGACCCACAGCATCGGGCTGATGTCGCGGAATTTGCCTGCGACCGAACGCAATACGACCCAGGAGATGAACCCGACACCGATGCCGTTGGCGATCGAGTAGGAGAGCGGCATCGTCGCCACGGTCAGCACCACCGGCAGCGCGACCGAGAACTCGGAGATGTCGACGTGGCGCAGGTGCGAGGCCATCATGACGCCGACGACCACCAGCGCCGCGGCGGCGACTTCGGTCGGCACCACCTCGGCGAGCGGTGAGACGAACATCGCCGCGAGAAACAGCGCACCGGTCACCACGTTCGCCAGGCCGGTTCTGGCGCCCTCGCCGATGCCCGCGCCGGATTCGACGAACACCGTGTTCGACGAGGCCGACGTGGCGCCGCCGACGACCGCACCTGCGCCCTCAACGATCAGCGCCGAGCGCAGCCGCGGGAAGGTGCCCTTCTCGTCGGCCAACCCCGCCTCGCGCGACAGGCCGGTGAAGGTGCCCATCGCGTCGAAGAAGTTCGCGAACACCAGCGTGAACACGAACATGACCGCGGCGATCACGCCGATGCGCCCGAAGCTGTCGAGGCTGACCGCGCCGACCAGCGATAGATCGGGCAGGGCGAACGGCGCTCCCTCCAGCGTCGGCGCCGCCAACGACCAGCCGCCGGGATGCTGCGCCGCCGAGCCGAGGTGCCAGATCGCCTCGATGACGACCGCGGCCACGGTGCCCGTTGTGAGCCCGATCAGGATGGCACCGGGCACCCGCCGGGCGACCAGGGCGCCGGTCATCAGCAGCGTCAGCACGAACACCACGGTGGGCACCGTGCTGATCGAACCGCTGCCGTCGCCGCCGAGCCCCACCGGCGGGGACGGCAGCCCGGTGGCGCCGATGAAGCCGGCGTCGACCAGCCCGATGAACAAGATGAACAACCCGATGCCCGCGGTGATGGCCAACTTCAGCGGCATCGGCACCGCATCGAACACCAGCCTGCGCAGCCCGGTCGCGGCCAGCACCACGATGATCACGCCGTTGACGACGACGAGGCCCATGGCCTCGGCCCAGGTCAGCGAGCCGACCAGGGTGGTGGCGACGAACGAGTTGATGCCCAGGCCGGCGGCGAACCCGAACGGCAGCCGCGCCACCAGCCCGAACAGGATGGTCATCACGCCCGCCGCCAGCGCGGTCACGGCCGAGACCTGCTCGAACTCCAAGCTGGTGCCGGCGATGTCGTCGGTGTCGCCGAGGATGATCGGGTTCAGCACGAGGATGTAGGCCATCGCGATGAACGTGACCAGGCCGCCCCGGAGCTCGGTCGCGACCGTGGAGCCCCGCGCCGAGATCTCGAAGAAACGATCGAGGCGGTTCATCCGTCGAGCTTATGGGCGCTCGCCGAAACCCGTCATCTTGGCGAGCGCGCGCAGAAAGACCTTCCGCTCGTCGGCCGACAGCATCGAAAGCCACCGCTCCTCACCGCGCTGGATGGCGGCCTGCGCAGCATCCTTGACTGTCCGACCGGCTTCGGTGATCTCCAGCAGCCGCACCCGGCGGTCGTCGGGGTCGGGTCGACGCACGATATAGCCCTTGGCCTGCAGTTGGTCGAGCGTGGGGATGATGCGCGTCTTGTCGGCGCCGATCGCGGCGGCCAGCGCGGCTTGGGTGCGTACCGGTGAGTTGTCCAGCGCGAGCAGCACGGCATACCCCCACATCGACAGCCCGTGTTCGGCCAGCACGGGCTGCTCGGCGGCGATCACCTCGCGGATCAACGGGGCGAGCATCACGCCCAAGTCGGGGCGGTTGGCCTCGGACGCCATAACCGAATATTAAGCATTGACCGATCATCTATATCTGCTTATCATAAGCGCATGAATATTAATCCATCCGACATCCGACCGCTTCATCACCGCGCCGTCGCCGCATCCGTCGACGTGGTCGCGGGCGTGACACCTGAGGACCTCGACCGTCCGACGCCGTGCGCGGGCTGGGATCTTGCCGATCTGTTGGCGCATATGACCGTGCAGCACTACGGGTTCGCCGCGGCGGCCCGCGGCCAGGGCGCCGACCTCGCGGTGTGGGATCCCGCCACGGTGGCCGATGCGGTCCGCGCCGACCCCGCGGGGGCATACTCCGCGGCGGCAACCGACGTGCTGGCCGCCTTCGAGGCCGACGGCGTGCTCGACGCCACCTTCGCCATCCCCGAATTCGGTCCTGGCGCAACGGTTCCCGGTGCGATGGCCATCGGCTTCCACTTCGTGGACTACGTCGTGCACGCCTGGGACGTCGCCCGCTCGCGTGGCGTGGCGTTCACACCCGCGGCCGACGTGCTGAGCGGCGTGCTGCCGTTGGCGCTGGCCGTCCCCGACGGCGACTTCCGCGCCGCGCCGAACTCCCCGTTCGCCCAGGCGCTCGAGGCCAGCACGACGGCAGGGGACTTCGACCGGCTGCTCGCGCACCTGGGCCGCTCACCCGGGTGGGCGCCGGCCGGCGCTCAGCGCGGATCGACGAGGTTGCGCACCCTCTCCGCGGGGTAGACCGCTGCGCCAGCGGCCCGGACTCGCTCGGCCAGCACGCGGTCCGAGGTGGCGACGACGACGTCGGCGGGGTGCTCGTCGGCGAGCACCAACCGCACGATCTCGTCGTCGGCGGAGTTCGCCGCGGCTCGCGGTGCGTGGGCGACGGTGATGACGGAGGACTCGATGGGCGGCGACGGCGGACGTTCGAAGACCACGGTGACGTGATCGTCTTCGGGTGCCCACCGCTCGAGGTGACCGACGAGCGTGGCCATCGCCTGAGCGCGGTTACGCCACCAGCCATCGGGGCGCGACCCGATGACGTTCATGGCGTCAACGATCCAGCGCATGCCCCCGTTTGACCGGCGAGTGCCGCCGGCCGAGCAGGTATCCCAGCCAGCGAATATCGAGGATCACGGTGGTGGACCTTTCCGCTATGCGGTCTTCTTGGCCGTCAGCAACGGCAGCAGGCGGCGACGTTCGTCGATACCGGCTGCGAATCGGTGCAGGGCGTCGGGCACAGAGGCGGCGACCGGGAAGCCGGCCGCGACGCCGCCCAGCGCGTCTTCCACGGCGGCGCTGGTGATCAACGCCCACTCCACCTCGCTGGCAAAGCAGGTTTCGTCGACGCCGTAGAACAGCGAAACACATTGTGGCGTAAACGAAGTCACACCACTCAGATCAAGCACGAAGCCCTTCTCGGCGAGCACGAACCGCCGGGCGAACGCCGTAACGCGCTCGATGTTGGTGTCATCGACGACACCGCTGATGGTCACGACTGTGGCCAGTTGGCGACAAACCGCGTGAATCTGGGCCCCAGCGCAGTCGAATGACGGATTTCCGTACATCACTGCCTCCTCTCGAGGTCCTCAACTTGAAGTCCAAGGTAGGCGGCCAATCTAAGGCAACCGGGAGTGGTGGCTAATACTTTGGTAAGGAAGCCGTTTTCGGCTGCACTAGCAAATCGTCAGTCGCGGCGCATCCATTGCGGACCCGAATAGTTCTCCCAGGGGTCGTAATCGGCGAGCAACGGCTCCTGTGGTGGCCGCTGTTTTTCCGGCACATGCTGCAGGTTGATCCGGATCCGATACCAGATCGAACTCGGCCCACGCATACCGTCGACGAGAACATCTGCGGGCCGCAGCTTTTCGGCTACCGACGGGTAACGTTGGCGCCACTCGTCCAGGGCTGCCATCGCCTCGTCCTTGGTTTTGGTGCGCGCGATCTCGATGAGCGGCTTCGAGGAGACCCGGCGGCCGGCCGCGCTCTTCTTGGCGCCGCGCGGCGCCTTCTCGGGCGGGCCGAGCCGGTCGGTGAGGTCGAGCAGGGCCTCCAGCGAACCGGCCGAGTCGTCCATGTCCGCCCACGGGTCGCCGATGGCCTCGAACCGCTTGGGCACCGTCGCGATCGTGAACACCTCGGGCTGACAGTCGGGCACCTCATCCCACCGCAGCGGTGTGGAGACCCGCGCGTCGGGCGTCGCGCGTACCGAGTACGCGGAGGCGACCGTGCGGTCGAAGGCGTTCTGGTTGAAATCGACGAACACGCCTTCGCGTTCCTCTTTCCACCAGCGGGCGGTGGCCTGTTCGGGTGCGCGCCGCTCGACCTCGCGGGCCACGGCCTGCGCGGCGAGACGGACGAACTTGAACGGCCACCGCCGTTGGATGCGCGCATAGATGTGAAAGCCACGCGATCCCGACGTCTTGGGCCACGCCGTCAGCCCGTGGTCCTCGAGCACCTCGCGGGCGACCAGCGCGACGTCGACGATCTGGCGCCACGTCACGCCGGGCATCGGGTCGAGGTCGACGCGCAACTCGTCGGGGTGGGCGAGGTCGTCGGCCCGCACCGGATGCGGGTTCAAATCGACGCAGCCCATGTTCACCGCCCACACCAGCCCGGCGGCGTCGGAGATGACGGCCTCGGCGGCCGACGTTCCCGAGGCGTATTTCAACTCCGCCACGTCGACGTAGTCGGGTCGCTTCGCGGGCGCGCGCTTCTGGAAGACCGCTTCTTCGGTGATGCCCTTGACGAACCGCTTGAGGATCATCGGCCGGTCGGCGACCCCGCGCAGGGCACCGTCGGCCACGGCGAGGTAGTAGTGGATCAAATCGATCTTGGTGACCCCGAGTTCGGGAAAGATCACCTTGTCGGGGTTGGTGACCCGCACCTGCCTGCCGCCCACCTCGAGCTCGAGCGGACCGGCCATGTCGCCATGCTAGTTGCGCGCAGCATTCCCGCCGCCGTGCGACGCAAGTCACATATTGTGGCGGTATGCCCAAGCTGACAGATGTCCCGACGCTGGCCGCGGCCAAAGCGCAGCAGCTTCTCGAACGCGGCTCGGCCGAATTGCACTACTTCACCAAGATGTTGGGCGCCGGAGCGTTGAAGCTCGAGCCGCCCCAGAACATCGCCGCGATGTTCGCCGACATCCGGCGCTGGGGTGAGTTCGGGATGATCCCGGCGCTCAACGCTCGCCGCACCCCGGACCGGGCCGCGGTGATCGACGACGACGGCGAGATCACGTTCGGTGAACTCGACAACGCGGCGCACAGTGTGGCCAACGGTCTGCTGGCGATCGGCGTCAAGGGCGGCGACGGGGTCGCCATCCTGGCGCGCAACCACCGCTGGTTCCTCATCGCGTTCTACGGCGCCGCCCGCGTCGGCGCCCGCATCATTCTGCTCAACAGCGAATTCTCCGGCCCGCAGATCAAGGAGGTCTCCGAGCGCGAGGGCGCCAAGCTGATCATCTACGACGACGAGTACGCCGACGCGGTCACCAAAGCCGAACCGCCCCTTGGCAAGTTGCGTGCGTTGGGGAAGAACCCCGATAAGGAGCAGCCGTCGGGCAGCACCGATGAGACGCTCGCCGACGTCATCGCCCGCAGCACCGGGCGGCCCGCACCCAAGGCCACCAAGCATTCGTCGGTCATCATCTTGACCAGCGGCACCACCGGAACCCCGAAGGGCGCCAACCGCAGCACACCGCCCACGCTGGCGCCGATCGGCGGGGTGCTCTCGCACGTGCCGTTCCGGGCCAACGAGGTGACGTCGCTGCCCGCGCCGATGTTTCACGCGCTGGGTTTCCTGCACGCCACGATCGCGATGATGCTGGGCACCACGTTGGTGCTGCGCCGCCGCTTCAAACCGGCCACCGTGCTCGAGGACGTCGAGAAACACAAGGTGACCGCCATCGTGGTGGTGCCGGTGATGTTGTCGCGCATGCTCGACACCCTCGAGGGCATGGAGCGCAAACCCGATCTGTCGTCGCTGCGCATCGTGTTCGTGTCCGGCTCGCAGCTCGGGGCCGAGCTGGCCACCCGCGCGCTCGAGGACCTGGGCCCGGTCATCTACAACCTTTACGGGTCCACCGAGATCGCGTTCGCCACGATCGCGCGGCCGCAGGATCTGAAGAAGAACCCGGCCACCGTCGGGCCCGTGGTCAAGGGGGTGAAGGTCAAGATCCTCGACGACGATGGCAACGAGTTGCCGCAGGGCGAGGTCGGGCGGATCTTCGTCGGCAACTTCTTCCCGTTCGAGGGCTACACGGGCGGCGGGCACAAGCAGATCGTCGACGGCCTGATGTCGTCGGGCGATGTCGGCTATTTCGACGAGGACGGTCTGCTCTTCGTCAGCGGCCGCGACGACGAAATGATCGTGTCCGGCGGCGAGAACGTGTTCCCCGCCGAGGTCGAGGACTTGATCAGCGGCCATCCCGACGTTGTGGAGGCCACCGCGATCGGCGTGGAGGACAAGGAGTGGGGCCACCGTCTGCGGGCCTTCGTCGTCAAGACCGACGGCGCGTCCATCGGGGAGGACGACATCAAGCACTACGTGCGCGATCACCTCGCCCGTTACAAGGTGCCGCGTGAGGTCGTCTTCCTCGACGAACTACCGCGCAACCCGACCGGCAAGATCCTCAAGCGCGAGCTGCGCGACATGGAGGTCGGCGGAGCCGAGTAACGCTCGCGAGATCTACGTGAGGGTCGCGATTTCGGCAATCCAACAGCCCTGGTGTACATCTCGCGAACGTGTTAGGTGGAGCCCATCATCGCCGCGCCGGGCACCGACAGGCAGACCAGCATCAGCAGCAGCAGAAACCAGCCGGCGCCCTGCCACGCCACCCAGCCGCTGTCCTGGGCCTTCCACATCCGGTAGGTCCGGACGAACGCAACGATGCCGCCGATCAGCAGGATCGCTGGCACGGTCGAGGCCGCGACGACCGAGGTTCGGTCGACGAACGCGTAGATCGCGAACGCGGCAGCGGCGATGGCGATCACCACGGCCCCGTACTTGACGGCCGCACGAAACGCGCCGGGCCGGTCGAACCGCTTCTCAACGTCGTTGGTCATAACCCCTGTGTTTCCGTAGTCGTGGCCGCTGAAACGAACGTCACGGCCCGTTGATGTACCAGGACAGGCAACCGGGGAAGCCGCGGCAGGCGATCACCGCGTTCTGGTCGGGCAATCCGCCGCGCACCTTCGGCGGTCGCGGGCCGAAGTTGCACGACGTCACGTACGGGTTGCCCGGGGCGATGCCGTCGTAGCAGGGCGCGGCCTCGTGCTGGGCTGCCGGTTGGTCGATCAGCACAGTGGGCGCGACGAACAGGCCCACCGCCGCCGCGCCGGCGGCCAGCACCCGCGCTGTGCGAATCCTCAGGGTGCTCATTTCACCAGGCTACGCCCGGTGGCAACCCATTTACGGATCGCGCGGCAGGCCGAGCAGCCGCTCGGCGATGATATTGAGCTGCACCTCGGTGGTGCCACCGTAAATCGTGGTGGCCCGGCTGCCGAGCAGGTACTCGATCCACTTGCCCTGGATCTCGTCGGGTTCGGCGATCGCGCCGTCGGTGCCGAACGACGTCACCGCGAACTCCGCGTAGCCCTGTCCCGTCTTCATCGACAACAGCTTCGAGATCGCGGCGGCCGGCATCGGGTCACCGCCTGCCAGGGTCAGCAGCGTCGAACGCATGTTGAGGATCTTGGCGGCGTGGCCTTCGGCGATCAGGTGACCGGCGTGGTTCTGCTCGATCTGGTCGAACTGGCCGTCGCGGATGAACTCCACGAACCCGTTGAGGTTGGCCAAAAACGGCGGCTCGCTGCTGCCGATCGAAACCCGCTCTGCGGTCAGCGTATTGCGGCTGACCTCCCAGCCGCGGTTCACCTCGCCGAGAACCATGTCGTCGGGCACGAACACGTCGTCGATGAAGACCGTGTTGAACATCGCGTTGCCGGTCAGTTCCCGCAGCGGCTTGACCTCGACGCCGTCGCTGGCCATGTCGAGCAGGAAGTAGGTGATGCCATTGTGTTTCGGAGCGCTGGGGTCGGTACGGGCCAGCAGGGCACCCCACTGCGAGTACTGCGCACCGGTGGTCCAGATCTTCTGCCCGCTGATCCGCCAGCCGCCGTCGACCTTGGTGGCCTTGGTGCTCAGGCTGGCCAGGTCCGAACCGGCGCCGGGCTCGGAAAACAGCTGACACCAGATCATCTCGCCGCGGAACGTCGGCGGCAGGAAGCGCTGCTTCTGCTCGTCGGTGCCGAACGCGACGATCGACGGGATGATCCAGGCGGCGATGCCCATAGCCGGGCGCTTGACCCGTCCGGTTTCGAATTCCTGGGCGATGATGATCTGCTCGACGGGTCCGGCCGAACGGCCCCACGGCTTGGGCAGGTGCGGCTGCACCCAGCCACCCTCCGCGATCGCGGTGTTGCGCTCTTCGCTCGGAATCGCTTTGAGCCCAGCGACTTCCGCGCGGATCTCGTCGCGCAGCTTCTCGGTATCCGGATCGAGGTCGATGTTGAGTGGGCGCATGCCGGCGCTGGTCGCGACGTCGACGACCTGCTGCGGGTAGTCGGCGAGGCGCCCGAACGCCGCCGCCAGCACCAGCGCGCGCCGGTAGTAGACGTTGGTGTCGTGTTCCCAGGTGAAGCCGATACCGCCGTGCACCTGGATGCAGTCCTGGGCGCAGTGTTGAGCGGCCACCGGGGCCAGGGTCGCGGCGACGGCCGCGGCGAACTCGAACGCGCTGTCGTCGGCGCCTTCACGCGCTTCGTCGATGGCGCGGGCCGCATCCCACACCGCCGCGGTGGCCCGTTCGGTCTCGGCGATCATGTTGGCGCACTTGTGCTTGACGGCCTGGAACTGGCCGATCGGGCGGCCGAACTGCTCGCGAATCTTGGCGTACTCCGACGCGGTGTCGGTGGCCCAGCGCGCGACGCCGATGCACTCGGCCGACAGCAGCGTCGAGATCAGCGCGCGCGCCAGCGTCGGGCTCAGGTTCTGCAACACCCGGTCGTCACCGACCTCCACGGCGTTGGCGCGCACATGGGCCACTGGCCGCAGCGGGTCGACGCTCTTGACGGGTTCGATCTCGAGCTGGTCGGCGTCGAGCACCACCCACTTGGAGCCGCTGGTTCCCTCTTCCAGCCCGGCGACGGGAAGCACCAGCAGCGACGCCTGCGCGGCGGCCGCCACCGCCCGCACTTCACCGCGGATGACGAGGCGCGCCGAATCGTCTTCGCTCTGCCGGGTGGCGGTCAGCCCGGAGTCGATGGCGTACGTGGCGATGGTGGCGCCTGACGCCAGGTCGTTGAGCAGTTTGGCGTCGGGGTCGTGCGCTGCGATGAGCGCGCTGGCGATGGCCGACGGGACGAACGGCCCCGGCACCGCGCCGTAGCCGAACTCGGCGAGGACGATGGCCAGCTCGAGGATGCCGAACCCCTGTCCGTCGACGGATTCGGCGAGGTGCACCCCCTGTAGACCCTGCTCGGCCGCGGACTTCCAGTACGGCGGCGGGTTCGGGATCGGTGTCTCCAAGGCTTCGTGCAGCACCTCCGACGGCGCCACCCGCTCCACCAGGGACCGCACCGAATCGGCGAGGTCGTTGTGCTCAGTGCTGATTGCGATCGGCATGGTCGTCTTCCCTCGTATCGTCTGACCCCAAACTAACCGGTGGGTTGGGACCGAGGCTACCTTGACGCGAACGGTCCCGAGCAGGCGTGGCGCGCAATGTGACCACCACGACCGCCGAGAGCACCATCACCGCGCCGACCGTCCACATTCCGGCCCGCTCGCTTCCGGTGAGATCGACCAGCGCGCCGGTCACATACGGTGCGGCGAAGCCGCCGAGGTTGCCGACCGAGTTGATCAACGCGATCGCGCCGGCGGCGGCCACCCCGGTCAAAAATCGCGACGGCAACGCCCAGAAGCTGGGGATCGCGCTGAACACCCCGACCGCGACGACCGCGACCGCGATCATCACCAGGACCGGGCCGTCCAGGTACAGCGCGACCGGAATGGTCAGGCCGCCGATCAGCATCGGGAGACCGACGTGCCACACGTGTTCGCCGGTGCGGTCGGCATGGCGCGACCACAGATACATCCCGATCGCCGCGCAGGCGTAAGGGATCGCGGTGATCATCCCGATCTGCAGGATCGACAGCGTGAGCCCGAAGCTCTGCTGAAAACCTGAGATGATCGACGGCAAGAAGAACGCCAGCGCGTACAGGCCGTAGGCGATCCCGAAGTACACCACCGCCAGCGCCCAGATCCGCGGGCTGCTCAACGCGCGGCGCAGCGAGAAGTCGAAGTGCTCGCTGACCTGACGTTCCTCGTCGGCCAACACCTCGATGAGCCAACGGCGTTCCTCGTCGGTGAGCCAGCGCGCGTCGGCGGGTTCGTCGGTGAGGTAGAACCAGCACACCACCCCGAGCACCACCGCGGGGACGCCGCAGCAGATCATCATGAACTGCCAGCCGGCCCCGAACACGTCGTCGCCGACGTGGATCAGCCACGCCGCCAGCGGTGTGCCGACGGCGGCGGCGATCGGGGTGGCCAACATGAACATCGCGACGATGCGGGCCCGGTAGCCGCTGGGAAACCAGCGGCTCAGGTAGAAGATCACGCCCGGAAACAGCCCCGCCTCGGCGACCCCCAGCAAGAATCGCAACACCAGCAGGGTGGTTGCGTTGGGTGCAAACCCGATGGCCACCACGACAATCCCCCACGACACCGCGATCCGGGCCAGCCAGCGTCGCGCACCGAACCTGTGCAGGGCGAGGTTCGACGGCACCTCCACCAGGACGTAGCCGATGAAGAAGATGCCCGCCGCGAAACCGAACATGGTCGCCGACAGCTGCAGGTCTTCGCTGATGCTGGCTTTGGCGATGCCGAGGTTGGTCCGGTCCAGGTAGTTGACGAAGTACAGCGCCATCAGGAACGGCACCAGTCGCACGACGGCCTTGCGCACGGTGCGGGCCCGCAGCGTCGGCGCGCTAATGGCGTTTCCCGTCGACCGCGTTGACCACATTCTCCAGGCCGTGGCCCTCCTGCAGCCGCCGGCAGTTGTCCACGGCTTGGGTCAGGTAGCGCTGCATGGTGTCGACGGTGTACCAGCTGACGTGCGGGGTGAGCACCACGTTGTCCAGGCTCAGCAGCGGGTTGTCGGGTGAGACCGGTTCGGTGGCGAATACGTCGAGCCCCGCCGCGGCCAGCCGACGGGCGCGCAGCGTCTCGGTAAGCGCGATCTCGTCCACGATCGCGCCGCGCGAGGTGTTCACCAGCACCGCTTCGGGTTTCATCCGGGCCAGCGCGGTCGCATCGAGCAGGCCCAGCGTCTGGTTGGTCAGCGGCAGGTGCAGCGAAACGATGTCGCTGGCGGCCAACAGGTCCGGCAGTGACCGCCAGCCGGGATGCCCGTCGTCTGCGGTGCTGGTGTGCAGCACCTTCGATGGCGGTGTGCCCATCGCGACCACGATCCGCTCGACGCGCCTGGCGATGTTGCCGTAGCCGACGAGCCCGACCGTGCAGCCGCTGATGTCGCGCACGGTCTCCCCGAGGCTGGGATCCGATGGCCAGCCCCGGCCCTCGCGGGTGGCGCGGTCCAGTTCGATCAGCCGCCGCAGCGCGGCCAGCATCAGCAGCACCGTGGCCTCGGCCACCGACGCCGCGTTGGCTCCCGGCATGTTGGCCACCGCGATACCCAGCCGGGTGGCGGTGTCCACGTCGACCGTGTTCACCCCGGCGCCCAACTTGTGCACAAGCCGAAGCCGTCTGGCCTTCTGGAGGTCGGCGCCCGAGATCGGGCGCAGCACATGCCAGAGCACGTCGGCACCGGGCAGTTCACGGTAGAAGGTGTCGTCGTCATCGGCTGGGCAGTAGCGGATGTCGAGCCAATCGGTGTGCGGAGCAAGGAATTCGACGACCTTGTCACCCGGTGCGAAGTGGGCGAGGACTTTTAACGCCATCGCTTCGCAATCCACTTGGCGATCAGGTCGGCCTTCTCGCTGCGGGCCCCGGGCGTGGTGAAGTAGTGGTCGGTGTCGACCGAGCACTGCATCTTGTCGGTGCTTGCCAGCGCGTCATAGATGCGCTTGGCGTCCGAGGGGTACACCCCGGTGTCCTGTTCGGCGTTGATCACCAGTGCGGGGCAGTCGATTCGGGTCAGGTGCGGTTCGGCGCGGGTCTGGGCGTGACGCAGGCTCCACATGCCGATCCAGTTGCGCAGCGTGGATGCCGCGGCGATGCCGTGCGCCGAGCGGTTGGCCTTCACCGGGACGCCGGCGTAGCACATGTTGGGCGGTCGTTTCGTCGGTTCCAGGGTCGGATCGACCATGCGCGGATCCGCCCAGGTGCGCATCACCGTGAACGGGCGGTCCGAGTAGCCGGCGGCGCGCACCCGCTTGAGTTCGGTTTCGGCCCAGTCGGTGATCGCGTGGTTGCGGGCGATCTGGGCGGCGCGGTAGCGCTCGACGAACTCCGCAGGGTACGGCGGACCGTTCTGCTCGCTGAACAGGTCCAGGTCGGGATTCGTTGCGACGGCGTCGTTCTCGTCGGTCACCGCACCGTCCATCCAGGCGGTGAGCACGTCCGGCCTGCCGGGGTGCGCGGCGCTGGCGATGTAGCCGTCGGCGGGCGGCAGGTCGTTGAGACCGGCCGCCGGCCGCATCCCGAGCAGCGGTGTCACGTGCGGGTCGACCGCCTGCGCCTGATACGCCGCCATCAGCGATCCGCCACCGGAGTTGCCGAGCAGCACAACGGTTTCCACCCCGGCGACCTCACGCAGCCAGCGCACCCCGACGCCGATGTCGACCAGCGCGTGGTCGAGCAGGAAGCTGCTCTCGAAGCCGCGGTAGCGGGTGTTCCAGCCCAGAAACCCGATGCCGCGGGTGGCCATGTAGTCGGCCAGATAGTGTTCGGAGAAATCGATCTGGTAGTGCGTGGCGATCATGGCGACCTTGGGTTTACGGCCCAGCCCGCGGTGGTACAGGCCCTGGCACGGATGGCCGCCCGCTCCTGCCCGCCGCGCGGTCGCCGAGTCGAGGCCGACGAACTCACGGGTGACGCCCGGCGCGCCCCCATTTCCCGGTGGTCTGCTCATGTGGGCCCCTCGCAGTAGATCGTCCGGTAGAAGATGTTGGCCAGCGTGGTGATGCACGCGTCGTCGTTCACGGCGGCTGTTCCGCCGCCCGACAGCTGCGTGTAGCAGAACTGGTTGAGCATCGACACCAGCGCCACCGCGATCAGGTGCGGATCGTCGTCACGACAAAACCCTTGTTGCGCAGCATGTTTGACCATCTTCGTGATCAACGCGATCGGCAGCGCGCAGATGTCCTTCCAGTACTGGGCGAAGTCGTCGTTGACCATCGCCAGTTGCGACACGCTGATCATCTCGGCCAGCCGGTCGCGGTACGTGGTCCAGTGCGCGGTGGCGGCCTGATGCGAGCGCTCCCAGTTCGATAGCCCGGGATCCTCCGCGCCGCGGGACCGTTCCCTGGCCTCGTCGCGGAACCGCACGGCCCACTCGCGGACCATCGCTTCCTTGGAGTCGTAGTAGTTGTAGAACGACGCCGTGGACCGGCCGGCTTCGGCGGCGATATCCGAGATCGTCGTGGCCAGAATGCCTTTGCGGGCGATCACCGCGCGGGCGGCGGCGTCGATCGCCGCCTTGGTCTGCCTGCCGCGCACGGTCGGCAGCGGCATGCGCGGCGTGACGGTCATTCCGGCGGACTCCTTCGAAGGCCATTGCTCGAAACTGAACCTGATGTTAGATTCAGTTTGCGTTCTTGGCCATAGGTTCGCCCGAGGAGGCGCGGCATGATCAAGCCCAACAATCCCAACTCCGAGTTCGAGCTCGGCGGCATCAACCATGTGGCGTTGGTCTGCTCGGATATGGAGAAGACCGTCGACTTCTACAGCAATGTGCTCGGCATGCCGTTGATCAAGTCGTTGGACCTGCCGGCCGGCATGGGCCAGCACTTCTTCTTCGACGCGGGTAACGGTGACTGCGTGGCGTTCTTCTGGTTCGCCGATGCGCCGGACCGGGTCGGGGGCATCTCGTCGCCGGAGGCCATTCCCGGCATCGGCGACATCGTCAGCTCGGTCAGCTCGATGAACCACCTGGCGTTTCACGTGCCTGCCGAGAAGTTCGACGAGTACCGCCAGAAGCTCAAGGACAAAGGTGTGCGCGTCGGGCCGGTGCTCAACCACGACGAGAGCGAGATGCAGGCGTCACCGACGGTGCATCCCGGCGTCTACGTGCGCTCGTTCTACTTCCTCGACCCCGACGGCATCACGCTCGAGTTCGCCTGCTGGACCAAGGAATTCACCGAGCAGGACACCGCGACCGTGCCGAAGACCGCGGCCGACCGCCGCCCCCGCGTCACCGCATAGCGCGGCATAGACGCCGAAAGGGACAAACGGGCGGGAAAGTGCGAGTGATCGGCGCCGAAACGTCGGTCTCGGCGCGGGGTGGTCGCAGATTCACCCCTGCGCGAGCACGTCCAGCGTCGTCGCCAGCACGTCGACGAGTTGGTCGGGCGCCAGATCGAGGTCGCCCGACAGCCAGGCGCTGATGGTCTGGCCCACCCCGCCGACCGCGAAGTGCGCGCTGGCCTTGGTGCGGTCGTCGTCGCCGGCGCCCAGCGCGCCGGCGTGCTGGAACAGCAGCGCGGCGAACAGCACCGTGGATTCCGCGCGCTTGCGCACGATCACCGTGTTGGACAACTCGATGCTGAACAGCAGCCGCCCCACCCGCGCGTCGGCGGCGATGCTGTGCACGATGTTGGCCATGCCGGCGCGCGCCTGCTCGTTCAGCGGCGCCGACGCGACGGCGGCCTGGGTGGTGGTGACGATGTCGGCGACGACGTTGTCGAACACCGCGCCGACGAAGTCGTCCTTGTCGGAGAAGCTCTCGTAGAAGTAGCGCACGCCGAGGCCGGCCTGCGCGCAGATGGCGCGCACGGTCAGCTCGGCCGGGTCCTGCTCGCCGGCGCCGAGCAGGTTCAGACCTGCCTCGAGCAGCCGTCGTCGACGCCCCGCGAGGCGCTCGGCGGCATCGACGCCGCGGTACGGCCGCACTTGTGCCATACCCGACATCTTGACACCCGTCGCCCAGGTGCGGCAATATCAGGAAACATACGTTCTCACATTTGCGATAGGGGTCGCCAAATGACGGTCAGCGAGCCGATTGCGCACGTCGAACGGGCGGTCAGCGACCCGCCCAAGCCGACAGCGGTCGCCAAGCGCGGCAGGAAAGCGCACTTCGACGACGGCCTGATGGGCGTCGCGCTGCTGGCCGGCCCGGCCAACGTGATCATGCAGCTGGCGCGCCCGGGCGTCGGTTACGGCGTGATGGAAAGCCGCGTCGAGAGCGGCAGGGTGGACCGGCACCCGATCAAACGCGCCCGCACCACGTTCACCTATCTGGCGGTCGCGACCACCGGCAGCGACGAACAGAAGGCCGCGTTCCGGCGCGCGGTCAACCGCGCCCACGCGCAGGTGTACTCGCTCGACGACAGCCCAGTGAAATACAACGCCTTCGACAAGGACCTGCAGCTGTGGGTCGGGGCGTGCCTGTACAAGGGCGGCGTCGACATCCAGCGGCTGTTCGTCGGCGAGATGGACGACGAGGACGCCGACCGGCACTTCGAGGAGGGCATCGCGCTGGGCACCACACTGCAGGTGCCCGAGGACATGTGGCCCAAGGACCGCGCGGCCTTCGACAAGTACTGGCAGGAGTCGCTGGAGAAGGTCCACATCGACGACGCCGTGCGCGAGTACCTGTGGCCGATCGCCGCGGGCCGCATCCGCGGGGTCAAGCTGCCCGGCCCGATCCAGCGCCGCATCGACGAGTTCAACCTGCTGATCACCGGCGGGTTCCTGCCGCAGCGCTTCCGCGACGAGATGCAGCTGGACTGGAACGACGACAAGCAGCGCCGGTTCGACCGGGTGATCGCGGTGCTGCGCACGATCAACAACCTGCTACCGCGGTTCCTGCGGCAGTTCCCGTTCAACGTGCTGCTCAAGGACCTGGACTGGCGGATCCGAACCGGCCGTCCACTGGTGTAGGCAGACGGGCGTATAAACGCTGTTGTGCGCAGCGACGACGACAGCTGGGACATCACCACCAGCGTCGGTTCGACGGCGCTGTTCGTCGCCGCCGCACGAGCGCTCGAGGCGCAGAAGCCCGACCCGGTGGCCGTCGATCCGTTCGCCGAGGTGTTCTGCCGCGCGGTGGGCGGCCAATGGGCCGATCTGCTCGACGGTGACGCCCCCGACCATGCGCTGAAGACCGACTTCGGCACGCACTTCGTGAACTTCCAGGCGGTGCGAACCAAATACTTCGACACGTATTTCCGTGCTGCGGCCGACGCTGGAGTGCGGCAGGTGGTGCTGCTCGCCGCGGGCCTCGATTCCCGCGCCTATCGGCTCGACTGGCCCGACGCCACGGTGTGCTACGAACTGGACCAGCCGGGCGTGCTCGAGTTCAAGCGCGAGGCACTCATCGACCACACGCCCAAGGCCGACCGCCGAGAAGTCGCGGTCGATCTGCGCGACGACTGGCCCCGGGCCTTGCGTGACACTGGGTTTGACGTGTCGGCGCCGTCGGCGTGGATCGCCGAGGGCCTGCTCATCTATCTGCCTGCCGCCGCCCAGCACCAACTGTTCACCGGTATCGACGCGCTGGCGGCCTCCGGCAGCCACGTCGCCGTCGAGGAGGCGCCGCCCATGGACGCCGGCGCGTTCGAGGCCAAACGCGAAGAGGAGCGCGCGGCCGGCGAGGAGGGCACCTTCTTCACGCTGGTGTACAACGAACAGCACCAACCCGCCGCCGAGTGGTTCGGCGCCCGCGGCTGGCGCGCTGACCCGACCCCGCTACCGGACGTGTTGCGCGACAACGGCAGACCCGTCCCGGCGCCCGACACCGATGCCGGCCTGATGACAACCACCATCACGCTGGTCAGCGCGGTAAAACGCTGAATCAGATTCCCGGAGCGGACCCGACCGTGCGTCTCGACAGTTAGCTTATGCAATGCTAACTTCAGCAAAAGTTTTGCGTAGCCATATCGAGGCCATTTCGAGGGAGACGACGGGGCATGCCCCTTTCGACGGGAATTGCCGCTGCGGCCCGGGTCGACCGCGATGTCGTCAGCCGGTTCGCCACTTGTTGCCGGGATCTGGGACTGTCCGTCCACGACCGACGGCGGCCCACCGACCTCGCTGCCGCGCGGTCGGGATTCGCCGAACTCACCCGCATCGCCCGTGACCAGTGCGACGCGTGGACGGGGCTGGCCGCTGCCGGGGATACCAGCCCCCGGGTCATCGAGGCCGTGTGGCAGACCGTCGCGACCGCCGGCGTGCTGCAGCGTCAGGTCGAGCTCGGCGACGGCGATCTCGCGTTCACCTATGACACCGGCCTGTACCTGCAATTCCGCGCCGCCACGGCCGACGACTTTCAGCTGGCCTACGCCGTCGCCCGCAGCGACGCCGGTGATTTCGCCGGGGCCGACAAACTCGTCGAACCGCTGCTCGCCCGGCGGCCCGACTGGCGTGAGGCCCGCTGGGTGCGCGTCGCGATGTACTACCGCACCGAACGCTGGTCCGACGTCGTGCGGATGCTGAGCCCGGTCGTCACCGACTCCACGTTGGACGAGACGTACGCCCACGCCGTGCGCACCGCGTTGGGCACGTCGTTGGCGCGGTTGGGCATGTTCGCGCCCGCGCTGTCCTATCTCGAGGAGCCCGGCGGTCCCATCGACGTCGCCGCGGTGGACGGCACCCTGGTCAAGGCGCTGTCGATGCGCGCCCAAGGCGAGGATCTCGACGCGGCCGACGTGCTCGCGGAGCTGTATGCGGCCAACCCCGAGAACCGCGAGGTCGAGGTGGCGCTGTCGGATTCCTCCTACGGCATCGTGCCCACCACGGCGGCGCGCATCGAGGCGCGCACCGACCCGTGGGATCCACAGACCGAGCCGGACGAAACCGACTTCGTCGATCCCGGCGCCAAGGAACGCAAAGCGCACCTGTTGATCGAGGCCGAGGCCGAGCTCGCCGAGTTCATCGGCCTCGAGGAGGTCAAGTACCAGGTGGCCCGGCTGAAAAGCTCGGTGGCCATGGCGATCCGGCGCCAGGAACGCGGCCTGGCGGTCGCCAACCGCGCCAACCACCTGGTGTTCGCCGGACCGCCCGGCACCGGTAAGACCACCATCGCGCGCGTCGTCGCCAAAATCTATTGCGGCCTGGGCATTCTCAGGAAAGAAACGGTCCGTGAGGTCCACCGCGCGGACCTGATCGGTCAGCACATCGGCGAAACCGAAGCCAAGACCAACGCGATCATCGACAACGCGCTCGACGGCGTGCTGTTCCTCGACGAGGCCTACGCGCTGGTGTCGACCGGAGCCAAGAACGACTTCGGGCTGGTGGCCATCGACACGCTGCTGGCCCGCATGGAAAACGACCGCGAACGGCTGGTCGTCATCGTCGCCGGCTACCGCAAAGACCTCGACGCGTTCCTCGACACCAACGAGGGTCTGCGGTCGAGGTTCACCCGCAGCATCGACTTCCCGTCGTACACCCCACATGAGCTCGTCGAGATCGCCACCCGCATGGCCGAAAAGCGGGACAGCATCTTCGAACCCGCCGCGCTGGCGCACATGGAGAAGCTGTTCGGGCAGCTGGCCCAGGGCACCACGCCCGACGCCAACGGGGTGGAACGGCGCAACCTCGACATCGCGGGCAACGGCCGGTTCGTCCGTAACCTCGTCGAGCGTTCGGAAGAGGAGCGTGAGTACCGGCTCGATCACCGTCCGCCGACTGGCGGTTCAACCGCCGAAACCACCGAGTTCACCGATGACGAGTTGATGACGATCACCGACGAAGACGTGACCAGATCGGCGACTCCGTTGCTACGCGGGCTCGGCCTGCCGGTGCCCGGATGAGTACACCGGACGGCCAGAACGAATACCCCGCGCAAGGAAACCGCCGGGGTTTCAGTTCGCGTACACCGACCAACCACAACCCCGACCACGTCGCCTACCGGCGCGGGTTCGTCACCCGGCACCAGGTATCGGGCTGGCGATTCATCATGCGCCGCATCGCATCTGGTGTCGCACTGCACGACACCCGCATGCTTGTCGACCCGCTGCGCACCCAGTCGCGGTCGGTTCTGGTGGGTGCGCTGGTGCTCGTCACCGGGTTGGCGGGCTGCTTTGTCTTCTCGCTGATCCGGCCGGCAGGGGAGCCGGGCGACGACGCGATCCTGGCCGACCGCACCACGTCGGCGCTTTACGTGCGCCTCGGCGACAACTTGCATCCGGTGCTGAACCTGACCTCCGCGAGGCTCATCGCGGGCCGCCCGGACAACCCGACGATGGTCAAGAGCGACGAGCTCGACCAGTTCGCGCGCGGCAACCTCATCGGCATCCCGGGCGCTCCGGAACGCATGGTGCAGAACACGACTCGCGACGCGGACTGGACCGTCTGCGACGGCGTCTTCGGCCCGGCGACCGGCGTGACGATGATCGCGGGCCCGCTTTCCGACGGCGGCGAACGGGCCGCGACGCTGCCCGATGACAAGGCCGTCCTGGTCGACAACGCCGGCGGGCCGAACGCAGGCACGTGGCTGCTGTGGGACGGCAAGCGCAGCCGCGTCGATCTCAACGACCGCGCCGTCACCAGCGCACTCGGATTCGGCGTCCAGGCACCGAGCATCCGCCCCATCGCGCCCGGACTGTTCAACGCCGTTCCCGAGGCGCCCCCGCTGAGCGCGCCCGCCGTTCCCGGGGCCGGCGAACCGCCGCGTTTTCCGCTGCCGGTGGCCGCGCCGGTCGGCGCCGTCGTGGCGTCCTTCGATGCGAACAACACGCTGCGTCACTATGTGGTGCTCAGCGACGGGCTGCAGCCTGTTTCACCGGTCGTGGCGGCAATCCTGCGCAACACCAACTCCTTTGGTCTCGATCAGCCCCCGCGGCTGGCCGCCGACGAGATCGCCCGGCTGCCCGTTGCCAGCGTCATCGACGATTCGGCGTACCCCAGCCAGCAGGTGACGCTGGTCGATCCCGCGTCCGCGCCGCTGACCTGCGCGCAATGGACCCGGCCTGCCGACGCCACCAGCGGCACCCTCGACTTGCGTTCCGGTGTCACGCTTCCGGTCTCCGAAGAGCTGCGCAGCGTGCCGTTGGTGGGGGCCGGCTCGGGTGCCACCGCCGACCGGGTGGTGATCGCACCGGGGCGCGGCTACCTGGTGGAAAGCGGAGGCGCGTACTTCTGGCTGGCCGACACCGGGGTGCGCTACGGCCTCGACACCGACGGTGACCAGGAGACGCTTTCGGCGCTCGGACTGGATTCGCCTGCGCTGCCGATCCCGTGGTCGATGCTGAGCCAGTTCGCGCAGGGCCCGACGCTGTCGCCTGCCGATGCCTTGCTGGCCCATGACGGGCTGGCCGCCGACCCCCGACCCGCCGTCGTGAGGGAGACACCGTGAGCGAAGCTTACGCGCGAACCATGGCCACAGAACGCGTCGAACGAGCCTGCGAGGGCGACGCGTGAGCCGCCTCATCTTTGAGACGCGCCGCCGAATCCCGCCGCCGACGACGCGCCAGGGCACCATCACGATCGAGCCGCCGCCGGAACTGCCGCGGTTGGTGCCGCCGTCACTGCTGCGTCGGGTGCTGCCGTATCTGATCGTCATCCTCATCGTCGGCATGATCGTGGCGTTGGTGGCCACCGGCATGCGGCTGATCTCCCCGACGACGCTGTTCTTCCCGTTCGTCCTGCTGCTGGCCGCGACCGCGCTCTACCGCGGCACCGACAACAAGATGCGCACCGAGGAGGTCGACGCCGAACGCGCCGACTACCTGCGCTATTTGTCGGTGGTGCGCGACAACGTCCGCGCCCACGCCGCCGAACAACGCGCCGCGCTGGAGTGGTCGCATCCGGATCCCACCCTGCTCGCCGAGGTTCCCGGCACCCGGCGACAGTGGGAACGTGATCCCGGTGACGCCGACTTCTTGGTGCTGCGCACCGGATTACACGATGCGGCGCTGAACGCAAAGCTGCGCGTGAAGGACACCGCGAACGAGATCGACCTCGAACCGGTGTCGCACAGCACGTTGCGCGGCTTGCTCGATGTGCAGCGCACCGTGCACGCGGTACCGTCGGGCATCGACCTGGCCAAGGTGTCGCGGGTGACCATGCTCGGCGACCCCGACGAGGTCCGGGCAGCGCTGCGCGCGTGGATCGCCCAGGCCGTGACGTGGCACGACCCGGCCGTGCTCGGGTTGGCTGTGCTGTCGCCGCACATCGAGGACGACGACTGGTCGTGGGCGAAGTGGTTGCCGCACGCCGACATTCCCGGTGCCGCCGACGGGGCAGGTCCGGCCCGGTTCCTCAGCAGCGACGTGGCAGAGCTGCGGTCCATGCTCGCCCCCGTGCTCGAAGACCGCGAACCCTTCGGCGTGACAGCCGATTCCGGAGCCAAGCACCTGCTGATCGTCATCGACGACCCCGACGTCGACCCCACCGTGCTGCTACCCCGCACCGGGCTGTCCGGTGTGACGGTGGTGCACCGAACCGTCGAACCGCCGCACCGCGAACAGTACGTCGACCCCGAGCGGCCGTTCCTGCGTGTCATCGACGGGCGACTGGAGCGCTGGCAGACCGGCGGGTGGCAGCCCTACGTCGACGCCGCCGACCGGCTCGATGGGGCTACGGCACGCCACATCGCGCGCCGGCTGTCGCGCTGGGACTCCAACCCCAACCACGCGCGCACGAGCAACGCCGGGATCGCGACGTTCTCCACCCTGCTCGGCATCCCCGACGCCGCGGCGCTGGATGTGGCCAGCCTGTGGGCACCGCGCCCACGCGCGCAGGAGCTGCGGGTGCCCATCGGCGTCACCGCGACCGGCGACCCGTTGATGTTCGACCTCAAGGACGAGGCCGAAGGCGGCATGGGTCCACACGGTCTGATGATCGGCATGACCGGATCGGGTAAGTCGCAGACCCTGATGTCGATCCTGTTGTCGCTGTTGACCACCCACTCCGCCGACCGGCTGATCGTCATCTACGCCGACTTCAAGGGTGAGGCCGGCGCCGACATCTTCCGCGAGTTCCCCCAGGTGGTCGCGGTCATCTCGAACATGGCCGAGAAGCGTTCGCTGGCAGATCGTTTCGCCGACACCCTGCGCGGCGAGGTGGCGCGGCGCGAACAGCTGCTGATGGAGGCGGGCCGCCGGGTGCAGGGCAGCGCGTTCAACTCGGTGCTCGAGTACGAAGCCGCAATGGCAGCGGGCCACGACCTGCCCCCGCTGCCGACACTGCTGGTGGTCGCCGACGAGTTCTCGCTGATGCTGGCCGATCACCCCGAGTACGCCGACCTGTTCGACTACGTGGCGCGCAAGGGCCGCTCGTTCCGCATCCACATCCTGTTCGCGTCGCAGACGCTGGATGTGGGGCGCATCAAGGACATCGACAAGAACACGTCGTACCGGATCGGGCTGAAGGTCGCCAGCCCCGCCGTCAGCCGCCAGATCATCGGCGTGGAGGACGCATTTCACATCGAATCGGGACCCGAACACAAAGGTGAGGGTTTCTTGGTGCCGAACCCCGGTGCGATGCCGGTGAAGTTCCGCAGCACCTACGTCGACGGCATCTACGACCCGCCCCGGGCGGAGAAGTCCGTTGTCATGCAAGCAGTTCCGACGCCGCAGGTGTTCACCGCCGGCCATGTGGAGGCACCCGCCGACACCGTGACCGTCGTCGAACCCGCCGCGCATGAGGACCGTCCGCCGCGCAAGCTCGTCGCCACCATCGGCGACCAACTCGCGCACTACGGTCCCAGGGCGCCGCGGCTGTGGCTGCCGCCGCTCGACGAGAACATCCCCCTTGACGGGCTGCTGGCGCGTGCGGATGTGCCCGAGGGGCATTGGCGTTGGCCGTTGGGCGAGATCGACCGGCCGTTCGCGATGCGGCGTGACCCGCTGATCTTCGATGCGACATCGGCGGCGGCCAACATGCTGATCCACGGCGGGCCGAAGTCGGGTAAGACGACGGCGTTGCAGACCTTCATCCTCTCGGCCGCCGCGTTGCACTCCCCGCGCGAGGTGACGTTCTACTGCCTCGACTACGGCGGTGGCCAGTTGCGGCCGCTCGCAGATCTCGCGCATGTCGGCAGCGTCGCGTCACCGCTGGAGCCCGAACGGATCCGGCGCACATTCGGTGAACTGGAACAGCTGCTGCGGACCCGGCAAGCCCGCACGCACAACGGTTCGGCCGAAGAAGGTGACGAGTACGGGGAAGTGTTTTTGGTCATCGACAACCTGTACGCGTTCAGCCGAGACAACACCGATACGTTCAACACCCGAAACCCATTGCTGGCCAAGGTCACCGAGTTGGTCAACACCGGAATGTCCTACGGCATCCACGTCGTCGTCACCACACCGAACTGGCTGGAGGTGCCCTTGGCGATGCGCGACGGACTCGGGTTGCGCCTCGAGCTCAAGCTGTCCGACGCGCGCGACAGCAACGTGCGGGTCACTGGCGCGCTGCGCCGCCCCGCCGAGGCGGTGCCTGCCGATCAGCCGGGCCGCGGCCTGACGATGGCCGCCGAGCACTTCCTGTTCGCCGAACCGGATCTGACCGACATCGCGGTGATCAACGCCCGCTACCAGGGCGTCGCGGCGCCCCCTGTCCGGCTGCTGCCACACGATCTGGCACCCGGAGTAGTCGCGCCGCTGTACCCGGCGCCCGAGCGGGTGGTCGTCGGCCAGCGCGAAGAGGACCTGGCCGCGGTGACGGTGGATTTCGCGCGCAACCCGTTGTTGATGGTGTTCGGGGACAGCAAGTCGGGCAAGACGACGCTGCTGCGTCACCTGATCCGGACCGTGCGCGAACACTCCACCCCGGATCAGGTCGCGTTCACGGTGATCGACCGACGTCTGCATCTGGTCGACGAGCCCCTGTTTCCCGACAACGAGTACACCCCGAACATCGACCGGATCACCCCGGCCATGCTCGGCCTGGCCGGACTGCTCGAGAAGCGGCGCCCGCCCGCGGGTTTGACGCCCCAGCAGCTCGCCGACTGGAGCTATCGGCCCGATGAGAGCGGGCACACCCACTACCTGATCATCGACGACGTCGACCAGATCCCCGACGCTCCCGCGGTCAGCGGTCCCTTCGTCGGGCAGCGGCCGTGGACGGCGCTCCTCGGCCTGCTGTCACAGGCCAGCGAGCTCGGGCTGCGCGTCGTCGTGACCGCGCGCGCCACCGGGTCGGCGCACGCGTTGATGACCGCGCCGCTGCTGCGCAGGCTCAACGAACTGCAGGCCGCGATCCTCATGCTGTCCGGTAATCCTCAGGACAGCGGCAAGATCCGCGGCCACCGGTTCCGCAGGTTGCCTGCCGGGCGGGCGATGCTGCTCGACGACGACGGCGATGACGCCACATTCCTACAACTGGTCAATCCGTACGCCGACGCGGTTGTGGGCAATCCGAGAGGCACCCCAAGAGACACTGGAAGGGAGTTGAACTGATGACTCTGCGTGTTGTTCCCGAAGGCCTGACCGCGGCCAGTGCCGCCGTCGAAGGGCTGACCGCACGGCTGGCCGCCGCGCATGCCGCCGCAGCGCCGCTGGTCACCACCGTCGTGCCGCCCGCGGCCGATGCGGTCTCCCTGCAGACCGCTGTCGGCTTCAGCGCCCATGGGGTGCAGCACAATACGATGGCTGCCCAGGGTGTCGAAGAGCTCGGCCGGGCCGGCGTCGGCGTCGGCGAGTCCGGGGCAAGCTACGCCGCCGGTGATGCGATGGCCGCTTCGTCGTACCTGGTGTCGGGTAGCTGACGTGACCGCCCCCATCTGGATGGCGCTTCCCCCGGAAGTGCATTCGGCCATGCTGAGCAGCGGCCCCGGGCCGGGTTCGCTGCTGGCGGCCGCGGGGGCGTGGCAGTCGTTGGCCTCCGAATACTCCGCGGCCGCAGCCGAATTGACCGGCCTGCTCGGCGCCGTGCAGAGCGGTGCCTGGGAAGGTCCCAGCGCCGAGCAGTACGTCGCGGCGCATACGCCCTATCTGGCGTGGCTCGCGCAGGCCAGCGCCAACAGCGCGGCCAGCGCCGCGCAGCACGAGGCCGCCGCGGCGGCGTACTCGACGGCGTTGGCCACCATGCCCACGCTGGCCGAGCTGGCGCTGAACCGCAGCACGCAGGTCACGCTGATCGCCACCAACTTCCTTGGCATCAACACCATTCCGATTGCCATCAACGAAGCCAACTATGTGCGGATGTGGATTCAGGCGGCCACGACGATGGGCACGTATCAGGCGGTGTCGGGTGCCGCGGTGGCGGCCACCCCGACGACCCCGCCCGCCCCGTTTGTGCTCACCCCTGGTGTGGGGGAGGCCGGATCGGCGGCGGCGACGGCGCAGCAGTCCTTCGCGCAGGTGACCGCGGCCGATTCCGGTTCGGCGTTGGCGAATTCGGACATCATCGCGCAGCTGTTGCGGTTCGTCGGGCAGATCTTCGATTCCTACGGGCAGTACGTCTATCAGCTGTTCGAACCCATCATCGAATTCATGGCCGACCCGGTCGGCAACACCCAACAGTTGATCGTTGGGCTGCTGACCAACCCGGGCCCCACGCTGGTGGCTTACGGTCCCTTCCTGATGGCCGTTGCCTACCAGGCGGTCTCGTGGGTCGGCGCGTCGGTGACGTATCCCAACCTGCTGCTGACGACGTGGATGGCACCGCTGGCGCTGGGCATCGGCGGGTACTTCCTGCACCAGTACCTCAACCCGCCGGCTCTGCCCGCACCGGAAGCCGCGCCCGCGCCGCCCCAACCGGCGTCGAACACGCCCGCGCCCGCCCAGCGCGCCGACCCGCTACCCGCGGCCGCGGTCGCCCCGACGGTACCCGCCGCGCCCGCAGCGCCCGCCGCATCGGTAGCCGGCGGTGTCGCCCCCGCTGGCGGCGTGGCCGCTGCGGCCGCCGCGCCGGTAGTGCCCTACGCCGTCGCCGGTCCCGGACCCGACGAGGGTTTCACGCCGACCCTGCGCGAGGGCACCGGAGCCAAGGCCCCCGCATCCGATATCGCCGCGTCGGCATCCGCCGCGGCCGCGGCGTCGTCCCTGGCCAAACGCAAGGCACGGCGGCGCCGCGCGGCACCGGTGCACGAACGCCAGTACGCCGACGCCTACATGGACTACGAACCCGACCCGGAGGACACGCCGCCGGAGCCGGTCCGCAAACCGCGGATGAGCGCATCCGACAAGGGCGCGGGCCCAATGGGTTTCACCGGTGCGGCGGCCAAGCCGGAGACCGAAGAAGCGGCCGGGCTGACCGAACTGGCCGGCGACCCGTTCGGCGGCGGCCCGACCGAGCCGCTGCTGCCCGGCGACTGGGATCCGGAAGGGGGCTCGCGCAACTGAGAAGACCGACCGATACCACCGTCCCCGTTACGACAATCCGAAAGGTAAACCCATGAGCCTCTTAGACGCTCACATCCCGCAGCTCGTCTCGTCGGAGGCGGCGTTCTCCGCCAAGGCCGCGCTGATGCGTAGCACGATCGCCCAGGCCGAGCAGGCTGCCCAGTCGGCGCAGGCGTTCCACATCGGCGAATCCAGCGCCGCCTTCCAGGCCGCGCACGCCCGGTTCCTCGAGGTCTCCGCACGGGTCAACTCGCTGCTGGACATCGCGCAGGTCAACCTGGGCGACGCCGCGGGCACCTACGTCGCGCAGGACGCGGCCAACGCCAGCACCTACACCGGCATCTGAACCACGAACTGACAAGAGGGAGACCCTGATGTCACAGATCATGTACAACTACCCGGCGATGCTGGCGCACGCCGGTGAGATGGCCGGATACGCCGGTGCGCTGCACGCCGTCGGCGCCGACGTCGCCAGCGAGCAGGCCGCCCTGGCCGCCGCATGGCAGGGCGACACCGGTATGACCTACCAGGCGTGGCAGGCGCAGTGGAACGTCGCCATGGAGGAGCTGGTCCGGGCGTACCGCGCCATGGCCACCACCCACGAAACCAACACCATGGCGATGAGCGCGCGTGACGCCGCCGAAGGCGCCAAGTGGGGTGGCTGACCGTCGGTGTCTGCTAACGCAGTCGAACTGACCGCGGAGCAGGCCTGGTTCATCGCTGATGCGTTGGGCGCCGGGAGCTTTCCCTGGGTGCTGGCCATCACGCCGCCGTACAGTGACCATGCGGCGCGCAGGGCGGTCGAGGACAGGCTTGCCGCGGAACTTGTCGCGCTCAGATTGATGACCGCGGACGGTGTCGTCAACCCCGCAGTGCGGCAGTGGATCACCACCACCTGCCGGCCGCGGCGCTGGCTGGAACTGAGGTTCGTCAGCGCCTCGAACAACCTGCTGCGCGGGCACGTCGCGCGCCAAGGGGGCGCCACGGTCGTGGCGCTGCGCAGCGGAGGGTTGGTGACGTTCACGGCGCTGGACATCGACCATCCGCAGGCGCTGGTGCCGGTGCTGACCGCAGGCCTTGCGGGACGTGCACCGGCCGCGTTCGAGGAGTTCACGATCCCCGCCCGCATCGGGGCGCGCGCCGACGAGCAGGTGCGCAACGGCGCAACGCTCACCGAAGTCGTTGACGACCTTGGCCTTCCGGCGTCGGCGCTGCCGGTCGTGGAGGCCGCATACGCACCCGGCCGCAGCTATGTGGAGATCGTGGCCGGTGATCATCGCGACGGACACCGGGTCAGCACCGACGTCGGCGTCAGCGTCGTCGACACCAGCGCGGGACGCGTACTGGTGCACCCGTCGCGCGCCTTTGACGGCGAATGGGTGTCGACCTTCACCCCCGGCACCACACTTACGATCGCGACCGCGGTCGAGCGGTTGACCGCCACGCTGCCCGACGGCGCGTGGTTCCCACACTTGCAGTTGACTCGAGACTTCGATCTCGACCAGAGAACGGAACACCAGAAATGGCGTCACACAGTTCATTGAACGGCAGCACCGTGTTGAAGGCGATGCCGATCGTTCGCGTCGCCGTACTCGCCGTCGGCGACGGCGGCGGAGGCCGCGTCACCGACATGGTGCTGCCCACCGAACTTCCGCTGCGCGAAATCCTTCCCGCCGTGCGGCGGATGGCGATGCCCGACGACGGCGACGGTGAGCACACCCTGGCTGCGCTGTCGCTCGCCCCGGTCGGCGGCGCCCCGTTCAGCCTCGACGCCACCCTGGACACCGTCGGTGTCGTCGACGGCGATCTGCTCGCCCTGCAGCCCGTTCCAACAGGCACACCCGCACCGCGGATCGTCGAGGACATCGGCGACGCAACCGTCATCTTCTCTGCCGCCCGCGAAAAGCCCTGGGGCGCCGAACACATCGCCCGCGGTGCGGGCGTCGCCGTCCTGGGGCTGACCCTGGTCGCCACCGCGTTGGCGACCGCGCACCGCATCGTCAACGGCGGTGACGCGGGCCTGTTCGCGGCCGCGGGTATCGCGATGGCGGCGGTGTTGACCGCGCTGCTCACCCGGGCCCCGCTGCCCCGTTTCGCCGCGGCGATGTCGGTGGCGGCGTTGGCGCCCATCGCCGCGGCGCTCGCGCTGGCGGTGCCCGGTGGATTCGGGCCATCGCAGGTGTTGCTCGGCGCCGCGGGTGTCGCGGCGTGGTCGATCGTCTGCATCACCGTCGCCGAGCGCGGCATCGCGCTGTTCACCGCAACCAGCGTCGTCGGGTTGGGCGCGCTGATTACCGCGGGGGCTGCGGCGATCTGGGAGCTGGACTCCGTCGTGCTCGGATCGGTGCTGGTGGTGCTGGCGCTCTTGAGCATCGTCTCAGCGCCGCAACTGTCCGCGCTGTGGTCGCGGCTACCGGTGCCCGTCATTCCCGCGCCGGGCGACCCGCCGCCGTCGGCGCCGTCGATCTCGGTGCTTCGGGACCTACCGCGTCGGGTGCGGATCAGCGACTCTCACCAGACGGGGTTCCTCGCCGGTGGTGTCCTGCTGATCACCGCCGGGGCAGTGATACTGGCTGCGCCGGAAGGCGTCTCGAACTGGGTGTGGTACGTCGTCGGGGCGGTGGCGCTGGGAAGTGTGTTGAAGGCGCGGGTGTGGGACTCAGCCCCGTGTAAAGCGTGGCTGCTGAGCCAGCCGTTCCTCATGGCGATCGCGTTTCTCGGGGTGTTCGTCGCCGATGGCCGCTACACCGCGGCATGGTGGACGCTCGCGGCGGTGACCGCGGTGACGGCCGTGTGGGTGGTCGCGGCACTGTTCCCGCAGGTGGCCTCGCCGGACACCTACTCGCTGCCGATGCGTCGCCTGGTCGGGTTCCTGGCGTCCGCGGTGGACGCCTCGCTGATCCCGGTGTTGGCCTACCTGGTCGGGCTGTTCGCCTGGGTTTTGAACCGATGAGGCGTCGGTGATCCGTACCTGGCTCGCGGCTGCGGCGGTCCCGATGCTCGCCGCGGTGATGAGTTGCCCTGCGGCGCTGGCGATCACGCCGCCGGAGGTCGATCCCGCGGTGGCGCCGCCGTCGGGCAGCGCGGGCCCCGTGCAGGCGATGACGCGACGCGGCCCGTGTGTCGCCGCAGGGGTGCTGCCCGGCACCGATCCCGGCGTGGTCAACCCCAATCAGCTCATGCTCAACCTCGCCGACGCCTGGGAGTTCAGCCGGGGCGAAGGCCAACTGGTCGCGGTGATCGACACCGGCGTTCAGCCCGGGCCGCGGCTGCCGAACGTCGACCCCGGCGGCGACTTCGTCGAGTCGACCGACGGGCTCTCCGACTGCGACGGGCACGGAACGCTGGTGGCCGGCATCATCGCCGGTCAGCCCGGCGCCGACGGCTTCTCCGGCGTCGCACCGGCCGCGCGGGTGCTGGCGATCCGCTCGACGTCGGCGCGGTTCGCGCCCAGCACCACCGGCGAGGACCCGGCCACCGCGCGGGTCGCGCACGACGTCACGACGCTGGCCAGGGCCGTCGTGCGTGCGGCGGACCTGGGCGCACGCGTCATCAACACCTCGGCCGTCACCTGCCTGCGCGCCAACGAGACCGTGGACCAGAACGAACTCGGCGCCGCGCTGCGGTACGCCGCCGTCGAAAAGGACGCGGTGATCGTCGCGGCGGCAGGCAACAACCGGGCCGGGTTGAACCCCGGGTCGGCATGTCCGTCCAACCCGCTGTCGGATCCCGGGCGTCCGCGGGACCCGCGCAACTGGGCGGGTGTGACGTCGGTGTCGATCCCGTCCTGGTGGCAGCCGTTCGTGCTGTCGGTGGGGTCGGTCAACACCGCGGGGCGACCGTCGGATTTCACGATGGCCGGCCCGTGGGTGGGCATCGCGGCGCCCGGTGAGAACGTCACCTCGGTCGGTAACGGCGAGGGCGGCGCTCTGGCCAATGCGCTACCCAACGAGCGTGGGGAGTTGTTCGGGCTCAACAGCTCGAGCTTCGCCTCGGCCTACGTCGCAGGCACTGCGGCGTTGGTGCGCAGCCGATTTCCCGAGCTGTCCGCGCAGCAGGTGATCGACCGGCTGACGGTAAGCGCGCGGGGCGCTGCCCGCGCTCCGTCGAACCTGACCGGCGCGGGGCTCGTCGACCCGGTGGCGGCGCTGACATGGGACGTCACCGCCGTCGCTGACAACGGTGTGGCCGAGCCCAAACCCGTTGCCGCACCGCCAGAGCCGCCGCCGACCGATCCCACTCCGCGCACGGTCGCGTTCGTGGGCGCCGGCGTGCTGGCGGCCGTCGCCGCCGTCACGGCAGCGGCCGCAGCCCACCGCAAACGGACCACCGCGGCCGATGCCGCACCTGGGAGGCACTCGAAGTGACCATACGACTGGCGTTGGCGCTGTTGGCGGTCGTGGCCGCGGCGATGGCCTATCCGTGGGAGTCGATTACCGAACGCTGGGTCCTCGGGGTGGCCGTTGCCGTGGTGGTTGTGGTGTTCGCGTGGTGGCGTGGGCTTTTCCTGACGACCAGGGTCGCGCGGCGCTTCGGCGTGTGGCGCCGCAACCATTCGAAGCCGAAGCCGCAGCCCTCGAACGAAGCCACGGTGTTGTTGCGGATCGACGATCCGAACGGCGTGGGGCTGTCGTTGCCGTTGGTGGCCGGCTATGTCGAGCGGTTCGGGGTCCGGTGCCAGAAGGTGCGGGTCACCAGCCGCGACCAGGCCGGTGTGCGCACGACGTGGATCAGCATGACGCTCAACGCCGCCGACAACCTCACCGCGCTGTTGGCCCGCTCACCGGAGCTTCCGCTGCTGGCCACCACCGAGGTCGTCGGCCGACGACTGGCCGACCACCTGCGCGAGACTGGACTGGAAGCGGTGATCGTCGATGTCGCCGATCCCCCCGCCGGGCCGGGCCGCGAGAAATGGGGTGCGGTCATCGACGACCACGGCGCGGTGTCGGCTTACGGCATCCCCGTCGACGACCGGCTCGGCGACCAACTCGACGAGGTGTGGTCACGGCCGACCGAAACATGGACTGCGCTGGAATTCAGCGGCACTGCAACACATCCCACCGTCACCGCGATGTGCGCATTCCGCACCGCGGAGGCCGTTCGGGGGCTGCCGCTGCGGGGTCTCGTCGCGCATCCAGGTATCCAGCGGCCACTGCTCAACGCGTTGGATCCGCGGACCGCAGAGCGGCTCGGCACACCGGCCAGCCCGTTGCCGCCGGAGCTGCTGGAGCGGATCGACTGGCGCGTCGGCCCGTCGCAAGGTGTCAGTCGAAAAGGAACGGCCGCAGAAAGCGCGTCATCCGGCGCAGGTAATCCGGTTGGCTGACGTGTAACACGTGGTTGCCGGGGAACCAGTGAAATGCGCAGCGATCCCAGTGTTCCCACAACATCTCGGCCTGTTCGGGCGGGGCGAGCCGGTCACCGAGGCCGGTGATGATCAGTCGGCGGTCCTTGGGCACCAGGGGCGGGTAGTTCAGCGGTGACGAGTACATCGTTGCCGCACCGGCCAGTTCGTCGTCGGTGTGGGCGAGCACGTTGCGCAGCCGCATCACCTGGTTGGCCGGGAACCACTCGTCGGCCGTCCGATCCGGCGTGACCACAGGAACATTCGGAATCACCGCCTGGATGCGGTCGTCGACGCAGGCGAGCAACGCGGCGGTGTAACCGCCCAGCGACATGCCGGTCAGCGCGACCCGGTCCACCCCGGTGTACTCGAGATAGTCGACCAGAGAACGGAAGTCGTGCACCGCCTGAGCCATCGCCTCGGCGAACCCGGCGAAGCCGTGTGCGAAGTAGCCGTAACCGGAAAACGGTGAGAAGCGTTCAGCGCGACGGCCGTGAAACGGAAGGGTGAGCAGCAGCACGTCGTAGCCGGACCGGTAGAACCACGGCAGCGAGAAGAACAGCCCGTTGAACAGGTAGGCCGACCCCATGAAGCCGTGGATCAGGCACAGCGTCGGATGCGGTCCGTCGCTGTGGCGCCAGTGCTGGGCGTGTACGACGTTGTTGCGCTGGTACGCCCGGCACTGGTCGCGCAAGGCGGGGTTGACCGCCTCGAAGCTGCTGTTGAACCGGATGTTGTGGACCTGGCCTTTGGCGATCCACTCGGCGACCGGATTGGCCGGCCGCGACGAGATCCGCGGTTCGATTGTCGGCGCGGGAAACGACAGTTGGGCATCCTGTTCGGCGGCCAGTTCGGCGTAGAAGCGCAGATGCTCGCGCTCCACGCGCGATTGCGACCGCAGCGCGGCGCCGACAAGCGAGGGCAGCACCGATGCGCCGATCATCGACGCGATCGCCGTGCGCAACGCGATGTCGGCAACGGCCGAGGAATCCACGATCAGGCGCTGCCGCAACGTGAGGTCCATGCGGCGTGGCAGACCGCGCGAACTGGCGTCGGCGCCTGGGACATCGAGAACAGGGATGGGCGGATCGACCGGGGCGGCGTCCGACGTGGTCACCTCCGCATGGTAGCGCGGTCGCCGGTGCGACACTGACACGATGTGGAATCCCGACGCCTACCTGACATTCGCCGATGAGCGCGGGCGCGCGTTCTTCGACCTGATGTCGCGGGTGGGCGCAGAGACGCCGCGCCGCGTGGTCGATCTTGGTTGCGGGCCAGGCAATCTCACCGTGACGCTGGCGCGGCGCTGGCCGTCGGCGGTGCTCGAAGCGTGGGACAGTTCACCGGACATGGTGGAGGCAGCCCGCGGTGCAGGGCTCGACGCGCACGTCGGCGACATCGCCGACTGGGTGCCGCGACCCGACACCGACGTGGTGGTGAGCAACGCGACGCTGCACTGGGTTCCCCAACACCGGGAACTGCTGGTGCGGTGGACCCGTCAATTTCGGGCGGGCTCGTGGCTGGCGTTTCAGGTGCCGGGCAATTTCGACGCGCCGTCACATCAGGCGGTCCGTGACCTAGCCCGCCGCGAAAAGTGGTCGAACCTGTTGGACGACGGGTTGTTTCGGGACGATCCGGTTGACGGTCCGGCACGCTACGCGGAACTGCTCACCGACGCCGGCGGCACCGTCGACGCGTGGGAGACCACCTACATTCACGAGCTGACCGGACAGCATCCCGTCCTGGAGTGGATCACCGGCACCACGCTGCGGCCGGTGCGGCGCCGGCTCACCGACGCGCAGTGGCAGCGGTTCCGTGAGGAGCTGATCCCGCTGCTCGACGCGGCCTACCCGATGCGATCGGACGGCAGGACGTTCTTTCCGTTCCGGCGGATCTTCGTGGTGGCGCAGGTGGGCTGAGCCCGGCCGAGTGTGTGGTTGTGTCACGCTCGAGGCGCTCTGGGTGTGCGGGTAACCCACGTTCGGCGGAGCGATTTACGGGTCGTAGGGCACGCCGACCGCGCGGAAGACGTATTCCGGCGGCACGTCGAAGGCCAGGGACCGGCGCGGCAGGCGCGTCAACAGCTCCTCAGGGAGTTCTTCTTTGTAGTGCAGCGACAGTTGGCCCTCGCACCGCGGATCCACCGCGTGGATGTCGACCTCGATGAACAGACCGGTCTCGGACAGCTCGGCGGTCACGGTGCCCGCCTGCGGGGCGTCCCAGCGCTGGTCGACCGTGCGGGGCGCCAGCTTCGGCACCGTCGACAGCGTGGCCAGCACCCGCTGGTTGGTCAGCACCAGCGAGCCGACGTAGCTCGCGATGTCACCGCTGGCGCGTTTACCCGGGATCTTGCCGCTGAACCGGCGCGTCACCGGCACGTACTCGGCCAGGTGAAGTACGCCCTCGGCCTCCACCTCGGCGCGCAGTTCGGCGGGTAGAGCCCCGATGCGGAACAGCTTGCGGAGAAATACGGCCATGTGCAGCCACCCTAATCCGCGTGCCATCGTGGGTGGTAGAGCTTATGCGTGGCACCGAACAAGCGCTGGCTGATCGGCTCGGCCGTCGCCGCGGTCGCGGTGTATGCGTTGCTGTGGATCGACTACGCCCAGTGGGGGTGGCTCACAGACTTCGACAACACGCTTCTGGACGGCTTCTGCCGCTACGGCGACGCCAATCCCGGCTGGGTGCTCGGCTGGCATGTGTTCTGCACCGTGCTGGGACCGATGGCCTTTCGTGTGGTGACCCTCGTGGTGATCGTGATCGCGCTGGTGCGGCGCAACGTGCGCATCGCGATGTTTCTGCTCATCACCGTGGAGCTCAGCGGGCTCATCACCGAAGCCGCCAAACGGGCCGCCGATCGGCCACGGCCCGACACCGCCCTGGTGTCCGCAATGAGCTCATCGTTTCCGTCCGGCCACGCACTCGGCTTGATGGTGGCGGTGCCGGCGCTGCTGACCGTGGCCCTCCCCGTCGTGCGCCAGCCGCTGCGGGTATGGCTTGTGGTGTTGGGCGTGGCGATCGTCGCCGCGATCGGACTGGGCCGGGTGGTCCTCAACGTGCACCACCCCTCCGACGTGCTCGCCGGATGGGCGCTGGGGTACGCCTATTTCGCGGTCTGCTACGCGTTGGTGTCGCCGACGCAACCGATCACGCAGCCGGACGATATACCGGAAGCACGCGGTACCGCGTGACGAAGCTGGCTTCCCCGCACTCGGTGCCGACCTCGCCGTCGTGGGCCAGCGTCGTCGTACCGTCGACGACCGTGAACTGAAACTCCGGCACCCGAAGCTCGTGGTAGAGCGGGCTGCGTTCCAGGCGTCCGGTCGCCAGCGCGGCCAGGATCCGCAGCTTGGCCCACCGCCGCCCGGTCTCCAGGATCCGGATGTCGAGCAGGCCGTCGTCGATACGGGTACGCCGCGACGGGGCGAATCCGGACGGCAGATACGTCGAGTTGCCGAGGAAGAACAGCGACGTCTGCAGCGTCTTGTTGTCGTAGCGGATGCGGACCGGATCGTCGTGACGCAGCGTGTGATACATCGCGTACACGCTGGCCAGCGGCTTGCCGATCCGGTGCTCGTATTTCTCCCGCGTCTCGACGAACGACGGGTAGGCGCCGATGCTCGCGGTGTTGATCACCATGTGCTTGTCGTTGAGGCACACCAGGTCGACGCAGGCGACAAGGCCCTCCCGGATCGCCTCGACCGTCTTGGCCACGCTGTCGCAGCCGATGTCCTTGGCGAAGTGGTTGAACGTCCCACCCGGAAACACCGCCAGCGGAATACCTGCCTCGATCGCGACACCGGCTGCACACGACACGGTGCCGTCGCCGCCGCTGACGGCGAGCACCTCTGCCCGCTCGACGGCTGACCGCAATACCTGCTTGATGTCGTCGTCGCCGTCGAGCTCGATGATCTTCGTGCGCGGCAACGCTTCTCGAACCTCGTCGATGATGTCGGCTCCGGCGCCGCCGCCCGACGCGGGGTTGGCGACCAGCACCACGCCCGCGCCGTCGGGGCGCTTGGGGGCGCCTACCCACAGCGGGTCGGCGGCCGGAATTTCGGTCGGAACCACCGGCGGCACCACCCGCCCGCCGAGCACGGCCACCGCGGCGCCGACGCCGAACCCCGCCAGCACGTCACCGGGGTAGTGCGCACCGGTTGCCACCCGCGACATTCCGACCAGGCCGGCCAACAGCGCCAGCACCAACCCCAGCAGCGGGCTCTCTAACCCGACCCCGACCGCGAACGCCGCCGCGCTCGCCGAATGACCCGACGGCAGCGAGTTCGACGTCGGTGTGCGCCGCGCGCGCCGCGCCAACGGCACCAGGGTCCAGTTGGGCCGCGCCCGTTTCCACACCCGTTTGGCCACCTGGTTGGTGAGCAAGCTCGTCACCGCGAGGCTCAGCACGCCCCGAGTCGCTCCCCGTCGGACCGACGGCCCGCCGACGAGCGCCAGCACCGCCGCGATCGCAAACCACAGCTTCGAGTAGTCCGCGGCCCTGGTCAGCTTGGGCATCACCGCATCGAGCAGCGGGCTGGGCGAATCCGCGATGGCCTCGAACACCTCCTGGTCGAGGCTGCCGAGGCCCTGACCGATCTGGCGGATACCCCGGCGCCGTCGTACGGGAAGTAGATCCATGCCATCAACTTATCCAGCCGGCGCGCGGCTTAACCCAAACCGAACGCATCGCGACTTAGCATGGTCCGGTGCGCCGGCTACTGATCTTGATGTGCGCCCTGGTGGCGGTGGTCGGCACCGCCCCGGCCGGGCACGCCCAACCCGCCCCGTGGTTCGCCAGCTCCGTCGGGTCGGCGACACAGGTGATTTCGGTTGTGGGCGTTGGCGGTTCGAAGGCCAAGATGGACGTCTATCAACGCACCCCGACGGGTTGGCAGCCGATCGCAGTGGCCATCCCCGCCTGGATCGGGGCCAAGGGGATGGCGCCGCAGACCCACGACGGCCAGATGAAGACCCCGATGGGCGTCTTCACCCTCGATTTCGCGTTCGGCACCGCGCCCAACCCCGGCGGCGGTCTGCCCTACGTGCAGGTGGGCCCGGACCACTGGTGGGACGGTGATATGAAGAGCCCCACCTACAACACGATGCAGGTATGCAAGCAGGCGCAGTGTCCGTTCAACACCGATCCGGCGAGCGGCACCGAGAACCTCGACATCCCGCAGTACGTGCACGCGGTCGTGATGGGCGTCAACAAAGCGCGGGTCCCCGGCAACGGCGGCGCGTTCTTCCTGCACGCCACCGACGGCGGGCCGACGGCGGGATGTGTGGCGATCGACGACGACATGCTGGTCAAGATCATGGCCTGGCTGCGGCCGGGCGCGCTGATCGCGATCTCGCAGTAGCCGTCAGATGTTCAGTGCCCGACCGGGTTTCACCTTGAAGTTCAACCCTTCGGTGGACATCGACGCGTCGTAGGTGCGGTCGTAACCGGTCTCGCAGATCTTCCAGCCCTCGCTGGTGCGTCGGTACCGGTCGTGGTAGAAACCGGCGCCGATCAACATGAAGTTGAAGTCCGGGGCGATCACCCGGTCCTGCAGGTACCAGGTCGCCGACGCCTCGTCGCCGTCGACGCGGATCTCCGGATGGGTGACGCGGTGCTCGGTGATGATCTCGGGGCCCAGCGAGTTGCGCATGAACGTCACCAGCTCGTCACGGTTGGTGAAGTGGTGCTCCTCGCCGATGGACTCGCCGTACCTGCCGATCACGTCCTCGGTGAGGGTGTCGGCGAACTCGTCCCAGTACTTGGTGTCCAGCGCACGCAGGTAGCGGTACTTGACTTGCTTGATTTCGTCGATGTCACCCATGGCCGACATTGCAGCACAACCGCTCCACGGCGCATAAGGTGCCACCATGAAATTCGTCGACGGGTACGTCAGATCGCCCCTGGCGGGGATCGCACCGTGGATCTTGATGGGGATCATCAACGGTCCCGGCCGCTTCGAAGAGGCGGCCTCGGTCGCACTGGCGTTGTCGCTGCTGACGCTGTGGGTGGGTGCCCGCCGCGGCGTACGCGTTCACCTTCTGGAAGCGTTCACCGTGGCCTACTTCGGCGTTCTCGCCGTGCTCGGGTTGGTGGCCTCCGACCGCGCCATCGAGTGGCTGCAACTGTGGGCCGGCGCGCTGAGCAGTGTCGCGCTGGCGACGTTCGCGATCATCACCTTGCTGATCCGCAGACCCTTCACGCTGGCGTACGCCAAGGACACCACGCCGCAGGAGCACTGGGACAGCCCGCTCTTCCGGCGGATCAACTACGTCATCTCCGCGGCATGGGCGGCCGCGTTCCTGTTCTCCGCCGTCGTCGGCGTGTACGGCGACGCCGTGCTGGGCGACAACGACAACTTCTGGACGGCATGGATTCTGCCGATCGGCGCGATGATCTTCGCGGTGTCGTTCACCGAGTTCTACCCGGACTACGCCACCGGAGAAAAGACGTCGATCGCTGCGGCCTTCGACTGGTTCCCACCGTTTGTCACCGTCGTCGGCATCGTCGGATGGGTGAGCGACGCGCTTCCCGACGTCCCTGCGATCGCGCTGATCGTCGTCGGCGTGGCGGGGTCGGCACTGATGAAAAAGCTCGTGCCGGACAAGGCGGAAACTACTGCGCCGCAGTGAGGTTGCGCGTCGCCGGTCCCTCCAGCAGGGTGCCATCGGGCGCGAACCGTGACCCGTGCAGCGGGCACTCCCACGCCTCGTCGGCGTCGTTCCAGTTGACGATTCCGCCCAGGTGCGGGCACACCGGCGACACCCTGTGCTCAACGCCGTCGACGACGCTGCGGGCCTCCAGATCCCATGGGGGACCGCTGACCACGCCGCCCTCGTCGGGAGTGCGGTCGCCCATGCGGGTCGCCGGGGTGATCCAGCCCCGCGCCAGATACATCGCCACTTCGAGGTTCAGTTGCATGGCTTTGGGAATCCCCGACAGTTCGTGGGGGCTCCAGCTGGAAAAGGCCTCGGCCCAGTCCATCCGCCCGCCCAGGATGCGGCTCGACAGCGCCAGCGCTGCCGCCGTGCCGTTTGTCATCCCCCACTTGTCGAAACCTGTTGCGACGAAGATCTTGTCGTGGCCGGGCAGGATGGGCCCGACATAGGGGAGCTGGTCGATCGGCGTGTAGTCCTGCGCTGACCAGTAGTTGGTTTGCATCGCGCCGGGGTAGTGCGTCTTGGCCCACGCGTCGAGTTCCTGCACCGACGACGCCGGGCTCTTCTCGTGGCCGACTGGATGACCGGCGCCGCCGACCAGCAGCCGGTCGCCCTGGGCCGTCGGCGCGTACCGGATCGACCTGGTCGGCGAATCGGCGGAGATGTACATACCGCGGGTGATGTCGCCGGGCACCTGATAGGCCATGCAGTACGAGCGGCTCGGCTCCAGGCGCGCGAAGAACCCGCCACGGTCGAGGATCGGGATGCCCGTGGCGAGCACGCATTGCTTTGCGTGCGTGTCGAACTCGGCGCCGTCGTTGGTCCGCACGCTGAGCTTGAGGCCGTCGCCTTCGTTCGAAACCTTCTGCACCCGAACGCCTTGCGCAAGCCGACCACCGCGCTCGTCGAGTTCGACGATCAGGCTGTCCAGCAGCGGCATCGGATCGAATTGCGCTTGATCGGCCAGCCGCACCCCACCTGCGAACGGGAACGGCACATCAGCCTCGTCCACCCACGACACGTCGAGGCCGGCGGACCTGCAGGCCGCCAACTCCTCGCGCACCGACGGCACCCCCTTTTCGGACTGCGCGTAGGTGTAGGCGTCCTCGCGCTGCACCGAGATGCCGTGCGACTCGCAGTGCCCGATCAGCCACTCCAGGCCTTCGCGGTTGCCGTCGACGTACTGCTTGGCCTTTTTGACCCCGTGCTTGCTGACGATCTTGGAAATCTTCGTGCTCTGCAGCAGGGAAATCTTGGCGGTGGTGTTGCCAGTGGCGCCGGCGCCGGGGAACAGCGCCTCGAGCACCAGGACGTCCTTGCCGGCCCTTGCCAGCAGGACAGCGGTGATCAACCCGGTGATGCCCGCGCCGACGACCACGACGTCGGCGGATCGGTCGGCATCGACCATCGGATTGGCTGGGGTCGCTCGGTTGGCGCGGTTTGCTAGCCACAGTGACGTCATGGCTTGCGTAGTACCCGTTCGGGTCGGTCCAAAACCGTGACGGCCGAACGGCGTTGGACCGGAGTGTCGGACGGGTTTCGGCAGGTGCGACGGCTATCGTGTGGTCCGTTATGAGCGACCCGTTGGGGTTGTCGATCGGGACGACGAACTTGGTCGCGGCGCGTGTCGGCAATCAACCCGTGATACGACGTGCCGTGCTGGCCCAGGCAGACGGCACGGTGATGAGCGGTTTCGTCGACCGCGTCGGTGACGCCGTGCCCCTGGTGGCGGCCGACGGATCGACGCATCAGGCCGAACAACTGGTGGTCGACGCGTTGACGGAGCTGGTGCACGCCAGCGGAGAGCCGCCGGCAGACATCACCATCGCCGTGCCCGCGCACTGGACACCGGCGTCGCTGGACGCGCTGGGCAACGCGATGCGCACCAGCGCCGTGCTGGCGCCGGCGCGGCTGCTGTCCGACGCCGTCGCCGCACTGACCGCGCTGAAAGCCAACCCCGGACTCGCCGCGCAGGGCGTCGTCGTCCTGCTGGATTTCGGTGGGGGCGGCACCAGCATCACGTTGGCCAACGGCGGTGCGGGGTTCGAACCGCTCGACGAGACCACCCGCTATCTCGAGTTCTCCGGTGACCAGATCGACCAGGCGCTGCTGCGTCTCGTGCTCGAGGAGATCACCCGGGTCGGCGAAGTCGACCCCGCGGCCACCGCCGCGGTGGGGTCGCTGGCCCAGCTTCGCGACGAATGTCAGCGCGCCAAGGAGCGGCTGTCGGCCGAAGAGGTGACCGAGGTCGTCGCCGAACTGCCCGGACACCGGTCGACGGTTTCGGTGTCGCGGCCGCAGCTGGAGCAGCTGCTCGCCGAACCGCTCGCCGGATTTCTGGCGGCACTCGATAACACGTTGCAGCGCAACAGGATTGACTGGATCAACGTGTCCGCGGTGGCGATGGTCGGCGGCGGTGCGGGCATCCCGCTGCTCGGTCAGCGGCTTGCCGAGCATACGGGCGCGCCCGTGATCACCACGCCGCAGCCGGCGCTGGATACCGCGGTCGGTGCCGCGCTGCACGCGGCTTACAGCGCGGTCGCCGATGCCGAAACCGGGTTGGCACCGGCCCCGCTGGTCGACGTCGACGCGTCGGAACCATCGACGGTCGGTGCGCTGGCGTGGTCGCAGGACGATGCCAGCGCCGAAGATCCGGTGCCCTACACCGGCCCGGAGTCCTACGACACCGGCATGACCGCGTCGCGGCCTCCGGTGCAGTACGTTCCGGCGACGGGGCCGATCGACCAGCCTCGCACCTGGCAACGGCTCCCGGCGCTGGCGGTCGGCGTGGCCGCCGCCGTCGCGTTGGTCGCCGTCGGCGGGGTGGCGATCGCGCTGACCGGCGCGACCGACACCAGTAACACCCCCGAGGCGCCGCGCACGTCCGCTGCGCCCAGCCCTCCCGCGTCGCCGCCGCCCACCAGCGCGCCCCCGCCGAGCGCGCCCGTGGAGACGGTCACCGTGACCAGCGACCCGCCGCCGCCACCCGAGACCACCCAGGCACCTCCTCCGCCGCCGTCGACCACGGCGGTCACCACGACCACGACGCCGCCCACCACCACCACGACAACAACCACGACGACAACGACAACGACAACGACCACCACGACGACGCCGCCCACCACCACGACGACGACACCGACGACGACGGTTCCGCCGGTGACGACAACCCACTTGGTGGTGCCGGGCGTGGGGTCGATTCCGATCCCGGTGCCCAACAATCAAAATCCGCCGGCGCCCTGACGGTCAGCGCGGGTACGGATATTCCGGCTCGTGGAACCGGTTGATGATCGGGATGCGCTCGATGATCCGGTCACGCAGCCGCGGCTTGGGCGGGGGAACGTAGGCCGGCTGCTGCGGCGGCGGCACGTAAGCCGGCGCAGGTGGCGGGACATAGGCAGGCGCCGGCGGCGCGGGCGGTGCGGCCTCGGGAGCCGGTGGCGGCGCATACGCGGGCGCAGGCGGCGGAACGTATGCGGGCGGGTCGTACACCGGTTCGGCGACGGGCGCTGCGGGCGGCGGCGGAGCCGCGACGGCCATGGTCTGGGCGAGCACCGGGCGGGCCTCGGCCGGCGTCGACACCTTCTTCTCCGGCGGCGGCGCGGGTGCGCCTGCCGGTTCCTCGGCCGGGTTTGCCGCCGAGGCGGCCTGCGGCTGCTCGTCCGGGGCGCCGGGGGACAGGCTCAGCACGACGGCCACCGACACCGACACCACGAACGTCAGCACCGCGGCGGCAAGGACCGAAGCCAACGCACCCACCTTGGGCGGCGCCTTCGGCCCGGCGGGAGCCATGTTGTTGACGGCACGCGCCGACGCCAGGGCCGCCCCTCGGGCCAGCGCCACGTCCGCATCGGCGGCCGACACGACGGGGCACTCCACCGCGTCGGTGAGGGCGGCCACGACCATGCCGAGGTCTTCGGCCGAACCCAGGACGAAGACCGCCTCCGGATGCCAGCCGTCGAGCTGCGACGGCGCCAGCACGCGGCTCGGCAGCTCCGCCACGTCCGCGCCGATCCGGTCGACCGTCACGCCGCCGGGCTTGACCGTTGCGACCACCGCCGCGTCCGGTTCCACGACGCAGACCGCGAGATCGTCGTATCCGCCGATGTCGGCGAGGCCCGCGGCGAGCACGTCGGCGGCCTCGAGGTCGGACACGGCGATCACGTTGGCGAACCCCCGCGCGGCCAACGCGTCCAACACGTCGGAGGCCGCGGTTTCGGCGTCGTTGGTCCAGGTCACACCGATGGCGTGCAGGGAACCGTCGACCTCGTCGGACAGGACCACATCCAGCAGATCTTCGGGTTCGACGGTCGCGGTGAGGGCGCAGGCGCCGCGGTAAACGGTGTCACCTTCGCCTGTCGTTCCTTCGACCAGCACCCAACGAACAGCGCTGGAAGTCATCGATAGACCCAGCACGAGGTTCATGGTCATGCCCCCATCCCGCTGACGATCGGCTCAGAGGTTACCCGTCCGCTCACCGGCGGTATCCACTCCCTCATGGCCGAAACGTCACGCCGCCGTCGACGCTGATCGTCTGGGCGGTGATGAAGCTGCCGTCGTCGGAGAGCAGCAGCGCGGCCAACGCGGCGATGTCGTCGGGGGTGCCGAAGCGGGACTTGATCATCTGACGGGCGCGTGCCTGCTCGACGACGCCGTCGGGCATCGGCTGCTCGTCGAACTTGTAATGCCAGATCAGGCCGGGGGAGATCGCGTTGGCGCGGATGCCCTTCGGTCCGTACCGGCGGGCGATGTGGCGCATCAGCGCGAGCTCGGCGGCCTTGCTCATCTGGTAGGACACCCGGGTGCTGGCCGCGTTGTAGGCGTCGGCCGAGGCGGTGAACACGATGGAGCCGCCGCCGCTGTCGACCATCGCCGGTATCGCGTGCTTGGCGCAGATCACGAAACCTTTCGTGTTGACCCGCATGACCTCGTCGAACACCTCGAGCGGCAGCTCGACGACACCGCCGGGAAGGTACGCGTCGGCGGTGTTGGCGAAGTTGACGTGCAGGCCGTCGAGGCGACCGAAGGTGTCTACGGCCAACCGCACGATCGCGGCAACGGAGTCCTCGTCGGCGCCGTCCAGCCTGGCGCCGCGGACCCGGTCACCGGAGCGATCGATGTCGGCGACGACGCGCGTCACCAGGTCCTCGTCGAGGTCCCCGACGACCAGCAACGCGCCCTCGTCGGCGAAGCGCCGCGCGAGGCCGTTCCCGATGCCGCCGAGCCCGGCGAGGATGACGACCTTGTTCTCGAGCATTCCGGTCACGGGTCGATCTTGCCCCTCTGAACTGGGCGATCGCTCAGCGGGGGTGGCAGTGGTTGCGGCAAATGTAACGAATTGATATAGGCTCCTGCCCGTGGGTCGCCATTCCTTAGCCACAAAGCGACGGAGGCCGCCGATCGGGGTGGCTGCGCTCATCGCCCCTGCCGCGGTGCTTTTCGCGGTCGGCGGCGATGTGCCCTCACCGGCCGAGACCAGCCGCGATGTCGCCGAACCCGTCGTGACACCCGTCGAGAACCAAGCCAGCCGCGAGGCCACGACGCCGTGCTGTGTCGAGTTGGTGGCCGCGCCGCCGACGGCGCCGCCGTTCATCGTCGACGAGCCCGAAGCGACGCCGCCGCCCGGCGAGGTGTTCGCCGCCTCGCGCCTGCGGATCGTCGACCGCGCGCTGCCCGCCGGTATCGCTCCGGAGCGCGGATTGCAGGTCAAGACGATCCTGACCTCGCGTGCCATCAGCGAGGCGTTCCCCGAGATAAGCAATATCGGCGGTGTCCGACCGGATTCACTGCGGTGGCATCCCAACGGCCTCGCGCTTGACGTGATGATCCCGAACCCGACCAGCGCCGAAGGCATCGCGCTCGGCAACGAGATCGTCTGGTACGTGTTGCGCAACGCCAAACGGTTCGGCATGCAGGACGCGATCTGGCGCGGCGTCTACTACACCCCCGATGGTGCGCAGGGTTCCGGACATGGGCATTTCGACCACGTCCACATCACCACGATCGGCGGCGGATTCCCCGACGGCGACGAAGTCTACTTGCGCTGATCAGCGCCTAGCGTCGAGATTGCACACAAGGTTGTGCTGACGTCGATCCCACAGCCTTACACGCAATCTCGCGCCTAGTGATGCCCGGCGTCGTGCTCCTGGCTGTCCACCGGGGCACCGATGCCGGCGGTGGGCGCCTCCGGCGGGACGGGCGCGGGGACGCACGTCGGTGTGCCGTCGACGACGGATTCGGCTCCGATACACGCGGGTTCGGCGAGCGGCTGTGCCGGCGTTTCGCTGAGCGCGGCCACTGCGGGAGCTGCGGCGAGCGCGACGCCGACTGCGGCTGCGCCGATAAATCGGGTGGTTGTCCTTGGCAGGTCGAACATTTCGCACCTCTTCAATCGAGGAGTCGAGACTATCGGCGTGGGGACGCGGTGTGGTGGAAATGTAAAAACCCGGTACGAGAAGGCCGTTTTCGGACCTTCCCGTACCGGGTCGATGCCCGTCGTTACTCTGCCGTCCGCCTGCGGTTCAGGAAGAGGAACAACGCGATAGCGGCGAGCCCGAGGGCGCCGCAGCCGGCGGCTGCCACCACCGCCACCGTGGTCCACGAGCTCGCGGGGCCAGCCTCGGTGTTGACCAGCGCGACGTCGTAGCCCGGCAGCGGGCTTTCGGCCGGGGCAGTGATCCCGGGCAGCTCCTGCGATTTGGTGATCACGAACATCCGCTCCCCGTTGGGCGCCTTCGCCCACTGCCCCCAGGCCGGGGTCTCCTCGTCGAGTAGCACCTTGCGGGCGCCCACCTGAGGATCGTTGCCCAGATCGGTGAGTTGCTTGACCCGGAACGGTTGCGACGCCTCGTTGGTGTACTTGATCCGAACGAGCACGTTGTGCAACGTCTGCAGCTGCGGCGGCTTCTGCGGCGCCGGCTGACCCGGTGCGGGCACGTATCCGCCGCCGGAGAAGCTACCGATCGAAACCTTCACCGGCGCACCCGAATCCGAACGGGTTACGGCCGTGAAGTTGTACACACCCGGGGTGCTCGCGGTGAGCGCCACGCGCTGCAACGGCGGCACCGTGACGATGCGCGGTGCGTTGCCGTAGGTGTACATGAGCTGCAGCGGTGCGCGGTACGGGTTGGTGATGATGGGCCGGTAGTAGCGGTCGTAGCCGACCCATTGCGAGTTCCATTGGCTCACCGAGCTGGTGGCGCTCCAGGACTGGACGGTCTCGGTGAACTCGGTGACCTCAGTCGACGTGGCCGGTTCCGGGTCCACCGCGGATGTCGGCACCGCCTCGGTCAGGTCCGCGTCGGGCACATCACCGGCGTCGACCGTCGGGGCGGTCACGTCGTCTTCGGCGGGGAGTTCGTCCCCGAGGTCGAAGCCGGACATGTCCTCGAGGCCGGGGTCGACGTCGGGTGCGTCGTAAACGGGCTCCGGGGCCTCGTAGACCGGCTCGGGCTCGGGCGCCACCTCGTAGACCGGCGCCTCCTCGTAGACCGGCTCCGGTTCAGGTGCCTCATAGACCGGCTCCGGCTCGTAGACGGGCGCGGGATCGGGTGCGCTGTAGGAGTAGTCCGGCTCGCTGTAGGAGTAGGAGCCGCCGTCGTAGTCGTCGTAGGGATCGGCGGAGGCGACGCCGGCGGCGCCGAGCAGCACCGACACGGACAGCGTGAGCGAGGTCGCCACGACGGCCCCGCGACGGACGAATGCGTTGAGTTGGGTGTTCATGAGGGTCTCCAATCGAGTTGTGAGAGTGGGTGTTTCGCGGGTCAGTCGATCGCCACGACGAGTTGATGGCCGTACATACCCCATGCCTTTTCGAAGTCGCCGATCGAAACCTGTTCGTCGGCGCCGTCTTCGGGGCCGCTGTCGTTGAGGTGGACGATGCCGTTTGCGGTGTCGAGGCCGGTGACGACGACGGCGTGGTTGCCGTAGTTGCCCGGGTCTTTCCAGAGGATGTCCGCGTCGGCCATGGCCAGGACGGCTCCGCTGGTGTCGAGGTAGTTCTGCAGGGCCGCCATGCCCGTGTCCAAGCCGGTCTCTGCGGCGAGGTCGTCGTTGGTATAGACGGCGTTGAGCCCGTACACCGACATCAGCACCGGGATATCGGCTTGGTCGGTACCGCCGCCGGTGTTGGGGTCGTCGAGGTTGGCCGGCTTGACGTAGATCGATCCGGGGTGGGCCTCGCTGGGCGTCGACGCCGCCACCGCGACGATCTCTTCCTCGGACGGGGTGTCACCGGTGAAGAAGCCGATCAAATGGGCCGCCGCCATGATCGCGCAGTCGTCGTAGGTCTGCTGACTCCAGTTCTGCGCGCCGATCTCGGGGTCGCCGTGCATCCCCGGTGTGGGGGTGGCGGTGGCCGGGCCCGCGAATCCGATGACGACGGTGGCCAGGGCGGCGGTGACGGCACCGATGGCGCGCAGTTTCATGGCGAGTCCTTCCAGTTCCGATGCCGCGAAGCGCGGCGACTGGAAGTAGCCTCAGCCGTGGTCCTTGGCGGATTCTTGGAGGATTCTCTAAGCGGTCAGCCGACCTTGCGCAGCTGGAATGGGCTGTGGGTGACGACCCCGCCTTCGCAACCGTAGTTGGAGTCCGACGTCAGCACGCCGGCCAGGGTCACCGGGTCGACCGACATCGCCACCACCGCCGGTTCGTAGCTCCCGTCGGGGCAGGTCAGACCGCCTGGTTTGGAGACCGTGAAGGTCCAGCGGCCATCGGAGAACACGGTGGGGGTTTGCCAGCCCTGGTTGCTGGCGACCGTGCCGGAACAGCTGGTGGGCCCGCAGGTCGTCGCGAAGGTGAAGACCAGGATGGAGTCGCCGTCGACTTCGCTGTAGGTGCCGTTGAGCAGCGCCGGGTCGGCAGTCGCCGTGGCGGCGAGTGCGATACCCGCGGTTGCGGGCGCGGCGACGACGGTGGCCAGGGTGCGCAAGACCTTGTTCATAGTGGGTCAGAATTTAACGGTCGTGTCACCACAATCGAGGTGAGCCGCGCACCCGAGTCTCGGTTGTGTCCGAATCGAAACCCGTGGAGGGGTTTGCCGCCACCGGCTTGCGGGTGGAGCTACCCCTGCTTGCTCGTGGCGGTCGGGCGCATCGTGTAAATGGCGCCGTCGGCCGGATAGAGCGACTCGCTGAACGGTCCGGTGTAGCGGCTGTTCAGCTCCATGAAGAACGTGCCGCCATCTGGGTCGGGCTCGACCGTCTCGATGACGCCACGTACCTCGAGGTAGCGATAGGGCTCGTCGGGATCGTGAATCGACAGCGCGACAGACGGATTGGCTTCGACGTTGCGGTGTTTCTGTTGCTTGGTGGAGAACGAGAACCGCACTGTCGTGCCGTCCCAGAGGTACCAGACCGGATTCGACTGGGCGGTGCCGTCGGGACGGATGGTGGCCAGATGGCCGAACAGCGGACGCTCGAGCAGATCTAGGTGGCTGGCGGGAATGGTCGTCATGTCAATGACCAACGGAGGCGAGGGTCAGATGCATTCCGGCTAGGAACCGGTGGAGTCCGCTATGCCGGAAAGCCATCACGACCAGCGTTTTCATGTTTAGGATGCTGCGAGGTGCTCGACCGCAGACACCGTTTCCGGCGAAAGCGAGGCCGTGATGCCAACCCGCCGATCATTTCTCGGACTCCTCGCCGGTGGTGCACTTGTCGGTCCGCCGCTGCTGACCGCGTATGCGACCGGGCAGAACGTCGCCGCCGCTGCACCGGTGGCCGGGACTGTGCGTACCGCGTTCAACTGGGTGCCCGAAGTCGGCTGGGCGCCTTGGTATCTCGCCGACACCAACGGCCTCTTCGAAGCTCAGGGTGTGACCACTCCGTTCGTGTACCGCGCTCCCAATGACCGGCCCGTGGCCGAGATCTTGCGGGCCGGCGAGGCCGACGTCGGGGTGGCCGGCGACGAGTTGCAGATTATCCAGGCCAACCGGGAGGGCGCCGACTTCGTCGTCCTCGGAGCGATGTACCAGCGCTCGCCGAACGGCTTCTTATGGCTCGCCGAGACGCCGATCGCGGCGCCCAGGGACCTCGTCGGAAAGCGGATCGGCCTGAACAGCGATGACCAGGCGCGCGTCAACGCGGTGTTCAGGATCAACGGCCTGCCGTCTGACTACCAGGCCGTCCCGTTGGGCCTCGATGCACAACCGCTCCTCGACGGCGAGGCCGACGTCGTTACGTGCTACGTGACCAACCAGCCAATTCGGTTGCAGCTCAGGGGCATCGCTGCTAAGTCGGTCCCGTACTCCGATTTCGGGTTGAAGTCCTACGGCGGTGTGCTGTTCGCGTCGAGGAATTACGTCAATGCCAACCGCGATCTGCTCACGCGCTACTTCGCCGGGCTGCTCGGTGGCGTCGACGCCAACATCGCCGACCCCAACGCGGTACTTCCCCTTCTGAAGGCGATGGATCCCAATGTCGACCTCGCCTACAGCGAGGCGGGCAATCGCGCGTACAACGCGCTGATCGACTCTGACTACACGAGGACACACGGCCGTCTGATGATCGACCCGGCGTTCGTGGAGGCTCAGGTGTACCCGAGCTACATGGCGGCCGGCGAGACGAACCTGCCGCCGGTCGCCCAACTACTCGACCCGACGGTGATGGCCGACGCCCACCAGCTGCTGTAAATCTCGCCGCCAGCGCGACCCGGACCCGTGGAGCCGATGACGGGAATCGAACCCATTCCTCCGAGATGCCAAGTTTGCTGCCGAATCGTACCGAAGTGCCATATCCCGGGATACTTTGGATCGCAACGGGAGGGCACCGTCGTAGGTCGGCGGTAGTGCTAGGAGGAAAGCGATGGGTGCAGCGGCGTACGTGGGCCGGGTCGGTGGACTGGCGGTTGCGCTGGGTCTCGGAGCGGCGGTCGCTACCGGCCACGGAGTGGCGTCGGCCAGCCCGGGTTCGGAGTCGTCGTCGCCGAAGTCCTCCGAGCAGTCCTCCTCGGGCGCCAGCTCCGAGACCGGCACCGATGCGGGGTCCGGGGCGGTGGGCGCCAAGGTTTCGCCGGGGGCCAAGGACGACTCCGGCGACGCGACCCCGGAATCCAGCCGGGCCGCATCACCTGCTCAAACCGGACCCGTTCGGACCAGGTCGACGACCCGCGATGCGCTTCGCTCGGCAGAACCCGGCCAAGCCAGAGGTTCGGGCGGCCTGATCACAACGGCCGAATCCGAGAAGTCCGAAGTCGTCCTGACCGAAGACGTGCTGAAGGAAGACGACGCCGAAGAAGTAGTTGACGTCGACGAAATCCAGGATGCCGTCGAACCCGGTGACACCGAGGAGGCGGACCGGCCAACCCGGCTGCCCGCACCGTCCGTCGAGGCCCCGACGGACGAGGAAGCCCGGTCGAAGCGATCATCGGATAGGTCACACTCGGCTCGGGTGTTGGAACGGCTCAGCGGCGCAGCCCTGAGTCGGATCGCGGTGCCAACGCCGAATGAGGTGGAAACCGTCGAGGTGGCGCCCGAGGCGCTCAAGAAACTTGTCGACCGCGCTGACGGTGTGGACGAGGACGGTCTCGACCCCGTCGGGCCCGATGCTTTCGAATTGCCCATGGTCAGCGACAGCACTATCGAAGCGGAAGACCCGGCGATCATGATGGCGGCCGCGTCGGCCCCCGAGACGCCGCCGGCGCGTGGCACGGTGCCGGGCGTGGTGGCCGGTTTCCTGAGCGCGATCGGGTTTGGACCGTTGGTGAGCAGTACCCCGGTGGCACCGGCCGCCCCGCCGGCGCTGTGGGCGCTGTTGGCGGCCGCACGTCGGGAAGTCGACCGGGCGGTCAGCTCGTTCACCCGGATCCTCAGCGTCGGCAATGCCGGCCCGGTCGCCACGGCGCAGATAAACCCCGCGGCTGCCGCGGTGACCCCGAACGCGGCCACCATCACGAACCTGACCGGTCAAACGCGGGAAGTCGGTTGGGTCACCGGGCCGGCCAGCCCGAACAACACGCTGGTCAACTTCAATATCCACGGCACCGACCTGGGCATCATGTGGGACAACGGCCTGGAAGGCGACCAGCGGCAGGTTCTGATCGCGTTCGGCGACACCTTCAGCCAACCCGGCATGGTGGGTGACTGGCGCAACAACGTCCTGTTCCGCAGCGCCGACCGGCTGCTGTCCAACGGACTCGCGGTGCCGGCCGGCAGTGTCACCAACATCTTCAGCGGTTCCCCGTTGAGTGACCCCGGCCGTTCCAAGCAGCTCATCTTCGGCATCCCGGGCACCATCGGCCTGCTGGGCATCCCGTCTTTCTTTGGCAGCGAAGTGACGATGATCCCGACCGCGGGCATCGCCGTCCCGTATGACAACGAACTCGGCGCACGCCAGTACATCAACGTCATGTCGGTTCGGCAGTGGGGGCCCGCCGGCATGTGGACGACCAACTACTCGGCGATCGCCTTCTCCGATGACAACGGCCAGAACTGGACGATCGACCAGTCGACCATCCGCTCGTCCGGCTGGTTGCGCACCTGGGGGCACTCGTTCACTCCCGGGAACGACAACTTCCAGCAGGGCGCGTTCGTCCACGGCGTGACCCTCGACGGCGAAACCGGCGAGGCCGTATCCGACGGCTACGTCTACTCCTACGGCACGCCGGCTGGTCGGTTCGGTCCGGCCTATGTGTCCCGGGTGGCCGAGGACCAGGTGCAGAACCTGGGCGCCTACCAGTATTGGAACGGGTCGAGGTGGGTCACCGGCAACCCGTCGGCCGCCGCACCGATCTTCGGCGGTCCCACCGGCTTCTTCGCCCCGGTAATCAATTTCTTTGAACAGTTCGGTCTGGTCAGTTTCGCGAACAACATGCTCGGACTGTTCGGGATTCCGGTCATCATTCCGCGCGGCGACGTCAGCGAACTGTCGGTGCAGTACAACGAATACCTCGGCAAGTATGTGGCGGTCTACACCAACAGCTCCGGGGTGGTGATGCGGACCTCCGACACCCCGCAGGGCCCGTGGGGAGATCCGATCACCCTGGCCACCCCCGGCCAGTACCCGGGTCTTTACGCGCCGATGATCCACCCGTGGTCGGGTACCGACCAGATCGATGACGCTGACAACTTCCTCTACTGGAACATGTCGATGTGGAACCCCTACAACGTGGTGCTGATGGAAACTGACCTCAGCCAGCTCAATTTGTGAGGGCTTGAACCATGGCGCAGCGGTTGGTGCTGACGCTGGGAGCGGCGATCCTCGCTCCGGCTGCGGTGCTGGTCGCGCCGGTGGTTGCACACGCTGAACCCCCCGCGGATCCCGTTGTCCCACAAGCGGGGACACCCTGCACGATGAACATGGTCGACGCGCTGACCCGGCTTCCCGACGAGACGATCACGCTGATGTGCGTCGACGAGTCCGCCGGCAGCTACCAGTGGGAGCTCTACGAATCGCCTTACCCGTTGAGCGAGCGCTGGTTCAGCTACGGGCCGGAACTGCGGCTGCGTGGGCAAGGGTTGCGCAACCCGGAAATCATGTCGGGCAACTGGACTGGCTTTCCGCAAGACACCGACGGCCAGTGCGGGGCCGAACAGACGGCAGTCGTCGCGGCGGGCGAGGTGGGGCCACCACAGGTTGTGGAGGGCGAGCCGGGGCAGCCGCTCGACATCCGGGTCGTGCCTTCGCTTTTCAACATCGAGTTCAGCGGCCACTGCCTCTGGCAGAAACGCTGACGACAAGCAATGTTCGAAACCTGTGGATGAGACTCGGTGAGGTGGCGTGAAAGTGGGCGCACCCGATCCGGACGGTTTGAAAGCGACCGTCAAGTTCGAACTGCTCGCCGATCTCCACAGCGAACCGAACGACGCCACCGTCGAGTTCACCGGCTGTAACCGAGTGGGCGCGGCGAATCTGCGCGGCACCGGATACGCCGCGCACGCCATTGTGATCCACAGGGGTGCGACGATGCCGCGTAGCCCTTGTCTCTGTATGGGTCTGCGTAGAGGAGCGTCAGGGCACTTTGATCCGTCTTGTGACATTTGGTGACACCAAGGCTGCCCGTTCGAAAGGTTCGAACAGCATCTGAGCTGGTCATCGTGGAGCCGGTGACGGGAATCGAACCCGCGTTCTCAGCTTGGGAAGCTGATGTTCTGCCATTGAACTACACCGGCCTGTTTGAGCACGAAGGCTAGCATTCGAGCGGCTACGCTCGTCGCGTGCTGCTCTCCGACCGCGACATCCGCGCCGAAATCGCCGCCGAGCGGCTGGGCCTCGACCCGTTCGACGACACCCTGATCCAGCCGTCGAGCATCGATGTGCGCCTGGACAACCTGTTTCGGGTCTTCAACAACACCCGCTACACCCACATCGATCCGTCCGTTCAGCAGGACGAGCTCACCAGCTTGGTGCAGGCCGCCCCCGGCGAGCCGTTCGTGCTGCATCCTGGCGAGTTCGTGCTCGGCTCGACGCTGGAGTTGTGCACGCTGCCCGACGACCTCGCCGGCCGGCTGGAAGGCAAGTCCTCGCTGGGCCGCCTCGGCCTGTTGACCCATTCCACCGCGGGCTTCATCGACCCCGGCTTTTCCGGGCACATCACCCTGGAGCTGTCCAACGTCGCCAACCTGCCGATCACCTTGTGGCCGGGCATGAAGATCGGACAGCTCTGCCTGCTGCGGCTGACCAGCCCCGCCGAGCACCCCTACGGCAGCGCCAAGGTCGGCTCTAAGTACCAGGGCCAGCGCGGCCCGACGCCCTCGCGGTCGTATCAGAACTTCCTCAAGTCGACCTGACTTTGATCCTGCGCTGAGGCTGCTTTTCGGCGCATTTTTTCTGCCTCGCTGCAGAGTGAAACTGACTTGCGCGCACCGACGTTGATCCGAGTAGGGTCAAAGTGCCGGAACGAACTTTGACCGCCATCAGCTAATGGCATTTTGGGATGTAACGCCGAGGCTGCCGTTGCCGATGAACTACTAGTCGCCGGTGTCTGCGAATTGCAGGGCGACACGAAAACCTTGATAGCGTAGCAAACTTTTTTGGAGGGTTCGTGGACATCGTATTGGGTGTGTCGATGACACCTACGACGGTCCGCATGGTGCTGGTCGAAGGGGAGAAGGCCGACGGCGTCACCGTCGACCACGACGTCTTCGACGTCACGGGCGAACCCGACTCGGCAACGTCGGGCGCGCCCAGCCAGGTGATCGACGCCGTGCTCGGTACCAAGGAGAGCGCCGAAGCCGGCGGGCACCATCTGAAGTCGATCGGCGTCACCTGGAGCGACCACACCGAAGCCGCCGCCCTGCGTGAGGAACTGGCTGCCCGCGGCATCGACGACGTCATGCTGGTTTCCGACGGCCACGCCGCCGCGGCACTGGCCCAGGCGGTCGGCCGCGCGGTCGGATACGACACCACCGCGCTGTTCTTCATCGATCGCGACACCGCGACGCTGTCGGTGGTGCAGACCGACGACGGGTCGGTCGTCAAGGTGCTCAGCCGCACGCTGCACAGCGACGACGCGATGGCCGTGCTGACCGAGATGGCCGCCGCGGTCGACGACCAGGAGTCGCCGCCGCAGGCCATGTTCGTCGTCGGCTCCGGCGTCGACATCAGCTCGGTGAAGAACCACCTCGAACACCTCGTCAGCCTGCCCGTCAGTGCACCCGACGAACCCGACCTCGCGTTGGCCCGCGGCGCCGCGCTGGCCGCCGCCAACGCACCCGCATTCGAAGCGTCCACCGTCGGGCTGGCCTACTCACAGGACCCCGACGGCCCCACCGCCGGCAGCGCGTACGCCGGGTTGGCCGCCGGTGCCGCACCGCTGCTCGACGGTGACGAACCGCCGACCGACTTCCATCCGGTCGGCGAGGAGCGCAAGCCGTTCCTGCTCGTCGGCAGCGCGCTGACGTCGATCTTCGTTGTCGGCGTGGTGGCCCTGGTCATTTCGTTGGCGGTCAGCATCCGCCCGACCGCCGACCAGCGCCCCAGCCCGGGGCAGAGCGCGATCGTGCCCAGCGCCGTCGCCCCCGCGCCACCGCCCGTGCAGCAGGAAGCCCAGCCGGTCGAGGCGCCCCCGCCGCCACCTCCGCCGCCGGCCGAGACCATCAAGGCCCCGATCCCCGTCGTGCAGGAGGCTCCGCAGGCCCCGCCGCGCACGGTCTACGTCGAGGCGCCCGCCGCGCCCGCGCCTGCGCCCCCGCCGGCCGCGCCGCCGCCACCACCTCCGCCCGCGGCGCCTGCGCCCGTCCCGGCGCCGGTCCCCGTGGCTCCGGCACCGGCCCCGGTGTACATCCCGCCGCCCGTGTACAACCCACCGCCGATGTGGTATCCGCGGCAGCAGAACCCGTGGTATCCGCCGCGGCCGACCTACGACCCGCCCACGCCCACGTGGACGCCGCCCAAGTCGCCGTGGGACCCGCCATGGGAGAAGCCCGACAAGCCGCGCAGCCCGAAGTGGCCGCCGTGGGAGAACGGCTCGGGTTCGCGCGGCTCCGACTCGGGCAAATCGCCGGGATCACGCGGTTCAGGTGACTACGGTCCCGGGTCGCGTGGCTCCAACGGGCCGTCCGGGCGCGGCGGTTCGGGCGGATCGGGTAACAACTGCTTCCTGATATTCTGCAGTTAACCGCCTGCGAAAGTACCTGAGCAGGAAGCACTTTAGGAGTGTCATCGTGCACGACGGTCGCCCGCGTCGACGCAACGGCCCGATCAAACAGCGGGTCCGGTGGGTGGCCATGCACGGGGTGGTGCGTATGTTCGCCCACCTGGCTGCCCGGCGCGGCGATCCGCAGGGCAGGCTGATCGCCGATCCCACCATCCGGAACGATCCCGCGTCGTTCACCGAGGAACTGCGTGCGCGCGGTCCGATGGTGCGTGGTAGGGCCGCCTACCTGACCGTCGAGCACAAGATCATCAACGATGTGCTGCGCTCCGACGACTTCCGGGTCTTCGCGATGGGGTCCAACCTGCCCAAACCGCTGAAGTGGGTGGCCGACCGCACCAAAACCGACCTGCTGCATCCGCTGGAACCGCCGTCGATGCTGTCGGTCGAACCGCCGGACCATACCCGCTACCGCAAGCTGGTGTCGTCGGTGTTCACCACCAGAGCCGTTGCGACACTGCGTGATCGGGTGCAGCAGTCGGCCGACGCGATGCTCGACGAGATGGCTGACACCACTGGCGCCACCGGCACCGTCGATATCGTCGAGCGCTACTGCTCGCGGCTCCCGGTCAGCATCATCGGCGACATTCTCGGCGTCCCCGACGAGGCGCGACCACACATTCTGGAGTTCGGTGAGCTCGGCGCCCCCAGCCTGGACATCGGGCTGCCATGGCAGATGTACCGCCAGGTCAACCGCGGCATCGAAGGGTTCAACGACTGGCTCGTCGACCATCTGGCCGAACTGCGGCGCAACCCGGGCGAAGACCTGATGAGCCAGATCATCCAGGCCGGCGACGAGGGCGGCCGGCTCAACGACGAAGAGCTGCTGGGCACCGCGGGTCTGGTGCTGGCCGCCGGCTTCGAGACGACGGTGAACCTGCTGGGCAACGGAATTCGCATGCTGCTCGACAACCCGCAGCATCTCGACACCCTGGCCGCCAGGCCCGAACTGTGGCCCAACGCCGTCGAGGAGATCCTGCGGCTCGACTCGCCGGTACAACTCAGCGCGCGAATGGCGCGCAAGGACACCGACATTGCCGGCACCCGGATACGGCGCGGCGAGATCATCATCCTGTATCTCGCCGGCGCCAACCGCGATCCGAACGTCTTCGAGGACCCGCACCGCTTCGACATCGAACGCGAGAACGCGGGCAAGCACCTGTCGTTCTCCGGTGGCAGGCATTACTGCCTGGGCGCCGCGCTGGCCCGCGCCGAAGGCGAGGTCGGGTTGCGCACCTTCTTCGAACGCTTCCCGGACGCCCGGCTGGCCGGTGCGGGCAGCCGCCGCGAGACCCGGGTGCTGCGCGGGTGGTCGTCGCTGCCGGTCACGCTCGGCAAGGCGCGCGCCCCGATCGGTTCGTCGATCTAGCCGCGGCGATTGGGTTAAGTTCGGGACGTGGATTTCCGAGCCGCGCTGCTCGAACAGACCCGGGCGTTCGGGGAACTGATCCGCAGTGCAGACCCGTCAACGCCCGTGCCGACCTGTCCGGAATGGACGTTCAAACAGCTGTTCCGCCACGTCGGACGCGGAACCCGGTGGGCCGCGCAGATCATCGGCGAGCGCCGCTTGACTTCGGTCGATCCGCGCGACGTACGTGACGGCAAGCCCCCCGACGATCCCGACGCTGCGATCGCCTGGCTGAACGGCGGTCCGCGCGCCGTTCTCGCCGCCGTCGACCGGGTCGGCTCCGAGCGGGTGTGGACGGCCACGGGCCCGCGCCCGGCCGGGTGGTGGATCCGCAGGCTGTTGCACGAAGCGGTGGTGCACCGCGCCGACGCCGCACTGGCGGTGGGCGCCGACTACAACCTGCCGGTTGATCTGGCCGCCGACGGCATCAGCGAATGGATCGAGCTGATGTCCGTCGCGGCCAGCCACAGAGGTGAACCGCCCCTGGATCGAGGCCGCACCCTGCACCTGCATGCCACCGACGACGGCCTCGGACCGACCGGCGAATGGACCGTCGTCAACGCCGAGGACGGCGTGACCTGGACGCACGACCACGGCAAGGGCGACGTCGCGCTGCGGGGTCCGGCCAAGGACCTGCTGCTGGCACTCGCACGTCGGCGCAGCGTCGCCGACGCAGGCATCGAGGTCTTCGGCGATGAAGCGGTGTGGGCGGACTGGCTGCAGCGCACACCGTTCTAGATTGGGTACGTTGCGAACCATGAGCACTTCCGAAATCGCCACCGTCCTCGCCTGGTACGACGCGCTCAACGAACGCGACCTCGACACCCTGGCGACGCTGTCCAGCGACGACATCGAGATCGGTGACGCCGACGGAGCCGCCCAGGGCCATGTCGCGCTGCGGGAGTGGGCGCAGCAGAAGGCCGGCGGACGGGTCGAGACCGGCCGGTTGTATGTGCACGACGGCGTCGTGGTCGCCGAGGAACTGTCCGGTGATTCGGACGCTGTGGCGTCGGCGTCGGCGTTCCGTGTCGTCGACGACCGCGTCACGTCGGTGTTTCACCACGGCGACCTCGCGTCGGCGCTGGCCGCCACCGAGCTGACCGAAAAGGACCTCAAGAGCTGATGCGCGGCATCATTCTCGCCGGCGGATCGGGCACCCGGTTGTACCCGATCACGATAGGGGTCAGCAAGCAGCTGGTCCCCGTCTACGACAAGCCGATGATCTACTACCCGCTGTCCACACTGATGATGGCCGGTATCCGCGACATCCAGCTCATCACCACACCCGACGACGCGCCCGCGTTCCACCGATTGCTCAGCGACGGTTCACATTTCGGCATCAACATCACCTACGCGGTGCAACAGCAGCCCGACGGCCTGGCGCAGGCATTCGTCATCGGAGCAGACCACATCGGCACCGGTTCGGTGGCACTGGTGTTGGGCGACAACATCTTCTACGGCCCCGATCTGGGCACCGGCTTGCGCCGATTCCAAAACATCAGCGGCGGAGCAATTTTCGCGTACCGGGTATCGAACCCGTCGGCCTACGGTGTGATCGAGTTCGCCGACGACGGCACCGCGCTGTCGCTGGAGGAAAAGCCCGCCACACCGAAATCGCACTACGCGGTGCCCGGCCTGTACTTCTATGACAACGACGTCATCGACATCGCACGGTCGCTGAAACCTTCTGCCCGAGGTGAATACGAAATAACCGAGATCAACCAGACCTACCTCAACCAGGGCAGGCTGAAGGTCGAGGTGCTGCCGCGCGGCACCGCCTGGCTGGACACCGGGACGTTCGACTCGCTGTTGGATGCCTGCGACTACGTGCGCACCATCGAGCGTCGCCAGGGTTTGAAGATCAGCGTGCCCGAGGAGGTCGCGTGGCGGGTCGGCTACATCGACGACGAGCAGTTAGCCGCGCGGGGTTATGCGCTGCTCAAATCCGGCTACGGCGCATATCTTCTGCGGCTGTTGGAGGACCGCTAGCCGTCAACGTGTTTGCACCGGCGGCACACTCGGGAGCGTGACTACCGGCCGGCCTGGCGGCGGTGGCGGCGGAACCTGTGTCGCCTCGGTCGGTCCCGGCGCCTGGGGTATTCGCGGACCCTCGGCGGGCTCCTCGGGAGCGTGGCAGGCACACAGCATGTCGGGGTCGTCGTTCTCGAAGGTGCACTCACCCCCGGCTGCGTAGCAGCAATCAACTACCTTCTCTTTGCGCTGCTCCTTGGTGATGCGTCCTCTCCTATACTGGTCAAAAACCGCGTCCACACACCACGAAAACAGCTCATCATCCATTTTGGGTTTGGCGCATGCGGTGGCGGGGTCCCCGAGTGTGCCAGTTGTGGTCCCGAGTAGCGCGGTCGTTGCCAACAATGCGGCGGCGCCGACATTGGCCAAAATTGCCCGGCGGCAATCGAGTAGGGATGTCATGAGTGCCACCTACTTTCGGGCCGCTGCCGTCGCGACCGCCAGCTCGGTGACCAGACGCTCGTGATCGACAAACCGCTGCCAGCGCGCTAGGATGTCGTCCTCGAAGTGTTGTCGGCGGTCATCGTCTGCGGCTGCAACGAGCCCCGAGGTGGGTGTCGCTGAAATATACTGCCAAAGAAAATCTTTCGGCTTCGACAAGCAAAATGTTCTCGTAGCGGTAGTGATGGATACGTCTCGGAATCCGCTGTCGTTCACCAGCTTGTGAAGCTCGGTCTCGCTCACAGAGAAGATCGTTCGTAGGAAACCGGGCAGGCCGGGATCGACGTGGCGACCAAGCGCCTCAACCATAATTTCGAAGACGGCCGGCATGGTTGCCGGCACGTTGATTGCGATACGCCCGCCTGGTGACAACACGCGATGCATCTCCCGCACGGCTGCGGTCCGGTTCGGAAAAAACATCACACCGAGCTGACACAGCACCAGGTCGTAGGACTCGTCGGCAAGCGGCAGAGCCTCGGCGCTCGCCTCCCGCCAGTCGATCGTGGCGCCCGGTGGCGCGGGAGTCTCGCGGGCAACCTGCAGCATTTCCGGTGTGAGGTCCACCCCGACCACTCTTCCGCCCGCGCCGACGCGTTCTGCGACCAATCGGGTGAGAACTCCGGTGCCGCACGCGACATCCACGACGTACTCGCCAGATTCGGGGGCAGCGATCTCGACAAGATCTGCGGCCAACGGCCCCGGGATAAGCGGGGCGAAGTGACGCTGGTAGTTCTCGGCTTCTGTGCGCCGCAGGGCACGGTAATCAACTTGCTGGGTCATGATTGACAAGTTAGAAATTCGACGGCTCAGATCGCGTCGACCAAATGGACCATCTGCGTCTGGGGCCATGGCCATTTCTGACCACTGTGCCGCGGTCCGTCAGACGAGGTGGTACTCGTAGGCGTAAGCGGTGGCAGCCGACCGGGAAGACAGGCCGAGCTTGGCGAAGATGTTCTGCATGTGACGGGCCACTGTGTGCTCACTGAGCACCAGCTGGACGCTGATCTCCCGGTTGGTGTTCCCGGCGGCGACGAGCCGCAGCACCTCGCATTCCCGCGCGGTCAACGTCACGTCCTGATTGGTTCCGGCCCCGACGAGCGCGGTCACGCTGACCACGTCCGGTTGGGCGCCTAACCGGTCAAAAACCTCACGCGCGGAGTCGAACTCGAGCGCCGCGGAATCGTGGTCACCCAATTCCCGGCACGCCAAGCCGAGCTGGACTCGAGTGCGGGCGGATTCGTAGGGAAGCTCGAGCGCGCGCCACCCCGCGACCGCGCGACGCAGCGCTGCCAGGCCCGCCGACGCATTGCCTTCCGCGATCAACGTCGATCCCTCGGCGTGGGCGGCGATCGCGTGCAGCAACGGCGCGTCGACCTTCTGGGCGATCGCCGACAGTTCGTCGGCACTGGCACGGGCGGCCGCTACATCGCCGGTGCAGAGCATGATCTCAACCTTGGCTGCCAGGACGTTTGGCCTGGCGAGCGGGTCGTGGCTATCGTCGGCCGCTCGACGAATGGTGGCGGCTGCGGCACTGCCGTGACCTTCGGCGAGGCGAAGCAGCGCCAAGCCTGGCATCGGCTCGTGGCGGTACCGGCTGGCTTGTCGGTATGCGGTCTCGGCCTCTCGAGACTCCCCGCGCAACCTGTGCAACTCACCTCGCTGGTAGGCGGCGAGGCCCAATGCGGCGTGAGTCGGCTGTGACAGTCGTTCGTAGGCAAGGCTTGCCGCCGTCATCGCCTGCGGCCAGTCGCCATGGAGTTGCAGAATCTGCGAGCGGTACACCAAGCATTGCCCGCGGTACGGCACCAGATCCGGCTGAGCGTCACACCAACCGCTCAACGCTTGCGTCCATTCCGTCGCGCGCTGCAGGTCGAACAGACCGAAGCAGGTTTCGATCACCGCGCAGTAGATGATGCCCGCCGGAATGGGTGACACCTCTTCGGTGGTGACGCGCAGCATCGCCTCGTCGAGCAGCGCGACACCGCGCGTCGTCTCACCGCTGGCGCTCAACGCTTGGCCCTGGCCCAGGCACGCCAGTGCAGCCAAATCAGCGTCTCCGAATCGCATCGCGCTCTCGCCTGCCTCGGTACAGAGCGCGTAGGCGGTCGCGGAGTCGCCACCCTCTAATTCCTGAAGTGCATTGGGTACGAGCAGGTATCCGCGCGCCGCAGAGTCCTCGTCGCTGTCGTCGGCGAGCTGACCGATCCGACCGAGCCATCCGCCGCCTACCGCGGTCTTGCCGGCAAGCAGCTGCGTAAGCGCCAACCAGAAACCACACCGGGCAGCGTCATCGGGTTCCTCGATGGTCAGGAACTTGCGGTAGGCGCGCTCCCACGCGTGGACGCTTTCCTCGTCCTTACCCACGAGGTACGCCGCGACGGCTAGCCGCTCGAGATCACCGGCATCGCAAGCCTCACTCGCGTCGGAGAGTCACTCGTAGACCTCCGCCCACGCCTTGCGCTCGAACTCGTTAGCTGCCGTCGTGCTATTGCAGCTCACCAACAGAGTCTTTCGCACCTCGGCGCTCGTGGACAACCCCAGCTGCGGGAGTGGCCAGCACGGCCGCGATGGCCGTCGTCAGCGGCACCGACAGCGCCAGCGCGATACCACCCACCGCCGAACGCGCGATTTCGATGGCTACGCTCTCGCTGGTCAGCACGTCGCCCAACGAACGGTTGGCCACGCTGAACAACAGCAGCAGCGGCAGCGCACTGCCCGCGTACGCCAGCACCAGGGTGTAGACGGTGCTGGCGATGTGGTCGCGGCCCACCCGCATGGCGCCCACGAAGATGGCCCGGCGCGAACTGCCTTCCAACTCGGCCAATTCGAACACCGTCGACGCCTGGGTGACGGTGACGTCGTTGAGGACACCCAGCGAGCCGATGATGAACCCGGCCAGCAGCAGACCGGTGATCGACACGTCCCCCAGATAGGCTGCGACGGTATTGTTCTGGTCCTCCGACAGCCCGGTCAGGTGCGCCGCTTCGATCGCGACCCAGGACAGGACCGCGGCCAACAGCAGCGACGTCAACGTGCCCAGCAGCGCCGCGCTGGTGCGCAGGCTCACCCCGTGCGCCAGGTAGATCACCGCGTAGAGGATCACCGCCGAGGCGACCAGCGCGACGGGGACCGCGGCCGCGCCGTCGCGCAGCGCAGGCAGCAGGAAGACCACCAACACCAGAAACGCGACCACGATGCCGACCATCGCGCGCAACCCGCGCCACCGGGCCACGGCCACTACCACGAGCGCGAACACCGCGGCGAGCGCGATCAGCGGCCACGTCCGCTCGTAGTCGTAGAACGAGTACGTGGTGGTACCGGCGTCGTCGATCTGCCTGCTGATACGGACCTGGTCGCCGACGGCCAGGTTGGGCTGTCCCGGCCCACCGCTGAACTCCAACAGGGTGTTGGCGCCCGTATTGGGCCCCGAGTCGATCGCGATGAGCGCCTGCACGCAGGTGCGTGCACCGCCGTTTTGAGCGGGCACCGGTGCGGCGGTGAGCACCCGCCCGCTTGACGGGCTGCCGCAGGCGGCGAGGCTGCTGGACAGCACGTGCCCGGCTTCGGTGGTGACCGCGCCGCCTGCCGCGTTCTGAAACGGCAGCGGGATGTCGGCTTTCTGCTGGCTCGGCCACAACCAGGCCGCGCCCGCGAGCACGGCAACGCCGATGGCGATCAGCAGCCCGACGACGACCTTCGCAGCCAGTGGGCCCAGCGGCGCCGGGCCGCTCAGGGAGTGGGAGTGTCCGTGCGAGTGCGCAACGCGCAACAGAGTAGAGGGGGTCTGTGCCTCAATCGCTTCCGTTGGCGCCGTCCGAGCCGTCGGAACCGCCGAGCCCACCGGACCCGCCGGTGCCACGCGTGCCACCGGTATTGGTGTCGTCACCGCCGAACGCGGTGCCGCCGTCGCCGCCATTGCCGCCGTCGCCGCCGATGGAACCGCCATTGCCGCCGTCGCCGCCGTCCCCACCGGTGGCGGTGTCTCCGAGTTCGGTTCCGCCGTCGCCGCCCTTCCCGCCGCGGCCGCCGTCACCGCCCGCGAACCCGCCGTCGCCGCCGTCGCCGCCGTCGCCACCGTCCGCGTCTCCAAATGTGGTGGTCGCACCGCCGCCATCGCCGCCGTCGCCGCCGTCGCCGGCAACCCCACCTGCGCCGCCCGCTCCGCCGTCACCGCCAGCGACGTCGGCAAGGCCATCGATCGTCACCGCCGGCCCGCCGCGGCCGCCCCGGCCGCCGTCGATGACTCCGTCACCGCCGGCACCGCCGTCGCCGCCGACCGCGACCCCATCACCGGTTGCCCCGCCAACGGCGCCGTTGCCGCCCGCACCCCCGGTCACGCCGGTTCCGCCCCGCCCGCCGTCGCCGCCCCGGCCGACCGCGTCACCGTGAGCGCTGCCGATGCCGCCGGCCCCGCCCCGGCCGCCGGTGCCGAGGATCGAGGAGCCGCCAGCGCCGCCATCACCGCCGGTGGCCTCGAAGCCCACGTCGGCGGATGTGCCGCCGGCGCCGCCCTTGCCGCCCTGGCCGCCCTCACCCGTCGACGAGTTTCCGCCGGCACCGCCGCCGCCGCCTTCGGCGCTTCCATCTTCTGATCTGGCGTCACCGCCGGCGCCGCCGTTGCCACCGGCACCCATGAGCAAGCCCCCTCGGCCGCCGTTACCACCGGCGGCGCCGCGGGCGTTGTTGAAGCCCGGGGTCGGGGATTCCGAGTCGTTGGTGTCGCTGCCGCCGTTGCCGCCGGTACCACCGTCGCCGAAAAGGCCGGCGTTGCCGCCGTTTCCACCGCTGCCGGCGAAGTTGATGAACTCCCCGGCTGCGTTGTAGCCGGCGCGCCTGCCGTTGCCGCCGGCACCACCGTTACCGAAGAGGCCGGCATTGCCGCCATCGCCGCCGTGGAGGGCCTCGACAATCACTGCGCCGCTCATGATGACCAGCTCACCGTCACCACCGGCGCCGCCGTCACCGAACAAGAAGCCGGCGTTGCCGCCGTCCCCGCCGTACAGTCCGTCGCCGCCGTCGCCCCACAGCAGCCCGCCGTCACCGCCGCGACAGTTGGCGACGCATGTCGGGTCGATCTCGTCGGCGTCGAGCCCGTTTCCGATCAGCCACCCGCCGGGACCGAACAGCGGTCTGGTCTGCGGCGGCTGCCCGGTCAGCGCGGTGGGCATCGACGACCCGCTCGCCCCGATCAGCCGCCTGCTCCCGGCGGTCAGCCACCACCACGGGTCCGTCGGGCTGCTCGGTGACGTGGTCTCGGTGGCCGCAAGCTGTACGCCCGGCGCGGTCGGAGCCGGCGGATAGGGCGCAGCGGCCAGCAGGAGACCGATTCCGACCATCGCGGTTCCCGAAGCACCCGCCATCACATATTGGCGAGCAGATATCCGTAGCTGACGATGACGGTACCGAGAAGTGGTCGACACGGTGAACTCCTCTGTGGCTCAACGGGTGCGGCTCCGCGTACGGTTGCGGATGCGAACAAGGCGGCGGATCCGAGGCGGCTTAAACGAAAGCGAACATGGATCTCGACTACTTTCGAGCGGTCGCTGTGGTGACCGCAAGCTCGACAACCAGTCCGTCACCGTCGACGAATTCATACCAGCGTGCGACGACATCGTCCTCGAGCGCTTGCCGACGGTCGGCGTCGGCGGCCAGGACGGCGCTGGCGAGCGGGGTCACCTCCAGGTACTGCCAGAGGAATTGGGCCGGGGCCGGCAACCGCAGCGTCCTCGTCACGGTGTCGACCGTCACGTCGTGAAAGTCGTTGTCCTGTAACAGCGTGAGAAGGTCACTCTCACTCACCGAGAAGATGGCGCGCAGGAAGCCGGGCAGGCCCGGGTCGATGTGGCGACCGAGCGCCTCGGCCATGACGTCGAACAGCCGCGGGATGGGCCCTGGCACGTTGACGGCGATGCGACCACCGGGTGACAGCACCCGCCGCATCTCCCGCACGGCCGCGCTGCGGTCCGGAAAGAACATCAGCCCAAGCTGGCACAACACCAGGTCGTACGAGTCGTCGGGAAGCGGGAGCGCCTGCGCGTCCGCCTGCCGCCACTCGATCGACGCGCCGCTGTCGGGGCGGGCTTCGTCGGCGACCGCCAACATCTCGGGAACGAGGTCTATCCCGACGACTTTCCCGGCGGCGCCGACCCTTTCGGCGGCCAGGTGCGTCACGACACCGGTCCCGCACGCGACGTCGACGACGAACTCGCCCGGCTCGGGTGCGGCCACCTCGATGAGATCGGCGGCCAGCGGAGCGGGGATGACGGGGACGAAATCGCGGGCGTAGTTCTCGGCTTCGCTCCGCCGCAGGTCACGGTAGCCAACGTGTTGAGACATGGTGCCACGGTACGAATCCCAACGCCCTGGCCGCGTCGACCGAAAACACCATTTCGTCTCCGCCGAGATGGTCAGTTCTGACCACTGCGCTCGTCACACCAGGTGCTGCTCGTAGGCATAGGCGGTGGCGGCGGCCCGCGACGACAGGCCCAGCTTGGCGAAGATGTTCTGCAGGTGCCGCGCGATCGTGTGCTCGCTGAGTACCAGGGTCGCGCCGATTTCGCGGTTCGTCTTGCCCGCGGCCACAAGCCGCAACACCTGGCATTCCCGCTCTGTCAGCACACCCGCCGCATGCCGACGGTCGGCGACCAGTTCGGCCAGCCGGTCCAGTTCGGGTTGGGCGCCGAGCCGGCGGAAAGCAACCCGCGCGGAGTCGAATTCCATTGCGGCCGCGTCAACGTCGCCGAGCTCACGGCAGGCCAGGCCGGTCTGGACCCGCGTGCGCGCCGCCTCATAGGGCATCGACAACTCCAACCAACCCGCGGCGGCCCGCCGCAACGCCACCAGCGCCGACGTGGCGTCGCCTTCGGCGAGAAGCGTCGCACCGTCGGCGTAGGCGGCCATGGCATGCAGGTAGGGAGCGTCGATGGCGATGGCGATCCCGGCTAGCTCGTCAGCACTTGTCCGCGCGGCCGCGACGTCGCCGGTGGTGAGCATGATGTCGACGTGGGCGGCCAGGGTCGCCGGTCTGCCGTACCGGTCCTGGTTGTCGTCGATGGCGCGGCGGATGGCGGCGACGGCAGCGTCGACGCGCCCCTCGGCGAGTTTCAGCTGCGCCAACCCCGGCAGCGGCTGTCGGCCGTGCTCGTGAGCTTGCCGGTAGGCGGCGTCGGCGTCGTCGAATTCTCCACGCAGCCGGTGTATTTCAGCTCGCTGGTAGGCAGCCATGCCCAGGGAGGGGTGCGGTGTCGGCTGTGCCAGGTGCGTGCAAGCCAACTGTGCCGCCTTGGCCGCTTGCGACCATTCACCGTGGATCTGCAGGATCTGCGAGCGGTGCACCAGGCATTGGCCGCGGTAGGGCACCAGATCAGGTTGGGATTCACACCAGGCGACCAACGCCATGGTCCATTCGGTGGCTCGGCGCAGGTCGAATGCGCCCATGCACGTCTCGATGACGGCGCAGTAGACGATTCCGGCGGGGATCGGCGCAACCTCGCCGGTGGTGACGCCCACCATCGCTTCGTCGAGCAGGGCCAGCCCGCGCGCCGTCTGCCCGCCGGTGACCGCCGCCTGACCCTGGCCCAGCAAGGCGATCGCCGCCAGGTTTTTGTCGCCGAAGCGCGTCGCGATCCGGCCCGCCTCACAGCACAACTCGTCTGCGGCGGCCGAATCTCCGCCGGCCCACGCGCCGAGGGCCGGAGGAATCAGCAGATATCCCCGGGCGGCACAGTCGACGTCGGCGTCGTCGAGAAGTCGGCCCACCCGGGCGAGCCACCCGCCCGCTCGGGCGGAGTTGCCGTGCAGCAGCTGTGTCAGCGCCAGCCAGAAGCCGCATTCGGCGGCTTGGCTGAATTCGTCGCGCGCCACGTGGGCTGTGTAGGCCTGCTCCCAGGCGTGCACGCTGGCCTCGTCGTCACCGATGAGGTAGGCGGCGACGGCCAAGCGTTCGAGGTCATCAGCGGTGAGTGGCTCACTCGGGTCGGTGAGACACTCGTACACGTCAGTCCAAGCGTGGCGCTCGAACGCGATGGCTGCCCGGCCGGTAGCCGCCATCGTCTCAGTCTCGCGCATCACCCCCCGTGCGCGCCGCCTTATTGGCGGTAGCTGGTGAGGAAGTTGCCGAGGCGTTCGATGGCCGCGGCGAGGTCGCGTGCCCACGGCAGGGTGACGATGCGCAGATGGTCGGGGGTGGGCCAATTGAAGCCGGTGCCCTGGGTGACCAGGATCTTTTCTTGCAGCAGCAGGTCCAAGACGAGCTGTTCGTCGTCGGCGATGTCATAGACCTCGGGGTCCAGCCGCGGGAAGGCGTACAGCGCACCTTGGGGTTTGACGCACGACACCCCGGGGATCTCGTTGAGCTTTTCCCATGCCACGTCGCGTTGTTCGAGCAGCCGTCCGCCGGGCAGCACCAGGTCGTCGATGCTTTGGTAGCCGCCCAGCGCGACCTGGATGGCGTGTTGGGCCGGCACGTTGGGGCACAGCCGCATGTTGGCCAGCAGGCTGATGCCCTCGATGAAGCTGGCGGCGTGTTCTTTGGGGCCGGTGATGACCAGCCAGCCCGCCCGGTAGCCGGCCACCCGGTACGCCTTCGACAGCCCGTTGAAGGTCAGCGTCAACACATCCGGGGCGACCGAGGCCAGCGCGATGTGCTCGGCGTCGTCGTAGAGGATCTTGTCGTAGATTTCGTCGGCCAGCAGCAGCAACTGGTGTTTGCGCGCCAGCTCGGCCATCTGCGTCAGCACCTCGCGGCTGTAGACCGCGCCGGTGGGGTTGTTGGGGTTGATCACCACCAGCGCCTTGGTGCGCTCGGTGATCTTGGACTCCAAATCGGCGATGTCGGGCTGCCAGCCCTGGGTTTCGTCGCACAGATAGTGCACCGGGGTGCCCCCGGCCAACGACGTCGACGCGGTCCACAGCGGATAGTCCGGCGCCGGGATCAGCACCTGGTCACCGTTGTCCAGCAGCGCCTGCAGCGTCATCGTGATCAGCTCGGAGACCCCGTTGCCCAGATAGACGTCGTCGACGTCGAATCGGGGAAAATCCTCGACCAGCTCGTAGCGGGTGAACACCGCACGCCGCGCCGGCAGGATGCCCTTGGAATCCGAATAACCCTGCGCATACGGCAGCGCCTGGATGATGTCGCGCATGATCACATCGGGCGCCTCGAACCCGAACGGCGCCGGGTTACCGATGTTGAGCTTGAGGATTCGGTGCCCCTCGGCCTCCAACCGCGAGGCATGCTCGTGCACCGGACCCCGGATCTCGTACAGGACGTCCTGCAGCTTGGATGACTGCGTGAACGTGCGCTGCCGCGGGTGTTGGCCGGCGGCGTGGAACGGCACGTGGTGGGTAGTCACGCGCTCAATAGTCCCACTGCTGTCCAACGATTATCTAAAAACACTGGTCAGCGGATATTGCGAGACCATCACCGCTTACCCGGTGGGCGGGCACCCTTCGCGATGCCGAGGCCCTTGACCGGCGGCGCCGGCCTGTCATTGTCCGCCGGAGCAGAATCCTGCGGCTCAGCCTCGGACTCCTTGTCGGCTTCCGGCTTCGGCTGCGGCGCAGCGGGCTTCGCCGGGGCCGCCGACTTCTTCGCGCCGGGACGCCGTGCGCCGGGCGCGATGCCGAGGCCCTTGACCGGCTCCTGCTGCGTTTCGGCGAGCCCACGGTCGGAGTCGGCGGTGTCGGTCTTGGTTTCCGGGGTCGCCTGATCCGGGTCGACGTTGGGCGGCTGCGTGACGCTGGCTTCACCCTCGTTGGGCGATACCTTCGGCGCGGCCTTCTTGGCACCGGGACGCCGTGCGCCCGCGGCGATTCCGAGACCCTTGACCTCCGGTTCCGGCTGGGCCTGTTCGGCGGCTGGCGCCTCGGCGGCCGATGTATCGGCGGCCGGCGCCGCGGCCTTTTTCGCACCTGGGCGCTTGGCGCCGGCGGCGATGCCGAGCCCCTTGGCAGGCGGCGCGGCGGCCGGCTTGTCTTCAGCCGCAGCTTTTTTCGCACCTGGGCGCTTGGCACCCGCGGCGATGCCCAGCCCCTTGCCGGGGGCCGCTGCCGCTGGCTTGTCGGGCGCAGGAGGGGATTTCGCCTGGGCCGGCTCGGCCTCGGGCTGCGGTTCGGCTTGCGGCGCGGCCTTCTCCACCGCGGGCGCCGCCGCAGCGGCCTTGGCGGCACGCTCCTCGGCTTCCTTTGCCGCTGTGCCCTTTTCGGGCAGCTTGACGCTACTCCTGTCGAGCGAGTCGAGCAGCAGCTGTGCCACGTCGAGCACCTCGGTCTTCTCGACCTCACGGGCGGCGGCGACGTCGTCGACACCGTCGGTGATCATCACGCGGCAGAACGGGCAGCCGGTGGCGATGGCCGACGCGCCGGTATCCATGGCCTCTTCGACCCGTTCAACGTTGACGCGCTTGCCGATGTGCTCTTCCATCCACATCCGCGCTCCGCCCGCGCCGCAGCACAGCCCGCGGTCGGCATGGCGGGGCATCTCGGTCAGCTGCGCACCGGACGCACCGACCAGCTCGCGCGGTGCCTCGTAAACCTTGTTGTGCCGGCCCAGGTAGCAGGGGTCGTGGTAGGTGATGTCGCGTCCACCGTCGACCGGCTTGACCGGCACCAGCTTCTTGTCGCGGATCAGCCGGTTCAGCAGCTGCGTGTGGTGCAGCACCGTGTAGTTACCGTCGAGCTGCGGGTATTCGCGGCCCAGCGTGTTGAAGCAGTGCGGGCAGGACGTGACGATCTTGCGGTCCACCCGCTCCACACCCTCGAACAGCTCGTTGAGCGTCTCGACGTTCTGTGCGGCCAGCTGCTGGAACAGGAACTCATTGCCGGAGCGGCGGGCCGAGTCGCCGTTGCAGGTCTCGCCCTCGCCCAGCACCAGATACTTCACGCCTGCGGTCGCCAGCAGTTCGGCGACGGCCTTGGTGGTCTTCTTGGCGCGGTCTTCGTAGGCGCCGGCGCAGCCCACCCAGAACAGGTACTCATAGCCGTCGAACGACTCGACGTCCTTGCCGAAGACCGGTACGTCGAAGTCGACCTCGTCGATCCAGTTGGTGCGGTCCTTGGCGTTCTGCCCCCACGGATTACCCTTGGTCTCAAGGTTTTTGAACAGCACACCGAGCTCGCCGGGAAACTCCGACTCCATCATCACCTGGTAGCGGCGCATGTCCACGATGTGGTCGATGTGCTCGATGTCCACCGGGCACTGCTCGACGCAGGCGCCGCACGTGGTGCAGGACCACAGCACGTCGGGGTCGATGACGCCGCCCTGCTCGGCGGTGCCGACGAGCGGGCGGGTGGCTTGTTCGGGGCCGGACCCGGTGACCCGGCCGAAACCGGATTCGGGGACGTGGTGGTCCTCGGAATGCTTCTCGCCGCGGATCTCCTCACCGAGGCCGCCCTCGGGGGTGTTCTCCAGCGGGCTTTCTTTATCACCGAGGACGTAGGGCGCCTTGGCGAACAGGTGGTCGCGCAGGTCCATGATCAAGAGCTTGGGCGAGAGCGGCTTGCCGGTGTTCCACGCCGGGCACTGCGACTGGCAGCGGCCGCACTCGGTGCACGTGGTCATGTCGAGGTAGGCCTTCCACGTGAAGTCCTCGATCTTGCCGCGGCCCAGTACCGCATCCTCGGGTGGATCCTCGAAGTCGATCGGCTTGGCCTGGCCGTCGGACACGTACTCGACGGGCAGCAGCGGCCCCAACCCATCGGGCAGTCGCTTGAAGGTCACGTTGATCGGTGCCAGGCCGATGTGCAGGTGCTTGGAGTGCAGCACGATCAGCAGGAAGACCAGCATCACGGCGATGTGCAGCAGCAGCGCGATCGTTTCGATCCACTCGTTGGCTTCGGTTCCGAGCGGACTGAGCACCCAGCCCATGAAGTTGGAGAAGAACGCGCCGTCGCCGTAGGGCAGGGCCCCGGTGTTCACGCCGGCGCCACGCACCAGCGCGTAGGTCCAGATGACGTTGAAGATCATGAAGAGGATCAGCCAGGCGCCACCGGTGTGGGAGCCGTAGAACCGCGAATCGCGACCGTGCTCCTTGGGTTCGGTACGCATCCGGATGATCGCGAACGTGATGATGCCCGCCAGCACCGCGACCGCGAAGAAGTCCTGCAGAAAGCCCAGCAGATCCCAGCGGCCGATGATCGGGATGTGGAAGTCGTGGTCGAACAGGTACCCGTAGGCCTCGAGGTAGACCGACGCGAGGATAAAGAAGCCCCACATCGTGAAGAAGTGCGCGAGGCCGGGGATCGACCACTTGAGCAGGCGGGTTTGCCCGAACACCTCTTTGATCTGCGTCAGGATGCGGGTGCCCAGGTTGTCTTTGCGGTTGTTCTCGGGGCTGGTGGGCGCGCCGGCGCGGATCAGGTTGGTCAGCCAGAGCACGCGTTTGGCGGCGAACACCAGCACGATCGCGGTCATGCCAAGACCGACGACGAGCCTGATGAGCATCTGTGTATCCACCACGTGCCTCCCGTGTCTAAGTTACCCAAGAGTAACTTAATGCATGTTACCGACCAGTAACGTTCGCTCAGGGCCAGTTCAAGCCGGGCTCATCGTCGCACCCCGTGGGGAAAGTGCGCTACGAAGGCTTGCCTAACTACCTCTCGGACCCCGTCGATCCGCCCTGCGGGGTGAGCATGGCCCGCAGCATCGAGAGCATCTCAGAGCGGGATTCGGCGCCGAGGCGACGACGGATCCGGGCGACGTGGTGTTCGACGGTTTTGGCGGAGATGAACAGCTGTGCGCCGATGTCGCGGTACGGCATGCCGAGCAGCAGCAGTTCGGCGACCTCGCGTTCACGGTCGGAGAGCCGCGTCGACGCCGGCCGGGTCGGCACGCTTCGAGGGGATGCGGCGCGGGCATCGATATCCGCCCCTGGCCCCTCGTCGAGTGCCGCGGTCTGTTTGAGGTCGCGCGCCAGTTGCAGCATCGCACCGGATACCCGCCCGTCGGATGCGTGCAGCGCCGCCTGGCTCGCCAGCCGGGTGGCGTCCCAGGTCAGACCGAACTGCGCCAGCCGCTGTGCCGCCGCAGTGACGTCGTCGACGTCGACGGTGTCGGCCAACACCCGCAGCCAGGTCCGGCCCCCGTGGGCGAGCGCCTTGGCGAACGCGCTGTCGGGTCCGTCGGCCCGGCTGGCCGCGGTCAACGCCTGCCCGTGCGGGGCCACCGCGTCCGGCGAGTTGGCGAGGATTCCCGCGTGCACGCCAGCCCAGTGCAGCGGGACCGACCACAGCATCGGGTTGGCGAGCGCCTCGAGCAGAGCGAACGCTTCATCGATGCTGTGTTGTAGGCGGTCGACCTGACGCAACCGGGCGGCGGCCACCCACAACTCGCCCAACGGCAGCAGCGAGAACAGGTCGATCGAGTATTCGGCGAGCACCTCGACGGCCGTGTACCAGTGTTTCTGCACCGCGCCGCTGTCGCCGCTGCGCCGGGCGATCGCGGTCTGCAGCGCCGCGGCCCACAGCGCATCGCGCCGATGTAGCGCCGCGGGCGCATCGCGGTCGGAGACGACGGCGGCGACGTCGGCGCTGGCTGCGGCGAGCCGGCCGTCCTGCATCCGCGTCCATCCCAGCAGCAGCCGGTGTCGGTGCGCGACGAACGCGGTGTTCTCGGCGCCCTCGTCGAGGTCGGCGCGGACCGCCCTGGCGATGACGCTGCGGGCCCGCACCGGGTCGCCGCCGTGCAGCGCGGTCAGCGTGAGCAGCGCCGCAGGGGTGTCCGGTGCAACGGCGGTCGGGGATTGCTCGGCGGCGACGGCCTGGCCGAGCCGGGCGACGGTGGCCGGATAGGGCCCCTGCACCGAGGTGAGAAGCCCGTCGGCGAGGCTGCGGGCAGCGCGCGCCGTCGACGTTGGCGGCCCCGCGCGCTCGGCGCTGAGCGCCGCACGCGCGCCGGGTTGGTCGCCCGTACCGAGCATCACCACGGCACCGGCGGCGCCGACGAGGGCGTCCGGATGGGGTCCGAGCCACCGGAACAGATCGGCGGCGTGCGCGGCGCCGCCGTCGTGCACGGCGACGCTGGCGGCGATCCGCACGGCGGCCGCGCGTTCGGTGGGGTCGTCGGAACCCAGCAGTTCGTCGGCGAGCCGGCCGGCCGTCGCGCAGTCACCGGTCAAGGCGAGGGCGTCGGCCAGCGGTGCGGTCAGCGTCGTCGCGCCGGCTGCCGTCGCGGCACGGTAGAACCTTGCCGCCCTGGCCGGTTGGCCGGCGTTACGGGATGCAAAATCGGTGAGCACCGCGGCCAGCCGGTCGTCGCGCAACCCGTGCTCGGCCAGCTGTAGCGCGAGATCAGCTGACAGCGTTGACGATTCGAGCTGAGATGTCAGCAGTGACACCTCGATGTCGTGATGGCGCGCCGCCCCGATGATCTGGGCGATGCAGCGGTGCAGCATCCGCAGAAACGCATGGTTGTGCGACGGCTCGATCAGCCCGGTCGCGCGGGCGCGGTCCACCAGCTCCTGTGCGTCATCGGCGTTGCGCCGCAACGTGGCCGCCACGTCGTCGGGTCCGAGGTCGCGGCTCAGCGACGACACCAGCAGCGTGTCGAGCAGCGGTTCGTCGATCCGGCGCAACCGTTCGATCAGCGTGAACTTCGCCGCATCGACGACACCGGCCGCGGGTACCTCACCGTCGGGTGCTATCGCGGCGGTGGCCGCGGGTTGCAGCAGGAACGGCAGCCCGGCCGTCGCCACCATCACCGAACGCATGACCGCCGAAGACGGTGTGGTGCCGATCATTTCGGTGACGGCGTGGGCGGCATCGCTGGGACTCAACGCGCCCAGCGACACGGCGGGGTTCTCGCGCTCGATGGCCGTCGCCAACGCGTTGAGCGCGGGCCGGTGCGCCAACGGTTCAGCCGCGACGATGACCGTGGCATCCGGATCGGCAACCCGCTCGGCGAGCCGGGCGAGTTCGTCGTCGTCGAGCAGGTGCGCGTCGTCGACGACCACCGCGGCGACCGGCGCGTCACCGTCGCGTGGAGGACTGGTCAGCACCGGTATTTCGGCGCCGCGCAACGCGGCGCGGACAGCGGCCAGCACCGAACTCTTGCCGGTGCCGATGCCTCCCGACACCAGAAGCTTCACCGGGGCGTCCGGCGCGGAGGTCAGCGTCGCGACGGCGGTGCGCGCGGCCGGCGGGATGCCGGTCAGTCGTTCCGGCGCCGGTCTGGCCATGGGGTCACGCTCCTGGATCCGGCTCCGGCTCAGGTTCGGGCTCTGGTTCGGGTTCGGGCTCGGGGGCAGGCGGTGACGTCGTCGTGATGGTCGTACGGGTGGTCGTCGGCACCGTAGTGGTGGTGGTCGGCGGCGTCGTCGTTGTCGTGGTCGTCGTCGTGGTTGTGGTGGTGGTCGGCGCCGTAGTGGTGGTGGTCGGCGGGGGCGGCGGCGGCACCACCGACGTCGTCGGTCGGCCATCGGTTCCGGTAACCGTGATCGTCTCGGGCGCAACGGTTGTCGGTGGGCCATCCGGTGAGGGCCCGGTCTCGACCGTGGTCGCTGTTTCGGTCACCGGGCTGGTGTCGCTGCTGGTGCTGGTCAAGGTGACTGCCAGGCCACCGACGGCCAGCAGCGCCGCAGCGGCGGCCGCGCCGAACAGAATCGGCGGCCGTTTGTACCAGGGCAGCGGTTCGGGTTCGGGCGCAAAGCCCTCTTCTTCGTGGGCGAAGGCCATCTGCGGGCGGGCGCCGGTGGCGCCTTGGTCGAAGGTGTAGTCCTCGCCGGCGTAGGGCACCGGTTCGCCCGCGGGCGAATCGTCCTGCGACCACGCGAGCGCGCGGAACGTCGCGGACGCGGCGCCGTCCGACGCCGATTCGGTGGCGGCCACACCGGCCGCACCCGCCGCCCAGGCCGCGGCGGCCATGCTCGTCGGCGCGTCGGCAGCGGGTGCCAACCCGGTGGGCGCGTCGGCGGCGACGCCCCGGTCGGCGACCAAGGCCGCGCCCGCGGCGACGTTGAGTTGGGATTGCGGGGTGGTGACCACCGGGGCGCGCAACCGCTCTGAGAGTTGCGCGGTGACCAACGGAATGTTCGCGCCGCCGCCGACGGTGGCCACCGCCGAGATGCTGGCAGGTGCAATGTTGTTGCGCTGCAACGTTTCTTCGACGGTATCGAGGAGACCGGCCAGCGGCGCGGAGATCAGCTGCTCGAGCTCGCTTCTGGTGATCCGGACGTCGGAGCGAAACCCCGGCAGATCGGCGCGCACCGCGGTTGCCGTCTCCGCGGACAACCGCTCCTTGGCCTGTCTGGCTTCGTCACGCAACCGGGCCAGCGAGCCCAGACCCAACGTGCCGGTGGGGTCGGCGCCGGCGGACTCGGCGATGCCCGCGGTGACATGGTTGAGCAGCGCCTGATCGATCAGGTCGCCGGAGAAGTCCGGGTAGCGCACGGTCTCGCCGACGGGGTCGAACGTCGACGCGGCGTCGGCCAGCGTGATGCTGGTGCCGCTGCCGCCGAGATCGACCAGCACGATGACCCCGTCCGCGGGCAGTCCGGGGGCAGCCTGCAGCGACGCCAGCGCGGCGACCGAGTCGGGGATGAGCGCCGGTGGCGCCCCGTCGGGCATCAGGCTCGGCTTGGTGCGCAACGCTCCGCGCAGTGCCCCGACGGTGCCCGGCCCCCAGTGGGCGGGCACCGCGATCGCGATGGGGGCGCCGCCACCGACGGTGCGGGCCATCGCATCCAACGCCTCGACGAGTACGTACTCCCCGCGATGTGGCGATCCGTCGGCCGCCACCAGCGGCACCGGGTCGCCGACGCGTTCGACGAAACCGCTGAGCACCAAACCGGGTTGGTTGGGGTCGTAGGCGTATTCGGATGGCACCCCCACTTCTGCGGGGCGGTCGTGGAAGAGGGTGAGGATCGAGCGGCGCATCACCGGGGGACGGCCAATGCGGGCCGCCACCAGGTTGGTCATTCCGATCGACAACCCGAGTGAGTCGCTCATCTACACCTCTACGTTTGGCCGTGCTTCACGATAATGGTTCGGCGCGCCAAGCTACGGCACATCCCCTAGTGCGTCGAAAACCCCTAACGCCGATCCCCCTAATGCGGGAGGGGCGAAGCCGGGTTCGGCACCGATCTCGGCGCGGGTTCAGTTCCATAACATCGAAATCACACCGCAGATGGCTGCTACCACAGGTACGTCTGCAGGTATATCCGTCCGGGGAAGGAAGGTGTTTCGTGGCCAACTCACTGCTCGACTTCGTCATGTCGGTGGTGCGTGATCCCGACATCGCTGCCCGCTTTGCCGCCAACCCCGATCAAGTTCTCGCCGACGCCAACCTGACCAATGTGACCAGCGCCGACGTCGAAGCCCTTATCCCGGTGGTGGCGGAGTCGATGTCGTCGCTGGTGACCGCGCCCGCCACCGTCGACCTCGACGGGCTCGGCGAGGCGACGACGAACATCTGGGCCAGCGGCGCGGCCACGGCTGCCTTCGACGCGTTCGGCGACGAGGTACCGGTTTCGGTGGTCGATGACACACCCGCGTTGATCACCGACCACGTCAGCGCCGTTGAACCCGATCAGCCCCAGTACGAACTGGACGTGCCCGATGTCGGGGTCATCGATGAGGAGTTTGAGCCCGCCGAGGCGCCCGTCGACGATGTGTTGGGCGATGCCGTTATCGACGTCATGCACGACGCGGATTCCGGGGCGTCCGGCTTCGACATCTTCTGATCCTTCCGCGACAACGCTCCGAACTGCGCGGCCGATTTTCGGCCGCGCAGTTTTTGGTTTGCGGGCTCACCCGCTGTCCCCTAAGCACCCCCTAATCCCCTAATGGGCGGCGTCGGGACGACCCCGAATGCCGGGGTGAAGGGAGGGGTTTCGACCCCGTTTCATCGGGGTCGTCGGCTCCATAACGTGGGTGTCAGTTCGCCGGACAGCCGGTAACCAGCTCCCCACCAGAAGTGAAAGGACCGAAGAAATGACGAACGTAATCGACTGGATCCTCAACCTGTTCCGCGACCCGGTTCGCGCCCATGAGTTCATCGCAGACCCCGACCGAGCCATGTCCACCGCCGGCGTGCACAACCTGACCGCCGCGCAGGTCCAGTCGGTGGCCGCCACCGTCGCGCCGGCCGCGGTGCTGCAGGGCGGCGGCGACCCCGTCGTCGGGCTGCAGCAGGCCGTCGCGCAGACCCACGGCATCGCGTTCACGCCGCAGCGCCAGACCGACCTCTGGTCGAACAACGACACGTTGAGCAACAACGACACCCGCTTCCTGAGCCCCGAGACCGACGTCAACAACATCGCCGGCCAGGACCAGCAGCAGGGTGCCGTCAACGTCGGACTGGACTTCGGTGACATCACCTTCGGCGACAAGACCAGCAACACCGCCGCAGACGGTGGCGTGGTCAACACCGGTGTCGCGGGCGATATCGATGCCACCAACGTCGACGGTGACGGCAACGTGGTCGGCGACGACAACGAGAACGTCAACACCGGCGATATCGACGACTCCAACGTCAATATCGGGGAGGACAATGAGATCGACGACAGCGGCGACCAGACCGCAGTTGGCGACATCATCTCCGACAACGACGGCCCCGTCATCAGCGACGTCGACATGAGCGGCGGCGACGGTGGGGCAGCGGTCGGCGGTGACGGCCGCGGCGGCCTGATCGGCATCGGCAATGACGGTGGCGACGCCACCGGCGGGGCTGGCGGCAGCGGCGGCGGCATCGTCATCAACGACAGTGACGCCACCAACGTCGACGCAAGCCGGACCGACGTCGGAGACATCGACGGCTTCGTGTCCGGTGGCATCGCCGGCGGAGCGAGCCTCGAGGACACCTCGATCGACAACTCCGTGGACAGCTCGGTGGACAACTCCGGGCAGAACAACTCGGTGGACAACTCCGGTCAGATCAACACCGATGTCGATCTGAGCAACGACATGAGCGTCTTCTGACGCAACCGCACCGCACAACTGGCGGGGATCGAAGTCTGATCCCCGCCAGTTGGCGCGTCTACCGTGAGTGAATGGCGTGTTTCGACAAGAGGGACCCATGACGCAAGCGAAGGACCCAGGCAAGGCGGGGCCGGCCAAACCGGTCACGGCCGGCGGGCCGGCCAAACCGGTCACGGCCGGCGGGCCGGCCAAACCCGTCAAAGTCCTCGTCGAGTTGATTGACCACACCAGCAAGATCGCCGAGGCGCACGAACGCGCTGACCTGGTCGAGCGGTTGGCCCGCGCCAAAACCCGGGTGACGGACCCGCAGATTCGGGTGGTGGTCGCCGGTCAGCTCAAACAGGGCAAAAGCCAGCTGTTGAACTCGTTGCTCAACGTGCCGGTGGCGCGGGTCGGCGATGACGAGAGCACGGTGCTCCCGACCGTGGTGTCCTACGGCGAAACCGCTACCGCGAAGCTGATCGTGGCGCGCGGCGAAGGCGAAGAGCCCGACGAGGTCGAGATTCCGATGGCCGACGTCACGAACGATCTGCGCCGTGCACCGCAAGCCGCAGGGCGAGAAGTGCTGCGGGTGGAGGTCACCGCGGCCAGCCCGCTGTTGAAGAACGGTCTGGCGTTCGTGGATACCCCGGGTGTCGGTGGCCACGGTCAGCCACACCTGTCGGCGACGCTTGGCTTGATGCCCGACGCCGACGCGCTGCTGATGTGTAGCGACACCAGCCAGGAGTTCACCGAACCCGAGATGACGTTCATGCGGCAGGCATTCGAAATATGCCCGCTGGCAACGATAATCGCGACCAAAACCGACCTCTACCCGCATTGGCGCCAGATCGTCGACGCCAACAAGGCGCATCTGCACCGGGCGGGGCTGGACATCCCGATCATCCCGTCGTCGTCTCTGCTGCGCAGCCACGCGATCGCGCTCAACGACAAAGAGCTCAACGAGGAATCGAACTTCCCCGCCATCGTGAGGTTCCTCAGCGAGGAGGTGCTGGCCCAGCAGAACGACCGAATCCGCAACCTGGTGGTCGGTGAGATTCGTTCCGCTGCTGAACATCTGACGATGTCGGTGGAGTCCGAGCTGGCGGCGCTGAACGATCCCGAGACCCGGGAGCGGCTCGAAGACGAACTCGAGCGACGCAAACAGGAGGCCCAGGACGCCCTGCAGCAGACCGCGCTGTGGCAGCAGGTGCTCAACGACGGGATCTCGGATCTGACCGCCGACGTCGACCACGACCTGCGCAACCGGTTCCGGGTGATCAGCCAACACATCGAAAAGGTGATCGACACCTGCGATCCCACCCACCACTGGGCCGAGATCGGCGCTGAGCTCGAGGAGGCGGTCGCCACCGCGGTCGGGGACAACTTCGTGTGGGCCTACCAGCGGGCCGAGGTGCTGGCCGCCGAAGTCGCGCGCACGTTCGTGGAGGCCGGGCTCGAGGCGGTCAAGATGCCCCGGATCGACCCCAGCGACATGGGCGCCAGCCTCGGCGAGATCAAGTCGTTGGCCAACCTCGAGGCCAAGCCTCTCGGCAAGGGCCGAAAGCTCACCATGGGTATGCAGGGGTCCTACGGCGGCGTGCTGATGTTCGGCATGATGACGTCGTTCGCCGGGCTGGGCATGTTCAACCCGCTGTCCCTGGGTGCCGGGCTGCTGATGGGGCGTACCGCCTACAAGGAGAACATGGAGAACCGCATGATGCGGGTGCGCAACGAGGCGAAGTTGAACACCCGCCGGTTCGTCGACGACACGCAGTTCGTGGTGAGCAAGGAATCGCGGGATCGCCTCAAGGGCATCCAACGCCAGCTGCGCGACCACTACCGCGGTATCGCCAACCAGACCACGCGTTCGCTCAACGAGTCGCTGCAGGCCACGATTGCCTCAGCCAAACTCGAGGAAACCGAACGCAACAACCGGATCCGCGAACTCGAGCGTCAGCTCAACATCCTGCGGCAGGTGCTCGATCACGCCCAGCCGAGCGGCCAGTTATGACACGCGAACTCGCGTACGGCGTGCCATAGGTGGCCACTCGACTGCCTAAGCTGTAGCGCGAGATGAGCACGAGTGATCAGGTGCGCGCGATCCTGGCCGGGACGACGCAGGCCTACCGCGCCGATCCCGCATACCGGGACCGTCCCGACGTGCACAACGAGTTGGACCGCATCGGCCGCCGGCTCAACCAGCCGATCCGTATCGCGCTGGCCGGAACTTTGAAGGCGGGGAAGTCGACTCTGGTCAATGCCCTTGTGGGAGAGGACATTGCGCCTACCGACGCCACCGAGGCCACCCGCATCGTGACATGGTTCCGGCACGGTCCCACGCCGAAGGTGACCGCCAACCACGTCGGCGGTCGACACTCCAACGTGCCGATCGGGCGGGACCCCGAGGCGGGCGGTCTCACGTTCGACTTCGCCAGGCTCGATGCCGAGGACATCGTGGACCTCGACGTGGAATGGCCGGCGGCTGAACTCATCGACACCACGATCATCGACACGCCCGGTACGTCGTCGCTGAACCGCGATGTCTCCGAGCGCACACTGCGGCTGTTGGTGCCCGACGACGGTGTGCCGCGGGTGGACGCCGTGGTGTTTCTGCTGCGCACGCTCAATGCCCCAGACATCGCGCTGCTCAAGCAGATCGGCGAGCTGGTGGGGGGCTCGGCGGGGGCGCTCGGCGTGATCGGCGTGGTGTCGCGCGCCGACGAGATCGGCGCCGGACGCATCGACGCGATGCTGTCGGCCAAGGATGTGGCGACCCGGTTCACCAGCGAGATGGACAGGACCGGGATCTGTCAGGCGGTGGTCCCGGTGTCGGGTCTGCTCGCGCTGACCGCCCGCACGCTGCGGCAAAGCGAGTTCGTCGCGCTCGAAAAGCTCGCCGGGGTAGACGCCGCCGAGCTCACCAAGGCGATGTTGTCGGTGGACCGGTTCGTGCGCGAGGACATCTCGCTACCGGTCGATGCGGCCACCCGCGCGGCGCTGCTGGACCGGTTCGGGATGTTCGGGATCCGAATCTCGATCGCGGTATTGCGTGCCGGCGTCACCGATTCCGTGGGTTTGGCCGACGAACTGCTGGAGCGCAGCGGCCTGGTGTCGTTGCGCGAGGTCATCGACCAACAGTTCGCGCAGCGTTCGGATCTGCTCAAGGCTCATACCGCACTGCTGTCGCTGCGGCGGTTCGTCGAGGTGAACCCGATCTACGCCACGCCCTACATTCTCGCCGACATCGACCCGCTTCTCGCCGACACCCATGCCTTCGAAGAGCTTCGGTTGCTCTCCCAATTACATTCGCGGCCAACGACATTGAACGACGACGAGATGGCATCGCTGCGACGGATCATCGGCGGCTCGGGCACCGACGCCGCCAGCAGGCTCGGGCTACAGCCCGACGCACCCTACGACGGCCCGAGGGCGGCGTTCGCGGCGACGCAGCGCTGGCGCCGACGTGCCGAGCATCCGCTCAACGACCCGTTCACCACGCGGGCGTGCCGCGCGGCGGTGCGCAGCGCGGAGGCGTTGGTGGCCGAATACGCCGCGCGCGGACGGTAACGGCTGGCTCAGTTCTGGTCGTCGGGTGGCGCGGTGACGGTCTCGGTCTGGGTCACCGTTTCGGTGCTGGTGCTGACGCTGGTGGTCGGCTCGGTGGTGGTGGTTGTGGTCGGTGGGGTCGTCGTCGTAGTGGTCGTCGTTTGCGGCGGCGGTGTGGTGGTCGGAGTGACTGTCTCCGTGACGGTTTCGCGCGTCGGCACGGTCGTCACGACCGACCTCGTCGTGGTGGTGAGCGGGGTCAAGGTTTCGGAATCGGTCGGTTCGTCACCGCCGGCGATCAGCTGGGCCAGCCCCCACACGATCAGCGCGATCACCACCGCGCCCAGCGCGCCGAGCGCCACCAGCGCGGCCGGCTTGCGGTACCACGGCGTCGGCTCCTCGGGCGGCGTGCCGTAGTACTCCGTCGGTGAGTCGTCGGGGTAGTTCGGGTCGTTCGGGTCGTTTGGAGGTCCGTATCGCGCCACGGCCACCGATAGTAGGCGCTCAGGGCAGCGGATAGAGCGTGCGCGTCACATTTGTGCGCGGCTTGCGCCGGGTACTGGTCTCCGTCGACTCCTCTTCGTCGTCGGTCTCGACGGTCGGCTCGGCGCTGGAGGTCTCGGTTTCCGTCGTGGTTTCCGAAGTGGTCTCGAGCGCCGACAGGTCGGTGGTCTGCGGCGGGCTCGTGGTGGTGACCGTCTGGGTGGTGACGGTCGGGGCGGCCGACCGGGTGGCCGGCGCCGAATAGGTGGGTTCGACGAAGTTGAGCGGAGCCTGTTCGGGCGCGCTGAACTGGCGGGCCATCGCCGTCGCGGCGAGGACCAAGACGGCGATCACCGCGAGCGCGGCGATGCTCGCACCGACGAGGCTGGGCGTGCGGTTGTGCCAGGGCTGCCCGTCGTCGCGATCGTCGTCCCGGCGGGTCACGGGACGCATCGTAGCCGCGGAGCGCTCCAACGGCGCGCGCTCAGCGCAGCGCAGGAACGACTTCGCGGGCGAAGAACTCCAGGTGATCGAGGTCGGACATGTCCAGAAGCTGCAGGTAAACGCGCTGGATACCGGCATCGGTATAGCCGGCGAGCTTGTCGGCGATCTCGGCGGGCGTGCCCACCAGCGGGGAGTTGCTGCGCAACTCGTCGACCTCGCGGCCGATCGCGGCTGCGCGCCGGGCGATCTCGGCCTCGTCGCGACCCGCGCAGATCACGAACGCCGCCGAGAACGTCATCGAGTCGACGGAGCGTCCGGCCTCGGCCAGCGCCGCACCGACCCGCTTGATCTGGGTCTTGGCCACGTCAAGGGGGACGAACGGCACGTTGAACTCCGCGGCGTATTCCGCGGCCAACTGCGGGGTGCGCTTGGCACCGGTGCCGCCGATGATGATCGGCGGGTGCGGCGACTGCACGGGTTTGGGAAGCGCGGGTGACTTGGTCACGGCGTAGTGGGTGCCCGAGAAGTCGAACGTCTCGCCGGGCGGCGTCGTCCACAGCCCGGTGAGGATGCGTAGCTGTTCGGTAAGCCGGTCGAACCGCTCGCCGACAGACGGGAACGGGATCGCATAGCCGGTGTGCTCGGCCTCGAACCAGCCGGCACCCAGACCGAGTTCGACTCGTCCGCCGCTCATGTCGTCGACCTGGGCGACGGAGACGGCCAGCGGGCCCGGATAGCGGAACGTCGCCGAGGTGACCAAGGTGCCCAGCCGGATCGAAGACGTCTCGCGCGCGATGCCGGCCAGTGTGACCCAGGAATCGGTGGGGCCGGGCAAACCCTCACCGCTCATCGCGACGTAGTGGTCTGACCGGAAGAACGCCGAGTAGCCGAGTTGTTCGGTGGCGCGGGCGACCGCTAGTTGGTCGGCGTAGGAGGCACCTTGTTGCGGTTCGACAAAGACCCGGAAATTCGCCAGAGAGTTCACGAGCGTCAGCCTAGAGCGGCGAAGTGGCGCAGCTCACCCGATGCCGGGGTTTTGGTAACAATTCGATAACAGCCGTGCTGCGTCGCGCGGCACGCTCCGGGTTCGTGTTTGCGCAGGTTTGCGGGGTGGAGGGGACGTTCTGGGGGCCAATTTGGCCGGTCGTCGAGCTTGATCGGCTAGTGAGGCTGCCTTACGGTCGGTTCACCGATGAACTGAACTGACGATGGTCGACAACTGCTCGGTGGTGACTGCTAACTGGTTATGTCCGCTCTAAATCGTGCCCCTCATGCGTGGGCAGATTCGCTGCGTTCACCGGTGGCTGCAGATGCGCTCGCAATGCATCGATTAGTTGCTGCCACCGGCGTGCTGGATCTCAATTCGTCGTACGCCTACCTGTTGCTGGCGACGGATTTCGCGGATACCTCAATCGTGGCGGATCGCGCCGGCAAACTCTGCGGGCTCATCACCGGCTATCACCCGCCGGCCCGACCGGATGTGTTGTTCGTCTGGCAGGTGGCGGTCTCTGATGCCGCCCGGGGTCAGGGTTTGGCCAGCGCCATGCTCGACGCCCTGGTGCACCGCGTGCGCAGTGATCGTTGTGGCCACCCCGTCACCGTGGAGACCACCGTCGCGCCAAGCAACTCGGCGTCGCGAGCGTTCTTCGGTGCGTTCGCCCGACGCCACGGGGTGCCGCTGACCGAGAGTCCGCACTTCAGCTCCGAGCTGCTCGCCGCTGATGGCGAGCACGAAGAAGAGCCGTTGCTACGGATCGGACCGATCACGGCTGCGCTACCGAACGAAATGTCCGACGAAAAGTAAACTGATTATCTGAAACTGAGGATTGACTGTATGTCGCTCGCAATATTGACCCCCCTGTCCGAATCCGAGCTTCCCGATATCTATAGCTCGGTGGAATCGGAGGTGCGCAGCTACTGCCGCGGTTGGCCGGCGGTCATCGAGCGCGCTCAGGGTTCCTGGGTTACCGATACGTCCGGTCGCCGGTATCTCGACTTCTTCGCCGGCGCAGGAGCATTGAACTACGGGCACAACAACCCGGTGCTCAAAAAGCCCCTTCTGGACTATCTCGCGTCCGACGGAATCGTGCATTCCCTGGACGTCGCCACGTCCGCGAAAACGGACTTCCTGGAAACGTTTGACCGCGTGATCCTGAAGCCGCGCAAACTGGACTACAAGGTGCAGTTTCCGGGGCCGACCGGCGCCAACTCGGTCGAGGCGGCGCTGAAGCTGGCCAGGAAGGTGACCGGGCGCGAATCGATCATCAGCTTCACCAACGCTTTTCACGGGATGACGCTGGGTGCGCTTTCGGTGACCGGCAACTCGATGAAGCGTGCCGGCGCGGGTATCCCCCTGGTGCATGCGACCCCGATGCCGTACGACAACTACTTCGACGGCGTCACCGAGGACTTCCACTGGTTCGAGCGTGTTCTCGACGACTCGGGTAGCGGGCTCAACCGGCCGGCCGCGGTGATCGTCGAAACCGTGCAGGGCGAAGGTGGGCTCAACGTCGCCCGCATCGAATGGCTGCAGGCGCTGGAAAAGCTGTGCCGCGAGCGCGACATCCTGCTGATCGTCGACGACGTCCAGATGGGTTGCGGCCGAACGGGTCCGTTCTTCAGCTTCGAAGAGGCCGGCATCACCCCCGACATCGTGACGCTGTCGAAATCGATCAGCGGCTACGGGCTGCCCATGGCGCTGACGCTGTTCCGCCGTGATCTGGATGTTTGGGCTCCCGGTGAGCACAACGGCACCTTCCGCGGCCACAACCCGGCGTTCATCACCGCCACGCATGCGCTCAAGTCCTTCTGGCAGAGTTCAGATTTCACCGACGAAACGGTGAAAAAGGGCAAGTTCATGCGTAAGCGTCTCGAAGAGATCGCTGCCGCGCACGACGGCGTCTCCGCTCGGGGCCGGGGAATGGCGCAGGGGCTGAAGTTCGAGGACACCGAGCTGGCCTCCGCGGTGTGCCGCGCCGCGTTCGACCGCGGTGCGCTGATGGAGACCAGCGGCCCCTCGGACGAAGTGGTCAAACTTCTCCCACCGCTTACCATTTCGCAGGAAGATCTCGAGACCGGCATGGACATCCTCGCCGAGGCTGTCGATGCGACGGTCACTGCATAGAAAGTGTTCGATCCATGATTGTGCGTACTACCGCAGAAATCACCGGCACCGAACGTGACGTTTCAGACGGTGCGTGGAGGTCCAAGCGGATCATCCTCGCCGGTGACGGTGTGGGTTTCTCGTTTCACGAGACCACCATTAACGCGAACTCGGTCAGCGAATTCCACTACCAACACCACGTCGAGGCGGTGTGGGTCGTCGAAGGCAGCGGTTCGTTGACCAACCTCGAGACCGGGGAGAAGTATGTCTTGGCCCCGGGGACGATGTATCTGCTCGACGGCCACGAACGGCACCGGGTCACCTGCGACGAACAGCTCAGGATGCTGTGCGTCTTCAATCCGCCGGTGACCGGCCTCGAGGTCCACGACGAGACGGGCGCTTATCCGCCACCGCAGATAGCATGAGTACCGTGACGATGCCGCGCGTCCGCGACCGGTATCCGACGCGGTTGGGCCATGCGATTTCACCGATTCCTCGGGAAGAGCCGACGGTGTGGGGCGGCCCGCACGACGGCCCGCTCGCCAAGGAGGCGTTGGACGCCTTCGCGCGGGCGGGCTATATGGTGCGGCCGCGCACGCTCGGCGAGGACTGGCTGCCGCCGCTGCGCCAGGAACTCGAGCGGATGGGTGCCGAACTCGACCGCGACGACCCGCGGGTGATCTACGAGCCGGGCGGGGGCAGTATCCGCTCGGTGTTTGAGCCCCACCTGATCAGCGACCTCGTCGCGGAGGTCGTCGGGCTGGAGACCGTGATACCGGTGGCGCGGCAGTTGCTCGGCAGCGATGTCTACATCCACCAGGCCCGGATCAACATGATGCCGGGGTTCACCGGTACCGGGTTCTACTGGCATTCGGATTTCGAAACCTGGCACGCGGAGGACGGAATGCCCCTCATGCGCGCGGTTTCGTGTTCGATCGCGTTGACCGACAACCATCCCTACAACGGCCCGTTGATGGTGATGCCGGGATCTCATGAGGTGTTCTATCCGTGTGTCGGCGCCACGCCGGACAACCACCACGCCTCATCGCTCGTGCGGCAGGAAACCGGTGTGCCCGATCAGGACGCGCTGACCAAGGCCGCCGCCGAGTACGGCATCGACCAGCTCACCGGGCCCGCCGGGACGGCGGTCTGGTTCGACTGCAACCTGTTACACGGCTCCGCATCGAACATCACGCCGCTGCCGCGGTCGAACGTCTTCCTGGTGTTCAACTCGGTCGACAACGCGCTCACCGAACCGTTCGCGGCGCCACGTCCGCGGCCCGAGTACCTGGCGTGCCGCAACCCCGAGCCGTTCGGGGTGAACCCGCCGCCGGTGCGCTGATCCGCGTCGGTCCTGGCCGCCTCGGCTCGGGCGGTCAGGCCCAGCGCACCATCTCCCGCCCCGGGTGGGCGTCGTGCCAGGCCTGGATCGCGGCGTCCCACTGGTCACCGTCCAGCGACGTCAGCGCCGCGGGGAAGAGCCCGTCTTCTTCCTTTCGGGTGTGCTCGAAGAGGTGCTCCACCGCGTCGCGGATGGCCTGCTGACCCTCGGGGCGGGAGATATCCACGGTGGCGAGCAGTTCCTCGAGTTCGCGGTGCTCGCGCACCAGCGGGTCGATGTGCTCGGCGAACAGGTCGTCGGTGGACATGACCGCGAACAGGCCGTTCTCCTCGCCCTTGAAGTGCGAGAACAGCTCGTCGGCCATCGCGGCCAGCTTTTCGCGCGCGGTCAGCAGATCGCCGCGGTCGATCGCGCGTACCGCATCGCCGCCGAGGTTGAGCACCTCGGCGTGCTCGCTGATGTAATCGCGGATCAACGGCATGTCGCGGCATCCGCAGTATTGGCACATATTCCGATGCTAGGAGCACGGCCGCGAAACCGACGCAATGGTCGAATTGCGGCTCGTGGAGCCGCCATTGCGTCGGTTTCGAGTAAGAGCTGCCTAGGCCGGGAACAAAGCGGCGATCCACTCCGTTGAACCCGTCGACAGTTGAGTGCAGTGTGCTCAAGTCTGGTTTGACAGGATGGGGTCCGTCGGAGCAGTCTTGAGTGCGGTGCACTCAGCCCGAATGAGTGCAGTGCACTCGTGACCCCTAGCAGGACTATTTCAGGAGGCAACACTATGGCTCGTGCGGTCGGAATCGACCTCGGGACCACCAACTCCGTCGTCGCGGTACTGGAGGGTGGCGACCCCGTGGTCGTCGCGAACTCCGAGGGCTCCCGCACCACGCCGTCCGTCGTCGCGTTCGCTCGCAACGGCGAGGTGCTGGTCGGCCAGCCCGCCAAGAACCAGGCGGTGACCAACGTCGACCGGACCATCAGATCGGTCAAGCGCCACATGGGCTCGGACTGGTCGGTGGAGATCGACGACAAGAAGTACAGCGCGCCCGAAATCAGCGCGCGGACCTTGATGAAGCTGAAGCGAGACGCCGAAGCCTATCTGGGCGAGGACATCACCGACGCGGTGATCACCGTGCCCGCCTACTTCAACGACTCCCAGCGTCAGGCCACAAAGGACGCCGGCCAGATCGCCGGTCTCAACGTGCTGCGCATCGTCAACGAGCCCACCGCCGCGGCGCTGGCCTACGGGCTGGACAAGGGGCAGAGTGAGCAGACCATCCTGGTCTTCGACCTCGGTGGCGGCACGTTCGACGTATCGCTGCTGGAAATCGGCGAGGGCGTCGTCGAGGTGCGCGCCACCAGCGGCGACAACCACCTCGGTGGCGACGACTGGGACGACCGCATCGTCGAATGGCTGGTCGAGAAGTTCAAGGGCACCTCCGGCATCGACCTGACCAAGGACAAGATGGCGATGCAGCGGCTGCGGGAGGCCGCGGAGAAGGCGAAGATCGAGCTGAGCTCGAGCCAGCAGACGTCGATCAACCTGCCCTACATCACCGTCGACGCGGACAAGAACCCGCTGTTCCTCGACGAACAGCTCAGCCGTGCCGAGTTCCAGCGCATCACCCAGGATCTGCTGGACCGGGCCCGCAAGCCGTTCCAGTCGGTGATCAAGGACGCCGGCATCTCGGTGTCCGACATCGACCACGTCGTGCTGGTCGGCGGCTCCACCCGGATGCCCGCCGTCTCGGATCTGGTCAAGGAGATGACCGGCGGCAAGGAGCCCAACAAGGGTGTCAACCCGGACGAGGTTGTCGCGGTGGGCGCCGCGCTGCAAGCCGGTGTGCTCAAGGGTGAGGTGAAAGACGTTCTGCTGCTGGACGTTACGCCGTTGTCGCTTGGTATCGAGACCAAGGGCGGCGTGATGACCAAGCTGATCGAGCGCAACACCACGATCCCGACCAAGCGGTCGGAGACGTTCACCACCGCCGACGACAACCAGCCGTCGGTGCAGATCCAGGTGTACCAGGGTGAGCGTGAGATCGCCGCGCACAACAAGCTGCTCGGCAGCTTCGAGCTGACCGGTATTCCGCCGGCGCCGCGCGGTGTGCCCCAGATCGAGGTGACGTTCGACATCGACGCCAACGGCATCGTGCACGTCACCGCCAAGGACAAGGGCACCGGCAAGGAGAACACCATCCGCATCCAGGAAGGCTCCGGTATCTCCAAGGAGGAGATCGACCGGATGGTCAAGGATGCCGAGGCCCATGCCGAGGAGGACCGCAAGCGCCGTGAGGAGGCCGACGTCCGCAACCAGGCCGAGTCGCTGGTGTACCAGACGGAGAAGTTCGTCAAGGAGCAACGCGAGGCCGAAGGCGGATCCAAGGTCCCCGAGGACACGTTGAGCAAGGTCGACGGCGCGATCGCCGACGCGAAGAAGGCGCTGGAAGGCACCGATATCGCTGCGATCAAGTCCGCGATGGAACAGCTGGGCGTCGAAAGCCAGGCGCTCGGCCAGGCGATCTACGAGGCGACCCAGGCCGAACAGGCCGCAGGCGGCGGCACCGCCGACGCTGGCGCCACGGGCTCGTCGGCTGACGATGTGGTGGACGCCGAGGTTGTCGACGAGGACCAGGAGAACAAGTGAGCCAGAACGATTCGCACGAGCCGGTGACTGTCACCGACAAGCGGCGTATCGACCCCGACACTGGCGAAGTACGTGAACAGGCGACCGGGCCGGCTCCTAGTGAGCCGGCGCCGGAAGCCGGGGGTTCGCCGCAGGAAGTCACCGAGCTGAAATCCACACTTCAGCGGGTAAAGGCCGAGTACGACAATTACCGCAAGCGCACGCTGCGTGACCAGCAGGTCATCGCCGAGCGGTCCAAGGCCACCGTCCTCACCGAGCTGTTGCCGGTGCTCGACGACCTGGACCGGGCGCGCAGCCACGGTGACCTGGAGTCCGGGCCGTTCAAGGCGGTCGCTGACAAGCTGACCGGCATCCTTGAGGGGCTTGGTCTTTCGGCCTTCGGTGACGAGGGCGACGATTTCGATCCCGAGCTGCACGAAGCCGTTCAGCACGAGGGCGACGGCACCCATCCCGTCGTGGGAACCGTGATGCGGCGCGGCTACCGGGTCGGAGATTTCGTGCTACGCCACGCCATGGTCGGTGTCGTCGACACCATTCCCGAATCCGCCGACACGTCGGATAACACCGACGAATCGGACGAGAAGGCAGCAGAATCCTAATAGCGACTAGGCAAATGGTAAGGAGGTGACGCGACATGGCCCAGCGTGAATGGGTCGAGAAGGACTTCTACTCCGAGCTCGGCGTCTCCTCTGACGCCAGCGACCAGGAGATCAAGCGGGCGGCGCGCAAGCTGCTCGCCGAAAACCATCCCGACCGAAACCCGGGCAACTCGGCGGCAGAGGAACGGTACAAAGCCGTTTCGGAAGCCAAAGAGGTGCTGACCGACCCGGCCAAACGTAAGGAATACGACGAGACCCGAAGGCTTTTCGCCAACGGTGGCTTCGGTCGTGGCCGGTTCGGCGGCGGCGGTGGCGGCGGTTTCGGCGGGTTCGGTGGTGGCTACGGCTCTGACGGTGTCGAGTTCAACCTGAACGACTTGTTCGATGCGGCCGGTCAGACCGGTGGTGCGAACATCGGCGACCTGTTCGGCGGTCTGTTCGGGCGGGGCGCACAGCAGCCCCGGCCGAGCCGGCCGCGGCGCGGCAACGACCTGGAGACCGAGACCGAACTGTCGTTCCTCGAGGCGACCAAGGGCGTCGCGATGCCGCTGCGCCTCACCAGCCCCGCGCCGTGCACGAATTGTCATGGCAGCGGCGCACGTCCGGGCACCAGCCCGAAGGTGTGTCCGAACTGCAACGGGGCCGGCGTGATCAGCCGCAACCAGGGCGCGTTCGGGTTTTCCGAACCGTGTACGGAATGCCGGGGCAGCGGCTCGATCATCGAGCACCCGTGTCAGGAGTGCAAGGGCACCGGTGTCACCACCCGGACCCGCACGATCAATGTGCGGATCCCGCCGGGCGTCGAGGACGGGCAACGGATCCGGCTGGCCGGACAGGGTGAGGCCGGGCTACGCGGTGCGCCGTCGGGCGACCTGTACGTGACCGTCCATGTGCGCCCGGACACGGTTTTCGGTCGCAAGGGCGACGACCTGACCGTCACCGTACCGGTGAGCTTTCATGAATTAGCACTGGGCACAACGCTTTCGGTGCCAACTCTGGAGGGTAAGGTCGGCGTGCGGGTGCCCAAGGGAACGTCGGACGGACGGATCCTGCGGGTGCGCGGACGTGGGGTGCCCAAGCGTTCCGGTGGCCACGGCGACCTGCTCGTCACGGTCAAGGTGGCGGTGCCGCCGAACCTGCAGGGCGAGGCGGCCGAGGCGCTGGAGGCATACGCCAAGGCCGAGCGGGCCAGCGGGTTTGACCCGCGGGCAGGATGGGCAGGTGCGTGATGGCGGCGAAGCGTTCCAACGATGACGCGCGCACGTTCCTGATTTCGGTCGCCGCCGAGTTGGCGGGTATGCATGCGCAGACGCTGCGTACCTACGACCGGCTGGGTCTGGTGCGTCCGCAGCGCACGGCCGGTGGCGGCAGGCGCTACTCGCAGCACGACGTTGACTTGCTGCGGGAAGTGCAGCGCCTTTCTCAGGACGAGGGTGTGAACCTCGCGGGGATCAAGCGCATCATCCAGTTGACCAACCAGGTCGAGGCGCTGCAGTCGCGGGTCAAGGAGTTGACGCGCGAGCTCGAGGAGCTGCGGGCGCAGCCGCGGGCCAAGAGCACCGCGTTGGTGGTGTGGCAGCCGCGCAACCAGCGTTAGTCGGCGGGGGCGTTCAGCGTCGCTGGCAGGCGTTGCCGTTTTTCAGGCGAGCGATCGCGTCAAGGACCTGACGCCCCACCGAGGACTGGTACTCACGCAGGTACTTCTCCCGCCGTGGGTCGTCCTCTGCCAGTTGGTGGGTCAGCGGATGCGGGGTTTTCCAGACCGCCTCCTGCGCCGCCGCGCCCACAGCCACTTCGAACTCGTAGCTGTCAGTTGCGCCTACATCACGCGACATAACGTCTCGGTACCCGAAATCCCGCAGCCGGAATCTGCCGCTGCAATTGGTGCAAACTTTCGCACACGAAATTTTTCATTAATGCTCCCCCTACGGGGCATCACCTTACACCGGCGGTACCGCCAGTACCGGTAACTCGAATACTGAGATATGCGCAAATGCGGGAAACGCCTCGCTGCGCGGTCGGACTTCGCTAATTCCTTGTGTTACAGCGGTTTAGTGCGATAGGCGGCTAATTGAGGCCGCCGACAACAAGCCGGATGAGGTCGATCAGGCCGGTGAGCAGGATGGGCGGGGTTCCTGTGCTGCCGGGGCAGACGCCTATACCGAGGACACAACTCCCGCCGGCACCAGGCTGCCCGGGGGTTCGGAGATCGAACGCGTAAGCGTCGCCGCCGGAACCGCCGTTGGCGCGTAACCCGAGGCCGTTGGTGCCTCCGTCACCGCCCCTGCCGCCGATGGCCGCGCCGGGGATATCGGTTGCATCGGCCAGCAGGGAGTACGCGTTGCCGCCGCTGCCGCCGGTGCCGCCGGAAAGAAGGATGCTGCCGGTGTTGCCGCCATTGCCGCCCGCCCCGCCGATCGCCCGCATCGGCTCACCGTTAGTGGGGAAGATGAACGCGACGACATTCAGTAGGGCGCTCACGGGCGGGTACTCGAAGTTGAGGGCGATGCCGCCGTTGCCGCCGTTGCCGCCGGTGCCAGTCGAACCGTTGCCGCCATCGCCACCGTCACCGCCCATCACGGTTCCGGGTACGTAGAACGGGTTGAAGTGGCCGAGCGCGAAGCTCAGCACGTGACCGCCGTTGCCGCCGTTACCACCCGAGCCGCCGTCGCCACCCCGGCCGCCGGCCCCGCCGTTGCCGGTGAAAAATCCGCCGTTACCACCGTTCCCGCCGTTACCACCGCCTCCCTGTAAGGTGCCGGTCAAGTTCCAACCGCCGTCACCGCCGCGACCGCCGTTGCCGCCGCTGCCCCACAGGAACGCGTGCCCACCGTTGCCGCCTTTACCGCCGGCGGGAGGGATCCCCACAAAAGTGCCGCCGGATGCACCGTCGCCGCCGTTGCCGCCGTTGCCGATGAACCCCGAGGCCCCACCGTTGCCGCCGTTCTGGCCGGAGCCCGCGGGCGGGGAATAGCCGTCGCCGCCGTTGCCGAACAGCCAGCCACCTGGCTTTCCGTCGGGGCTGTCCGCGGTGCCGTCCGCACCGTGGCCGATGAGCGCTCGGCCTCGCCACTCGTTGGTGGCCACGGCAATGATGGCTTCCTGGAGGGTGATGTGGACCGGGAAGCTGAGAATGCCGAGCGGTGCGATGGCGGCTTGGGTCTGGGCGATGAGGGAAGCCAGCACGCCGGGAAAATCGATGATGAAGTCGAACTCGCCGGCGAACGGGGTGATTACTGGTCCCGCGAGGGTGCCCGGTGAGGAAGCCCCGTCTACCTGGCGTTCGCTTAGCCAGGAGGAGAGGGACACTCCATACGGAGAAAGCCATTCGTCGCTGGCGGTGACCAGATCGACGGTCGTGGCCGTGGGCTCCGCGGGGCTCTCCTCGGCGACGTCGTCCTCGGTAGCGGCTTCGATCGTGGGAGCGTTCTCGGTCGGGTTTTCTGGTGCGGGGTCGTCGGTGATGCCGACGCCGGTGACGTCGTCCTCTAACGGTTCGTCGTCTTCAAGTTCTTCGTCTTCAAGTTCTTCGTCTGTGGCGTCGTCTTCGTCGTCCAGGTCTTCTCCGAGGTCTTCTTCGGCGAAGTCCTCATCGTCTAACTCGGCGAGATCGTCCTCCTCGTCGGCGGGCTCCAAACTGCTGTCGACGTCGTCGAAGCTGGAGTCGTCGAGGCTCTCCGCGACGGTCGCGTTACGCATGGTGGCGGCAGTGTCACGACCGTTTGAGTCGTCGCCATCGGCGGTGCTCTGCCCATCAGATTTGCTGTCACTGGCTGATGCGGAATCACTGCCGGAGGTGTCGGCGTGGGCAACTCCGGTCCCTGCCGCCATCCCGGCGCATACCCCGATGGCAACTGCACCGGTACCGAGCCAAAGCGCAACCTCACTCTGACGTTGCTGCTCACGGTGACGGCCACGGCGGCGTTTAGCGCTGCTGGCGGCGCGTTTTGCCGCAGAGTGCCTGGCAGCCATTCGTGACACTTTACCGGCTAGGTGTATCCCCGTCCTATAGTTGCCGGGGTCTTTATTAACGGCGCCAACTATTTGCTATTTGAAGCTTTTGTGTTGGGTTCGAATCTGGAGCCGGTCCGGCGCAGGGGGCGATCAAGGGCTCGTCAGATGGTGGCTTTCGCGGGCATGGAGTTCGACGTAGTTCGTCAGCGTCTCGTCGGCGTCGACGGGAACGAAGCCGGTGGACTCGATCTTCGTCAGGTCCAGAACGCTGTTGGCCGGGCGCGGAGCCACGGGTCCCTTGGCTTGGGCGAAGTACTCGGCGGTGGAAACGCCGGTCACCCGACTCGGGTCATGGCCGGCGACGTCGAATGTGCGTTGCGCGATCTGCGCCCATGACCGAACCGAACCGGATCCCGTCACGTTGTAGGTGCCATAGGGTGCGCGGGTGTCGGTGACGTGTCGGATCGCCCGGGCCAGCTCCGAGGTGAACGTCAAGCGTCCGAACTGATCGTCGACGACCGACGGGTTCACGTCGTTGTTGGCCAGCGACAACATGGTGCGTACGAAGTTTCGCCCGTCGCCGATCACCCACGACGTGCGCAGGATGTAGTGACGCGGAAGCGTGGCCACGAGCTGATCGCCGGCGGCCTTGGTCTGTCCGTACACGCCCAGAGGCGCAGGCGGGTGGTCCTCTCGGTACGGCGTCGTGCTCGTGCCGTCGAACACGTAGTCACTGGAGATATGCACGACGGTGATGCCATGCTCAGCGGCGACCCGCACCAGGGCCGCCACACCGGTGACGTTGGTAGCCCACGCCGCGGCACGGCCTTCCGCGGTCTCGGCCGCGTCGACGTTGGTGTAGGCCGCGGCGTTGATGACCGTGTCGTACTCGCGCCAAGCACGGGCGGAAGCGAGGTCACCGGCAGCGAGGTCGAGATCGGCGCGCCCGGCGAACTCGACGGAGGTCGCGTCGGCGTACGCATGGCGCAATGCGCGGCCCAGTTGTCCGTCGGCGCCGACGATCAGGGTCTTACGCGGCGCAATGGGTTCGACTTCTGCCAGGCGCGGCTGGGCCCGGTCCTTGGCTGACAACACGGCTTGGTCCAACGGAATTGGCCAGTCGATGGCGACGCGCTCATCGCCGGGATGCACCGAGGTGTAGTTCGCGTCGGGGGAGTAGTGGTCGTTGACGAGGTAGGAGTAGACGGTGTTCGGCTCGAGGGTTTGGTACGCATTGCCCACCCCGCGCGGCACAAAAACGGCGCGTGATGGGTCGAGTTCGACGGTGAACACCGCACCAAACGTTGCGCCGGCACGCAGATCGACCCAGGCACCGAAAGCCCGCCCGGCCGCAACCGAAACGAACTTGTCCCACGGCTCGGCATGGATACCGCGCGTCGTACCCAGCGACTCATTGAACGCGATGTTGTGTTGCACCGGCCCGAAATCCGGCATTCCGGCATCGACCATCTTCGCGCGCTGCCAGTTCTCCTTGAACCAGCCGCGGTTGTCGCCGTGCACGGGTAGCTGCCAAACGGTCAGCCCCGGAATGGAGGTATCCGTGGCGCCCAACGTCTTGCCGTACTCCGTCATTGCTTGGCTTCTCCGTCATTGCCCGAGTTGGGCGTAAAACGCTTCGGTGGCTTCCTTGGCGGGTGCCCACCAGTCTTCGTGATTGCGATACCAGTCAATAGTCGCAGACAGACCTTCCTCGAAGTCTGCGTACCGTGGGCGCCACCCGAGTTCCGTGCGAAGTTTCGTCGAGTCGATTGCGTACCGCAGATCGTGACCAGTGCGGTCGGCGACGTTGTCGTAGGCATCGGGATCCTGTCCCATCATGGTCAGGATCAGTTCGACGACGGTCTTGTTGTCCTTCTCTCCGTCGGCGCCGATGAGATAGGTTTCTCCGACCCGGCCCGTTTCCAAGATCTGCAGCACCGCCGACGAGTGATCGTCGGCATGGATCCAGTCGCGCACGTTGCGCCCATCGCCGTACAGCTTGGGCCGAATACCCCACAAGATGTTGGTGATCTGCCGCGGCACGAACTTCTCGACGTGCTGGTACGGGCCGTAGTTGTTGGAGCAGTTCGATATGGTCGCCGCCACTCCATACGACCGGACCCACGCCCGGACCAACATGTCGCTGCCGGCCTTCGTCGAGGAGTACGGCGAAGAGGGGTGGTACGAACTGGATTCGGTGAACCGCGCCGGATCGTCGAGCGCCAGGTCGCCGTACACCTCGTCGGTGGAGACGTGGTGAAGCCGGACGCCGTGCTTGCGCACCGCTTCGAGAAGGGTGAAGGTACCGATCACATTGGTGCGTACGAACGGCTCGGGAAAGCTCAGCGAATTGTCGTTGTGCGACTCCGCGGCGTAGTGCACCACCGTATCGACAGACGCCACCAGCTCATCGACGAGCTCCGCATCGGCGACATCGCCGCGGACGAACGTCAACCGTGACTCGGGCAGACCAGACAACGACGCCAGATTGCCTGCATAGGTGAGCTTGTCGAGCACCGTGACGTGATGGTCGGTGTGGTCGATCACGTAATGCACAAAGTTGGATCCGATAAAGCCCGCGCCGCCGGTGACGAGAAGCCGAGCCACTAAAAACCTCTTTCGAGCAGATCCAACAGATAGTTTCCGTAGCCCGACTTGACCAGTGTCGTGGCGTGCTCATACAGCTCGTCGTCGGTGAGAAAGCCCTGCCGCCAGGCGATTTCTTCGGGCACCCCGATCTTCAAGCCGGTGCGCCGCTCCATCGTGCGCACAAAGTCGGCGGCGTCGGTCATCTGGTCGAAGGTCCCGGTGTCCAGCCATGCGGTTCCGCGTGGCAGCACTTGCACGCGCAGCCGACCCTGCTCGAGGTAGGCACGGTTGACGTCGGTGATCTCGTATTCACCACGATCGCTCGGGGCGAGGTCCTTCGCGATCGCCACGACATCGTTGTCGTAGAAGTACAGCCCCGGCACCGCGTAATTGCTCTTGGGTTGTTTGGGCTTTTCCTCCAGTGACACCACCGTCCCGGTGGCATCGAATTCCACGACGCCGTAGGCGGACGGTTCGCTCACCCAGTAAGCGAATATCGTTCCGCCGTCGACGTCGTCGAAGCGCCTCAGTTGGGTGCCCATGCCCGGCCCGTACAGGAGGTTGTCCCCGAGGATCAGCGCCACCTTGTCGGTTCCGATGAATTCCTCGCCGATGGTGAAGGCTTGGGCGAGCCCGTCCGGTGAGGGTTGTTGGGCGAAGGTGATCGAGATCCCGAACCGCGATCCGTCACCGAGCAGACGCTCGAAACTCTCCGCGTCGTGCGGCGTCGTGATCACCAGGATGTCGCGGATACCGGCCAACATCAGCGTGGAGAGCGGGTAGTAGATCATCGGCTTGTCGTACACGGGGATCAGCTGCTTGGACACGCCGAGCGTGATCGGATGCAATCGCGTGCCGGAGCCACCCGCGAGGATGATTCCTTTCATGGCGCCGCCCACAGCGAGCGACCGCTCGGATGCGTCGCGTCGCAACCAAGTATTCCGCGTGCGGCCACTGTCTCTGTCCGCTGACTATGCGGTCGCCTTTTCGGCGTCACGGGTATTGGTGGAATCATCGCTGTCTGTCTTGGTGCCGGTGGTGGTCGACGTCACCGTCGATCCGGTTGTCGTGTCTTCCGATCCATCGTCGTCGTTCTTGACTGCCGGGGTGTCGTTTTGGCCAGTCTCCGGATCGGTGTCGGTGTCGGGGTCGGTCTCGATGTCGGTGTCGGTCTCGACGTCTAGGTCAACATCCGAGTCGATCTCCGCGTCGTCTTCGCCGGCGGTGTCTTCGTCTGGGATCTCTTCGACCACCTCGGTTTCGGCGGGCGTGTCCTCCGCGGGCACCTCGGTTTCGGCGGGTGGTATTTCGTCGGTGCGAATCTCGGATTCAGCGGTCTCGTCAGACGACGCCGGCATCATCTTCAGCGCGGCTTGGAGCGCGGGCCGTTCTTCGGCATCGACGGCGTCATCCGCCGCGAGCGCGGCGCCAGGATCCGGTTCCGGTTCGGGCTCGGGCTCGGGCTCGGGCTCGGGTGCTGGTGTCGGAAGAACCCCGATAGCCTGCAGGATGTTTCTGATCCCGTCGGCGATCCATTGGAGGGCTTGGACCAGCGGCTGGAACGGCCAAAGCGTGTAATCGAGGACGTTCACTGCTAGGGCGAGGAAACCTTGCGCCGCTGCGTAGGCGTTGCTGTAGAGGTTGATGGCGGCGGTGCCGAAAAAACCTGCCACGGTGGTTTGTTCACCGTTGCCCCACGGTGACATGCCGAGCGCGGCGTTGCCGACACCGATCGCTGAGGCGTTGCCCGGACCGAGTTGCACGGCGAGGTTGCCCGCGCCGGAGGCGCCAGCGTTAGCGGGTGAATTCCCGAGCGGGGAGGCGCTGATGACGATGTTGGGTCCGCCGATCGATGAGGCAGTTCCCGGCCCGACCTGAGCGACGATCCCAAAAAGCGAGAACATCGCGGCGGCAGTCGCGTTGTCGCCGAACGCGGTCGCCGCGGTAAAAGCGCTCAGCGCAGCCGTGGCGTTGGCGCCGCGGCCGATTGCCACGGCGCTACTGAAGAATCCCAACGAGGCGTTGGCGGTGGCACCCGGGCCGATCGCGATCGCGATCGTCGTGATGTTGCTTGAGCAACCGTTGCCGTTGTTCAACCCGAAGGCTGAGAAGCATGTCGCGTTGGCGGCCGGGGCTCCATTGACGGCACCGGTCGCGATCGCGGTGGAGACGGCCAACGCGCCGACCAACGAGCCACGTTTTTTCACTCGATGTTGAGCCATCGACAACCCTAGTCTTCGTAGTCATTGCCAGTTCCGGACACTACCGTCACGCTATACAGGTCTAACCCTGTTTTCGGAACTTAATTTACTTTGCGGACAATATCAATCGTTGGTGTGGTGAGCCAGGCGGCAGAACACCGGCCGCATGGGGTTGACCAGCGGTTTTCTCGTTTCTGACGGCGCAATTTCAGGATCTGCCAGCAGGCTCCGTTCAGGTCAAGTTGAGGTTTACAGGTAGACGCTCAGTTGTAATTGAGTCATCGTGCGCGCCGTCGGGCAGAAGCAAGGCTCGTGCGACGGGACGCGGGGCGACGGACCGAAGCATTCGACTGGCCGGACGGGGACGGACGATCTGTGGCCACCAGAACCAACGTCCGAGCAGTGCGGCGATCGACGGTGTCAGGAATGCGCGCACCACCAACGTGTCGAACAGCAGACCCAGCGCGATCGTGGTGCCGACTTGGCCGATGATCCGCAAATCGCTGAACACCATCGCACCCATCGTGAATGCGAATACCAGGCCCGCGTTCGTCACGACCTTGCCCGTACCGCCCATCGCGCGGATGATGCCGGTGTTTATCCCGGCGGCGATTTCTTCTTTCATCCGGGAAACCAGCAGCAGGTTGTAGTCGGAACCGACTCCCAGAAGGACGATTACGGCCATCGGGAGCACCATCCAGTGCAGGTTGATGCCCAGGATGTATTGCCAGATAAGCACCGCCAGCCCGAACGATGCGCCCAGCGAAAGCGCGACGGTACCGACGATCACCAAGGCGGCAATGATACTGCGGGTGATCACCAGCATGATGATGAAAATCAGACACAGCGCGCTCACCGCCGCGATGTACAGGTCGTACTTTGATCCATCGCGAAGGTCTTGAAAGGTCGACGCGGCGCCCGCGATATGGATGCTGGCGCCTTGCAGCGGCGTGGTCTTGAGCGCTTCCTCGGCCGCCATTCTGATCTGGTCGATATTCGCGATGCTCTCGGGCGCTCCGGGATCGTCCTTGTGAGAAATGATGAAACGGGCCGCTTTCCCGTCGGGCGACAGGAACGAATTCATCGCGCGCTGGAAGTCGGCGTTCTGGAACACTTCCGGAGGCAGATAGAACGAATCGTCGTTGTTGGCGGCGTCGAACGCCTGGCCCATGGCGGTGGCGTCCTCGTTCGATTCGTTCAGCACGTCGAAAAGCCCAGCCATGGTGCTGTGCATCGTCAGCAACATATCGCGCATCGCGGTCATGATCTCGATCATGCGAGGCAACGACTCCAGTAGTCGCGGCAGCAGCGCATCCATCTTTTCCAGGTCAACCACCAGGTCCTGCATTTTGTGGGTGAGCGTGTCGACCTTGTCGAGTGCGTCGAAGATACTTCTGATCGCCCAGCACACCGGGATGTTCATGCAATGCGGTTCCCAGTAGAAGTAATTGCGGATCGGCCTGAAGAAATCGTCGAAGTCGGCGATGTGATCTCGTAGATCAGCGACCACCACCGACATATCTTTGGTGACGAGGACCGAGTCGTGGGTGATGTCGGTCAATTGCCGCTGGATGTCGTACATGACCTGCGCCAAGGCGATTTGTTTGTCCATCAGTTCGGCCTGCTTCAGCATGTCGTCCACCTGGTCCTGCATATGCTTCATCATCTGGACCTGGCCGGCGTTCTGGATGCTGATCAGAAACGGAATGGAAGTACGTTCTATCGGGGTGCCTTCGGGGCGCGTAATGCCCTGTACGCGAGAGACTCCCGGGACTTGGAATAGGGCCTTGGCGAGCTTGTGCAGCACGATAAAGTCATCCGGGTTCCGCATATCGTGATCGGATTCGATCATGAGAATATCGGGCATCATTCGTGCCTGGGAGAAATGACGATCAGCGGCGGCATAGCCCAGATTGGCCGGAACATCGTCGGGTAGGTATTTGCGGTCGTCATAGCTCGTCTGGTAACCCGGCAGTGCAATCAGCCCGACCAACGTAACCGCCAGTGTCGCAACGAGAATGGGGCCGGGCCAACGAACGATGGCCGTACCGACTCGGCGCCACCGGCGGGTACCGATCTTCCGCTTCGGGTCGAACAAACCGAACCGGCTCCCGACGGTCAACACCGCGGGAACCAGCGTGAGCGCGACGACGACCGCGACGACCATCCCGACGGCGCAGGGCACGCCGACGGTCTGGAAGATCGACATCCGGGTGAAGCTCAGACACAGGAGGGCGCCGGCGATGGTCAAGCCCGACCCCAGAACCACATGGGCCACCCCTCGATAGGTGGTGTAGAAAGCGGTTTCGGGGTCTTGGCCGGCTTGGCGCGCTTCCTGGTACCGGCCGAAAAAGAAGATCCCGTAGTCGGTTCCGGCAGCCATCGCGAGTGCGACCAGCATGTGGACGGCAAAGGTCGACAGCAGAACCAGATCGATGTGGCCGATGAAGGCGACGATTCCGCGGGCGGAAAACACTTCGACACCAACCGTGACCAAGAGCAGGATCACGGTGGCGAACGAACGGTAGACGATGAGCAGCACCACGAAAATGGCGAAGGCTCCGATCAGCGTCAACCTCAGAATGGATCTTTCGCCGGCGTGCGTCATATCCCCGACGAGCGCTGCCGAGCCGGTGACGTAAACCTCGACGCCGGGAGGCGGCGGTGCCTGATCGACAATCTGTCGAACCGCCGCCACAGACTCTTGCGACTCCGGCGTGCCCTGGTCGCCGGCTAGGTTCAGCTGGACATAAACAGCGTGACCGTCGGGACTTTGCGCACCCGCCGCCGTGAGCCGATCTCCCCAGAGGTCCTGGACATGCTGGATATGCGGGTCGCTTCTGAGCTGGCGGATCAGTCCGTCGTAGTAGGGGCGGACGTCCTCGCCGATAGGTTGCTGAGCCTCCAGCACGATCATCGCCATGCTGTCCGAATCGGATTCTTGGAAGACTTTGCCCATGCGGACCATCGCCTCAACCGCTGGCGCGTCGCGCGGGCTCATCGGCACGGCCTGCTCCCGGCCGACCTGCTCGAGCGATGGCACCGCAAACGTCACCAGCAGCGTCAGCGCGACCCACGCCAGGATGATGAGCGGCGCAAACTTGCGGATCATCCGCGCAATAACAGGCCGCCGCCGGTGCTCGGTGCTCATGTGGTCATCAGCGGACAGCAACGGTAGACGCTCACGCTATCGGCCGTTGCCACGGTGGTCTCCGGTGTTGCCGGCCGTGAAGTCGGCCCCCTCGGGCGGCGGGGTTTGTAGCAGTGCACGGACCAGCGGGCGCGGACCGGTGGCCCGGAGCAACGAACTCGCGGGGCGGGGCCGCACGCGTTGCGGCCACCAGAACCACCGGCCCAGCAGCGCGGCGATCGACGGTGTCATGAACGCGCGCACCACCAACGTGTCGAACAGCAGGCCCAGGCCGATCGTCGTGCCGATCTGACCGATGCTGAGCAGGTCGCTGATCGCCATTGAGCCCATCGTCGCGGCGAATACCAAGCCCGCGGTGGTCACGACCTTCCCGGTGCCTCCCATCGCGCGAATGATCGCGGTGTTGATACCGGCGCCCAGTTCGTCCTTGATCCGCGCGACGAGCAGCAGGTTGTAATCGGAGCCCACCGCCAACAGGACGATCACGGCCATTACGAGCACCGCCCAGTGAATCGGTATGCCGAGCAGATACTGCCAGACGAATACCGACACACCGAAGGCCGCGCCCAGCGAGATCAGAACCGTACCGACGATAACTATCGCAGCCACAACACTTCTCGTCATGATCAACATGACGATGAAGATCAGGCAGATCGCCGCGACAACCGCGATCAGCAGATCGAACTGCGACCCCACGACGATGTCATTCGTCATGGCCGCGGTGCCGCTGAGATAAATCGGAGAACCTTCCAGAGGAGTCCCCTTGAGCGCCTCCTCGGCAGCAGTCCGAATTGCACCTACCCGTGCGATGCCCTCGGGCGAAGCGGGGTCGTCCTTTTGGGTGATGAACATCCGGACCGATTTTCCGTCCGGCGATATGAATATATCGATAACACGTTTGAAGTCTTCATTTTTGAAGATGTCCGGAGGAATGTAGAACGAATCGTCGTTCATCGACGCGTCGAACGACTTGCCCATGGCCGTCGGATCGACATTGGCTTCGTCCATTTGACCAAAGACGCCCGACATTGTGGCATGCATGCTCAGCATCATCGTGCGCATGCTTTCCATGATCGCGATCATCTGTGGAAACTGGACGAGCATCTGGGGCATGAGCACATCGATCTTGTCGAGGTTCAACACCAGGTCGTCGAGCTTCGCGGTGAGCGCATCAACCCCGTCGATCGTGTCGAACAAACTCCTGATCGACCAACAGATTGGGATATTGAAGCAGTGCGGTTCCCAGAAGAAGTAATTGCGGATCGGCCTGATGAAATCGTCGAAATTGGAAATACTGTCGCGTAATTGCTCTGTAATTTCCTGTACTTCATGGGTTTTGGTGGTCATATCATGCATCGTCGCGACCATCTGCTCCATCAGCGCATACATGTTCCGCATGATGTTGACCGCTTCCTCGAGCATTTCGGCCTGCTCGAGGATCTGATCCATTTGGGCTTTCTGAAACACCATGTATTGCTGTTGACCCGCCTGTTGCATGCTGAGCATGTAGGGGATCGTGGTGTGCGGGATCGGGGTGCCCTCGGGACGCGTCACCGCCTGCACTTTCGATACGCCCGGCACGGCGAGGACGGCTTTGGCAAGTTTGTTCAAGACAAGAAAGTCGGTGGGATTGCGGAGGTCGCGATCGGTCGAAACCATCAGCATCTCGGGCGCCATCATCACCGACTCGGGGAAGTGTCGCGCTGCGGCGGCCATTCCCTGATTGGCCGGGATGTCCTTCGGCAGGTACTTCTGATCGTTGTAGCTCGGTTTGAAACCTGGAAGAACCAGCAGCCCAACGAGAGTGACGGCCATCGTGGCGGTGAGGATCGGCGCGGGCCATCGGACGATCGCCGTACCGATCCGTCGCCACCCGTGGTGGTTGAGATGCCGCTTCGGGTCGAGTAGACCAAACCGGCTTCCCACGGTGATGACCGCGGGGTAAAGCGTGAGCGCAACCCCGATCGCGACGATCACGCCGACGGCACAGGGCAGCGCCAAGAGGCTGAAGAACCTCAGGCGGGTGAAACTCAGACAGTAAAGCGCGCCCGCGATCGTCAAACCGGATGCCAAGACCACCTTGGCTACCCCGAGATAGGTTGTGTAGAAGGCGGTTTCCCTGTCCTCGCCCGCCTGACGTGCCTCTTGGTATCGACCGAAGAAAAAGATCCCGTAATCGGTGCCCGCCGCGATGCACAGGGCCACCAGAAGGTTCACGCCGAAAGTCGTCAGGCCGATGAAGTCGTGTAGGCCGAGGAGTGCGACGACGCCTCGGGCAGCCTGCAGTTGTATCCCGACCACGGACAGCAATAGCAGAACGGTTGCGACAGAGCGGTATACGAAAAGAAGCATCACCAGGATGACGGTGATACTCACCACGGTGATCAGGATGACCGTCCTGTTGCCGCTCGCGCTGATATCGGCGGCCACTGCCGAAGGGCCGGTGACGTATGCCGTGACACCCGGCGGCGGTTGCATACGGTCGACGATGTCGCGAACGGCTGTCACGGATTCAATGGTCGAGGCTTGGTCGTTGTGAGTGCCGACAAGACTTATCTGGACGTAGGCGGCTTTGCCGTCGCTGCTTTGGGCGGCGCCCCTGGTGAGTTCGTCGCCCCAGAAGTCCTGAACGGCCTGCACATGCTCGTGATCGGCACGCAGCGCACCGATCAGTTGCTCGTAATACCGGTGGGCATCCTGACCTAAGGGTTCGTCACCTTCCAGGACGATGATCACCGCGCCGCCGGAGTCGGGTGAGTTGAAGGCCTCGCTCATCCGCTCGGCAGCCTGAAATGACGGCGCATCGGTGGGGTTCAGCGATTGCGCTTGCCCTTGTTCGACTTCTTCGAGCGTCGGGACGGCGACGGTCAAGATCGCGACAATCACCAACCACGCCAAAATGATTGGGACTGAAAAGCGCCGAATCATCTGCGCTGCCCGCGGCCGAGTGCTGTGCAGCTGGTGGTAACTCATGCGGCCTTCAGCATGCAGCTGGTGAAGGTACTCACTGCGTGCTGTTTGATGGTTTCGGATTTGACGACGTTGTCCACCAGGATGCGGCAGCCGAGGCTTTCGCTATCGCCGTTCGCCGCGATACTGCCGACACCTGCTGCCGTGGAGATCGGGAATTCGAGCGACCACGGTAGGGGCACATCTCTGATGAACTTCGGGTTCCCGCTTTCGTCGAAGTAACTGATTTGCGCGACAGTGCCTGGCGGCCCGAAGATTTCGTACCTCAAGTACTTCGGGTTGAGCGGAGTCTCGTCTTCGACCTGGGTGTCGCCGTATGACAGCGCGTTGACAGTTCCGAAGATGTTGTGCAGCCGCGACACCGTGAAACCTCCCGCGATCACCACCACGACGATGACGAGCGGAAGCCATACCCGTCGGAAAAGGCGGAACGCCGCGGATGCCGGGGTGCGACGCCTGCGACGAACCGGAGGCGGACCCGAAGGTTGACGCGTCCGTCGCCGAAGGAAGCCGCGCCGGCGCGCGCGGACGGCGTCAGCGGTGTCCTCGGCGGCGACGTCGGAGCGGGCCGGTCCAACGTCGTGTGCACTGCCGTCGACCACCGCACCCATTCCTTTCCCCTTCCGACGTTTCGCCCCAGGGGCCATGCCAGCGAACAGCGGTCTACCTCGTGGGCCCGCGTCTCGAAGACCGCGGCCGATCTCGGGGACAGCCAACCATGGAGACGGTCTCCATATTGACGGTTCCGTAACAAATCGTAAAGCATCGCCCTGTAGGGCATCCTTGGATCTTCGATGCCCGCGGCTCGCGCCCACGTCGTTGCGACGACGAAGTCAGCAAATCCGGCGCTCCACGGAGTTGTTGGCCGACGGCCGGGTATGGCGTAGGCGCGGTAGCGGCGCAGATGGCAGGCCGAGGCGGCATCACGATCGGTCGATTAGTCGATCTCGCCAGACAGGTTGAACTCGGCCAGCGTGCTGTCGACCAGATCCCGCAGAGCGGTCTTGGTAGTCACGCCACCGGGCTGGTAGGCCTGGATGCTCATCGAGATCTTGCCGACCGTCGGTAGCCGGCCGAACAAAACCTGCAATTGGCCACCGGTTCGCTCAAGTCGCTCTTCGGTGATGTATTGGTTGGTCCCGCGCGCCCACGCGGACTGGCACTGCGTGCCGTCCGGACAGGTCACGGCCGAGCCCACGTCGCCGAAGTTGGAAATGACCGCCGGCTGGTCGGGATCGTCCATCGCCCAGTCCATCAGTTGCTTCCACGTCCGCCTTGGGGTGAACGGGGTGAGCGGAAGAAGCGGTGACGCTTCGTCCGGGGTGTCCCGCAGCGTGGCCAATGCTTCTTTTATCGCGCTGCGAGCAGCGCTGAGGTCCTTTGTCACCTGCGTCGGGTCGATGCTGGCGCGGGCAAAGGACACCGCGACAGCGCGCGTGTCGTCCTCGGTGCGATCGCTCACGATGATCTGCATCTTGACGGTGCCGTCGTCGCGATGCCGTCGCCCCAGGTGCTCTCCGAGTCTGGCGGCCAACCCGGTTGCCAGCGTGTTGCTAGCCCCGCGCAACTCCTGGGCGCGGGCATCCCACTCGTTCGAGTCGATCAGGAGCCAAACGCCGGGCACCATCACGGGACGTTCTTCTCCGGAGCGGACGGCCGTCGGCTTCGCGGGCTTACGGACGTCGTCGTTTTGGCGCCGACGCGCCTCCTTGGCCGCGGCGACCATGGCGCGGGCCACCTCGGGCGCCTCGCGGGCGGTCTGGCCGGCGTCCTCAACCAGTGCGCGAAATCGGGTCCGCGACCGCGGCGGGGGGTAGTCGTGCTCGCGGGCGAAGCCCATGATCGCCTTGGCGACTTCGACGACGCTGCCGAGGCCGTCGAGCACGTAGTGCGATATCACCCCGGTGATCGCGGTCGAGCCGTCCGTCAACGGAAGGACACCGATATGCCAAGCCGGGCCCGCCTCGGGATCGACGGGTATCTGTGCGCGTTCGTCGAACCATTCGCCGAGTTCGGCGCGTGGACGAGGAGTCTCTGCGATGTGGATGGGCGCCGGCCGCAGTTCGGCGACCCACCGGTACCGGGCGAACGGCAGCGGCGGACGTTCGATGAGCCGGCCCCACAACGAACGGCTCATGATTTGGAGAAACCGCTGTAGCCCATCGAGGTCGATCGCCCGGTCGTAAAGCCACGCGACCTGCATGACTTCCTTCTGGCCGCTGGCGCGGTGGCCCGCATAGAACGCCTGGTCCATCAGCGCGAGCCGATTGTCCGACGTCGTCTCACCGGTGGATTCACGTACCGGGTCCGAAATTGTCACTGATGGGCCTCCGATAGCTCAGGGCTCGCGCGCGTGGCTCCCCCTACAGCGTCGGCGCCGCCGAGTCGACCTTATTTGACACGAGCGTCAGAATAGCCGAAGGGGGTTTACACTCTGGGCGGTTTCCGTAGTGGTCAATCGCGGCGGACAAAACTGGAGGGCCGGGCCATCCGATGAAGTTCGTGCTTGCGTTCTATGGGACTCGCGGCGACGTCGAACCCGGCATCGCAGTCGGCCGCGAGTTGATGGGCCGCGGTCACGACGTGCAGATGGCTGTGCCTCCCGACCTGACCGGCTCGGCCGAGTCGGTGGGGCTCCCGACGGTCCCGTACGGTCCCGACACTCAAGCGTGGCTGGAAGACACGCGTGACTTCTGGGGCTACTTCTTTCGCAACTTCTGGAAAGTGCGCGATGTGCGCAGGTATCTGCGCGAATCCCGCGAGCCCGGTATCCGGGCCTGGGGGGAGATGACCAGAACCCTGATCGCGCAAACGGATGGGGCCGATCTACTGGTGTCCGGGATCAGCTACGAAGAACTCGCCTTCGACGTTTCCGAATACTGCGCTCTCCCGTTGGCGACGGTCTTGTGGTTCCCGATGCGGATGAACGGCCGGCTGGTGCCGAATCTGCCCGCTCCGGTGATCCGCTCGGCGATGAAGGTGTACGAGTGGCTGATCTGGCGTGGCGTGAAGAAAGCAGTCGGCGCGCAGCGGCGTGAGTTGGGCTTGCCCCCGGCGACAGGACCCGTCCCGGGTCGAATCGCCGAACGTGGACTGCTGGAGATCCAGGCCTATGACGAGGTGTGCTTCCCCGGGCTGGCGGCCGAGTGGGCGAAATGGAACGGGCAACGCCCCTTCGTCGGCACGCTGACACTGCAGTTGGCCACCCAGGCCGACGAGGACGTCATGTCCTGGATCGCCGCGGGAACACCGCCGGTCTGTTTCGGGTTCGGCAGCATCCCGGTGGAGTCGCCCGCCGAGATGGTCGCCATGATCGCGGGCGCCTGCGCGCAGGTGGGCGAGCGGGCGTTGGTGTGTGCGGGCTGGACCGACTTCAGCGACGTCCCACAGTTCGACCACGTCAAGGTGGTCGGTGCGGTGAACTACGCGACGGTCTTTCCGGCCTGCCGGGCCGTCGTGCACCACGGTGGTGCCGGCACCACCGCGGCAGGGTTGCGCGCCGGCGTTCCGACCTTGGTGCTCTGGATGGCCGACGTGCAGTTGATCTGGGGAGCGGCGGTCAAGAAGTTGAAGGTGGGCACCTCGCGGCGCTTTTCGGCGGCTTCGGAGAAGACGCTGGTTGCCGATCTTCGGACCATCCTGGCGCCGGATTACCTCGACCGGGCCCGCCAGGTCGCCGCCCGCATGACCCCACCGGCCGAGAGTGTCGCGACCGCCGCCGACCTGCTCGAGGATTTCGCTCAACGTCGGCGTGCGCTCCGCAGCGCAGGCTGATCCAGGAATTTACAAATATTGACGGCAGTGTAAGTCTAGACTCGGCGCGAAAATACTGCTGTGCGAGGTTAGGGCCATTGTGACGATCACCGATTACGACGTGCGTGCTCTGTACCTGGATCTGCTTCGACGCAACCTGACCCGGTTCGGGATGCACGAAAGAACGCCGTCGGATTGGCCGCTGCGGCGACGTCTGCTGCTCAAGACGGTCAACACGGTGGCGCCCAAGCTCCGGGGTGCGGGCCTGCGCAATCAACCCTTGCGCGAAGCCGGTCTGGACTGGCCGCCTGAGGCCGAGACGATGATCGGCATGAAGCGGCTGACCAGCCTGCAGCATTGTGTGGAGACGGTACTGAACGACGACGTCCCCGGCGATCTCGTCGAGACCGGAGTGTGGCGCGGCGGCGCATGCATTTTGATGCGGGCGGTGTTGGCGGCCTATGGCGATACGACGCGCAACGTATGGTTGTGTGACTCCTTTCAGGGGGTCCCCCGCTCTGACACCGCGAATTACCAGGCGGACAAGGGAATCCGGGCAGAGTTCGTTGCAGGAATCTTGGGGGTGTCGGAGGCGGAAGTACGGGCGAACTTCGAGCGTTACGGGTTGCTCGATGCCCAAGTCCGGTTTCTCCCAGGGTGGTTCAAGGACACCCTGCACGACGCACCCATCGAACGCATCGCGGTGTTGCGGCTGGACGGCGACCTCTATGAGTCCACGATCCAGGCGCTGGATGCGCTATACCCGCGGCTGTCGCCGGGAGGCTTCTGCATCGTCGACGACTACCTGGCAGTGAAGGCCTGTGAAAAGGCGGTCACCGACTACCGCGAGAAGCACGGGATTACCGCGGAGATCATCGACATCGATGGAACGGGCGTGTATTGGCGCAAATAGTCGATGGGTAACGGCCAGGCTATGGTACGGATCGGGATTCTAGGAGCGGCCCGCATTGCGCCCGCGGTGCTGATCAAGCCGGCCAAGCGCAACGACGAGGTCGTCGTCGCCGCCGTCGCAGCGCGCGACACCTCGCGTGCCCGACAGTTCGCCGCCAAACATGGCATCGCCCGGGTGCACGACGGCTATGAGGCGCTGATCACCGATCCCGATCTGGATGCGGTGTATATCCCGCTGCCGAATGCTCTGCATGGGAGGTGGACGCGGGCTGCCCTCGAGGCGGGTAAGCATGTGTTGTGTGAGAAGCCATTTGCCGCCAACGCGACTGAGGCCCGCGAGATCGCCGATCTGGCGGCGGAATCGAATCGGGTGGTGATGGAGGCTTTTCATTACCGCTACCACCCGTTTGCGTCGCGCGTCGAACAGATCATCGCCTCGGGCGAACTGGGCACGTTGCAGCGGGTGGAGGCGGCCGATTGCTTCTGGCTGCCGAAGTTCTCGTCGAACACCTACAACTACTCCCTCGGGGGTGGCGCCCTGATGGACCTCGGCAGCTATGTGGTCGACATGCTGCGCACCTTCGGCGGTTCAACGCCGGAAGTTGTTTCAGCCCAAGCGAAACTGCGCGGACCTCAAGTCGACCGGGCGATGACCGCCGAGTTGCGGTTCGCCGGCGGCCACACCGGTCGGCTCCGGTGTTCGCTGTGGTCGGCGGACCTGCCGCACGTCACCGCCCGGGTGATGGGGGACCGGGGTGAGCTTCGGCTGCATCCGGTGATCCCGTTCCAGCAGTTCTCGGTCCGATCCGCCGACGGCCAGCGCGTGGAGCGGTTCTTCCGGGCACGCACCACCTACGACTATCAGCTGGATGCCTTCGCCGCGGCGGTTCTGCGGGGCGAACCGGTGAAGACGAGCGCGGCAGAAGCGGTCGAGAACATGACCGTGATCGACGGGATCTACCGCGCCGCCGGGCTTTCGGTTCGTGAGCCGGCCTAGAGGTTATGCGGCGAAATGCGCCGCGCTGATGTGTTCTGCGACCCTTAACGCATTGGCGGCGACGGTCAGGCTCGGATTGAGGCCGGTGCTCGACGGGAAGAACGATGCGTCCACCACGTAGAGGTTGTCGACTTCGTGGGCACGGTTTTGCGGGTTCAGCACGCTGGTGGCGGGGTCGTCGCCAAAGCGGCACGTACCGCAGACGTGCCCGAGGGTTTGGTTGTTGTCGCCTTGGCGCAGGGTCAGCGTGCGGAACGGCTGCAGCACCTCTTTGAGGTGTTGCAGGAATACCTTGCGGCGGTCAATCTCGCTGGGGTGAATGCGGTATTGAAGACGCAGTCGCTGGCGCCCGTCGACACTGGGCCGGTCACTCGGCATGACCCGGTTGTCGAGATACGGCAGATCTTCCATCATCGCGACGAGCACCAGTGCGCCGTTGACGACCTGGTTATAGATCGGCCGGGCCGCCGGGCTCATCAGACGCAACGCCCGCGATGCCCACCGGGGTTGGTTCATCACCATGTCCAGCGGCGCCAACGACGCCATCGACGCGGCGGACTGCAACGTGCCGTACTTCTGACCATCCACGAAATAGAAGTCGTTGAGCCCGATTTCCTTGTTCTCGGCGGTGATTTTGCTACCGCCTTGGGGCCACACCGCGATCCAGTCCATCAAGTGACGCATCAGGTTGCGGCCCACGATGTCTGAGCCGTTGGCCAGTCCGCGGGGCCAGTCTGCGGACCTGGAGTTGAGCAACAACACCGGGGTGGCCAGGGCGCCTGCGGCCAGAACCACCACCTTTGCTTTGAGCGCCAGCATGTCGGACCGGTGCTGGCAGATCACCTTCTGTACTTGAGTGCGGTCTGATTCGAGTCGGACGACCCGGCATTCCGCAAGCAACTGAGCGCCGTACTCGGTGACGGCGGGCAGTACACCGCTACGCGCGCCGTCGTTCTTGCACGACTTCGGGCAGAGGTAGGCCTGACAGGTTCTGCACGCATCGGTGAAGTCACAGGCCATCGGCAAGTGGTAAGGGTGAAGACCACGTCCCCGCAGATAGTTGACCAGCGGTTGGTTATCGAGGGAAAAGGGTGGCGCCTCAGGAAGACCGACATCGGCGGCCTCCGGGCGCAACGGATCCGGTTGGCCACGTACGCCGAGCAGCTTCTCTGCTTCCGAATACCAGGGCGCCAACTGTTCGTACGAGATCGGCCACGACTCCGGCACCGTCGATTCACCCGGGTCGGCGAAGTGTTGACGCGGGTTGAAGTCGTCGACGAAAAACCGTTCGCAGACCATGCCGTAGAGCGCCGATGACCCGCCGGTTCCGCTGCCGATGAACGGCACGAACCGCTTCGGAACGCGGCCGCTGATGTCGGTGATCTCGTCAACGCTGCGTCCGCCACGGGCCAGCGTGTCGAAGTAGGTGTTTTTTGACCGGGTGCCCAGCGGTTCAGCGATCTCGGGCATCGCCGAGCGGATCGTTCCCGGCGTTCCGGGCAGGGTGGAGCGACCCTTCTCGACGAACAGCACTCGGCGGCCTGCGCGGGCCAACCGATGCCCAAGCATGCCGCCGCCCATGCCGGCGCCCACGACGATGACATCCCACTCGACGCGTTCTGCTTCCCGCCCGGTCACGTTGCCGCCAGGCACAATCGCGCTCCTCATCGTGATGGCCCAAAGCTGGTTGGGTCCGGGCGATTCGGGGACGTTTCAACGACGAAACGGCGACCCATGGACGAACGTATACGTCAGCGTCGGAATCGGTGACAATTTTTACGTTACCGATAATAAGGTGCTGTACGCGGACAGTGCGGTGCGCGTCAAGACAGGCCGAGGACGGCGATGAGTTCGTCGTCGTGATGGTCGCGTCCGAAGCGCTGCGAAGTTTCCAGCGCGCCGGCCGCCAGGCTGCGGCGCAGGTCTTCGTCCGCTTCGAGGGCCATGAGGTTGGCTGCCAGCGCGTTGGCATCTCCTGCAGGGCTGAGCAGTCCGGCGACGCCAGGTTTGATGAGCTCTGGGGTGCCACCGGAGTCCGTCCCGCAGACCGGTAGCCCTGCCCGCATCGCCTCGACGGTGACACGGCCGAATGCTTCGCTCTGGCTGCACATCAGACCGACGTGAGCTCCAGCCCAGTAGCGTGCGACGTCGTCGGTCGGTCCGTGGATGGTCACCAGATCGGCGACACCCAGGCGGTGGGCGAGCGCCCGAAATGGCTCGGGTCTGCCGGCACCGACCAAGGTCAACTCGATGTCGACGCCGGCTTTTCGGGCGATGGCGATGGCCTCGATGGCTAGGTGCTGTCCCTTGGCGGCAGAGAAATATCCGACAAGTACGGTGCGCATGCGCTCACCGGGGTGGCGCTGCGGTGGTGTGCCGACTGCGGCGTCGACAGCCGGGTAGACGACATGTGTGGCCATCGCGGGATCGAGCGCGAGCATCGTTTCCTCGACGGCGTGTGAATTGCAGATCACCGACTGTGACAGCCGGCCGATCAGACGGACGGTTCGGCGATAGCCGAAGAGGAACCAGAGCCCGTGGTCGTCTCTGCCGAACTCGCGGACCATCCAGTGGTGCGGGATTCCGAGGATTTTGGCGGCGATGGCGTGCGACGGGATGGTCATGGTGTTGGTGAGGACCATCGTCGGGCGTTGTCGCCTGAAGAACAGCAGGGCTTGCACGATGCCCGGTAGCAGGCTCGCGGTGTAGGGCAACCAGCCGATCAGCGCGTGGGGGTCGATGCCGCGGAAACGCACCCACTTGCCAAACGCCCACCACGGCGTCCAAGCGATCCGGGTTCGGATGCCGTCGTCAGCGCAGCGCTGTGCGACATCTCCCCGTTGCGGGATGACCGCGACGAGACCGATGTCCGGTCGCTTCCTGCGCAGCGCCAGCAGCGCGTCGCGAAAATCGATGACGCCGCCGCCGCCGAAGCTGCTGACGTTCGAGACCACCACGACGCACGGGCGCTTCATACGACTGCACATCCGACGGCGAACACGGGCCAAAGTTTATGCCGATCGCGCACACCATGATCGGTAATGGCTGCTGCGATATGGCCAGTTGGCGTAGCCTTCATCACGGCCCCTCGCGCGCTGCGCACGGTGAACTGCAAGTGCGTGTGGCCAATGGGTTCAGCAAGGAGCACTGATCGTGGCGGACAGGGTGCGGTTCGGGGTGCTGGGGGCGGCCCAGATAGCGCCGGCGGCACTGATCACGCCTGCGAAGGGCAACGCCGAGGTCGTGGTGGCGGCGGTGGCGGCGCGCGATGTCGGACGTGCGGAAGCCTTTGCGGCCAAACATGGCATCGCCCGCGTGCACGGTGACTACGAGGCGCTCATCGCCGATCCAGAGGTGGACGCGGTGTACATTCCGCTGCCAAACGGTTTGCACGGCAGGTGGACTCGGGCTGCGCTCGAGGCGGGTAAGCACGTCTTGTGCGAAAAGCCGTTTACGGCGAATGCCGCGGAGGCCCGCGAGGTCATGCAGGTGGCCACCGCGTCGGGGCGGGTGGCGATGGAGGCATTCCATTACCGTTACCACCCCTTTGCGTTGCGCGCCGAGGAGATCATCGATTCCGGCGAGCTCGGCACGCTGCAACGGATCGACGTCTCCTTCTGTTTTCCGCTGCCGAAGTTTTCCGACATCCGTTACAACTACGCTCTCGCCGGAGGCGCGACCATGGACGCCGGATGCTATGCCGTCCACATGTTGCGGACTTTCGGTCGATCGACGCCGGAAGTTGTTTCGGCACAAGCGAAGTTACGCGACTCTCGGGTCGACCGGGCGATGACCGCCCAGTTGCGGTTTCCCGAGGGACATATCGGCCGGCTGCGCTGTTCGATGTGGTCGAAAGACATGCTGAGGATAGCCGTCCGGGTCGTGGGCGATCGTGGTGAGCTGCGGGTGATCAACCCGGTGCTGCCCCATGTGTTCCTTCGGTTCTCCGTGCGAGCGGGCGGCGTCAGCCGAGTCGAGCGCTTTTCCCGACGCGCCAGCTATGCGTATCAGCTCGATGCCTTCGCAGCGGCGGTGCTGCGGGGCGAGCCGGTGAAGACACCGCCGGAGGATGCGATCGAGAACATGACCGTCATCGACTCGATTTATCGTGCCGCGGGTCTGCCTCTCCGCGAGCCGAGCTGAGTTGCGGAGGAGCCTCGCCGGGCATCATGCCTGGCCGGTCGATGAGCGACTCTTGTTTGTCGTGTACCAACGCCGAGGTTGAGCCAGCTTACTGAACGCCGCGAAATTCACATCTTTCGTGCAGAAGGCGACATCAGTGGCCCGAACGCAAGCTGTCTGAGGAGCGTTGGTCTTGATGCTCTCGATTGTGCATCGACGCTGCGAAGACGGGTGCAACGACATCTCGTCCTTCTGACCCACAAACAGTCCGTTGACCACAAGGTAGGCCGACGAACTACGACCAATTCACGCTCAACGAACTCTTCAATCTGAAATCATAATCAGCCGCCTACACCGCGGCGGCCTTCGAGAGGTAAAGCCGGCTGGCAAACAGGTTTCGGATCACTGCGGTTGGCCGAACCGCACCGACTCAGGCTGCCAGATTCGATTCAAACTCCGCCGCAAGCAGTGGGCCACAACAGACTTCATTAGGTTTCCCGCCCGAAGTCGACCACTAAAACGGGCTCGACGACACCAGGCAATCCTGTACGCTCGGCGCGATCTCCGCCTAGCAGCGCAATAATTTGAACGATCGGAGCCCGGGATGGTAGTAGGGGTACATAGCGATGAGGTGGAATTCACTTCGCACAACATCCGTCTTGACGACGGCACCTTCACTAAACCTGACTCGGCGGGCTCAATTGCGGAGCACCCGTGGTTCGTATCGGCGCGCGGACTCCTGGAAACCGTGTTCCCGGGGGATAAGAGCCAGGTCCGCCTGGCCGATGTGGGTTGTCTGGAAGGTGGGTACGCAGTCGAGTTCGCCCGTATGGGATTTCAAGTTCTCGGCATTGACGTGCGTGAGCTGAATATCGCAGCATGCAACTACGTTAAATCGAAAGTTGATCTGCCGAATCTAGAGTTTGTGCAAGATAACGCCTTCAATATCGCCGACTATGGAAAATTCGATGCCGTCTTCTGCTGTGGTCTTCTATACCATCTTGACCGCCCAAAGGAATTTCTTCAGAAGCTTTCGGCTGCGACAAACAAGCTCCTGATTCTGCAGACACACTTTTCAAGTATCGATTCGAGTCGCGGACCCATCTCCCAGAGGTTGGCCGATATCAAGTTTCGAGTGCCCGTGATAGCGCGTTTCGTAGTACCAGGGTTGCGATGGGCACTCGCCAGGGTTCTTCGTAAGCCGAACCCCGAAGGCTTCTATCTTTCGTTGCCTAGAAACTTATGGCTGTCGCCAGTCAGTGAAAACGAGGGTCTTCAGGGAAGGTGGTTTCCGGAGTTTTCCAGCGATCGAAGCAATTCTTGGTGGCTTCCATCGTTGCGCGATCGAGAAACCCGCAAATGGTCGTCTTGGGATAATCATCGGTCATTCTGGATCCAACGCGAGCACCTACTTCAGACAATTCACGATGTTGGATTTGACCTCGTGATGGAACAGTATGACGGCTTGGAGCCAAACATCGCAGAGTCTTTGCTCGGAGGTTCTTACCAAGCGAAGCTTCGAGGGACATTTATCGGGATAAAGACGGGTTAGTCCTGCATGGTGGAAGTTTCGGCGGGTCTGGGCTTTTGGGGTCGGTGATCAGCGTGAGTTTCGACGAGTCCACCGATTCTCGGACGCACAGGTGCCTGATGCAGTTGCCCCTTTCGGGGCAGAACATGTGCTGACTGTCGGTTGGAGCCCTGCGGACCACCTACGGGCCACAGGAACTGACCGCAACAACCGGACTAGCTTTGGCGCCAGATTCGGCCCGACATTGGACAGTAGCTTGTTTACTCAAGGACGCGCTGCCAGACGCCACAGTTCTGTGTTACGAAAGCGACGTCTGTGGCCCGGATATCGACGGTTTGGGCATCGCTGGAGTCCCCGCTTTCGATGATGTCATTCGGGTCGAGACTGCGAAGCCGCGCCCAAAAACATTTCGTTCCACCAGAGTTGCGGTACTTGCCAGGGAACAGGTTATCTAGTTCGCCCACCACGTACTTGCCATCGAGATCGATGACTCCGAGGTAGGTGCCGTCAGTGTTGATGATGGTTTTGGGGATCACGGTACTTGGCTGAGATGCGCGCAAATGCGAGCCGGCGGGCTGCGCACCACTTCGGCACCCGGCGAGCAGTAGCGCGGTAGCGAACAGGGCGACGTATTTCATGGCTGTTCGCCCACCCGCATCTCGTGGAAGTACAGCCGCCCGGTGACGGCGCCTAATCCTAGGGCTGGGGCCCGCCCAAGATTAATCGTGTCGGAATTGATCTGCAGGTTCGTGCCATTCACGACGGCTGGGGTGACAACGAGAAATGGCTCGTCCGCGGTGGCGGCGAGCATCCGGTATGTGACCCCGTCCAGAGTGACCGTCGGGAGGAAGAGCGGAAAAACGGCTCCCCGAAAGAGGCGGTCGACGACAGTCGGGTGCTCTTCGATGCTGACGAGCACTGCCATGTCCGAGGCGCTAGCTGATGGGATGGCGATGGGCTGGCCGTTATGGATGTCGACGCGCGACAATTCGGCGAGCGGTCCGCAGTGTGTCTCGCTGCGCCTGAATAGCGCCCAGCCGTCCTGCACACCGTCCACGGTGTAGTTGCACAGCAGCGCACGGGAATACCGAGGGGAGTTTTGCACCCCCAGTAGGCCGTACACCCCGCTCGCCGGCGAACTGGACGAGATCCGTGATAGGACGAATTCCGTCCCGTTGGTGAGTGATTCGGCATTCATGCGGTCAAGGGTGGGGGTGTAGGTCTGGTAAGTCTGGTAATCAGGTACAGGGCGCCAGGAGAAGTCGTAGGCCCACGCGACCGAGGCTTCGTGCGGGTCGATGTGGACCGTCGACGATCCGATCGTCTCGATGAACGAATCGGGGACGGCGTAGAGCTCACGCTGACGAGCCTTGGCTGTTTGGATGCGCTGCTCGAGGGCACCGGGGGCTGCCAGCGTCGCCAGCCGGTCGACTGCTTGCGCGGGTGCCTGTATTGCTGCGGCGAGACGGTCGTATGGACTACCAATGATGTGGTTGATGGCGCGTTCTCCGGCGAGTGAGAGCACGATGACTGCCGCCAAGATGACTGCGGCGAACACCCGGCGCCGCGGACGGCGGTAAGGAGTGAGGGCTATCGCAACCACGATGAAGCTGAGTAGGCCGTACCAACTCCAAAGGTCAAGGCGCAGCGAAGTCTTGGCGGCGATCGCGGTGGCGATCCCGACGAGCACCACAAAACGTCGCGGGATCTCTGGGCGGCCACGCAGGTACATCACGCAGAGCGCCGCTCCCCAGGTGAGAATGACCAGAAGCGTGGGGCCGGCGAAGGGGGAGTTCGGGGTGACTATTCCCTCGCTGTAGCCGGAGACGATGTCGGCGCTGTACTTGAGCCAGAGGGGCAAGTTCCCGAAGCGCTGACCGGCGAGCAACCAACAGAGGAGGACGGATACACCGAACGTGCCTACCGTCGCCACGTGGCGCCCGGTAGCCCTCCAGTCGAGGAGGATTGAAAGCATCAGCGCGATAGCACAAATCGTGACGCCGGTGTTGAACTTCACCAACAGCTGGAAGCCTCCGGCCGCGCCCAGCGCAACGCAGGTGATGAGCGCCGTCGCGGGCTTGGGGTCGCGCTGCAACAGTGGCACGCTCGCCCACGCGAACGCCGCGAGAAAAGCCAACTCCGGGTACTCGAGTCCGGGTACGGGCCCGTGGCCGATGTGGAGGATGATCACGATCGCCGTCGTTGCGAGAGCTCCGATGAGCGAGGTCATCGGGGCGTAGCGCAGTCGCAATGCCGCGGCGATTCCCAGGAAAAATGTCGCGACGACGATTGCCTGGTAAATGGAACCGAGCAGCGACTGACCGGGTGAGTAGTACGCCGTATTCTGCAGAAACCCGAGAGGGCCGAACGTGAATACGATTTCAGGGCCCCATGCGAGGTGGTGGATTGGTGCAAGCGCGAACCCGGCCTGATAGGACGGCGAGGTCCCGATGCTGGGATCTACGGACGCTTCTGGCCAGAAAAGGATTGCAGCGATAGCTGCTGCGAGGATTCGGTGCCACCGTTCAGAGCCGACGGCTGACGTCGAACACCAACGACGCATTTTGCCCAACGTGGTCGCAGGTGCCACTGTCGTTTTGGTGGGGTAGCTGATGTCGGGCGCGCTCGGGGACGGCGATGTGCCACCGTTTGGCGGATCTGTCTGAGCCTGCACACGTGCAGGAAAATGTCCCCCCAATTCAGCCCCCGGAATGCTTTAGTTTCGCATGCCTTCAAACCAGTCGTATTTAACCATGCCGTCAGTATTGTGTCTGCAATATTCCGCACGAAAATGGTTCCCCTGGCGGCAATTACCCGTTGAATTCGTACAAAGTGCAAGTAACTAGTTGCCTGACCGAACAGCCCATCGGGCGGTAAACAACCCGAATTCTGCTCGACCAATTTGCAACGTCTTCTACTCTCGCTTCGAGCGAGCTCCTTCAGCGCATGCGCAGTGGCCGGATCCTGGACTTGCACACCGTCATCGGGCACTGTGAACCCATCGCAACAACCGACCTTGCCCTTGCCGACCCGCGCGGCTTGACACAGGAGAGAAACGCCATGCCCGATCGCGACGGCCCGGTGCGGATTGGCATCTTGGGCGCTTCGAGCTTCGCGCCGACGACGATCATCAATCCGGCGAAAGGAAATGCCGAGGTCGTCGTGGCCGCGGCGGCATCACGCGACGTACCGAGCGCTGAGGCCTTCGCCGCCGAACACGGCATTGAAAAGGCTTACGGCAGTTACGAGGAACTGATCGACGACCCCGACCTGGATGCCATCTACGTCCTGGTGCCGACCAGCATGCATGGCAAGTGGACCAAGGCCGCCCTTGCTGCCGGCAAGCACGTGTTGTGCGAAAAACCGTTCACCGCAAATGCCGCCGAGGCCCGTGAGATCGCCGACTTGGCGGCGAAGTCGGACCGCGTGGTGATGGAGGCCATCCAGTTTCGCCATCACCCATTGACTCGGCGGGTCGAGGAGATCGTCGCCTCCGGGGAGTTGGGCACGCTGCAGCGGGTGGACGTGAGCTTGTGCGTCATGCTGCCGACGTTCAAGGCCAACTGCTACAACTACGAGCTCGGCGGCGGCGCGATGATGGACGCCGGAAGCTATGTGGCCAACATGGCCCGCACCTTCGGCGGTTCCACCCCCGAAGTCGTTTCGGCCCGGGCAAAACTGCAGAAACCCCAGGTGGATCGGGCCATGTCGGCGGAGTTGCGGTACGCAGGAGGGCATACCGGTCGGCTCCGATGCGCGCTGTGGTCGTCGAAGCTGTTTTGGGCGACCGCGAGCGTGATTGGCGACGCCGGCAAGCTGCGGGTGCTCAGTCCCGCAGCACCTCACCTTTACCCGCGACTCTCGGTGCGATCAGCCAACGGCCGGCGCGTGGAACGCTTCCCGAAGCGGGCCACCTACGCGTATCAGCTGGACACGTTTGCCGCGGCGGTGCTTCGTGGCGAGCCGGTACGGACGACACCGCAGGATGCCGTCGAGAACATGTCGCTCATCGACGCGGTCTACCGGGCGGCGGGGCTGCCGATCAGGGAGCCGAGCTGACCTCGAGTCAGCTGAGCCTTCAGGTTCCAAGCCGCCCCAGCGCGGTGATCTCCAAGCTGACCGACTTGCGCTGTCCGATCGCGCCGAGCATAAACCGGATGTCGCCCCACGGTGCGCGCAACCAGAACCGCCAGAATCGTTTGTCCCACAACTTCCATACGTAGCTGCCATCGCCGAGTAAGCGCTGCGCTTGAAACCATTCCACCTGGTGTATCAAGCGCTTCACGCGGTCGGTAACCATCGCGACATTCATCTCCATGATCTCCAAACCCCACGCGCGGTAGCGGAAGTCGAAGTCGTACTTCTGCTGGAATTCGTAGAACGCCCTCATCTCGCCGTTCGTCACGAGGTACTCGTCGAACACCAGGATCGACCCCACCGTGAAGCGTTCCTTACAGGTTTCCAACGCGTGCAAGCAGCTCTCATAGGTGTCCAGATCCATGTGGAACAGCCGGACCGGTCCCGGATGGGCATCGAGGAACGGCGCCAGCGTGTCGTACGTGCTGCCCTTGATGAACTCGACATCGCGGCCCAGCGCAGCCGGAATTCCGTCGACGACGGTGACGCCGGTGTCTTCGATGAGGCGCTGCGCGAACGGTTCCGAAATCGACAGCGCCCCAGCTGCAACGAGCCGCTCGTCGTCGACCTGCCAATCCTCCACCAGACCTTCGAAGGTGTCGAAGCCGTACACGCGGCGACCGGATCGCTCCGCCAGCAGCCGGGTCGACCAGCCGATCCACACACCTAAGTCGATTACCAGGCCGTCACCGTCGAGCTGGGATGCCTCCCACAACAGGGTGTGCCCCGGGATCTTGAGCCGGCGCAGATCGGCCAATGCCCGACGAATGAAGTCCTGGTACTGCGCCTCGTAGACGCCGATATCGCGGGAGTACAGGTTCGGGATATAGCGATCGCTTTGTCGCGCCACGCCGGAACTATAGGCGCGCGCGCCGGACAAGGGGACGCATTCAACAACTCCCGGCCGAAGCGCTGTTCGGCAGATAGGCAATTGCTCACGGCGCCGACAACGAGCGGCGATACTGGGCGGTGTACCTGAACTTGCGTGCGCGCAACGCTTGAAAGGCCGAGTCTGCGATGAAGGTAGTGCTGGCATGCCACGGCGTCCGTGGAGATGTCGAGCCCTGCATCGTCATCGGTCGCGAGTTGTTGCGCAGAGGCCATGACGTGCAGATCGTGGTGCCGCCGAACGTGGTTGGATTCGCTGAGTCGGCAGGGCTCGCAGCGACTGCCTGGGGGAGCGACTCGCAGGTCATGATGGACGCGCAGCGCGACTATTGGACGTGTTTCTTCCGAATTCCTTCAAGGCCGAAAGAGCTGGAACGGCTTGGACGCCACATCGGTGAGATCGTCATGCAATGTTGGACACAGGACGCGTTCGCGACCTTGGCTTCGCTGGCGGAAGGGGCCAACCTGATCGTCGCCGGCAACGGTTTCGAGCAGTTTGCAGCGAATGTCGCGGAGTATTACGGCATCCCGTTCGTCACGGTGGACTTTTTCCCGATGCGAGCCAACGGACAGGTGCTGCCTTACCTGCCGCCGCCTCTCGGGCGCGCTGTCATGAAGGTTTACGAGCGGATGTCATGGGCAGGCCCGGTGAAACAAGTCGAAGATGCCCAGCGGCGTCAACTCGGTTTGCCGAAGGCGAAAACTCCGTGGCCGAACCGGATCGCGCAATGTGGCGCCCTGGAGATCCAGGCGTACGACGAGACGGTGGTCCCTGGGCTGGCAGCAGAATGGGCGAAGTGGGGAGGTCGAAGACCCTTCGTCGGAACGTTGACGCTGGAGTCGCCAACGTATTTCGATGACGAGGTCATATCGTGGATCGGCAGTGGGCCACCGCCGATATTCTTCGGATTCGGCAGCGTACCGGTCGGGTCACCCGCTGACACGATCGCCATGATTAGTGCCGTCAGCGAGCAGTTGGGTGAGCGAGCGCTGGTGGGGGCCGGCGCCACTGACTTCAGCGCGATCTCGTATCCCCCGCACGTCAAGGTAGTTCGTCAGGTCAATTTCGCCCGGATCTTCCCGCACTGCCGCGCGGTTGTACACCACAGCGGCGCGGGCACCATCGCCGCGTGCCTGCGCGGGGGAGCCCCGCAGGTGGGCCTTTGGACCCTGCCCGATCAGTGGTTACGTACAGCTCAGCTCAAACGGCTGGGAGTGGGTACTGGACGCCGCTTTTCGACGACCACCGCCCAGACATTGCTCACGGACCTGCGTCGCGTCCTTGCCCCCCGATATCAAACGCGGGCACACGAGTTCGCCGCTCGCATGTCGAAGCCCGCTGAAAGCGCGGCTGTCGCTGCGGACCTCGCGGAAGGCTTTGCGCGCACCGGCGGTATTGCCGATCGGCGTGGGCGTACGCTTTGAGTGGTTCAGCTTGCCTTAGTTGCGGACCAGGAACCCGTACGGGGCGAATGACCAGCCGAACTTACTTTCACGGGCCGTGTCATGGGTGTAGTCGTTGGGGAACTCCTTCTCGTACGCCTCGATGGCTTCGTACGGACCCGGCCCCCATTCGGGTGCGACCGGATGTCCGTTGAGCAGCGAGTCTTCGACGACGAGATAGTCGCCCGCCCTCAGCAACGGTCGTAGGAGCTTCATTTCCGCCAGCACATGGTCTTTCGTGTGGTCGCTGTCCAGGATCGCCCATACCTTGCCGGGGTACTCAGCTCTGAGCTGTCTGATGCGCTCAGCGATCTCTGGCGCCGCAGAGGATGACTCGACGAACTCCACATCCGGGTCGCGCCGTGCCGCAGGCCGAAGCAACTTATGGCTGATGTCGACCGAAAGTACCTTGAACGGCTCACCGAGCTGTCGCATCACGCTGGCCCAGTAAACGGCTGAGCCACCGAAGGCCGAGCCGAACTCGATCACCAGGGACGGTTTGAGATCAACCAGGATCTCCTGGTAATTCCACATATCGCAGGGTGACTTGTACGTCTCGATACCCATCCAAGTGGTGTCTTGCCACACCAGATTGTTGAAGTACCACTTGGAGTACTCCTCAGGTTCGGACCCGGTAGAGCGGTAGAAGAGCTGAGAGAACAGCCGGGTATCCCCGCGGTAGAACACGAGTTGGTTCAGGATCCTCAGCTTGGTCGCCAGGGTTGACCGGTTCGTTCCCGACGTTCGTTGACTCGTCATGCTTTTCCTGTTCTCGATGCAGCGGCGCCGGCCATCGGGGGCTCCTCAGATGAAACCGATCAACCTTTGACGAAGTAGTACATCCGATACGACATGCGGCCGTTTGCCAGGTTCTGGTAGATCCATGATTCGCGCACGGGTGCGCCCTTGCGGGCCATGCGCCGCATGAATTTCGGCACCAGACTGTCCATCACCCGGCCACCCCACGGAGTGGGGTTGAGGTCCAACCCGCGCAGCACTTCTGCGTTGATCTCCCGCCATGAGACGAGTTGCAGCCCCGGTGCGCTCTCCAGCCCCGCTTCCCATCGCGAGCATTCGTAGCGCTGCCGCACGTCGGTATACAGGAACGCGCCGCCCGGCCGCAGCACCCGCTCGACCTCAGCGAGAAATCGGTCGAAATGTGGGTAGCAGTGCGATGATTCGACATTGATCACCGCGTCGAACGACGCTGCGGGAAACGGCAGGCTCTCGGCGTTGCCCTGCACGAACTCCAAACCAGGGACCTGATGGTTGTGACGGCAGAACTCGATACCGGCCGGGTTGAGATCCAAGCCCACATACGATGCCGGTCCCAACGCGCGGCTGATATACGACGCGCCACCGCCGTGTCCGCAGCCGACCTCGAGCATCTGCTTGCCTGTAAGTGCACCGGCCTGGGTCGCGGTGCTGTGGTAAAGCTGGATCGGGTACCGGTGGGGCTCATCCGAGGCCTCGAGCGAAATGGCCATCGGCGGGTCTTCTTCGTAACCCCAGTTCAGAAAACAGACGTCGTCGCTGACCCGGCGGGTCAGGTACGGGTAGAGCCGTTTGTTGACGCTTTGGATCGATTGTCGGAGGACGGGACCGAGTGCAACGTCCGCGGTGATGATCCGCGCAACGACATCGGCGCGGGGCGTTGAGGGTCGTGTCATGGCAGGCATAATATTCGCGGTCAGGGAAATTTTGACGGGCTTGACAATTTAGCCCGCTTGCTTTCTGCTTACCGATGGCGGCGCGCGGAGGAGGTGCGCCGTAGCGATGACGTCGCTGTTCATAGCGATCGGTTGGGAGTTGTCTTGGCTTGGATGACAGCCGATCTTGCGGCGCGGAGGTGAGCGGGTGACGGCTGCGGCACGAGCGGGGACCGCGGCGCGCCCGGTCCTGTTGTTCATCATCGGTTTTGGCCGCTCGGGCACCTCGGCGCTGACCCGGGTCCTTTCGCTGAGTGGCGCCGCGCTTCCGAGGGGGCTCTTGGGCGCCACGGGAAGCAATCCCCGTGGCTATTGGGAGCCGCGCGCAGCCATCTCTCTCAACGAAGAGATCTTGCGCCGCCAGGGCAGCGATGGTTACGACGTGTCGTTGCGCTCACCGGAAGAACGCACGATCGACGCCGACGCGGAAGCCGCCTGCATCGCCAAGATCCGCGCGTACCTCACGACGTTGCCGACTGCGCCGCTGGTGGTCCTCAAAGAGCCGAAGATGACGGCGCTGACGGACTTGTGGTTCGAGGCTGCGCGCCAGGCGGGATTCGACGTCGCCGTGGTGGTCGCGATTCGCCACCCTGCGGAGGTCATCGGGTCGATCGGAAAGCGTGCCGGTCGCCAGTTGTACGTGAGCTCCTCGCCCGAGCTGGTGAGCGCATCCTGGCTCAGGTACACGTTGCTGGCCGAGAGAAGTAGCCGCGGGGTGCCGCGCGTGTTCGTCGAGTACTCCAACCTGCTCGAAAACTGGCGGCGGGAGGTGAAACGGATTTCCACCACCCTCGGCATCGATCTCGACTCCGGTGATGAGAACGCCATCGACGAATTCCTCACCTCAGACCTTCGACACCACCGACATGGCGGCCCGGTCGCCGAACCCTTCGGCACCGATTGGGTTTCGGTGGTCTATGAGCTGCTCAGCGCGGCGTCGCGGGACCAGCCCTTTGACGAGGGCGAGCTGAATCGCGTCTTCGAGGCGTATCGGATGAGCGAGCGTGGATTTCGGGCCGTGTTCACCGATGTGCGGCGCTACCACAACCTGACCCGGATGATGCCGCTACCTTTTGTGAAACTCGGCCTCTCGGCGCTCGCGTTGGTCCACCGGCGCGGGGAGACGTGGGCCTGAACTGCCGACGGATGTGACGCTGCGCAATCACGCTCCCGAACTGTGCGCCAGCATCGAGAGCCCGACGACAAACAAGATGGCGGCAAGAAGTTTCTGCCGGTGAGTCGACGCCCACCCGTGCAGTCGCCGCAGTGCGGCTTGGGTTTTCGGCGGGTTGACCAGATAGCTGAGCAAGATGATCTCGACCACGCCGAGGACCCCGAGCACATAGGCGACCGCGCCGATGATCTGCGCGCCGATCGCGGCTCCGGAGGCCACGATCACCGCGAGCGCAAAAAGCACGACGTCGGGCGCCGGGCCCATCACAAGGCCGATAACCCACGAGACCCACAGCGAGCCCTTCCGCCATGCCTGATGAGCTCTTCCGAGCAGTTCGCGGATCGCAGAACCGCTGTCCGACAAAGTGTCTTGTGCGGCCTCGGAGGGCGGCTCCGCGTCCCGTATCAGGACCGGAACGCTTTCGTCCGCCGCGCCGAAGCGTGCCAACCACCCGCGGTGCGTCAGCGAACCCGCGGTGAGCAGTGCTGCACCCGTGAGCGCCAGCACGCCGATGCCCAGCTGGACGTACCGAACGGTAGGACTGGACTGTGGCGTGGCCCATTCTTGGGTGAACGGCTTCAGCGCTGGGGTGAAGTGCAGCACGATCAGCGGCACCACGAGGGCAAAAAGCCCCATCGTCAGGCTGCCGACCCAGTACACGAAAAGACTGTGCAGCGGCCGAGGTTGGGAACTCACCAGCAGCGTGGCCGCCAGGCGCACCGGGTTCAGCGATCCCACCAGCGCCAGTGCCAGCAGCGACCCCCACACTGCCCGGACACTACTCGGCCCGACAGTCGGCGTCTGCGGGAACCGGCGCTGCAATCAGTTGGGGAAATGCACCCGGTCCACATGCGCGCCCACCCGCAAGGCGTTGGCCGCGACGGTCAGGCTCGGATTCAAACCCGTACTCGACGGAAAGAACGAGGTGTCCACCACGTAGAGGTTCTCCATTCCGTGGGCGCGGTTCTGCGGATCGAGCACACTGGTCGCGGGATTGGTGCCGAATCGGCAGGTGCCGCAGACGTGCCCCATGTTCGAGTTGTCTTTTCCGCTGCCCAGCCTGCGTTTGCGAAACGGTTTCAGCATCTGCTGGAAAAGCCGTTGAAAGGCCGCATGCCGGTCAATTTCGCTGGCGTGCAGCCGGTACTGAATTCGCATGCGTTGGCGGCCGTCGGCGCCCGGGCGATCCGAGAGCAGCACGCGGTTGTCCAGATAGGGAAGGTCTTCCATCATCGTGGCGAGGATCAGTCCGCCGGTGAAGAACTTCTCGTAGATGCGGCGTACTGCCGGGCGCATCAGGCGCAACGCCTTGCCTTGCGGAGTGGGACGGTTGATGAGCCACTCCATGGGCGGTACCGCACCGAACGACTGCACGGTGCCGTATTTCTGGCCCTGATGGAAGTAGAAGTCGTTGAGCCCGATCTCCTTGTTGGCGGCGGTGGTCGTGACGTCGGGCTGTGGCCAGATTTCGATGGGGTCGAGCATGTGACGCATCAGGTTGCGCCCCACCATGTCTGAGCTGTTCGCCACACCTCGCGGCCAGTCCCCTGATCGGGAGTTGAGAAGCAGCACCGGGGTGGCCAGTGCACCGGCGGCCAGCACCACAACCTTGCCCGTCAGTTCAAGACGGCCCGACGGGCTCTCGCAGACCAGCCGTCGGACCCGGGTGCGGTCGGCGTCAAGGGCGACGACCCGGCACTCGGTGAGCATTTGGGCGCCATGTTCTGCGATGGCAGGCAGCACGCCGGCACGGGCCGCGTCGTTCTTGCACGACTGCGGGCACAGATAGGTCTGACAGGTGGCACACCCGTCGGCGTAGTCGCAGGCCATCGGCAGGCGATATGGGTGTAATCCACGACCTGACAGATAGTCGACCAGCGGCTGGTTGTCGGCTGAAAACGGCGGCGCCCCAGGCAGTCCGACCGCAGCAGCCTCCGGTCGCAACGGATCGGCCTGACCGCGCACCCGCAGCAGCTTCTCGGCCTCGCCATACCAGGGCGCCATCTGCTCATAGGTGATCGGCCACGCCTCCGGCACCGTGGAACCCCCGGGTTTGGCGAAGTTCTGCCGCGGCGTGAAATCGTCGACGAAGAACCGTTCACAGACCATGCCGTAAATCGCCGACGAGCCGCCCGTACCACTGCCGATGAACGGCACGAACCGTTTGGGAAAACGGCCGCTGATGTCTTCGACCTCGTCGGTCGAGCGTCCGGCCCTCGCCAGCGCGGCAAAGTACGCCTCGGCCGATCGAGCCGCCGCCGGTTCAGCCAGTTCGGGCATGGCCGAGCGGATGGTGCCCGGGGTGCCGGGCAACGTCGAGCGGCCCTTCTCGACGAACAGGACCCGGCGGCCCGACCGGGCCAGCGAGTAGCCAAACATGCCGCCACCCATGCCGGTGCCCACGACGATCACGTCCCACACAATTCGCTCGGCCTCGCGCGGACTCAGCTCGCCGTCAACCAAAACCGAACTCCTCAGCCGGGGATGGCCCAGCGCGGTTCCCTCTGGTCTGGGCGATTCGGGAGCCTATCAACGATCAGCCGAGCCAGCGGCCAAACGCTGACGCGAGCGTCAAAAACCGGGTAATAATGACCGTTGCTCCTGACGGTGTGTGGGCGCAGGAATGAAAGGCCAAGACCCCACGATGAGATTTGTGCTGTCGAGCTACGGCGGGCGCGGCGACATCGAACCCGCTGTCGTCATCGGCCGTGAGCTGCAGCGCAGAGGCCACGACGTGGGTATGGCCGTGCCACCCAACCTGATTGGCTTCGCCGCCGCCGCCGGTCTCGAGGCGATCGGCTACGGGCTGGATTCGGCGCCGATACTCGAGCTGCAACGCAAGTACTTCACGTGTTACTCGCGCACACCCTGGCGGCTCAAGGAACTCAGGCGCATGGCGCGCGAGACCGAACAGTTCGCGGCCGAGTGCTGGGCGGAGATGACCACGTCGCTAACGGCGGCGGCCGACGGGGCCGATTTGCTGCTCACCGGGCTGATATTCGAGCAACCCGCCGCCAACGTCGCCGAGGCTCTCGACCTGCCGTTGGCCACGTTGCACTACTTCCCCTGCCGGGCCCACGGCCAACTCCTGCCGTTTCTGCCGCCGGCGCTGAGTCGCACGGCGATGACAGTCAACGACTGGTTGGCCTGGCGTGGGACGCGGAATGACGAGGACGCCCAGCGCCGCGAACTCGGCTTGGCCAACGCCGCTGCGCCCGCACCGCGGCGCATCGCCGACCGCGGTGCGCTGGAAATCCAGGCCTACGAGCGGGCGTGCTTCCCGAAACTGGCGGACGAGTGGGCGACGTGGAACGAAAGGCGGCCGTTCGTCGGCGCTTTGGCGCTGGAGTCGCCGACCGACGCCGACGAGGAGGCGGCGGAGTGGATCGCCGAGGGCTCGCCGCCGATCTTCTTCGGGTTCGGCAGCGTACCGATCGGCTCCCCGGCAGAAACGATCGAAATGATCGGCGCCGCCTGCGCGCGGTTGGGTGAGCGAGCCCTAGTGGGCGCAGGCGGAACAGATTTCGGTAGCGCGCCGCGGTTCGGCCACGTCAAGGTGGTAGGCCAGGTGAACTATGCGACCCTCTTCCCGAAGTGCCGCGCGGTGGTACATCACGGCGGCTCCGGCACCCTGGCGGCCTGCCTGCGGGCGGGGGTGCCTCAGCTGATCCTCTGGACGCTGCCCGACCAGCCGTTCTTCGCGGCCCAGCTGAGCAGGATGAAAGTGGGTGCTGGCCAGCGGTTTTCGACGACAACTGAGAAATCGTTGCACGCCGGTCTGTGCCGGATCCTGGACCCCCGGTACCGGACGCACGCCCGCGAGCTGGCCCCGCACATCACCGAATCCTCCGAAAGCGCGTCAGCCGCTGCCGATCTGGTGGAAAACTTCGCTCGCTTACGCGCCAGGCGCTAATTGCGGATGAGGAACCCGTAGGGGGCGAAGGTGAAACCGAACTTGTTCTCTCGTTCCAGGTCATGGGTGTAGTCGTCGGGGAACTCGCGCTCGTAGGCCTCGATGGCCTCATACGGTCCTGGACCCCAGCCCGGCAGGACGGGGTGTCCGTTGACGGTGGAGTCCTCCACCAGCAGATAGTCGCCGGATGCGAGTAACGGCCGCAGCAGTTTCATCTCGCCCAGCACGTGATCCATCGAATGGTCGCTGTCCAGGATGGCGAAGATCTTGCCCGGATACTCCTCCTTGAGCTGTCGGATCTGCTCGGCGACCTCCGGGGCGGTCGATGACGATTCAACGAACAACACGTCGGGGTCGCGTCGCGCCAGGGGGTCCAGAGGTTTGTGCGTGATATCCACCGACAGCACCTTGAACGGCCGACCGATCTGCCTCATCGTGTTGGCGAAGAACAACGCCGAACCGCCTTGGTTCGAACCGAATTCGATCACCAGGGAAGGCTTCAGGTCCACCAGGATCTCCTGGTAGTTCCACATGTCGCTGACCGACTTCCAACAGGTCACCCCCATCCAGGAGGTCTTCCGCCAGACGAAGGTGTTGTAGTACCACTTGTGGTACTCCTCGGCCTCGGTGCCCCGCGGCTGATAGAAGAAAATTGACCGCGCGGAGTTCACCAGGCTGCGTACCGATGCGAAGTAGGCGGCCACGGTCCGCGGCACCTTCGCCCCGTTCGTGTAGTTGCTGATCATCGCGTCGGTGCCAGCTGCCCGCGGGGCGGCCCCTCGCTCGGCGGATTCGTGATGCCACTGCACCGCCGGATGCTAACAGCACAAGCCGACAGATATTGTCGCCTGCGCAAAATATGCTGGTGGAGCAGGCGCCGGCACTTCGCGGGTTGACAGTTCAGGCCGCTGTTGTAATTCTCAAAGTTCAGTTGATTGACGCGAGCGTTAGTTAGACTGCGGCCGTCAGCGAGTGACGAGAGGTCCTCGCTCACATCTGGCCGAACGCGTAGGACGCGCTGGAAGGCTTGGTACCGCAATGGTTAGAGGTGCGTTCGGACGTAGCGACGCCGAAGTCGACCTGTTGGTGCGCGGCATGCGATCGGGCATCGCGCTGGTGGGCTTCGGTTACATCGGCACCGTGATCGGTGCCGTGCTGGCCGACCGCGGCTGGCCCGTCACCGGTATCGACGTGCGCCAAAACGTCGTCGACGAGATCAACCAAGGCAAGACCAGCGTGCCCGAACCCGGGCTGGGAGAACTCGTCGCCAACAGCGTGCGCATGGGTCGGTTGCGTGCGACGTCGGACTTCGGCGCGCTCGCCGACAACGACTTCGTCATCGTCACCGTCGGCACCCCGCTGGGCCCGGACTACGAGCCCATCGTCGACGACATCAAGGCCGCCGCGCGGGCCGTCGGACAACACTTGCGCGAAGGCCACCTCGTCATCCTCAAGAGCACGGTGCCGCCCGACACCACCGAGAACCTGGTCCGGCCGGTCCTCGAAGAGGCGTCCGGACTTCGGGCCGGCGTCGACTTCGGGCTCGCGTTCTGCCCGGAACGGATCGCCGAAGGCCAGGCCATCCACGAACTGACCTCGATACCCGTCGTGGTCGGCGCGGTCGACGAGCGCAGCGCGCGGGCCTGCGCCACACTGTGGCGGCACTCGTTAGGTGTGGACTCGGTCATCGTCGACAACCCGCGCACCGCCGAGATGGTCAAGCTCGCCGACAACCTCTGGGTGGATCTCAACGTCGCGCTCGCCAACGAACTGGCCAAGCTGTGCGACCGGCTCGGTATGGACGCGCTTCAGGTCATCGAGGCCGCCAACACCATGCCGAAAGGCAGCGGCCCGGTGAACATCCTGCGGCCGAGCATGGGAGTTGGCGGTTACTGCCTGACCAAGGATCCGTGGTTCCTCAACCACCTCGGCGAGTCCGTCGGGCTCGACCTGGCCATCCCGCGCACGTCGCGGACCGTCAACGACACCATGCCCGCCTACACCTATGGGCTGCTCACCGAACTGCTCGCCGAACAGGGCAAAACCGTCGCGGCCAGCAAGGTCGCGGTGCTGGGCATCGCGTTCAAGAACAACACCGGCGACTGCCGGCTCACCCCGACGAAATACGTCGTCGAAATGCTCGAGGACTCCGGTTGCCAGCTGTCGATCCACGACCCCTGGGTGCCCGACGAGGAGGCTCACGTGGTGACGACCATCCCGTTGACCCCCGACATCGAGTCCGCGGTCAAAGACGCCGACGCCCTGATGGTGCTCGCCGGACACCGCGAGTTTCACCAGATCTCGCTGACCCGGCTGGCCGAGCTGTCCACGGCCGGATGCGTGTTCCTCGACGGACGCAACAGCTTCGACCCCGCGGCCGTGCGCGCCGCCGGCTTCGTCTACAAGGGGGTCGGCCGCTAAGGCCGAGGGTCGACGCCAAGCCCGCATCGAACAGAGAGAACGAACATGTCCAATGTCGTCGTGACAGGCGGTTACGGCTTCGTCGGGTCCCACCTCGTCACCGCGTTGCTGAACCGCGGCGACACGGTCACGGTATTCGACTTCGCCAAGAACACCCGCGACACGAGCATCGACTTCGACCGGCATCCCGGGTTCCGGTTCGTTCAGGGCGATGTCACCGACCGCGCCGCCCTCGAAACGGCCATCACCCCCGACGTGGACAAGGTCTTCCATCTGGCCTCGGTGGTCGGCGTCAACAAGTACGTGGAGGATCCGCTGCGGGTCGTCGACGTCAGTGTGATCGGCACCCGCAACGTCCTCGAGCTGAGCCATCGGCACGGAGCGCGGGTGGTGTTCACCAGCACGTCGGAGGTGTACGGAAAGAACCCCAACACGCCGTGGGCCGAGGACGACGACCGTGTCGTGGGTTCCACGCGGACCGCGCGTTGGAGCTACAGCACCAGCAAGGCCATGGCCGAGCACATGGTCTTCGGTATGCACGACGCCTACGGGCTGCCCGTGACGGTCGTGCGGTTCTTCAACGTCTACGGACCCCGGCAGAACCCGATCTTCGTGATCTCCAAAAGCATCCACCGCATCCTCAACGGGCAGGAACCGTTGCTCTACGACTCGGGGAACCAGACGCGGTGCTTCACCTATGTCGACGACGCTGTGGCCGGCACCCTGCTCGCCGCCGACAGTGACGCCGGCATCGGCGAGGTCTTCAACATCGGCAGCATGACCGAGACGACGATGCGCGACGCGGTCGATCTCGCCATCAAGCTCGCGAAGGTCGACTCGGTGTCCAGCACGACGGCGTTCGACACCGCGGTGAGCTACGGCGACCGCTACGAGGACATCCCCCGTCGCGTTCCGGACTCGACCAAGGCGCAACGCGTGCTGGGATGGCGCCGGCAGGTCGACCTCGAAGAGGGACTGCGCCGCACGATCGACTGGGCGCGGGCCAACCCGTGGTACCTCGACGAACCCGCCGGGAGTTCTCGCCCGCGATGAAGTTCGTGCTGGCGAATTGGGGTACGCGCGGCGAAGTCGAACCCTTCATCGCGATCGCCCGCGAACTGGTGCGCCGCGGGCACGACGCACACCTGGTCGTCGGGCCCGAGCTGGTCGGTTTCGCCGAGTCGGCGGGGCTGCCGGCCGCCGCGTTCGGGCCGGCGCTGGACACCGTCATCGAGGCGCACCACCAATACTGGAGCCTGCTGTTCAGCAAGCCCTGGCGCGCGCAGGAACTGAACAGGTTGCTGTACGAATTCGCGACACCACTCGTCGAGTACCGCGAACAGGCGCGCGAGACGCTGCTGGCGCTTTCCACCGGCGCCGACCTGCTGGTCTGCGGGATGAACTACGAGGAAGTCGCGTCCAACGTGGCCGAGTTCTGCGGCACCGCGCTGGCGACACTGCAGGTCTTCCCGCTACGAGTCAACGGCCACCAGTTGCCGTTCCTGCCGCCGCCGGTATGCCGCGCTGTGATGGCGGCATCCGAGTGGCTGACGTGGCGGGGCCACAAGGCCGAGGACGACGCCGAACGGCGCGCGCTCGGCCTGCCGAAGGCGACCGGTCACTGGACGCAGCGCATCGCCGCGCTGGATGCGATGGAGATCCAGGCCTACGACGCCGTGTGCTACCCGGGGTTGGCCGACGAATGGGCATCGTGGAATGACGGGGAGATCGCCAGACGGCCGTTTGTCGGTGCGCTGACGATGGGCTTGGCGGCCGATGAGGATGTCGAGACCGCATCGTGGATCGCCGCGGGAACCCCGCCGATCTTCTTCGGCTTCGGCAGCATGCCGGTGGAGTCAGCGGCCGACGCGGTCGCGATGATCGCCGGTGCCTGTGCGCAACTCGGCGAACGGGCCCTGATCGGTGCCGGGTGGGCGGATTTCGGCAGCGTCCCGCACTACGACCACGTCAAGGTGGTGGGCGCGATCAACTACGCGGAGGTTTTCCCGTCCTGCCGCGCGGTCGTGCACCACGGCGGTGCCGGGACCGTCCATGCGGGCCTGCGTGCCGGACGCCCGACCTTGTTGTTGTGGATGCTGCCCGATCAGGCCTGCTGGGCGTCGCGGCTCAAGAAACTCAAAGTGGGTGCGGGGCGACGCTTCGTGGTTACCACCGAGAAATCGTTGGTCGCCGATCTGCGCACGATCCTCGCGCCGGACTATCTTGACCGTGCCCAACGACTCGCCGCCCGGATGACCAAGCCCGCCGACAGCGTCGTTGCCGCCGCCGACCTGATGCAGGCCTTCGCGCTCTCGCGTCGCGCCTGACTCAGCCGCGGACACCGCCGGATTCGGCGGCGATCCGGTAGCTGCGCACCGCGACCGGGCCGATCACTGCCGCCAGGCCCACGGTCCAGACCACGCCCCACAGCAGCGGCCACAGCGGCAGGCCGCCTTGGGCAAGCGTCCGCATGGATTCCACGATCGGAGCCATGGGCTGAAACTTCAGCAGCGGCCACATCCAGGAGGGCAGCGATTCGACCGGCGGCGAGCCGGAACTGGCAAAGACGGCCGTGATTGCGGGCAGGCCCAACCAGATGAGCATGGTGCCGTCCTTGGCGCGCACCGCCACGGCGATCACCGCCATCGCAAAGACGATCACCACCAGCACCGGTACCAGCAGGTACAGCAGCAGTTCGAGCGGACCACCTTCGAAACGGAGCCCCAACCCGATGCCGACCGCGGTGATCAAAGCGGTACTGACCAGCGTGCGCGCGGCTTCGGCGATGAGCCTGCCGGTCAGCGCGCTGGCGCGGTTCACCGGCAACACCCACAGTCGACTGAGCAGGCCGATGTCACGTTCGAAAGACAGCGTCAGGCCGACCGCGATCGCCCCCGAAAATGCTCCCGCTATGGCGCAGGTGGGCACCAGCCCGTAGAGGCTGTCGGTGCCGGTGACGCGCAGGATCGACTTGCCGATCAGCAGGTAGTACGTGATCAGCAGAAAGGTGGGAAAGATCAGGGCCTGGATCGGCACCAGAGGGTCACGGCGCCAGTGCGCGAACTGTTGCCCCGCGAACACCAGGCTCTCGGATAGCAGCGAACTGCGTACGGGCATGGTCGTGGTCATGGTCGTGGATACGGTCATGGCACCCGCCGCTGCATGCGCACCGCCATCGCGCCGAACACGATCAGCAGGCCAAGGCACCACGTGAGGCTGATCATCAGGCTGCTGACCGCGACATGGCCTGCGGCGAGGCCGCGCAGCGCGTCGGTCATTTGCGAGACCGGCTGGTGCCGGACGAACCCGTGCAACCACTCGGGAAACGATTCGACGGGTGCCATCCCGGTGGACAACATGATGAGGATCATCTGGGGGACGAGGAGGATCTGGCTGGCGCCGCCGGTCCTGCCGATCGCAGCGCCCGAGATGCTCACCCCGGTGGCATCCGCAGCCAGCGACAGGGCCAGCGTCAGCGCCAGCACAAAGACGGTGAAGACCACCAGGTGGTCCAGCCCCCCGAGCATCTTGAAGCCGAACGCGTACCCGACGGCGATCGTCACGACCAGCGCGATGACGCCGCGGATGAGGCAGTAGAGCATGCGCGCCGTCAGTGGCGTCATCGTGGAAATCGGCATCGTGCGGAACCGGCGTCCGAGTTCTGATCCGTGGTCGCGGGCAGCCCGATCGACGGTCGTCAACGCGCCGAGCAACGTCACCTGGACGATGATCACGGGCAGCAGGTACTGGGGGTAGCCGATCCCGCCGGTGTCGATCACATTGCGCAGCGCGAAGTTGAAGACGACGAAGATGCCGGCGGGCGCCAGCACCGCGAAGGGCAGATCGCTGCGCAGCGTCTCGCGCACCATGCGTTCGGTCAGAACGGCGACTGCGGTCACGCGGTGATGCTGCCCGTCAGATGCAGGAACACCTCGTCCAGAGACGGCTTGCGCAACGCGATGTCAGAGAACTCGACATCAAGCTGATCGACCCGACGAAAAACCTCCGACAGCGTCGCCATCCCGTTGGGCGCCAACACCGTGACCGTATTGACCTCTTCGTCGGCGTGGGCATCTTCCAGATCTGCCACCGCGGCCAGGACCTTGGGCAGGTCGGCGGGGTTGACCGGGCTGACCGTGCAGTAGCTGATTCCGACCCGGCTCTTCAGGTCGTCGGCTGTGCCGATCGCGACGACCCGGCCGCGATCGAGGACGACGATCGAATCGCTGAGCACATCGGCTTCCTCGAGGTACTGGGTGGTGAGCAGCACCGTCACACCCTCGCCGGCCAGCGACGACACCAGGTCCCACACGCCGCGGCGGCTGCGCGGGTCCAACCCGGTTGTCGGCTCGTCGAGGAAGAGCACCTTCGGCGGAACCACAAGCGCGGCGGCGATGTCGATGCGCCGACGCATGCCACCGGAATAGGTCACGACGGCGCGGTGAGCGGCGTCGGTCAGGTCGAACTGTTCGATCAACGCGTCGGCCCGCGCGTTGGCCTGCTTGCGCCGCAAGCCATGCAGCCGGCCGAACATGACCAGGTTCTCCCGCCCGCTCAACTGCCAGTCGATCGCCGCGACCTGACCCGTCACCGCGATCGATGCGCGGACCCCGGCCGGGTTCTTGACGACGTCATGACCCGCCACAACGGCTTTGCCGTACGTGGGTCGCATCAGCGTGGAGAGAATGTTGATCGTCGTCGTTTTGCCTGCGCCGTTGTGGCCGAGCAACGCGCATACCGAGCCGGAGTCGACGGAAAAGCTCACATCCTGCAGGGCGAGGATCGACCCGTCGAATGTCTTCGCTACACCGTCAAGCTCGATCACGAATATTGACCATAGCGTTAGCGAAGTTGCTTCGGGTGAAGTAGCGACCTCTTCGTCTGCGCTGAAGCGTCACGTTCGCGCGGTTCCTTCGCCGATCCAGTCGAGCAGTGCGCGCATGCCCTCTTCGAGCGACCACTTCGGCCGCCAGTCGAGTTCTTGCATTGTCTGGTCGACGTCACATTTGGCGGCGCGGACGTCCCCGTCGCGGAACTTCGCCACGACGACGGGTTCGGGCGCACCGCACACGGTCGCGATCTGTCGCGCTAGTTCGTGGATCGTGGTCGGCACACCCGAGCCGATGTCGAGGCGCCGGGAGCGCCGCGCAGGCTGCGCGATCGCCGAGAACAGGGCCTCGACAACGTCGTCGATATAGACGAAGTCACGCACGATCCGTCCGTCTTCGTACACCTCCAACGCCTGCTTCTGCCGTGCCAACCGCGCAAAGAGCGCGACAATCCCGGTGTAGGAATTCGTCAGCGACTGGCCCGGCCCGTAGACGTTCTGCAACCGCAGCACGCTGAGGTTGGTGTCGTGGGCAGCGGTCCAGGCGGCCAGCAGATGTTCTTGGGCCAGTTTGGTGGCGGCATAGATGTTGGTGGGACGCGGTTCGGTGCGGCCGGCGCGGCTCGGCAGCGGAACGGCCGTCTCGCCCGTGGGGCTGCGGGGATCCCAGACACCCGCCGCGAGTTGCGCGTGGCTGCGTGGCTGCGGATAGAAGACCTCCGAGCCCGCCTGCCACGCGCCCTCGCCGTACACCGCTCTCGACGAAGCCAGCACGAGCTGCTCGGGAACATGGCCGCAGCGGCTCAGGGCATCGAGGAGTTGCGTCGTCCCGACCACGTTCACCGAGCCGTGGCGGGTGGCCTCGGTAAGCGATTGCGCGGTTCCCGTCTCGGCCGCCAGATGGACGATCTGCGACGGACGACACAACCGCAGTACGGCATCCAGATCCGGAGCATGGGTGACGTCACCGGTGAAAAACCGCACCGACGGCGGCACGTCGATCGATGCGCGATCACCGTGCACCTGGGGATGCAGGACGTCCACGACGGCGACGTCATAGCCGGAGGTGACGAGACGGCGCGCGAGAGCGGAGCCGATGAACCCTGCGCCGCCAGTGATCAGCACGGACGATGACAACGGCCGACCCTCCGGTTCTCTCGTGGGGTGCTTGCTCGGGTCGCCGAATTATTCCACCCGACCGCCCGCCTGTTTTCGGGACCGTCAATTAGGGTGCGACACGTATCCGCCGGCGCTTAGTCTGGCTAGCCGAGAACCTAGGGGGCGAACCAGTTTGGTAATCGCTAAGCGGACGGCGGGCCGCGCGGTCGGATCGTCGGTGGACCGCACGACCCTGCACCGGGTGTGGCGCGCGATCCTCGTCGGCCTCATGCTCGTGGTCGCCGCGGCGTGCTATTTCGTGCCGGCGCTCCTGGTGGCGATCGGGGCGCTTCTGGTGTTCCTCGGCTTAGCGCGTTTGGTCTATCGAGGGCGCGACCGCTACATCCCGAACCTCTACGCCCGCGACACCCGCGTCTACGACGACGACTATCGCGCGTTCATCACCGGCGGCCTCACCGAGCTTCGGCAGCGCAGAATTTCAGGACACACGCTGCTGCACGAAGCCGAGCAACTGCCGCCGCCTTCACCGGAGAACGCCCACGAAGTTCAGCTCGACCTTGGTGTCTGGATCGGCTGGTCGACGAGGCTGGCCGCCGACGCATGCGGGCGCACGGTGCACGGTTTCGACACCTTCTCCGGCCTGGTCGAAGACTGGGCGGTCGACGATCAGATGGTCGTCAAGAAGGGCACCTTTTCGCTGACCGAGCCGCTGGCGCAACGGCTCATGGTCGAGACCGGGGTGACGCTGGACGACGACGGCGTTCCCGCTCCGCTCGGTCGTGACGTGGAGTTCATCAAAGGCATGACTTACGACACGCTCGAGCCGTTCCTGGCCGCTCGACCGGACGCACCGATCCGGCTCTTCCACATGGACCTGGACACCTACGAGAGCTGCCTGCACGCGCTCGAAACCTGCAAAGACCGGTTCATCGAGGGGTCGATCCTGGTCTTCGACGAATACCTCGTCACCAACGCTGAGATGCAGGCGTTCTACGAGTTCCAGAAGAAGTACGGGCTGCAGTGGCGATACCGCGCCTGGGGTCTGGAGATGTGGGAGATGAACGTGGAGATGGTGACCTCGCGCTGGAAGCGCCTCGGTTACTACTTCCTCGCCATCGCGATCTTCTGGCTGCTCGGGGGCGGCAATTTCGCGTGGGCCTTTCACACCAAGCGCTTCTGGCGGTTCTGGCTCGGCGCACCGATCGGCGACATCGTGTTCATGCTGGGCGCGGCCGGCCAGCGCAAGTCGGTGAGCCTGGAGATCACCGGTCTCGGCGCGCTGGCCCGGACTTCCCAGCGCGACGCGTGAGGCGTGTCATGTGTGGTCTTCGATCCATGTCGTGGTGAACCGCACCACCTCCGGAAGGTTGGCAGCCAAGTTTGCTCCGAGCGCTTTCTCCAAGTTGCCGCCCACCAGCGGGATCTTCACCTGCACCCGGCCGGTGAAGCGCAGCTGCGAACCCAAGGCCGCCGGTGCCAGCCACGTCTTCGCACGGCAGGAACCCAAGCCGCCCGATATGGCGACGCTGATCTGCCCGCGCACCTCACCGTCGCCGTCGGGCCGCCAGGTCTCGGCGTGCAGCAGCTTCACTCCACCGGGGAAGAACTTGGTAACGGACGCGGGTAGCAGTTGGCGCCCGAGGTACTGGGTGAGGTGCACTTCCACGGTGCCGTCGGGGTCGACGGAGAGCGAGTCCAACTCGGCGGCGGCGTCACTGGTGGCCAGCCGGGCCTGCCAATAATCCGCACGTGCAAACGCCGCATGGATCTGTTCGACGCTCGCCGGCGATTCGGTCAGGCCTTCGAAAGAGCGGGGCATAACCGTCATCCTAAATTGACGTCAGCGTCATCAATCCCTTGTGAGTGGACCATGTTTGTGGGCAGGATCGTCGCGTGAACTTCAACAGCGGGCTCGTGATGTTGGTCGACGCGTTGCCGGGTGTCAACCGGATCAGGGCGGTCAAACGGGCACTTGCCCGACGCACGAACCCCGTCTACCTGGAGATCGGTGTGTCGCGGGGTCAGGCGTTCCAGCAGATCGCCGCCGATGTGAAGATCGCCGTCGACCCTGCCTTCAACCTCTCGGTGCGCACCCGCGAGCGCGCCGACGCGAAGGGCCGCGTCGTCCATTATTTCGAGACCACCAGCGACGCCTTCTTCGAAGACCAGCACGCTCTCCTCGAACAGCACTCCGTCGACGTCGCGCTGATCGACGGGCTGCACACCTACGAGCAGGTGGTGCGCGACGTCGAGAACACAGTGCGCTACCTGCGCGACGACGGTGTCATCTTCTTGCACGACTGCAATCCGCCGTTCGAACTGGCCAGCCGCCGCGCGGAGTCGTGGGAAAGCTTCATGGCCCAACAGAAGGGTCCGCTGCTGATCGGGATCTGGAACGGCGATGTCTGGAAAGCGATCGTCCAACTGCGCAGCACCCGCGACGACCTGCAGGTCGGCGTCCTCAAGTGCGATCAGGGCGTCGGGTTCGTGCGCAAAGGAACCCCGGAAACCACCCTGCCGTATTCGGCGGAACAGATCGAAGCGCTCACCTACGCCGACCTCAAAACCGACCGCAAACGCCTGCTCAACCTGAAACCACCCCGATACCTCGACGAATTTCTCAATGCGGGCGCCGGGTCACCCCCGAGATAACGACCAGGGCGCGCAATGAAGTTTGTGCTGGCAAGTTGGGGGAGTCGCGGCGACATCGAACCCAACGCCGCTGTCGGACGTGAGCTGATGCGCCGCGGGCACGACGTCTGCATCGCCGTACCGCCGGACCTGATCGGCTTCGCCGAGTCCGCGGGGCTGCCGGCGGCAGGCTTCGGGCCGAACTCCGGATCCATCCTCGACGCCCACCGCGACTTCTGGACCTGCTTCTTCCGCACCCCCTGGCGAATCCGGGCGATGCTGCGCTCGCGCATCGAGATCGGCGGCCCACTGCTGCGTGGTTGGCAGGACATGAGCACCACGTTGATGTCGCTGGCCGACGGGGCCGACCTGATCTTCACCGGCATCAACTTCGAGGACGCCGCCGCCAACGTCGCCGAGCACTACGACATCCCGTTGGCGACCCTGCACTACTTCCCGCTGCGACCCAACGGTCAGGTGCTGACATTCCTGCCAGCGGCGTGGGGCCGCTCCGCCGTCGCCGCATTCTGGTGGCTGTCCTGGCGGGTGATGAAGAAGGTCGAGCACGCTCAGCGCCGTGACCTCGGCCTGCCGAAAGCCAAAGGTTCCGCGCCACGGCGGATCACCGAACGCGGGTCGCTGGAGATCCAGGCATACGACGAGGCATGCTTTCCCGGGCTCGCGGACGAATGGGTGGACCACGCCGACCAGCGACCGTTCGTCGGAACGTTGACGTTGGAGTTGGCGACCGATGCCGATGACGAGGTCGCGTCGTGGATCGCCGAGGGCACGCCGCCGATCTTCTTCGGCTTCGGCAGCATTCCGGTCGAGTCTCCGGCGGACACGATCGCCATGATCAGCGCGGCCTGCGCCCAGTTGGGGGAGCGGGCGTTGATCGGCGCCGCGGGAACCGACTACAGCGAGGCGCCCCATCCTGACAACGTCAAAGTGGTCGGCACCATGAATTACGCGACCGTCTTTCCCGCCTGCCGCGCGCTCGTCCACCACGGCGGGTCGAGCACTACGCCGATCGGCATGCGGGCGGGTGTCCCTCAGCTGATCCTCTACTGGGACATGGTGCACGCGATCTACGGCGCCGCGGTCAAACGGCTGCAGGTCGGTACCGCCCGGCGCTTTTCGACCGCCACCGAGGCGTCGTTGGCGGCCGACCTGCGCACCATCCTGGCGCCCGATTACGTCGCCCGGGCGCGCGCTCTCGCGAACCGGATAACCCCGGCCGCCGCAAGCGCCGCCGCCGCCGCCGATCATCTCGAAGAATTCGCCCGCCGCTACCGCAGGGGCTGACCAGCCGCGAAGCTGTGGCGTCGGAAAAGGTCCCGACGATCAGCTTCTCGCAAACCCGGTGACACGGCCGACGCTGCGAAGTATGGTTTACAGATTCTTACAGAAGCGTCAATTAATCCGATCGGTGGAGCCGAGGTGTGCAGCGACCCATTTGGCGGTGAAGCAGCCGCCCACAGGCTGGCCTACCCGGCGCGACAAGACTTCTGAAAACCGTTGAGAGGACAACCCCGTGACAGACGTCGCAGATCTGGCGCCCAACGAGGCTTTCGCCGTGGTCGGTTACGCGGTGCGAGCTCCCGGCGCTGCCGACGCGGACGAGTTCTGGGAGGTCCTCTGTGACGGCCGCGATGCGGTATCGGAAGTGCCCGCGGACCGCTGGGATGTCGAGGAGTTCTACGACCCCGACCCCGACGCGCCCGGAAAGATCGTCACCCGCCGGGCAGGCTTCCTCGACGACGCGACCGGGTTCGACGCGCCGTTCTTCGGGCTGTCGACACGGGAGACGATGCTGATCGATCCCCAGCATCGGCTGCTGCTGGAGACGGCGTGGCAGGCGGTGGAACATTCGGGCACGGCGCCGTCAGCGCTGGCGAACACCAAGACCGGTGTGTTCATGGGCTTGGGGACCCACGACTACCTGCAGCTGATATCGGAAGCGATCTCCTACGAAGAGATCGACTCGTACCAGGCGATCGGCTCGTCGGCGGCCGCGGGCGCAGGCCGGATCAGCTACGCGATGGGCCTGCAGGGTCCCGCGGTCAGCGTCGACACCGCCTGCAGCTCTTCGCTGGTGGCCGTGCACCAGGCGTGCCAGGCGTTGCGGCTCGGGGAGTGCGACGTGGCGCTCGCCGGAGGTGTGAACGTTCTGCTCAGCCCCAAGAGCGTGATGTCCTTCGCCCGCGCGAAGATGCTGGCCCCCGACGGCAAGTGCAAGACCTTCGACGCGTCCGCGGACGGCTACGTGCGCGGTGAGGGCTGCGGCGTCATCGTCGTGAAACGCCTTGGGGACGCGATCCGCGACGGCGACCGGATCCGGGCCGTGATCCGCGGCAGCGCGATCAACCAGGACGGCGCATCGGGCGGTCTGACGGTGCCCAACGGCGTCGCCCAACAACGGGTCATCAGCGAAGCGCTGGAGCGCGCCGGGGTCGCTGCCGGCGCCGTCGGGTACCTCGAGGCGCACGGAACGGGAACCTCGCTTGGCGACCCGATCGAAGTCCAAGCCGCCGGCGCGGTACTCGGCGAGGGACGCGACGCCGACCGGCCGTTGCTCATCGGGTCGGTCAAAACCAACATCGGGCATCTAGAGGCAGCCGCAGGCATCGCCGGCCTGATCAAGGTGATCATGTCGCTCGAGCACGAACGGCTGCCGAAGCATCTGCACTTCGAGAACCCGTCGCCGCACATCCCCTGGGACAAGCTTGCGGTGCGGGTGGTCGACGAGAGCACCCCCTGGCCCCGTGACGGGCGACCCAGGATCGCCGGGGTCAGCTCGTTCGGGTTCTCCGGCACCAACTCGCACGTCATCCTCGAGGAAGCCCCGGTTGCGGTCGAACAAGCCGAGGCCACGCCGGCACCGTCCGACGACCGCCGCTTCACCGTGTTGCCGCTGTCGGCGCGCAGCCCCGATGCCCTGGTACAGCTCGCGAAGCGGTACGACAACTGGCTGACCGCCCACCCGCAGGCCGCGCTGGCGGATGTGTGCTTCACCGCCGGGGTCGCGCGGTCACACTTCGAGCACCGCGCCGCGCTGGTGGTGAACTCGACGGAGTCCGCGCGCGAGGTGCTGCGCGCGCTGGCCGAAGACCGGCCGGCGCCGGGACTGCTTCGCGGTGAATGCGCCGACAGGCCGAAGACTGCGTGGCTGTTCACCGGCCAGGGCAGCCAGTACGCGGGCATGGCCCGGGAACTGTTCGACACCGAGCCGGTGTTCGCCGAGACCATGACCCGGTGCGCGGACGCGGTTGCCGATGTTCTCGAAAAGCCGCTGCTGGACGTGATATTCGACGTCGACAGTCCCGATGCCCAAGACACCATCCGGCAGACAAGCTATGCCCAGCCGGCATTGTTCGCGGTCGAGATGGGGCTGGCGCGGCTCTGGCAGTCATGGGGCTTTGAGCCCGACGTGGTGATCGGTCACAGTGTCGGCCAGTACACGGCGGCCTGCGTTGCGGGCGTGTTCAGCCTCGAGGACGGGATGCGGCTGATGGCTGAGCGCGGCCGCCTGTTCGGCAGCTTGCCCGCCGGCGGTCGGATGGCCGCCGTGTTCGCCCCCGCCGAGCGGGTCGAAGCCTTGACCGACGATTTCCCCAGCTTGTCGGTGGCCGCCTACAACGGCGCCAACACCGTGTTGTCCGGGCCCGGAGAAGACCTGGCGCGCGCGGTGGCCAAGCTGGAAGACGACGGTGTGCGCTGCGATTGGCTCGACACCAGCCACGCGTTTCACTCGGCGCTGCTGGATCCGGTCCTCGACGAGTTCGAGGCGTACGCGAACCGGTTCGAGTTCGGGGCACCTCGAAAGACCTTGGTGTGCAACCGTACCGGCGCGGCATTGGGCCGCAAGGCCAAGCTGGACGGCGCCTATTGGCGCCGACATGCGCGCCAGCCGGTCGAGTTCGCCAAGAGTGTGCGCACGCTGGCCGACCTGCATTGCTCGGTCCTGCTGGAGATCGGGCCGCAGCCGGTGCTCACCGCAGCCGCCATGCGCGCCTGGCCGGACCCGGCGACCGCCCCGCGGGCGATCGCGTCGCTACGCCGAAACGTCGCCGACCACCGCCAGATCACTGAAGCCGTCGCCAACGCGTACGTCGCCGGGCACCGACCCGATTTCGCGACGCTGGTAGGGCCGGCCCGCAAGATCGACCTGCCGACGTATCCGTTCCAGCATCGCCAGTACTGGTTCCGTGACCAGCGGATCAAGCCCACCCAGACCGTTGACGAGACCCACGCCGCGCGCACCGAAACCGTGCGACTGCTCGAGGACGGGCGCATCGAAGAACTCGCCGCGCTCCTCGACGGCGCCGCCGGCAACGAGCAGGCCGTCGAGCTGCTGAAACAGCTTGCCGCACAACATAACCAGCAGCGCGGCACGCTGTCGATCACCGACACCCGCTACGAGATCCGCTGGGAGAAAACCGCTGCCGTGTCCGCTGGTGCGGAGGGCGGCGAAGGTGGCGCCTGGCTGCTGATCTGCGACGATGCCAGCACGGCGGCGCCACTGATCGACGCGCTGACCGCGCGCGGACACCGGCACAAGGTGTTCGGGGCGCCCCTGTCCGACGCGGACGAAGAGCGGCTCTCGGCCGAACTGCGCGAGGCGGTCGCCGAGGAGCCGACGACGCGTATCCTCAACCTCTGCGCATTGGACTCGGATCCCGCACCGTCGACGCAGTCGCTGCTGCGGATGCAGCATCAGGTGCTGAGCGCAACGCGGCGGCTCTTCAGTGCCGCGGCGGCAGCTGAACTCCGCGCACCGATCTGGCTGATAACCCGCGGCGCGCAACGCGTTACCAGCGCCGACGCGGTGGCACCGGCGCAATCGGCGCTGTGGGGGTTCGGCCGCGCCGCCTCGCTGGAACAGCCACGGTTGTGGGGCGGGCTGGCGGACCTGTCTGCAACAGGAACCCTGGACGAGGCCGCGTGGTCTCGGCTCATCGACCAGCTGTTGGCAGCGCCGGCCGGTGAAGACCAGATCGCACTGCGGGACCAGGCGGTCTATGTCCCCCGGCTGACCCGACGCACAGGACAGCCGAGCGCAACGCCGGTCGAACTGCGCGGCGACGCCACCTATCTGGTGACCGGTGGGCTTGGCGCGATCGGCCTGGAAGTCTCCGGATATCTGGCGGCACATGGCGCCCGGCATCTGGTACTGACCAGCCGACGCGCACCCAGCGACACCGCGCAACAGCGCATCGATGCCATACGCGAACAATCCGGCTGCGAAATCCGGGTCATCACAGCCGATGTCGCCAACCCGCACGACGTCGCGCGGGTGTTGACCACCGTGCGGGGCGAACTACCGCCGTTGGCCGGCGTCGTGCACGCCGCAGGCGAGATCAGCACAACCCCGCTACAAGATCTGGACGACGCCGAAGTCGGCCGGGTATTCGCCGGGAAAGTCTGGGGCGCCTGGAATCTGAGCGAGGCAACTGCGGACCTGAAGCTGGACTTCTTCCTCAGCACCTCATCGATCGCCGGGGTGTGGGGCGCCGGCGGGCAGACCGCGTACAGCGCGGCCAACGCCTTCCTCGACGGGTTGGCCTGGCAGCAGCGTCAGCGCGGTGTGGCGGGCATCAGCGTCAACTTCGGTCCGTGGTTGAACGCGGGTATGGCCGATGAAGCCGCGCGCGCCGAACTGGACAAGCGCGGGGTTCGGCCGCTCTCGCCTGCCGATGCGTTGGCAGGCATGGCCGAACTTCTGGCGTCGTCGAACAAGGGCACCTCACACGGCGTCGTGGCCCGCATCGAGTGGGCCAACTTCCTGCCGCTCTACCAGATTGCGGGCAAGCGGTCATTCTTCACAAAGTTGCAGCAGGAGGTCCCCGAGTCGGCACCGGACGCTGGATCTTCTGGAGGAACCGGAAGCACCCAGTTGGTCGAGCGGGTGACCGCGGCCCCGGCGCAACAGCGCAAAAAGCTCGTCGTGGACTACTTGCGCGACGTCGTCGCCGAGGTGACCCGTATCGACGCGGCCGAAATCCGCGACGAGGCCGGCTTCTTCGACGTCGGCATGGATTCGCTGATGGCCGTGGAACTTCGGCACCGAGTCCAGCGCGCGGTGGGCAAGGAGTTGCCGTCGACCCTCGCGATGGACTACCCGCGCCTGGTCGACGTCGCCGACTTCCTGCTCAGTGACGTGCTCGACATCGGCGCGCCGGCACCCAGCGCACCCGCGCCCGTCCCGGCGGCGCCGGTGGCCCCGACACGCAGCGATGAGCCGATCGCGATCGTGGCGGTCGCCTGCCGCTTCCCGGGTGCGCCCGACCCCGAAGCGTATTGGGACATGTTGTCGCGTGGGGTCGACGCGATCCGGGAGATCCCGGACGACCGCTTCGACGTCGACGAGTACTACGATCCGGATCCCGAAGCACCGGGCAAGATCTACACCCGCTACGGCGGATACCTCGACAGCGTCGACGGATTCGATCCGGAGTTCTTCGGCATCTCACCGCGCGAGGCGGTGTGGATGGACCCCCAGCAGCGGTTGATGCTTGAGATCGCGTGGGAGGGTCTGGAGCGGGCCGGGTATTCGCCCTCCTCGTTGCGGGGCAGCCGAAGCGGTGTGTTCGTCGGGGTCGCCGCCAACGAGTACTCGCAGTTGTTGGGCACCAACGCTGTCGAAACCATCGAAGCCCACTTCATCACCGGCAACGCGCTCAACGTCATCGCGGGCCGGGTCGCGTTCGCGCTCGGACTGGAGGGTCCCGCGATGGCGGTGGACACCGCGTGCAGCGCTTCGCTGGTCGCCGTCCACCAAGCCTGCCAGGCACTGCATTCCGGCGACTGCGACATGGCGCTGGCCGGCGGGGTCAACGTCCTGGTCAGCCCGGCGTCGATCGTCGCGACCTCCCGCGCCCGGATGCTCTCCGCCGACGGCCGGTGCAAGACGTTCGACGCCGCCGCGAACGGCTACGCGCGCAGCGAAGGCTGCGGGATCCTGGTGCTCAAGCGGCTCAGCGATGCCCAGCGTGACGGCGATCCGATCTGTGCGGTCATCCGGGGCAGCGCGGTCAACCAGGACGGTGCGTCCAGCGGCCTGACCGTGCCCAACGGCGGTGCGCAGCAACGACTTATCACCGAAGCGCTGGCTCGCGCCGGTCTCACCGGCGGAGACGTCGACTACCTCGAGGCCCACGGCACCGGCACATCGCTGGGTGATCCGATCGAGGTGCAGGCCGCCGCGGCCGCCTATGGCGTCGGCCGGGATGCAGACCGCCCGCTGCTGATCGGATCGGTGAAGACCAACGTCGGACATCTCGAATCAGCAGCGGGTATCGCCGGTCTGATCAAGGTCGTGCTGTCGCTGCAGCACGAAGCCTTGCCGCAGAACCTCCATTTCGAGAACCCGTCGCCCAACATTCCGTGGGGCTCACTGCCGGTGCGGGTGGTGGACAAGGCGATTCCGTGGCACGCCAACGGTAGGCCGCGTCGCGCCGGCACCAGCTCGTTCGGGTTCTCCGGTACGAACGCACACGTCCTCATCGAAGAGGCGCCGGCGACATCCGGCAGCGGAAACGACGTCGCTCCCGACCGCACCCCGACCGCCCCGGCGGTCAGCGTGGTGCCGCTGTCGGCGCGGTCGCCGGAGGCGCTGACCGCGTTGGCGCAGCGTTATGCCGATTGGTGCGACGCCAATCCCGACGTCGATGTCGCCGATGTGAGCTTCACCGCCGGCGCCGGACGCTCACATTTCGAGCACCGCGCCGCGCTCGTCGTGGATTCGGTGCAGGGTGCGCGTGAATTGCTCGTCGGGTTGGCGGAGAACCGGTTGGAACCGGGTGCGGTGCGGGGCCAGTGCGGCGATCCGCCGAAGACGGCGTGGTTGTTCACCGGGCAGGGCAGCCAGTACCCGGGTATGGCGCGCAAACTGTTCGACACCGAACCGGTTTTCGCTGAGACCGTGACCCGCTGCGCCGAGGCGGTCGAGGGGATGCTGCCGCGCCCGCTGCTGGAGGTGCTGTTCGAAGCCGACAGCGGCTCCAACGGTCAATCCGCAAACGCGTTGGGCCACACCTCGTTCGCCCAACCGGCGCTATTCGCGGTCGAAATGGGGCTGGCGCGGCTGTGGCAGTCCTGGGGCATCGAACCCGACGTGGTGCTCGGGCACAGCGTGGGTCAGTACGCGGCCGCGTGTGTGGCCGGGGTGCTCAGCCTCGAGGACGGGGCGCGGTTGATGGCCGAGCGTGGCCGCCTCTTCGGTGAGTTGCCCGAAGGGGGCCGGATGGTGGCGGTCTTCGCCGCCGCCGAGCGGGTCGAGCGTGCCGCCGACGATTTTCCGCAGATATCGGTGGCTGCCTACAACGGCCCCAACACGGTGCTGTCGGGTCCGGCCGCGGATCTGGAACAGATCGTCGCCCGGCTCGAGGGCGAGGGGATCCGCTGCACCTGGTTGGACACCAGCCACGCCTTCCACTCGGTGTTGTTGGAACCTGCCCTCGACGCATTCGAGTCGTATGCACAGGGTTTCGAGTTCGCGGTGCCGACGCTTCCCCTCGTCTGCAACCGCACCGGCGCGGTCCTCACCGCGGAAACACCGCTGGACGCCCAGTACTGGCGGCGGCATTCCCGTCAACCGGTGCAGTTCGCCGAAAGCGTGCAAACGGTGGCGCAACTGGGCTGCTCGGTGTTGATGGAGATCGGGCCGCAACCGGTGCTGACCGGTGCCGCGGTGCAAGCCTGGCCGGAATCCTCGTCCGCCCCGCGCGCTGTGGCCTGCCTGCGCAAGGGCACCGATGATCGCCGTCAGATGGCCGAAGCGCTGGCCGCGGTCTATGTCGCCGGGCACCGGCCCGATTTCTCTGCGACGCACCATCAGCCACGGCGCCGGGTCGAGTTGCCCACCTACCCGTTCCAACGTCGCCGGTTCTGGCCCAAGACCGTCGATATCCGCGCCACCGCCAGCCACGGCGTCTTCGACTCCGGGATCTTGGGCGATGCAAAGGATCTGGCCTCCGGCGACACCGTCTACACCGGTCGGTGGTCGGTCAAGACGCAGCCGTGGCTGTCGCATCACGTCATCTACGGCACCGTTGTCGTTCCCGGCGCGACGTACGCGGCCATGGCACTTGCCGCGGTCGGCGCACCGGCGCAGGTGCGCGACGTGTTCTTCTACGAGCCGATCATCCTGCCCGAGAAGGCCTCCCGTGAGGTGCAGTTGACCCTGCGTCCGCTCGAGGACGGCGGCGGCTCGACGTTCCAGGTACACAGCCGGCCGTACGGTGAGCGGGACGCCGAGTGGTCGCTGAACGCCGACGGGCGCATCGTCACCGATATCACCGAGGTTGACGACGAACCGACCTCAGAACCCACCGAATCCATCGAGGCCGCGTGTGAGCGGTTGCGGCGAACGCGTCCGCAGCAGCTGTTCGACACCTTCGCCGACATGGAATTGATCTGGGGACCCACCTGGTCCACCTCGCTGAAATCGCTGTGGGCCGGGGACGGCGAGGCGGTCGGCGATGTCACGATCGGCGACGAACTCGCCGAGCAACTGGGCAGTGAGCCGATCCACCCGGTGCTGCTCGATCTGTGCACCGGCGTCGCCTTCCCCGCCTTTCCGGCGGTGCTGGCGGCGACCGAAGAAGGTGGGCCGATGGCCGACCTCTTCCTGCCGCTGCGGTACGGGCGGGTGACGCTGCGTGAGAAGATGCCGAAGCGGTTCTACTGCCGCGCGCGGTGGCAAACCGGAAGTGCCGAAAGCGAAACCCAGGTCTTCGACCTCGAGTTCGTGGACCGCAGTGGTCGCCTGCTGGGCGAGATCCGCGAGTTCGCGGTGAAGCGTGCCCCCCGAGAGGCGTTGTTGCGCGGCCTCGGTGGCGACGCCACCCGCAACCTGTACACCCTCGGGTGGCAGGAGATGCCGCCGCCGTCCGACGACGATGCTGCCGACAAGAGCGACGGCACCTGGCTGCTCGCCGGCTTCGACGAGCTGTCAGCCGGGCTGCCGGGCGCCGTCGTGTTGGACCGAACATCGCCGGCGGATCCGGAAACGTGGACGCGGTCGTTCGCCCAGGCCGCCGAACGCGGTGCCCCGGTCCGCGGCATCGTCTGGCGCAGCGCCGGGAAACCCGCGGCCGAGGAGTCCGATACCGAGTTCGCGGCGCGGCTCGAGAACGAGATCGAGCAGGTGCTCACGGCCGTGCGGACGCTGCAGTCGCAGGAGGACCTGAAGCTCACCGGTGGCTTGTGGATCGTCACCGAACGGGCGGTGGCGACCGAACCCGGCGAGCCGGTCGATCCCGCGCAGTCGGCCATGTGGGGGCTCGGGCGAACCATCATGACCGAGCAACCGGCGCTGCGTTGCAAACTGGTCGACTACGACACGCTCGACGACGTCGTGCGTTCGCTGCCGGGTCTGCTCGGCGCATCCGTCGACGAACCCGAACTTGCGCTGCGGCAAGGGAAGTACCTGGTGCCGCGCATGCTGCCGTGGGCACGCGGCGGCCCGCTGCCGTTACCCCGGGGACGCGATTACATCCTGGAACCGACCGAACGCGGCGCCATCGACAACCTGCGACTCGTCGAGATCGACGTGCCGGCGCCGCCCGCAGGCCAGGTGCAGATCCGGGTCGAGGCCGCGGGTCTGAACTTCCGCGATGTGCTCAACGTGCTCGGCCTGTATCCGGGTGATCCGGGACGAATCGGTGGTGACCTTGCCGGCGTCGTCACCGAGGTAGGCGACGGCGTCACCGGATTCGAAGTGGGCCAACGCGTCTTCGGTTTCATGCAGGGCGGGTTCGCCTCCCGGGTCAACATCCCCGCGCAGTTCTTATCGCCGCTGCCGCACGGGGTGAGCGCGATAGGAGCGGCGACCATACCCGCCGGGGGGCTCACGACCAGGCTTGCGTTCGACTGGGCCGAGGTCGGCCCCGGCGACCGGGTGCTCATCCACGCCGCCAGCGGTGGCGTGGGTCTGGCCGCGATCCAGCTGGCCCAGCAGGCCGGCGCGACCGTCTTTGCGACCGCCAGCACCTACAAGCGCGCGACGCTGCGCGAGATGGGGGTGAAATACGTCTACGATTCGCGCACCACGGAATTCGCCGATCAGATCTTGGCGGATACCGGTGGCGCGGGTGTCGACGTGGTGCTCAACAGCCTCACCAACGAGGGGTTCATCGAAGCGACCGTGCGGGCGACTGCACAGGGCGGCCGGTTCGCCGAGATCGCGAAACGCGATATCTGGACTCCGGAGCAGATGGCGGCGGCCCGCCCCGACATCAAGTACGAAATCATCGCGCTGGACGCGACCATCGAGCAGGAGCCCGAGCGGGTGGGGAACCTGCTGGCCGAGTTGGCGGACAGCATGGGCAGCGGTGCGCTGGTGCCGCTGGCTGCCGAGGTATACCCCCTGACCGAGGCCAAGACCGCGTTCCGCCGCATGCAGCAGGCGCGACACATCGGCAAGATCGTGCTGCAGATGCCGAAACCACTGCAGCCGCGCGAGGATCGGAGCTATCTGATCACCGGTGGTCTCGGTGCGCTCGGCTTGTACACGGCCGCGCATCTGGCTCAACTCGGTGCCGGTGACATCGTGCTGACCAGCAGGCGGACACCCGACGCGGACGCCCAGCGGGCGATCGCCGACATCACCGAGCGCTACCGCTGCCGTATCCACACGTTCACGGCGGACGTCGGCGACGAGGGCCAGGTTGTGCAGCTGCTGGAGCGGATCCGCGCGGAGCTGCCCCCACTGGCAGGGGTGGTCCACGGGGCGGGCGTGCTGGACGACGCGCTGCTCACCCAACAGACCGCGCAGCATTTCCGCAACGTGCTGGCACCCAAGGCATTCGGCGCCCGTCATCTGCACCGGTTGACGAAGAATGAGGAACTCGAGTTCTTCATCGTGTACTCGTCGGCGGCCAGCGTGCTCGGCTCGCCGGGTCAGGCCAACTATGTGACCGCCAATGCGTTGCTTGACGGGCTGGTCGCGGAGCGAAACGCGCAGGGCTTGCCTGCGACCAGCGTCAACTGGGGTCCGTGGGCGCAAGGTGGTATGGCCACGTCGCGGGCAGCACGTGCCAATCTCAGTGCGCAGGGCCTGATTCCGCTGGAACCCACGGCCGCGCTCAACGCGCTGAGCGAGATCGTCGCCCATGGCGCCGGACAGGTGACCGTTCTGAAAGCCAATTGGCAGCGTGCCGCCAAGGGGTTGGGTGGGTCTCGTCCGTTCATCCTCGACCACCTGCTCCCCAGCGCGGTCGCCGCAACCCGGGGTGACAGTGAGTTGCTGCGCCAACTGCATGACGTGCCCGAGGATGAGCGCGGAAGCTTCCTCACCGAGTATCTGCGCTACGAGGTGCAGAACTTCCTCAGGCTCGCCCAGCCACCCGCGGCAACCAGCCGGTTCCTCGAGTTGGGGACGGATTCGCTGATGGCGGTCGAATTCAGCAACCGGTTGCTGCCCCAGTTCGGCGGGGTGGTGACGATCAGCGCGACCGCGGTGTTCGACTACCCGACGATCGGGTCGCTCGCCGAGTACCTCGCCGGGCAGGTGCCGGAACCTGACGATGCCGAATCCATTAAACCGGAGCCGGATGTGGTGACTTAGATGGACGTTTCCAACGAACCTTCGACGGCTGTCGACACCGAAGGTGAAGCCCAAGTGGCGATGTCGGCGCACCTGGCTGACGATCTGCTTTCGACGACCACCGGTGAATGGCGCAGCTTCTACAACAAGTTGAGCCGCCGGCTGGAAGACGTCGGCGTGGCTGATTCGTCGTTCTTCCTCAACTACGGGTATCTGCCGATCGATGCCAACAACGAATCGGCATTCGACATCCGCGAGGGCACGTTCAACGCCAACTCGGTGCGACTGGTGCTCGAAGTCGTCGGACCGGTTGACCTCAACGACCGCGCAGTTGTCGAAATCGGTTGTGGTCGAGGAGGAAACTCAGCGCTCATCGCGGAGAAGTTCAACGCGCAGGTGACCGGCGTTGATCTCTCCTCAGAGGCGATCGCCTTCTGCCAACGGGCGCATACCAAGAATCCCATCGACTTCAAAGTCGGCAACGCATTGGATCTTCCCTTGCCCGACGCGTGCTGCGACGCCGTCGTCAATGTGGAGTCGTCGCATTCGTACGGGAACCTGCTGAAGTTCCTCAACCAGGTCCGCAGGATCTGTCGTCCGGGCGCGTGGTTCTTGCACACGGACTTCCTGAGCCCCGAGGACTGGGACTACGTCCGGGCGCGGTTGACGGCGCTGGGGTTTGTCACCGAAAGCGACCGCGACATCACCGCCAACGTGTTGGCGTCACGCGATCAAGCGAGCGATAACTGGGAGCAGGTGTACGGCGACGGGAATCCTCGGGTCGCCAACTTCCTTGCCTTGCCCGGGTCCGCCATCTACGAACAGCTACGGGCGGGCCTGTTGGAGTACCGAGTGCTCAGATCTCAACTGCGTTAGTTGTTCTCACACTAGCCCTCCGCCCGATAGCGCGCGGCCGCCGAACCACGCCCTGACGGCGTCAGTACAGCAAACGGAAAATGATGTGCTGACACGACGCTACTAGGTGGCCGGCAACAGTATTCGCACATTAAGCGCTTCGCTCAACGGTGGCGGCCAAAAATGAATTTAGCTGTACATCACAGGGTTAATGTCAAGCGACGCTGAAGGCTTCACCCTAACCGCGTGACAGGGCGCCACGAAGCGAAGTATGGTTTACAGATTCTTACAGAAGCGTCAATTTGGGTGGTCTGGAGAACCGGGTGAGCAGTAACCCCTTCGACGATGAAAACAGCGGCTTCTTCGTGTTGGTCAACAACGAAGAACAGCACAGCCTGTGGCCGACTTTCGCTGAGGTGCCCCCGGGTTGGCAGGTGGCCTACGGCGAAGCAGACCGCAAAGCCTGCCTTGGATACATCGAACAGAACTGGGCCGACATCCGGCCGAAGACTCTGCGCGAACGGTTGGCCGGCCGCGGAGCTACCGATAGGGAAAGCGTCTAGGTTCGGGGAATCGAATGGAACTCGATCGCAGCGCGCTGCCTCTGACACGCGCACAGTTGGACATCTGGCTTGCCGAGGAGACCGGCCACTCCAATACGGACTGGCAACTAGGAGTGCTCGCGCGTTTCGACGGTGCCATCGAGCGTGACTTGCTTGGCAGGGCAATTCGTCACGTGATGCGCGAGGCCGAACCGGCCAGGGCCACGATCTTCGAAGCGGACGGACAGGTCTTCCAACGGGTGGTCGACGACCCGCAGATCGATGTGGCCTTCTACGACCTCAGCGACGCGTCCCATCCGGTGCAGGAAGCCCGCCGGATGGCGTTGCAGATACAGCGCACGCCGATGCCGCCGGAAGGACCGCTGTTCAAGTTCGCGCTCTTCCAAACCTGGGAAGACGAGTTCTACCTGTTCGGTTGCTTCCATCACATCGTCATCGACGGAACCGGGATCACGCTGTTCGCGCACCGAATTGCGACGGTCTACGACGCGTTGGTCGCAGGAACCACCGTTCCGCCCGCCTTCTTCGGTTCGTTGCAGAACCTGATCGACTACGAGTCGGATTACGAATCGTCACCGGAGTATCTGGAAGACCAGGCTTACTGGTCACAAAACCTGCCATCACCGAACGGATCCGACATTCCCTGCCCGGAAAGCGGCGGTGCGGCCGACCCGGATCGGCCTGTGGCGCCGGTCCGTTTGGATCCGGCGCTCATCCGCCGAGTTCAAGAGCTGTCGCAGGAGCAGAATGTGCCCCGGTCATCGGTGCTCACCGCGGCATGCGCGCTTCTGGTGCGCGGGTGGTGCGCTGACGGTTCAGAGGTCGTGCTCGACTTTCCGGTCAGCAGACGAGTGCGGCCTGAGTCGAAGACGGTTCCCGGGATGGTCTCGGGCGTGGTGCCGTTGGTGTTGAGGGTTTCGCCGGAATCTACCGCCGCCCAATTCTGTGAGTATGTGGACGTTCGGATCCGGGAAGCGTTACAGCATCAGCGGTTCCCGGTGTATGCCCTGGAACGCAAATCGCGGTCGCGTGGCGAGGGCCAACCTGGCCACCGGGTGAGTGTCAACTTCATGCCCTCGGCATTGACCCTTGACTTCGCTGGTGTGGAAGCATCGGCGTCCTTCACCAACCCCGGCCAGGTCGGCGATTTCGGTTTGATCTTCTCCGGCGCCGGGGACCAACTCTTCTTCAGCACATCGGGCACCGGTGGGCCGTTCTCGAGGTTTGACCTCGCCGAACTTGCCAAACGGCTGGAGCAGGTGTTGGCGGCGATGGTTGCCGACGCGAGCCGGCAGTTGTCGTCGGTGGATGTGCGCGGTGAGGCTGAGCGGGCTCGGTTGGATGAGGTGGGCAACCGCGCTGCGCTTGCCGACCCGGTCTCGGCCGGGGTGTCGATTCCGGCATTGTTCGCTGTGCAAGCCGCGCGCGGTCCCGAGGCCGTTGCGGTTCGTTGCGGTGAGCGGTCGTGGACGTATCGCGAACTTGACGAGGCGTCGAATCGGTTGGCGCACTTGTTGGCGACCCGTGGCGTGGGGCGCGGAGACCGCGTGGGCGTGTTGCTGCCGCGGTGCGCCGAAGCTGTGGTGGCGACCCTCGCCGTGGTGAAGGCCGGTGCGGCGTATGTGCCGATCGACCCGTCGGTGCCCGCGGCCCGGATCGCGTTCGTGCTCGGCGATGCTGCGCCGGTCGCGGTGATCACGACCGCAGTGCTGGCCGACCGCGTTGAGGGAGACGGTATTTCGGTGATCGATATCGCCGATCCGGGCGTCGGGGATCAGCCGGTGACGGCGTTGCCTGAGCCCGACGCCGATCAGGTCGCCTACGTCATCTACACCTCGGGGACCACGGGCACCCCTAAGGGGGTGGCGGTTCCGCATCGCAATGTGGCGCGGTTGTTGGACACGCTGGATACCCGGATGGGGTTGGCGGGTCAGGTGTGGACGCAGTGCCATTCGTTGGCGTTCGACTATTCGGTGTGGGAGATCTGGGGTCCGTTGCTTTACGGGGGCCGGGTGGTGGTGGTGCCTGATGCGGTGGTGCGATCGCCTCAGGACCTGCTGACGCTGTTGGTCGACGAACAGGTCACGGTCCTCAGCCAGACGCCGTCGGCCTTTTATGCGTTGCAGGCCGCTGATGAGCTGCAGCCCGAGCTGGGCCGCCAGCTCAAGCTCGAGGCGGTGGTCTTTGGCGGGGAAGCCCTTGAACCGCAACGTCTTGCCGGTTGGTATGCGGCTCATGCGGACGGGCCGCGGTTGATCAACATGTACGGCATCACCGAGACCACGGTGCACGCCTCGTTCCGCGAGATCACCGCCGCCGATGTCGACGGTGGGGTCAGCCCGATCGGGGTGCCGCTGGGCCATCTCGGCTTCTTTGTGCTCGATTCCTGGTTGCAACCGGTGCCGGTCGGAGTCGCCGGTGAGTTGTATGTGGCCGGTGCCGGGCTGGCCTATGGGTATGTGGGCCGAGCGGGGTTGAGCGCGTCGCGGTTTGTGGCGTGTCCGTTCGGGGCCCCCGGTGAGCGGATGTATCGCACCGGTGATGTGGTGGCCTGGGGCGATGACGGGCAGTTGCGCTATCTGGGCCGTGCCGATGAGCAGGTCAAGATCCGCGGGTATCGCATCGAACTCGGTGAGGTGCAGGCGGCGTTGGCCGCGGTGGAGGGAGTGGGCCAGGCCGAAGTCATCGCACGCGAGGACCGCCCCGGCGATAAGCGGCTGGTCGGTTACATCACCGGCAGCGCCGATCCCGCGGCGGTGCGCGCGGTGTTGGCGACGCGGTTGCCCGATTACATGGTGCCCTCGGCGGTGGTGGCCGTGGCGGCAATGCCGTTGACGGTCAACGGCAAACTCGACAAACGCGCTCTGCCCGCACCGGAATACCAGAACCTCGATTCCTACCGTGCGCCAGCGGATGCCGTCGAACAGATCCTTGCCGACATCTATGCCCAGGTGCTGGGGCTGGACCGGGTCGGGGTCGACGAATCATTCTTCGAACTCGGCGGGGACTCGATCTTGTCGATGCAAGTGGTCGCGCGCGCCCGCGCGGCCGGCGTGATCTGCCGACCCCGCGACGTCTTCGTCGAACAAACCGTGGCCCGACTCGCCCGCATCGCCACCATCGCAGACGTCGACGCCGAATTGGACGACGGCGTCGGGCCGGTGATCGCCACCCCGATCATCCGTTGGCTGGAGAGCCAAAAGGCCGCGGGCAGCCCGGTCGAACACTTCAACCAGACCGTGGTCGTCCAAGCGCCCGACGGCACCACCGAGGCCGACGTGCTGGTGATGCTGCAGGCGCTGCTGGATCGTCACGCGATGCTGCGGCTGCGCGTCGATGACGACGGTGCCGGTGGCTGGTCGCTGACGGTGCCCGAACCCGGCGCCGTCGACGCCGCGCACTGCCTGCACACCGTCGACACGCTCACCGACGAAGCCGTGGTGCGTGCGGGAATGCGGTTGAACCCGGCCGCCGGGCAGATGGTCAGCGCACTATGGGTCACGTCCACCCGACGGCTACTGGCCATCGTGCACCACCTGGCCATCGACGGCGTCTCCTGGCGCATCCTACTCGACGACCTCAACCTGGCCTGGGCTCAGCACCGCACCGACCAACCCGTCGTGCTGCCCGAGCCCGGAACCTCATTCGCGCGGTGGGCCGCGCTGCTGGCCGAGCATGCCCGCGACCCCAAAGTCGTTGAGAAGGCCGCCACTTGGCGACAGATCGCGGCAACACCCGCCGCGTTGCCGCAGGCGTGCCCCGATGCGGACAAGCTGAACACCGCGGGCAACCTGGCGGTGAACCTCGATGTCGAGACCACCCAGATGCTGCTCGGCGAGGTGCCCGCGGCGTTTCACACCGGGATCAACGAAATCCTGTTGATCGCCTTCGGTTTGGCACTTGGCGAGTTCCTTGGTGTCTCCGGCGCCGTCTGTGTCGACGTCGAGGGCCACGGCCGCGACGAAGACCTCGCCGCCGACATCGACCTGTCCCGCACCGTGGGCTGGTTCACCGCCAAATACCCCGTCGCGCTCAACGTCGCCGGGCTGGACTGGTCGCAGGTGCGCGCCGGCGATGCCAAACTCGGCGAAATCATCAAAGCCGCCAAAGAACAACTGCACACCCTGCCTGACGGCATCGACTACGGGGTGCTGCGCTACCTCAACACCGACGTCGACCTCGACGGCGCTGACCCGCCGATCGCGTTCAACTACCTTGGCCGCCAGGGTGCGACCAGTGCCGACACCTCCGGCGATGCGTGGCAGATCTGCTGGGACGGTTTGGCCACCGTCAGCCCTAGCGTCAAGCCGCCCGTACCGTTGACGCACACCCTGGTACTCGACGCCGGCACCGTCGACACCGACGCCGGCCCAAGCCTGTTCGCGATATGGACGTGGGCACCCTCGGTTTTGAAATTCGCCCAGGTGAACCGGCTCAGCCAGCTATGGTTCGACGCGCTCACCGGTATCTGCACCCACGTGCGTGGCGGCGGCGGCGGGCTCACCCCGTCCGATATCGTCGCCGGTCTCAGCCAAGCCCAGATCGACGAGCTCCAGCGGCAGTATGCGGATAGCTGATGTTCTGCCGCTGACCCCGCTACAGCAGGGGTTGCTGTTTCACGCCAGCGCTGCGCAGGCTGGCGATGACACGTATGCGGTGCAGCTCGACGTCACGCTGAAGGGCCGGCTGGCTCCCGAACGGCTGCGCGCGGCCGTGCAGACCGTGGCGTCTCGACATCCCAACGTGGCGGCCCGGTTCTCGCAGCAGTTCGCAGAGCCAGTGCAGATCCTGATGGCCGAACCGGTGGTGCCGTGGCAGTACGTGGAACTCGACGGCGACAGCGGCCATGTCGATGAGCAGATCGCGCAGGTGTGCGCTGATGAACGTGCCGCGGTGTGCGACTTGGCGACTCAGCCGCCGTGGCGCGCTTCGCTATTTCGTACCGGAGTAGACCAGTACCGCTTCGTGTTGACCAACCACCACATCGTGCTCGACGGGTGGTCGTTGCCGATTCTGCTGGGGGAGGTATTCGCCAGCTACTACGGGCAGCGGCTGCCCCCGGCTACGCCGTATCGCCGGTTCATCAGCTGGCTGGCCGACCGCGATCTCGACGCCGCCCGCACCGCATGGGCCCACGTGCTCGACGGTTTCGACACCCCCACGCTGGTCAACGTGGGCGGCCAAACAGATTCGGGGCGGCGCGATGTCGCCTCGTTCGTGGTGGCCGAGGACACCACCACCGCGCTCGGGGAACTCGCGCGCTCGTGTCAGACCACGGTCAGCACCGTGCTGCAGGGTGTGTTCGCGCGGGTGCTGATGTCGCTGACCGGTCAGCGCGACGTCGTCTTCGGCACCACGGTCTCGGGGCGCCCGGACGAGGTGTTCGGTGCCGACTCGATGGTGGGCCTGCTGATCAACACGGTGCCGGTCCGGGTGAGTATCACGGCGGCCACCACCACTGCCGAGATGCTTCGAGGCCTGCAGGATGCGCACACCCGGACGCTGGATCACCAACACCTGGCGCTCAGTGAGATCCACCGGATCACCGGCCAGGAGCGGTTGTTCGACACGTTTTTCGTCTACGAGAATTACCCGATTGACGCCGCCAAGCTGTCCGGCGACGACGGGCTGGCCGTCACCGGGTTCGCCCACCACGAGAACAACCATTATCCGCTTGCGGTGCAGGCCCTTCCCGGGCGTGAGCTCGGCCTTCGGATCGAATACCAGACGGGCGTGTTCGACCCGTCCGACATCGCGACGCTGATCGAGCGGTTCAAGCAGGTGCTGGTGGCGATGACCACCGATGCGCACCAACCGCTTTCGGTCATCGACGTCCTGGAGCGCAGCGAGCGGGCGCGGCTGGACCAGTGGAGCAACCAGGCGACGCTGACCCAGCCGGCACCGGCGCCGACATCGATTCCCGGGATGTTCGCCGCGCAGGTGGCGCGTGCACCCGAAGCCACCGCGCTGACCTGGAACGAGCGTTCGTGGACCTACCGCGAACTCGACGAGGCCGCCAACCGTTTCGCGCACCTGCTCGTCGGCCACGGGATAGGACCCGGCCAGCGGGTTGCGCTGCTGCTGCCGCGATCGGCCGACGCGATCGTATCGATCCTGGCGATCCTGAAAACCGGTGCGGCGTATGTGCCCATCGACCCGACAGCGCCGACGGCACGTATGGAGCTCGTCTTGGGCGATGCCGCCCCGACGGCCGCCGTCACCAACCGCGAGCTCGTCGAACGGCTTGCAGGGCAGGGCCTGCACCTCATCGACGTCGACGACGCCGCGATCGACACCCAGCCGAGCACCGCACTGCCCGAGCCCGCGCCCGACTCCATCGCCTATCTGATCTACACCTCAGGCACCACCGGTATCCCCAAAGGGGTTGCCATCACCCATCACAACGTGACACGGCTGATGGAGGCACTGGACGACTGTTTCGAGCTGGCCGGCCAGGTGTGGTCCCAGTGGCATTCGCTGGCCTTCGACGTCTCGGTGTGCGAGATGTGGGGTGCGCTGTTGTACGGCGGCCGCCTGGTCGTGGTCGCAGAGTCGGTGGGGCGCGCCCCGGAAGAATTCCATGCGCTGTTGGCCGAGGAGCAGGTCACCGTCCTGAGCCAGACACCGTCGGCGTTCTACGCGTTGCAGACCGCTGATGCGCTGCAGCCCGAGCTGGGCAGGCAGCTGAAACTTCAGGCGGTGATCTTCGCCGGCGAAGCCCTTGAACCACAGCGTCTTCGGACCTGGCTGCAACACCATCCCGGCACGCCCCGCCTGCTCAACCTGTACGGGACCACCGAGACGACGGTGCACGCCTCCTTCCGTGAGATCGTCGACGGAGACGCCGACAGCGATGTCAGCCCGGTCGGCGGTCCGCTGCCCGGACTTGCCTTCTTCGTGCTGGACCAGTGGTTGCAACCGGCGCCGGTCGGGGTGATCGGCGAGTTGTACGTGGCGGGCGCACAAGCCGGCCTGGGATATTGGCGGCGTGCGGGGCTCAGTGCGTCGCGGTTCGTGGCGTGCCCCTTCGGGCCGCCGGGGCAGCGCATGTATCGCACGGGTGATCTGGTGTGGTGGGGGGCCGACGGGCACCTGCGGTATGTGGGCCGCGCCGACGAGCAGGTCAAGATCCGCGGGTTCCGGATCGAATTGGGTGAAGTCCGTGCGGTGTTGGCTGAGCTCGACGGCGTTGAGCAGGCGGTGGTGATCGCCCGCGAGGACCGCCCCGGGGATAAGCGGTTGGTGGGTTATGTCACCGCGTCCACAGCGCCCCTGGATCCGGTTGGCTTGCGGACCGCGCTGACGCAGCGGCTGCCCGAATACATGGTGCCGGCGGCCATCATGGTGATTGATGCATTGCCGTTGACGGTCAACGGAAAGCTCGACAGGCGCGCACTGCCGGCACCGGAGTTCGGCGACGCCGAGAGGTACCGCGCCCCGACGACCGCGGTCGAGGAGATCCTGGCCGGCATCTACGCCAAGGTGCTCGACATCGACCGGGTCGGCGTCGACGACTCCTTCTTCGAACTCGGTGGGGATTCACTGTCGGCGATGCGCCTGGTCGCCGCGGTCAATACCGGCCTGGACTCCGGCCTTTCGGTGCGCACCCTGTTCGAGGCCCCGTCGATCGCCCAGCTGGCAGCCCGCATCAGCGGAGGCGGCGACCGGCTCGATCCGCTGGTGGCCATGGAACGGCCGCCGGTGATCCCGCTGTCGTTCTCCCAGAACCGGCTGTGGTTCCTCGACCAGTTACAGGGCCCCTCACCGACTTACAACATGGCGGTGGGTCTGCGGATGCTGGGGCAGGTGAATGCCGAGGCGCTGGGTGCCGCGCTGGCCGATGTGGTGGGCCGCCACGAGAGCCTGCGCACGATGTTCCCGGCACCCGACGGCGTACCGCAGCAGGTGGTCGTGCCCGCCGAAGAAGCGGACTTCGGTTGGCGAGTCGTCGACGCCAGCGGCTGGTCGGACGCGGAGCTAAACGACGCCATCGGCGCCGTGGTGCGACACCCGTTCGACCTGGCCTCTGAGATTCCCTTCCAGTCACGGCTTTTCCGCATCAGCGACAAGGAGCACGTGGCTGTGTCGGTGGCCCACCACATCGCCGCCGACGGCCTGTCGATGGCCCCGATGGTGAACGACCTGGGCGTGGCGTATGTCTGCCGCTGCGCGGGACTGGCCCCGGTGTGGGCCGAACTGCCCGTGCAGTACGTCGATTATACGCTGTGGCAGCGCTCGCAGTTCGGCGATCTGTCCGATGAGAACAGCCTGATCGCTGCACAGCTGGCGTACTGGCAGGAAGCGTTGGCCGGAATGCCCGATCGGCTGCAGCTGCCGACCGACCGGCCCTACCCGCCCGTGGCCGATCAACGCGGCGCAAGCGTATCGATGACATGGCCCATCGAACTGCAGCAGCGGATCGCCCAGGTCGCCCGCGAACACAATGCCACCAGCTTCATGCTGGTCCAGGCGGCTCTAGCTGTTCTGCTGGGTAGGCTCAGCGCGAGTTCCGATGTGGCGGTCGGCTTTCCGATCGGTGGACGGCGCGATCCCGCGCTCGACGACCTGGTGGGCTTCTTCGTCAACACGCTGGTGCTGCGGGTCGATGTGGGCGGTGACCCCACCGTCGCCGACCTGCTGGCCCAGGTGCGCGCGCGTAGCCTGGCCGCCTACGAGAATCAGGATGTGCCGTTCGAGGTCGTCGTCGAGCGGCTGAACCCGACCCGATCGCTGACCCACCACCCGCTGGTGCAGGTGATGTTGTCCTGGCGCAACCTGCCCGGCGAGACGAGCGACGAGATCGCCTTGGCCCTAGGCGATCTGCAGATCACCCAGATCCCGGTCAATACGGACACCGCCCGGGTGGATCTGGCGTTCTCACTGAGCGAAAGCTGGACCCGGACCGGTGAGCCCACCGGGATCGGCGTGCATGCCGAATTCCGCACCGACGTGTTCGACGCTGCGAGTATCGAGACGCTGATCGAGCGGTTGCAGCGGGTGCTCGTGGCGATGACCGCCGACCCGGCGCGCCGGCTTTCGTCCCTGGATGTGCTCGACGAGGCCGAGCACGCCCGGCTCGACGAGATGGGTAACCGCGCCCTGCTGAGCCGTCGGGTGCCGACCGCAGATTCGATACCGGAACTGTTCGGCGCGCAGGTCACCCGCGCACCCGACGCGGTCGCGCTTTCTTTCGGTCACCAGTCCATCACCTACCGCGAACTCGACGACGCCGCAAACCGAGTGGCGCGCATGCTGTCCGGGCATGGTGTCGGCCCGGGCACCTGCGCCGCCCTGCTGCTGGGACGTTCGGCGCAAGCCGTCGTCGCCATGCTGGCGGTGCTGAAGACCGGTGCCGCATACCTGGCGATCGACCCGACGCTGCCTGCGGCGCGGATGGAGTTCATGCTGACCGACGCCGCGCCGGTCGCCGTGATCACCACGGCGGACCTGAGACCGCGGCTGGACGGACGCAACGTCACCGTCGTCGACCTGAACGACCCGGCCATCGAAACCCAGCCCAGCACACCGCCGCCGACCCCGGCTCCCGACGATATCGCCTACCTGATCTACACCTCGGGTACCACCGGCAATCCCAAGGGAGTGGCGGTGAGCCACGCCAACCTCGCGCATCTGGCGGAATCAACGCCAATGGACCTGCCGATGGAACAGGTCTGGACACAGTGCCATTCGTACGCATTCGACTTCTCGGTGTGGGAGATTTGGGCCGCCCTGTTAGGGGGCGCGCGACTGGTCGTGGTGCCCGAATCCGTCGTCGCCTCACCGGACGACTTCCACGCCCTGCTGGTCAGGGAACGGGTCAACGTGCTCACCCAGACGCCCTCGGCGGTGGCGGCGCTCTCCCCGCAAGGTCTGGACTCCACGGCGTTGCTGCTCGGCGGTGAGGCCTGCACGGCCGAGGTGGTGGATCAGTGGGCGCCCGGACGGGTGGTCATCAACGCCTACGGCCCCACCGAGGTCACCGTGTACGCGTCGATGAGCGCCCCGCTGGCGGCCGGGACGGGTGCGGCACCGATCGGCGCGCCGCCGTCGACGGTCGCGGTGTTCGTCCTCGACGAGCGACTGCGGCCGGTACCCGTCGGCGTCGTCGGCGAACTGTATGTGGCGGGCCGGGGCGTGAGCGTCGGCTATCTCGGCCGGCCCGGTTTGACCGCGTCGCGGTTTGTGGCGTGCCCGTTCGCCGGGGGTGCCGCGGCCGGTGCGCGCATGTACCGCACCGGAGACCTGGTGCGGTGGCGTAACGACGGACAACTGCAGTATCTCGGGCGCGCGGACGAGCAGGTCAAGATCCGCGGCTACCGCATTGAACCCGACGAAGTCCGCGCCGCGCTGGCCGAATTGGACGGCGTGGAGCAAGCCGTGGTGATCGCGCGCGAGGACAGCCCCGGCGACAAGCGCCTGGTCGGCTATATCACCGGAACAGCCGATGCCGCTAAGACGCGCGTCGCGCTGGCCGAGCGGCTGCCCGCCTACATGGTCCCGGCCGCGGTGGTGGCGTTGGCGGAGCTCCCGCTGACGGTCAACGGCAAGCTGGACCGACGAGCCCTTCCGACACCGGAATACACGGCAGGCGAGTACCGGGCCCCCACGACACCGACTGAGGAGATCGTGGCCGGCATCTACGCCGAAGTGCTCGGGTTGGAGCGGGTCGGCCTGGACGAGTCGTTCTTCGACCTGGGTGGGGATTCGCTGTCGGCGATGCGCCTGGTCGCCGCCGTCAACGCCGCCCTCGACGCCGGCGTCTCGGTGCGGACGGTGTTCGAGGCGCCCACGGTCGCCAAGTTCGCTCCCAGCATCGGTAAGGGGGAGGGACGGCGGCTTGGTCCGTTGGTGGCTGTCGAGCGGCCAGCCGAGGTCCCGCTGTCGTTCGCGCAGAGCCGGCTGTGGTTCATCGAGCAGCTCCAAGGCCCGTCGGCGACCTACAACATCGCGGTCGCGCTGAGCCTGCACGGCCTGCTCGACCCCGACGCGTTGGCGGCGGCGGTGGCCGACGTGGTCGGTAGGCATGAAAGCCTGCGCACCGTGTTCGTCGCGCCCGAGGGGATACCTCGGCAGCAGGTGGTGCAGGCCGACGACGTCGACTTCGGTTGGCACGTGGTCGATGCCGGCGGCTGGTCGGATCATCAGCTCAACGACGCGTTCGACGAGCTGGCACGGGAACCGTTCGACCTCGCCACCGAGATCCCGCTGCGGACCCGGCTTTTCCGCATTGCCGACGACGATCACGTACTGGTGTCCGTGGTACACCACATCGCCGCCGATGGCCTGTCGATCACACCGCTGGTGCGCGACCTGGGTGTCGCCTACACCAGCCGGCGTTTGGGGCAGGATCCCGACTGGGCCGAATTGCCAGTGCAGTACGTCGATTACACGCTGTGGCAGCGAGCCCAGTTCGGAGACGTCGGCGACAGCCAGAGCCCCATCGCCGCCCAGTTGGCCTATTGGATGGATGCGTTGGCCGGCATGCCCGAACACTTGCCGTTGCCGACCGACCGGCCCTACCCGCCGGTGGCGGACTACCGCGGCGCCAGTGTGGCGTTCGACTGGCCGGCTGAACTACAAGCGGGCATCGACCGGTTGGCCCGCGAGCACAACGTCACCAACTTCATGGTGATGCAAGCCGCCCTGGCGTTGCTACTCGGTAAGCTCAGCGCGAGTTCCGATGTGGCGGTCGGCTTTCCGATCGGTGGGCGGCGCGATCCCGCGCTCGACGACCTGGTGGGCTTCTTCGTCAACACGCTGGTGCTGCGGGTCGATGTGGGCGGTGACCCCACCGTCGCCGACCTGCTGGCCCAGGTGCGCGCGCGTAGCCTGGCCGCCTACGAGAATCAGGATGTGCCGTTCGAAGTCGTCGTCGAGCGCCTGAACCCGACCCGATCGCTGACCCACCACCCGCTCGTGCAGGTCATGCTGTCGTGGCGAAAAGTGCAGGAGGACAGCGAATCCTCCGCGCTGACATTGGGTGACGTACAGGTCACCGAGAAGCCGCTGGACACCAGGACCGCCCGCACCGACCTCTCCTTCGGCATGGGCGAGCGGTTCAGCGCGGACGGGACGCCGGACGGAATCACCGGAGAGGTCGAGTTCCGCACCGACGTGTTCGACGCCACCAGCATCGAAGCGCTGATCGAACGCTTCAAGCGGGTGTTGGTCGCGTTGACCACCGATGCACAGCAACCGCTTTCGGCGATCGACGTCCTGGAGCCCAGTGAGTGGGTGCAGCTTGAGCAGTGGAGCAACCAGGCGGTGGTGGATGAGCCCACCCGTTCGGCGGACACGATCGTGGGGCGTTTTGCCGGACAGGTAAAGCGATCACCGGAAGCCGTGGCGCTGACGTGGAATGGGCGTTCGTGGACCTACCGCGAGCTAGACGAGGCCAGCAACCGTTTTGCCCACCTGTTGGTTGCCCGTGGGGTTGGCCGTGGTGATCGAGTGGGCGTGCTGCTACCACGCTCAGCCGACGCGGTCGTGTCGCTTTTGGCGGTCCTCAAAACCGGGTCGGCGTATGTGCCGATCGATCCGTCGGTACCCGCGGCGCGGGTGGGATTTGTGTTGGGTGACGCGGCGCCGGTAGCGGTGATCACCACGGCCGCGTTGGCTGATCGCGTCGACGGCCAAGGGGTGCCGGTGATCGATGTGGCCGACCCCGGGTTGCTCGATCAGCCGGTGACGACGCCGGCCGAACCAGACGCAGATGACGTCGCCTACGTCATCTACACCTCGGGGACCACAGGAACTCCCAAGGGAGTGGCGGTGGCTCATCGCAGTGTGACGCAGTTGTTGGCGACCCTCGACGCCCAGATGGGGTTGGCGGGTCAAGTGTGGTCACAATGTCATTCGTTGGCATTCGACTATTCGGTGTGGGAGATCTGGGGGGCGTTGCTGTTTGGCGGCCAGGTGGTGGTCGCCCCCGATACGGTGGTGCGCTCGCCACAGGAGCTGCACGCGCTGTTGGTCGCCGAGGGCGTGACGGTGTTGAGTCAGACGCCCTCGGCATTCTATGCGTTGCAGGCCGTCGAGGAACTCGACGCCGAAGCTGGTGCGGGGTTGGCGTTGGCAGCGGTGGTGTTCGGCGGGGAAGCCTTAGAGCCCGCACGGCTCAAACCGTGGCTGGCCGCCCATCGCGACGGGCCGCGGTTGATCAATATGTACGGCATCACCGAGACCACGGTGCACGCCTCGTTCCGCGAGATCACCGCCGCCGATGTCGACGGTGGGGTCAGCCCGATCGGGCTTCCGTTGGCCCACTTGGGTTTCTTCGTGCTGGATGGACGGCTGCGGCCGGTGCCGGTGGGCGTGGCTGGTGAGTTGTATGTGGCCGGAGCCGGGTTGGCCTACGGGTATGTCGGCCGGGCGGGGCTGAGTGCGTCTCGGTTTGTGGCGTGTCCGTTCGGCGCAGGCGGACAACGGATGTATCGCACCGGTGACGTGGTCGCCTGGGGTGCCGACGGGCAGTTGCGTTATCTGGGCCGTGCCGACGAACAGGTCAAGATCCGCGGGTATCGCATCGAACTCGGTGAGGTGCAGGCGGCGTTGGCCGCGGTCGACGGGGTGGTGCAGGCCGAGGTGATCGCGCGCGAGGACCGCCCCGGTGATAAGCGGTTGGTCGGCTACATCACCGGCAGCGCCGACCCCACCGGGGTTCGTGCGCAGTTGGCGGCACAACTGCCCGATTACATGGTGCCCGCCGCGGTGGTCGCGGTCGAGGCAATGCCGTTGACGGTCAACGGCAAACTCGACAAACGCGCTCTGCCCGCACCGGAATACCAGAACACCGATACCTACCGCGCACCCGCTGATGCCGTCGAACAGATCCTTGCCGACATCTACGCGCAGGTATTGGGGCTGGACCGGGTCGGGGTCGACGACTCGTTCTTCGAACTCGGCGGGGACTCCATCTTGTCCATGCAAGTGGTCGCCCGCGCCCGCGCCGCCGGAATCCTGTGCCGGCCCCGCGATGTCTTCGTCGAACAAACCGTGGCCCGGCTCGCCCAAACCGCCACCATCGCCGACGATTCGGTTGGCGAACACGATGCGGGCCTGGGCGCTGTGCCGATCACCCCGATCATCGGATGGCTGCGCGACATCGACGGCCCGACCGATGAGTTCAACCAGACCGCGTTGCTCCAGGCGCCGGTGGGTGTGACCGAGGCCGATGTCGTCGCCGTGGTCCAAGCGCTGCTGGATCGCCACGCGATGCTGCGCCTGCGTGTCGAGGACGACGGAGCCGGCGGCTGGTCGCTGACGGTGCCCGAACCCGGCGCCGTCGACGCCGCGCAGTGCCTACACACCGTCGCCACCCTCACCGACGACGCCGTGGTCGAAGCCCGGTCGCGGTTGAACCCGGCCGCCGGGCAGATGGTCAGCGCACTATGGGTCACCTCCACCCGGCAGTTACTGGCCATCGTGCACCACCTGGCCATCGACGGCGTCTCCTGGCGCATCCTGCTCGAAGACCTCAACCTGGCCTGGACCCAACACCGCACCGGCCAACCCGTGTTGCCGGACGCCACGGGCACCTCCTACCAGCGGTGGGCGCAAGTGCTCACCGAGCATGCCCGCGATCGCAAAGTCGTTGAGCAGGCGCAGGTCTGGCGCGACATCGCCGCGGCCCCCGCCCTGTTGCCCGCGGTCCGACCCACCGTCGACACCTACGCCAACGCCGGCGGCTTGTCGGTGGAGCTCGACGTCGAGACGACCCGGATGCTGCTCGGCGAGGTACCCGCGGCGTTTCACACCGGGATCAACGAAATCCTGTTGATCGCCTTCGGTTTGGCGCTCACCGAATTCCTCGGTGTCTCCGGCGCCGTCTGTGTCGACGTCGAGGGCCACGGCCGCGACGAAGACCTCGCCGCCGACATCGACCTGTCCCGCACGATCGGCTGGTTCACCGCCAAATACCCCGTCGCGCTCAACGTCGCCGGGCTGGACTGGACGCAGGTGCGCGCCGGCGATGCCAAACTCGGCGAAATCATCAAAGCCGCCAAAGAACAACTACACACCCTGCCCGACGGGCTGGGCTACGGGGTGCTGCGCTACCTCAACACCGACGTCGACCTCGACGGAGCCGACCCGCCGATCGGGTTCAACTACCTTGGCCGGATGGCCGCAGCGGCTACGCAGGCCGACGGCGATTACTGGGAGATCTGCCACGACGGTTCGGTCACCGGCGCCGCCGCGAGGATCCCGATGCCGTTGATGTACACCCTCGCGCTCAACGCCGGCACCGTCGACACCGACGCCGGTCCACGTCTGCGCGGCGGCTGGACATGGGCGCTTTCCGCGTTGGACCACGCCCAGATCAACCGGCTCAGCGAACTCTGGTTCGACGCGCTCACCGGCATCTGCACCCACGTGCGCGGCGGCGGCGGCGGGCTCACCCCCTCCGACATCGCCCCTGCCCGGTTGGCGCAGCACGAGATCGACGAACTGTGCCGCGCCGGGCAGGTCGCCGACATCTTGCCGCTGACCCCCTTGCAGCAGGGCCTGTTGTTCCACGCCGGGATCGCGCACGGCTGCGGTGACGACGTATATGCGGTGCAACTGGACATCACGCTCAGCGGCCGGCTTGACCGCCATCGCCTCCACGATGCCGTGCAGGCGGTAATCACCCGCCACCCCAACCTGGCGGTCCGGTTCACCCAGCAGTTCGGCGAACCGGTCCAGCTTCTTTCCGCCAGCCCCGAGATACCGTGGCGCTACCTCGATCTGGTGACGGACGGCCACGACATTGACGAACGCATTGCGCAGGTGTCCGACGCCGAACGTGCCGCGGTCTGCGACCTGGCAGGCCAACTGCCGATCCGGGCGGTGCTTTTCCGCACCGCCGCCGACGAGCACCGGTTCGTGCTGACCAACCACCACATCGTGCTCGACGGGTGGTCGTTGCCGATTCTGCTGGGCGAAGTGTTCGCCGGTTACTACGGGCAGCGGCTGCCTCCCGCTACACCGTATCGCCGGTTCATCAGCTGGCTGGCCGATCGCGACCTCGACGCCGCCCGCACCGCGTGGGCCCAGGTGCTCGACGGTTTCGACACCCCCACGCTGGTCGGGCACCCCAACCGGGTGGGACCGGCAAGCCGACGCGTCGCGACGGTTCGTGTTTCGGAGGAAACCACCCGAGCGCTCGGCGAGTTGGCGCGCTCCCGACAGACCACGGTCAGCACCGTGCTGCAGGGCGCATGGGCGCAGTTGCTGATGTCGCTGACCGGTCAACGCGACGTCGCCTTCGGCACCGTCGTCGCCGGAAGGCCGACCGAGGTGACCGGCGCGGACTCGATGGTGGGCCTGTTGATCAACACAGTGCCGGTGCGCGCCGACGTCGGCGCCGCCACCACCACCGCCGACCTCGTCGACCAACTCCACCGCGTGCGCAACCAGACCTTCGAGCACGAACACCTGGGGCTCAACGAGATTCACCGAATCACCGGACAGCCACGGCTGTTCGACACCGTCGTCGTCTACGAGAACTACCCGACCGACCCGGCCCAACTCGTCGGCGCCGACGGGCTGAGCATCACCGCACTCGACAACCGCGACTTCTACCACTATCCGCTGGCCCTGCAGGCCGTGCCCGGCGACGAACTGGACCTGCGGTTCCAATACCGCGCCGACGTGTTCGGCGATGCCGGTATCGCGGCAGTCACCGAACGGTTTACACAGATCTTGACGGACATGGCCACCCAACCGCACCAACCGCTTGCGGACCGCGGCGCGCTCGTCGGCCTCAACCAGGCGGTGGGACAACCTAAGTCGGCCCATACCGATGAGAATGGGCGCGGCCCGGCCACCCCCGTCGAACAGCGCCTGGCGGACCTCTATGCCCGGGTGCTCAACCGCGAGGACATCGGCGCCGACGAGTCGTTCTTCGACCTGGGCGGGGATTCACTGACAGCGATGCGGCTCGTATCCGCGGTCAATGCCGCCTTCGAGCGTGCTGTGTCGCTGCCCACCCTGTTGGAGGCGCCCAGCGTCAGCGGCTTGAGCCGGTACCTGAACTCCGACCCGACGGAATAGCCGAACATGCGGCTGCCGTCAGCACTTTTCGAATAAGGAGGATCGGTGAAAGCCGTTCTCAGACTGTTGATCTCGGGGCTGGCCCAGCCTGTGGTGCTGGCGGTGATCGTGTTCGCGGTCGCGGGCACGGTCGACTACTGGCAGGCGTGGCTTCTGGTGGCGGTGTTCCTGGTATCGGTGTGGACGTCGAACCTCTACCTGCTGCGAGTCCATCCCGCGGCGCTGCAACGGCGGATGCGCGGGGGACCGGGCGCCGAGACCCGGGCGGTGCAGAAGGCCGTCATGGCCGGGTTGTGGCTGTCGCTGCTGATGATGCTGGTGATCAGTGGCCTCGACCACCGCTTCGGTTGGACCCATGTGCCCCCGGCGATCTCGCTGGTCGGCAATATCGCGGTGGCGGTCGGCCTGATGGCGCCGATGCTGGTGGTCATTCAGAACAACTACGCCGGCTCGACCGTCCAGGTGGAGGCAGGACAGCGGCTGGCGTCCACCGGCCTGTATGGGCTGGTGCGACACCCCATGTACACCGGCAACGTGATCATGATGGTCGGCATCCCGCTCGCGCTCGGTTCCTACTGGGCGCTGATCCTTGTCGTTCCAGGCTTCATCGTGCTGGCCATGCGCATCCGCGACGAGGAGAACCTGCTGCGCGAGGAACTCGACGGGTACCTCGAGTACATGCAGAAGGTGCGCTACCGCATGGTGCCGGGGATGTGGTGACGGTCAACGCACGCTGATCGAGAACCGCAACGTCTCAGGCTTGCCAGGGACGGCACAGCGGTAGGTGCCGCGGCGGAGCGAGTCGGTCGGGGCGGCCATCGGTTCGAAGCAGACGACGTCGTCGCCGCCGGGCGCGAAGATCTGCGCCGCCGGGTAACCCGCCTCGAACCTGACGTCGATGCGATGGTCCCCGCCCGAAAGCGAGAACACCGCCCCGTCGGGCACGTCGTCGAAGCCGTCGTCGTACTCGACGCGGCCGAGCGGTTCGGTGCCGCCGTGCCACTCCTGATGTTCCCCGGTCGGAATGCCCCGCGAATCGATTGGCAACCGGCGCATGGTCGGGGTGGTCAGCCGCCACTGCTCGCGCGGTACTCCAGGAATCGTGAGATAGGGGTGGTAGCCGAAGCACAACGGCACCGGCGCCGACGTCGTCGCCATCACGGTGGTTTCGATGGTCAGCGTGCGCTCTTCGAGCGTGACGGTCTGGGACAGCACGTGCGGGAACGGGAACGACGCCAGCAGCCTGGGTTTGCCGCCGTAGTCGAGCACCGCCGTCAGCGAGTTTTCCGATCGGGCGGTGACCAGCCATCCCGAATAGGCGGCCAGCACGCCGTGGATCGGAGCGCCGTGTTCATCGGTGCGGACGCCACCGGCGCCGGGGGTCAAGGTGACGACGGCGTCGCTTACTTCATACGTGTTGGCGCTCAACCGGTTTGCCCACGGGTACAGCAGCGGAATGCCCATCGTCTTGCCGGATGTCACGTACGCGTCCAACCCGCGGCGCTGGCCGAGGAACTCATCATCCCCGTCGGCCAGCGAGGTGCCGACCATGCCGGCCGCCGGGACGAACGTCGCCGTCATCGACGATGCCGGATCCTTCAGCGCGACGCTCTCCAACTCGGCCATACCAGCCGATCCTGCCACCGGATGCGCTCAGTCGTAGACGATCACCGCGCGGCCGACGAAATCGCCGCGGCCCAGCGCCTCGATGTGGTCGTTGACATCCTCGAAACGGACCTGGGTCACCGAGTCCTTGATCTTGCCGGCCTCAGCGAGCGCAACCACCTCGGTCAGATCGCTGTAGTTCCCCCAGAACGAGCCGAACAATGTGTATTCGCGGCTGACCAGCGGGAACAACGGCATGTCGATGCGGTTGCCGACCAACCCGACCGTGGCGACCGCACCCTCGGTGGCCAGCAGCGCAAATGCCAGCCGGATGCTGTTCTCGGCTCCGGCGCATTCGATGACGGCGTCGAACTCGCGGCGGCCGGTGGCCGCTTCGAGCGCGTCGCGCACCTGATCATCGGACCGGTCGCCGATGTCGATGGCGTGATCTGCTCCGTTTTCCCTTGCCAACGCGAGCTTTCCGGGGTTACGCGCCAACGCGACCACCGTGGCCCCCGCGCCGAGCAGTTTCGCGTACTGCACGGCGTAGGCGCCGAGCCCGCCGACACCCATCACCGCCAGCGTGGTGCCCGGGCCCAGGACCCCGGCGGCGCGCAGCTTCTTAAGGCCGCGGTAGGGCGTCAGGCCGGCGTCGGTCAGTGGTGCCAGCGACAGGGCCGAGTGCGCACCGCTGACCTTGATCAGCTGTTGGTAGGCGACCGGGACGTATTCCTGGTAGCCACCGTGCGGTCCGAAGCCGATCCAGTGCCCCTGATTGCAGATGTGTTGGTTGCCGCGCTGACATTGGCGGCAGGAGCCGTCGCCCTGCGGGCCGAAGACCACCACATGGTCGCCCTCCGAGAGCCCCGCGGTGGCGGGAACGTCGGCGCCGAGCCGGTCGATGGTGCCCGCGATCTCGTGGCCCGGAGTCGCCGGTAGCGGCATATCCGTGCCGAAGTAGCCCTCGATGAGCTGAAAGTCGGTGCGGCACATGCCGGCACCGCCCACCTTGACCAGCACCTGGCCCGGCTCGATATCGGGTATCGGGATCTCTTCGAGCTTCAACGGTTGCCGGTACCCGTACATCCGTGCGGCGCGCATGGTCGGCATGGCTTCTCCTCAGCCCGAAAGATCTTGATCAGTGTAAAAGCAGGTGCGGCTTGGCGCTCGCCAATCTTCGGCGAGCAGACGCAAAGAGCCCCTTTTCGGGGCCAAATAGGGGCCCTTTGCGTCTGCTCGCGCGAAAAAAGTAGCCCCGCGCGCCACCTCAGTTGGAGAGCGGGTCGTGCTGAATCCGCTCGGCCGGTGCGCCTTTGGCGATCAGCGCGGCCTTGGTGGCCTCGACCATCTGCGGCCCGCCGCAGATCAGAATCTGGCGGTCGCCCCAGTTGCCGTATCTGGTCACCACGTCGGGCAGCCTGCCCGTCTGGCGCACGTGCAGCCCGCGGGGCGGGTTGACGTCGGGATACTGCGCCGCCCACGGCGGATCGACGTTGTATTCCGAGACCGGGGTCACCGACAGCCACGGATTCTGCGAAGCGATCTGCCACAGGGTGTGCAGGTCGTAGAGGTCGCAGGGGTAGCGCCCGCCGAAGAACAGATGGACCCGGGGGTTCACCCCCCACCGGGTCAGGTCCATGATCAGCGCCCGAAGCGGGGCCAGGCCGGAACTGCCGGCGACCATCAGCACGTCCCCGCCGTCGCGGTCGATGTGCAGGCCGCCGTGCGGGTTGGACAGCCGCCACCGGTCACCGGGTCGGGTCTCGCCGACGATCGCGGTGCTCACCATGCCGCCGGTGACCGAACGAATGTGGAACTCGATGCCCCCGCTGGGTTCGGCCGGAATCGACGGGCTCAGATACCGCCACCGCCGCGGCCACTGCGGCACCTGCACGGTGACGTACTGGCCGGGGTGGTAGGCCAGCGGTTGGTCCAGTTGCAGGCGCACCACCGAGACGTCACGGGTGGCGCGGATGTGCTCGATCACCGTGCCGTCGCAGTAGGGCGGGCCCTCCTCGGCCTCGGCCGCGCCCCGCATGACGCCGATGAAAAGCGCGACCGCGTCGTGGGTGGCCTCGGCCAGCCTGTCATCCCAGCGCTCGACGAGGTGATCGTGCAGCGACCTCAGCAGAGCACGTTGCATGCTGTCGTAATGTTGTTGTGTCACACCGTATTTGCGGTGATCGCGACCCAGCTGGGCCAGGAAGGCCACCGGCTCGTTGGCGCGTTGCGCGACGAGTTCACCGAACAACCAGGTCAACGCGTGCGCAAACACGGCACGCTGCTGGGCCATATCGGGCGGAAACAGGTCGCGCACCGACGGGTCGGAGGCGAACCAGTGGGTGTAGAACGCGGCGATCAGGGCGTCGGAGCCGCGCGCGGGATCGACGGCGTGGCGCAGCGTCTGCAGCGCGTCACGGTCGTCGAGTCCCACGCCGCCCGAGTGTAAGTCAGCTCGGCCCGTTGCTCCGCTGGCGCAGCGCGGCGACGACCATCAGCGCCGCACCGACCAGCACCCACAGGGTCAGAACGAGAACCGGCAGGGCCGCGCCCGCGCCGTCGAAGAATGCCGTCGAGCGCAGCAGGGTGGCGTTGGCACCCTGCGGCAACCACTGGCCCACTTCGCCCCAGCCGCTGGGCAACATCTCCGGTGCACTGTTGAGCCCGGACAGCGGGTTGCCGACCAGCACGGCCAGCAGCGCGCCGATGATCAGCCCGGCGCGGCCGAACACCGAGCCGAGCCCCAGCAGCGCCAGTCCCGCGGCGAGCACGCCCAGCGACAAGCCGGCGGTGACGCCCCAGAAGTTCTGGTCGATCGAGCCGAGCACGTAGCGCAGCAGCGCCGCGATCGTCACGCCGGATAGCGCGGCGAAGGCGACCATGGCCGCCATCCGCGTCCAGATCTCGTGTCGAAGCACCATGACCAGCGCGACCGCGGGCAGCAGCGCAGCCAACGTGAGCGGCAACGCCGAGGCGGCCAACCCGATACCGCGCGGATCGTCGGCGGTGGGCGGCGCGAGATCCTCGACCTGGACCTGCGTGCCGGTCTGTTTGGCGATGCCGTCGGCGATCTGGGTGAGCATTTGCGCGACGGCCGGGCTGGCGCCGGTGGCGATCAGCAGCCTTCGCCCGTCGGGGCCAAATGCCATGCCGCCGTAGATATCCCGACTTTCGATGGCGTCGCGCAGCGCCGCCTCGCCGGGGTAGTAGGTGACGGTGAAAGCGCCGGGTGCGCGCTGCTCGAGCATCGCTTCGACTTGCGGTGTCCCCAGTCCGGCGGCGGCCTGGGGGCCCGCCGCGCCGATCGGCACGTCGCGGGGTGCGGTGTTTACCGCGGGCAGCGCGAAGGCCAGCGCGACGATCGCGATCACGACGGTGAGCACCAGCACGATGCCGGTCGCGCGGATCGCCGCGGGCGGTTCGTGGCGGGTTGTGGAGGGCGAGGTGTCCAGCCGGGTTCCGGTCATGGTTCGCAACCTTTTCATCTGTCGTTGAATTACACCGTGCGCAGAGCGTAACCCTGCGTCGGCCAATATTTCAACATTTATTGAAATGTTAGTGTCGCGATATGCCGTCACCAGCCCGGACGCCCAAACGGCGGGGCCGCCGTCAGGGTGATCCGGTGTCGCGGGAGGCGGTGCTGGCGGCCGCCAAGAAGCGGTTCGCCACCGACGGTTACGACAAGACGACGCTGCGCGCGATCGCGCGGGACAGCCACGTCGATCCGGCGATGGTGCTGTACCTGTTCGGGTCGAAGGCCGACCTGTTCCGCGAGTCGTTGCGGTTGATCGTCGATCCCGACGTGCTGGTGGCCGCGCTCACCGGCGGGCCCGACGGCGACCCCGACATCGGCACCCGGCTGGTGCGCGCATACCTGCGGATCTGGGCCGAACCCGACACCGGTTCGAGCATGGTGGCGATGCTGCAGTCGGCCACCTCCAACAGCGACGCGTATGAGGCGTTCCGCGCGTTCATGCAGAACTTCGTGCTGACCGCGGTTTCCGGGGCGCTCGGCGGGGACGAGGACGCGCGGCTGCGCGCGATGCTGGCCGCCAGCCAGCTCGTGGGTATGGCGATGCTGCGGTACGTGATGAAGGTGGGGCCGTTGGCGGCCCTGCCCGACGACGAGGTGGTGCGGTTGATCGCGCCGACGGTGACGCGGTATCTCACCGATGAGCTATAGGTGCGAAATCCCCTTGTACAGCACCATGAGCCCGATCACGACGAGGATCACCGCCATCAGGACCGCGTGCTGTTGCTCCATCCAGTCCTTCAGCCGCGCCAGGGCGTTGTCGAGGCGTTTCCCGGATACGGCATAGCCGAGAATCGGTATCACCACCGACGACGCGGCGACCACCACGAACCACACCACGGCCGCCCAGACGCTCGATCGGCCCATGCCCGCCGAGCCGATCGCCAGACCCGCTGCGGCGCAGATGAACAACACCTTGGGGTTGACGACGGTCAGGGCCAGCGCGGTACCGCCGGCACGGGCCGGGGTCAGCTTGCTCAAGCTCTGCATCCAGCGCGGCATGTGCGCGGACTTCTTACGCATCGACCACCGGTAGATACCGAAGCAGATCAGCGCGACGCCGACGACGATGCGCAGCCATGAGGCCCAGCCCGGAGGTTCGCGGTCCAGGCCGCCGAGCAGGCTGGAGACCGCGAGGAAGGCCGTCGTCAGGGCGGCGATGCCGATCACCCAGCCGGCCAGAAACGCCAGCCCGGTCGGGCGCGGGCGCGCAGTGTGCAGGACCAACACCGCCGGGATGATCGACAGCGGAGACAGCGCCACGACGAGCGCCAACGGGATCAGTTCGGTGAGCACCGATACCAGCACGGACTACCTTTCGTTGAGCTAAACGGCCTCGACGGCGTGATATCGGCAGGCCTTCCACTGTGCGCCCTCGCGGACGAACTCGACGGCCAGTGTCTCAGTGTGGTGGGCCGCCTCGAAGCGCACGTTGGCCATCGCCGACGTCGCCGGATCGCCCGCCACCGATACCGATCCGACGCTGATGCGCGTCGGCCCGTCGACGCGCCTGCTGGAATACCAGGCCGGCTCGAAACCGTCGTCGTCGCGCATCGCAGCGCACACATACGTGGCGAACGCATCGAAGTCGAAACGGTTATACGAGTCGTTCATCCCGTTGAGGACCGCGCGGACCTGTTCCTTGTCGGTGGCCGCCGCGGCGGGGCCGGGCGAGCACACCAGGCCGACGGCCGCCAGGGCCGTCACCGCCCCCAGCATTCGCACCATCTGTCAAGGTTCGCCGACGCGGGCGCGCGGATCGGGATGTCGCCACCGGCGTGTTGCCGATCGGGATGCGCGGCCACGGAAAAATTGTCAGACTTGAGCGGAACAGACTCAACCTTGACTGCGTTGTAGATCACGACAACGCTTTTCTTTGGATGAAACGGAGGTAGTCGTGGACTCGTTTAACCCGACGACCAAAACCCAGGCGGCGCTGACGTCGGCGTTGCAGGCGGCGACCGCCGCAGGCAACCCGCAGATCGCGCCCGAACACCTGCTGATGGCATTGCTGACGCAGAACGACGGCATTGCCGCCCCGCTGTTGGAGGCTGTCGGAGTTGAACCCGCGACGATCCGGGCGGAGACCCAGCGGTTGCTCGACCGGTTGCCCAGCGCCACCGGTGCGGCCACCCAGCCGCAGCTTTCGCCGCAGTCACTGTCCGCGATCACCGCCGCGCAGCACCTGGCCACCGAGATGGACGACGAATACGTCTCGACCGAGCACCTGCTCGTCGGCCTGGCAACCGGCGACAGTGACACAGCCAAGCTGCTGACCGGCCACGGCGCCTCACCGCAGGCGCTGCGCGACGCGTTCACCAAGGTGCGCGGCAGCGCGCGGGTGACCAGCGCCGACCCGGAGGGCACCTACCAGGCGCTGGAGAAGTACTCCGCCGACCTGACCGCCCGCGCCAGGGAAGGCAAGCTGGACCCGGTCATCGGCCGCGACAACGAGATTCGTCGCGTCGTGCAGGTGCTGAGCCGCCGCACCAAGAACAACCCGGTGCTCATCGGTGAACCCGGCGTCGGCAAGACCGCGATTGTGGAGGGCCTGGCCCAGCGGATCGTGGCCGGTGACGTGCCGGAGAGCCTGCGCGACAAGACCGTCGTCAGCCTCGACCTGGGCTCGATGGTCGCGGGATCGAAGTACCGCGGCGAGTTCGAGGAACGGCTCAAGGCCGTGCTCGACGAGATCAAGGACTCGGCGGGCCAGATCATCACGTTCATCGACGAACTGCACACCATTGTCGGCGCCGGCGCGACCGGCGAGGGCTCGATGGACGCGGGCAACATGATCAAACCGATGCTGGCGCGCGGCGAGCTGCGGCTGGTCGGCGCGACCACGCTCGACGAGTACCGCAAGTACATCGAGAAGGACGCCGCGCTGGAGCGCCGCTTCCAGCAGGTGTTCGTCGGCGAACCGTCGGTGGAGGACACCATCGGCATCCTGCGTGGTCTTAAGGACCGCTACGAGGTGCACCACGGTGTGCGGATCACCGACTCCGCGCTGGTGTCGGCTGCCACCCTCTCGGATCGCTACATCTCCGCGCGGTTCCTGCCCGATAAGGCCATCGACCTGGTCGACGAGGCCGCGTCGCGGCTGCGGATGGAGATCGACTCGCGACCCGTCGAGATCGACGAGGTCGAACGCCTGGTCCGGCGCCTGGAGATCGAGGAGATGGCGCTGGCCCGCGAAGACACAGTGGAAGACGTCGCTACGCGAGAGCGGCTGGAGAAGCTGCGCGCCGAGTTGGCCGACTACAAGGAGAAGCTCGCCGAGCTGACCACCCGCTGGCAGAACGAGAAGAACGCCATCGACGTGGTCCGCGAGCTCAAGGAACAGCTCGAGTCGATGCGTGGCGAGGCCGACCGTGCCGAACGCGACGGCAACCTGGAACGGGCCGCCGAACTGCGCTACGGCCGGATCCCCGAGGTCGAGAAGAAGCTCGACGCGGCATTGCCGCACGCCGAGGCGCGCGAAGATGTGATGCTCAAGGAGGAGGTCGGACCCGACGACATCGCCGAGGTGGTGTCGGCGTGGACCGGTATTCCGGCCGGCCGGATGCTCGAGGGCGAGACCGCCAAGCTGCTGCGGATGGAAGACGAGCTGGGTAAACGGGTCGTCGGGCAACGGAAGGCGGTGACTGCCGTCAGCGATGCGGTGCGGCGCGCCCGTGCCGGAGTCGCCGACCCGAACCGGCCCACGGGGTCGTTCATGTTCCTGGGCCCGACGGGCGTCGGGAAGACCGAGCTGGCCAAGGCGCTGGCGGAGTTCCTGTTCGACGACGAACGCGCGATGGTCCGCATCGACATGAGCGAGTACGGCGAGAAGCACTCGGTGGCTCGGCTGGTCGGTGCGCCGCCGGGCTACATCGGCTATGACCAGGGCGGACAGCTGACCGAGGCGGTGCGCAGGCGGCCGTACACGGTGATCCTGTTCGACGAGATCGAAAAGGCCCACCCCGACGTGTTCGACGTGCTGCTCGCCGTGCTCGACGAGGGCCGGTTGACCGACGGTCAGGGCCGCACGGTCGACTTCCGCAACACCATCTTGATCCTGACGTCGAACCTGGGTGCCGGCGGCACCGAGGAGCAGGTGATGGCCGCGGTGCGCTCGGCGTTCAAACCCGAGTTCATCAACCGGCTCGACGACGTGATCGTCTTCGACGGGCTCAACCCCGAGGAGTTGGTCCACATCGTCGACATCCAGCTGGCACAGCTGGCCAAGCGCCTCGAGCAGCGTCGCCTGACGCTGGAAGTGTCGGCGCCCGCCAAGAAGTGGTTGGCCCACCGCGGGTTCGACCCGCAGTACGGCGCCCGCCCGCTGCGCAGGCTGATCCAGCAGGCGATCGGTGACCAGCTGGCCAAGCTGCTGCTGGCCGGGACCGTGCACGACGGCGACGTGGTGCCGGTCAACGTCAGCCCCGACGGCGACAAGCTGGTCCTGGGCTGACCACTGGGCAGCTGAGATGAGCCTGTGACCAATCCGAGTTCGGGATTTGGCGGCTCCTGCAAGTAGGCTGAGCGTAATGGTGCCGCTTTGGTTCACGCTGTCCGCACTCTGTTTCGTGGGTGCGGCGGTGCTGCTGTACGTCGACATCGATCGTCGACGCGGGCTGGGCCGACGACGCAAGTCGTGGGCCAAGTCGCACGGGTTCGACTACGAGCACGAATCCTCCGACATCCTCAAACGCTGGAAGCGCGGCGTGATGTCGACGGTCGGCGACGTGAGCGCCAAGAACGTCGTGCTCGGCCAGATCCGCGGTGAAGCGGTGTTCATCTTCGACCTCGAAGACGTCGCGACGGTGATCGCGCTGCACCGCAAGGTGGGCACCAACGTCGTCGTCGACCTGCGGCTCAAGGGAATCGCCGAGCCGCGGGAGAACGACATCTGGCTGCTGGGGGCCATCGGCCCGCGGATGGTCTACTCGACGAACCTCGACGCCGCCCGGCGCGCATGTGACCGGCGAATGGTGACGTTCGCCCACACCGCCCCCGACAGCGCCGAGATCATGTGGAACGAGGAGCACTGGACGCTGGTCTCCATGCCGGTGACGTCCACCCGCGCCCAGTGGGACGAGGGTCTGCGCACGGTGCGCCAGTTCAACGACCTGCTGCGGGTGCTGCCGCCGACGCCGCAGCCCGGCGCGCAGGCCGCGCCGGCCCGGCGTAACGCGGCACCGAGCCGTCCGCTGGTGCCGGGCCGCGCAGAGCCGCCCGAGCGCGCCGACATGGGCCCCTACCCGCAGCGGCCGGCGCCGCCCCAGGGCGTCCGCCGCCCGCCGCAGGCGCGCAATGGACGGCAGTCACCGCACTACCAGCGGTAAGTACCCTCTTAGGCATGTCACGCCCTGTCGCGCTGATCACCGGACCGACGGCCGGCCTTGGTGAGGGGTTCGCGCGCCGGTACGCGCTCGACGGCTACGACCTGGTGTTGGTCGCCAGGGACGCCGCGCGCCTCGAACGCCTGGCCGCCGAACTGCGCAGCGAGGCCGGCGCGGACGTCGAAGTGATCGTCGCCGACCTCGCCGAAGCCACCGACCGGGCCAAGGTCGCCGACCGGCTGACCGCCGGGGTGCAGGTGCTGGTCAACAACGCGGGGTTCGGTACCTCCGGCGAGTTCTGGACCGCCGACTACGCGCTGCTGCAGTCCCAGCTCGACGTCAACGTCACCGCGGTCATGCAGCTCACCCACGCCGCGTTGCCCCCGATGCTGGTCGCCCACGAGGGCACCGTGATCAACGTCGCCAGCGTCGCCGGGTTGCTGCCCGGGCGCGGTTCGACGTACTCGGCGTCGAAGGCCTGGGTGGTCGCGTTTTCCGAGGGGCTGGCCAACGGGCTGGGCGGCACCGGCGTCGGTGTCTATGCGCTGTGCCCGGGGTTCATCCGCACCGAGTTCCACGAGCGCGCAGGCATCGAGATGAGCGGCACCCCGTCGATTCTGTGGCTGCAGGTCGACGACGTGGTGCGCGAGACGATGGCGCACGTGCGCAAGGACACCAAGAAGACCGCCGTCGTGATCGTTCCCGGGCTGCAGTACAAGGTGCTCACCACCGGAGGGCGCCTCATACCGCGCAGGCTGGTGCGGGCCATGACGAAAGTTGTTGGCCGTGGCCGGAACAGAACCTAGATCCGGACATACGTGCGCGCGCTGATCGCGACGCTGGCCGCGGTTGTCGTCGTCGCGGCCCCGGCGTGCTCCACCGACGACCCGCTTGAATCTCCCTACGCCGCGCAGACCGCCGCCGTCGGGGAATCGCTTGCGGTGCTGGGCTGGAACATGTCGGTGTCCAACCTGCGCGTCGAGGGCGACCATGTGCTGATCGACGTCGACGCCGCACCCGCGCAGCCCGACGCCCCGCACGCCAAGCCCGAGGACATCAGGTTCGGCCTTTACGGTGCGTTGGCCCACCCGATCGAAGCCAATGCCATCGGCGGCTGTCGCGACGTGACAAACCTTGCGCTGAAGCCGGTCTCGGAAGCCACGCCGGACCGGATGTCGGGCACCGTGTGCCTGGGCCCGCACCGCGACCTGGTGCAGGTGCGCGGGGTGTATGTGTACTCGCCGCAGGACCGCATCGCCGGCACGACGACGGCCCATCCGGCGGCGTTCCCGGTCGGGTTGCCACCGACGAAGGACAACGAGACCGGTCTGTCGATCCAGACCACGAGCCTCGACGCATTCCGCGCCGACGGGGCGATGCTCGGCCCGAACGCGCTCGGTGACCCCGACGCGTTCCAAGGCGGGGGCTACATGCTGCTCGGCCTCGAGATCAGCGGTCTGGCAGAGCAATACCGCGAAGCTTCGCAGCGCCGGGGCGGCCCGACGATGATCGTCGTGTCGCCGACGCTGCCGGCGCCGGGTATGAGCCACGCGTGCGACGTCTACGGCGCCTCGGTGCTGGTGCTGCCCGACGCCTCGCGCGACGCGGTGCAGGTCCGCGTATCGCTGTGTTCACAGGGCGAGATCAACCAGGCCCTGCTGTACAGCACCGTTTCGGTGATCGGTACCCATGCCGGGCTGTGGACCGCCGATGGATGAGCCCGGCCCGACCGAATGGGGTTCGGGCCCCGGCGTCGGACCGTGGCAGGCCCCGCCGCCCGACGACCCGCGCTACGACCCGGCGCTGCTGCGCGACGGCGACACCCGCAATGTCGTTGACGCCTACCGCTATTGGACCCGCGAAGCGATCATCGCCGACATCGACACCAGACGGCACCCGCTGCACATCGCGATCGAGAACTTCGGCAACGACGCCAACATCGGCGCCGTCGTACGCACCGCCAACGCGTTCGCCGTCGACACCGTGCACATCGTCGGGCGGCGCCGCTGGAACCGGCGCGGCGCCATGGTGACCGACCGCTATCAGCGGCTGCGCCACCACGACACCACCGCGGCGCTGCTGGCGTTCGCCGCCGAGGCCGGGTTGACCGTCGTCGCCGTCGACAACGTGGCGGGCGCCGCACGCATCGAACACACCGCGCTGCCGCGGCAGTGCCTGATGATCTTCGGCCAGGAGGGGCCCGGTATCACCGACGACGCCAAGACCGGCGCGGCCCTCACCGTGTCGATCGCGCAGTTCGGCTCCACCCGCAGCATCAACGCCGCCGTCGCCGCGGGTATCGCGATGCACACCTGGATCACCCAACACGGGGACATTTCCACGGCCTGGTAGGGCAGGATCGACACATGGATCAGGTATGGGCCAACCGCGCAGCCAGCGCCGAAGCCGCGATCGAGAAACGACACCTGAGAAAGCTGTGGGGGCTGCCCGGCACCCAACTCGGCGTGGTGGCCTGGCCCGCATCGCGCAACCACAGATGGTTCGGCACCTGGCACTACTGGTGGCAGGCGCATCTGCTCGACAACCTGGTCGACGCGCAGGTCCGCGACCCCTCGCCCGAGCGGGAGAAGGCGATCCGCAACCAGATCCGGGGGCTGTGGCTGCGCAACACCGGCTGGGTCAACGACTACTACGACGACATGGCGTGGCTGGCGCTGGCCCTGGAGCGCGCCGGGCGCCTGGCCGGCGTCGAATACCCCAAGGCGCTGAAGAAGCTGGCCGAACAGTTCGTCAACGCGTGGGTGCCCGAGGACGGTGGCGGCATCCCGTGGCGCAAACAGGACCAGTTCTTCAACGCCCCCGCCAACGGGCCGGCCGGCATCTTCCTGGCCCGCTACGACGACCGGCTGCGGCGCGCACAGCAGATGGCCGACTGGCTCGACGAGACCCTGATCGACCCGGAGACCCACCTGGTGTTCGACGGCATCAAGGCCGGCTCGCTGGTGCGCGCCCAGTACACCTACTGCCAGGGCGTCGTGCTCGGCCTGGAAACCGAGCTTGCCGTGCGCACCGAGGACCCCGCCCACGCCCCGCGGGTGCATCGGCTCGTCAACGCCGTCAAGGACCACATGGCACCGGGCGGGGTGATCCGCGGCGCAGGCGGCGGCGACGGCGGGCTGTTCAACGGAATTTTGGCCCGCTACCTCGCGTTGGTCGTCACCATGCTGCCGCAAAATGACCCGCAGGACGCCGCGGCGCGCGACACCGCCCGCGCACTGGTGCTGGACTCCGCGCAGGCCGCCTGGGACAACCGCCAAACCGTCGACGGTCTGCCGCTGTTTCCCGCTTTCTGGGACCGCGTCGCCGAAATACCCACGGCCGCAAGCGAAGAAGCGCAGTTCGTGGCGGGTGCCGTCAACCCCTCCGAGGTGGCCGAACGCGACCTTTCGGTGCAGCTGGCCGGCTGGATGTTGATGGAAGCCGCGCACGCCGCCTCCCAAACGTGAGCGCCGAATCGGCACCGCGGATCGTCCGCCTGCTGCCCACGCGGCTGCGCCGCGACGGCAAGGCGTCACGCACCGGTGAGAACACCGCGGCGGCCCTGCTGCTGGCGTTCACGCTCATCGCGATCCTCTGGGCGAATTCGCCGTGGGACCACAGCTATTGGGCATTTTTGGACACCCATGTCGGGTTCACGTTCGGGACAAGCACCTACGAGCTGACCGTCAAGCATCTGGTCAACGACGGCCTGATGACGTTCTTCTTCTTCATCGTCGGCCTCGAGGTCACCCGCGAGTTCACGATCGGCGAGCTCACCGACCGCTCGCGGGCGGCGGTGCCCGTCGTCGCCGCCATCGCCGGGCTGGTGCTGCCCGCGCTCATCTTCGTCCTGATCAACTCGTCGGGGGAGAACGCGCACGCGTGGGGCGTGGTGATCTCCACCGACACCGCGTTTCTGGTCGGTGCGCTGGCCATCATCAAACCCAAGTTCCCCGGCCGGCTGCGGATCTTCCTGCTGACCCTGGCGGTGGTCGACGACGTCGGCGCGCTGATCGTCATCGCGCTGTTCTACTCCGACCGCATCGACGTGGTACCGCTGGCGTTGGCGGTGGCGCTGATCGTGGCGATCGCGCTGGTGCGGTACCTGCCGAAGGCCCGCGGCCCGGCGTACGCCGTGCTGGGGTTCGCGCTGTGGGTGGCGTTGGCCGCCGCGGGCATTCATCCAACCCTGGCCGGTGTCGCGGTCGCGCTGCTGATCCCGGTCTTCACCCCCGAACGTCAAAGCGTCGAGCAGGCCATCGAGGTGATCCGCGCGTTCCGGCAGTCGCCGAACTCGCAGTACGCGCGCACCGCGGCGCGCCGGTTGCGCGAGTCGATCTCGATCAACGAGCGACTGCAGACCGACTTCGGGCCGGCCGTATCGTATTTCGTGCTGCCGCTGTTCGCGTTGGTCAACGCCGGGGTGCACCTGGACGCCGAGAGCCTCGCCGAGGCGTTCCGGTCGTCGTTGACATGGGGCATCATCGCCGGCCTCGTGCTCGGCAAGTTCATCGGCATCACCGCCGCGACGTGGTTCATGCAGCGCAGCCGCTACGGGCAGTTGGCGCCCGGGCTGACCGTCACGCGGCTGGCCGGCGGCGCCGCGCTGTCCGGAATCGGGTTCACCATCTCGCTTTTCATCGTCGACATCGCGATCGCCGATCCCGGCCGCCAGGACCAGGCCCGCATCGGTGTGCTGGCCGCCTCCCTGCTGGCGTTCGCCCTCGGCTGGGCGATATTCCGGGTCACCGACTGGCGCAGCCCGCCAGAACCCGTCGGGCTCAAGATGATTCGACCGATCGATCCTGACCGCGACCACATCCGCGGCAACCCCGACGCCCCGCTGAGCCTGGTCGAGTACGGCGACTTCGAATGCCCGTTCTGCAGCCGCACCACCGGCGCCATCGACGAGGTGCTCACCCATTTCGGCGACCGGCTCTGCTACGTGTGGCGCCACCTGCCGCTGGAGCGGGCGCATCCGCGGGCGTTCGACGCCGCCAGGGCCAGCGAGGCCGCCGCGCTTCAGGACAAGTTCTGGGAGATGGGCCACGAGCTGTTCGGACACCAGGACGACCTGGAGTGGTCGGACATGTACCGCTACGCGGTGGCCGCCGGCTGCGACATCGAGCAGTTCGACCAGGACGTGCGCGTGCAACCGTCGAAGGTGCTGCACCGGGTGACCGACGACGCGCAGGACGCCGAGGAGATGGACCTCAACGCCACGCCGACGTTTTTCGTCAACGGCAAGCGCCACAAGGGCCCGTGGGACGCCGCCAGCCTGATCCGCGCGTTGGAGGCGGCCCGCTAGCTCCAGAGCGTGACGTGGATCTTGGGCCGAAACCGCCGCACGCCCACCCGGCGCCCCGCAGCATCGCCTGGGTGCACCGCGGTGTGGTGATGAACCGGAGCAACTCGGAGGCGGCGGGCTGGCGCGCCGCGGGCGACAACGTCATCGCGCACCACTCGCCGGGCCGCTGCAGCCGCGGACCCTTGACGTGCACGAGCCGGCCCGCGGCCAGGTCCTTACCCACGGCGAAACCGATCGCCAGGCTGACACCCCCGACGTGCGCGACCTCCTCCAATGCGGCGGCGTCGCTTTGGAAGATCCGCTGTTGTCCCTCCGGAATCGCCAAATCCTCGAGCATCAAGGCGATCTCACCGTCGACACTGCCCGCCGACGGGCCGAGCATCCACTGCTGTTCGTGCAGCGCCGAAAGCGGCGGCGGCGCATCGGCGAACGCCGCCAGCGGGTTGTTGGGCGCTGTCACGGTCAGGATCTGGTAGTTGAGAAACGGCCGCAGGACGATCGACCCGTCGTCGAGGCCGCCGACGTCGTCGGCGATGCGGCCCAGGGCGATGTCCACGGCCCGGGAGGCGATCAGTTCCCGGAACCGGCTCGTCGGGTGCACGCTCAGCTCCACCGAGAGGTCCTTGGCGCGCGCCGAGAACAGCTCGATCAGGCCGGGCGCCGCGTGTTCGGCGAACGCACTGGACGCCGCGATGCGCAGCAGCCGCCGACCGTGAGCGGCCTCGGTGACCTCGATCGCCGTCTGCTGCTGCAGGCCGAGGATCTCCACGGCCCGGCTGGCGAGCCGCAGACCGCCGGGGGTGAACGCCAGACCCGCAGACGTCCGGGTGAACAACGGGTCGTCGAGTTCCTTGCGCAACTGCGCGACGTGCATGGAGATCCCGGCGTCGGATACGCCGAGTTCCTCGGCGGCCGCGTGCACCGAACCCAACCGCACGACCGCCGAGAACGCACGAAGCTGAGCCGGGGTCACGACGGAAGACTACGTCGGTGATCGCCCGAGCGGACCGAAGTCGACGAGCTAGTTAAGCGATCGCTTAACTCGCGGTTGACGCCCTGGTCAACGGCACCCACACTAGGGGCCCAGCCCAAACCTGTGAGGACAATCACATGCAGGTCCCCGGACCATTCGAATACGAACGCGCCACCAGCGTCAGTCACGCCGTCGGGCTCCTGGACCGCCTCGGAGACGGGGCGATGGTGGTCGCAGGAGGCCACAGCCTGTTGCCGATGATGAAGCTGCGCATCGCCAACCCCGAGTACCTCGTCGACATCAACGACCTGGCGGGCGAGCTCGGCTACATCGAGGTGGAACCGAGCCGGGTGCGCGTCGGCGCGATGACGCGGCACCGGCAGGCCCTGGAGTCCGACGAGCTCGCCGCGGTGTGCCCGATCTTCCGGGACGCCGAGAAGGTGATCGCCGACCCGGTGGTCCGCAACCGCGGCACCGTCGGCGGCTCCCTGTGCCAGGCCGATCCCGCCGAGGATCTGACGACCGTGTGCACCGTGCTCGACGCGGTGTGCGTGGCCCGCGGCCCGGCGGGGGAGCGGGAGATTCCCATCGACGACTTTCTGGCCGGGCCGTATGAGACCGCGCTGGCCCACAACGAACTGCTCACCGAGGTCCGCATCCCGCTGCGCAGGCACAGCTCCAGCGCCTACGCGAAGGTCGAGCGTCGCGTCGGGGACTGGGCGGTCGCCGCCGCCGGCGCCGCGGTGACGCTGGACGGTGACACGCTGGCCGCCGCCCGGCTCGGGCTGACCGCGGTCAACAGCGACCCGGCCGCGCTGGCCGCCGTCGGCGCGGGCCTGGCCGGGCGACCGGCCACCGAGGAGACGTTCACCGAGGCGGGCCGCGACGCCGCGCAGGCCTGCGACCCGGTCAGCGATATGCGCGGCAGCGCGGAGTACAAGCGCCACCTCGCCTCCGAACTCATCATCCGAACGTTGCGCACCGCGGTGGCGCGGGCGCGAAACAACTGAAGGCCGAAGGGGTCTGAGAATGCAAGTGAACATGACCGTCAACGGCGAACCAGTGGCCGCCGAGGTCGAGCCCCGCACGCTGCTCGTGCATTTCCTACGAGATCAGTTGCGGCTCACCGGAACCCATTGGGGTTGCGATACCAGCAACTGCGGCACCTGTGTCGTCGAGATGGACGGCGAGCCGGTCAAGTCGTGCACGGTGCTCGCCGCGATGGCCAGCGGGCGCGCCATCCGCACCGTGGAGGGCCTGGAAGTCGACGGCCAACTCGATCCCGTGCAGGAGGGCTTCATGCAGTGCCACGGGCTGCAGTGCGGTTTCTGCACCCCCGGGATGATGATCACGGCGCGTGCCCTGCTCGACAAGGATCCCGACCCCGACGAGGAGACCATCCGCGAGGCCATCTCCGGACAGATCTGCCGCTGCACTGGTTACACGACGATCGTGCGGTCCATTCAGTGGGCCGCGCAAGCACGACGTGACGCGACAGAACCCGCGACAGAAGAGGCGGCCAACGCATGACCACCACCGAAGTACGCCCCGAGGGGCGGCCGGACGACGCCGTCGACAACGACCAGAAGCCGTGCGGACACGGCCGGATGCTGCGCAAGGAGGATCCCCGCTTCATCAGGGGCCGCGGACAATACGTCGACGACGTGGCGCTGCCCGGGATGCTGCACCTGGCGATCCTGCGCTCACCGTATGCGCACGCCCGCATCGTCGGCATCGATACCACTGCGGCACAAGCACATCCGAAGGTCAAGGCCGTGGTCACCGGCGCCGACCTGGCCGCCAAGGGGTTGGCGTGGATGCCGACGTTGTCCAACGACGTGCAGGCCGTGCTGGCCACCGACAAGGTGCGCTTCCAGGGTCAGGAGGTGGCCTTCGTGGTCGCCGAGGACCACTACGCCGCGCGCGACGCGCTCGAGCTCATCGACGTCGACTACGACCCCGTCGACCCCGTCATCGACGCACGACGGGCCCTCGACCCCGACGCCCCCGTGATCCGCACCGATCTGGAGGGCAAGACCGACAACCACTGCTTTGACTGGGAAACCGGCGACGCCGCCGCCACCGAAGCCGCGTTCGCCAAGGCCGACGTCGTCGTCAAACAGGAAATCGTCTATCCGCGTGTGCATCCGGCGCCGATGGAAACCTGCGGCGCGGTCGCCGATCTGGACCCGGTCAGCGGCAAGCTGACCCTGTGGTCGACCACCCAGGCCCCGCACGCGCACCGCACCCTGTACGCGTTGGTCGCCGGGCTGCCCGAACACAAAATCCGGGTCATCGCCCCCGACATCGGCGGCGGGTTCGGCAACAAGGTGCCGATTTACCCGGGTTACGTGTGCGCGATCGTCGGCTCGCTGCTGTTGGGCAAGCCGGTCAAGTGGATGGAGGACCGCAGCGAGAACCTGACGTCCACCGGGTTCGCCCGCGACTACGTCATGCTCGGCGAGATCGCCGCCACCAACGACGGCAAGATCCTGGCGATCCGGTCCAACGTGCTGGCCGACCACGGCGCGTTCAACGGCACCGCGGCCCCGGTGAAGTATCCGGCCGGGTTTTTCGGGGTGTTCACCGGCAGCTACGACATCGAGGCCGCGTACTGCCATATGACCGCGGTGTACACGAACAAGGCGCCCGGCGGGGTGGCCTATGCCTGTTCGTTCCGCATCACCGAGGCGGTCTACCTCGTCGAGCGGTTGGTGGACTGTCTGGCCTACGAGCTCAAGATGGATCCCGCGCAACTGCGGTTGGCCAACCTGCTCAAACCCGACCAGTTCCCGTACAAATCCAAGACCGGATGGGTCTACGACTCCGGCGACTACGAGACCACGATGCGCCTGGCCATGGAGATGGTCGACTACGACGGGTTGCGCGCCGAACAGAAGGAGAAGCGCGAGCGCGGCGAGCTGATGGGCATCGGGATGTCGTTCTTCACCGAGGCCGTGGGCGCAGGCCCGCGCAAGGACATGGACATCCTCGGTCTGGGCATGGCCGACGGCTGCGAGCTGCGGGTGCATCCCACCGGTAAAGCCGTTGTGCGGCTGTCGGTTCAGACCCAGGGGCAAGGCCACGAGACGACGTTCGCCCAGATCGTCGCCGAGGAACTCGGCATCCCGCCCGACGATATCGACGTGGTGCACGGCGACACCGACCAGACCCCGTTCGGGCTGGGCACTTACGGCAGCCGGTCCACACCGGTGTCGGGTGCGGCGGCCGCCCTGGTGGCACGCAAGGTCCGCGACAAGGCCAAGATCATCGCCGCGGGGATGCTCGAGGCCAGCGTCGCCGATCTGGAATGGGACAAGGGCACTTTCCGGGTCAAAGGCGACCCGTCGGCCTCGGTCACCATCGCCGACATCGCGATGCGCGCCCACGGCGCAGGCGACCTGCCCGAGGGGCTCGAGGGCGGCCTCGACGCGTCGATCTGCTACAACCCCGAGAACCTCACGTACCCGTACGGCGCGTACTTCTGTGTCGTCGACATCGACCCGGGCACCGCGGTGGTCAAGGTGCGACGGTTCCTCGCCGTCGACGACTGCGGCACCCGCATCAACCCGATGATCATCGAGGGGCAGGTGCACGGCGGCATCGTCGACGGGATCGGCATGGCGCTGATGGAGATGATCGCCTTCGACGAGGAGGGCAACTGTCTCGGTGGATCGTTGATGGACTACCTGATCCCCACCGCCGTCGAGGTGCCCAACCTGGAGACCGGCCACACCGTGACGCCGTCGCCGCACCACCCGATCGGCGCCAAGGGAGTCGGCGAGTCGGCCACCGTCGGCTCACCGCCTGCGGTGGTCAACGCGGTGCTGGATGCGTTGGCGCCGTTCGGGGTTCGCCACGCCGACATGCCGCTGACCCCGTCGCGGGTGTGGGAGGCGATGCAGGGCCGGGCACAACCGCCGATCTAGGAGCTGACATGACGATCACCGAACGCGTCGCCCAGTTGCGGCACGCACGGACACCGTTCGTGCACGCCACCGTGGTGCGTGCCCAACAACCCGCGTCGGCGCACGCGGGCGATGAGGCGATCCTGTTGTCCGACGGCACGATCGAGGGGTTTGTCGGAGGCCACTGCGCGCAGAACTCGGTGCGCAAGGCGGCGCTGGGCGCGTTGCAGGCCGGTGAGAGCGTGTTGCTGCGGGTGTTGCCCGACGGCGACGTGCACTATCCGGACGCTCCCGGCGCGTGTGTCGTCGTCAACCCGTGTCTGTCGGGCGGGGCGCTGGAGATCTTCCTGGCGCCCCAGGTGCCCCCGCCCCTGGTCCGGGTCTGCGGCGCCACCCCGATCGCCGATGCGCTGGCCGAGATGTGCACGCTCCTGGGCTACGACGTCGCCCGCGACGACGACGGCGATTTCGCCCGCGCCACCGCGGTCGTCATCGCCACCCACGGGGGCCCGGAAGCCGACACGATCCGCGCGGCGCTCGATGCCGGCGCGGGATACGTCGGGTTGGTGGCCAGCAAGGTCCGCGGCCAGGCGATCGTCGACGAACTCGACCTGACCGATGCGCAGCGTAAACGTGTACACACCCCGGTGGGCCTGCCGATCGGCGCGAGGACACCGGCGGAGATCGCGGTGTCGATTCTGGCCGAGGTCATCCGGGGCATCCGCGTCGACGGCCTCACCGCCGCCCGCGCCGCGGCGAGCACACCCGAGACGCCGAGAGAGGAAGCATGCCACGGTCACCGGTGACGGGAATTGTCCTGGCGGCGGGCTCATCTCGCCGGCTGGGTGGTACGCCTAAGCAGTTGTTGAAACTCGGTGACACCACCCTGCTGGGCGCCTCCCTCGCGGTCGCCAGAAGCTGTCCGTTCGACCAGCTCATCGTCACCCTCGGCGGCGCGGCGGACGCGGTGCGCAAGGCGGTGTTCCTCGACGGCATCGATATCGTGATCGCCGACGACCCGGCATCGGGTTGTTCCTCGTCGCTGCGCACCGCGTTGCCGTGGGTGGACCCGCGCGCCGAGGGCATCGTGCTGATGCTCGGCGACCAACCGGGCGTCGCGCGTGAGACGGTGACCGAACTCATCGCGGCGGGCCGGCGGGCCCCGATCGCGGTGTGCCGGTATGCTGACGGCATCGGCCATCCGTTCTGGTTGAGCCGCAAAGTGTTTGGCGATCTCGCCGAATTGCACGGGGACAAGGGTGTGTGGCGGATGATCGAGTCCGGTCGGTACGACGTGCGGCACGTCGACATCGACGAGGCGATACCGCTGGACGTCGACACCTGGGACGACTACGAGCGCCTGCTCGCATCGGTGGCGCGATGACTCGATCATCGGCACTGTTCGCCGATGTCGACGACGTCATCCGTCGCTTCGACTCCCACGACTACCTGCTGGACACCGGTACCGCGTCGGCGATCTATCTGGCGGTCACGCTGGGACGTCCGCTGCTGCTGGAGGGTGAAGCCGGGGTCGGCAAGACGACCGCGGCCAAAGTCCTTGCCGCGGTTTCGGGTTCACCGCTGCTGCGGCTGCAGTGCTATGAGGGGCTGACCGCCGCCGAGGCGCTCTACGACTGGAACTATCAGCGTCAGCTGCTGTCGATCCGGTTGGCCGAAGCCCGCGGCGACGGGATCGACGAATCCGATCTGTACACCGAGGCGTATTTGGTCGACCGGCCGATCCTGCAGTGCGTCCGGTACCGCGGACCCGGCGCGCCGATCCTGCTGATCGACGAGATCGACCGAGCCGACGACGAATTCGAGGCGCTGCTGCTGGAGTTCCTCGGCGAAGCCGCCGTCACCGTGCCGGAGCTGGGCACTTTTGTCGCCGAGCAACCGCCGGTCGTGGTGCTCACCTCCAACCGCAGCCGAGATCTGCACGACGCATTGCGCCGACGGTGCCTGTACCACTGGATCGACTACCCCGACCCGGTCCGGGCTGCCGATATCGTGCGTCGCACCGTCCCCGGCGCGGACGCCCCGCTGATCGAGCACGCCGCCCAGTTCGTCGGCGCGGCACGACAACTCGACCTCGACAAGCCTCCGGGCATCGCCGAGACGATCGACTGGGTCGCGGCGTTGGTCGCGCTCGGGGTGAGCGACCTGGTGGCCGCCGACAGCCAACGAGGCCTGGCCAGCCTGGGCGCGTTGGCTAAGACCCCCGACGACTACGCGCTGATCAAGGACGCGTTCGCCGAATACCGCTGAAAAAACCGAGAGGAAATACTTGATGAAGATCGCTAACGAGTTCACCGTCAGTGTCCCCGTCGAAGATGCCTGGAAGCTGCTCAACGACCTCGAGCAGATCATCCCGCTCATGCCGGGGGCCCAGATGACCGGCCGCGACGGTGAGGACGTGCTGGGCAAGGTCAAGGTGAAGGTCGGCCCGGTGACCAGTGAGTTCAGTGGCAAGGTGCATTTCGTCGAACAGAACTCCGAGGAGTACCGCGCGGTCATCGACGCCAAGGGCAAGGAGGCCCGCGGCACCGGCAATGCCGCCGCCACCGTCGTCGCCCAGTTGCACGGCGAAGGCGACCGCACCCGCGTCAACGTCGACACCGATTTGAAAGTGGTCGGCAAGCTGGCCCAGTTCGGAAGCAGTATGCTGCAACAGGTTTCGGAGAAGCTGCTCGGCCAGTTCGTCGAGGCGCTCGAGGAGAAGCTGGCCGCCGACCGGGCGGCCGCGCTGCCGGCACCCGAACACGACGGCGCCGCATCGGTGACCCCGCTGCCGCAACCCGCCGCCGCCAAGCCGCAATCGGAAGCCATCGACCTGCTCGAACTGGCCGGTGGGGGAGCGTTGAAGAAATACGCGCCTGCGGTGCTGGGCGCCCTGCTGGCCGCGGTTGTCGTGTTGACGCTCGCGCGAAAGGCCCGGCGCGCGTAACGATGACGACACCGTATCTGCTGCGCGGCGTCGACATCGCCTCCTTCGCCGTCGCGATGGTGGATCGGTTACACAGCGGCGGTGTGGCGGTCTCCGCCAGCGGCCCAACGGGATTCGTCGAGGTGCTGCGACACCGATGGCCCGCCACCCGAACGCAGCTGTACTGGGCGGCGCGGCTGACCCTGGTTAACCGAGTCGAGGACATCGCGCCGTTCGACGCGGTGTTCGACAGGGTGTTCGCCGACGCCGTACTCGGCGTCGACCCGCCCGGGCTCAAACGCAGCCTCGGCACCACCGTCGCCACCGAAGCAGGCGTACCCGGCCGCGCGGACGTCGTCGCTGAAGGCGGGCTGCCGTGGAGCACCAGGCCCGCATCGGTGACGGCGACCGACCCGCACGACGGCGATCTCGGCGTCCCCGACACCCTGCCCAGCCGGATCGTGGCATGCGCCGACGAACCGTTCGACAGCTTCGACCCCGACGAGCTTCGGCTGCTGGGCCGGTGGCTTGAACAGTCCGCCGTGCGCTGGCCGCAGCGCCGCACCATGCGTCGCGAACCGCATCGCTCCGGCAAACGCATCGACCTGCGGGCGACCATGAAACAGTCGCGCGAGACAGGCTGGGAGACGATGCGGGTCGCGCGCACCCGGGCCCGTGCACACCCGCGTCGCGTCGTGCTGCTGTGCGACGTCAGCCGCTCAATGCAGCCCTACGCCACCATCTATCTGCACCTGATGCGCGCTGCGGCGTTGCGGCACAGCGGAATTCGACCCGAGGTGTTCGCGTTCTCCACATCGCTGACCCGGCTCACCGCGGCGCTTTCCCACCGTTCCGCGGAGGTCGCGCTGGCCAAGGCCAACGCCAAGGTCACGGACCGATACGGCGGAACGCGCGTCGGCCACTGCGTGGGGGAACTGTTGTCGGCGCCGCACGGCAACGCGCTGCGCGGCGCGGTGGTGATCATCGCCTCAGACGGGTGGGACAGCGACCCGCCCGAGGTGCTCGACCGGGCGTTGGCGCGGCTGCGTCGACGCGCCCAGACGCTGGTGTGGCTCAACCCGCGCGCCGCGCACCCGGACTTTCGACCGCTGGCCGCATCGATGGCCGCCGCGATGCCGTACTGCGATCACTTCCTGCCGGCGCACTCACTAACCGGGCTGAAGGAATTGTTCGCCGTGCTCGCCGACCAGACGGGCTAGGGCTGCTCGATGACCGGCTGGACGGCCAGACCCGCGCGCTTGGCGGCCCGGCGCCGCTTGTACCACTCATAGACCATCGGCAGCACCGACAGCACCACGATCGCGAGCACGATCGGTTCCAGCAGCTGCTGCACGGCCTCGAACCGGCCGAGCCAGTAGCCGAGCAACGTAAGCCCGACCCCCCACACGACGGCGCCCAGGATGTTGAAGAACGCGAACGCCGGATAGTTCATCCGCGCGGCACCGGCGGTCAGCGGCGCCAGCGTCCGCACGATCGGCACGAACCGGGCGATCACGATCGCGAACGGCCCGCGGTGCTCGAAGAAGACGTGGGCCTCGTCCAGGTATTTCTGCTTGAGGAACCGCGCATCGGGTTTGAACATCGCCGTGCCCACGTTGCGCCCGATCCAGTAGCCGACCTGACCGCCGAGGATCGCGGCGATCGGAATGAACACCAGCAGCTGCCACAGCTGGAAGTTGATGGTCTGGCCGCCCTCTTCGGCCAGCGCGGCCGTGCCTGCGGCGAGCATTCCGGCCACAAACAGCAGCGAATCCCCCGGCAGGATCGGGAACAGCACCCCCGACTCGACGAAGATCACGACCAGCAGGCCCACCAGCGCCCAGGTACCGAAGTACCCGAGCAGCGTCATCGGGTCCAGAAAGTCCGGCATGAGCGCCAGCTGGTCACTCGCCGCCAAAAAAGCCGTTGTGGTCACAACGCCCCAAGATACCGTCGCCCGCGCCGATCCAGGAAAACGTCGTCGGCGGGCGCGCGCGCGTCGACGCCACTACTGTTTCGAATATGCCGACGCACAGAGCCGTCCTCGTGGAATCCGCCGGGGCGCCCCTAGTGCTCAGCGACGTCGAGACGACGTCGCCGCCGCGTGATCACGTGCGCATCGCCGTCGCGGCGTGCGGGGTGTGCGGCACCGACCACGGCATCGTCAACGGCGCCTTTCCGGGGATGACATGGCCGATCACGCCGGGGCACGAGCTCAGCGGCACGATCGCCGAACTCGGCGACGGTGTCGACACTTTCGCGGTCGGCGACCGGGTCGCGGTCGGCTGGTTCGGCGGCAACTGCAACAAGTGCGTGCCGTGCCGCAAAGGCCAGTTCATGCAGTGCGTGCGGATGCAGGTGCCGAGCTGGCACTACCCGGGCGGATATGCCGAGTCGGCTGTCGTACCGGTGACCGCGCTGGCCCGCATCCCCGACGAGCTGTCCTTCGCCGAGGCAGGACCGATGGGCTGCGCGGGCGTGACCACCTTCAATGCGCTGCGACGCACCGCGGCGCGGCCCGGTGACCTTGTCGCGGTCGTCGGCGTCGGCGGGCTCGGACATCTCGGGGTGCAGTGGGCCAGGGCGATGGGCTTTGAGACGGTCGCGGTCGCCCGTGGCCCCGACAAAGCCGACGACGCCCGCACCCTCGGTGCGCACCACTACATCGATTCCACCGCCGAGGACGTCGCGGCGGCGCTTCAGGCGCTCGGCGGCGCGACCGTGGTGTTGGCGACCGCGGCGAACTCGGCGGCGATCGGCCAGGCCGTCGGCGGTCTGGGCCCGGAGGGCGATCTGGTGGTCGTCGGCGTGTCACCCGATCCGCTGCCGATCACCCCCGGGGAGTTGATCATGGCCGGGCGGCGTGTCACCGGGCACCCGTCGGGCACGTCGCGCGACGTGGAGGAGACCATGCGCTTCGCCGTGCAGACGGGGGTGCGGGCCTGGATCGAGGAGCGGCCGCTGGCCGAGGCCGCCGAGGCGTACGCCGCGATGGAGGCCGGCCGGGCCCGCTACCGCGTGGTCCTCACCATGTGATTTGGGCGCTAAGCCTGGGGGGCCTGGCAGATCTTCCACTGGTCGTCGCGGAACTGCAGGTCGAAACTGCGGGTCGAGCGGGTCTGCGGGGCGAACGCCATGAACGTGGTGACGTTGGCCTCGGCGTGGTCGCCGTTGATCACCACCTCGTCGATGCTGGCCACCACCGGGTACTGCTTGGCGGCCGCGACGCGGGCGTGGGTCTCGGCCCACGCCTGATCGTTGTACTTGACGTAGCTGTCGCGGGTGGCGCCGCAGGTGATGCTGCGCAGGGTGGCCAGGTCGCCGTTCTGGATCGCGATGTCGAAGTTCTGGATCGTCGAGCGAACCTGCTCCTCCTGCGACACCCTCGACTCCGAACCGCGCGTCAGCAGCACGGTGCCGAGGATGGCGACCGCCACCAACGCCGCGATCACCAGGACCACCGCGATCACCCAGCCCCAGCTGCGGCGGTTCTGCGGTGGCTTGGGCTCCTCGCCGCGAGGCGGAATCACCTGTGGTGCAACGGGTTTCTGCGGTGGCGGCGCGCCGGGCGGCGGCGAGAACACCTCGGTGGCTGGATCGTGTGGGGTGTCGATCTGCTGGGTGGAGCCGGCGTCGAAGCCCGACGGCGCGGTGAACCGGCGCTCGCCCGGTTGGCTCACCGGAGCCTGCTCGGTGTTGGCCTCGGCCTGCGAGATCACCTCGGTGGCCGGTTCGTGATCGGGATCCGGGGGCGGCAGCACCTCGGTGGCCGCGTCGGACTCGTGGCGCGCGTCATCGCCGGATTCGGTCGAATCCACGCGGTCGGCGTCGTCGGCGGCGGTCTCGTCGACCTCGTCATCTGGCTGGTCGGGCCCTGATGGGTTCGGCATCCGTGCTGCATTCCTCCCTTACGACGCTACGGCCGGAAGCTTAATCATCCGGCCGGATCTCTGCTTTGCCCGACGCACGGCACAATGGGAGCCATGACGCGGATGGGTGATCTTCTCGGGCCGGATCCGGTACTACTTCCCGCTGACAGCGCCGCGGAAGCCGAGTTGGCGGACGCCGAGAACCCCGCCATCGTGGCGGCTGCGCATCCGACGGCGTCGGTTGCGTGGGCGGCACTGGCCGAGGCCGCGCTGGCCGACGATCAGGCCGTCACCGCCTACGCGTACGCCCGCACCGGCTACCACCGCGGGCTGGATCAGTTGCGCCGCAATGGCTGGAAGGGTTACGGGCCGGTGCCCTACAGCCACGAACCCAACCGCGGATTCCTGAGGTGTGTCGCGGCGCTGGCCCGCGCCGCCGACACGATCGGAGAATCCGACGAGTACCAGCGCTGCCTGGACCTGCTCGACGACTGCGATCCGGGAGCCCGCGCGGCGCTCGGGCTCGGCTGAGCGGTCCCCTATTCCTTTTGCTGACGTGGGCCCCAAGCCTGTGCAAGACAATGGCGGCGCGGTCAGCAACACCGCCACCGCAGAGCTCACCAAACCCGAACGACGCGTCGCCGAGCTCGCCGCATCGGGCATGACCAATCGCGACTGCAGCGCGACGTTGTTCATCGGCCGGCCGCCTCGACGGGAAGCAGGACTCGTCCTGCGCAGTCACTCCGCTTCGCATCGGCAGTCAGCGGCGTCGTCGGGCGGCTCCACCTGAACCGTTGAGTGGTCCAACCCCCGAGCGGTCAACACCGCGCGCGCGTCGTCGAGCACCCGCGCGGAGTCGCGGGTGCTCGTCAGGTGCGCGGTGACCATGTCCTTACCGGGCACCAGCGTCCACACGTGCAGGTCGTGCACTTCGGTGACGCCCTCGACCTCGCACAGCGCGGTGCGCAGCTCGTCGACGTCGATGTGGGCCGGGGAAGACTCCGACAGGATCCGCAGGGCGGCGCGGGCCAGCGAGAACGCCCGCGGCAGCACCCACAGCGCGACGAAGACGGCGACCACCACGTCGGCGTAGGGCCAGTGCGTGGTGACCGTGACGATGCCGGCGATCAGCACGCCGACGCTGCCCACGGTGTCGGCGAGGACTTCCATGTAAGCGCCCTTGACGGCCAGGCTGCTTTCGGAGTGCGACCGCAACAGCGCCACGACGGCCGCGTTGGCGGCCAACCCGGCCAGCGCGACGACGATCATCGGTACGCCGGGCACGTCGGGCGCGTCGCCGATCCTGTCGACCGCCTCGTAGAGGATGAACGCCGCCACCCCGACCAGCAGCACCGCGTTGGCGACGGCGGTGAACACCTCGGCGCGGTGCCAACCGTAGGTGCGGGCGGGCGAGGTGCTGCCGCGGCGGGCCAGCAGCACCGCGGTCAGGCCCATGAACATCGCGACCAGGTCGGTGAGCATGTGGCCGGCGTCGGCGAGCAGCGCGATCGAGTCGATCAGCAGCGCGGTCGTGAGCTCCAGCACGAAGAAGGCGGTGAGGATCGCCGCGGCGATGACCATCCGCGAAACGCGGGCATCAACCGCACTGTGATCATGTCCGACACCCATGCCAGCAATCTATGCATAAATACGCATATGTCAAGGCTTTGCCGCGGTGGCGCGGTTTCCCGGAACGTGCTGGCTCGCCGAGTGTGCGGTTTCATACGCGACACGCCGGGCGGGGCGTATGGGGACGCACAGTCGCGGGCCGGGGCACAGTCGCGCGGGTCGGCGCGCGCCGTTAGAGCCAGGCCGACCAGAACCGGGTCAGCGCGTTGCCGGTACCCACCAGCTGTTGAGGCACGCCGGAGAGGTCGAAGAACCACAGCACGATGTCCCAGAACCACTGGTTGAGCCCGGGGGCCAGCAGCAGGATCAGCAGGATGAAAAAGCCCCACTGCTTGACGGGTTGCAGGGCGCGCTGGGTGTCGGGGCTCAGGTGCGGTTCCAGGGCGCCGTAACCGTCGAGGCCGGGGATGGGCAGCATGTTGAGCACAAATGCGGTGACCTGCAAGAAGCCCAGGAACGCCACACCGGACCAGAACACCGACCGCTGCGGGTCGCGCAGCACCGCGGTCAGCGCCAGCAGCACGATCGCGAAGAACAGGTTCACGGCCGGGCCGCCGAGGCTGACCAGCGTCTTCTGGCGGTTGGTCATGAACGATGTGCGCACCCACACGGCTCCGCCGGGCAGGCCGATGCCGCCGATCGCGATGATCAGGATCGGCAGCCCGATCGACAGCAGCGGGTTGGAGTACTTGAACGGGTTCAGGGTCAGGTAGCCGCGGACGGGGACGTCGTGGTCGCCGAAGCGCCATGCGGTGAAGGCGTGGGCGAACTCGTGCAGGCACAGCGTCACCACCCAGCCGGCGATGACGAAGATGAACACCCCGACGTAGGCCAGCACGTCCGGCGCGTCGGCGGCCGCCCATGCCAGTGCGCCGCCGACCGCCGTCAGCGCGACGATGGCCAGGAAGACCGGGCTGGGCCGCACCGACTGGTTCAGCGGACGGATGGTCACGGCTCGACGCTACCTTTTCGCCGAAACGGACAATCGGGCGGAAATGTGCGGGAAAAATCGACCATTTCGTCGGTCTCGGCGCCCCAAGGAGGGGCCCGTCAGCCCACCCGCAGCCAGCCCTCGGTGTGGCGGTAGAACGTCGAGCGCCGAAGCGGCCGTCGTCCCGGCACCCCGTCGCGCACCACGATCGCGCCCGTCGTACCCAGTTGGGCGGCCCGGCCGGTGACCCAACGCGGCCGGCCCCGGCGCAGCACCGCCGCGCGCAGTCCCGGCAGCGTCAGCGTGGGTTCGACGCGCACCGCGGGCACGTCGCCGTCGAACAGCACGGTGTCGTCGACGACGGCCTCGCCGACAAGGGGTTGATCGGCCGGGTCCCCGCGCCATTCCGCGGCGCCGACGATCACGGTGCCGGTTTCGTCGCGGATCAACGGCACCCGGGTAGCGGCGCCCCGCAGCGACCGACGCGCCTGCCATGGACGTCGTACATGGGCGACCTCGACGTCGAGCCGGTCGGTGCGCAGTAGCCGGGTCAGCACGCCGGCCAGGTCGGCATCCGACCCGACGACGATCATCCGACGACAGCCGACCTCGGGGCTGTCGGCGACGGGCAAACCACGCAGCGGGCGGGGCAGTCGGCGGTCGCCGAACGACAACACCGCGATGTCAGCGGCGCTCAACGCGGCTCCTCACATGGGGCTGGGATAAGGTAGCTCACCGGCTGCAAAGTGTTGATGCAAGAGTAGCGGCGAACTGCGAGGACCGAGCCATGCCGGCAATCGTGCTCATCGGTGCCCAATGGGGCGACGAGGGCAAAGGAAAAGCCACCGATCTACTCGGTGGGCGTGTCCAGTGGGTGGTGCGCTACCAGGGCGGCAACAACGCCGGCCATACCGTCGTGCTGCCCACCGGCGAGAACTTTGCCCTTCACCTGATCCCCTCGGGCATCCTCACGCCCGGCGTCACCAACGTCATCGGAAACGGCGTCGTCGTCGATCCCGGTGTGCTGCTCACCGAGCTCAAGGGGCTCGAAGACCGCGGCATCGACACCGAGCGGCTCCTCATCTCGGCCGACGCCCACCTGCTGATGCCGTATCACGTCGCGATCGACAAGGTCGTGGAACGCTATGCGGGCAGCAAGAAGATCGGCACCACCGGCCGCGGTATCGGCCCGTGCTACCAGGACAAGATCGCTCGTATCGGAATCCGCGTCGCCGACGTCCGCGATCCCGTTTTGCTCGCCGAAAAGATCGAAGCCGCACTGGAATTCAAAAACCAGGTGCTGGTCAAGGTCTACAACCGCAAAGCGGTCGATGCCGATGAGGTGGTCGAGACCCTGCTGGAGCAGGCTGAGGGGTTCGAACAACGCATCGCCGACACCCGCTACCTGCTCAACACCGCGCTGGAAGACGGCGAGACGGTCCTGCTGGAAGGCTCGCAAGGCACGCTGCTCGACGTCGACCACGGCACGTATCCCTATGTGACATCGTCGAATCCGACGGCCGGTGGTGCGGCGGTCGGATCCGGTATCGGCCCCACCCGCATCACCACCGTGCTGGGAATCCTCAAGGCGTACACGACGCGGGTGGGTTCGGGCCCATTCCCGACCGAGTTGTTCGACGAGAAGGGCGAATACCTTTCGAAGGCGGGCGGCGAGGTCGGTGTGACGACGGGACGACAGCGCCGCTGTGGATGGTTCGACGCGGTGATCGCCCGCTACGCCACCCGCGTCAACGGAATCACCGACTACTTCCTGACCAAACTCGACGTGTTGTCCAGCCTGGAAACCGTGCCGGTGTGCGTCGGCTACCGGGTGGACGGTAAACGCCTCAACGACATGCCGATGACGCAGTCCGACATCGCCCGTGCCGAACCGATCTATGAGGAACTGCCGGGCTGGTGGGAAGACATCTCGGGGGCCCGCGACTTCGACGATCTGCCCGCCAAGGCGCGCGACTACGTGCTTCGGGTAGAAGAGCTTGCAGGAGCATATGTTTCGTGTATCGGGGTGGGACCTGGCCGCGAACAGACCATCGTGCGCCGCGACGTCCTGGCGGCCCGTTCGTGACCGATGACCCGCACCTGATCGATCCCGACTATGCCAAGCACGGCGGTTTCCCCGATTTCGAACCCGCGCAGCCGGGACCAGGGTTCGGCCGGTTCCTGAGCGCGATGCGCCGCCTGCAGGACCTCGCCGTCTCCGCCGATCCCGACGGTGATACTTGGGGTTTGGCCGCCGACCGCACCGAGGAACTCGTCGACCTCCTCGAACCTTTTGAAGCGCCCGAAGGCATCGGGCCGGCCAACCGGGTGCCCGATCTGCCCGGCGCCGGCAGCCTGCTGATGCCGCCGTACCGCGATGTCACCATGAGCCCCGAGGGTGTCGAGCTCACCGTGCAGTTCAGCCGGTTCTCGGTGGGCGGTAACTCCGCGGTGCACGGGGGTGTGCTGCCGTTGCTGTTCGACTCGGTGTTCGGCATGGTCATCCACGCCGTCGGCCGGCCGATCAGCCGCACCGCGTTTTTGCACGTCGACTACCGCAAGGTGACCCCCATCGACACGCCGTTGACCGCGCGGGGTTGGATGCGAAAAGCCGAGGGCCGCAAGGCATTCGTCAACGCCGAACTTCGCGACCCCGACGAGAACCTGCTCGCCGAGGCCAACGGGCTGATGATCCGGCTGCTGCCAGGTCAGCCGTGACCGCGCCAGCGTCACACCGGCTTTCGACACCGCGGGCGGCCGCGTTCGCGGGGGTGCTGTTCGCGCTGCTGTTCGGCACCGTGCTGGTCCTGATGCGCGGTGTCGTGCCCGACGGCAACGATGTCAGGGCCCGGGTCGCCGCAGTGCTGATGCCGTTCGCGGGCATCGCGTTCCTATGGTTCATCGGCGTGGTGCGCGACGGCTTCGGCGGCTTCGAGGACAAGTTCTTCTCGACGGTGTTCATCGGCAGCGGATTGCTGTTCCTGGCAATGATGTTCGCCGCGTCGGCGACGAATATGGCGGCGGCGCACAGTAGCGGGACGACGGGCGAGTTCGCGCACGAGCTGATGCTCGCGTTGGCCAAGACCTACGGGTTGCGGATGGCGGCGGTGTTCATGATCACGCTGGCCACCATCTGGCTGAAAACCAACCTGATGCCACGCTGGCTGGTGCTAACGACTTACGTCGCCGCGGCCGGCATCCTGGTGGCCAGCGACGTCTCCATGTGGCTGGTGCTGGCGTTTCCGCTGTGGGTGCTCTTCGTCAGCGTGCTGCTGCTCACCCGGGCCGGTGTGATCGACCTGGACCGCTAAGCGCCTAGCGGATCCCGCTCTCACCGTCACTGCCGTCTTCGCCGTCGTCGCCGGCGGTGCCCGATTCACCCGAGACTCCATTGGTGCCGGGCCGACCGAATGCCCCTGCCGGCCCGCCAGCGCCGCCTTGACCACCTGCGCCGCCTGCACCGCCGGAGCCGCCAGCGCCGCCTGTGCCGCCGTTACCGGCCAGGCCCGTGAGCGCGACGCCGCCGCTACCGTGGCTGGCGGTGCCGCCGTTGCCGCCCCGGCCGCCGCTGCCGCCATCCGCACCGTCGCCACCGTCGCCGCCCCGACCGCCGGCGCCGCCGGTCCCGCCCGTACCGTGGAACACGCCGCCCCGACCGCCGTTTCCGCCGGTTGCTCCTCGGCTGCCGGCCTCGCCAGGCGCGCCGGCGCCACCCGGGCCACCATCGCCGCCGTTGCCGCCCGCCGCGACACACCCTTCGCAGTCCGCGACGGTGGCAAAACCGCCTGCGCCGCCCTCGCCGCCTTGGGCGCCGGTCCCGCCGGCGCCGCCGTCCCCGCCGCGCCCTCCCACCGCGGGCTGAGAGGGGCCCTCCCCCAGAATGATGGCGTCGCCGCCGGTGCCGCCGTTGCCGCCGGGCGCTCCGGGGCTTCCGTCACCGCCGTTGCCGGCGTCGCCGCCCTCGGCGCCGACCAGAGCGCCGGGATTGAACCCGACTCCGCCGTCGCCACCGGCACCGCCGGCGAACCCGGTGCGGCCGTCATAGCCGTTGTAGCCGTTCGTGCCGACCGAGGAACCAGCCGGACTGTCGATCCCTGGTGCGCCCGTCCCGGCGACGCTGGTGTTGTCCCATGTCGGGTTGACGCCGTGGGCGCCAGCAGATCCCGCGCCGCCGGCGCCCCCTGCGCCGCCGTTGCCGAACAGTTGCGCGTCGCCTCCGTTGCCACCCCGGGCGCCCAGCCCACCCGCACCTCCGGCCCCGCCGTTGCCGAACAGCCCACTGCGCCCGCCGTTTCCGCCGGCTTGGCCGGGCGCACCGGCGGCGCCCTTACCGCCGTTGCCCCACAACAGGCCCCCCGGACCTCCGTCCTCGCCCGGCTCATCGCCGTCGAGTCCGTTGCCGATCAGCAGTCCGCCGGGCCCGATCAGATGGACGAAATTGATCCCGCCCACCAGTGAAGCCAGAGGATTGGCCGTCGACGTTGCCGACATCTGACCGCCGAGTGGTAATGCGGCTATCTGAATGCGCTCTGGCGCAAAGTAGTTCGGCTGTGACCGCCGATAGGAGGCCCGCGACGGAGCTGTGAGCGCGGCGGAACCGGATGCTGTGGGCTGGGCCGGGCGCGGTGCGAGCACGCCGAGTATGGCCAACGCAGACGGTGTTGAACCGCCATCGGCCGTCATCGGTGTCGACACCGCCAGCAACGCCGGCCGCATGTGGGCGACGCCTGGCGTTGTGCTGACGTGGTGGTGGCTGGCCGCTGTGGGTCGCGCGTCCGCAGCCCGCGGGGGGTTGTCAGCGATGACGCCGCCAGTCACCGTCAACAGGCCCGCTGCCAGAGCGGCCAGGAATTGCGGTGTCGGACGTGTTGACTGCCGCTCGTACGCTTGGAGGCCGGCCATGACAATCCCCTTTCGGGCGAATCGAGGAATCCGCCTGCGAGGGATACTTTGCGGGTGACGTGGCGTGCCGCGTTAAGTACTGCGCTACTGCACTTTGGGCCCGGCGTCGAGGGCACTACTACTAGTCGACGATGCGCAACGCCTGTGAGGGGCAGAGCTTGACCGCCTCCTGCACGTTGTGCACTTGGTCCTCGGGCACCTCATCGACGAGCACCACCACAATGCCGTCGTCGTCCTGATCGAACACGGCGTCGGCGACCATCACACAGTTTCCCGCCTGGATACACACGTCGCGGTCGGCGTGAACTCTCACCATTTCACCTTCATCGATTTCAGACCGTAGATGAAGTGAAACGACCGGAACTGCACATCGTCGAAATCCTCGGCCAACTGAAGCGTCGGAAACCTGCGCAGCAGTGCGGGAAACGCGATGCGCATCTCCATCCGGGCCAGCGGCGCGCCGAGGCAGTGGTGCACACCGTGGCCGAACCCCAGATGCCCGATCGCGCCGCGCCGGATGTCCAGTACGTCGGGCGCGTCGACGAAGTCCGGATCGCGGTTGCCCGAAGGCAATGACACGAACACGAGTTCGCCCGCCGGGATCTTCACCCCGGCCACCTCGACGTCGGTGGTGGTGTAGCGCGGAATCGCGCTGTGCACGATCGACAACCACCGCATCAGCTCCTCCACCGCGGGCCCCACGGCGTCCGGGTCGTCGCGCACCGCGGCCAGCTGGTCGGGGTGGCGCAGCAGGGCTAATGTGCCCAGCCCCAACATGTTCGACGTCGTCTCGTGTCCGGCGAGAAGCAGCAGGCCGGCCACGCCGATGAGCTCGTCGTCGGTGAGGTCGGCGCCGTGCTCGCGGACCAGCATGCCGAGGATGTCGTCGCCGGGGTCGGTGCGGGCGCGCTCGACCAGCGAACCCATGTAGGCGCGGCCTTGGCGCTGCATGTCCAGCCGGTCGGCGACGGGCGCGGACAGGTCGAGTTGACGTGCGCTGCGTTGCTGGAACTCCGCGCGGTCTTCGTAGGGCACCCCCAGCAGTTCGCAGATCGCCAGCGACGGGATCGGCAGCGCGAAGGCCTCGACCAGGTCGACGGGCGGACCGGCGTCGGCCATCGCGTCGAGGTGCTGATCGACGATCTGCGTGATGCGCGGTTCCAACCGCTTCATCCGCCTGATGGTGAACTCCGGGGTGAGCATCCGGCGCAGCCGCTGGTGTTCGGGCGGGTCGAGGCCCAGCAGGTTTCCGGAGCGGGCCCTGGCCAACTCTTCCTCGGAAAGCGTCGGCGCGCCGGGCAGCACGAAACCGGGCGGACGGACGTTGGAGAACCGTTCGTGATCCGACAGCACGGCCTTGATGTCGTCATGGCGGGTCACCAGGTAGACCTGCATGCCGAACGAGTTGGTCGACGTGGCCACCCCGAGGCCCTCGCGGATCTCCCGCAGCGCCGGCGTCGGGTCGAACCCGTCGCGCCGCATGTGCAGCGGCGGCGCCGCGACGGACTCGGTCATGCTTCGACGCTACCCGCGCGCAGCCCCGTGCCGAGATCGACGTTGGGCACGCTGCTCACGCAGCGCGGGCCACCAGATGCGCGGGCCGATCAACGTGAACAACGCCGGGATGATCACCGTGCGCACCAGGAACGTGTCCAGCAGGATGCCCAACCCGACGATGATGCCCACCTGGGTCAACACGATCAGCGGCAGCACGCCCAGCACGCAGAACACCGCCGCGAGCACGATGCCGGCGCTGGTGATGACGGCGCCGGTCGCCGAAACGGCCCGCACGATGCCGTTGCGGGTGCCGTGCTCGGGCGTCTCCTCCCGGGCACGGGTGACCAGGAAGATCGTGTAGTCCACGCCCAGCGCGACCAGGAACAGGAACGCGAACAGCGGCGCGGTGTTGTCCAGGGCCGGGAACCCGAAGATGTGCACGCTGGCCCAGCCACCCAGACCCAGCGCGGCCAGCGCGCTGAGCACCGTCACCGCCACCAGGACCAGCGGCGCCAGCGCCGACCGCAGCAGCACGTACAGCACCGCCAGCACCACGACCAGGATCGCAGGTATCACGACCACCCGGTCATGGCCCGCGGCGGCGCTGGCGTCGCGCGCGGTGGCATCCGATCCGCCGACCAACGCGTCGTCGTCGACCGCCCTGACCGAGGCCCGCAGCTCGTCGATGATGCTGAACGCCTCGTCGGACGCCGGCTCCGCGTCGAGCACCACTGACCACTGGGTGAGCCCGGTCGGGCTCTGGCCCGCCGGCGTCGCCGACACCACGCCGGGCGTCTCGGTGATCGCGCGTTCGACGTCGGCCGCCCGATCCGTCGGCGCGACGACCTGCGTCGGGTCGGTCAGGCCGCTGGGAAAGTGCTCTGAGAGCCGCTCGTATCCGGTGACGGACTCGGCCTGCACCCGGAACTGTTCGGTCTGCGACAGGCCGACCGGCGTGTTCCACACCCCGATGCACAACAGCGCCAGCCCCGCGATCGACACCGCGGCGACAGGGCCGGGACGGCGGGCCACCGATTCGGCGATGCGGTGCCAGATCCCGCTGTCGGTAAGGGGTTTGGCGCCCACCTGCGGGATGAACGGCCAGAACAACCGCCTGCCGAACAACGCCAGCAGCGGCGGAAGCACCAGCAGCACGTACACCGCCGCGACGATCAGCCCCGCCGCGGCCTGCACCCCGAGGCTGCGCACACTGGGCGACGAGGCGAAGATCAGCGTCACCAACGCCAGCACCACCGTCGCGTTGCTCGCCAAGATGGCCGGCCCGGCCTGGCGCACCGCGGTGCCCAGCGCCTCACGGTGGTTCTCCGTGCGACCCAACTCCTCCCGGTAGCGCGAGATCAGCAGCAACGCGTAGTTGGTGCCCGCGCCGAACACCAGCACGCTGGTGATGCCCGACGTCGACCCGTCCGGCGTCATGCCGACGGCCTGAGCGACGGCGGTGCCCAGCACCGCGGCCACCCGGTCGGCGAACCCGATCACCGCCAACGGCACCAGCCACAGCACGGGTGAGCGGTACGTGATGATCAGCAGCACCGCCACGACGGTGGCCGTCACCGCCAGCAGCGTGATGTTGGCGCCCGAGAACGAGTTGGCGATGTCGGCGCCGAACGCCGGGCCACCGGTCACCTCGGTGCGCAGGTCCGGCGGCAGCCCCGCCGCGGCCTCCTCCCGCAACTGCTTGACCGCGTCGTTGAGCTCGAAGCCCGACAGCTCCGAGTCCAGCGGCACCGCCGCCAGCGCGGCCTGGCCGTCGGCGGAGACCTGTGCGGGCCACTTCTGGTTGACCGCGTCGATGTCGGCCGGGCTCAGCGGCGCGCCGTCGGTGCGGGTGACGACGATGATCGCAGGCGCGGCGTCGCCTCCGGGGAACTGTGCGCGCAACTCGTCGACGCGGGCGGACTCGGCGGAGTCGGGCACCGGGACCGGCGAGCGGCCGCTGGATTCATCGCTGCCGATCAGCGCCATCAGGACGCCGGAGAGGGCGACCACGAGCACTGCCAATACCCAGGACACGCGTCGCGACATGCCTCCAATATTTCAAAGATGCCCATGACCCCGCTGGCCCGGTATCTGGCAGGCTGGACGGCGCGATGAGTGACATGACCGAACAGGACACCCCCGCAGAGCCGGAAGCCGCGAATTCGACGGTGATGCTGCTCGGCGCGGGCGAGCTGAGCCGCGAGCTGGCGCTGGCTTTTCAGGGGCTGGGCGCCGACGTCATCGCGGTGGACCGCTACGCCGACGCGCCCGCACACGGGGTGGCTGATCGGTCGGTCGTCGCCCAGATGACCGACGCCGACGCGCTGACCGCGCTGATCGAGAAGGAAGCGCCGCGCTACATCGTGGCCGAGGCCGGGTTGATCGCCGCCGATGCGCTGATCGCGGTCGCCGAACGCGGCGACGTCGAGGTGTTCCCGACCCCGCGCAGCACCCGGCTGTCACTGGACCGGGAGGGTCTGCGCCGGCTGGCCGCCGACGAACTGGGCCTGCCCACCGCGCCGTTCTGGTTCGCCGGTTCGGCCGAGGAGTTGACCGCGGTGGCCCAACACGCCGGCTTTCCGCTGGTGGTCAAGCCCGTCTCGGCGGCGCCAGGGGAGGGTGAGTCGGTGCTGCTGCGGGTCGAGGACATCGAGCCGGCATGGCAGCGCGCCGTCGTCGCGGGCCGGATCCCGCACAACCGGGTGATGGCCGAGACGGTCGTCGACGTCGACTTCGAGGTCACGTTGCTGACCGTGCGGACCACCGGGCCGACGGGGCCCACGGTGCACTTCTGCGAGCCGATCGGACACCGCCAGGTCGACGGCGGCGTGCTGGAATGCTGGCAGCCGCAGCCGATGCCGTCGGCCGCGCTGGATGTCGCCAAGTCGATCGCCGCGCGCATCGTCAACTCGCTGGGCGGGCGCGGCGTGTTCGGTGTCGAGCTGCTGGTGCGCGGCGACGAGCTCTACTTCGACAGCGTGCAACCGCGTCTGCACGACAGCGGGCTGGTAACGCTGCGCTCCCAACGGCTTTCGGAATTCGAACTGCACGCGCGTGCGATCCTCGGCCTGCCGGTCGACACCATCATGATCTCCCCGGCCGCCGCCGAAGTGACCTACGCCGGTGCCGAATCCACCACCGGGGCCGGGGTGGATCCGCAGGCCGTGCTCGCCGATGCGCTGACCGTGGCCGAAAGCGACGTGCGGTTGTTCAACCGGCCCGACGACGGCGAGACGCCGCGCCGGCTCGCGGTGGCGATCGCGACCGCGGCCGACCCGATCGTGGCCCGCGATCGCGCCAGGCGCGTCACCGCCTCGCTGCGCGGGCTCTGGTAGCCATGTCCGAGCCGAACCAGGCCGACCGGCCGACGATGGGCCCGTTTCTGGCCGCGCTTGCCGTCGTGGCGCTCGTCGGGGTCGGAATCATGATGTTCAACCTGTTGGGCGACGGCGAACCATCCGCCGAGCAGCAGGTCGCCCGTGCCGTCATCGCGCAGAACGATGCGCTGCAGCGGGAGAGCTACGCCGATTTCCGATCCCACACGTGTGCCGCCGAACGCGGCACCGAAGCCGACATGCTTGCCGGTCAACAGGACTCGGTCGAGTCGCGCGGCGAGCGGTTCGTCGACGACGTCTCCGATGTCGAGGTCGACGGGGACCGTGCCAGCGCCAAGGTGACCTACCACTTCGACAAGGCGCCGGACGCCAAAACCACTGTTCCGATGAGCTTTGTCCGCGAAGACGGGGCATGGAAGGTCTGTTCGGCCGGTCCCAGGTAGCTATGGGAGACTTCGGTCCGTGAGCTATGCCGGAGACATCACCCCGCAGGAGGCCTGGACGCTGCTGAGCGACGTCCCAGAGGCAGTGCTGGTGGATTGTCGCACCGAAGCCGAATGGCGTTTCGTCGGCGTTCCGGATCTGGGCACGCTGCAGCGTGATGTCGTCTTCATCGAATGGAACCGCTCCGACGGTACGCACAACGAGGCGTTCGTCGAGAACCTCGTCGACAAAATCGGTGACAGCGCCGAGCGGCCGGTGGTGTTCTTGTGCCGCTCGGGTCACCGCTCGATCGGCGCCGCCGAGGCCGCCACCGCGGCCGGTATCGCGCCGTCCTACAACGTGCTCGACGGGTTCGAAGGCCACCTCGACGAACGCCGGCACCGCGGGGGGAGCGGGTGGAAGGCCGTCGGCCTGCCGTGGAAGCAGTCATGAGCGACGATCCCGAAGTGCCATCGGTGCGGCGGCCCGCCGAACTGCCCGACGGTGTCGGGCAGGCCACCATCGGCGCGCGGGGTGGGCTGCTGCGGTCACAGTTCGAGGAGACCGCCGAGGCGTTGTACCTGACGTCGGGATACGTCTACGCATCGGCCGCCGAGGCCGAGAAGGCGTTCACCGGCGAGGTCGACCGCTACGTGTATTCGCGCTACGGCAACCCGACCATCTCGATGTTCGAAGAGCGGTTGCGGCTGCTCGAAGGCGCGCCCGCCTGCTTTGCGACGGCCACCGGGATGGCGGCGGTGTTCACGTCGCTGGGGGCGCTGCTGGGCGCAGGTGACCGCTTGGTCGCCGCGCGCAGCCTGTTCGGTTCGTGCTTTGTGGTGTGTGACGAGATCCTGCCGCGGTGGGGTGTGGAAACGGTTTTCGTCGACGGCGACGATCTGTCCCAGTGGGAAGAGGCGCTGTCGGTCCCGACCACGGCGGTGTTCTTCGAGACGCCGTCGAACCCGATGCAGTCGCTGGTCGACATTGCCGCGGTGTGTGACCTCGCCCATGACGCAGGTGCAAAAGTGGTGCTGGACAACGTATTTGCCACACCGATTCTGCAGCAAGGTTTTCCGCTCGGCGTCGACGTCGTGGTGTATTCGGGCACCAAGCACATCGACGGGCAGGGCCGCGTGCTCGGCGGGGCGATTCTGGGCGACAAGGACTACATCGACGAGTCGGTGCAGAAACTGATGCGCCACACCGGCCCGGCGATCAGCGCGTTCAACGCGTGGACGCTGCTGAAAGGTTTGGAGACGTTGGCGCTTCGGGTGGAATACCAGAACGCGTCGGCGCAGCGGATCGCCGAGTTCCTCGAGAACCACCCCGCTGTCAGCTGGGTGCGGTACCCGTTCCTGGAATCGCATCCGCAGTACGACCTGGCCAAGCGCCAGATGACCGGCGGCGGCACGGTGATCACGTTCGAGTTGGTCGGCGCGACCAAGCAGCGCGCCTTCGAGGTGCTCGACAAACTGCGGCTCATCGACATCTCCAACAACCTGGGCGACGCCAAGTCGTTGGTCACCCATCCGGCGACCACCACCCACCGCGCGATGGGCCCCGAGGGCCGGGCGGCGATCGGCCTCGGCGACGGTGTGGTGCGAATCTCGGTGGGGCTGGAGAAGACTGAGGATCTCATCGCCGACATCGACGAGGCGTTGAGTTAGTGTCGCGGCGGTCGAATGAGAAGAAGGCGCGGCGGCGCAAGCGGCGGGCCGCGCGCGACGCCCGCTGGGTGCCGGACTCCGTCATGGCCGCGATGTCCGACGACATCGAAATCGCCGCGGTGCTCGAGGAGTTCGACCAGCGAATCACCGAGCGCGGCTGGGTCTTCGACGACGACGCCTCCGACGACGAGTCGGCGCTGTGGTTCTATCCGCCCTCACAGGCCGACGTCGGAGACGACGACATCGTCGACGCGACGACGATCGTGCTGACCGCAGCCGACAACGCCGACATCGTCCACGTGGTGTTCGTCGGCACCGGCGAGGACTACCAGTTCGGCTTCGAGGAGCTGTTCGAGTGCCTCGACGTGATCGAGGCCTACCGCGCCGGCGATCCGCGCCCGGAGTTCGACTAGTGGCGTCAACGCCGCGCGAACTCTCAACCCCGCGCGAACGTTCCTTACCACTCGAAGTTCGGCCGAAATTTCGAGCGGTAAGGAACGTTCGCGGCCCCATGGAACCGGGCGGCGGCTCAGCGCGTCCAAATATCCATGGGCCCGTTTATTGGTTCAGAGGCCGTGGCAGCCGGAGTCCTCAATCGCTACCAACTGGCGACGCAATACGATGCGGTGTTCCGCAACGTATATGTCCCCAGCGGATACGTCGTCACACCCGTTGACAAGGCCGTGGCGGCTTGGCTGTGGTCGGAGCGCCGTGCCACCGCTGCGGGTCTTTCCGCCGCCGCGCTGCACGGCACGCTATGGATCGACGCCCACCTGCCCGCCGAGATCAACCAGCCACATCGTCACAAGACCAAGAAGATCTTGCTGCACTCCGACAAGCTCGCCGAAGACGAGGTCTTTGTCCTAAACGGCATATCGGCGACAACCGCCGCACGAACGGCGTATGACCTGGGACGTCGCCCGGGCCTGACCACGGCGGTGATGCGGCTTGACGCGCTGATGCAGGCGAGTGATCTCAAGCCTGCAGATATCCAGTTGCTCGCCGATCGCCATCGCGGTGCGCGCGGCATCGTTCAGTTGCGTGAAGCGATCAGCCTGTCTGATGCCGGAGCGGAGTCGCCGCAGGAGACGCGTACCCGACTGATCTTGACCCGCGCCGGACTACGGCCAACGCACACGCAACTCGAGGTCTTTGATGATTGTGGCGAAGTCGTCGGCCGCCTCGACATGGGCTGGGAGGACTGGGGTGTGGGCGTGGAGTACGACGGAATTCAACACTGGACGGACCCGCTGGTGCGCGAAAGGGACATCGAGAAGCAGGCCAAATTCCAAACTTTGAAATGGCAGATCATCCGCGTCAGCGCGAATATGCTCCGCTACCGCCCCGAGGTCATCATCAGCCGCACTCGAGCGGCTTTACTCGCTGCGGGCGCCCCTTTCGCGGCCGCGAACGTTCCTTACCGCTCGAAATTTCCGCAAAAGTTCAAGTGGTAAGGAACGTTCGGCGGGGCTGACGGGGATGATTAGTCCTCCACCACACCCTGGGCGTCCTGCGCGCGCTGCTCGTAGCCCTGGCGCGCAGTGGTGTCGTACTCCAGGAACACCCGGTCCAGGCCCAGCTTGTTGTTCAGCCAACGACGTGCGCGCGGCCCGAGCATCTGCGCGGCCTGCGCGGTGAACCGCAGCGGAGGCGGAACGGACACATGGGTTTTCGGCTTCTGCAGTGTCTTGACGACGGCCGCCGCGATGTCTTCGGGCTCCACCGGTTTGAGGGCTCCGCTGTTCTTGGTGCCCGAGATCAGCTCGGTGTTGGTGAACGGCGGCATGATCACCGAGACGTCGACACCGTGCGGCGCCATCTCGTCGGCCAGCGCGGCCGACAACCCCACCACGCCGAACTTGGCGCCCACGTACACCACCTGGCCCGGCACCGGAATGAGACCCGACAGCGAGGCGATGTTGATGACGTGTCCGCTGCGGCGCGCGATCATGCCCGGCAGTACCAGCTGGCAGCCCGCGATGACGCCGTACAGGTTCACCTCGATCGAGGACCGGATGGACTGCTCGGATTGCTCGAGGAACGGGCCGATCGGCATCACGCCCGCGTTGTTGATGAGCACGTCGATGTGTCCGCCACCGTCGGTGCGCGCCTTGTCCAGAAATGTCGCGAACGATTCGCGGTCGGTGACGTCGAGCGGATATCCCGACACCGGCCCGAGCTTGGTGAGCTGAGCGACGGCCGACTCCTGAAAGGCCACGTCACGGTCGCCGATCACCACCCGCGCGCCGTGCTCGAGCAGCGCCTTCGCGGTCGCGTAGCCGATGCCGCGGGCAGCGCCGGTGATCGCAATGGTCTTGCCCCTGATGTTGTCCATGCGGCCAAACTTTACACCTGTCAAGTTCTCGGGGGAAACGTGCCGGAATACGGCTGAGCCCCTCGCGGTAGACATGGATGTGATGCACCTTCGCTTCGTACCGGTCGCTCAGGACGACCCGCTGGCCCAGCCGCTACTCGCCGAGTTGGCGGTGGAATACGCGGGTCGCTACGGCGGCACCGAGGAGCGCGTCATGAAATGGCTGCGTTCGGTGCCCACGCACGCGTTCACCCCGCCGAGCGGCGGCCTGCTGATCGGGATGCTCGGCGACCAGCCGGTCACCGGCGGCGGGTTCTCGCGCTTCGACGACGACACCGCAGAGCTCAAGCGCATCTGGACCGACAGCCGGTTTCGGCGCCAGGGCCACGCGCGGGCGCTGCTGGCCGCGCTGGAGGCCGAGATCGCCGCACGCGGCTACCGGCGCGTGTACCTGACGACCGGAGACCGCCAACCCGAGGCTGAAGCGCTCTACCTCGCAACCGGATACCTCCGCCTGGACGAACCGTTGCCCTCCGACGGTGAGGTGTTTCCCGTCGCGTTTGTCAAAGCCCTCAACGGGCAAACCGTGGCCATCGACGCGGACACGGAAGTGGGCATGTGACGTTGACGCAGACGACCGTCGGCTGGCTGATTCTGTTGGCTGCCGCCGGAACGTTTGCGCTCGGGCTCGCGTCGCGCGTGTTCATCGGCCGGAGGCGAAACACCAGGGCGGTGCGCCGGATGGTCCGGTTGTTCCGCAAGACGGGGGTGGCAAGTGTGCTGTTCGGCCGGTTCGAGGACGACGTGCTCGACGATGAGGAACTCGACAGCATGATCCTGATGCCGGCCGTCGTGGTGGGGTGCGGGCTGTGCCTGACCGCGATCTTCCTGTTCGGCTACCAGAGCCTCATTTGAGAGTTGCCTCGCGCCTGGCGGTTTCGGCGGCCTCCCGGACCGACCCGCGCCACAGGGGACCGTGTCCCGGCAGCATCACCTCGGCGTCGAGCCTCGCCAGCGTGCCCAGGCTGCGCACGCAGCCGTCCTGGTCGTGGTTGAACAGCGTGGGCAGCAGCTGCGGCCCGCCGCGCGGGGCCAGCGGGTGACCGGTGACCAGCGCGTCGCCGCTGATCAGCACCCCGTCGACCAGATAGGAGCAGTGCCCGCCGGTGTGGCCGGGGGTGGCAACCGCAACCGGCTGGCCGGGCAGCGCCGCGGCGACGTCGTCGGTGAGTGGTTGGGCCGCCGGTATTCCTTCGCGGGTCAGCGCGCCCCTGCGGGTGATCGCCACACTCCACGCCAGATAACGCGGGCGCAAGATGTGCTTGGCGATGTCGGCCGGCGATGCCTGCTCCAGGTACTCGCGTTTGGCGTGGCCCACTTCGGCGGCATGTGAATACACCGGTGTGCCATGGGTTTTGGAGAACCAGATGGCCGAACCGAAATGGTCGACGTGGGCATGGGTCAACAGGATCGCCCGCAGCTGCTCGACGCCGAAGCCCAGTTGGCGCAGCGACGCCAGCACGTCGTCGCGGCTGCCGGGGAAACCGGCGTCGATCAGCAGCACACCGTCGCCGCCGGCGACGAGGGTCCAGTTGACGAGCTCGGTGTGCGCGAAATGGACGGTGTCGGTGACGGCGGTCAGGACCGGTGCCATCCCGCGAGTCTAGGCAGTGGAGTAGAACTGAGACGTGGCTGAACTCAAACTCGGATACAAGGCGTCGGCGGAGCAGTTCGCCCCGCGGGAACTCGTCGAGCTGGGCGTAGAGGCCGAAGCGCACGGCATGGACAGCGCGACGGTCAGCGACCACTTCCAGCCGTGGCGGCACGAGGGCGGTCACGCGCCGTTCTCGCTGTCCTGGATTACCGCGGTCGGTGAACGCACCAAGCGCATCGTGCTGGGCACGTCGGTGTTGACGCCGACGTTCCGCTACAACCCGGCCGTGATCGCGCAGGCGTTCGCCACCATGGGCTGCCTTTACCCCGACCGGATCTTCCTCGGGGTGGGCACCGGTGAGGCGCTCAACGAGATCGCCACCGGCTACGAGGGCGAGTGGCCGGCGTTCAAGGAGCGGTTCGCGCGGTTGCGCGAATCGGTGAACCTGATGCGCGAGCTGTGGGTCGGCGACCGGGTCGACTTCGACGGCGAGTACTACCACACCAAGGGAGCCTCGATCTACGACGTGCCCGACGGCGGCATACCGGTCTACATCGCCGCCGGCGGGCCGGTGGTGGCCAAGTACGCCGGACGCGCCGGTGACGGGTTCATCTGCACCTCCGGCAAGGGTGAGGAGCTGTACAAGGACAAGCTCATCCCCGCGGTCAAAGAAGGCGCCGAGGCGGCTGACCGCAACGCCGAGAGCATCGACAAGATGATCGAGATCAAGATCTCCTATGACCCCGACCCGGAGCTGGCACTGGAGAACACCCGGTTCTGGGCGCCGCTGTCGCTGACGGCCGAGCAGAAGCACAGCATCGACGACCCCATCGAGATGGAGAAGGCCGCCGACGAGTTGCCGATCGAACAGGTGGCCAAGCGCTGGATCGTCGCATCAGATCCAGACGAAGCCGTCGAAGAGGTTGGCCAGTACGTGAAGTGGGGGCTCAACCACCTGGTGTTCCACGCGCCGGGTCACGATCAGCGCCGGTTTTTGGAGCTGTTTCAGAAGGATCTGGCGCCCCGGTTGCGCCGGCTTGGCTGATCTGACCCGCGGTCGGCTCGGCGGCCGCCGGCCGCCCGGTTGTGCGGTAGATCCGGAACCGTTCGTCGCCCGTCGCGCCGTACACCGAATGCACCAGCGTGCCGAGCCCGGCGCCGTCCTGCCATAGCGTTGGATAGCGCAGGTTCAGTGCATCGGCATTGCTGATGTTCGGGTTGCTCGCCACGATGTACTGCACGCCGAAGTCCCACGGCCGGTTCAACGCCGAGGCGAAGTCGTAATCGCTGGTGATCACGAATTGGCGTGGTCGGTCCGACGCCAACCAGACCCCCCACGTGTTGAACGTGTCCATCAACACCGCGCCGTCGGGCAGTCGCTTGCGGTCGAAGTAGTCGGCCAGCGCACGGTCGTTGACCATCAGCCGCCGGTACCACTGTTCCTCAGGCGGATACCGCTGCGGGTCGACCAGGGACCGCAGACCGAACTGAAGTTGTTGGTTGCCGATCCGTTCGTCGGCCATCGCGGCGAGGGTCACCGGAATTCCGATCATCAGCGAGACGCACAGCAGTACCGCACCCGCGCGAGCCGCTACATTCTCGGCACGCCATCGAACCTCTGGGCCAGGTGAACCGGGCTCCCACAGTGCCAGCGCAACACAGATCACCAGCGGGACGGCCAGCAGGTAGAACCGGAACCAGCCGAATGTGGACGACGTGTACTGACCCCACACGGCGAATGCCAGAACGGGCCCGAGCACGGCGACCGGCACCAGCGCGTCGGCTCTCCGGCGCAGCGCGCTGTGCGCGACGGCGACCGCCACAGCCAACACGACGAACGGTTGCATACCGAGCAATCGTGCGGCGATCACCACCCAGTCGCTGGACGCGGCCTCGCCAAGCGGGCCGCCCCGCTCCGCTGCAGCGCTGACCTGACTGTCGTTGCCGTATTGCGATGACAACGTCGCGAACAGTTCACCCGAAACGACCCAGCTGGTCAGTGCCCAGACGATGAAGGCTGTGGCCAACGGGAAGATCACGATGATGACGCAGAGGATGGCGTTGTTGACTCGTTGCGATCGACGTGCGGCGTGGAATGCGAAGGCCCCTACGAGTAGCGCCGCACCGCAGGCGGCGGGGACCGTTTCATAGCGGCAGAGGTAGCCAAGGCCCAAAGCGATGCCGGCCCAGGCCAAATCGCCCACGCGCTCGAGGCGCACCCACTGCAGGAGGTGGCGCACGCACCACAGGAGACAAAATGTGTGGGCCGCTTCGCTCATCCCGGACGCCCCGTAGATGACGATCATCGGTTGCAGCGCGAAGCATCCGACGGCCAACCAACGCCAGGCCTTCCCCACGCCGCGGTCCAGCGCGATACGCCGCACCATCACAGCCGCGGCCGCCATGAACAACGCGCTCTGCATGACGCCGGCCAGCCCGTGGGTCTTCAGTTCGGGCCACCACTGGCTGAACGGAAGCATCGGTATCTGAACCATGCTCGGCAGCGGATTCCAGACGAAGCCGATGGCCGACAGGTGCGGGTGACGGCTCATCACCACGTACCCAGCATTGGCGACGCGGCTCGGTGCATCCGGGTCGAACATGTTGAACTGCAACACGAGTACGGCCCCGACGGCGAAGTACAGGGTGGACAGCGCAACGAACAGGCCGACCCCCCAGGCGCGCCGAGGTTCAGTGGCGGGCGCGGGGTCGCTGGCGACTGACCCTGCGCCGCCAGCGATGGAAGGCCGTACGGTTACCACCTCACTGGGTACGGCGTCGCCGGCGGACAACCAGCAGCACAGCCGCTGCGATCACGATCGCGACACCGGCCGCGATCGACACCCATGCCCACCACTTCCAGTGGTCCCCGGGATATTCGTTGATCAGCCCGCCGCCTTCGCGCACGGTGAGGTTGACGGTCTGCCGCTCGGCGCCGGTGGCAACGACGTCGCCGGACAGCGATGCCCAGCGGTTGTCGAGGCCGCGGATGTAGTTGAACGCGTCTGCGACCAGAGACCAGTCACCGCTGCCTGATATCGCCAGCACGGTACGGCCGTTGTGAGTGAACGCTTGTACGACGCCCAGCGGACCGCCCAGATCCAGCTCGGTATCTGGGCTCGCGTTGACGTTGACGGTGTTCGCTGCACCCAGCTGTATCGGCGGAGTCATTCCGGCGCTTGCCATTTCGCTACCTTCGGTCACCACCAACAGGCCAGTGCCGGCAGAGGCGGCTTCCGCGAACGACGTGAGTTTGGGACGCAGCGCCACCGTCGTCTGTTGTCCCATCAGGTTGATCGCTTGCGCGGCGTAGGTCAGGTGCTCCGGGTTGCCGATGGCTACATCGAAGTCCGGCGTGAACGCCATGGGCAGGACCGGGAACCCGCCACGGTTGTGGGTGCCGGGTGTGACGGTCACCGTCGACTGTGGGTCCAGCGCGAAGGTCATGCGATCGTTCAACGGTGCGCATTCCTGACGCGGGCTGTACCGCAGCTCCATAGCGATACCGATCGTTGAGGTGATCGACTCGGGAGGTATGTCACCGATGACGTCGAGGACGCCGGATTCGTCGAGAACATGGGTGGCCAGCACGGTGGACCCGGAGCGGATCAGGATCGATGCTTCGCCGCCGACCACGGGCGTGTACTTGGCTTTGAAGTGCACCTTCGCGTGACTTATCGGCCCGAGAGCGAACTTGCTGACGTCGAAGCCGGCGTACAGCGTGCTGGTCCCCAGCACCGATGCCTCGCCGGTCATGCCGAGCTGCGCGAATGTCTTGATGTTGGTGGCCTGGCTGCGGTCCTCCAGCGCTGAAAGCGTTGCGGCCGAGGGTGTCTGGGCCAGGCTGAATCGGCGGTCGGCGAACAGGTCGACCTGCTGCACCAGCTCTTGCCCGGTGCCGGTGATCGCCAACGCCGCATCCTGTGTGCCGGCGTTCTCGACCTTCAGCGCCGCAGTTCCACCGTCGCGAATGTCGATCACCCGCCGCGCTGTGCTGCGCGCCGGCGGCACCGGGCCGTCGGAACTGTCCACCTCGATCCGCACGGGCATCGGCCGGTACAGATGGGTCAGTTCAGCGACCAGATCCAACGCGGCCTGCTGTTGACTTTCCGTTGGTGCCGAACCAACACGGATGAGGACCTGGTCGAGGTAGCCGGGCAGAAAATCCGCGACCGTGCGAGGTGCCGGAGTGGGGCCGGAGAACGCCGCGGCCAGTTGGCTCAACGCCAGCGAGGGCCGTTGTGAACAGCTGTCGACGGCGACCGTTTTGTCGCGCAGCACGAAACTGAGCTGAGCCTGGCCGTCGTTGACGTCGGCGCGTGAGATGTCGACTTTGAACGGCACGGTGGCCATATCGGCTGGTACCGGGATCGTGCCGAGCACGACGCCGCGTCCGTCGGAAACCTCGATCCGGCCCTCGAGGACGTTGACCACCGATCCGATCTGACCGGTCAGCGTCGTCGGTGTCACGCCCGACGGCACCGGAATCGAAACGCTGGTCGACTGGTTCGACCCGATCAGCTCCATGCGGTCCGGAAGCCCCAACTCCGGCCAGACGATCGGCGGCGTCACGTTGGAGCCGGGAACGCCAGAGTCCCGTGGGTCCGCTGAGGCACGTGGCAGCTCGGGTTGCATGACTTGCGCCCAAAGGGCCGCGACGACGACGAGGGCGACGCCCACCGTCCGAACGATTGCGGTCACCGAGAACCTCCAGCGGATGGTGTTGAAATATGCGGAGTTGTCAGACCGTGAACTGTCTTCTCCCAGAAGAACGGTCGGAAGAGCAACTGGTAGATGGCTTTTACGGCGGCCACCGCCTGAAGCAGCCAGTACACCGGTGTCAGAAGTGCGGCTGGCCACAGATGGGGTTTGCCGAGTTCTTTGGTGACGACCAGCCCGGAGTAGATCGACAGCGGCGCACCGATGAGGAACAGCGCCAAGCAGATGTAGTAGGTCGTCGGCGGAAAGACCATCGCGATGAAGTGCGGGCGTCCCAGTACCCAGACCAGCATCGTGAACCAGAACACCAGGTTGCAGACGGCGGTCAACGGTACTCCGCCGGTCATGTTGAGCAGTCGGAGTATGGCCTTCGTTCCAATTTCGCTGCGCAGTCCCGAGGGGTTGCGCAGATGCACGAGCATGGTCTGCAGGTAGCCCTTGTACCAGCGGGATCGTTGCCTGATCCAGTTCACCACGTCGGAGTTGGCCTCTTCCAACGTGATCGAGTCCAGGATCAGGGTGCGGTAGCCGTGCCGCGCCAGTCGCACGCCCAGGTCGGCGTCCTCGGTGACGTTGTACTCGTCCCATCCGCCGATCTCTCGCCAGGTGGCGGTCGACATGTGATTTGAGGTACCGCCGAGCGGGACCACGCAGCGGGCCTTCTCGACAGCGGGCAGGATGACGCCGAACCACTGGTCGTATTCCAGGGAGAACCAGCGCGTGAGCAGATTCTGCTTTTCGTTGAAGTAGCCGAGTCTTGCTTGCAGGCAACCGATTTCGTCGGGGAGCTGGCGGAACGCGGCCACGGCGCGGCGCAACTGCAACGGCTCGGGGATGTCCTCGGCGTCATAGATCGTCACCATCTCGCCGCGTAGATCCGGCAGCGACATCCCGTAATTGCAGGCCTTCGGTTTGGTCTTCGGCAGGCTGTGAGGGACCAGGACAACCCGCACCGATTCCAGTTCGGCGCCGATCAGCGCCGCCTGGGTGGCGACGTCGTCCTCTTCGACCAACAGCAGCACTTCCAGCTTGTCGCGTGGGTAGTCGAGCTTGCCGACTCCGTTGATCAGGTTCGTCACGATCGACGGTTCGTCGTACACAGGTAGCAGGACCGTATAGACGGGGAGTTCGTCGTCGGACAGGGCCAACGCTTCCTCGCGGGTCACACGCACCATCGCCGATTCGCGAAGTCCCTTGAACAGCAGGTAGTTCCGGTCGATGGTCGCAGCCAGGTAGAACAGAGCGACGATACCTGTCAACAGTGGCGCGACGATGTGCGGCGCCGCAATGACGGTGCCTGCCACAATCGCGGCCAGTGCGCCGAATCGCAGGAGTGACTTACGGTTCAGCGCCGTGCGTGCCGAGAAGTGGGCTGGCAGGTGCGCTGGGGTGAGGGCTTTAGTCACTGGTCGGTGCCCCGGCGGCCTCGGCCGACTTGACGAGATCACGCGTCAGGTGGTCGGCGCGGCTGAGAACCGACGGGTCCACCTCACCGTCGACATGGGGCTGCTGTCGTGTGGTCCACAGCGCCGGTTTGACCGAGGTGTCCAACAGCGACAGCGGTGCGGGGTCCGGGGGCATGTCGCGCCCGTCGAATGACTGGCTGACGATCACGGTGACGGTTTGGTATGCGCTGCCCGCGTGCCAGTTCCAGGTGACGGCGTACCAGTGCTGATCGCTGCCGTACATCGCGGCATCGGCGTTGGTGTGCACGATCCTGGCGCCTTCCGGAAGTCCGGGCGACGGCGGAGCAGGCCGGTATTCCACTGGGCTGACGCTCGGATACCACACCGCGCCCGCGAAATCGTCCTGCGCCGCGCGGCTGGGGCTGGTCATCACATCGACTGCGGCCGCAGGCATCGTCGCGCTTCCGGGAAGTGCGTAACGCACCAGGGTCGCGTCCGCGCCGAGGGATCGGGTGACGAACGGGAACGCCTCCGGCGCGGTGAGGCCGGCGCGGGCGGTCCAGTCAGCCGGAACCGAGGGCGCGTCGGCCTGACGGGAGGACGGAAAGTTCACGACGGCGAGCGCGATTGCGATGACCGTGAGCGTGGCCAGCGATACCGGCGAGAGGCGCGGGAGACGCGCGTCGGAGCGCTGCGGTTCGTCGCTCGTCGACCGTGTCATGCGGTGCAATACGAGGACGCTCAGCACCGGGAAGGCGGCTGCACCGATGACGACCGCGGCGGGCAGGCCGATATACGCATTGAGGAACGTCACCACGACGGCGGCCAGGACGAAGCACCCCGCGGTCGCGATCAGTCGGTGCCGTAACCGGGCGGTTGCCGCCGCGAGGTACACCGCTACGGCACCGATACCGGCGGCCAGCACGGCCGCGGCGTCGTCGGAGCCGCCGAGTGCGGCGGTGGCCAGCAAGAAGGGAAGCGGCGTTGCACAGCAGACCGCGAACACCCACAGCTTCCACATGCGTACCACGTGGCGGGCACCGAACAGAATCACCAGCAGGCATGCGAACCACACGACGAAACCCAACGACTGTAGGCGCCAGAGCGAGGACAGCGCCGACATGCGTTCGGTGAGCAAATGGATCGCCGTGAAGCACGAGATTCCCACGAATGCGGCGATGATCCAGTCGGACTCCGAATCGCCGACGCCGCGTGACGGGCGGCGGTAGCCGGTCGCGATCAGCACCATGAGAAGCGGGGTGATTGCCAGAACGACCGTGCGCGAGCCGGCCGCGGCATCTGCGACAGCCTGGCCGAACACCCCGAAGTAGCCGACCAGGCCCAGCGTCGCGGCGATGCCGAGCCGTGCGGAGAACGGCAGCTCGGCGACGCCTGTGCGCCGACGCGGGGCGGTGACGACCGGCGGTTGTGCGGGCAGCACGCGAAGGGACGTCGAGCGGGTCCTCAGATCGGGTTGAACTGCGGTGTCGGTCATGGTCCTCGCAACTGGGCCGGGGGCTACCAAAACACTCCCGCGACGTTGCAAGGAGTTTGCTAGCTTTACGCTCGCAAGTAATTTACCAGATAGTTAGTTGTTCTGACATGTTGATACGTCATTTTGTAACGCGAGCGCAAATTTAGTCATCTTTCCTGAGGCGAATATCACAGGTGTTTTTTCCCGCGCGGCGGAAACTCAGCGGACCGTCGCGGTCCGGCCGGGCGGTTCCCGGCCCACCGCCGCAAGGCGATTGCCTTAGGCTGGCGTGCGTGCCCGCTGATCCATATGGGATCTACGTCGCCTCACCCGAGGGCGATACCGGTAAGTCGACGATCGCGCTCGGCATCCTGCACCGGCTGACCGCCACGGTCGCCAAGGTCGGCGTCTTCCGGCCCATCACCCGCCTCGGGGAGCACCGCGACTACATCCTCGAATTGCTGCTCGCCCACGCGACGGCGGACCTGGCCTACGAGGACTGTGTGGGGGTCGGCTACCAGCAGCTCCACGACGACCGGGACGCGGCGATCGCCGACATCGTGGACCGCTATCACCAGGTCGCCGAGCAGTGCGACGCGGTGCTCATCGTGGGCAGCGACTACACCGACGTCGCCACGCCCAGCGAGCTGTCGACGAACGCGCGCATCGCCGCCAACCTCAAGGCGCCGGTGGTACTGGCGGTGAAAGCCAAGGACCGCACCCCCGACCAGGTTGCCAAGCTCGTCGACATGTGTCTTGACGAGGTGGCCGCACAGCATGCCCACACCGCCGCGGTGGTCGCCAACCGCTGTGACCCCGACCAGATGGCGGAGGTCGCCGCGGCGCTCGAATCCTTCACGCCGAACTGTTATGTGCTGCCCGAGGCGCCGCTGTTGGTGGCGCCGACGGTTGCGGAGTTGCAGAAGGCGGTGGACGGGTCGATGGTCATCGGCGATCCGGTCCTGCTCAACCGCGAGGTGACGAGCATGATGGTGGCCGGCATGACCGCCGAACACGTGTTGGAACGGCTGACCGAGGGCGTGGGCGTCATCGCCGCCGGCGACCGCTCCGATGTCGTGCTGGCGTTGTCGAGCGCGCATGCCGCCGAGGGTTTTCCGTCGTTGTCATGCATCATCCTCAACGGCGGCCTGCAACTGCATCCCTCGATCGCGGCCCTGGTTTCGGGTCTCGGCCTGCGGCTACCCATCCTCGCCACAGGGCTGCGCACGTTCGAAACCGCGAGCAGGGTTGCGGCGACCCGGGGCCGGGTGACCACCACGTCGCAGCGCAAGATCGACACCGCGCTGCAGTTGATGGAGACCCACGTCGACACCGCCGAACTGCTCGCCCAGCTTGCCATTCCGATCCCCGACGTCGTCACCCCGCAGATGTTCACCTACCAACTGCTGGACCAGGCCCGGTCGGACCGCAAACACATCGTGCTGCCCGAAGGCGACGACGACCGCATCCTGCGGGCCGCAGGCCGGTTGTTGCGCCGCCACGTCGCCGACCTCACCATCCTCGGCGACGAGTCCCAGATCCGTTTCCGCGCAGCAGAACTCGGAATCGACCTGTCCTCGGTGACCGTGCTCGACCCGCAGACCAGCGACCTGTGCGACAAGTTCGCCGAGCAGTACGCCGAACTGCGCAAACACAAAGGCGTCACCGTCGAGCAGGCCCGCGAGATCATCCACGACGTCTCGTATTTCGGCACCATGCTGGTGCACAACGACATGGTCGACGGCATGGTTTCGGGGGCCAGGCACACCACCGCCCACACGGTGCGGCCCGCCTTCGAGATCATCAAAACCTCACCCGGGGTCTCCACCGTGTCGAGCATCTTCCTCATGTGCCTGGCCGATCGGGTGCTGGCATACGGGGACTGTGCGATCGTGCCGGACCCGACATCAGAGCAACTGGCCGACATCGCGATCTCCTCGGCAAGTACCGCGGCCCGGTTCGGCATCGAACCACGGGTCGCCATGCTGTCGTACTCGACGGGCAGCAGCGGCTCTGGCGCCGACGTAGAAAAGGTCAGGCTGGCAACCGAACTCGTACAAGAACGCGCACCCGAACTGCTTGTCGACGGGCCGATCCAGTACGACGCGGCGGTGGAACCCTCCGTCGCCGCATCGAAGATGCCCGACTCCAAGGTCGCCGGCCGCGCGACGGTGTTGATCTTCCCGGACCTCAACACAGGCAACAACACCTACAAGGCGGTGCAGCGCAGCGCGGGCGCCATCGCGATCGGGCCCGTACTGCAGGGCCTGAACAAGCCGGTGAACGACCTGTCCCGGGGTGCGCTGGTCGAGGACATCGTCAACACCGTCGCGATCACGGCGATTCAAGCCCAAGGGCAACCGTCATGACCGCACCGGCCCGGACGGTCCTGGTCGTCAACTCGGGCTCGTCGTCGCTGAAATGCCAACTCATCGACCCGGATTCGGGCGCATCGCTGGCAGACGGCACCGTGGAACGCATCGGCGAAGACTCGGCACTGGCGGGGGTCACCGTCGGGCAGCGCGAAGTCCGCCGCGACGGTCCGGCCATCGCCGATCACGAGGCGGCGCTGCGCACCGCGTTCGACCTGCTCGACGAGGCAGGCGCCAGTCTGGACACGGTCAACCTGGTCGCCGTCGGCCACCGCGCGGTCCACGGCGGCCACAGCTTCTATGCGCCGACGCTGGTGACCGATGAGTTGATCGCCAAGATGCGCGAGCTGGCTCCGCTTGCGCCACTGCACAATCCGCCCAGTGTGCTCGGCATGGAGGTGGCCCGCAAGATCCTGCCGGACCTGCCCCACGTCGCCGTCTTCGACACCGGCTTCTTCCATGACCTTCCCGCGGCCGCGGCAACCTACGCAATCGACCGCGACATCGCACACGAGTGGTACATCCGCCGGTACGGGTTTCACGGCACTTCCCATCAGTACGTCAGCGAGCAGGCGGCGGCGTTCCTCGAGGTGCCGCTGGCATCGCTGAACCAGATCGTGCTGCATCTCGGCAACGGCGCGTCCGCATCGGCCATTGCCGGTGGGCGACCGGTCGACACGTCGATGGGCCTGACCCCGCTGGAGGGGCTGGTGATGGGCACCCGGCCCGGTGACATCGACGCCGGCGTCATCTTCTACCTCATGCGCACCGCGAAGATGAGCCTCGACGAGGTCGACGAGATGCTCAACCGGCGCTCGGGGGTCTTCGGCCTTGGCGGCGAGATCGACTTTCGGGAGCTTCACGAGCAGATCGAAAACGGGGACGCCACAGCGCAATTGGCGTACGACGTGTACATCCACCGGCTGCGTAAGTACATCGGCGCATACATGGCGCTGCTCGGCAACACCGACGTCATCGTGTTCACCGCCGGGGTGGGGGAGAACGACGCCACGGTGCGCCGCGACGCGCTGACGGGACTCGCGGGGTTGGGTGTCGAGCTCGACGAGCACCTCAACGCCAGCCCGGGCAAGACCGCGCGCCGCATCTCGGCCGACAATTTACCGACGACGGTGCTCGTGGTCCCGACCAACGAGGAGCTGGCGATCGCCCGCGACTGCGTCGCGGTGCTTGCCGCCGGGCGGTAGCTCAGACGAGCGCGCGGTCCCCGGCCTGCAGGTCGTCGAGCAGCGACTGCGGCTCTTCTAGGGGCAAGGTGGCGTCGGGATTGCAGACCGCCAGCAGGCGGCGGACCTGCCTGCCGCAGCGCAGCTGCCAGGTGACGCCGTTGCGGGAGCAGATCACGTTGATGTTGTGCAGCGCGGCGAACCCGGAGGTACCGAAGAAGTCGACCAGCCGAAGGTCCATCACCAGATGCGAGGCACCGAGCAACTGCGCTTCCACATACGTCACCATGGCGCGGCTGTTGGTCGCGTCGACCTCACCCTCCACCGTGACGACGACATCAGAGCCTCGATGGGACGCGCAGAACTGAGCGCGGTGGTGGTGTTCGCGCCGGTCCAGCGCCTCAGGGTCCGGACGGAATACCCGCAAAGTTCCTACTGCAGCAGACACGATGGACTCCCTCAGCCGAAATTCACGATTCGTACTGTGGGTGCCGCCAGGGGTCGGGCCTTCACCGATGACGTCACCAGTCAGCTGTTAACTCAACCTGATCGGAGATTACTACGAAATCCGTTGCTTGACCATGATCTGTCTGCGAGCGAAAACACTGGTCAAAGCAATATGGGGCGGGCCTGCGACAACCGATTCCGTAGCCCGGTTCAGCAAGCTAAAAGGTGCTTGTCGGGCGCACGCTGTTGGCCAGATCCACCAGCGCATAGCGGTGCGCCTGGGTCGGTGCGGCGCGCGCCAGGGCCCGCAGCGACGCCTCGACGCCCAGCTGAAGACCGTGCTGGGTGAACGGGAAGCCGAGGATGTGGTTGGTGCTCGCGGTGTGGTCGGCGTTGTCGGCCAGCCAGTCCATCGCGGTGCCCAGCACCAGCGCGCGGATCTGCAGCACGCGCGGTTCGGTGTCGGGCAGCGCCTCGACGCGGCGGGCGGCATTGCGGATGTGTTGTTCGGTGATCTCGCTCATCGAGCGTCCCGACAGCAGCGTGACCGCGCTCGTCAACCGGGCGGTGGTGAAGTGCCGCGACATCGCGGGCACCTGGTCCAACGTCTTCACCGCGGCGTCGCGGTCACCGGCTGCCGCTTGCGCGCGGGCCAACCCGAACGCGGCCGAGATGATGCCGTTGTCGGTGGACCACACGGTGTTGTAGAACTTGCGCTCCGCCGACTCTTCGATGTTGGAGCCGGCCAACTCGGCGGTGGCGGCCAGCGCGAGCTTGGGCGCCAGCTCACCGGGAAGGGTGTCCAGCACTTCGGTGAAATGCTTTGTGGCGGCAACGTAGTCAGCCGTCAGCAGCGCGGCCACGGCACGGAACCACACCAGCCGCCACCGCCAACCCACCCGGCCGGTCAGGTCGTCGAGCTTGCGGGTGGCCTTGGCGACGTCGCCGAGGTCCAGCAGGGCGCGCACCTCCATCAACGGCAGTTCGACGGACTCCGACACGTCGATACCCTCCGAGTCCAGCGCACCGTGCCGAGCCGCGCGCAGCTGGTCCAGCGTCTGGATGGGCTGGCTCAGCACGCTGGCCGACAGCACCGGCGCACCCACGTCGGTCGGGTCAACCAGCGGTACCGGCAGCGCCTTGACGATCTCCTGGGCGGTCAGCTTCTCCGAGTGCACCTGGCCGTCGAGGTACACGTCGGTGTGGGCCACCAGCAGATCGATGCCGAACGTCGACCGGGCGGGGGAGAACACCGTGGACAGGCCGGGGCGCGGGGTGCCGGTGTTGCGGGCGACCACCTCGCGCAGCACGCCGAGCAACTGGCTCGACATCTCGTCGGCGCTTGCGAACCTGCGCCGCGGATCCGGGTCGATGGCGCGGCGCAACAGTCGGCCGAACGAATCGTATTCGGCGAGAACGGGATCGTCTTCGGGTAGCCCGTCGACGTAACGACCCTTGCGGGTGCGCAGCTTCAACGTCAACGCCGCCAGCGTGCGCCCGACGGTGTAGATGTCGGTGGCCACGGTGGGGCCGGTGCGCACGATCTCGGGTGCCTGGTAACCCGGTGTGCCGTAGAGGTAGCCGAACGAGTTGAGGGTCGAGACCGCGCCGAGGTCGATCAGCTTGAGCTGCTCCTCGGTGATCATGATGTTCTCGGGTTTGAGGTCGTTGTAGGCCAGCCCGATCGAGTGCAGGTAGCCCAGCGCCGGCAGGATCTCGAGCATGTAACCGATGGCTTGGTCGACCGGAAGCTTCTCTCCCCGCGCCGGTTTGAGCGACGTGCCGCCGACGTACTCCATCACGATGTAGCCGACCGGGTTACCGTGCTTGTCCGCGTGCTCGACGAAGTTGTAGATCTTGACGATCCCCGGATGGGTCACCTCGGCGAGGAACCGGCGTTCGGCCATCGCCATCTTCTGGGCTTCGGCGTCACCGGAATGCACCAGACCCTTGAGCACTACCGGTCGCTCGTTGACGTTGTGGTCCAGCGCCAGATACACCCAGCCGAGACCACCGTGGGCGATACAACCCTTGATCTCATACTGGTCGGCGACCATGTCACCCGGGTTGAGCTGCGGCAGAAAGGAATACGAACTGCCGCAGTACGGGCACCAGCCCTCCGACTGTGCGGGGCTGTCGGCTGTGGCGCGGCCGACGGGACGTCCGCAGTTCCAGCAGAACCGTTTGGACTCCGCGACCACCGGGTTGCGCATCAACGCCGCGAGCGGGTCCTTGGCCCGCACCCGCGGTATCTCCACCAACCCGCCCCCGAGCCGGCGGGTGGGGGAGAGCGCCCTGGTCACCGTCGTGTGTTCGTGGGGTTCGGTGTCGCCGATGTCGTCGTCGTCGTCATCGTCGAACTGCGGACGGAACACCGCCTGGGTGGCCATTGGGCGCACCGTCGACGCCGAATCCATGCCCATGTCGTCGAAGCTGGCCGGTTGCGTACCGACCATCGGCTCGTCCGCGCCGGCGCGGTCCTCGTCGAAGTCGTCGTCTCGGTTGTCGGCCATCAGTCCGAATACCTCGCGACCGGGGGCGCCGGCGCCGGGCCGAGCACCGTCAGCCACTTGCGATACAACGTGTACCACGTGCCATCGCGGCGAATGCGCTCCAACGTTCCGTTGACGAAGCGCACCAGCCCGGTCTTCTCCTTGTTGATGCCGATTCCGTAGGGCTGCTGGCTGAGGCTGGGCCCCACGATGTGCAGGTAGGGATCCTGTGCCACCAGGCCGGCCAGGATGGTGTCGTCGGTGCTGACCGCGTCGACCTGCCGCTGCTGGAGCGCGACCAGGCAGTCCGCCCACGCGACCACGCCGACGATGACCGGCGGCGGCGTGATCTCCTGGATCCGCCGCAACGACGTCGTACCCTTCGCCACGCACACCCGCTTACCGGACAGGTCCGACGGCTGCGCGATCGTCGAATCCCGCGGCGCCATGATCCGCTGGTTGGCGTTGAGATACACCGTGGAGAAGTTGACCAGCTTCTTGCGTTGGCAGGTGATCGTCATGGTCTTGACGACGACGTCGACCTCGTTGTTCTCCAATCCGGCGATCCGGTCGGCTGAGGACAGGATCCGGTACTCCACCTGTGACGGGGAACCGAAGATGTCGCGCGCGATCTCGCCGGCGATGTCGACGTCGAAACCGGTGATCTGGCCCGTGATCGGATCGCGGAAGGAAAACAAGTTGCTGCCGATGTCGAGGCCGACGATCAACCGGCCGCGCGCGCGGATGTCAGCCACCGCGGCGTCCGCCTCGGCCTTGGTGGGAAACGGTCGAAGGCTTTCCGTGCGGTCGCAGTCGTCGTCGTCCTCGTCTGGCACCTGCGCCGGCTGCGGTGGCAATTCAGCCATGCCCGCCGGCGTGGGCGGGGCCAACGTGACCCCCGGTGTCATCGTCGTCGGCGTGGTCTGGCCGCAACCGGACAACAACGCCGTCGCGGCCAGCAGAGCGCCCAACTTCTTCCCAATCACCGGAAAATCACCTGTACTCGCTAAGCCTCGGCCACAACCCCAGCGCCACCGAAATCGCGGCGACGATGCTCAGCACCGCGGCGCCAACCGTCGCTCCGGACAGCACCCGGTAGGCGTTGACGATGTTGTTGCGCAGTTGGCTGCGGCTCTCCTCGATCCCCTTGCTCAACGCCGCGTCGAGCTGGTTGAACGCCGGGGTGGAGTCGTCCTCACGCGTACCCAGCGCTACCTGGGTGGCGGCCTGGTAGTTGCCCACGCTGATGTAGGCGTTGATGCGGTCGTCGGCCGCCCGCCAGCGCGCAAGTAACTGCTCGGCGTCGACGAGGTCGGTCTTGTCGACTGCGTCGTCGCGGGCCAGGTACTCCGACAGCTGCTCGGCCATCATGTCGATGCGCTGATAGTAGGACTGCTTACGCACGGTTTCATCACCACGCCGGATCAGCGACAGAATTTCGTCGGCGCGGGCCTGTTGCGCGCTGATCGCCAGGTTCGTGACGGTCTTGAGCGATTGCGCCGCAGTGTCTTTCGCACTGCGGCTGTCGGCGGTCGAGAGCACCAGCGCGGTGCCGACCCAGATCAACATGATCGACACGGCCAACCCGCCGGCCACGAAGCCGATGTTGATGCGCCGTCGGGTCCGGCGCGCCAGCCAGCGGTTGGCGAACACCCCGAACAACAACGTTGCGAGCACCACCAGGATCACCGGACCCGGAATCCGCGTGGACGCCGACGTCTCGGCGTCCACCAGCCCCGAGGTCTGCTCATACAGCTCTTGGGCGTTGGGCAGCATCTGGGTCTGCATCAACGCCGACGCCTCCGACAGGTACGACGAGCCGACCGGGTTTCCGGACCGGTTGTTGGTGCGTGCGGTCTCGACCAGACCGGTGTAGACGGACAGCTGGGCGTTGATGCGGCCGAGCAGTTGGATCATGTCCTCGTCGGTCAACCCGCTGGACGCGCGGGTGACCGCGACCGAGGCGTCGGTGATGGCCTGTTCGTAGCGTTGCCGCACATCGCGGGGTTCGGCGCCGGCGATGAACGCGGTGGCCGCGGCGGCGTCGGCGACCGACAGCGTGGTGTAGAGCTGCCCGGCGGCGAACGCCAACGGCTCGGTGTGGTTGAGCACCCTGGTCAGCACCTGCTGGCGGTCGTTGATCGTCGTCGACGTCGCGAACGCGCTGGCGATCACGAGCGCGGACAACACGAACCCGATGCTCAGGATCCGGCCGGGCGTCGTCCAGAAGAACCACCAGCGCGGGTGGGCAGGTGTCGGCGACCGCGACGCGAGCGGCTCCGTCGACGGGTGCGCCAACTCCACAGTCACGTGCGCGCGGACCTCATCTAACTCGGTGCTTTCCGGCTGTCGTTCCGACCGCTCTCACTCTATAAAAAAAGTCTAAGAGGTTCGGGACGCGCGCGCGTCCGTATTCTGATGCCGTGCGTGGCGACGGTGACGGCTGGGTGGTGGCGGACACCGGGGCCGCTTTCTGGGGCAGGTTCGGCGCGGCGGGCTTGCTGCTGCGCGCGCCGGACCCGAGCGGGACGGCTGCGGTGCTCCTGCAGCACCGTGCGGTGTGGAGTCATCAGGGCGGCACCTGGGGGTTGCCCGGCGGTGCCCGCGACAGCCACGAATCCGCCGAGGAGGCCGCCGTGCGCGAGGCGCAGGAAGAGGCCGGGCTGGCCGCCGAACGGCTCACGGTGCGCACCACCGTCGTCACCGCGGAGGTATCCGGTCCGGGCGGCGCCCACTGGACCTACACCACCGTCATCGCCGACGCCCCCGAACAGCTGGAGACCATCCCGAACCGGGAGAGCGCCGAGCTGCGGTGGGTCCCCGTCGAGCAGGTCACCGATCTGCCGCTGCATCCGGGGTTCGCCGCGAGCTGGGAGCGGCTGCACTCGCTGACCGCGTCGATTCCGCTGCTGATCAACTAGCGGACCGCAGCGCCGCCTTCAGGTGTTGCGCCGCGGCGCGCGGATCGTCGGCGGCGGTGATCGCCCGCACCACCACGATGCGGCGCGCACCCGCGTCGAGCACCTCGGGCAGCCGCTGCGCGTCGATTCCGCCGATCGCGAACCACGGTTTGTCCGTGCGCAGTTCGGCGGCCGCGCGGACGAGGGGCAGGCCGGGGGCGGGCCGGCCCGGTTTGGTCGGCGTCGGCCAGCACGGGCCGACGCAGAAGTAGTCGACGGCTTCGGTGACGGCGGCGCTGACCTGCTCGGCGTCGTGGGTGGACCGGCCGATCAGCGGCTCGGGGCCGATGACGTCTCGCGCGACGGCCAGCGGCAGATCGTCCTGGCCGAGGTGCAGCACGTCGGCGCCGGTCGCCAACGCGATGTCGGCGCGGTCGTTGACCGCCAGCAGCGCGCCGTGGCGCCGCGCCGCATCAGCGAGCGTGGCCAGCGCGTCGAGTTCCTGACGGGCCTCCAACGGGCCGAACTGCTGCTCACCCGGTGAACCCTTGTCGCGTAGCTGGATGATGTCGACCCCGCCGGCCAGCGCCGCGTCCGCGAACTCGGCGAGATCGCCGCGCTCACGTCGGGCGTCAGTGCACAGGTACAGCGTTGCGGTCGCCAGGCGGTCACGGATGTTCACACGGCGAACCGTAGCGCTTTCGCCCGAGTAGGCTGGGTGGCGCTACACGGGAGTCCCGGGAACGGGGGCTGAGAGTGGGCCCGCCCAGCCCTTACCGTCACACCTGATCCGGGTCATGCCGGCGAAGGGAGGGATCTTGGACTCAGGAAGGACCGGCAGGTCGCTGGCCGTCATCGGCGGCGGCGTCATCGGGCTGTCCGTCGCCCGGCGCGCCGCGCTGGACGGCTGGGCGGTCCGGGTGCATCGCAGCGACGAGCGCGGCGCCTCATGGGTCGCCGGCGGGATGTTGGCCCCGCACAGCGAGGCCTGGCCCGGTGAGGACGCGTTGCTGCGGCTGGGCCTGGAGTCGCTGGCTTTGTGGCTCGACGGCTTCCTCGACGGCCTGCCCGACGACGTCGTCACCGCGCGCGAGTCGTTGGTGGTCGCGGTGGACCGGGCCGACGTCGCCGACCTGAAGCGGGTCGGCGAGTGGTTGGCCGCCCAGGGGCATCCGGTGACTGTGATCTCCTCCGCACGCGATGTCGAACCCCTGCTCGCACAGAGCATCCGCCACGGGCTGCGGGCCGAAACCGAACTGGCCGTGGATAACCGGGCCGTCGTCGCGGCGCTGGAAGCGCACTGTGAGCGGCTCGGGGTGCAGTGGGCGCCACCGGTGCAGCAGCTCAGCGAGGCGCAGGGCGACGCGGTGGTGATCGCGAACGGGATTGACGCGCCTGCGCTTTGGCCCGGCCTGCCGATCCGCCCGGTGAAAGGCGAAGTGCTGCGGCTGCGCTGGCGGCGTGGCTGCATGCCGGCGCCGCAGCGGGTGATCCGGGCCCGCGTGCACGGCAGGCAGGTGTACCTGGTGCCCCGCGCCGACGGCGTCGTCGTCGGCGCGACGCAGTACGAGCACGGCCGCGACACCGCGCCGTCGGTCACCGGGGTGCGCGAACTGCTCGACGATGCGTGCGCGGTGATGCCTGCGCTCGGGGAGTACGAGCTGGCCGAGATCTCGGCCGGTCTGCGGCCGATGACGCCGGACGGGTTGCCGATCGTGGAGCGGCTCGACGAGCGCACGCTGGTGGCAGCGGGGCACGGCCGCAACGGATTCCTGTTGGCGCCGTGGACAGCGCAGAAGATCGCGGCGGAACTCGATGTCCTGGTTGGAGCAAGTCTTGGAGCAAATCAATGAAGGTCATCGTCAACGATGAAGCGGTCGAGGTCGACGCGGATACGACCATCGCGGCGCTGTTGTCGCGCCTCGGCTTCCCCGAGAAGGGCATCGCGGTGGCGGTGGACTGGTCGGTGCTGCCGCGGTCGCAGTGGGACACCACGCTGGCCGACGGTGCGCGCCTCGATGTGGTGACGGCGGTGCAAGGTGGCTGATTCGAAGCTGACAATTGCCGGGCGGGAGTTCGGATCACGGCTGATTCTGGGCACCGGCGGTGCGGCCAACCTCGCGGTGCTGGAACAGGCGCTCGTCGCCTCCGGCACCGAGCTGACCACGGTGGCGATGCGCCGCGTCGACGCCGAGGGCGGCACGGGTGTGTTGGATCTGCTGAACCGGCTTGGTATTTCGCCGCTGCCCAACACCGCGGGCTGCCGCGGCGCAGCCGAAGCGGTGATGACCGCACAGCTTGGCCGCGAAGCGCTGCAGACCGACTGGGTCAAGCTCGAGGTGATCGCCGACGAGCGCACGCTGCTTCCCGACGCCGTCGAATTGGTCAAGGCCGCAGAACAACTGGTCGACGACGGTTTCATCGTGCTGCCCTACACCAACGACGATCCGGTGCTGGCTCGCCGGCTCGAGGACACCGGCTGCGCGGCGGTGATGCCGCTGGGTTCGCCCATCGGCACCGGGTTGGGGATCGCCAACCCGCACAACATCGAGATGATCGTCGAGGCCGCTTCGGTGCCGGTGATACTCGACGCCGGCATCGGCACGGCGAGCGATGCGGCGCTGGCGATGGAACTCGGCTGTGACGCTGTGCTTTTGGCGTCCGCGGTCACCCGCGCCGACGACCCGCCCACCATGGCGGCCGCGATGGCGTCGGCGATCACCGCCGGATACCTCGCCCGGCAGGCTGGGCGGATCCCGAAGCGGTTCTGGGCGCGGGCGTCCAGCCCGTCGATATGAGTCGGTATGTGGCGCTGGGTAGTTCGATGGCGGCGGGTCCGGGAATCCGTCCGAGAGCCACGGGCAGCCCGTTCACGGCGGGCCGATCGGCGCGCAACTATCCGCACCTGGTTGCCGAGCGGCTCGGTCTCGACCTCGTCGACGTGACCTATTCCGGTGCGACGACGGCGAACCTGCTTCGCACCGGACAGCTCGGTGCGCGCCCGCAGATCGAGGCGCTCGACGGTTCCGAACAGCTTGTCACGGTGACGATCGGCGGCAACGACGTGGGCTACGTGCCGTTGCTGTTCGCCGCAGGCCTGCCACACCCGGTACGCAAGGTGCCGGTACTCGGCGGTGCGGTGCGGGCCAAGCTCGACCGCCGTGCCCGTGATCGTGCGCTGGCAGAGGTCGGCGACGCGTTGAAGGAAGTGGGACGCACCCTACGGCAGCGGTCACCGCGCGCCGACGTGCTTTTCGTCGACTACCTCACGCTGCTGCCGCCGCCGGGAACCTCGGCGCCGCCGCTGACGGATTCGGACGTCGCGACCGGGCGGCACATCGCCGACGAACTCGAGCGCCTCACCGCCGAGGCGGCGGCGGCCACCGGATGCGGGCTGGTCCGTGTCGCCGAGTACAGCCGCGAGCACCACGCGTGGTCGGCCGACCCGTGGACGACCAAGTTCGGGCTGCCCTGGCCCGGTCGCCCGGCTCCACTGCATCCCAATGCAACCGGTATGCGCGTGGTCGCCGAACTCATCGCCGCGCACGTGGCCTGACATCGGCGGCGGCGCGGCACGTCAACTTGCCGCTAACGTGGTCGTCGATGAAGCACACAATGTCGTCGAAACTGGTCGCGCTGGCCGCTGCAGCCCTTCTGGTGTTGGCCGGTTGCGGCCGCGAAGCGCCCGAGGACCCGGCGCCGTCCACACCGCCCGGGCCCAGCAAGGCCGCCACCGACTTCGCGGAGACCCTGAGGCAGCGGGTGACGGGTGATGCGCTTTCGGCGCACCTGGTCAAGCTTCAGGAAATCGCCGACGAGCACGACGGCAACCGGGCGTTGGGCACCCCCGGTTACGACGCCAGCGTGGACTATGTGGTGAACGCGCTGCGGGACAAGGGTTTCGAAGTAGAGACCCCCGAGTTCGAGGTGCGCATCCCGTTCGCTGAGGAACCGGCGCTCACCGTGGGCGGCGCCACCATCGCCGCCAAACCGCTGAACTTCACCATCGGCACCCCGCCGGACGGCGTCGCCGGGCCGCTCGTACCCGCCCGCGTCGAGGAGTCGCCGGGGTGCACTCCCTCTGACTACGACGGGCTACCCGTCGCCGGTGCCGTCGTGCTCGTCGACCGCGGCACCTGCCCGTTCTCCGAGAAGGAGAGCGCCGCCGCGGAGCGGGGTGCGGTGGCCTTGATCGTCGCCAACAACGAGGACGGTGACGAGATGGGCGGCACGCTCGGCGAGCACACCGAGGTGAAGATCCCGGTCATCAGCATCACCAAGGCCTCCGGTGAGCGGCTGCGCGCCGACCCGGGCCCCACGACGATCAAGCTCGACGCCGGCGTGCGCACCGAACGCACCCGCAACGTCATCGCCCAGACCGAGACCGGCTCCACCGACAACGTCGTGATGCTCGGCGCCCACTTGGACAGCGTCCCGGAGGGCCCCGGGATCAACGACAACGGTTCCGGGGTGTCGGCGGTGCTGGAAACCGCGCTGCAGCTGGGCAGCTCGCCGGACGTGAACTACGCCGTGCGGTTCGGGTTCTGGGGTGCTGAGGAACTCGGCCTGCTCGGATCCAGCGACTACGTGTCGACGTTGAGCGTCGACGAGCTCAAAAACATTGCGCTGTACCTGAACTTCGACATGATCGCTTCACCCAACCCGGGCTACTTCACCATCGACGGCGATCAGTCCGCGCCACCCGACCCCAGCCAACCCGTCCCCCGGGTGCCCGAGGGTTCGGCGGGTATCGAGCGCACGCTGGTGTCGTATCTGGAGAACGCCGGAAAACCGCCTGCCGACATCAACTTCGAAGGCCGCTCGGACTACAGCAGCTTCACCATCGCCGGCATTCCGGCGGGCGGCCTTTTCACCGGTGCGGAAGCCGAGAAGTCCGCCGAGCAGGCTAAGAAGTGGGGCGGCCAAGCGGACGAACCCTTCGACCCCAACTACCACAAGGCATCCGACACGCTGGAGAACGTCAACCGGATGGCGCTGGAGATCAACGGAAAAGGCGTCGCGTACGCCGTCGGGATCTATGCGCAGGACCAGGGTGGCCGCAACGGTGTGCCGATCCGTGAAGACCGCACCCGGCACGCCCTCGAATCATGATGAGGCGGGCGGCATTCCTCGCGGTGGCCGCGGTGCTGATGTCGTGCTCGACGGCCGACGACCAGGCGTCCTCGCCGCAGTTCGCCCGCGAGTTGGCCGAAGCGGTCACCGCCGACGGAATGTACACCCACCTGCAGAAACTGCAGGAGATCGCCGACGCCAACGACGGCAACCGGGGACAGGGCAGCACGGGTCTGCAGGCCAGTGTGGACTACGTTGCGCAGTTTCTGCGGGACAAGGGTTTTGACGTCGAAACCCCGGAGTACGAGCGGCTCGACCGGATGGCAGGCGGTGACCCGTCGATGACGGTCAACGGTCGTGAACACAGCGTCGATCAAGCCTCGCTGCTGATCACCACGCCGCCGGGCGGTCTCAAAGCCGTCACCCTGCGACCCGGGAAACCTTCCGGGTGCCGTACCGCCGACTACGACGGGGTCTCGGTCAAGGGGGCGATTTCGGTTGTCGACGACGCCGGGTGCTCGGTGGTCGACAAGCAGAACGTGGCGGTCTCGGAGGGCGCGGTCGGGCTGCTCGTCGTCAGCGACCCGGGTCAGCGCGGCAGCCCGCCCACCCTGTTCCCCGCGGGCTACTACCGAGAGCTGACCGTCCCCGTGGGGATCATCGACACGGGCACCAACGCCGCGCTGCGTCGCACCACCGCATGGGTGACGCTGGTGCTCGACAGCAAACCGGTGATGGCTAAGGGCCGAAACGTGGTGGCGCAGACCAAGACCGGCAACACCGACAACATCGTGGTGGCCGGGGCGCACCTGGACAGCTCGGCGGCCAGCCCCGGCATCAACGACAACGGCTCGGGGGTCGCCGCGCTGTTGGAGACGGCGTCGGCACTGGGAGCCCAACCGCGGGCGGCCAACGCGGTGCGGTTCGCGTTCTGGGGATCGGAGAAGAACGGGCTGGCGGGCGCGACGAGCTACCTGCGGGGGCTGTCCGCCGAACAACTCAACCAGATCGCGCTGTACCTCGACTTCGACATGCTCGGGTCGTCAAACGCCGGCTACTTCACCTTCGACGGCGATCAGTCGGCGCAACTCAACCCCGATATCCCGGTGGACTCCGTACCGGAAGGGTCGGCTGCGATCGAGCGCACGCTCGCCGGATATCTCTACTCGGCGGGTGCGCGGCCCGCCGACATGCCGCTGAGCCGGATCACCGACTACAACGCATTTCTGACCGTGGGTGTGCCGATCGGCGGCTTGACCGCAGGATCCTCGCAACGCAAATCCGAAGCACAGGCGCGTCTTTGGGGTGGGCAGGCCGGTGTCGCGTTCGATCCGAACTACCACACCCGACGCGACACCATCGACAACATCAACCGCGATGCGCTTTCGGTGATGGGTTCGGCGGCTGCGTTCGCGGTCGCGACCTACGCGCAGTCCATCGAAGGGGTCAACGGGGTTCCGGCTCTGGCGCAGCGAAATCGCGGCGCGCGCTAGCGTTGCGAAACCCGAGCAGCCGCATCCCGTGGTACACCAACAGCGCGGCGATCGAGCCGAGCGCGATGCCGGTGAACGTCAAACCGCCGGCGTGCCAGGTGAAGTCGGCGATACCCACGACCAACGGTATGGCGGCGGTCATCTGGTTGATCGGCTTGGAGAAGTCGACGTGGTTGGTCAACCAGATGCGCACCCCGATCACGCCGACGAGCCCGTACAGCACCACCGTGGCGCCGCCGAGAACGCCCGCCGGGATCGCCGAGATCGTCGCACCCACCTTGGGGCACAGCGCCAGTGCGATGGCGACGGCCGCCGCCACCCAGTAGGCGGCCGTCGAGTAGACGCGGGTGGCCGCCATCACGCCGATGTTCTCGGCGTAGGTGGTGGTCGCCGAACCGCCGCCGAACCCGGCCAGCGTGGTGGCCACCCCGTCGGCGGCGATCGCGCGGCCCATCACCGGATCGAGGTCGGTCTCGGTCATCTGGCCGACCGACTTGACGTGTCCGATGTTCTCGGCGACCAGCGCGATCACCGCGGGCAGAAACATCGGCAGCACAGCCAACGTGAATGTGGGCGACTGGAATTCGGGTAGACCCAACCACGGCGCCGCCTTGATCGCCGACGTGTCGACCTCGCCCGTGAGCAACGCCAGGACATATCCGGCGACCACCGCGACGAAGATCGCCATGCGCCCGACGATGCCGCGGAAGAACGCCAGCGTCGCCACCAGCAGTACCAGCGTGACGAGGCCCACCAGCGGACCCTGCTCGAAGTTCGCCTTGGCCGCCGGCGCGAGGTTGAAACCGATCAGCGCGACGACCGCTCCGGTGACCACCGGGGGCAACGTCACGTCGATCCAGTGGGTGCCGACGACGTGCACGACCATCCCGATCACGATGAGCGCGACGCCGACCGCGACCAGACCACCCAACGCGCTGCCGGTTCCCTGTGCGGCCACCGCCGCGGTCACCGGGGCGATCACCGCGAAACTCGAGCCCAGGTAGCTGGGCAGGCGGTTGCCTGTGATCAGCAGGAACAACACCGTGCCGACGCCGGAGAACAGCAGCGTGGTCGCCGGCGGGAACCCGGTCAGCACCGGGACCAGGAAGGTGGCGCCGAACATCGCCACGACGTGCTGGGCGCCGATGCCGATTGTTCGGGTCCAACTCAGCCGCTCGCCGGGTGCGACGACGAAGTCACTGTCGGGTGGGGCCTGCACCGGCGTCCACGTCAGATTCATGGTGTAAGACGCTATGCCAGCGAAGCTACAAGTGAGAGCGCCAACACCAGACAACCGATGATTCCCGCGGTCGGAATCGCCCTGCGGCCCAGCGTGAACGCCGCGGCGTTGGCGATCGCGTAATACACCAGCACGGCGAACGAGGACACGCCGATCGCGCCACGCACATCGACCACCGCCGCCAGCACGGCCACCACGGCGCCGACGGCGACCTCGGCGCGGTGCGGGCCGCCGAAGCGCGGGTGCACCGCGGCGAGGGTGCGGGGCAATACCCCGTCACGCGCCATCGCCAACGTCGTACGGGAGACCCCGAGGATCAGCGCCAGCAGCGAACCGAGCGCCGCCACCGCCGCACCCGCACGCACCACCGGTTCGAACCCGCCAAAACCGGCCGCCGCCACCGCATCGGCCACCGGTGCCGTCGCCGAAGCCAGTGTCTGGCTGCCCAATTCGGACAGCACGGTGACCGCGACCGCGGCGTACACCACCAACGTGATCGCCAGGGCGATCGGGATGGCACGCGGGATCGTCCTTGCGGGTTCGCGCACCTCCTCGCCGAGCGTGGCGATCCGCGCATAGCCGGCGAACGCGAAGAACAGCAGCCCGGCCGCCTGCAGCACACCGCCCACCGAGACGTCATCGCCGAACGTCAGCCGCGCCGCGTCGACGCCGCCGAAGCCCAGCACGGCCACCACCACCGCCGCCAACACCGCGAGCACCACCGCGACCAGGGCGCGCGTCAGCAGCGCCGACTTCTGGATGCCCGCGTAGTTCACCGCCGTGAGCACCACGACCGCCCCGACCGCCACGGCGTGCGCCGCGCCCGGCCACACGTAGTAGCCAACCGTCAACGCCATCGCAGCGCACGACGCGGTCTTACCGCCGATGAAGCTCCAGCCGGCGACGTTGCCCCAAAACGAGCTGAGCCGCTCCTTGGCGTAGACGTAGGTGCCGCCGGACTGCGGGTACAGCGCGGCCAGGCGAGCCGACGAGGTCGCGTTGCAATAGGCGACGAAGGCGGCGATCACCAACCCGACCAGCAGGCCGGAACCCGCCGCGGCGGCCGCGGGAGCGAACGCGACGAAGACGCCGGCGCCCATCATCGAGCCCAGCCCGATGATGACGGCGTCGAAGGTTCCCAGCCGCCGATCCAGTCCGGGACGCTCCGGCGTGCTCACGCCGAAATGCTAGGTCAGCCTGCGTCGCCGTGCCGCACCAGCGATTCACGCACCGACGTCGTCGCCGATGCGAGGACGACGGCCAGCAGCACGAGACCGGAGAGCACCGCCAGCGGAATGGTCCACAGGCGGCGGGATAGCAGCGCGCTGTGGCACTCGTCGACGTAGTCGGAGTCCCCGACCGCTTCGGCGGCCTGGGTCAGATCCGAGATGTAGCCGGTGCCGCATTTGATCTGGAACCCCCACTGGTCATAGGTGTCGAGGTAGACCGGGAAGTTCATCGCGAGCAGGGCGACGCCCAAGAGAATGGCGGCCACGATTCCGGTGTAGGCAAGGCGGTGATGCCGTCGGCTCATGTGTCCCCCCTTCACGTCATACAAACGTCCGAGAAGAGCAGCACGGGCCACGATGCGATCGATCCGAGATAGGAAACCGCCAGGTCGATGCCGCTCATGTGCTGCAGATGCTCGGTGTGCGTGCTGGACCAGAAGACCCCGATAACCAGGTAGGGGGTGCCGATGACCAGCGCGAGCACGATCAACTCGCCGACCGTCACCCGGAAGCCCAGGACCTTCCGCAGCGCGCCCAACACCCCACTATGTTAATGACTATTCTTCCGACTGCCAAAGATTTGCTCATGATCTAAAGGCGAACCCGGCCGATATGTGTCCATAAGGTCCGTTATCGTGAATGCCATGTCGCCCAGCGGGCCAGCCAACCCGGACCAGGTGCGACGTCGGCCGAAGGACCGCAAGGCCCAGATTGCGCAGGCGTCGGCCGAGGCCTTCAGCGCGGTCGGATATTACGGCGTGAGCATGGAGGCTATCGCGTCGCGCGTCGGCATCTCCGCGGCCGCCCTGTACCGACATTACGCGAGCAAGTACGAACTGTTCCGCGATGCGGTGCTGAGCCTGGGCCAGCAGTTGGTGGACTGTACGGCGTTCGCCGACGGCGTCGAACTCGACGATCCGCAAACCCTGCTCGACCAGTTGGTCGCGGCGCTCGTCGACACCGGGATGCGCAACCGGACATCCGGCGGGCTGTATCGGTGGGAGGGCCGGTATCTACGCGGTGACGATCAGGCGTCACTGATCGCGCAGATGCGCGTCGTCAACCACCGAATCCAACGGCCGCTGAGCGCAATTCGTCCGAGCCTGACCTCGCGGCAGCGATGGACGCTGTCCAGTGCGGTGCTGTCGGTGATCGGCAGCATCGTCGATCACCGGGCCAAGCTGCCCGCCGTCCAGGTCCGCGCGCTGCTGGCCGACCTGGCAGGGGCGGTGCTCACCACCGAGCTGCCCGACCTCGCCGAGCCCGAACCTGCGCCGCGGGTGCGCACCCCCGCCGACTCGTCGAAGTACGAGGCGCTGTTGACCGAGTCGATGTGGTTGTTCCACATCAACGGCTACCGCGAGACCAGCATGGAGGACATCGCGGCGGCGGTGGGCATGCCCGCGTCCGGCATCTACCGGTACTTCTCAGGTAAGAGCGACATCCTCGCCGCCGCGTTCCGGCGCGCAGCCGACCGGCTGTCGGCCGAGCTGGCGACGATCACCAGCACCATCTCCGACCCTGAGGACGCGCTGACCGCGGTCATCGACGCCTACGTCGAGCGGTCCTTCAACCAGCCCGAGCTGGACTACGTCTACTACGCCGAGCGGCTCAACATGACCGCCGCCGACCAGAAGATCCTGCGCAACATGCAGCGCGCCACCGTGGAGGCGTGGGTGGACCTGGTGGTCGCGGTGCGCCCGGAATGGACGCCCGGCCAGGCGCGGTTCGCCGTACACGCCGCGATGTCGTTGGTGATCGATCTGGGCAGGCTGACCCGCTACGACAATTCGCCGCAGAGCCACCTGGTGATGCAGCGGGTGCTGGATCTGACGTTGTTGGGCCGCTACCGGTTACGGGCGACGTTGCCCGCGAGGTAGACCAGGTAGCCGACCGTGCCGACGACGGCCAGCTTGCGGGTCTTGCGGGCGGCCAGGCCGAGGCCAAGCGCGGTCTCGATGCCACCGTTGATGTAGATCTGCTGGCGGCTTTTGGTCGCGAATGCCTGTTCGGTGATCGACTCGAACAGCTCAGGCTTGGCGAAGTGTGCCAACCCGGTCCCAGCGAGAGCTAGGCCGGCAAGGGTTGCGGCACGCGAGTTGCTGCCTGATTCGTCCTGGGGCACAGCGGGTGTCCTCTCTGATCACACAATCTGGTAGTCGCTCAACGGAAACTGTGCCGCCTCTTTGAGCGCGGCGCGCGTCGACGTCGGCCGGAGCAGTGACGCCTCCCCAGCGGGGTCGAAGTAGTAGGAGCGCGACGGCGCGCAGTTACCGAGCGTGAGCACCGAATCCCCGATGAGTTCGGTCATCCGGTCCAGGTATCGGGTGTTGGCATGTTCGGTGACTTCGAACGTTTTCGCGTTGCGGCGCTTCATCTCCCCGAACAGTCGATCCATGTGCCGCATCTGGTATTCCATCGTGTTGAAGAAGTTCAACCCGAGGAATGCGTAGGGGCTGGCGAGGCTCAGATAGTTGGGGAAACACGGTACCGCCATGCCCTGGTAGGCCTGGAACCGATTGTCGCGCCACCACTTTCCGAGGTTCCGCCCATAGCGCCCGACAATCTCGATCGCGGGGAAGTTGGACTCCCACAGGTCGAATCCGGTGGCCAGTACCAACGTGTCGATGACGGTCTTGGTGCCGTCGTTGGCGACGATGCCGTCGGCCTCGATGTGTTCGATGCCCTCGGCCTGCAGGTGCACATGCGGTTTGGTGAAGATCCGGTAGTAGTCGTTGGAGAAGGACGGCCGCTTGCAACCGAAGTCGTAATCCGGCGTCAGCTTCTTGCGCAACTCGGGATCGCGCACCGAGAAGAACCGGTGCATCTTGGCCAGATCGGATGCCGCGACGTTGAGACGACGGAACAGCAACTGCCGGTGATGGAGCACGACGTAGATGAAGAACTCGTAGAGCGAGTCGGTGACCGCGCGAAGAGCACGCTGCACCAACGGGACCCGGGCGAACAGCCGCTTCGCACGCGGTGAGAACCGGAGGTCGACCTTGGGCACCACCCAGATCGGGGTCCGCTGGTAGACGGTCAGATCGGCCGCCTTCTTGGCGAGCTCGGGTATCAGCTGTACCGCGGTGGCGCCGGTGCCGATGATCGCGACCCGTTTACCGTCCAGCTCGTAACCGTCGTCCCAAGCGGTGCTGTGGATGACCTTGCCGGTAAAGCCGCCGAGGCCTGGGATGTCCGGAGTATTCGGCTGGGAGAGAAACCCCGTGGCGGTGATCAGATAGCGCGCGGTCAGCGTCTCACCGCCGGTCAGCGCGATCCGCCAGACCTCGGCTTCTTCGTCCCAGCGCGCGCCTTCCACGGAGGTGCGGAAGCGCATGTGTCTGCGCACGTCGTATTTGTCGGCGACGTCATTGGCGTACTGCTTGATCTCGTCACCGGTGGAGAACAGCCGCGACCAGTTCGGGTTCGGCTCGAAGAAGTAGGAGTATGTGGTCGTCGGGACGTCGACGGCCAGCCCGGGATAGCGGTTGACATGCCAGGTGCCGCCCAGATCGTCTTCACGGTCGACGATGAGGAAGTTCTCGTAGCCCAAGCGCTTGAGTTGAATAGCCGCACCGATTCCGGCGAAACCAGCGCCGACGATGACGGCATCGAACTGCTCGGAAAGCATGTGAAAAAGGTACCCCAGGTACCGACGAATTCTACGCGCGCCTCGGCGTCGTGATCATCCCTTTATGGTGCCTGTGCGCGGCGGATCGAGGGTTGCGACGCAGGTCACGGCCCGGTCGCCCTCGGCCCAAGTTTCGGCAGTGGGATAGAGCACATACATCTGAATGGTGTCGTCTTCCATTGCGGCAGGCGAATAACTGGCCAATTCGGGACCGCATTTGTCCGCGTAGTCGTCAATGGCATCCTGGCCCGGGAAATCGCCGTCGGGCATCAGCAACACGGCGAACACCTCACCGGCATGCGGTTCGTCGCATCCGGTGGTCTGCACCGTCAGCACCCGGGTACCGCTGGGAATCTCCTTGAGGCAGTCGCCGACCTTCACGTCTGTCGCGGTGACGGTGTCCTTACCCACGATCAGGAACAACGCGATGATGGCGCCGACGACGAGCACGATGACCCCGACGATGACGCCGAGCACGATCAACAGCACCTTGGTGCGGTTTGACTTCGGCTTCTGCGGGGGCGGGTAGTAGTAACCACCCGGCGGCGGCGCCGAGTACGGCGGGGGAGGAGGCGGCGGGTACTGCTGCCCACCGTACGGCGGCGGTCCATACGGCGGCGGTTGGCCCGGCGGGGTGGTCACGCGAGCAAGCGTAGTGCGGCATCGACCGCCATGGCGGATACATCGAGCGACTTGGACCCCAGGTCATGGCGGGCTCCTGTGACCTCGACGATCTCGGTGCGCGCGGCGACGAGTGCCGCCGCGGCGCCCAGCTCGGCGATGGTGCCGAACGGGTCAGAGGTGCCGTGGGTGAACACCGTCGGCGTGGTGATGCGTGGCAGGTGCTCGGTGCGCAGGCGCTCCGGTTTGCCGGGAGGGTGCAGCGGATAGGAGAACAGCGTCAGCACGTCGATGTCGACCGCCTGGTCGGCGACCACCATCGAGGTCATCCGGCCGCCGTACGAATGCCCTCCTGCGACCACCGGGCCGTCGGCCAGCGTGCGGGCCACCGCGATGGCCTCTGCGACGCCGGCTTGATCCGCGGTGGCCGATCCGGACGGAGGGCCCTTGGGCCGGCGCCGCCGGTAGGGCAGGTTGTAGCGCACCGCCAGCCAACCGCGTCGCGCCCACTGCTCGCAGATCCGCGTCAGCAGCGGTGAGTCCCTGCTGCCACCGGCGCCGTGGGTGAGTACGACCACCCCCGTCGGCGCCGTATCGGGTTCGTGGGCGATGCCTGCGATCTGATCGAGGTTCATCTGGTGAGTCGAAACAGCGGTGAGACCGGGCCGTGGCCTTGTCCCAACGGGTAGGCCGCGTTGAGACATTCGGTGACCCAGCGCTTAGCGAACGCGACGGCATCGGGCACCGAGTAGCCGTGGGCCAGCGCGCTGGCGGTCGCGGCGGCCAGCGTGTCACCCGCCCCGTGGTCGTGGCCGGTGTCGATGCGCGTGGCATCGAACTCGAAGAAGTCCGTGCCGTTGAACAGCAGGTCCGGGCTGTGCGATGACGTCCGCAGATGGCCGCCCTTGACCAGCGCCCAGTGCGGTCCGAGCGCGTGCAGCGCACGCGCGGCGTCGTGCTGGGTATCGGCGTCGACGACCTCGATCTCGGTGAGCAGCCGAACCTCGTCGAGGTTGGGTGTCACCAATGTAGCCAGCGGAAATAGTTGCTGCCTAAGGGAATCCAACGCACTGGGATGCAGCAGCGGGTCGCCGTGCATCGATGCGCACACCGGGTCGACCACCAACGGGACATTGCCGGCGAGGCCCTGCCGGCGCCAGGTGTCGGCGACGGTGTCGATAATCGCCGACGACGCCAGCATGCCGGTCTTGGCAGCCTGCACCCCGATGTCGGAGGCCACCGCTTCGATCTGACCTGCGATCACGTCGAGGGGAACCTCGTGAAAGCCCTTGACGCCCACCGAGTTCTGCACGGTCACGGCGGTGACGGCAACCAGACCGTGCACGCCCAACAGGGCGAATGTGCGCATGTCGGCCTGGATGCCGGCGCCGCCGCCGGAGTCGGACCCCGCGATCGTCATCACCCGCACCGGGGTGGCGCCGGGTTTCGGTACGGGCAGAAACGGCTGGTTCATGCCAGTGGAAGATAGACCCGGTTGCCGCGCTCGGCGAACTCCTTGGACTTCTCGGCCATGCCGGCTTGCATGGCGGCGTACTCGCGGACGTCCTGGCTGATGCGCATGGAGCAGAACTTCGGACCGCACATCGAACAGAAGTGGGCGGTCTTGGCCGGTTCGGCAGGCAGCGTCTCGTCGTGGAACTCCCGCGCGGTGTCCGGATCGAGCGACAACGCGAACTGGTCGTTCCACCGGAACTCGAACCGTGCGCGCGACAGGGCGTCGTCGCGGTCCTGCGCATGCGGATGGCCCTTGGCGAGATCCGCGGCGTGGGCGGCGATCTTGTAGGCGATGACGCCGTCCTTGACGTCCTTGCGGTCGGGCAGGCCCAGATGCTCCTTGGGCGTGACGTAGCACAGCATCGCGGTGCCGGCCTGCGCGATGATCGCCGCGCCGATGGCCGAGGTGATGTGGTCGTAGGCCGGTGCGATGTCGGTGGCCAACGGACCCAGCGTATAGAACGGCGCCTCCTCGCACAGTTCCTCTTCCAGCCGCACGTTCTCGACGATCTTGTGCATCGGCACGTGGCCGGGTCCCTCGATCATCACCTGCACGCCATGGGATTTCGCGATCTTCGTCAGTTCACCGAGCGTGCGCAGTTCGGCGAACTGGGCGGCGTCGTTGGCGTCGGCGATCGACCCGGGGCGCAGCCCGTCGCCGAGCGAGAACGTCACGTCGTAGCGGGCCAGGATCTCGCACAGTTCTTCGAAGTGGGTGTAGAGGAATGATTCCCGATGATGGGCCAGACACCAGGCGGCCATGATCGAGCCGCCGCGACTGACGATGCCGGTGACCCGTTCGGCGGTCAGCGGAACGTAGCGCAGCAGCACACCGGCGTGCACGGTCATGTAGTCGACGCCCTGTTCACACTGCTCGATCACGGTGTCGCGGTACAGCTCCCACGTCAGCGCGGTCGGGTCGCCGTTGACCTTCTCCAACGCCTGGTAGATCGGCACGGTGCCGACCGGCACCGGGGAGTTGCGCAGGATCCACTCGCGCGTGGTGTGGATGTCGCGGCCGGTGGACAGGTCCATGATGGTGTCGGCGCCCCAGCGGGTGGCCCACACCATCTTGTCGACCTCTTCGGCGATCGAACTGGTCACGGCCGAGTTACCGATGTTGGCATTGACTTTCACCGCGAAGGCCTTGCCGATGACCATCGGCTCGGTCTCAGGATGGTTGTGGTTGGCGGGTATCACCGCGCGTCCGCGGGCCACCTCGTCGCGCACCAACTCGGCAGGAACACCTTCGCGCGCGGCGATGAACGCCATCTCGGCGGTGATCTCACCGGCGCGGGCGCGCTGCAGTTGGGTGCCGCGGTCGCGGACGACGCCCGGCCGCGGTGGCAGTCCCCGGTGCAGGTCGAGGTCCGCTGCCGGATCGGTGTACGGCCCCGACGTGTCGTACAGGTCGAAATGTTCGCCGTTGGACAGGTGCACTCTGCGAAACGGAACCTGGGCACCGTCCTCGAGTTCCCGGTAGATCTTGGTGCTGCCCGCGATGGGGCCGGTGGTGATGGACGGAGTCACGGAAGTATCCGACAGCGCCATGGAAATCCTCTCCCTACGCCGGCATTACCCGGTCAGGTTCGTACGGTCGACGGGCCCACCCGTCCTCTCAGCGCACTGGGCGTGCACTCCCGTGTATGGACGCTGCCCACGGTATCGCAGCGGTCGGCCAAAGGGGAGACCCCTAGAACGGTGGCGGCTCGTCAGGGTCTTGCGACCACGGCGGTGGCGGTGGCTCCCAGTCCGGCGGAAGCTCTTCGGGCTCCATCGGCTCGTTGATCCACGGGCACCACGGGCTGGTACTGGGTTCGCCGCCCTTGAACAGCACGAGATACTTCCGCGACCTGTTCCGCCACTTGCGCTGGCTGATCTCTTCTCGGCAAGCTCGGTTCACCCGACGATTTTCGTCGTTGACCGCCCGTTGCGCCTGAAGCTTCTTGCGGGCTCGCGCTATTCGCGCCGCGCGTTCTTTGGAGCGGTTCCGTGTGCGCGGCGTGGGAGGTTCGCAGGGCAAGCTCATCTCGGGAAACAGGTCGGCACCGCCGGGGGTCGTGCGGTAGGTGCGGCCTGTCGGCGAGGCCCACACGATGGTGCCATCCGGTAGCTGTTCGTCGCGCCATCCTCCCGGACCGCAGTGAAACGTCTTGAGCCGGTGATGTTCTCGGCAATAACATGCCAGGTTCCACGGGACGGTCAGACCGCCGGCGGCGGGGTCGTCGTGGTTGAACGGGACGGTGTGGTCCAGGTCGCAGTGCGCGGCTGGACGATCGCAGCCGGGGAACCTGCACGTCAGATCGCGGAAGCGGACCCAGCGCTCGACGGCGGCGGACGGGTGATACCGCAGTGCCTCTTCGGGGGTGACTTGCGGTCGGTCGACCAGTCGCCAGGCTGCGTCCATCGCGAGTTCACGCACCTGATCGGCGTCGATCACGCCGAAGCCTTCCACGTAGCCGGGTCGATCGCTCTCGCCGGTGAGGGTGGACTCGTAGGCGATCACGTTGATCACCGGCCGGGCCGCGACTGCAGGCGCGGCGTCGTCGGCGGTGTTTGCGGGGCAGTCCGGAGTACCGCAGGCGCACGGGAGTCGCTGGCCCTCCATGAGGGCGGTCACTGCGTCGGCCCGCCGCTGTTTGACCGTCCGCGGATCCTTCGCGCACACCGACATGGCCAACTGGGAGAGCCGCTTGTCGAACGCCGCCGCCGCAGTGGCGGGCAGCGTGCCGTGAACTTTGGCCATACCGTCTGGCTGAGCGGTGACGTTGATGCTGCGATCGTTGTAGGCAGCGACCCGCCGGTTTTTGACGGCCTCGGGATCGACGGCACGCACCGCGGCGTCCACCTCGTTGATGATCCGTCGTCGCGACCAGCACTCCCATCGCCCGATTTGTCGAGCCAACGACCTGTCCAATTTGGCGATCAGGTCGCTGTCGACGAATTCGGTACGGCTGATGACCAGTTGCACGGTGCGCCAGTCGGTTCTTCCTTCGGCCAACAGCCTGCCGACCCGGGGCAGACGCGAGTCCAGATCCTCGGCCTGGCCCACCAATTCGCGGGTGGCCATCGGAGACATGTTCATCGCTGCCGACACCTCGGCTGTGGTCCGGGCAAAACCGGTGACCATCATGTAGCCGGGGTCGGGATCGACCTCCTCGACCTCGGCGATGCGTTGCCCCAGCAGCTCGGCGATCGCCGCCAGCCTGCGCGCCATGAGCATCGACTCTTCGCGATGGGTCGACTCGATCTCCCCGAGCAGGGCGTCCGGACTCGGAGGCTCGAACAGGTGTTCGATCGACATGTCCCCGATGGTGCCACAAGCCACCGACAAGTTTTCAGGACAACTCCACCAGCACCGGCGCGTGGTCGCTGGGTGACTTTCCCTTGCGTTGTTCGCGAACGATTTCGGCGTGGGCCACGCGTTGCGCCAGCGCGGGTGAGCCGAGGATGAAGTCGATGCGCATACCGCGGTTCTTGGGAAACCGCAGCTGCGTGTAGTCCCAGTAGGTGTAAACGCCGGGGCCGGGTGTGAAAGGCCTTACTACATCGGTGAATTGGGCATCGACGATGGCGTTGAACGCCGCCCGTTCGGGTTCGGTGACGTGGGTGCTGCCCTGGTAGAACTCGACGCTCCACACATCCTCGTCGGTGGGCGCGATGTTCCAGTCCCCGGTCAGCGCGATCTGAGCGGTCGGGTCCTCGGCCAGCCAACCGGCTGCGGCGTCGCGCAGCGCGGCAAGCCATTCCAGCTTGTAGACGTAGTGCGGCGAGGCGATGACGCGTCCGTTGGGCACGTACAGGCTCCACACCCGCACGCCGTCACACGTCGCCCCGAGCGCACGCGCTTCCGCGGCCGCTTCCACGTCGGGTTTATCGCTCCATGTCGGCTGGCCCTCGAACCCGACCTGCACGTCGTCGACGCCGACGCGCGATGCGATCGCCACGCCGTTCCATTGGTTGAACCCGCAATGCACCACTTCGTAACCGGCGGCCAGGAACGGCATGACCGGGAACTGCTCGTCGGAGCACTTGGTCTCCTGCATGGCGAGCACATCGATGTTGGCGTGTTCGAGCCAGTTCACGACGCGGTCGACCCGCGCACGGATCGAGTTGACGTTCCAGGTCGCCAGTCGCATGGCTACAGGCTACGAAAGGCCCGCGAAGACCTGGCGAACAGCGGTAGCGTTCGTGGCTATGAAGCGCTGTGTCGTCGTCACGGTCGCCGCGGTGCTGACGGCCGCGGGCTCGATGGCGTTGGCGCCGCCGGCGGCGGCCGGCTGTCACTACGGGGGAGCCTTCATCAGCAAGTGCGACGGTCCCATCCAGCCGGACGGCACCTGGGAACGCTGCGTCGGAGTGCCCCAGGTGGTGCACAGCGGCTTCAGTACCCACCTCGTGCCCGTAAAGCACTGTGGTCTGATGGGGCCCGGCCAGCACCACGCGGACCTCGCGTTCGCCGACCCGCCGACGCACATTCCCGGCTGACTACAGCCTCAGGGCGTCAGCGCGCATATACCGCGAGCGATGGTGCTCGATGAAACCCATCGACTCGAACAGCGCCCTGCCGGGCGCGTTGTCGACCAGCACCTGGGCGTACGCGTGGGAGGCGCCGCGGTCGTGGCCCCAGGACAGCACGGTCGAGCACAGGCGCCGGGCGTGCCCGCGTCGACGCGCGACCTCGGCCACCCGCAGGGCCGAGATGCCCACCCACCGGCCGCGGTCGATCGTCGTCGTCACCGCGGCACGGGCGACGGCCGCTCCGGCGACGGTGGCGAACACGGCCTCGCCGTCCACGATGGAGGTCAGTACGTCGACGGGCACGTCGCGCTCATAGCGCCGACGCCATTCATCGCTTGGGTCCGCGGCGAGCAGAACCGCCGGGTCGTGTTCTTCGGCGGGGCCGAGTTCGCGTGCCAGCACCACGGTTTCGAGATGCGGCTCCGCATCGGCGAGCCGGAACAGCCGGTCCGGAATCGAAAGCCACGGCGTGAGTTGCCGCGCGGAGTACCACTCGATGATCTCGGGCAGCACCGATGCGGTGGCGTCGAACCCCAGCGGCACAGCCGAATTGCCGCGGTGGGTGTGGCCGCCAGCCGCGCGTAGGAACCAGCCTTCGATCCACTGTTGTTCGACGCCGGGCCACGCCATCGCGGCTGCGTGTTCGAGCTTGCGGATATCGGCGGTGCGCACCGTTGCGGGTGGCAGTTCTCGAAGCACCATCACGTCGTCGGCCGGAACAGCCACGACGTCGCCGGTTTTGGTGCGCACGCTCAGCGTCGGGCCGGCCTCGAGTAGATGGCCGATCACGTCGCTCAGCGGCGGCTCTGAACCGGCAGGCAGCCGATACCGGATCACGACACGAGCGCCGACCGGCGGAATCTGCATCAGTGTCCGAACGGGTCCGGATCTTCGCCGGGCATCCACGTCAGCCCCGGCACACCCCAACCGTTCGACTTCACCGCGCGTTTGGCGGCGCGCGCATGCCTGCCGACCAACCGATCCAGATACAAGTATCCGTCCAGATGGCCGGTCTCGTGCTGCAGCATGCGGGCGAACAACGCGGTGCCCTCCACGGTGATCGGGTTGCCGTCGGCGTCGAGGCCGGTCACCCGCGCCCAGTCGGCGCGACCGGTCGGAAACGACTCGCCGGGCACCGAGAGGCACCCTTCGTCGTCGTCATCCGGATCCGGCATGGTCTCGGGCACCTCCGACGTCTCCAGCACCGGGTTGACCACGACACCGCGGCGGCGGGTGGTCTTGCCCCGTGCGTCAGCGCAGTCGTAGACGAATACGCGCTTGGAGACACCGATCTGGTTGGCCGCCAAGCCAACGCCGTTGGCGGCGTCCATGGTGTCGTACAGATCCTGGATCAGTTCCACGACATCGGCCGGCAGCGAACCGTCGTCGTGAACGATGACAGGTTCGGTAGCGGTGTGCAGGACGGGATCTCCTACGATGCGGATCGGTACGACGGCCACGGGGAAAGCTTAAGGCGGCGACCCTTAACCCCCGACTCGCGGGCGTATCTGACGCATCACACTACGAACCCGTGATTGAATGAGCGCCGAACCACAGCGATGTAATTTCGATTGTCGGAAGGGTCCAAGGGCGAGATGGACGGCGCGATCGCGCGGACTGAGCAATCCGGGGACGACTCTGATCGCGGTGACGGGCTGACCCGCCGAGAACACGACATTTTGGCGTTCGAGCGCCAGTGGTGGAAATACGCCGGCTCCAAAGAAGACGCCATCAAGGAGCTGTTTTCGATGTCGGCCACCCGCTACTACCAGGTGCTGAATGCGCTGGTCGACCGTCCCGAGGCGCTGGCAGCCGATCCGATGCTGGTCAAACGGCTGCGCCGGTTGCGGGCCAGCAGGCAGAAGGCGCGTGCGGCGCGTCGGCTGGGCTTTGACGTCACCTGATCTTGAGGGGCCGGACGGGCCGATACAGTGGGCGCAATGAACCAGCGAAACTCATCCCGCCTACCGCTGCGCGCCATGGTGATGGTGCTGCTGTTTCTCGGCGTGGTGTTTCTTCTGGTCGGTTTTCAGGCGATGGGTTCTGACGACGACGAAGACGCCGAGCAGTCGACGATCGCCACGAGCACCATCACCACGACCCCGAAAAGCCCGACGGAATCACCGGAAGCGGCCAGGGCCGACGTGCGCGTCTACAACATCTCAGAGGTCCAAGGGGCTGCCGAAGCCACCGCCACCCGGCTGCGCGACGCCGGCTGGGATGTCACGGAGACGGGCAACCTGGCACTGCCGGACGTGCCGGCCACCACGGTGTATTTCAGCGACGCGCCCGGTGAACAAGAGGCCGCCGATGAAGTGGGCAAACTGTTGGAAGCGCCCGTGGAACCTCGGCTACCTGAACTGATTGAGCAACCGCCGGGCGTGGTTGTGGTGGTCACCGGCTAGGCTCTTGCCCATGCTCAAGACCGCAGCTGCCGCCGCCTTGTTCGCCGTTCCCGCTCTTGCTCTGAGCGCATGTGCCGCACCCGAACAACCCAGCGATACGCCGGGCACCACGCCGTCGATCTGGACCGGTTCGCCCTCACCGACTGCCGCGCCCGACGCGCAGCAGCAGGGTCAGGGCGGCGAAGGCGGTAGTGAGACGTTGACCGCCGATCTGAAGATGGCCGACGGCAGCACCGTGGCCACCGCGGACTTCGAGTTCGCCAACGGGTACGCCACCATCACCGTGCAGACCACCCAAGCGGGCAAGCTGAACCCCGGGTTCCACGGTATGCACATCCACTCGATCGGTAAGTGCGAGGCGAACTCGGTCGCCCCTACCGGCGGCGCGCCCGCAGACTTCAACTCCGCGGGTGGACATTTCCAGGTGCCCGGTCACACCGGACATCCGGCCAGCGGTGACCTCACCTCGCTGCAGGTCCGCGAGGACGGTTCTGCGCTCCTGGTGACCACCACCGACACCTTCACCGCAGAGGACCTGCTGTCGGACGAGAAGACCGCGATCATCATCCACGAGCAGCCCGACAACTTCGCCAACATCCCGCCGGAGCGCTACCAGCAGGTCAACGGGAACCCGCCGCCCGACGAAACCACCTTGGCTACCGGCGACGCCGGAAAGCGCGTGGCGTGCGGTGTTATCGGTACCGGCTAGCAGCCACATAGATTTTGCCGGATCCCCCCGGCCGACGGTCGGGGTGGAGTGGGAGTTCGCGCTCGTCGACGCCGAATCCCGCGATGTGAGCAACGAGGCCACCCAGGTCATCGAGGAGCTGGGCGAGAACAATCCGCGCGTGCACAAGGAACTGCTGCGCAACACCGTCGAGATCGTCACCGGCATCTGTGATTCCGTGCCGGAGGCGATGGACGACCTGCGCGAAACACTGGTGGCTGCACGCAGAATCGTGCGCGACCGCGGCATGGAGCTGTTCTGCGCGGGCACCCATCCGTTCGCGAAATGGTCGCCGGGCAGCCTGACCGACGCGCCGCGTTACGCGGAGCTGATCAAGCGCACCCAGTGGTGGGGCAGGCAGATGCTGATCTGGGGCGTGCACGTGCACGTGGGGGTCCGCTCCGCGCACAAGGTGATGGCGATCAACACCTCACTGCTGAACCACTATCCGCATCTGCTCGCGCTGTCCTCGTCGTCGCCGTTCTGGGACGGCGAGGACACCGGCTACGCATCCAACCGGGCGATGATGTTTCAGCAGCTGCCGACCGCCGGTTTGCCGTTTCACTTCCAGACGTGGGCGGAGTGGGAACGCTTCGTCCACGACCAGAAGAAGACCGGCATCATCGACCACATGAACGAGATCCGTTGGGACATCCGGCCTTCCCCGCATATCGGAACCGTGGAGATCCGGATTTTCGACGGTGTCTCCAACCTTCGTGAGCTGAGCGCACTGGTGGCGCTGACCCATTGTCTGGTGGTCGACCTGGACCGGCGCCTCGACGCGGGCGAGCGGCTGCCGACGATGCCGCCGTGGCATGTGCAGGAAAACAAGTGGCGCGCTGCGCGTTACGGGCTTGACACGGTGATCATCTTGGACGCCGACAGCAATGAGCGGTTGGTCACCGAGGACCTCGACGAGCTGCTGAACCGGCTCGAACCGGTGGCCAGGCTGCTGCACTGCAGCGACGAGTTGGCCCGTGTCGCCGACATCTACCAGATGGGCGCGTCCTACCAACGCCAGCGCAGGGTCGCCGAGGAGCACGACGGCGATCTGCGTGCGGTGGTCGACGCGCTGGTTGCCGAGTTGGATATCTAGTCATGGCCGCGATGCCGATGTTTCCGCTTCAGGTGGCGATGCTGCCCGGCGAGGAGTTGCCGCTGCGCATCTTCGAACCGCGCTATACCGCACTGGTTTCGGACTGCCTGGCTACCGATGACCCGGCCTTCGGGGTGGTGTTGATCGAGGCTGGTCGTGAGGTCGGCGGCGGTGACGTCCGCAGCGACGTCGGGGCGTTGGCCCGCATTGCGGAGTACGCCGACCACGGCGACGGGCGCTACCGATTGCGTTGCGTGATGGGTGAGCGGATCCGGGTGCTCGAATGGCAGCCCGACGACCCCTACCCGCGCGCGGCCGTCGAGTCGTGGCCCGACGAGCCCGGTGAACCGGTCGGTGTCGACGCGATCCGTGACGTCGAGGATCGCATGGTGGCGCTGTTCGAGCGGATCGCCGCTGCCCGTGGTGCCGAGGTCAACGGCCGTGACATCGTGGTCGGCGCCGATGCGTCGGGTGACGCTGGGATGTGGTTGTACGCGTTGACGTCTCGGCTTCCGATCGGGCAGGCCGACCGGTATGCGGTGCTGGCGGCACCGAGCGCGTCGGCACGATTGGCGGCGCTAAGCGACGCTGTCGAGACGTTGACGGCGATGGTGGAGTTCCAACTGTCGTCGGGGGAGTAGCCCCTAGGTCCGCCGAACGTGAGCTTATGCGCGAAGTTTTGCGATTTTATCGAGCACAAGCTCACGTTCGGCCGGATCAAGAGACGTCGAACTGTTCGTTGCGGCTCTCTGGGTGCTTCCAGTAGCGCCGGACCATCCAATACAGCGCGGCGCTCGTCCCGCGCGCTAATTTCGGTCGGGAGAGGCCCTCAGCAGACCAGCCGGGCGTCGATGAACTCGGTGGGCGGCGTGTTCTGCAGTGATTCGTCGGAAGTGCTGCGGCCGTAGCGATCCATGAGTTCGGCCGCGGCGGTGGTCGTGGCCTCCCAACCGTGTTCCATCAGCCACTTGGCCAAGTCGGTGCGCTCCTCGATGTACCACAGGTCCTCGGTATCGAAGACGTTCTCGTCGTCGGCGGCACCGGATTGTTCACGTAGCTTGCGCATCTGTTCACGCCGGCCGGCCAGGTAATCCGCATCGAAGAAACCGGTGCCGAATGATTCCACGGCGATGCGGCTGCCGTTCGCGCTGAGTTCATGGATGCGGTCGAACAGCAGATCCTGTCCCTCGGCCGGTAGGTAGGGCAATAGCCCCTCTACCGCCCAGGCCGCCGGTTCGGTGTCGTCGAATCCAGCGTCGCGCAACGCCTTCGGCCAGTCCCGCCGCAGATCGATAGCCACCTGCACATACCGGACGGCCGGCCGGACATCGTTGTTGCGCAGCGTCTCGGCTTTGAACGCCAAGACTTTCGGCTGATCGATCTCGTAGACGACGGTCTCTTCTACCCATGGCAGCCGCCACGCCCGCGAGTCCAGCCCGGCGGCCAGGATCACCACTTGCTCGATACCGTTGGCGCCCGCGGCGATGAAGAACTCGTCGAACCACTTCGTGCGCGACGCCGCATAGCCCGCGATGGAGCGGATCCGCTCCACCACGTACGCGGGCGGCAACTGCCAGCCCTGCGCCACGACGGCATCGATGAACATCTGCGCGTACGGATCGGTGAACAGCGGGCACTCCGAGGCGTTCTCCTGGGCGCGCGACCACGCCACCCCAAGCGCCGTCGCGCCTACGCTCTCGGTGACATCCCAGTGATCGTCGTCAGTTCTCGCCATTCTGGTCGAGTTCCCTTTCCGCGACGGCTTCACGCATTTCGTCTCGCGAGAGCAGATCGTCACGGAAGCTGTGTTCGCGGTAGGCCAGCTGTCCCACCCGGTTCGCGATCACCGGCGCGGTGATCACAGCGAACAAACCTGTCAGGATCAGCATGCCGACATCGGCGTTACCCCATAGCCGGATCACCGCTCCTATGAGCACCAGCAACAGACCAAGGGTCTGGGGTTTGGTCGCAGAATGCATGCGCGTCAAGGTGTCTGGGAACCGGACGATCCCGATGGCCGCGGTCAGCGCCAGCGTTGAACCGCTGAGGATCAGCACCGCGGTGATGACGTCCGTGACGTTCATCGCGACCCCCGTCCACTGGGGGGTTTCTCGACGTCTGGCACGCGGAAACGCGCGACGCTGATCGTGCCGACGAACGAGACCAACGCCATCGCCACCATCGCATAGGTGACGGTGGAGTCCTGGCTGTACGCAGCCCAGGTGCCGATGCCACACATCGTCACCGCCGTCAGGGTGTCCAGTGACACCAGCCGGTCCAGGGTGCTCGGACCTGCCAGCATCCGGTACATCGTGATGCCGGCGGCAGCGCTGAGCAGCACGCCGGCGATCATCCACACGTAGCTCACGCGGACTCCTTGTCGGCCGCCGGACGCCAGTCCTCGTCGCGTTCCAGCGCCGCCTTCAGCATCCGCTCCAGCGTCGCCATCTGGGCGTGGAAGTCGTGGACGGCTCGCTCAGTGTGCGCGTTGAGCACATGGACGTAGACGACCCGGCGGGCCTGGTCGACCTCGAGTGCGATGGTCCCCGGGGTGAGGTTGATGAGGTTCACCGCCATCGCCAGCACCAGGTCGGACTTCAGTGCGAACTGCGCGCGCAGCACCGAGCTGACCAGCGGTGGTCCCGGCTTGACGGACAGCCAGGCCACCTCGATCGACGACTTCACCAACCAATAGGCCATCTGGGTCACCAGCCGAAGCAACGACAACGGGTGCAGTTTGCCTTCGACCGGCACCACCGGCAGCGGCAACAGCAGCGTGATCACCAGCGCGACCGCCAGACCGCCGAGGAAGTTCGCCACGGAAACGCTGCCCCACAACAGCATCCACACCAGGGTCAGCCCGGCCAGCACGCTCAGCCGCAGCAGCGTAGCCCTCATCGGTCCACCACCAACACGGCGGAGATGTACTGGTCACGGTTGAGCACCTGGTCGGCGGCGCGGTCGCTGTAGGCGATGATCGGGCCGGCGAAGACGGTCAAGGCCAGCCCGACCAGGATGAGGCCTGCGGTGGGCACCAACATGCTGACTGGCATACGGCCGACGTGAAGCCGGTCGGCGAACTCGATGTCCTCGGAGTCGTCGAGCAGCACGGCAGGCGACGCCGCCGCCAGGTGCCCCTCGGGCGCGTCCGAACGGGACCGCCAGAACGCCTTCGTCCACACCCGAGTCACCACGTACAGCGTGAGCAGGCTGGTGACCACGCTGCCACCCACCAGTATCCAGGCCAGCACCGAACCGTTGTCCGCACCGGCCTGCATCAGGGCGACCTTGCCGACGAAGCCGGAAAACGGTGGGATGCCACCGAGATTCAGTGCCGGCACCACGAAGACGAACGCGAGCAATGGGCTGGCCGCGGCCAACCCGCCCAGCCGCTGAAGTGTCGACGCGCCCCCTTGCCGCTCGATCAGGCCGACGACCAAGAACAGCGTCGTCTGCACGACGATGTGGTGGGCGACGTAGTAGATCGCACCCGCGGTGCCCAGATCACTGGACAGCGCGATGCCGAACACCATGTACCCGATGTGGCTGACGAGCGTGAACGACAGCAGTCGTTTGATGTCGCTCTGGGCGATCGCGCCCAGAATTCCGACGAGCATGGTCACCAACGCGGCTACCAGCAGCACCGGGTCGAGGCCACCGTTGGGGAACAGCAACGTGTGTGCCCGGATGATCGCGTAGACACCGACTTTGGTCAGCAGGCCGGCGAACACCGCGGTGACCGGTGCGGGGGCGGTGGGGTAGGAGTCCGGTAGCCATGCCGAAAGGGGGAACACCGCGGCTTTGATGCCGAACGCCACGAGCAGCACGGCGAACATCGCGGTGCGGGTACCACCGCTGACATGGTCGAGGCGCACCGCCAGTTCGGCCAGGTTCAGCGTCCCGGTGGCCGCGTAGACGAACGCGATGCCGAACAAGAAGATCATCGACGAGACCATCGACACCATGACGTAGGAGGCGCCTGCCCGTACCCGGTCTTCGCTGCCACCGATGGTCAACAGCACGAAGCTTGCCGCGAGCAGCACCTCGAAGCCGACATACAGGTTGAACAGGTCACCGGCGAGGAACGCCATGCACACGCCCGCCGACAGCACCAGATAGGTGGGCAGGAAGATCGACACCGGTTGGCGTTCGTCGCCGTCGCGGATACCCTGCCCGATCGCGTAGAGCATGACGGCCAGCAGCACGATCGAGGACACGACGAGCATCAGCGCCGACAGTCGATCGACGACCAGCGTGATGCCCAGCGGACCGATACCGGCGACCGTGGGGCCCCAACCGCCGACGTGCAGCGCCATGGTGCCGCCGGTGTCGGACAACCCGAGCAAGACCGAACACACCACCACCACCGCCGACAACGCGATGGTGGTGATCACGCGCTGCAGCCGGACCCGCCGTCCGGCCAGCAGCGTGGCCGCAGCGCCGAGCGTGGGAATCAGCACCGGCAACGGCGTCAGTACGCCCGCGAGGTTCATCGCGACCCCTCGTGTCCGGGCAACGCGTCGATTTCGTCGGGCGCGTCGGTGTCCTTGTACACCCCGGGCGGTGTCGGGCGGTCGGCGTCGATGGTGGTGGCTTCCTCGTCGGAAAGCTGCGAGACCCTGGTGTCCTCGGGGTCGTCGCTGACCTCATCGACCGTGGTCAACCGATAAGAGCGATAGGCCAGCGCCAGCACGAACGCCGCGATGCCCATCGTGATGACGATCGCGGTCAGGATCATCGCGTGCCGCAGCGGGTCGGCCATGTTCTCGGAGGCGTTGCTGGTGGCGCCGCGGATCGGCGGGCTGCCCGCCTTGCCGCCTGCGGTCAGGAGGAGCAGGTTGACGGCGTTGCTGATCAGCAACAGCCCCATCAGCATCCGGACCAGGCTGCGTTCCAGCAGCAGGTACACCCCGGCGCTGGTGACCCCGCCGATGACCGCGAGCTGAATGATGTAGGTGGTCATCCGACACGCACCTGTGTGCTTCGGGCCGAACCCGACTCGGCCAACTCGACATCCAGGCGCGCGCCCAGACTGCGTAACACGTCGAGAACCAGGCCGAGCACGATCAGGTAGACCCCCGCATCGAAGAACAGTGACGTGACGAACTTGACGGTGCCCAACACCGGCACGTCGATTTCGATCAACGCGGACGACAACGCGGGCGCGCCGAGCAGTAGCGAGCCCACCGCGGTGCCCGCCGACAGGGTGAGGCCCGCACCGAGGACCCTACCGGCGTCGAACGGCAGCGTTTCGCCGAGTTCGTAACGGCCACCGGCGATGTAGCGCAACACCACGGCCAGGCCCGCGGTCAGACCACCCGCGAAGCCGCCGCCGGGAGTGTTGTGGCCCGCGAAGAAGAAGTACACCGACAACACCATGATCAGCGGGAAGATGATGCGGGTCGCCACTTCCAGCACCAGGGACCGGTGTTGCGGGTCGCGCAGGTCGCTGCCGCGCAGCCAGGTGATGTCGCCGACGGCCGGGCTGATGTTGATGAACGACGCGATCCGGCCGATGTCGGGCTGGCCGGCGTCCGCGACGCGCGGTGGGGTGCCAAAACGCCGGTGCCGGAACACCATTGACGTCACCCCGGTGGCCGCCACCAAGAGCACCATGATCTCGCCCATGGTGTCCCAGGCGCGGATGTCGACCAACAGCACGTTGACGGTGTTGGAGCCGTGGCCGCGGAAGTAGGCGGCGTCGGGCAGCAGTTCGGAAACCGAGACCCCGGTGCGCGCGGCGGCTGCGAAGCTCGCCAGCGTGGTCACGGTGGCGCCGACCGCCAGCGCGAGCACGGCGCGCGGCAACCGGCGCGCGTTGACGTGGGCCCGGTCGGCCTCCGGGGGCAACGTCCGCAACACGAGGACGAAGACCACCAGCGTGAGCGTCTCGACCAGGAACTGCGTCAGCGCCAGATCCGGGGCGCCGTACAACGCGAAGATCGCCCCGCAGCCGTAACCGGTCACGCCGACCAGCAGGGCGGACGCCAGCCGGTTGCGCGTCACGGTCAGACCGATCGCGGCCGCCAGCATGACGAACCCGATCACCGTGTTCAGCGGCAGATCCCACATCGCGAACGTCGGGCGGTCGCGCGCCCCCAGGGTCAGCCCCACCGTCGGCACCACCACGAGCGTGGCCAAGATCGCCGACTGGGTCGCCGGAATCGATCCGCGCTGGGTCATGGCCGTCACCCGCACCGAGAGCACGTCGAGCGCGCGGATCACCGCGTCGTACATGTGGTCGGCGTTGCCCAGCGGTGTCGGGGCGGCGCGCACCCGTCGCAGCTGCTCGCGCCCGACGTAGGCGGCGGTGCCGACGGCGAGCACCAAGGCCGACAACAACAGCGGCAGACCGAAACCGTGCCAGAGCGCGAGCTCGTAGTCCACCCCGCCGGGGACCGTGTCGGCGTAGTCGTCGAGAACGTTGTCGACCGGTGCCGGCCACAACCCGAAGACCAGGCTCGCCACCGCGAGGACGGCCGGCGGGATCTGGAAGGTGACCGACGGCCGGTGCATCTCGGCGACCAGCTTGCTGGGTCTGGACTGCCCCTTGCGGCCGAACGCGCCGAACAGGAACCGCAGGCTGTAGATGACGGTGAACACCGAACCCAGCACGATGCCTGCCAGCACGAACGGCGACGCGGCGCCCAACGCCGGGCTGTGCAGCACGGTTTCGAAATCGGCTTCCTTGGCGACGAACCCGAAGAACGGCGGCAGCCCCGCCATGCTCGCGGTCGCGAGGACAGCGATGGCCAGCAACGGTTTCGCACGATCGCCCAGCCACGCCAGCCGCCGGATGTCACGGGTGCCGGTGGCGTGGTCGATGACGCCGACGACCATGAACAGACACGCCTTGAACATCGCGTGCGCGACGAGCATCGCCAGCCCGCCCAGCATCATGTCGCTGCCGCCTCCGCCGACCATCACGGTGATGAAGCCGAGCTGGCTGACCGTGCCGAACGCCAGGATCAGCTTGAGGTCGTATTCGCGTACCGCGCGCCAGCCGGCCAACAGCATGGTGAGCAGGCCGAGCGTGAGCACCACCGGACGCCAGATCGGGAAGTCGGCGAACCCCGGGTTCATCCGCGCGAGGAGGTAGACGCCCGCTTTGACCATTGCGGCGGCGTGCAGATAGGCGCTGACCGGGGTGGGGGCGGCCATCGCGCCCGGCAGCCAGAAGTGCAGCGGCACGATGGCCGACTTCGACAACGCGCCGACCAAAATCAGCACCAGGCCCACCGAGGCGGCCATCCCGGTCGGCGGGGCCGCGATCAGCTCCGAGAGCAGATAGGTGCCCGCGAGGTTGCCGAGCACGACGATGCCCACCAGCATCGCCAGCCCGCCGAACGTCGTGACCAGCAGCGCCTGGGTGGCCGCGCGTCTGCTGGTGGCCCGTTCGGCGTAGTGGCCGACCAGCAGGAACGACAGCACGCTGGTGAGTTCCCAGAACACGTAGAGCACCAGCATGTTGTCGCTGACAACGAGGCCGAACATGGTGCCCGAGAACGCCACCATCTCGGCGGCGAAGCTGGGTAGCCGGTTCTCCATGCGGCCGTCGCGGCGATGAAAGTAGGGACCGCAGTAGAGCAGGATCAATGAGCCGATGCCGAGCACCAGCACGCTCAGGATCGCCGACAGCGAATCGAAGCGCAGCGCCACGTCCATCGACAGCTCGGGCACCCAGGCCACGTCGACCGTCTTGGACTGGCCGGGCCCAGGCCAATTCTGTACCACCCAGATCAGCGAAACCGCCGGCACCATCGCCAGCGGATAGAACGCGCGCCTCCCCCACCGGTACACCAAGAGCGGCGCCAACGCGGTGGCCACCGCGTGGGCCAGCAAGATGGCGAGCATGGCACTCCGATCGGGTCGTCTGAGTCGGCATCGGCCGTCAGGCGATGTGCAGAGGCGGGGTGTCAGCCGGTGTCAATGGCTAAGTTCCGGGCCATTCTACGTGGGCCGATGGCGCGCCCACGCACCGTATGTGCTGTGGGCGGTGTGGTATTGGGGCCGTTTCACCACCACCCTGTGGCGTCGGAAAGTTGGCGCGCCAGCTCGTCGGCCAGCGTCCGCACATAGGTGGACGAGAGGTGATGGGCGTCGTGGTAGACGAGCACGTTGCCCTCGACGGCACGGCAGATGTCGAGCCGGCACACGGCGTCGGTGAGGTCCAGTAGCGCCATCGACCGGTAGCGGTCGGCGTAGTCGAGTGTGGGGTTGCGCTCGGCCAGCGCCTCGTGGCGCGGCAGCCCGCAGGACTCCGCGTCGCCGCCCTCTGCCAGACAGTCCACCGGCGCAAAGAGCGTGCCGTCGCGGAACATCCACGGGGTGTCGCGCAGGCCGAGGATCGCGATGCCGTTGGCGTCCAGGTCGTCCCAGATGCCCGGATAGCCGTCGGGCACCATGTCGCCGGGCCCGTCGGGATGGGGCCGCGTCGTGGTCGTGAACACGAAGTCGGGCCGGTCGGCGCCCAGGGCGGCCATGGCGTCGTGCACCCACGACCGGCACTCGGGATAGGGCTCATGCGTGACGGCGTTGCGTGGGTCGTCGTCGGTGGTCAGCGGGCAGCCCATCTTGAGGTAGGTCACGACGCGGAAGCCGTGGCGCACGCCGAGCAGGTCGAGGGCGGCGATCCAGTGTTCGGAGTGCGAACCGCCTGCCAACGCGATTGTGCGCGCCGCGCCGGCGTCGCCGTACACGCACCGGATCACCTCGGTGCTGGCGAAGTCGGTGATGCAGCCGTCGGTCGTGGTCGCGGGAAGATCCTCGGCGGCCTCCAGGATGGTGGGCCGCATCGGCAGGTCGGGCACGCGCACGGGGTCGAGAAGTGCGCGGGCACCGGGATAGTCCCGCGGCGACAGGGACGCAAGCTCGTTGCCGTTGGCCCGGATGTCGGCGATGTGGTTGCGCCACCCGAACGACGTCACGCACAGCGTAACGGCAAGGAGCACGACAACGCCGCCCAGCAGCGGGTGGGCCTTCCGGTCTTGGGCACCGCTCACCTGACGCAGCGGATCCTCGACGAGCCGCAACGTCAGATAGGCCAGCAGCAGCGAGGCGGCGAACAGCAGGATGCCGCCGCGCAACCCGACGGTGTCGCGGTCCAGAAACGTCATCGCGAAGATCAGCAGCGGCCAGTGCCACAGGTACAGCGCATAGGCCATGGCGCCCAGCGTGACCAGCGGTGCCGCGGCCATCAGCCGGTTCGGCCACGGCAAGCCGTCCTCGGCGCCGGCGCCGCTGAAGATCAGCAGCAGCGCGGCGCCGACGGGGACCAGTGCCCACGGTCCGGGGAACTGCGCCGCGCCGTCGAGCAGGACGCCGCAGCTGAAGAGCATCGCCAGCCCGGCCAACGCGGTGGCGACGCGTAACCAGCCGGGCATGCGCACGGCGGGGATCACCGCGGCCGCCAACACGCCGGCCAGCATCTGCCATGCCCGGGCGAAGCTGTCGTAGTAGGCGCTGGCCGGGTCGAGGTGGTGGGCGAGCACCGCGTAGGCGAACGAGGCGACGGTGGCCGCGGCCGTGACCGTGATCAACACCTGACGTCGCCGCGCGCCCCAGCCGCGCTTGTCGGCGGCGATCATCACCAACCAGGCGAGAAGCAGCATCGCGACCAGGAACTGGCCCTGCACCGACATGGACCAGATGTGTTGCAGCGGGCTGACGCTCTGGCCGGCGCGCAGATAGTCGTTGGCCGTGACGGCCAGATACCAGTTCTGGAAGTAGCCGAGGCTGGCCAGGCTCTGATCGGCGAACGCCTCCCAGCGCGTCTGCGGTTGGATCAGCACCATCAGGGCCGCAGACGCGGCCAGCACCACCACCAGCGCCGGGCAAAGCCGGCGGACCAGCCGGATCAGCGCGCGCGGTAACGGCTCGTCGGCGCCGGGTTCTGAGGCCTGCCGCAGCAATCGGCCGCCGAGGAAGAAGCCGGAGAGCACCAGGAAGACGTCGACGCCGCCGGAGACCCGGCCGAACCAGATGTGATAGACGACCACGAGCGCGATCGCGATGCCGCGCAACCCGTTGAGATCGTCGCGGACCCGACGGCGCACCGTCGGGGCAGCGGGATAGAACTGAACGGCGGGCACGCGGATCCTAGGGACGGTCGAGCATCACGCCCGGTCGCTAGGGCGGAGGTGGCTCAAAGTTATCGAAGCCACGTACCCCCAGGCCAGCGGGGGCAGGGCAACAGCGTGTGGCCGAGCACACCGATGCCCGCGCCGAGGATCGGCCAGATTGGCCAGAAGTACCAGGAGCCTGCGGTCAGGCCGACCGCCAGCCACACCGTGAGCACGATCGCGACCATCATCAGGTAGCCGGCCAGGTGGAACCGCAGGCTGCGCCGCGCTGCTTGTCCGCGGGCCTGTTGGCGCCGGGGATCGTTGCGCTTGAGCCAGGCGACCGGTAGGTCGGCGGTCAACGCCCGCAGTTGCGTGCTGGTCTCGGCGCCGAACGTGGTCTGCAGCCGGGACTCGTACTCGTCCATCGTCAGGTAGCCCTGGGTGAGCGCCTGGCCGAGCAGGTCCGCGGTCTTCTCCCGGTCGCGGTCGCCGACGCGGACAGTGGCCGTGTTGGGGGCGGTCATGTCGGACCTCCTCGATCTTGACACTGGCAAGTCATATTGATCGACTATGCCCGTCGAACTTGGCACTGTCAAGATGTCGACACCCGTGCGATTTCGGCGCGCTTTCGGACCCTCACGGGGCGTGAGCGCGCCGAACTCACGTGCCGAACGCCCGCAGCGACTGCACCTGTGCGGCGTCCAGCGACGGACGCACGGCTTCGCGGGCCTTGGCGACATCGGCGGCCGTCACGTCGGCGGCGTCGATGGAGCGCCGCATCGCGGTGAGCGCCGACTCGCGCAGCAACGCGACACAGTCCGCTGCGCTGTAGCCGTCGAGTTCGTCGGCCAGCGCGTCGAGGTCCACATCGTCAGCCAGCGGAACCGATTTGCCTGCGGTACGCAGGATCTCGCGGCGGGCCTCGGCGTCCGGTGGTTCGACGAACACCAGCTTCTCGAGCCGGCCGGGCCGCAACAACGCCGGGTCGATCAGGTCGGGCCGGTTCGTCGCGCCGAGCACCACCACGTCGCGCAGCGGTTCGATGCCGTCGAGTTCGGTGAGCAGCGTGGCCACCACCCGGTCGGTGACGCCGGAGTCGAAGCTCTGCCCGCGCCGTGGGGCCAATGCGTCGATCTCGTCGAGGAACACCAGCGACGGGGCGGAGTCGCGGGCGCGTTGAAACAGTTCGCGCACAGCCTTTTCCGACGAGCCCACCCATTTGTCCATCAGCTCGGCGCCTTTGACCGCATGCACCGACAGCCGTCCCGTACTGGCCAGGGCGCGCACCACGAACGTCTTACCGCACCCGGGCGGGCCGTAGAGCAGCACGCCGCGCGGCGGTGCGACCCCGAGCCGGGCGAACGTGTCGGGATGCTGCAGCGGCCACAGCACCGCCTCGGTGAGCGCCTGCTTGGTGGCGGCCATGTCGCCGACGTCGTCGAGCGTCACCGAACCGACCGAGACCTCCTCGGTGGCCGACCGTGACAGCGGGCGGATGACCGACGTCGCGCCGATAAGGTCTTCCTGGGTCAAACGCGGCGGTGCGTCCTCGGCGCTGGCCCGTGCCGCCGCGCGCAGCGCCGCCTCGCGGACCAGGGCGGCGAGGTCGGCGACGACGAAACCCGGTGTGCGACCGGCGACTTCGTCGAGCTCCAGGTCGCCGGCCGGGACGTCGCGCAGCAGCACCTCCAGCAGCTGTTTGCGGATCGCACCGTCGGGCAGCGTGAGCCCGAGCTCGCGGTCGCACACATCGGGGGCGCGCAGCCGGGCGTCGAGGTTCTCGGGCACCGCCGAGGTGGCGATGAACGCGACCCCGCGGGTCGCCACGGCGTTGCGCAGTTCGGCCAGGATCAGCGATGCCACCGAGTCCGCCGCCGACGGTAGCAGCGCGTCGACATCGGTGATCAGCAGCACTCCGCCGCCGTCGCGCACGGTCTTGACCGCCGACGCCACCCGGTTGAGCCGGTCTTCGGCGGCCAGCGCTCCGACGTCGGGTCCGTCGAGTTCGATGAGCCGCCGCCCGGCGCACACGGCGCGCACCATGGTGGCCTTGCCGACCCCCGCGGGACCCGACACCAGCACGCCGAGATTGGCTGCGGCGCCGAGTGTTTCCAACAGCTCGGGCTGATCGAGGGCGAGCTTGAGCCATTCGGTGAGGCGTTCGGCCTGGGGTTGGGCACCTTTGAGGTCCTCGATGCTGCGCACCGGTGTCGAGTCGAGTGGGGCCGGGGGTGGCGCCGACGGCGACGTCGGGGTCGACGCCGATGTCGACCTCGATGCCGACACCGCCCATGCCACCGCCGTATTCGGTTGGACGCTGACCGGTCCGCTGGGATCGGTGCCGGTCACCGTCAGCAACTCCGAGGTCCAGGTGATGCCGACCGATGACGCGAGCGCCGCGGTGGCCCGCGAGGTCGGGATGTCGGGCCCGAGTTCACGGGGCAGCAGCGACACCGTATCGCCGACGGTCATCACCTTGCCCAGCAACGCTTGTCGCAGCGTCTGCGGTGAAATCGACTGTGACGTCAGCTTGGAACCCGTCACCGTCACCGATCGTGCGCCGTAGACGGTCACCGGAGCGACCAGCACCGTGGTGTCTTCGCGTAACCCGGCGTTGGACAGCGTGACGTCGTCGAGCAGCGCCGTGCCCGCCGGGGTGCCCGACGGCGCCGCACCCACGACCGCTGCGGTGGTCCTGGAACCGGTCAACGACACCGCATCCCATTCCCGCAGGCCCAGCGCCGCGATCGCTTCTGGATGCAGCCGGACCACGCCGCGTCGGGAGTCCAGCGCCGACGTGTTCAGCCGGGCGGTCAGGCTGAGTTGCTGGTCCGCCACGTCAGGAGCCGGGCCTGCGTAGTCCGAGTCGCAGCATCGAGCGCCGGTGCGGGTGTGCGCGGCGGATGGCCCGGCGCGCCGCGCGCTGTTGGCGTGGCCGCTCGTCCCACACCTCGGGGTGCTGCGCCAGGAACCGTTTGGTTCGCACGGCGAACGGGATGTGGATGACGTAGGCGGCGATGATCAACAGGATCACCAGGTAGCCGAAGAAGATCGCGGCCGCCACACCCATTGCCAGCAGTGCGAGCAGCGGCGCGACCATGTTCGGCGAGACCGAGAACGTGTGGATTTTGCGCATCGGGATGGTGCTGACCACCAGCAGTGAGACGCCGATCATCCAGATGACCACGGCCCACTCCGACGTCCACCAGCCCTCGCCGAACTGCATCTTGGCGGCAAGCGGTCCGATCGAACCGATCGCGCCCGCCGGGGCGGGCATCCCGACGAAGTACTTCTTTTCGTAGGCGGGCTGGTCGATTTCGAGCATCGCGTTGTAGCGGGCCAACCGCAGCACGATGCACACCGCGTAGAGCAACACCACCATCCAGCCGACCCGCGACTCTGAAAGCAGCGTGGCGTACACGATGAACGCCGGTGCCACACCGAAGTTGACCGCGTCGGCCAGCGAGTCGATCTCCTCGCCCATGCGCGAGGTCGCCTTCAGCGCGCGGGCCATGCGCCCGTCGAGCGCGTCGAGGATCGCGGCGACCGCGAGGAATGCCATCGCCTCGGTCGGCCGGTCGTCCAGCGCCATCTTGACCGCGCTCAGGCCCAGGCAGATCGCGGCCACGGTCATACCGCTGGGCAGGATGCGCAGGCTGACCACGCCGGGTTTGACCCGAGGTTTGATCATCGCAGCTCGGCCAATACCGTTTCGCCGGCCAGCGCCCGCTGCCCGACGGTCACCAGGACGTTGGCGCCTGCGGGCAGGTAGGTGTCCAGCCGCGATCCGTAGCGGATCAGCCCGTAGGTCTGGCCCATCGATACCTTGTCGCCGACCTTGGAGTCGCAGACGATGCGGCGCGCGATCAGCCCGGCGATCTGCACGGCGATCACCTCCACCCCCTCGGGGTCGCGGATCACCATGCTGTTGCGTTCGTTGTCCTCGCTGGCCGCCTCGAGCTCGGCCGAGCCGAACAGGCCCGGCCGGTGCACGACCGCGGTGACCTCACCGCCGATCGGTGCGCGCTGCACGTGCGCGTCGAACACCGAGAGGAAGATGCTGATGCGCGGCAAAGGTGTTGGCGGTAAACCGAGTTCGGCCGGCGGCGGTTTCTCCTCGATGAGGCAGATCAGACCGTCGGCGGGTGCGACGACGAGACCGGGGCGGGTCGGCGCCACCCGGGGCGGATGCCGGAAGAACGCTGCGTTGGCGGCGGCCGATGTCAGCCCCGCGCGCCGCAGCCACGGGTTCTTCCACCCGAGCGCAGCGACGGCGAGGCTGGTGCCCACGAAGGGCAGCCCGGCGCGGTGCATCGGTGGAATCGTGGTGCGCACCAGCGCCGCGAGCCGCTCGGGGCCTGATTTGAGGTCGGGGCGTCTGGCCATTGTCCCGCGATTCTACGGGCGGGCGCTGCGGCTAAGGCGGCTATGCCAGGTCCCAGACCCGCACCTGCGTGCCTTCAGCTACCTCGGTGACGTCCTCGTCGATCTCGAGCAGACAGTTCGCCGAGGCCAGCCAGCGCAGATGGTGCGAGGCCGGCGGGCCGTAGCTGGTGACCGTGCCGGCGTCGGCATCGAACACGCCGCGGCGAAACTGCCGCTTACCGCGCGGCGAGGTCAGGTCCTCGGTCAACACCGCGGTGCGGCGCGGACGCTCCGGGTGCGGCAACCCCATCGCGGCGCGCAGCGGCGCACGCAAAAACACCTCGAACGACACCAGCGCGCTGACCGGGTTGCCCGGCAGCGTGACGATCGGCGTGCCGGTGTCGACCCGCCCGCAGCCCTGCGGCATACCCGGCTGCATCGCCACCTTGACGAAATCGACGGAGCCGCCCAGCGCGTCCTTGACGACCTCGTAGGCGCCCGCGCTGACGCCGCCGGTGGTGACGATCAGATCGGCGTCACCGACGTGGCGGGCCAGCGTGTCACGGAACGAGTCGACGTCGTCGCCCGACATCGCCGAGGCCACCACCTCGACGCCGGCGTCGCGCAGGGCGGCCACCAGCATCACCGCGTTGGACTCATAGATCTGGCCGGGCTGCAGCGGGGTGCCCGGCGCGACCAGTTCGGTGCCCGTCGACATCACCAGCACCCGTTGCCGCGGAATCACGGTCAGCTCACCCAATCCGAGCGCCGCCGCCAGACCCAGCGCCGCCGGGGTGACCACATGTCCACCGCGCAGCACCGTGGTGCCCGCCGTGACGTCCTCGCCCGCTCGGCGGATGTGCTTGCCGGGCGTCGTGCTGGCGCGCACGGTGACGGTGTGGACGCCGCCGTCGGTCGCCTCCACCGGTACGACGGCCGTCGCGCCGGACGGCACCGGCGCGCCGGTCATGATCCGGTGTGCCGTACCGGGTTTGAGCGTCAGCACGTCGGTCCGCCCCGCCGGGATGTCCTCGGCGACCGGCAGCACGACGGGCTGCTCGGGGGTCGCGGCGGCGACGTCGCCGGCGACGACGGCGTATCCGTCCATGGCCGAGTTGTCGAACCCCGGTAACGACAGCGGCGCGACGACGTCATCGGCCAGCGCCAGCCCCAGCGCGTCGGCCAGCGGCACCGCGACCGGGAAGCGGGGCGCGATGAGGTCCGCGACGGCGCGCTGATGCTCCTCGACCGGGCGCATCAGATGGGGAAGGTGACGCCGGTCAGCTCTTCGGACATGGTCCACAGCCGACGTTGGATGTCCTGGTTTTGCGACTGTGCGCTGGACGCAACGACTTTCGGGTGTCCCCGGGATTCACCGATGCCGTCGGGTCCGTAGTACTGACCGCTGTGCACGGCAGGATCGGTGGCCGCGCGCAGCGTCGGCAATGCACCCATGCTGGCGGGTTGGGCGACGATCTTCCAGATGAAGTTCGGGATGTAGTCGGGCAGGTGCCGCATGAGTTCGGTGTCCGACAGGCCGGGGTGGGCGGCCACCGCGATGGTAGGGGCCTCCTTGGTCTTCAGCCGGCGCGCCAACTCGTAGGTGAACAGCAGGTTGGCCAGCTTGGACTGGCCGTAGGCCTCCACCCGGTTGTACTTGCGCTGCAGGTGCGGATCCTCGAAGTGGATGCGGGCGATGACCCGGTGACCCATGCTGCTGACCGTCACGACCCGCGACCCGCCGACCGACAGCAAATTCTCCAGCAGCAGCCCGGTCAGCGCGAAGTGGCCGAGGTGGTTGGTGCCGAACTGCATCTCGAAGCCGTCTTCGGTGGTCTCGCGCGTCGGCACGTACATCACCCCGGCGTTGTTGATCAGCAGGTCGATGCGGGGATGGGCCGTGCGAAGCTCGTCGGCGGCCTTGCGGACGCTGCGCAGCGACGACAGGTCGAGCTCTTGCAGCGTGACGTCGGCGTTGGCGCTGGCCGACTTGATCCTCTCGACGGCTTGGCGGCCCTTGTCCAGATCGCGCACGGCGAGCACGACATGTGCACCCTTGTCGGCCAGCACCGCCGCGGTGTCATAGCCCAATCCGGAGTTGGCGCCGGTGACGATTGCCACCCGCCCTGACTGATCCGGCACATCGGCTGCGGTCCATTTGGCGGTCATGGCATCAACATACTGCGCCCGTCGTGCGTCATGCTCGAATCATGGATCTGCTTGAACCCGCCCATCCGCCGAGCCGCAAAGCCCCTCTGGTCTGGGCGATCGGCGCGGCGATTCCGTGGCTGGGCCTGGCGTTCGCCCAGCTGGTGTGGCTGATCGTCGACTTCCGGGTGTGGTGGCTGCACGCATTGGCGGCCGTGCTCACGGCGGTGGGTATTGCGGTGTTCGTCATCGTGGTGCCGCTGTGGCGCTACCGGGTGCACCGGTGGGACATCGACAGCCGAGCCGTCTACACCCGGTCGGGTTGGCTGGTGCAGGAGCGCCGGATCGCGCCGATATCGCGGGTGCAGACCGTCGACACCGAGCGCGGCCCGCTGGACCGGCTGTTCGGCCTGTCCACCGTCACGGTGACGACGGCGTCGTCGGCGGGTGCGGTGCGCATCGTGGCGCTGGACGCCGAGGTGGCCGACCTGATCGTCGCCCAACTCACCGACGTCGCGGCGCTCGGCGCGGAGGACGCCACATGAGCGCGCCGCCCACCGCCCCCAACGAAGTGTGGCACCGGCTGAGCCCGCGCATGCTGCTGGTGCATCCGGTGCACGAGGTGATGCGCCAGATACCGGTGATCGTCGGCTCGCTGGTGCTCGGCTCGGCGACCGGCAACCCGACGGTGGTGGTGATGGTCGTCGCGGCGACGGTCGCGTTCGGCGTGGCGCGCTGGTTCACCACGACCTACCGCATCGGGCCCAGCGATGTGCAACTGCGCACCGGGGTACTGCAGCGCAAGGTCCTGGCGGTGCCGTGCAACCGAATTCGGTCGGTGTCCACTGAGGCCCGGCTGCTGCACCGGCTGCTGGGGTTGACCGTGCTGCGGGTGAGCACCGGACAGGAGGCCAGGGGCGACACGGTGTTCGCGCTCGACGCCGTCGAAGCCGAGGAGGTGCCGCGGCTCCGCGCTGTCCTGTTGGCCGAGTCGTTGGCCGTCGCCGACGAGGAACAGATGCCCGCGGGCCGGGTGTTGGCGCGCTGGGATCCGTCCTGGTTGCGCTACAGCCCGCTGAGTTTCACCGGCCTGGCGATGATCGCGGCGGCCGCCGGCCTGATCTATCAGATGGGAGCGGGTGCGGCGCTGCAGGATTCGGAGGTCGCCCGCTCCGGCCTGGACACTGTCGCGCAGTGGGGTGTGGTGGCCACGGTCGCGGTGACGGTCGTCGCCGTGCTGATCGCATCGGTGGTGCTGTCGGTGCTGCAGTCGCTGCTGAGCTACGCGAACCTGGTTCTGCGGCGCGACGCGGAGGTGCTGCACCTTCGGCTGGGCCTGGTGCGGGTGCGCGAGCACACCTTCGACATGCGGCGGCTGCGCGGGGGCACGCTGCGGGAGCCGTTGTTGGTGCGGCTGTTCGGTGGTGCGCGCCTGGATGCGGTGATGACCGGTGTCGGTGGCGAGGGGGAGGCGTCGTTGCTACTGCCGCCGTGTCCCAGGCCGACGGCCGAGGCGGTGCTGTCGGATCTGATCGAGCGCCCCGAGGTGGTGAGCGGACCGCTGCGCGCGCACGGCCCGGCGGCCACGCGACGGCGGTGGACGCGGGCCATGGTGGCCCCGGTGGTCCTCGCGGTCGTGCTGGCCGTCGCCGCGGCGCCGATATGGGCCTGGGTGTTGTGGGTGATGTTCGCAGTGTGCTGCGCGCTGCTGGCCCACGACCGGTCCCGGTCGCTGGGGCACCGGGTCACCGACGGCTGGTTGGTCGCGCGCACCGGCAGCCTGCAGCGGCGTCGTGACTGCATCGAGGCGTCGGGCATCATCGCCTGGACCGTGCGGCAGACGCTGATGCAACGCCACGCGGGGGTGGCCACGCTGATCGCGGCGACGGCGGCGGGCGTCAAGCACTATCAGGTGATCGACGTACCTGCGGAGTTGGCGTGGTCGATCGCCGCGCAGGCGTCGCCGTGGCTCGACGACACCGAGTGGGCCGGGGCGGGGTCCGAGTTGCGCTGAAACGATTGCCGTTTAATGTCGGGCAATGGCAATCGGTGGAGTGCTCTTCGACATCGATGGTGTCCTGGTGACCTCGTGGAAACCGATCGAGGGGGCGGCGGCGACGCTGCGCACGCTCAACGACCACCAGGTCGCCTGCTCGTATCTGACCAACACCACGACGCGCACCCGGGTGCAGATCGCCGAACTGCTCACCGAGGCAGGCATGGTGGTGCGCCCCGACGAGGTGATCACCGCGGCGGTGTTGACCGCGGAGTACGTCCGCGACCGTTTCCCCGACGCTCGGTGCTTTCTGGTCAACAGTGGCCAGATCGCCGAGGACATGCCCGGGATCGACATCGTGTCCTCGAGCGAGTTCAGCGGACCCGAGACGCCCGACAAACCCGACGTCGTGCTGCTCGGCGGCGCGGGACCGGAGTTCGGCCATCTGACGCTGTCGTGGGTCTATGACTGGATGGCCCAGGGTGTGCCGGTGGTCGCCATGCACCGCAGCACCGCATGGACCACCACCGACGGGTTGCGGATCGACACCGGGATGTACCTGATCGGGATGGAGCAGACCTCCGGCCGGCAGGCGACCGCCGTCGGCAAGCCCGCCCCCGAGGGGTTCCTGGCTGCCGCTGGGCGTCTGGGTGTGGAACCCGACGAGATGTATATGGTCGGTGACGATCTCAACAACGACGTGCTGGCAGCGCAGGTGGTCGGGATGACGGGGGTGTTGGTGCGCACGGGCAAGTTTCGGCAGGACACGCTGGACCGTTGGGCCGCAGACGAGTTCGCGATGCAGCCCAACCACGTGATCGACTCGGTGGCCGATCTGCCGGAGCTTCTCGGGCTGGGGCGATGATCGTGTGGGAGCGGATGCAGCAGGTGTTGCTACGGCGGGGCATCAACACGGTATTCGAACTCGTGTTGTGGGTTGCGTTGTTGTACACCGTGATTGGTGTCGGATATGCGATGTTGCACATCGAGCTGATCGGCCAACTCAAGCATGCGCTCAGCGCCCAGTTCACCGTGTTCGCCAACATCGCGGCGCTCGTGGTCACCGTGGCGTTCTGGCCGGCGCTGCTGGCCAGCTCGCTGCTATGCGGTGTGGCCGGTTGCGGGCTGCTCACCTAGCCGGTCACGCCTTGAGCGTGCGGACCGCCTCGATACGCGCCTGCAACTGCTCGGTGGTGGCCGCCGCGACCGGCGGGCCGCCGCAGATCCGGCGCAGCTCGTTGTGGATCCAGCCGTGTGGTTTACCGGTGCGGTGATGCGCGATCGACACCAGCGCGTTGAGTTCGCGGCGCAGCTCACGCAGCTGCCCGTGCGTCGAGACCCGCTGCACCTCGCCGCTTGCGGTGCGTTTGGTCAGCTGCTCTTCTTGCCTGCGCCGCAATAGATCTCGCATCTGTTCGGCATCGAGCAGCCCGGGGATCCCCAGGAAGTCGGCTTCCTCGTCGCTGCCTGCGGGCGTCGCGGTGCCGAACGACGAGCCGTCGAAGATCACCTGATCCAGCTCGGCGTCGGCGCCCAGCGATTCGAAGCCGTTGTCGAGCTCGCTGGGTTCGGACTTGCGGGGCTCGACGTACTCGTCGTCGCCGTCGGTGTCGCGGTGGGGTTTGCCGAGCACGTGGTTGCGCTCGGCCTCCATCTCGCTGGCCAGCAACAGCAGGTTGGGCACCGAGGGCAGGAAGATGCTCGCGGTCTCCCCGGGTCTGCGGGAGCGCACGAAGCGGCCGATGGCCTGGGCGAAGAACAACGGCGTCGACGCGCTGGTGGCGTACACGCCGACGGCCAGCCGCGGCACGTCGACCCCCTCGGACACCATCCGGACGGCGACCAGCCAGCGGCTGGTGCCCGCGGCGAACTGGCTGATCCGGTCTGATGAGCCGGGGTCGTCGGAGAGCACCACGGTCGGCGCCTCGCCGGTGATCTTGGTGAGCAGTTCGGCGTAGGCCCGCGCGGCGGTCTGGTCGGAGGCGATCACCATGCCGCCGGCGTCGGGCATGTGCTGGCGCTTCTGCTGCAGCCGTTTGTCGGCGGCGGCGATGACGGCCGGCATCCATTCGCCCGCCGGGTTCAGCGCGGTGCGCCAGGCGCGCGCGGTGTGTTCGGCGGTCAGCGGCTCACCGAGGCGCGCCGAGTGTTCTTCGCCCGCGCTGTCGCGCCAGCGCGCCTCACCGGAGTAGGCCAGGAAGACCACCGGCCGCACCACGCCGTCGGCCAGCGCCTCGGCGTAGCCGTAGGTGTGGTCGGCCACCGAGCGTTGCACGCCGTTTCCGTCGAGCTCGTAGGCGACGAACGGGATCGGGTTGTCGTCGCTGCGGAACGGCGTACCGGTCAGCGCCAGCCGGCGGGTGGCGTCGCTGAACGCCTCGCGCATGGCCTCGCCCCAGCTCTTGGCGTCCCCGCCGTGGTGGATCTCGTCGAACACCACGAGCGTGCGATAGTTCTCCGTGCGGACCCGGTGGCGGGTCGGGTGGCTGGCCACCTGCGCGTAGGTGACGACGACCCCGTGGTACTCCGAAGACGTCTGCGCCGACGAGTTGCTGAACTTCGGGTCCAGCGCAAGGCCGACCCTCGCGGCCGCCAGTGCCCACTGGACCTTGAGGTGATCGGTCGGCACGACGACGGTGATGCGCTCGACGGTGCCGTCGCCGAGCAGCTCACCGGCTACGCGCAGGGCAAACGCCGTCTTACCGGAACCGGGCGTCGCGACCGCCAGAAAATCGCGCGGCCGGGCGCCAAGGTACCGCACCAAAGCCCGACGCTGCCAGCCTCGCAAAGCCTGGGTGTCGGGCGCTGAATTAGCCCGCACCCAAGACTCCTCACTGATCGGTAAGCAGCCTAACGCAACGGATTACGCGTACGCATCTTTCCCGCGTCACGTGTCGACGAAGAGATTGTCGTTGCGAACGAACCACTCGCGCCGCTCGTCCTCGGTCATGTCCCCGAGCTGCGCGATACCTTCGAAATAGTGTTCACGCGGGGCGCCCGGAGCAAACAACATCAACAGCGAACCCCGGCGCGTCGGCGTCGTGCCGGCGGTGGCCTCCTGATGGGCCAGATAGTGGTATTTCACCAGGCCGAACGAGGCGTAGTCGTCCTCGGTGTACCGGGGCGAAGGATGGGGCGGCACGATAAGTGACATCGGCGTCGAGCCTAGCCCTCGGCGACCTTGCACTCTCCCTGGTCGAGTGCTAAGAATGCAGTTGGCACTCGCGACCGGTGAGTGCTAGGTCGGGACGGTGAGGCAAGGGGCCGCACCCCGCGGAGCACACCCAAGCCGTCCGTCGCGGGCACTGCACCCGGCCAACAGATGTGCCATCCCCAATCCGGAGGAAACACTTCGCAATGGCCAAGCAAATTGCGTATGACGAAGAGGCCCGCCGCGGCCTCGAGCGGGGCCTGAACGCCCTCGCCGACGCGGTAAAGGTGACGTTGGGGCCCAAGGGTCGCAACGTCGTTCTGGAGAAGAAGTGGGGCGCTCCCACGATCACCAACGATGGGGTCTCCATCGCCAAGGAGATCGAGCTGGAGGACCCGTACGAGAAGATCGGCGCCGAGCTGGTCAAGGAAGTCGCCAAGAAGACTGACGACGTCGCCGGTGACGGCACCACGACCGCCACCGTGCTGGCACAGGCGCTGGTCAAGGAAGGCCTGCGCAACGTCGCGGCCGGCGCCAACCCGCTCGGCCTCAAGCGCGGCATCGAGAAGGCCGTCGACAAGGTCACCGAGACGCTGCTGAAGTCGGCCAAGGAGGTCGAGACCAAGGAGCAGATCGCTGCGACCGCCGCAATCTCGGCCGGCGACCTGCAGATCGGTGAGCTGATCGCCGAGGCGATGGACAAGGTCGGCAACGAGGGTGTCATCACCGTCGAGGAGTCGCAGACCTTCGGGCTGCAGCTCGAGCTCACCGAGGGCATGCGGTTCGACAAGGGCTACATCTCGGGCTACTTCGTGACCGACGCCGAGCGTCAGGAAGCCGTCCTGGAGGATCCCTACATCCTGCTGGTCAGCTCCAAGATCTCGACCGTCAAGGATCTGCTGCCGCTGCTGGAGAAGATCATCCAGTCTGGTAAGCCGCTGCTGATCATCGCCGAGGACGTCGAGGGCGAGGCGCTGTCCACGCTGGTCGTCAACAAGATCCGCGGCACCTTCAAGTCCGTGGCCGTCAAGGCTCCGGGCTTCGGTGACCGCCGCAAGGCGATGCTGCAGGACATGGCGATCCTCACCGGTGGCCAGGTCATCAGCGAAGAGGTCGGCCTCTCGCTGGAGACCGCCGACGTGTCGCTGCTGGGCCAGGCCCGCAAGATCGTCGTCACCAAGGACGAGACCACGATCGTCGAGGGCGCAGGCGACAGCGAGGCCATCGCCGGTCGCGTTGCGCAGATCCGCAGCGAGATCGAGAACAGCGACTCCGACTACGACCGCGAGAAGCTGCAGGAGCGGCTGGCCAAGCTGGCCGGCGGCGTTGCGGTGATCAAGGCCGGTGCCGCCACCGAGGTGGAGCTCAAGGAGCGCAAGCACCGCATCGAGGACGCGGTGCGCAACGCCAAGGCTGCCGTGGAGGAGGGCATCGTCGCCGGTGGCGGTGTGTCCCTGCTGCAGGCCGCCCCGGTGCTCGAGGAGCTCAAGCTCACCGGTGACGAGGCCACCGGCGCGAACATCGTGCGTGTCGCGCTGGAGGCTCCGCTGAAGCAGATCGCCGCCAACTCGGGCCTGGAGCCCGGTGTGGTCGCCGAGAAGGTGCGCAACCTCAAGGCTGGTGAAGGCCTCAACGCCGCCACCGGTGATTACGAGGACCTGCTCAAGGCGGGCGTGGCCGACCCGGTCAAGGTGACGCGTTCGGCGCTGCAGAACGCGGCGTCCATCGCGGCGCTGTTCCTGACCACCGAGGCCGTCGTCGCCGACAAGCCGGAGAAGGCGGCCGCACCCGCGGCCGACCCGACCGGCGGCATGGGCGGCATGGACTTCTAAGTCTGTCCAACGGAAAAGCCCGGTCCCTCTTAGCGGGGCCGGGTTTTTTCGTCGGTAGCCTCGCACCTTGATGGATATCCAACGACCCATGCCGCCTCTCAACGCCGATGAACGCACGACGCTGGAAGCGTGGTTGGATTTCTACCGCGCGACGCTTGCGGCCAAATGCGACGGCCTCGACGGCGAAGCACTGCGCAACGCCTCGGTGCCGCCGTCGCCGTTGACGCTGCTGGGTCTGGTTCAGCACATGGCCGAAGTCGAACGCAACTGGTTCGGTCGTGTGCTCGCGGGGGAGTGGACCCCGACGGGCCATGACGGCGGTTTCGACGTGTCCGAGGAATCGACACTGGCTGCCGCAGAGGCGATCTGGTGCGCTGAGATCGACGCGGCCCGAACGAACTGCGCTGCTCGCGCGCTGGATGACACCAGCCCCTTCATGGGCGCCGAGGTGAGCCTGCGGTGGATTTACCTCCACATGATCGGCGAGTACGCACGCCACTGCGGCCAGGCCGATCTGCTTCGTGAGCGCATCGACGGCGCTACCGGCGTGTGATCACGCTTCGGATTTCAGCGGCACGCAGTCGTGCAGGCAGTCCGGGCTGGTTCTGGGCGACTCGGCCGTCGCCTTGCGGTGCAGCACCGCGCGCGTCGGCGCGACACGCAACGCGCCGTCGGTGACGCGGCCGGATCCGTCGACGATCAACGAGTAGCCGCCGGGTTCGCGGGGCGGCCAGACCACCGTGACGTCGCCGTGCGCGGTGACGTTGCGGTGGGTGGTGTTGCCGACAGACCCGACGTCGAGCACGCCGTCGGCGAGGGCGGGATCGACCGCGACGGTGTGGGCGCGGTAGTCGTCGCCGACGGTGATCAGGTAGGCGAACGTGAAATCGGCCAGCGCGTCGGCCAGCTTGTCGAGGTCAACCTTGACGCTCATACCGCCATCCTAATTACCCGTGAGCGCTGGGCGCCGGTCGGCGACCGCGGATCAACCGGCCGGGACGCGCCGTCGTGGGCAGCCCGTTCTCGGCGATGATCTCACCCGAGACGATCGTCGCGACGTAACCGTCGGCGCGCTGGTCCAGGCGGCGACCACCCGCGGGCAGATCGTGGGCGACGACGGGCCGGTGCAGCCGTACCGCGTCGTGGTCGATGACATTGAGATCGGCTTTGTAGCCCACCGCGATTCGGCCGCGGTCGGCCAGGCCGGCCACCCGTGCCGGTACCGATGTCAACTCGCGTACCGCCTCGGCCACCGACAGCCGACCCGATGCCCGGTCGCGCGCCCAGTGCGCCAGCATGTAAGTGGGAAAGCTTGCGTCACAGATCATTCCGTAGTGCGCGCCACCGTCACCGAGGCCCAGTACGACGTCGTCGCGGCGGATCAATTCCGCCACCGTGTCGAGGCTGCCGTCGCGGAAGTTGGCCAGTGTGACAAGCAACATCGCGTGTCCGTCGTCGTCGAGCAGCCGGTCGTATGCCTCTTCGAGCGGGCTGACGCCGCGGGCCCGGGCTCGGCTGGCGATGCTTTCCGAACGGGGGGGTTCGTAGTTCGGCGGGTCGGCGAGCGGGAACATCCACTCGAACGCCTGCGCCGCGAACATCAGCGGATGCCCGTCGGAAGCCGGTGTATCAGACAGGATCCGTTGGCGCACTTCGGGTTTGCGCATCTCGGCGACGCGTTCGGCCAGCGGCAGCGCCGCGATCTCGCGGTAGCTCGGGTACATGACGAACGGGTTGCCCGACAGTTCCAGGCCGAGCACCAGCCCGATGGGTCGGGGGAAGATCTGCGCGGTGATGTCGCCACCCGCGGCGTTCGCCTTCTCGACCATGGTGAGCGCGTCGACGAAGAACGGGTCGCCGGCGTTGCCGATCGCCAGCGTGAACGTCACCGGGAGGCCGACGTCCTCGGCGACGTCGAACACCGTCTGCAGCACGGGTTCGTAGTCGCCGGCCACCAGGTCGGGCACGAACTGGATCAGGCCGCCGCCGGCGTCGTCGACGCCGCGTGCGATGGCCTCGATTTCGGCGCGGTCGGCGTCATAGCTGGGGATCGGCCGGCCGCTTTCGGTTTTGTGCAGGGTGAACCGCGACGACGCGAAGCCCAGCGCACCCACCTGAACCGCTTCGGCGGCGAGCTTGCGCATCAGCGCGAGGTCCTCGGTGGTGGCCGGTTCGCGGTCGACGCCGCGCTGGCCCATCACGTAGACGCGCAGCGGGGAGTGCGGCAGCAGCGCCGCCACGTCGATGTCGCGGTGTCGCGCCTCCAGCGCGTCGAGGAACTCGGGGAACGTCTCCCAACTCCACGGCAACCCGTCCACCATCACTACACCGGGGATGTCCTCGACGCCGGCCATCACATCGACCAGCACGTCGTGGTCTTCGGGACGGCAGGGCGCGAACCCGACGCCGCAGTTGCCCATCACCGCCGTCGTGACTCCGTGGGCCGAAGACGGGGTGAGCCGGTCCGACCAGATCGCCTGGCCGTCGTAGTGGGTGTGCAGGTCGACGAAGCCGGGCGTGACGAGCAGCCCGGTCGCGTCGATCTCCCGTGCCCCGGCGCCGTCCACCGCGCCCACCGAGGTGATTACGCCGTCCGAGACCGCCACATCGCCGACGTAGGGATCGCCGCCGAGGCCGTCGACGATGGTGCCGCCGCGGATCACGAGTTCATCTGTCATACGTCGAATCTACGATGAGGCGGTGATCGATCACTTCGGAATCAACTGTGCGGACTTCCAGCGATCGAAGGCCTTCTACGACAAGGTGCTCGGCGTGCTCGGCTACACCCGGCAGCTGGACTACCAGGTCGCCATAGGTTACGGCGTCGACGGCAAACCGGATTTCTGGATCGCAGACATGAGCAAGGGCGACGCGACGGGGCCCAACCGTGAGGTGCATTTCGCGTTTGAGGCCGCCGACACCGATGCGGTGCAGGCCTTCTACGACGCCGCGCTCGAGGCCGGCGCGGAGTCCCTGCACGCGCCGCGACTGTGGCCGGAGTATCACCGCGGCTACTACGGGGCGTTCGTCCGGGATCCGGACGGCAACAACATCGAGGCGGTCTTCCACGGCGCGGCCCCGCCGGCGGACTGAGTACCGTCGGGGCATGGCTGACTCTGATGTTTCGGCGGTCCGCGAACTGCTGCGTGATTTGTTCACCCGGCAGATCGAGCACGTCGAGGAGCTGACAGACGGACTGACCGACGAGGTTGCGTTCTACCGCCCGACCAACGAGGCCAACAGCATCTCCTGGCTCATTTGGCACAGCGCGCGCCAGCAGGATCTGCAGTTGTGCGCCCTCGCCGATACCGAGCAGGTCTGGTTCCGCGATGGCTGGGTGGACCGGTTCAACCTCGACCTTCCCCGTGGCGCGATGGGCTACGGCGACGGGCCGGAGGAGGTCGCCAAGGTGCGCGCGTCGGCCGATCTGCTCGCCGGCTATTACCGCGCCGTACACAAGATGACGTTGGAGTACATCGCGTCGGTGACCCCCGATGAGTTGCGCCGCGTCGTCGATGAGAACTGGGATCCGCCCGTCACCGCGGGCGTGCGCCTGGTGAGCATCGTCGACGATGCCGCCCAGCACCTCGGTGCGGCCGCCTACCTGCGCGGAATTGCGTGATCAAGTGGTGGCCGGCGGTCGGGCTGACCGCGATGGTGCTGCTCGGCTGGGCCGTGGGCAAATCATCCACCGGCATCGACGACTGGTTTCACCAGTACAGCAACAGTCCGACGCGTGATCTGCGAGGGTTCACCGACCCGCTGGCGTTGGTCGTCATCGTGGCCGCCACGGTGGCCTTCGCGATGTATCGGCGACGGTGGCTGCTGGCCGTGATCGCGGCGGTGCTGCCGTATAGCGCGTATCTACTGGTGCAGGTGATCAAGCCGTTCTTCGGTCGGGAGAAGGGCGGCGGCCTGGCTTATCCGAGTGGGCACATCACGACGACGACCGTGGTGCTGGGGCTGTTTGTGCTGGTCACCGGCTGTGCGCTGTGGGCGCTGGTGTTTGCGACGGTGTATGTCGGGTTGGCGGTGATCGGGGTCGGCACGACGTTTCACTACTTCACCGACACGGTCGGCGGGGTGCTGTTGGGCACGTCGCTGGTCTGCATCGCGGCGCTTCTCGCGGCACCGAACTTGACGCGTGTCAACACTCGTGCGGTCTGGGTCACACGCGGTGGTTAGCATGGGGTTATGACTGCGACACCCGACGTTGAGCGGCCCGATACCAGCACTATCCACAACCCCGCGACGGGTGCGGTCGCCGGAACGGTGCGATGGACCGACCCGGCCGATGTGCCGCGCGTCGCGGCCCGGCTGCGCGACGCGCAGAAACAGTGGGAAGCGCGCGGGCCCAAGGGGCGGGCCAAGGTACTGGCCCGGTATGCGGTGTGGATGGGCGAGCACCGCGACGAGATCGAGGCGATGCTGATCAAGGAGACCGGCAAGTCGGCGGCCGACGCCGCCCAAGAGGTGCCGCTGCTGGTCATGATCGCGTCGTACTACATCAAGACGATGGAGAAGGCGCTGGCGCCGGAGACCCGGCCGGCGGCGCTGCCGTTCCTGGCGATCAAGAAGGTCGAGGTGCACTACCGACCGCGCCCGGTGGTCGGCATCGTCGCGCCGTGGAACTATCCGGTCGCCAACCTGTTGATGGACGGCCTGGCGGCGTTGGCAGCCGGCTGCGCGGTGATGCTCAAACCGTCCGAGCGCACCCCGCTGACCGCCGAGCTGCTGCTGCGCGGCTGGCTGGACTCGGGGGCACCCGAGGTGATGGCGATCGTGCAGGGCGCGCGCGAGGCGGTCGAGGCCGTCGTCGACAACTCCGACTACGTGCAGTTCACCGGGTCGAGCGCGACGGGCGCCAAGGTGATGGAGCGGGCCGCGCGCCGGCTCACACCGGTCAGCCTGGAGCTCGGTGGCAAGGACCCGATGATCGTGCTGGACGACGCCGACGTCGACCTGGCGGCCAACGCGGCGGTGTGGGGCGCGATGTTCAACGCCGGTCAGACGTGTGTGTCCGTCGAGCGGGTGTACGCGCTGGCACCCGTCTATGACCAGTTCGTCTCCGCAGTGGTGCGCGCGGTGCAGAACCTCAAGATGGGTGCGGGCGAAGGCTACGACTTCGGCGCGCTGATCGACGAGAGCCAGATCGAGGTGACCGAACGGCATGTACGCGAGGCCGTGGAGGCCGGAGCGAAGGTGCTCACCGGCGGCAAGCGCCTCGACGGACCGGGCAGCTTCTATCAGCCGACGGTGCTCGTCGACGTCGACCATTCGATGGCATGCATGACCGAGGAGACCTTCGGCCCGACGCTGCCGATCATGAAGGTCGACAGCGTGCAGGACGCGATCCGGCTGGCCAACGACAGCCCGTACGGCTTGTCGGCGTCGGTGTTCTCCAAGGACCTCGAGCGCGCTAAAGCGATTGCATTACAACTGGATTGCGGCGCGGTCAACATCAACGACGTGATCTCCAACCTGATGTGTACGACGGCGCCGATGGGCGGGTGGAAGACCTCGGGCATCGGGGCGCGGTTCGGCGGCGCGGACGGACTGCGCAAGTTCTGCCGCCAGGAGGCGGTGGTGGCGCCGCGGACCAACATCGGTGCCGGCGGTACCTACTACAACAACTCGCTCAAGGCGCTCAAGCGGTTGAACACGATGATGACGAAGCTCGCATTGGCGCGGCCGCGGCGCGTCGCGAAGTAGTTCGCCCTTAGGGCGTCACTCCGAGAACTTCTCCCGGAGATGAGGATGCGCTCAATACTCCAGAGAATGTTTCGACCGCCGCGGCCGTCGTCTGCCCAATAGGTACGCGCCGAGATAGATGACGGTGAAAGCGACCACCGTGATGATCGCCAGTATCGCGAACGGATTCGTTGATTGCGGGCGCATCTACTGGAGCTGCGCCTGTGTTGCCCCTCTCGCGGGATTTCTTTCGGCTTTTCCTGACTGGAAAGAAGGAATCGCGGTCGCCCTTTTTCTCCTCTGCGTGATGGTTGTGATCGCTTACGTGTACACGCCGCATATAAAGTTCCGCGGCAACGCCGTCGCCAACGCACTGATCTGGCCAGGTGAGCCACTCTGCACGCCGTTGTTCAGTTGCCACGGGTCCCCGCCGGCGCGACCGGTGAGGTCGTCGACGTCGAGATGTCTCAGCACCTGCGAGCGCGGCCAACCGCACGCCGTGGCCCTGCATCGCCGTGATACTGGACCGAAGACACCTGCTGTTAGCTGGGTCGACGCGAATCGGCTTGCTCCTCGCTCAGCGACGGCGCCTGCGCTCAGGGAAAAGTCCGCTGCCATCCGCAGCAGAGCAGTGTCGACGAACATTCGTTTCCTCCTGCAACCTCGCCAGTTTTACCGGCGGGCATTTGCTGATCAGCGCAGAAATTCTCTGCCGGAAGGGCTTGAGTAAGTTCGACTACGGCATCGAGGTAAGGAGGGCACGCGTGCGGCTGGTGACGACCATGGTCTTGTGGCTCGTCACCACGATCCTTCTTGCCGTGGCCGTCCCGGCGATGTGGGCACAGCGCAACGTCGTCAGCGAGGACGGTTATGCCGCGTTGGCCGCCTCAGCGGCCAAAGACCCGCAGTTGCAGAGTGCGATGGCGGCGGAGTTGACCCGACAGATCCTTTCCTTCGCGTCCGACAACGGTTACACGCTCAACCGGGATCTGGTCCGCGGCGGAACCGTCGGCTACACGAGCAGCGCCGGTTTCCCCGGACAGTTCGGCCAGGCCAACCGCATCGCGCACCGCTGGATGTTCACCGACTCGGTTCAGCGTGAGGAAGGCTCCGACCGCTGGCTGATCGATATCGCCCCGATGCTCAACGACCCGTCGATCAAGCAGTTGCTCGGTGACATCGACCTCGACGTGCCCCAGACCCTGACCGTCCCCATCACGGTGCCGGAAACCACGGGACTGCACCCGGGGAAGCTGCGGCCGGTGTCGATGTGGGGCCCGTGGGTCAGCGTCGGCGCCACCATCCTGACCGGCGTGTTCGCGCTGTTGACCCTGGCGGCGTCCCGGTCACGCGGCAAAACATTTGCCGCGCTGGGCGTTTCGGCACTGCTGGTCGGTGCCGCCGGGTGGGCCGGGTTGGAGGTGGCGCGCGGCCACGTCAACGATGCGCTCAATCAAACCACCGGCGACATCCGCCTGATCGCCGACGTGATGGTCGGCCGCGCCGAAGACAGCCTGCATCACTGGTTGAACCTGACGCTGGCCGCCGGCGCCGCGCTGGTCGTGTTCGGGGTGCTGGTGTCGATGCTGGGCGGTTTGCGCCGTCGCGACGGTTAGCTCACCTTTGTATTGATACCGTCGACGCATGCCGTTCGTCTCGGACATCGTCGGCCCGCAGCGGCCCGTGCCAGCGTCGCCGCCGCTGGCCGCCGGGACGCTGCGCCGCACGAGCACCATCGACACCCACCCGACCGATGACGGGGGCTCCGACGTCGACCTGCGCGCCAGCGACGTGGTGGGGTGCGGGGCCGACACGCTCGGCCGGGTCGCGATCCGTGCGCGCCTCGACAACCGGGTCGTCGCCGACATTTCTGCCGTCCCGCACGACGAGCGGCTGAGCCGGCTCGTGGGCCACCGTGTCGGTCCTGGCTTCCGCTCGACGGTGGCTGACCTGCTGCCCGAGGATGTCGAGCGGGCCAGCCTTCTGAATCTGCTGCTCGACGATTGGGTGGGCGCGGCGCTGGTGTCGGGTTATGCACTGCAGCACACAGCGATTGAGCTCGGCGCGGAGCAGACCCTGCCGGCAGGCACCGCGGATCGGATGGCGGGTATCTGCGCGGGTTTCGCGCCGGATGCCTCGCTGGTGTCGTATGCGCGACGCAACGACATCATCCCGACCGCCCGGGGCCCGGTGGCCCCGCCCCTCGACCTTGTGCACGCAGTCGAACCGTTGCGCCCCAACGGGATGCGTCGCTACCGGCGTCTGGATTTGCATCGGACGGATGCCGGATCGGCGGAGTTCGACGCGCATTTCCGTGACTCACATGTCGACAGCGAGGGACTCGAGACGATCGTGCACGAGTACACGGTCACCGGCGTGGTGGACATGTCGACGCGGACCATCACCTCGGTACAGGCCGACGTGCGGGTACTGCCGTGGCAGGAATGCCCCGGCGCGATCGCCAGCGCGGACCGGGTGCAGGGGATGACGCTGACGGAGTTGCGCGACCGCATCCGCCGCGAGTTCGTCGGCACCAGCACATGCACGCACCTCAACGACACGTTGCGTGCGATCGGGGATCTCGACGCGCTCTTCGCGCTGCGCGCGAGCCTCTAGGGTTCGATGACGTGTGACGGGTCTGGCCGCTTCTCCGGTGGTGCCTGGCTGTAGTCGCCCCACGGACCATCGCGCTGTTCGATAGCGGCTCGAACACCCTGCGACGCAGCGGTTTCGACGAACCCGAGCGCATCGGGGGTGTTGCGCATCAGCCCGTCGAGGATGCCGCCGAGCGTCTGGGTGGAGGCCAGACCCATGTTCTCGTAGGCCTGGTTGACGATCAGCTTCTGGGCCTGCAGCTGCGACAGCGGGATCTTGGCGAGCTTGCCCGCGATCTCGCGCACGCGGGCTTCGAGGTTTTCGAACGGTACCGACTCGTTGATGAGTTCGACTGCGGCAGCTTCCTTTCCGGTCAGCGGCTCACCGGTCAGGGAATGCCATTTGACCTTTGACAGGCTCAGTCGGTAGAGCCACATGCCGGTCAGGTAGGCGCCCCACATGCGCGCGTACGGTGTGCCGATAACGGCGTCGTCGCTGGCGATGACGATGTCGGCACACAGCGCGTAGTCGCTGGCGCCGCCGACGCACCAGCCGTGCACCTGGGCGATGACGGGTTTGGACGCGCGCCAGATCGCCATGAACTTCTGGTGCGGGCTGGTTTCGCGGGCGCTGACCATCGCGAAATCCTTGCCGGGGTCCCAGCGACCGTCGGTGTTCATCGCCTCACCCCAGTGCTGGAAGCCGCCGCCGAAGTCGTAGCCGCCGGAGAAGGCGCGGCCAGCACCACGCAACACGATGACCTTGACCGCGGGATCGCGCTCGGCCAGGCCGATGGCGTTCTCGATCTCGTCGGGCATCGGCGGCACGATGGTGTTGAGCTGATCGGGCCGGTTCAGCGTGATGGTGGCAATCGGTGGCTCGGCGGCGTAGAGCAGGGTTTCGAACTGCGGCTGGGGCTGTGACGGCGACATCGTTCAAGTTTGGCAGAGGGGCTGTCGATGTCGACCCGTCAGCTGAGCACCGACCACAGAAACTCATAGATCAACGCCGAACGGAATGCGATCTGAGCGTTGTCGGCTGCGCCGGCGTGCCCGCCCTCGATGTTCTCGTAGTAGTGCACCGGATGGCCGGCCGCCTCCAGCGCCGCCGTCATCTTGCGGGCGTGTCCCGGGTGCACCCGGTCGTCGCGGGTGGACGTGGTGATCAACACCGGGGGATATCGTTGATCGGACGAAATATTCTGATAGGGAGAGTATTTGGAGATGAACGCCCAATCCTCCGGATCGTCGGGATCGCCGTACTCGGCCACCCACGACGCACCGGCCAACAGCAGATGGAACCGGCGCATGTCCAGCAGCGGGACGCTGCACACCAGCGCGCCGAACAACTCGGGGTACTGCGTCAACATCACACCCATCAGCAGCCCACCGTTGCTGCCGCCCTGAGCGCCCAACTGCTCGACAGTGGTAATACCGCGCTCCACCAGATCCCGCGCCACAGCGGCGAAATCCTCGTACACCAGGTGCCTGTTCTCGCGCATCGCCTGGGTGTGCCAACGCGGACCGTACTCCCCGCCACCGCGGATGTTGGCGAGCACATAGGTGCCGCCGCGAGCCAACCACAGCCGACCGAGCACACCGCTGTAGCTCGGTGTGTTGGCGACCTCGAACCCGCCGTATCCGCCGAGCAGTGTCGGCCCCGAGGCCTCGACGTGACGGTGGCCCACAACGAAATACGGGATCGCGGTACCGTCGTCAGACTTCGCGAAGTGCTGGGTGACAACCAGATCTGCGGCGTCGAAGAACGACGGGGCACGCTTGATCTCGGTCAACTCGCCGCCGGCCGATCCGTGCAATAGACGTGACGGGGTGTCGAATCCGCTTGAGTCCAGGAAGATCTCGTCGCCGGTATCGTCTGCGGTGACGATCACCGTGTTGGTGTTGGCGGGCAGGCCCGGAACCGGCTCGGCCTGCCACGTGCCCGGCGTCACCACCTCCACGCGGCTGGCGACGTCGGCCAGCGTCACCATGACCAGCATGTCGCGCGTCCAAGCGTAGTGGTTCAGGCAGGTGTGCTCGTCGGGGGCGAATACGACCGCCAGTTCCGCAGTGCCCGCGAGGAATTCGTCGTAATCTGCTGCCAGCAGCGACCCGGCCGCATACTGGGCCATGCCGGTGTACCAGTCGGTGCGCAGTTCGATCAGCAGCCAGTTGCGGTGCGCCGAAACGGTGGCATCGGTGGGCGCATCGATCCGGATGAGTTCCTCGCCGCGCAGTTCGTAGACCTCGTCGTTGAAGAAGTCGATCGCCCTGCTGATCATGGTGCGCTCGAACCCCGGCGTGCGGTCCACGGCCGCCGCGACGATGACGTCATCCGGGGCTGCGCTGAACACCGTCTCGGCCTCGGTGAGCGGCTGCCCCCGGCGCCAGCGCTTGACCTGGCGCGGATAGCCCGACTCGGTCAGCGAGCCCTCGCCGAAGTCGGTGCCAACGAGGACGGTGTCCTCGTCAGCCCAGGTGATCTGGGTCTTGGCCTCAGGCAGCTCGAAACCGCCGGTAACGAACTGCCGTGTGCGCATGTCGAATTCGCGCACCACCGCGGCGTCGGAGCCGCCGCGCGACAGCTCGACGAGCGCCAGCGTGTAATCGGGCTCGATCACGTCGGCGCCGGCCCACACCCAGTTCTCGTCCTCGGCGGCCGCGATCGCATCGACGTCGATGAGCACCTCCCATTCGGGCTCCTCGCCGCGGTAGCTGGCCAGCGTCGTACGCCGCCACAGCCCACGCGGGTTGGCCGCGTCGCGCCAGAAGTTGTAGAGGTGCTCGCCGCGCCGACGCACATAGGGGATGCGGGCGTCGGTGTCGAGCACCTCCAGCGCCTCCACGCGCATCTGCTCGAAACGTTCGCCACCGAACTCGGCCAGCGTCGGCTCGTTGCGCTTGCGCACCCAGTCCAGCGCGTCGTCGCCGGTGATGTCTTCGAGCCAGAGGTACGGGTCATCGGTCACAAGAGCCATTGTGACCACCCCGCGTAATGTGAGCTGTGTTACACCAATCAAGGAGTTGATGATGACCGTCTACGCACGCCCGGGTGCCGCTGAAGCACTTATGTCGTTCGAGTCGCGCTACGGGAACTTCATCGGTGGCCAGTGGGTGCCGCCCGTTTCCGGGGAGTACTTCGAGAACCCGACGCCGGTCACCGGCCAACCGTTCTGCGAGGTCGCGCGCTCCACCGAGGACGACGTCGACAAGGCCCTCGACGCCGCCCACGGCGCCGCGGTGCAGTGGGGTAAAACGGCGCCCGCCGAACGCGCCAACATCCTCAACAAGATCGCCGACCGGATCGAGGCCAACCTCGAGTCGATCGCGCTGGCCGAGTCGTGGGACAACGGCAAGCCCATCCGCGAGACGCTCAACGCCGACATCCCGCTGGCCATCGACCACTTCCGGTATTTCGCCGGCGCCATCCGCGCCCAGGAGGGTTCACTCAGCCAGATCGACGACGACACCGTCGCCTACCACTTTCACGAACCGCTCGGCGTCGTCGGCCAGATCATCCCGTGGAACTTCCCGATCCTGATGGCCACCTGGAAGCTGGCGCCCGCGCTGGCCGCAGGCAACGCCGTCGTGCTCAAACCCGCCGAGCAAACCCCGGCGTCGATCATGTACCTGATGTCGTTGATCGGCGACCTGCTGCCCGCGGGGGTTGTCAACGTGGTCAACGGATTTGGGTTCGAGGCCGGTAAGCCGCTGGCGTCGAGCAACCGCATCGCCAAGATCGCGTTCACCGGCGAGACCACCACCGGCCGGCTGATCATGCAATACGCATCGCAGAACCTGATCCCGGTGACGTTGGAGCTGGGTGGCAAGAGCCCCAACATCTTCTTCTCGGATGTGATGGCGGCCGCCGACGACTACCAGGACAAGGCGCTCGAAGGCTTCACGATGTTCGCGCTGAACCAGGGCGAGGTGTGCACGTGTCCGTCGCGCAGCCTGGTACAGGCCGACATCTACGACGAATTCCTGGAGTTGGCCGCGATCCGCACGAAGGCCGTGCGGCAGGGCGATCCGCTGGACACCGAGACCATGATCGGCTCGCAGGCCTCCAACGACCAGCTCGAAAAGGTGCTGTCCTACATCGACATCGGCAAGTCCGAGGGCGCCAAAGTGGTCACCGGCGGTGAGCGCGCGCAGCTCGGCGGGGATCTCAACGGCGGCTACTACGTGCAGCCCACCATTTTCGAGGGCACCAACAAGATGCGGATCTTCCAGGAGGAGATCTTCGGCCCCGTCGTGGCCGTCACGTCGTTCCGCGACTACGACGACGCCATCGCGATCGCCAACGACACCCTCTACGGGCTCGGCGCGGGCGTGTGGTCGCGCAACGGCAACACCGCCTACCGCGCCGGCCGCGACATCAAGGCGGGCCGGGTGTGGACCAACTGCTACCACGCCTATCCGGCGCACGCGGCGTTCGGCGGCTACAAGCAGTCGGGCATCGGCCGCGAGAACCACAAGATGATGCTCGATCACTATCAGCAGACCAAGAACCTGCTGGTGTCCTACAGCGACAAGGCGCAGGGCTTTTTCTGATGATGGCCCGCCGAACGTTCCTTACCGCTCGAATTTCCGCCGAGAATTCGAGTGGTAAGGAACGTTCGGCGCAACAAGAGCCGCCCCCGCGGGTGGAAATCACCCCGGCGGCGGCCGAACTGCTCGCCAAACTGCAGGCCAGACACGGCAACCTGATGTTTCACCAGTCCGGCGGATGCTGCGACGGGTCGTCGCCCATGTGTTACCCCGACGGCGAGTTCCTCGTCGGTGACCGCGACGTGCTGCTGGGGATCCTCGACGTCGGAGACGGCGTGCCGGTGTGGATCTCCGGGCCGCAGTTCGAGGCGTGGAAGCACACCCAACTGGTGATCGACGTCGTGGCGGGCCGAGGCGGCGGGTTCAGCATCGAAGCCCCCGAAGGTATGCGGTTCCTGACGCGCGGGCGCGCCTTCACCGACGAAGAGAACACGCTGCTGGCCGAGCAGGCCCCGATCACCGGCGCCGCATACACCGCAGGGCGTGCCTCAGAGGCTTGAGGCCCGTTCGGAGTTAACCTCGAAAGCGTGATACCGCTGCCGCGTCCGTGGCTGCTGACCAGCGCGATGCTGGTCGGGGCGGCGGTCGGCGTAATCACCGGGATCGGCGCGATGCTGCTGGTCAGCGCCAGCATTCGGCCCGATATCGTGATCGCGCTCGTCATCGGCGTGCCCAGCGTGATCGGGATGTTGACGATCCTGCTCTCGGGCCGACGCTGGGTCACCACCGTCGGCGCGTTCATCCTGGCCATCGCGCCCGGCTGGTTCGGGGCGCTGGCGGCGATCCAGGTGGTGCACGGTGCGTGACACGCTGACGGGCGAACCGACCGAGCCGTACACGCCGATGTTCACCGGCGAACTGCCCGCTCAGCCGTCGGAGCCCTTGCCGGTCCCGCCCCCTCCGCTCGTCGTGCCCGGCAGCTACCAATACCTCAAGCGTTGGACGTTCGTCGCGGTGGTGGCGTGCGTGTGGATCGCCGCGGCCGCGGCCGGGTGGGGCCTGTACTACTGGTGGTTTCACTCGATCGACAAGACGGCGCCGGTGTTCGTCGTGCTGGTCTTCGTGGTGATCTGCACGGTCGGCGCCTTGCTGCTGGCAATGGTTCCGGACCGGCCGGCGGTCTCGGCGCTGGCGATCGCGGTGATGTCGGCGCCGTTGGCGGCGACCGCGGGCGCGGCGGTGCTACACGGCCTGAACTTCTGCGAATACGCCAGCCGATGCCTCGTCGGCCTGATCCCGTACTGACGACGGCGGCCTCAATAGCGCCGATGTAGAGTCGCACCCATCTGTTTACCTGTTCACTCGGACAGGAATGGGAGGTGGGCGTCGTCGTGAAATTGGCTCCGTGGCGAGGGCTGGTCGTCGTTGCCACCGCCATCGTGATGACCGTCGCCGGTTGCTCCACGGCCCAGCCCGACGCGCAGTCCGACCAGATCGTGCTGGCCGAAGCGCAGCCGCTGGGCGACTACAACCCTGTTCTCGGCTACGGCGAAGCGGGCGTTTCCCCGATTTACGATGCGCTGTACCGCCCCGAGGCGCCCGATGACGAACACGTGCCGGATCTGGTGCCCGCGCTGGCGTCCGCACCGCCCGAACTGCTGGAGCCGCGACGCTGGCGGGTGCCGCTGCGTACCGACGTCACGTTCTCCGACGGCAGCGATTTCGATTCGGCCGATGTGGTGGCCACCTACACCGCGATCAAGAACCCGGCGGTGGCATCGGAGATCTCCACACACGTCGCCCCGATCGCCGCGATCACCGCGGACGGGCCGCATGCCCTCACCGTCGAGGTCAACACCGACGCCGAGCCGACGCCGTACCTTCTTGTCGGCATCGCCCCGTCGGAAGCGATCGAGAACCGGCCCGCCGGCGACTGGGCGCTGAACACCCAGCCCGTCGGCACCGGGCCCTACCGCCTGGAGAGCCTGCGGCCCGATCAGGCCGTTCTGGTCGTCCGCGATGACTACTGGGGGCAGACACCGCAGGTCAAGCGCCTGGTCTACACCCACAACCCCGACGACAACATCCGCGCTCAGCGCATCGTGGCCGGCGAGGTCGACGGGGTCAACCTGCCACCACGGCTCATCGATTCGATCAACGCCGACAACGTCGCGACCGTGGCGGCCAAATCCGCGGACTGGCGCGCGGTCGCGCTGCCCGCGGGCAACGCGTTCACCTCCGATCCGCAGGCGCGGCTGGCTCTTAACATCGGCGTCGACCGCGACGCGATGATCCGTCACGTGCTCGCCGGCCACGGCCGCCCCTCGTACACCCCCGTCGCCGACGTGTACGGCGACGCGTTCAACCCGGAGGCGACGTTCACCTTCGATCTGGAGCGCGCCAAGCAGATCCTGCAGGATGCCGGCTGGTCGCCCGGCGCCGACGGCATCCGCGAAAAGGACGGCGAGAGAGCATCGTTCGCGCTGCTGTACAACGCGCAGGACTCGCTGCGCCAGGATCTCGCGGTGGCGTTCGCGGCTGCGGTCCGACCGCTCGGCGTCGACGTGCGTCCACGCGGCACCAGCTGGGACGAGATCGACACCCGGTTCGGCGATTCCGCGGTCGTTCTCGGCGGCGGGTCGACCCCGTACAGCATCGACTCCCAGGTCTACGACACCCTGCACACGCGGGTGCCCGGCTCGTCGCCGTATTCGAACCCGGGCAACTTCACCGCGCCCGGACTCGACGAGCTGCTCGAGCAGGCACGCGAATCAGCCTCGGGGCCAACCAAAGACACGCTCTACCGCGATGTCCAGGCCAGGTATGTGGCGGAGCCGTCCTACGTTTTCCTGACCTTCCTCGACCACACCTACGCGTATCGCGAACTCGGCTGGACCCAGACCCCACCGATCCTCGAGCCGCATTCGCACGGTGTGGCGTGGGGGCCGTGGTGGGACATAGCGGCGTGGACACGTGACAGCGACAGCTGAGCGCGTCGTCGTCGAGGGGCCGGTCGAGCCCCGCGTCGACCGGCGCCGTCGGCTGCGGGCTGCCGCCCGGTTGTTGGCGGTGCGCAGCGCGATCGCCGTGCCGGTGACCGCGGCCGTGTCGGTGGCGATGTTCTGGGTCGCCTCGCTGTCGCCGTTCGACCCGTTGGCGGCGTACCTGGGTAACAACTATCAATTCGCCACGCAGTCGCAGCGTGAGGCGTTCCGCGAGGCCTACCAGACCGACCTGCCGTGGTGGCAGGCGTGGTGGGACTGGGTCAGCGGCCTGGCCCACGGTGACCTCGGCTGGTCGTCGACCCAATCACAGCCCGTCACAACGGTGTTGGCCGAGCGGGCGCCGTTCACGTTGGGGCTGTCGGGTGCGGCGTTGGTGGCTGCGGCCGTCATCGCGATCATGCTGGGCTGCATCGAGGGTATGCGCCGCGGCGGCCTGATCGACAAGGCGTGCAACGTGTTCGCGGTGACGATGGCCGCGGTGCCGCCGTTCGTCGTCTCGCTGGTGCTGGTGGCCGTCGCAGCTGTCGGGCTGCGCTGGTTTCCGACGTCGGGCGCCAGCGCGCCCGGTGCCGGCTACACCGTATCCGGCGTGCTCAATCACGCTGTGCTGCCGCTGATCGCGCTGACGGTCTCGCAGATCCCGTGGCTGCTGTTGACCATGCGCACCGCCGTCGTCGACGCGTGCACTTCCGACGCGGTGCGCGGCGCCCGCGGCCGCGGCGTCGACGGCTGGGCGCTGCTGCGCGGCCACATCGCGCCGGTGTCGGTGCTGCCGACGCTGGCGCTGCTGGGCACCCGGCTACCCGAACTGATCGCAGGCGCCGCGGTCGTCGAAACCGTGTTCGGCTGGCCGGGGATGGCGGCGGTGCTGGTGGACTCCGCTGCGGCGCTGGACTTTCCGCTGCTTGCGACGTTGACCGTGGGAGCCGCGCTCGCGGTGTTGCTCGGCTCGGCGCTGTCGGATGCGGCGGCTGTAGCCGTCGACCCGAGGATCGAGATGACGGCATGACCATCGTGGCGAAACCGCAGCGCCGGCTGCAGTGGCCGTGGCTGGTGCTGGCCGTCATCGCCGCGGCCGCCGCGATCATTCCCGTCATCGCGGGTGACCAGGTCGCCGACTTCTCCGCCGCGCTGCGTCCGCCCGGTGCGGCGCACCTGCTCGGCACCGATCACTCCGGATACGACCTCCTGGTCAGATGCGCGCAGGCCCTGCAGATCTCGCTCGTGGTCGCCGCAGTGTGCGCGGTCGCGGCCACCGTGCTCGGGGTGGTGATCGGTGTCGGCTCGGCGCTGATCGGCGGCTGGGTGGATGCGCTGGTGATGCGGATTGTCGACGGCTTCAACGCATTACCGCACCTGGTGCTCGGCATCGTCATCGCGGCGATGTGGCGGGGCGCGCCGTTGGCGATCATCGCCTCGATCGCGCTGACCCACTGGCCCGCGGTCGCGCGTGTGGTGCGCGCCGAACTGCTGTCGGTCTCGGAGTCCGGTTGGATCCAGGCCTCACGGTTGGCCGGCGCGTCACGATGGTTCGTCGCGCGCCGCCACCTGCTGCCCGCGGTCAGCGGGCAGGCGCTGGTGGCGATGGTCATGTTGTTGCCGCACGCGGTCTGGCACGAGTCGACGCTGTCGTTTCTGGGTGTCGGGTTCTCCCCGGACCAGGCCAGTCTCGGCACCTTGCTGGGGCAGGCGCGCGGCGACGTGTTGCTCGGCGCCTGGTGGACGCTGGCCGTTCCCGCGGTGGCGCTGATCGCTACGGCGCTGGCGTTCTCGTCGGCCGGTGCGCTGATGCAACGCCGAACCCAACCGCCAGGAGGGCAGGTCTGGTGACCCCGCATTCCATCGCGCAACTGTGCGGCCTGACCGTCGACATCGCCACCCGCCACGGCAATACGTCACCGCAGGTGCGCGTCCTGGACGCGGTGAACCTCAGCGTGCGCGCCGGAAAGGTGACCGCGCTGATCGGCGAATCCGGATGCGGAAAGTCGTTGGCTGCATTGGCGTTGTGCGGTCTGCTGCCGCCGGGGTCGCAAACGCGCGGCGACGTCGTGATCGACGGCGTCAGCCTCGCCGGCGCCGACGAGCGGCGCTGGTGTCAACTACGCGGCGCGCACATCGGTTTCGTTCCTCAGTCCGCGGCGACGTCGTTCACCGCGGTGCGCACCGTCGGGTCACAACTCACCGAGGTCTGCCGACGCCTCGACGCGGACCGCGGCGTCGATGAGCTGCTCGCCGCGGTGCGCCTGCCCGCGGCGGTGGCGGACCGGTATCCGCACGAGCTGTCGGGCGGCATGGCGCAGCGGGCGGCGATCGCCGCGGCCATCGCCGCGCGCCCGAAAGTCGTACTCGCCGACGAACCCACATCGGCTCTGGACCCCGACAACGCGGACATGGTGTGGCAGCTGCTGGGCGAGGCGGCCGCGGCAGGCGCCGGCGTGCTGGTCATCACCCACGAACTGCCGGGGCTGCTGCGCTCCGGGGTGTGCGACGACATCGCGCTGATGCGCAACGGCACTGTCGTGCAGCAGGATACGGCCCACGCGGTGACGGACAGCGCCGACGACTACGTGCAGCGGTTCTTCGCGGGAGCGATCCGGTGACCACGAACGTTCTGGCGGCCCGGCACGTGACCGTGTCCTTCGACGGGCACCCGGTGCTCGACGACGTCGACCTCACCGTGCGCACTCGCGAGGTCGTCGGCGTGACGGGGCCGTCGGGCAGCGGTAAGACGACGCTGCTGCGGGTGCTCGCGGGCCTGCTGGCGCCCGGTTCCGGTGAGGTCACCTACGACGGGGCGCCGGTCGCGACGCCGGGATCGATCGCCCTGGTGGCTCAGCATCCGCGCCTGGTCTGCAACCCGCGCTGGACGCTGCGTGCGCTCATCGCCGAGCCCGCGGTGATCCGCCGCGAGCCGGTGGTGATCGACGAAGTGGCGCGCCGGGTCGGGCTGGCCGAACCGCTGCTGGACCGCTACCCCGGGCAGGTCAGCGACGGACAGCTGCAGCGCGCCTGCATCGCGCGGGTCCTGGTGCAGCGGCCGGTGTTCGTGCTGTGCGACGAGCCGACCGCGATGCTCGACCCGATCGCTACTGCCGACGTAGTGGAGATGCTGCGGGAGATCAGCACGTATGCCGGCATCGCGCTGGTAAGCCACGACGAGGCATTGGTGGATACGTTGAGCCACAGCGTGTTCACGTTGGCCGACGACGCCATCGGTCTGCCCGGCTACCTCTAGCAGATCCAGCGCGTTCCAGGTCGGATCGTCCACAATCGGACGGGCGGGTACAGCCGCCTACTAGGGTGAGAAACGTGACCCACTATGACGTCGTCGTTCTCGGAGCCGGCCCCGGCGGATACGTCGCGGCCATTCGCGCCGCCCAACTCGGGCTGAACACCGCAGTCGTCGAACCCAAGTACTGGGGCGGGGTATGCCTCAACGTCGGCTGCATCCCGTCGAAGTCGCTGCTGCGCAATGCGGAGCTGGCCCACATCATCACCAAGGACGCCAAGCTGTTCGGCATCAGCGGTGAGCCCACCATGGACTACGGGGTGGCCTTTGACCGCAGCCGCAAGGTCGCCGACGGCCGGGTGTCCGGCGTGCACTTCCTGATGAAGAAGAACAAGATCACCGAGATCCACGGGTACGGGAAGTTCAAGGACGCCAACACCCTCGAGGTCGACCTGAACGAAGGTGACACCGAGACGGTCACCTTCGACAACGCGATCATCGCCACCGGCAGCAGCACCCGGCTGGTGCCGGGCACGTCGCTGTCGGACAACGTCGTGACCTACGAGAAGCTGATCACGACGCGCGAGCTGCCGTCGTCGATCGTCATCGCCGGCGCCGGCGCGATCGGCATGGAGTTCGGCTACCTCCTGCGCAACTTCGGCGTGGACGTGACGATCGTGGAGTTCATGCCGCGCGCGCTGCCCAACGAGGACGCCGAGGTGTCCAAGGAGATCGAGAAGCAGTTCAAGAAGCTCGGCGCGAAGGTCCTCACCGGCACCAAGGTGGAGTCCATCAGCGACGAGGGTTCGACGGTGACGGTGCAGGTCAGCAAGGACGGTAAGTCCGAGGAGCTCAAGGCCGACAAAGTGCTGCAGGCCATCGGCTTCGCACCCAACGTCGAGGGCTACGGCCTCGACGCCGCGGGCGTCAACGTCACCGAACGCAAGGCGATCGGCATCGACGACTACATGCGCACCAACGTGCCGCACATCTACGCGATCGGTGACGTCACCGGGCTGCTCCAGCTCGCCCACGTCGCCGAGGCACAGGGTGTGGTGGCGGCCGAAACCATCGCGGGCGCAGAGACTTTGGCGCTCGGCGACTACCGGATGATGCCAAGGGCGACGTTCTGCCAGCCGCAGGTCGCCAGCTTCGGGCTCACCGAGGAGCAGGCCCGCGACGAGGGCTATGACGTCAAGGTCGCCAAGTTCCCGCTCACCGCCAACGCCAAGGCGCACGGCCTCGGCGATCCCAGCGGCTTCGCCAAGATCATCGCCGACGCCAAGTACGGTGAACTGCTCGGCGGGCACCTGGTCGGACACGACGTCTCTGAGCTGCTGCCCGAGCTGACCCTGGCGCAGAAGTGGGACCTGACCGTCAACGAGCTGGCCCGCAACGTGCACACTCACCCGACGCTGTCCGAGGCGCTGCAGGAGTGCTTCCACGGTCTCGCCGGCCACATGATCAACTTTTGAGGGCCATCTGGGTCGCCGGCATCGGCGGACTGGTGGTCGGCCACATGCTGTGGCTGGCCGGCATCTCCCTTGCCACCGCCTCCAGCACGGTCAGCACCTGGGTGTTGGTGGTGGCCGCGGCGTCGTTCGTCCTGGGCGCCGTCTGCGGCGTGCTGGGCCGGCGGTCCTACCAAGCCAAGGCCGAGGTGCGCGCGGCGTTCCTGTGCGCCCTGCCGGTATCGCCGGTGCTGCTGTCGGTGGTGGTGCTCGGCGTCACCTACCTCTAGTCCGGGGGCGGTTTCGGCGCGCTCGAGGCCCGTAGCGGGGCGTTAGCGCGCCGAAATCCCTAGTTCGGGAAGTCCAGCGGCACGTTGAGCGTGGTGATCGTGGCGGCCAACCCGTCGTACTGCGCGGCGAGCATGCAGAACTCGATCAGCTGCGGTTTGGTGAGGTGGCGGGACAACGTCGACCAGGTTTGCGCCGACACCCCGCGGGTGACGACGAACTCGTCGGTGGCGGTGATGAGCGCGCGCTGACGGTCGGTCAGCCCGTCGGCGTCCGGGCCCTCGAAGATCTTGGCCTGCAGCTCCGGACCGAGGCCGCGGGTGCGGGCCAGCCTGCGGTGCTGCTGCAGCTCGTACTCGCAGTTGCGCAGGTGGCCGACGCGCAGGATCACGGTTTCGGCGTCTTTCACCGGAAGCTTGGAAAACATCCCGAGCAGCATCCCGCTGTAAGGCAGCCACGCCAGGAACAGAAGCCGGTGCTGGCCAAGGACATTGAACAGGCTGAACCGCGGTGCCCGGATCGCACGTGCGCCGAGCTTGGCGATGGCCCAATTGAGCGGGCCGAGTTCCTTGAAGCCGCCGGGCGCGATACGCGCGGGTTCGATTGCGCTCACCGAATCGAGTCTAGGGCTGCTTGACCAGATAGGGCGACACGGTGCTGCGGTGCTCGTCGAGGTCCAGCGCGCGGCCCAGCGCGGGGAACGCGCGCTGTGGGCAGTTGTCCCGCTCACAGACCCGGCAGCCGGCGCCGATCGGCGTCGCGTTGTCCCCGGCCAAATTCAGCCCTTCCGAGTAGACCAGCCGGTGCGCGTGCCGTAGCTCGCAGCCCAGCCCGATCGCGAACGTCTTGCCGGGCTGGCCGTAACGGCGCGCGCGGCGCTCGACGGTCCGCGCCACCCACAGGTAGTTGCGTCCGTCGGGCATCTGCGCGATCTGCACGATGATCTTGCCCGGATAGGCGAACGTCTCGTAGACGTTCCACAGCGGGCAGGTGCCGCCGCTGGACGAGAAGTGAAACCCGGTGGCGGACTGGCGCTTCGACATGTTTCCGGCGCGGTCCACCCGCACAAACGACAACGGCACCCCGCGCATCGACGGCCGCTGCAGCGTCGAGAGCCGGTGCGCAATGGTCTCGTAGGAGACCGAGTAGTACGCCGACAGCCGTTCCACGTCGTAGCGGAACTTCTCGGCGACCTCGTGAAAGTTTCGGTACGGCAACACGGTTGCGGCCGCGAAGTAGTTGGCCAGACCGAGCCGGGCCAGGATCGTGGACTCCTCGCTGGTGAACTTGCCGTCGTCGACCAGCTTGTCGATCAGGTCCCCGAACTCCAGGTAGGCCAGTTCGGTGGCCATCTTGAACACCGTCTGACCGGATGAGAGGTGGTTGCTGATCTGCAGCGCTCTGGTGGTCGGATCGAAGCGGTGTAGCACCGTGTCGCCGAGATCGCTTCGCCGCACGATGTGCACACCGTGCACCATGGTGAGCCGATCGGACAACTGCCGGCCCAGCTCGGACCGGTGCATACCCATCCGGACGGTGAAATCCTCTGCGGCGGTGTCTAATTCATGTATGTAATTCTGTCGCTCGTAGAAGTAGTCGCGCACTTCCTCGTGCGGCATGGTGATCGACCCTCGACCGCTGCCGTCGGAGTAGCGGTCCTCGGTCGCGGCGGCCAACTGGGTGGTGGTCAACCGGTAGCGCCGGTGCAGGTTCACCATCGCGCGGGCCAGGGCCGGATGCGCATTGACCATGTCGGCCACCTCCGTGAGATCGACGTCGACGTCGACGTCGCGGTCGATGGTGACCTCGCGCAGTTCGGCAACCAACCGGGTGTCGTCCTCGGAGGCGAAGAACGTCGCATCCACCCCGAACACCTCGGTGATGCGCCGCAGCACCGCCACCGTCAGTGGCCGCACGTCGTGCTCGATCTGGTTGAGGTAGCTGGGTGAGATCTTGAGCATCTCCGCGAGCGCGGCCTGGCTGAACCCGCGTTCGTTGCGAAGTTGACGGACCCGCGAACCGACGAACGTTTTCGCCACGTCACCACCTTAACCTCGTTGTGAAGTCGGTCTTCGCATTGTTGGCATCTTCGCCGCTGTGGGAGGATTTAGCGGGGTCGGAATCAGGGGAGAACTCGAGCATGGCGGCTGACGCAGACAAGACCGGGTTGGCGAAGGTGATGATGCCGGTGCCCGACCCGCACCCCGACGTCTTCGACAAGCAGTGGCCGCTGCGGGTCGGCGACGTCGACCGGTACGGCCGGCTGCGCTTCGACGCCGCGACCCGCCATATCCAGGACATTGGCTCAGACCAACTGCGCGAGCTCGGCTACGAAGCCACGCACCCGCTCTGGATCGTCCGTCGCACGATGATCGACCTGATCAGACCCATCGAGTTCCAGGACATGCTGCGGCTGCGGCGCTGGTGTTCGGGCACGTCGAACCGGTGGTGTGAGATGCGGGTCCGCATCGACGGGCGCAAGGGCGGGCTGATGGAATCCGAGGCGTTCTGGATCAACATCAACCGGGAGACCCAGGGGCCGGCGCGCATCTCCGATGACTTCATCGAGGGCCTGCAGCGCACCACCGACGTCGACCGGTTGCGTTGGAAGCCCTACCTGAAGGCGGGCGGCCGCGAGGATGCCGTGCAGATCCGCGAGTATCCGGTGCGCGTGGCCGACATCGACATCTTCGACCACATGAACAACTCCGTGTACTGGACGGTCATCGAGGACCATCTGTTCTCCACGCCCGAACTGCAGGGCAAGCCGATCCGGGTGACGATCGAACACGACGCCGCGGTCGCGCTGGGCGACAAGCTGGAGATCATCTCGCACGTACACCCGCCCGGATCGACCGAGCAGTTCGGTCCGGGGCTGACCGACCGCACTGTTACAACGCTCACATACGCGGTCGGCGACGAGACCAAAGCCGTCGCCGCCATCTTCGAACTCTGAACCCGAGCGTTTAACAGTACGCCCGTACTGACCTGCGGAAATCGGTTACCAGCCGGTAACTACTGAACCGGTTCAGTGTCGCATGCGATTTGCAAACTTCGCAATTTCGCGCGGGTTGTTAACGGAACTTGACAATGGAATCGACTGGACCTGCGGTTATTACGTAGGGCATGCTCGAATCATTGCGGCCGTAAGGTCGCTCAATAGTTAACAACTCTCACACATATGGAGGGGACCATGTCAACGGTCGGTAAGCCGAGGACTCCGGAAGAGATCCAGAAAGACTGGGACAGCAACCCGCGGTGGAAGAACGTCACCCGCGAGTACTCCGCCGCCGACGTCGTAGCGCTGCAGGGCTCCGTCGTGGAGGAGCACACCCTGGCTCGCCGCGGCGCCGAGGTGCTGTGGAACCAGCTGCACGATATGGAGTTCGTCAACGCCCTTGGCGCCCTGACCGGCAACATGGCCGTGCAGCAGGTGCGTGCCGGCCTGAAGGCCATCTACCTGTCGGGCTGGCAGGTTGCCGGTGACGCGAACCTCTCGGGCCACACCTACCCCGACCAGAGCCTGTACCCGGCCAACTCGGTGCCGCAGGTGGTGCGCCGCATCAACAACGCGCTGCTGCGCGCCGACGAGATCGCCAAGGTCGAGGGCGATACGTCCGTCGAGAACTGGCTGGCTCCGATCGTCGCCGACGGCGAGGCCGGCTTCGGTGGCGCGCTCAACGTCTACGAGCTGCAGAAGGCGATGATCGCCGCCGGTGTCGCCGGTTCGCACTGGGAGGACCAGCTGGCCTCGGAGAAGAAGTGCGGCCATCTGGGCGGCAAGGTGCTTATCCCGACCCAGCAGCACATCCGCACGCTGACGTCGGCGCGGCTGGCAGCCGACGTCGCCGATGTGCCGACGGTCGTCATCGCGCGCACCGATGCCGAGGCCGCCACCCTGATCACGTCCGACGTCGACGAGCGCGACCGGCCGTTCATCACCGGTGAGCGCACCGCCGAGGGCTTCTACCGGATCACCAATGGCCTGGAGCCGTGCATCGCGCGGGCCAAGGCCTACGCGCCGTACGCCGACCTGATCTGGATGGAGACCGGCACCCCGGATCTGGACCTGGCCCGCAAGTTCGCCGAGGGCGTCAAGGCCGAGTTCCCCGACCAGATGCTGGCCTACAACTGCTCGCCGTCGTTCAACTGGCGCAAGCACCTCGACGACGCGACGATCGCCCGGTTCCAAAAGGAACTCGGCGCAATGGGATTCAAGTTCCAGTTCATCACGCTGGCCGGCTTCCACGCGCTGAACTACTCGATGTTCGATCTGGCCTACGGCTACGCCCGCAACCAGATGAGCGCCTACGTCGAGCTGCAGGAGCGCGAGTTCGCCGCCGAGGAGCGGGGTTACACCGCGACCAAGCACCAGCGTGAGGTCGGCGCCGGCTACTTCGACCGGATCGCCACCACGGTGGACCCGAACAGCTCGACCACCGCGCTGAAGGGCTCCACCGAAGAGGGCCAGTTCCACTAATTTCTGCCGCCGAGCGCACGGTTGTTGATACGCATCAACAACCGTGCGCTTGGTGCGTTAAGAGTCCCGCAGCCGGCGCTTCTCGGCCTCGATGTCGAAATCAGCAGGCGGCCAGGACAAGTCGAGTCCTTCGAGCGCCTCGATCAGCAGCTCGGTGACGGCCAGCCGGCTGTACCAGCGGCGGTCGCACGGCAGCACATGCCAGGGTGCGTAGTCGGTCGACGTGCGGTCCAGCATCACCTGATAGGCCTCCTGGTACGCCGGCCATTTGAGGCGTTCGTCGATGTCGCCGGGGTTGTACTTCCAGTATTTCGTCGGGTCTTCGAGCCGTTCGAGCAGTTGCTCCTTCTGCTCGTCGAGCGAGATGAACATCGCGACCTTGATCAGAGTCGTTCCGGCATCGACGAGTTCACGCTCGAACGCGTTGATTTCGTCGTAGCGCTTCTCCCACACCTCCGGCGGCACCAGGTTGTGCACGCGGACGATCAGCACGTCCTCGTAGTGGGACCGGTCGAAGACCCCGATGTGTCCCGGCGGCGGCAACGCCCGCCGAATCCGCCACAGGTAGTGGTGAGCGAGCTCCTCCTCGGTCGGCTTGCCGAAGGCGGTGTAGCGCACGCCCATCGGGTTGACCGCTCCCACAACGTGTTTGACGATGCCGCCCTTGCCCGCGGCGTCCATACCCTGCAACACCAGCAGCACCGAACGCCGATCGTCGTCGGCCTTCCAGTTGGCGTAGAGCAGCTCTTGGAGGTCGGCCAGCCGCTCGCTGAGCGACGCCTGCACCGGCGCGGCATCCGACTTGGACCCGGCAAAGCCCGGGGTGGCGTTGGTGTCGAAGTCGGCGACCGTGACGCCGGGGCGGAACCGCAGAAGTGCCGGGATCTCGCTCATTTGTCGTGCGGCTGCGACGGCGGCGTAGGCAGCACGGGGGACGGGTGCGGCTGCTCGCGGAACCGCTGCAACGACCCGCCGACCTCGACGATGCCGCACAGCGCGTTCCACGACAGCATCGTCAGGTAGTCGATCAGCTCGTCGGCGCTCATCCGCCGGTCGCTCATCCACGAGTGCGTGGCCAACTGCACGCCGCCGACGGTGTGATAGGCCCACGGCTCGACGCCGCCGACGTCCATCCCGAACGCCAGCATGCGGCGCCGCAACATCACCGCCAGCATCCGGGCGATGATCTGTTCGGACGCCGCGACCGCCTTGCTCTTGCTCGCGGAGTTGTTGGCCATGACGAACTGGTAGGGCTCGGGCTCGGCGGCCACCGTCTCGACGTAGACGCGGATGATCTCGCGGGTCAACTCGAAGCCGTCGAGCTCCGACGACAACGCCGCCGCCATGTTCGGGATCAGCGTGGTCTGCGCGAACCGCATCATCACCGCGGTGGTCAGATCGTTCTTGTCGACGAAATAGCGGTACAGCACCGTTTTGGAGACACCGATCTCGGCCGCGATCTCGTCCATGCTGACGTTGCTTCCGCGCCGCCGGATGGCCTCCAGGGTGCCGTCGACCAGCTCGTTTCGGCGCTCCACCTTGTGTCGATGCCAACGCCGCTTACGCCCGTCCGTCTTGACCGCAAGGGCTTCGCTCTGCTGTGTCACTTTCTCCTGGATCCGTTCCCTAGTTGCCCTCGATAGTACGGCTGATCTTGGAGCCGGGCGCTGCGATGGGTCGCCGCGGCTGTCATAGCGGATGATGGTGGGGTGGCACACAGACCCGACACCGGCCGACGCGCCGTGACGCGGGATCGCCCCAGTTTCGCCGAGTCGCTCGCGGGTGCCGACAGCGTCGCCGACGCCGAGCGGCGCCGCAGCCTGCGTCGGATGAAGGTCGTCGCGCTGTCGTTCCTCATCGGCGCCACCGTGATTTTTCTCATCTGCACCTGGGCGCAGTCACGCGGCGCACCCGGCTGGGTCGGCTACGTCCGCGCCGGCGCGGAGGCCGGCATGATCGGCGCGTTGGCGGACTGGTTCGCGGTCACCGCGCTGTTCAAGCACCCACTGGGCATCCCGATCCCGCACACCGCCATTGTCAAACGCAAGAAGGACCAGCTCGGCGAGGGACTGGGCAACTTCGTCCGGGAGAATTTCATGTCGCCGGACGTCGTGGCGACCAAACTGCGCGACGCCGAGATCGCCGGGCGGCTGGGCAAGTGGATGTGTGAACCGGCCAACGCCGAGCGTGTCGCCGCCGAAACCTCCAGGGTGCTAAGGGCTTTGGTAGAAATGCTGCGCGACGACGACGTCCAGCAGGTGCTCGACCGGATGATCGTCAAACGCATCGCCGAACCGCAGTGGGGTCCTCCGATCGGTCGGGTGCTGGCCACGCTGCTCGCCGAGCACCGTCAGGAGGCGCTGCTGCAGCTGCTCGCCGACCGGGCCTTCCAGTGGTCGCTGAACGCCGGCGAGATCATCGAGCGCGTCGTCGAACGCGATTCGCCGACCTGGTCGCCGCGGTGGATCGACCATCTTGTCGGCGACCGCATCCACCGCGAGCTGATGGACTTCACCGACAAGGTGCGCCGCGACCCCGACCACGAGTTGCGCCGCTCGGCCACCCGGTTCTTGTTCGAGTTCGCCGACGACCTGCAGCACGACGCGACGACGATTCAGCGCGCCGAGAACGTCAAGGAACAGCTCATGGCGCGCGACGAGGTCGCCAGGGCCGCCGAGACCGCCTGGGCCGCGGCCAAGCGGATCATCCTCGAGTCGGTCGACGACCCGTCCTCGGCGCTGCGTGAACGCATCGCGGAGTCGGTGGTGCATATCGGGGAGAGCCTGCGCGACGATGCCGAACTGCGTGACAAGGTCGACGGCTGGATCATCCGCGCCGCGTCGCACCTGGTCGGCGAGTACGGGGTGGAGATCACCGCGATCATCACCGAGACGGTCGAGCGTTGGGACGCCGACGAGGCCAGCAAGCGCATCGAATTACACGTCGGTCGCGACCTGCAATTCATCCGGATCAATGGCACCGTGGTGGGTGCAATGGCGGGCCTGGTGATCTATTCCGTAGCCCAGCTATTCTTCTGACCTGCGCTAACTGCTGCTTGCAAAAGTTAGCACTCCGTCGTACGGTAGTGGTGTCGCAATTCGGATACCCAACGCACGAGGGGGCCTCGCATGACGCAGGATGACAACCTTGCCGTCGTCGTGTCCAGCGCTGCCCAGAGCGCTGCTCAGGACATCGGTAGCTTCATCCGCGCCCAACGTGAGGCTGCACAGGTGTCCGTGCGTCAGTTGGCCGAGAAGGCCGGTGTCAGCAATCCCTACCTCAGCCAGATCGAGCGGGGATTGCGCAAACCCTCTGCCGACGTGCTCAACCAGATCGCCAAGGCGCTGCGCGTCTCCGCGGAAGTGCTCTACGTGCGAGCCGGGATTCTCGAGCTGAGCGAGACCAGCGAAGTCCGCGACGCCATCATCACCGACTCGGCGATCACCGAGCGGCAAAAACAGGTGCTGCTCGACATCTACACGTCGTTTTGCCAGCAGAACGAAGCCGAAGCTACCCAGGCAGACGAGGAGCCGACTGATTGAGACATTCCGACTGACCATCCCCCTTTGACAACCATTGACAAGCCACTTTTCGAAAGGAACACCGACGATGGCCAAAAACACCCCGGCCAAGAACCAACCGACCGCCGATGACCTCATGGCTCCGCTGCTCGCTGCGGTGGGCGCCGCCGACCTGGCGCTGGAGCGCGTCAACGAGATCGTCGCGACCCTGCGTGAGCGCGCCGACGACGCCCGCACCGATGCCCGCAGCGCCGCCGAGGAGCGCCGCGCGCGCATCAACAAGCTGCAGGAAGAGCTGCCGTCGCAGTTCGGTGAGCTGCGTGAGCGGCTGAGCAGCGACGAACTGCGCAAGTTCGCCGAGACCTACGCCGAGGCCGCCCAGAGCACCTACAACAAGCTCGTCGAGCGCGGCGAGGTCGCACTGGAGCGGCTGCGCAGCCAGTCCGGTTTCTCCGACGCCGCAGACCGCGTCGAGGGCTACACCGACCAGGCTGTCGAGCTGACCCAGGGTGCGCTGGGCAACGTGGCGGCGCAGACCCGCGCCGTCGGTGAGCGTGCCGCCAAGCTGGTCGGCGTCGAGCTGCCGAAGAAGGCCGAACAGGGCGCCGCCAAGGGCCAGGAGAAGACGCAGGCGGCGGCCAAGAAGGCCCCCGCCAAGAAGGCTCCGGCCAAGAAGGCCTCGGCCAAGAAGGCTCCGGCCAAGAAGGCTCCGGCCAAGAAGGTCACCCAGAAGTAGTTCGCGAGAAATTCGCCCAGAGGGCGTAACCCGCATAGGCTTGGGCTCGTGCAGCTCGAAGGCCTAGTGGGTTACGTCCTCTTCTTTTTGCAGATCGCCGTGTTGGTGACGGTGGTGTACGCGTTCGTGCACGCCGCCATGCAGCGTCCCGACGCCTACACGGCCGTCGACAAGCTGACCAAGCCGGTGTGGCTGGTGATCCTCGGCGTCGGGGGTCTGCTGTCGCTGGTGCTCGGCATCTTGGGCACGGCCATCGCCGCCGTGGCCGCCGGCGTCTACCTGGTTGACGTGCGGCCCAAGATCCTGGAAGTCCAGGGGAAGTCCCGGTAGTGCGCCCATTGTTGACGCTGGCCGTCACGGTGGCCGGTGTGCTGGGCTCCGTCGCGTTGGCGCCGACGGTGTCGGCCGATCCGGCAGTGCCCGTTCCGCCCTACGTCGACGACGTCGAGTGGGCGAAGTGGGGGGATCTGTCGAGCCTGCGGGTCTATCCCACCGACTCCGGCCGCGAGGCCGCCGGTCTGGCCAGCCCTATCGGTCTCGACGCGGCATGGTCTGAGGTGCTGGCGCTGTCGCCCGACGCCGACCTTCCCGGTATGCGGGCGCAGTTCGAATGTCATTGGTACTACGCCGAGATCATCGAGCCGGGCAAGACGAGTTGGAACCTGGAACCGTGGCGACCCGAGGTCAGCGATGACGCCATGTTCGTCGCCGGCTGCAATCCGGGCGGCACGGAAGAGCCGTTCTAGCGGTGGGCGATTACCGTCGCGCCGACGTGGCCGCGCTGGTCGACCACACGCTGCTCAAACCCGAAGCCACCGAAGCCGACGTCGTGCGGTTGGCCGATGAGGCCGCCCAACTGGGGGTGTACGCGCTGTGCGTGTCCCCGTCGATGGTTGCGGTGGCGGCCCGGACGCGCTCGAGTGCCCAGAAGATCTGCGCGGTGGTGGGATTCCCGTCGGGGAAACACGTTTCGGCTATCAAGGCGCAAGAGGCGCGTCTCGCGGTGGCCGCAGGCGCCGACGAGATCGACATGGTGATCGACGTCGGTGCCGCGGTGTCCGGTGATTTCGCGGCGGTGCGCGCCGACGTGGCCGCGGTGCGCGACGTGATCGGCGAACCGGTCCTGCTGAAGGTGATCGTCGAGTCCGCAGCGTTGCTGGAGCTCGGCGGAACGGGTGTGCTCAGCGATACGTGTGTGGCGGCCGCCGAGGCCGGTGCGGACTTCGTCAAGACCTCCACCGGGTTCCACCCGGCGGGCGGTGCGTCGGTGACTGCCGTGTCGGCCATGGCCGCGGCGGTGGGACCGAAGGTCAAGGTGAAGGCCAGTGGCGGGATCCGTACGGCCGCTGACGCCACCGCGATGCTCGACGCGGGGGCGCTGCGACTGGGGTTGTCCGGTACGCGCGCGCTCCTCGACGACATAAAGTACGATTGATGTAGCTTATTTACGCTATCAATAATTTGCTGTCTACGGATGGGATCAACGCATGACCGAACTGAATCGTTGGCCTAGACAGCTTGCCGCTGTCGTCGGCGTGGGTGCCGTCATCACCATGGGTGCCTTGACTGCAGGTTGCTCCGGCGAGGAGGAAAGCGCGCCCGAGACGACGGCCCCGACGACGACGTCCGCCCCGGCGGAAACCGTCGCGCCGACCGAAAAGGCGCCTCGCATCGACCCGAGCAGCCCGAACCCGTTCACGCCCACCGTCCATGCTCCGCCGCCTGAAGGCCCCACACCTGGCCGCCACCACGGTCCTCGGGGGCAGTAGCCGCCGGGTTTCGGCCCTCCTCCTCGCCGCGCTGCTGATCGTGGCCTCTGCCGCGTGCGCAACGCCCCCGTCGGCGATGATCACCGGCCCCTATGCGGCCTTGCTGGCCAGTTCAACCGATCTGGGTCCGTCGCGTTCGGCCGACGCCCAACTCACCGTCACGCTCGATGGCGTCGGCCAACCCGACGCGTTGATGGACTGGGCGCAGGCCCGCGACCTCCGGGTGCGGTGGCGCCACGGTGACGGCTGGGCGATCGTCGAGGGCGCCGCCGAGAACGTCGCGCGTGCGTTCGACGTACCCGTGCGCGACTACCGCGGCCCGAAGGGGCAGGTGTTCTACGCGTCACCGATGCAGCCGTCGGTGCCGCCGCCGCTGCGCGGGCCGGTCACCGAAGTCGGCCGGATCATGAGCTACACACCGCATTACACGAAGGCGCCCGACTTCGTTCCGCTCGACGTGCCGATGGGCGGGTTGACGCCGCAGGGTCTGCTCGAGGCGTACAACGCGACGCCGTTGGCTGACGCGGGCTTCACCGGTAAGGGCGCGACGCTGGTGTTCTTCGCGTTCGACGGCGCCGATCAGGACGACCTCGACCTGTTCGCGGACACGTCGGGGCTGCCGCGGTTCACCCCGATCTGGTTCGGCGGCAAACCCGAAGAGTCACATGGCGAGACGGCGATGGATCTGCAAGTGGCACACGCGATCGCGCCCGATGCGCAGCTTGTCGTGGTCAACGCGCGCCCGACCATCGAGGGCGACGGCGCCTACGAGAAGATCGGTCAGCTGTTCGAGTCGGTCGATCAGCAGTTCCCCGGCGCGGTCTGGAGCCTGTCGATCGGGTGGGGCTGCGAGAAGCTCGTCACGGCAGCGGATCTCGCTCCGGTGCAGGCGGCGTTGACGGCCGCCCAGGAACGCGGAACGTCGGCCTTCGACGCCAGCGGCGACAACGGTGGGCTGGAATGTAAGGGCGGCGACGAGTGGTCGTCGCCGCCGGGCCCCGACGATGTCGGCCTGGACTCCCTGTCGTCGCTGCCCACCATGACCGCGGTCGGCGGAACGACGCTGTCGACCGGGCCGCGCGGCCAGTGGCGTGGCGAGCACGCGTGGGTGGATTCGCCGCTGTCCCATGGCAGTAGCGGTGGGGTATCGCAGTTGTTCGACCGCCCGCAGTGGCAGAAGCGGTTGTCGGCGGACCGCGACACCGCGTTCAAGCGGCTCTCACCCGACGTCGCCGCCGTCGCGGATCCGTTCACCGGGGTGCGGTTCATCTACGGCGGACAGGAGGTGCTCGGTGGTGGCACGTCGCAAGCGGCGCCGATCTGGGCCGCGTTGACCGTGCTGATGAACCAGTACGTGGTGGCCAACGGCGGGCACCAGCTCGGCAACCTCAACCCCCAGCTGTACCGGGTTGCCGCCGGCTCCAACCTGCCGGGTTTTCGCGACGTGCGCCGCGGCGGCAACGCCGTCGACCTGACGCAACCCGGCTACGACCTTGTCACCGGCCTCGGCAGCCCCAACACCTACAACCTGGCCCGCAACCTTCTCGATCTGCAGAGGGGGACAGCCCCGCGGTGAGTGAGCGTCGCTGGCCGTTTTTCGCTGCGTCGGCGATCCTGGTGGTGACCGCGATCGTATTGGCGCTGTTGCGGTTACAGGCCCCGTTGATCATGGTCAGCGTGGTCGGGGTGCCGCTGGTGTTGGCGCTGTATCTGTACGAGGCGGACATCCACCGCGTAGTGCCGGTGCGCTCGCTGGCGGTGACGACGGTGTTGGCGGTCGGCATCGGTGCCGGCTGGGCGTGGCTCATCGGTGTGGTCTTCGCCGATGCGTACGACATCGCGGTGTTCGGACCGCAGACCGACGAGCAGGCCTACCTGGTCGGAGTCGCAATACCCACGGCCGGGGCCGTTTTCATGCTTGTGCCGGTGGCGGTGGCTCGGCTGATCCATCAACAACCCGACAGGAAGCCACTGGACGGCTTCGCGCTCGGCGCGTTGAGCGCGGTCCTGTTCAGCGCAGCGGCCGCCATGATCCGGTTGGCGCCGCAGTTGACGACGGGTATCACCGCGCAGGACCGGCCGGTGAGCGCCCTGCTGGCGCAGGCCGGGATCGTGGGCGCGGCGATTCCGGTGACCGCCGCGGCGATCGGTGGCTTGGTCGGCGCCGCGCTGTGGTCGGGTCGACGGCGCCTGATTGCCGTCAGCGTGGTTGTGGCGCTGGGGCTTTACGCGGCCACGGGCTTTCTGGAGGTTTCGCCGCTGTTGCACGGCCAGCATTTCGTCCTGCACGCGGTGATCGCGGTGCTCGCCTTGCTCGCGCTGCGCATCGGGCTTCGGGACATGCTGCCATGCGAACCCGATGCCGTGGATCCCGACCGGCGGGTGCGCCACCGGAACCCCGTCAGGGTGCTTACGGTGCTGGGTGCGGGCGTCGGCGTCGCGGCGGCAGGCGGGGTGGCCGCCGCGGCGTTGCTGACCCCGCCGCCCGCGCCGTTTGCCTGCCCACCGGACTGCGGGATTCCGCCGTTCGGCGAGGAAGTCGAGTCCAACCCGCGCTTCGTATCCGCCGACGGCGCGTTCACTGTCCAATACCCCGGCCCCGGAACGGCTTACGAGGCGACGCTGAACCCCGACGGGGTGCAGCTGGAGTTCGTCGCCGGCGACACCGGCACGATGCACCTGTTCGGGATGCCCGCACACCAGCGGTCGGCCCAACAGATCGTCGAGGACCTGATCAGCGAGCACTTCCCCGACGCCGTAACCGATTACGAGATCCCCAACGCCATGGTCGGCTATGAACCCGGCTACGGCGTCGTCGTCGACGACTACGGTGCCTTCGACCGGACACGGGCGATCGTGATGGTCGCCGTCAAATACGACTACGCGTTGGTCGCCGCGGCGATCGGCCCTTACCGCGAGTTCACCCCCGACGACGGCCCGGGGCATCCGTCGGCGGCCAACCTGCAGCTCGCCATGGATATGGGCAAGTACGTCAACAGCTTCCGGTGGCGCGACCTGTCCGGCTGAACCGTCAGAGTTCCGCGAAGCAGGGGTCTTCTTCGCTCTTCGGCATCGACGCGTTCTGCGTGGAGAACTGGCTCACCACACCGGAATCGGTGACCTGCACCGAGTCGGCGGAGATGCCCATCGGGTAGTTCTCCGTCAGCTGGGCGGTGAAGGCGTCCAGTGCCGGCTGTACGGCCTCGCGGGGGAGGGTGAAGCCGAGCCCGGTGAGTTCGGTGACCTGTAGCGAGAGCCCGTCGTCGACGACGACCGGCTTGGCCTTGATGCTGCCCAGTGTGCCTTCCAGTTCGATGGTGCCCTCGGACGGGTTGGTCGTCACCCCGTTGATGAACGCGCCCACGAGCGGCACCGAATCGGAGATCGTCTGCCGGATGCCGTCGGCCGACCAGGTGATGTGTGCGACGAGCGAGCCGACCGAACCGCTGGAGGTGGCGGTGTCCTCCAGCCGCACGTCGTTGATCTCCAGGGTCACCTTCATCCCCTTGGCGTCGCGGACCTGGTTGCCTGCGGTCTCGATGTGGATGTTGGTGTAGTGCCCGGTCATGTGCTGCCACAGGAACGGGGGCATGACGCCGAACGATGCGCTCGCCTTGTCCTCGACCACGCACTCCACGACGCCGGCCACCACGGTGTTGGCGCGGTTGCGTGCGTAGAGCTCACCGGCGAGCACCCCGGCGAACGCCAGCGCCAGCACGATGACGATGACCAGCACGATCGACAGCGGATCGCGCAACAGGCTGGTCAGCTTGCCCAGGATCGACGTGTCCTCGTCTCCGGGGGGTGGCGGCCCGGGCGGACCGGGGGGCGGCGGCCCGGGTGGGCCCGGTGGCGGTGGCGGGCCGGGAGGCGGTGAGCCCGGCGGCACGCCGGGCTGTTGCGGTGGCGGGCCGGGCTGCTGTGGCGGCTCCGGGCGGGACCACGGATCAGTCATTTGCGCGATTCTGCCTTACCCGTGGAGTTGAACTCCGCGCGGTTGTTCATCACCGCGATCGTCTCGCGGGCCTTGCGCGCGGCGGCCGGGTCGATGTCGGCGACGAGCAGCTGCGGGTCGGCGCCTGCCGACGCGATGACCTGGCCGACCGGCGAGGCGACCAGGCTGCCGCCGACACCGGTGGGGCCGGCGGCGGCGATCTCGTCGCCCGGGTAGGCCTGGTCGACGGCCGCGACGAAGCCGGTGGTGTCGATCGCGCGGGCCCGGGCCAGCAGCGTCCACTGGTCGAGCTTGCCGTCACCGCTGCCCCACGAGGCGTGCACGGTGATCAGTTGTGCTCCGCGGCGGGCCAATTCGACGTAGAGCTCGGGGAAGCGGACGTCGTAGCACAGGGTGAGGCCGACATTGATGCCGTCGACCGTGATGACCACGGGGTCACGGCCCGGTGCGACGGTCTTGGATTCGGCGAACCCGAACGCGTCGTACAGGTAGGTCTTGTCGTAGTGCGCGTCCACGCCCGGGCCGGTCGCGATCAACGTGTTGGTCACCCGGCCGTCGGGTGCGGGCACGAACATGCCCGCGACCACGACGATGCCGGCCCGTTCGGCGACGGCCCGCACGTTGGAGGCCCATGGCCCATCGAGAGGTTCGGCGATCGGGCCGAGCGGCACCCCGAACCGGCACATCGTCGCCTCGGGAAACAGCACCATCCGGGCACCGGCGTCGGCGGCGCGGCGGGTGTACTCCTCGACAAGTCCCAGGTTGGCCGCAGGTTCGGTGCCGCTTTGGATCTGCGCCAGCGCAATCCGCATGGCGCCCAGCCTAGACCGGCCACTGTCGCGTCACCGTCGAACCTAACTCCCACGTAAAAGTAGAATATGACTCTAGCTTCACTAGAGCGTTGATATGGTTACCGTGTCCATCTGCCACCTGCCCAGGGAGAGTCGGTGAGCTGCAGTCGCGACATCCCGGCCGTGCTGCGGGCGCGATACGAAGCCGAAGGCTGGTGGACCCCGGACACTCTCGGCGACCTGTTGGGCACCGCCCTGCGGGACGGGCGCGACATGGCGTTCCACGTCCACTCCCAGGTGCGCCCATATGCCGGCACGTTCGGTGACGTCGAAGACGTGGCGCGACGATTGGCCGCCGGCCTGCGGGCCCGCGGCGTCGGGCCCGGCGACGTCGTGGCGTTTCAACTGCCCAACTGGATGGAAGCCGCGGCGACGTTCTGGGCCTCGGCGCTGCTGGGTGCGGTCGTCGTGCCGATCGTGCACTTCTACGGCCGCAAGGAACTCGGCCACATCCTGACCACCGCGCGGCCGCGGGTGTTCATCACCGCAACCGAGTTCGGGCGGATGACACATCACCCCGACCTGTGCGCCGACGTACCGATCGTCGCGCTCGTCGACCGGGATTTCGAGGAGCTGCTGGCCGCGGAGCCGATGACAGGTGTGGCCGCGACGGACGCCTCGGCCCCCGCGCTCATCGCGTTCACCTCGGGCACCACCCGCGACCCCAAGGGGGTGGTGCACAGCCATCAAACCCTCGGATGCGAGATTCGCCAGCTCTCTGCCAACCATGTGCACAATCCCGCCGGCAGCGTGATGGCGCTACCGGTCGGGCATTTCATCGGCATGCTCGGCGGGCTGCTGTGCCCGGTCCTCGAGGGTGTGCCGGTGCACCTCAGCGACGCGTGGGATCCCGCCATGGTGTTGGCACTGATGAAACGCGACGGTATCGGGTTCGGCGGCGGACCAACGTATTTCATCACCAGCCTGCTCGACCATCCCGACTTCACCGACGAGCATCTGCGGTACATGCGCTACGTCGGACTGGGCGGGTCGGCGGTGCCGGTCGCCGTCACTCGGCGGCTGACCGACCTGGGCCTGGTGGTCACCCGGTCCTACGGCAGCACCGAACACCCGTCGATCACCGGCTCCAGACCCGATGCGCCACAAGACAAACGATTGCTCACCGATGGCAATGCCCGTCCCGGTGTGGAGATCAAGATCGGCGATGATGGTGAGATCCTCTCGCGCGGGCCCGATCTGTGCCTGGGGTACCTCGACGATGAACTGACGCAGCACGCGTTCGACGCCGACGGCTGGTACCGCACCGGCGACATCGGCGTGCTCGACGACGACGGCTACCTCACGATCACCGACCGCAAGTCCGACGTCATCATCCGAGGCGGCGAGAACATCAGCGCCATCGAGGTCGAAGAAGCGCTGTTGGGGTTGCCTGCGGTCACCGAGGCTGTCGTGGTGGCCGCCCCCGACGAGCGGTTCGGCGAACAGGTGGTGGCCGTGCTGCGGATTCGGCCCGGCGCCGCTATGCCAAGCCGCGAGCAGGTGCGCGCCCACTTCGACGCTCTGGGACTGGCACGGCAGAAGTGGCCGGAGGAGCTGGTCCAGGTCGACGATTTTCCGCGCACCGCGAGCGGCAAGGTGCAGAAATATATTGTGCGGCTAGATGTTCGGCAACAACATCGGGTGAGGGGAGCGAAGTGACTGGACGGGTAGCGGGCAAGGTGGCCTTCATCACCGGCGCGGCCAAGGGCCAGGGCCGCAGCCATGCGGTCAGGCTGGCGCAGGAGGGCGCCGACATCATCGCCATCGACGTCTGCCGTCACATCGAGGGCACGCCGGAACCGGGCGCCTCGCCCGCGGACCTCGCCGAGACCGCCGATATGGTCAAGGCGCTCGATCGACGGGTGGTGACCGCTGAGGTCGATGTGCGCGACTTCGACGCGTTGAAGGCGGCGGTCGACAGCGGTGTGGAACAACTCGGCAGGCTCGACATCGCCGTCGCCAACGCCGGAATCGGCACCCCGGGTGCGATGCTCGACGAAATGGACGAACCGCGCTGGCAGCAGATGCTCGACCTCAACCTGTCGGGGGTGTGGAAGTCGGTGAAGGCCGCGGTGCCGCACATCAAGGCCGGCGGGCGTGGCGGTTCGGTGATCCTGACCAGTTCGGTCGGGGGTTTGAAGGCGTACCCGCACGTCGGGCACTACGTCACCGCCAAGCACGGGGTGGTCGGGCTGATGCGCACCTTCGCCGTCGAGTTGGGACAGTTCTCGATCCGGGTGAACTCGGTGCATCCGACACACGTGGGCACCGAGCTGCTGCTCAACGAGTCCACCTACAGGGCGTTTCGGCCGGATCTGGACAACCCCGGCCCCGACGACATCAAACCGATCTGCCAGATGTTCCACATGCTGCCGGTGCCCTGGGTCGAGTCCGCCGACATCAGCAACGCCGTCCTGTTTCTGGCATCCGACGAATCGCGCTACGTCACCGGCGTACCGCTTCCCGTCGATGCGGGCAGCTGCTTGAAGTAAGCAATGACATCTATCGGCGCATTCGACGGGGTACGGGTCATCGAGTTGGCGCAGTGGGTCTTCGTGCCCGTGGCCGGGGCGCTGCTCGCCGACTGGGGCGCCGACGTGATCAGGGTCGAACGCCTCGACGGCGACCCGTACCGCGGGCTGGCCACCCAGGGCATCGGCACCGACCGCGGCGGCGTCAATCTGTCGATGGCACTGGCCAATCGGGGGAAACGCTCGGTCGCGCTGAACCTGCGCGATCCGCGCGGCCTCGACGTGCTGCACGAGCTGCTTGCCTCCGCCGACGTGCTGCTGACCAGCGTGCGCCCCGGTGCGCTGGAGCGGCTGGGGCTGGGCGCCGACGCGGTGCGTGAACGCCACCCCCACCTGGTGTACGCGCGCGGGCACGGCTTCGGTGTGCGCGGGCCCGACGCCGACCAACCCGGTTACGACAGTTCGGCGTTCTGGGCGCGCGGCGGCGTCGGCCACATGCTCACCCCGGCCGAACGCGACTACCCGATCAGCCAGCGCGGGGCGATGGGTGACCGCAACGGCGCGATGGCGCTCGCCTTCGGGATCTCCGCGGCGCTGCTCAAACGAACCCGCACGGGCACTGGGTCGGTGGTCGACGTCTCGCTGCTGGCGACCGCGATGTGGATGCTGTCATCGGATCTGCTGGCCGCCCTCAACGGCGGTGAAGCGCAACCGGTGTCGGGTCGCGGCCCGATGGTCAGCCCGTTGACGGCCACCTACCGCACCAAGGACAACAGGCACGTGCAGCTGATGTTCCTGCAGGGGGACCGGTACTGGCCGAAGTTCTGCGCCACCATCGGACGCCCGGAGCTGGCGCAGGACCCGCGCTTCGTCGACCTCGCGGCGCGCCGCGCCAACGCTCCCGCGTGCGTTGCCGAACTCGACGCGGTGTTCGCCGAACGCACGCTGGCGCAGTGGAAGGAGTTGCTGGCGGACCTGGACGCCCCGTGGGCGCCGATGCAGACCATCGCCGAGGTGGCCGATGACCCGCAGGTGGCGGCCAACTCCTATATCGGCGACGTGGTGACCGACGACGGCACCGAGTACCGGCTACCCAGCGTCCCAGTGCAATTCGACGAACAACCGCCGCAGCTACGGCGGGCCCCCGAGCACGGCGAGCACACCGAGGCGGTGCTGGTCGAGCTCGGCTACGACTGGGATCGCATCGGCGCGTTGGCCGAGCGGGGCGTGATCCCGTGACGGCGCAGCGCCCGGTCCCGGTGCCTGACGAGACGTCGGCGCCGTACTGGGCCGCTGCCGCACAACACATCCTGACCGTGGCCCGTTGTGGACAGTGCGCGGTGTTGACGATGCCGCCCGACGTGGTGTGCACGGCGTGCGGGTCGACCGACCCGCGATACGAGTTCACCGCGGTCAGCGGTCGGGGCGTGACCCGGTCGTGGACGGTGGTACGTCAGGCGTTCCTGCCGGGGTTCGACGTGCCGTTCGTCCTCGTCGACGTCGAACTCGCCGAACAGCCCGGCCTTCGGCTCATCGGTCGCCTGCTCGACGGCGTCGAAGCCGACCTGCGCCTGGGCGCGCCCGTCCAGGTGGCCTTCGAAAGCCTCTCCGACGAGATCGCCGTTCCCGCTTTCGAGTTGGCGCGGTGACCGTGCGCAACCGGGTCGCGGTCGCCGGCTATGCGCACAGCCCGATCGAGCGGCGTGCGAAGCGTCCGTTGGGTGCGGTGGCCGTCGACACCGTGCGCGGCGCGATCGCCGACGCCGGCTTGGCGGTGGATGTGGTCGACGGCTTCGTCGGCTCGAGCATGTTGCCCAGCGCGGGCGGGCACCAACTGGTGGACGGTGTCACGATCGTCTCCCCGACGTGGTTGGCGCGCAGCCTCGGCGCGACGCCGGCTTACGTGGCAGGGTTCGACGGCATCGGGCAGCTCAGCGGCTCGGTCGGGATGGCGGTCAACGCGTTGATCAGCGGCGCCGCCGACTATCTCGTGGTGCACCGCGCGCTGCACAACCCGGCGGGCAGCTACCACGGCAACCCGATGCGCGAAGCCCGCGGTGCGATGCAATGGACTGCGCCGCAAGGCTTTTTCAGCCCGCTGGCGATGATCGCGCTGCCCTACACCGAGTACCTACAGCGGTACGGGGCGCGTCGGGACGCGATGGCCGCGGTGGTGACCGAGGCCCGCAAGAACGGGGCGCGGCTGCCGTGGTCGTACTGGCACGACAAGCCGCTGAGCGCCGAGCAGTACCTCGCCGAACCACAGCTGGTCGATCCGGTCTGCCGGCTGGACTGCGACATCCCGGTCGACGGTGTCGCCGCGTTCGTGCTGACCACCGCCGAACGGGCACAAGATCTGCCGCACCCGCCGGTGTACGTCACGGGTTTCGCGGGAAGTGCACCGCCGCCGCGCCGGCTACCCATGCACTGGCCGCTGGACGACATCCTCGACGGTGGCGCCGATACCGTGGCCCGGCTGTGGCGCCAGACCGGGCTGAGCATCAAAGACGTTGACCTGCCCCAGGTTTACGACGGGTTCTCGCCGTTGGTGTGGTTCTGGCTGGAGGTGCTCGGGATCTGCCCGGCCGGTGAGGCCCATCGTTTCGTCGAGGCCGGCGGCATCGACGCCGACCGAGCCGGTGCGGTGCCGGCGCTCTCGGGTGGCGGAGCGCTCGGCAACGGCCGCATGCACGGGGTGCCGCAGATGCTGGAGTGCTACCTGCAGCTGTCGCGGCGCGCCGGTGACCGTCAGCGCGACGCCACGGTCGGGTTGGCTTGCCAGGCCGCACCGCATTTCGGTGGTGTGGCGGTGTATTCGTCGGCGCCGCTTTGACGGTTCAACGCGGAAACAGGTCCTGCCACGACGACGGGTTTCCGGACTGGTTCAGGTCGGTCTGCTCGTACACCCGGCCGTCGTCGCCGATGTAGCGTCCGGTGCGCGGGTCGTACGGGACCGCCGCCGCCGGTGGCGGTGTGCCTTCGATCGGCGCGTAGATGTTGCTGTCGGGATGCACCCGGCCGTCGGGCGGCACACCCTGCGACACCAGGTTCGGGTCGAACGGGTAGGGCCCCAACACATGCTGGCGCATCGCCAGCGGCATGTAGGGCTCGTCGCTCTTGCAGATCTCCACCGTTGGCGCCCGCTTACCCGGCTGGCCCATGCACGGGTTGTTCCGCACCCCGCGCACGGCGACCGGGGAATCCTGCGGCAGCTTGCAGTACAGCCCGTCGGGCGTGTCGATCACCGACTCGTCGTCGGGTGAACGCCATTGCGACGGCGGCAGAAAGCCCACCGTGCACGGCGGCGGGTCACCGTTCATCAGCGAGAAGCCGCCCAGCGACAAGCCAACCGGGTTGTTGAGCTGCGACAGGGATCCGAAGCCCGCCACGTACGGCGGCAGCAGGACCAGCAGCTGCTCCAGCGACGGGTTGTAGGTGACGCCGATCTCGCCGACGGTGGTCAGGTTGGCCAGCAGCACCGGAAGGGTCGGCTTGACCTGCCCAAGCAGCCCCGCGATCTCGTCGGCGGCGTCGGGGCCGGTGTCGAGCAGCGTGCGGAACTCGGCGTCGTTGTCGACGAGTTGGTCGGTGACCGCGCTGAGGTTGTGCGTCCAGATCCGCAGCGACTGCGTGCTTTGTGTTTGTGAGTCCAGCAGCGGTTCGCTGTCGTCGATGAGGGTGCGGGTGTGCCCGGCTGCGGCGTTGGCGTCGGCGGCGATGCGCGATCCCGAGTCCAGCAGCGAGGCCACGTCGTAGCCCGACCCGTCGAACGCGAGGTACGACTCGTCGAGCAGGTCGGACAGCTTGTCCTTCGGCACGCTTTTGACCATGGCGCTGAGCTGGTCGAGCACCGGCCCCACCTTCAGCGGAACGGTGGTGTCCGCCTTGGCGATCACCGTGCCGTCCTCCAGATACGGGGGACCCGCGCTGCGGGGGACGAGGTCGACGTACTGCTCGCCGACGGCCGACACGCTGCGCACGTTCGCCACGACGTCGGCCGGAATACGCGGCGAATCCTTGAGCGACAGCACCGCCGTCGCACCTGCACCAGTGGGTTCCACGCTCGACACCTTGCCGATCTGCACACCGCGGTAGGTGACGTTGCCGAACCGGTAGAGGCCGCCGGTGCGCTCCAGTTCGACTGTGACCTTGATGTGTCCGATACCCAGCCAGGTGGGCACCTGCAGATATCCGAACACCATCACCGTCATCGCGACCACCGAGGCGACGGTGAACACGATGAGCTGCGTGCGGACGGTGCGGGTGAGCATCAGTTCTCCCCGGCGGGGTAGGGGCCCGCGAAGATCGTCGGCGGAGGTGGCGTCGCAGGTGACGACGGCGCAACCGGGAGGACCGCCGGCGCCGGCGGCGGAACACCGGCCTGCGCCGGAGGCATCACGCCGACGTTGAGCGGTTCGTAGGTGTAGTTGAGATGAACCGGATCGCCGGGTGCGGGAACGAAATCGGCGTTCGGGTCGCCCCATCGGGTGCCCAGAAACAGCGAGCGTTTGAGCCGCGGCACGGTCAGGTCCATGGCCGCGAAGATGTTGATGTAGTCACCGCGGATCGCCCGGTCGATGAAGTTCTGCGAGAACGGATAGGTCGGCAGGTACGCGATCACCGTGCCGAGGTACGGGCCGACGTCGGCGAGAGCCTTCAGCGTCGGTTCCAGGTTCGTCAGGTTGCGCACGAGGTCATCTTGGGTGCTGTTGACCAGTTGTGTTGCGGTGTCGCTGAACTCGCCCAGCTTCTGCATCGCGGTGACCAGCTGGGCGCGCTCCTGAAGCAGGACGTCGAGCGCCGGCGGAAGCGTGTGCAGCGCCTCGCTGATATCGGACCGCTGAGCGGCCAGGGTGGCGGTGAACCGGTCCAACGCATGGATGGAAGCGGCGAACCGATCCCGTTGCTCGTCAACGGTTCCGACGATCGTGTCCAGGCGGGTGATCAGCTCGCGAACCTCGGCCTCGCGCCCCGACAGCGCGCTGGCCGTGCTGTGCACGAAATCACCGATCTGCCCCAACCCGCCGGCGTTGACGACCACCGAAAGCGACGACAGCGTCTGCTCCGTCGACGGGTACGTCGACGACCGGTCCAATGCGATCATCGACCCCGGTTGCAGCCGGCCGGTCGGCGGCTCACCGACCGGTGGGTCCAGCGCCACGTGCATCGAACCCAGCAGGCTGGTCTGCCCGACGGTCGCTACCGCGTTGGCGGGCACCACTACGTCGGGTTTGACGCGGACCTCGACCTCGGCGTGCCAGTCGACGGCATCGACGGAGCCGACACTGCCCACCACGACATCGTCGATCATCACCGGTGAATTGGGTTCCAGCGTACCGACGTTGGCGATCTGGACGTGGTAGACGTCGTTACCCGGACCGCTTGCCACCGCGCCCGGCAGCGGAAGGGTGTTCACCCCGCCGAAGCCGCAGGAGGTGACCGTCATCGCGGCGCACAGACCGGCCGCGGTTCGTCGTAGCGCGCGGGCGGTCACGATGGCGGCCCTTCGGTCGGCAGCAGCATGTCGTGCAGCGTCGGTGACGCACCGGTGTAGGCCGACACCGCCGGCGGTGGTTCCGGTGGATCGACGACCCCGGCCCCGCCAGGCGCGAGCGCTGGATCGGCATAGACCACCTTGTCCGGGGTGTAGGACGGCATCAGGAACGGGTTGATCGGGGGCTGCGGCAGGATGTTGAAGTTCAGAAGCCGCAGCGCCGGGCCGAGGTACTCGGCGCACAGCTTGGCGGTCTCCGGCGCGGTGACGTTGGCGATGCCGCCGATGGCCCCGCAGAGGAACCCGACGGGGTTGGAGAAGTTGGTGAGCACGAAGGTGCCAAGGGCGCCAGGGACGTTCGGGTTGAGGATGTGATAGGAGTTGGCGAACGCGGTAGGGGCGACGTGCAGGATGTTCTCGACGTCGCTGCGATGGTCGGCCAACACCTGGGTGACGTTGGCGAGGCGCTGCACCTGCTCGGCGGTCTTGTCCCTGGTGCCTTCGACGAAGCGCTTGATCTCGCCGACCGCCACGGCCAGCTCCGTCATCGCGGCTTCCAGATCGCTTCTGCTGTCGGCCAACACGGTGCTGAAGGTGGCCAGTCGGTCGCCGAACAGCACGATGTCGTCGCTGCTGTCGCGCAGCGCGGTGACGAACGCCTGCAGGTTCTCGATGGTGGCGACGATGTCGCCGCTGCCATCGGAAAGGATGCGCGCGAGCTTGGAAAGCGTGGCGAACGTCTCGCGGAGCTTGGCGCCGTTGCCGTCCATCGCGTCGGCGGTGCTTTCGATGAACCGGCCCACCGAACTGCTCGACAGCATGCTGTCCGGGCCGAGTTCGGTTGCCAGCTTGGACAGTTGCGTTTTGACCTCGTCCCACTCGACCGGCACCGCGGTGCGTGAGCGGTCGATGACGTCGCCGTCGCTCATGCGCGGCTCACCCGCCCGATACAGCGGCGCCAACTGCACGTACCGGGCGGCCACCAGGTTCTGCGCGACGATGACAGCCTTGGCGTCGGCGGGCACGCGCACACCGTGGTCCACCTCGATGGTGACCGCCGCCTGGTCGGGCTGCGGGGTGATGGACCGGATCTTGCCGACCTTCACCCCGACGATGCGGACGTCGTCGCCGGGATACAGCCCGGTGGCCGACGAGAAATAGGCGGTGAACGTCTGTGGGGCGAAGTACGTCTGGCGCACCACCAGCGCAGCGCCGGCGGCCAACACCGCGATCAGCGTGACGGACAGGATCAGCTTCGGTCGGGACATCGCTAACCTCCCGGAATTCCGTTGCGGGGCCACGGAAACAGTGCGCGCGGCATGTGCTGGTCACCGGCCCGGAACCCGAACGCGTGATCGAAGAAAGGCTGCAGCAACTGGGGCGGGATGAGGTTGGGCACGTAGGCGCTGTAGTAGGGGCCGCTGGAGACCGCTTCAGAGGTGGTGATCTCGAACTTCTTCAGCCCCGGCAGCACCGCCGACAGGCTGTCGCGGTTCTTCTCCAGCATCGCCGTCACCGCGTTGAGTCGGTCCAGCGTCGGGGCCAGTTCGTCTTCGTTGTCTTTGACCAGCCCGGTCAAGTGCGCGGCGACCGCGGCGGTGTTGGCGAGGAGTTCGCTGATCGCCTGGCGACGTTGCACCAGCACCGCGAGCAGGTCGTTGGCGTTGAGGATCAGGGTGTTGAGCTGTTGGCTGCGCTCGGCGAGGATTTCGGTGACGGCGGTGGCGTTTCGCAACAACGTGCTCAACGTTTCGCTGCGGCTGTTCAGCGACCGCGACAACCTGGTCACACCCTCGAAGGTCGGGCCCAGCTGCGGTGCGATCTGGTCGAGGGTGGCCGAGAGGGTGTCCAGGGAGTGGTTGAGCGTGGCGGTGTCCGTCGCCTCGACGTTGGTGGTCAGGTCGTTGACGGCCTCGTTGAGTGAGTACGGCGAACCGGTCCGCGACAGCGGGATCATCTCGCCGGGCCGCATGGCGGTCTGACCGTCCGGCTCCAGCGTCAGGATCCGCGCGCCGAGCAGCGATCCAGTTCTGATGTGCGCGGTGCTCTGATTACCGAGGCGCACAGTGTCTTTGACGACGAACGTCACGACGGCGCCATTCTCGCCGAGCGCCACGTCGGTGACCGTGCCCACCTTGACGCCGGACACCTTGACCTCGTTGCCGGTGCTCAGCCCGCCGGCTTCGGCGAACTCGGCGTGGTAGGTGATGGCAGTGGCCCAAGACACCAACCGTTCGGGTTGCAACCCGACGGCCACGACCAACACCATGAGCACGACGCCGATGAACCCGGCTCGGGTCAGGTTCGCGCTGCGGTACTTACGCATCGGGTTCCGCACACCTCCCGTCGCGTTGTTTGATCCACGGGAAGACGGCGGTGCGGCCCTCGAGATCGGTGACGCGCACCGTGATACCGCACAGGTAGTAGTTCACGAAGCTGCCGTAGGAGCCGACCCGGGCCAGCTTGCGGTAGTTGTCGGGGGCGCGTTGCAGTGCGACCTCGATGAGCTCTTTGTCCTTTTCCACCAGCGGCGCCAACCGGTGCAGTTCCTCGACCGTTCCGGCGAGCGGTGCGCGGGCATCGGACAACAGCCCCGCGACCGATGCCGTACCGCTGCTGAGAGCCTCGATGGCGTCACCGATCGTGTTGCGGTCGGCGGCCAGTTCGGTGGTCAACCGTTCGAAGCGATCCAGGGCGCCGGAGAACCGCTCACCCTCAGCGCCCAACGTTTCGAGCACTGCGTCGAGGTTGTCGACCAGGCTCTCCAGCGCGAGGTTGTTGTCGGCCAACGTGTTCGAGAACGTCGACGTCTTGCTCAGCAACGACTGCAGCGTGCCGCCTTGGCCCTGGAAGATCTGCAGCAGCGCGTTGGTCAGCGCGTTGACGTCGTCGGGGTTCAACCCGCGGATCACCGGTTTGAGCCCGCCGAGCAGCAGATCGAGGTCCAACGCCGGCTGGGTGCGCTGCGCCGGTATCTGCGCGCCCTTCGGAAGCACCTGCGCAGCGCCCGGGCCGTCGACGAGTTCCATGTACCGGTCGCCGACGAGGTTGAGGTAGCGCACCGCGGCACGCGTGCCTTCGGTGAGCACGACCTCGTCGTCGGCGTCGAACGTCACCAGCACCGTGTTGTCCGCGCGCAGCGTCACGCCGCCGACCGTGCCGACCCGCACGCCGGCCACCCGCACCGAGTCACCCGGCTCCAAGCTCGAAACGTCGGTGAACACCGCCGAATAGCTTCGGGTCGAACCGCTTCGGAACTCGCCGAACACGAGGAACAGGCTGGCGGTGAGAAACGACATGACGACCGCGAAGGCGCCGAACTTCACCAGGGTGCGCAGCGGGTTCGTCATCCCGGCTGACCCCACTGTGCGGTGTTGCGCGGTGGTCCGTCGATCGGCCCGAACAAGAACTGTTTGAGGCCGTCGGAGTTCAGCAGCAGGCCCTGGTTGCCGTACCGGGTGGGATCGGTGCCGACGTCGGCGACGAGTTTGGGCGGGTACGTGTTGAACTCGAGCGGCAGCTGGCCCTCACATTGCGGGCCACCGGTCGCCGCGACCTTCGGCAGGTCCTGGGGGTAGCGGTAGCGTTCGAGCCCCAAGGTCAGTGCACCGAGGTCGTTGACGCCAGGTACCGGCGCGGGCGGTTTGAGCGCGAACGCGATGACGCCGGTCAACGAACACGTGAGCGCTTCGTGGTACTCGTTGGTCAGGTCGGTGGTCGGCACCATCAGCCGCATCAGGTTGGCCAACGGTTCCCGATTGTCGCCGATGACGTCGTTACCGATGTCGGCCAACCCGATGGCTGACACCAAAAACCGGTCCAGGGCGGCGTGCTGGTCGACCAGCGTGCGGCTGATGCGGCTGGCGTTGTTGACGATCGACATCAGATCGGGTGCGGCGTCGGCATAGGCGGTAGCGACGTCGGGAAAAGTCTGCAGTTCATGGCCGAGTGCTGGCAGGCTCGGTTCGATCTTGGCGAGAAAGGCGTTGAAGTCGCTCAACGAGCGTCCGAAGGTCTCCCCGCGGCCGCTGAGCGCCGTCGACACCGCGCCCAGCGTCTCGTTGAGTTTGGCCGGATCTATCTGTTGCAGAACGGTATTGAGATCCTCGAAGATCGTGTTGACCTCGACGGTCACGCGCTCGGAGTCGAGCACCTGACCGGCCCGCAGATGCGCCGCCGACGGGTTGGACGGATGGACGAACTCGACCGACTTGGCGCCGAACACCGTGTTGGCGCCGATCTCGACGCCGACGTTGTCGGGCAGTAGGGCCAGCCGGGCCGGTTCGATCGCAAGCGTCAACGCCGCGCGGCCGTCGGGCAGCTCGGAGATCTCCGACACCGTGCCGATCTGGGCGCCGTTGAGTTTGACCCGTGCGCCGGGATCCATGAGCAACCCGGCCCGGTCGGTCAACACGGTGAGCGGGACCGCGGGGGTGAACGCGCCGTTGAACATCGCGATGGCCAGCGCGACGATGCCGGCCACACCGAGCACGCCGATCAGCCCCGCCACCGGGCGCCAGTTCAAGCCGGGGCGCATGGGGTGTTCAGCGACTTGCCGGCGGCGAACAAGAAACTCCCCCTAAGATGTGACCGAAATCTCATACTTGCAGTGACGAGAAGAGTACACAGCAAAGATCAGAACCTCAAGATGGTCAAAAGTAGAATTATGTTCTACTGTGACAAGTGCATTTAGTTGCGGAAATGAGGCGATGTGGCAATCCTCGCGGAGCGGCGGACATACGTCGCGGGTCGGTGGGTGACCGGCGACGAGGCCGTCAGCGTCGAGAACCCTGCGGACGAGACCCGCGTCGGGGAGGTAACCAGCACCCCGACGGGTGAGGTCGAACGAGCCATCGCCGAAGCGCGGCGCAGCTTCGACGACGGTGTGTGGGCGGATCGGTCCGTGGCGGAGCGCGCGCGGGACGTGCACGCGTTCATCGACTACATCGAGGGCAGCGCCGATGATCTGGTGCCGACCCTCGTCGCCGAGGCCGGCCAGCCCACCCGGTTCGCCGAGGTGACCCAGCTGCGCGCCGGCGTCGCGCTGGCCCGCCAGACCGTCGACCTGTACCAGTCGATGAAGCATGAACAGGCCAGCCCGGTCCCCGTCGACGACCTCGTGCGCGGTCGGGTGGCGTTGAGCGTGCGCCGGCACGAGCCGGTCGGGGTCGTCACCGCGATCACGCCCTACAACGCCGCGCTGATCATGGGGTTTCAGAAGCTCATTCCGGCGTTGATGGCGGGTAATTCGGTCATCTTGCGTCCGAGCCCGTTGACGCCGATCTCCTCGCTGATCTTCGGCATGGCCGCCGACGCGGCCGGGCTACCCGCAGGCGTGTTGAGCGTCGTCGTCGAATCCGGAACGGCCGCAGCGGAACTGCTGACCAGCCACCCGGCCGTCGACATGGTGTCGTTCACCGGTTCGACCCTGGCCGGACGCAAGATACTGGCGCAGGCGGCGCCGACGGTGAAGCGGGTCTCGTTGGAACTCGGCGGCAAGTCGGCGCAGATTTATCTGCCCGACGCGATCGACAAGGTGGGGGCGGGGGCCGCCATGGTGGTGATGAGCACCGCCGGGCAGGCCTGCGTGGCCGCCACGCGCATGTTGGTGCCCGAGGATCTGCGCGCGCAGGCGGTGGAGGTGGTCAGCGCCGCGTACCGGTCGATCAAGGTGGGGCCGCCCGATTCTGCGGATGCCGCGATGGGGCCGGTCATCAGCGCCGCGCAGCGGGACATATGCGAGCGCATCGTCCACGCCGCCGAGGAAAACGGGGGCAAGGTGGTCTGCGGTGGCGGCCGCCCGGAAGACCTGGACCGTGGCTACTACTTCGAACCCACCGTCCTCGACATTCCGGATAACGCGAATCCCGCTGCGCAGGAAGAGATTTTCGGCCCCGTCATCGCGGTGTTGGGCTACCGCGATCTCGACCACGCCGTGGCGATCGCCAACGACTCCATCTACGGGCTGTCCGGTCAGGTGTACGGCGCCGACGTGGCGACCGCGGTGCAGGTGGCGCGGCGCCTGCGCACCGGAGCCGTCAACGTCAACACCACCGTCTTCTCCGCCTACGCGCCCAGCGGCGGATACAAGCAGAGCGGCCTTGGCCGCGAGCGGGGTCCCGACGGGATCCGAGAGTTTCAGGAGGTCAAACACGTGTCGATAGGGGAGCTTTCACGATGACTGTGAACTACAACCTGGACTGGTTGATCTCGGTCGACGATCACATCCTCGAGCCGCCGAACCTGTGGGTGGATCGCGTCGCGGTGAAGGACCGCGACAAGGCACCGCACATGGAACCCGGCGAGAACGGGGTGGACATGTGGGTCTACGACGGCAAGCGCTATCCGAACTCGGGGTTGAGCGCGGTGGTCGGCAAGTCCAAGGAGGAGTTCAGTCCCGAACCGCTGTCCTATTCGGAGATGCGCCCGGGCTGCTACGACGCCAAGGCCCGCCTCGAGGACATGGACCGCGCCGGTGTGCTTGCCTCGCTGTGCTTCCCGACGATCACGCGGTTCTGCGGACAGCTGTTCATGGAAGCCAGCGACCGCGAGTTCGGCTTCGAATGCCTGCAGCACTACAACGACTGGCTGGTCGAGGAGTGGTGCGGAGTCGCCCCCGGCCGCTACATCCCGCTGATGCTGATCCCGATGTGGGATCCGCAGCTGGCCGCCAAGGAGATCGAGCGGATGGCGGCTCGGGGTGTGACGACCTTCGCGTTTTCTGAAAACCCGGAACCGCTGGGGCTGCCGACGATTCACGACCCCAGCGGATACTGGGAGCCGGTCATGGCCGCGGCCAACGAAACCGGGATGGTCGCGAGTATGCACGTCGGCTCGTCGTCACAGTTACCGAAGATCTGCAGCGACGCACCGTTCATGGCCAACCTGACCTGGGGCGCGTCGCGCACGTCGGGAACCATGCTGTCCTGGCTCTTCAGCGGGCTCTTCCAGCGGTACCCCAACCTCAAGATCGCGTTATCGGAAGGTGAGATGGGCTGGATGCCCTACTTTTTGGAGCGCGCCGAACAGGTGCTCGACAAGCAGCGGTACTGGGTCAAACGTGGAACCAAGTTCATGGGCCACGCCGGCAACGACGCCGACCTGGACACCCTCGACATTCGCGAGACGTTCCGCAACCACATCTTCGGTTGCATCATCGAGGACCGGCACGCGGTCAAGAGCATCGAGGAACTCGGTGAAGACAACATCATGTGCGAGACCGACTATCCGCACTCGGACTCCACCTGGCCCAACTGCATCGAGGTCGCCCGCAGCACCATGAAGGATCTGCCGGAGAACGTGCAGTATAAGCTGTTGCGCGGCAACGCCGAAAGGCTGTACCGCTTCACTCCGGCCGAACCGCCCGTGCTGGCGGACGCATGAAGCCACTGCTTGACGGCAAGAGCGCCGTCGTCACCGGCGCCGGCTCGGGGGTGGGCCGTGCCTCGGCATTGCGGTTCGCCCAGGAGGGCGCGCGGGTCGTCGTCGCCGACATCGACCTCGACCAGGCCAAGGAGACGGTGCGCCAGATCGAGGGGGCTGGCGGCACCGCGGTCCCGGCCGGCGTCGACGTGGCCGACGAAGAGCAGGTGCGCGGCATGTTTCGCACCGCGGTCGACTGGTTCAACCAGCTCGACATCGTCTTCAACAACGTGGGCATTCCCACGCCACGGCTGGGGATGTCGTTCGAGGACCACACGCTTGAGGATTTCAACCGGCTGGTCGCGGTGAACCTCGGCGGAGTGTTCCTCGGCTGCAAATACGCTGTGCTGCAGTTCAAGTCGCAAGGTAGCGGCGGCGTCATCCTCAACACCGGGTCGGTGGCAGGGCTGGTGGCGTGGGGCGGTTCGGTGTACGGCGCGACCAAGGGCGGTGTGCTGCAGCTGACCCGCGCGGTGGCCATCGAGGCGGCCCCGTTCGACATCCGGGTCAACGCGATCTGCCCCGCGGCCATGCCGTTGACCGGTTTCATGGCCGCGGGCGGGCTTGAGGTGGACGACGCCCAACGGGCCGGAATCGCGGCAAAGGTCGGTGAACAGCATCCGCTCGGCAGGGCGATCACCGCCGAGGACTGCGCGGAGGCCGCGCTATATCTGGTGTCCGACGCCGCGCGCAACATCACGGGCGTCGCACTACCCGTCGACGGCGGGTACGTAGCGAGATGACCACCTCCCGACTGCTGGACCGCACACAGCTGCGTGAGCTGTTCGACCTGCGCAGCTCCTACAACGAGCTCAGCGGCGGTGCCTACCAGGACGATCCGTACCCGATATGGCATCGGCTGCGCGAGCAGGGTCCGGTGCTGCCCGGGATTCTGCACGAGCTGACCGGCTGCCAAGGTCCGATGTACTTTCACGGGCTGCCGTACCCGGACTGTCCACACTTCACGCTGTTCGACTACGAAACGGGCTTTGCGGCGCATCGGGATCCGGACGTGTTCGCGTCGTCGCCGGTGCCCGTGGATCTCGACAACGGGCCGCTGGCGCTCACCAACAGCTTGCTGTCGATGGACGGTGCACAACACAAGCGGTACCGCGCGCTGGTGCAACCGTCGTTCCTGTCGTCGAACGCCAACTGGTGGATCGACAACTGGATCTCCGAGACGGTCGACATGCTGATCGACGGGTTCGCCACAGACGGACACGCTGAACTCAACGTCGACTTCTGCGCGGCCATCCCCATTTTGACGATCACGGGCAGCTTCGGGGTGCCCGTCGAGCAGGCGCTGGTGATACGCGAGGCGCTCACCCACGACCCACAGAAGGTCGTCGATATCCTCCGCCCGATCATCGAGGCCCGCCGCGAAGAGCCCAAGGACGACCTGATCAGCGTGCTGGTGCAGGCCGAGATCACCGACGACGACGGCGTGACCCACCGGCTGACCGACCGCGAGATCGACTCGTTCGTCCTGCTGTTGCTCGGTGCGGGTTCGGGTACCACCTGGAAGCAGATGGGCACCACGCTGACCGCGCTGTTGCAACGGCCGGACATGCTCGACGCCGTCCGCCAAGACCGCGCGCTGTTGCGCCCGGCCATCGAGGAGTCGGTGCGCTGGATGCCGACGGACCCGATGTTCTCGCGCTGGGTGATCACCGATACTGAGCTGGCCGGTGTCGAGATGCCCGCGGGCTCGGTCGTGCACATCAACATCGGTGCCGCCAACCGTGATCCGGCGCGATGGGACCGACCCGACGAGTACGACATCCACCGGACCATGCGGCCGAACCTCGGCTTCGGCCAGGGTGTGCACATCTGCTTGGGCATGCACGTCGCACGCGCCGAGATGGCGGTGGCGATCTCGGCGCTGCTGGACCGGCTGCCGAATTTGCGCCTCGATCCCGACGCCGAGCAACCGCGTTTCGTCGGCCTGTACGAACGCGGCGCGACCGCGATCCCCGTCCTCTTCGACCGGTCTTGAGGTGCCATGAGCGAAACCAACTACACCGCACCAGATCTGACGCTGGTCGGCGCAGACCACATCGCGGCGTATCGGGAGACCGACGGGGAAGTGGGCTACCTGTGGAACGGGGTGCCCACCCTGCTGCTCACCGTCACGGGCCGGCGCAGCGGACAGCCGCGCACGTCCGCGCTGATCTTCGGGCGCCATGACGACGACTACCTCGTCGTGGCCTCGATGGGCGGAGCCCCGATGCACCCGAAGTGGTACCTCAACCTGCAAGCGCATCCGGCCGCGCAGATCCAGGTCCGCGATGAGCGGATCGCCGTGACCGCGCGCACCGCGACGGCCGATGAGAAGCCCCGGCTGTGGCAGATCATGACCGACCTCTGGCCGAATTACGATGTCTACCAGTCACGGACGGACCGCCAGATCCCCGTCGTCGTGTTGACCCCGACATGACCAACGCGGGGGCACCCTCGGATACGTGGGTCGAACGTGCCGTCGAACGCTCGGCGGCGGTGCAGCGGTCACGGCTGCGGATCGCCCAGCACGTCGGGCAGATGCTCGATGCCGCAAGGCGGTTGATCGCCACCAAAGGCGACAAGTTCACCACGCAGGAACTGGTCGCCGAAGCCGGTGTCGCGCTACAAACCTTCTACCGCTACTTCGGCAGCAAGGACGAACTGCTGTTGGCGCTGATCGGTGACGCGATGATCGAAGCGTGCGAGCGCTGGACGCTGGCCGCCGCCGAACTCACCGACCCGCTGCAGCGGCTGCGCTTTTACATCACACGCACGCTCGATCGGCTCGAAGGTGACAGTCAGGACGCCGCCCTGGCGAAGTTCGTGGTGTCGACACGATGGCGTCTGCACCGACAGTTCCCCAAGGAACTCGACGAGGCCGAGAAGCCGTTCGTCGATCTACTGCGCGTCGAGATCGACAAGGCGGTCGAGATGGGACTACTCAAACCAGCGGATCCGCAGTGGGATTCGTGGTTCCTCGGTGAGCTCGTCCGCTCGGTGTATCACTTCTATGCCTTCGCCGACGACAGCCGCGGTGAAATCAAACTCGTCAAGGAGAACCTGTGGAACTTCTGCCTGACCGCGCTCGGCGGCACCCCTGTATTGGCGAAAGGTGTTGATTAGTGACCCAATCCGATTTCAGTGCCATCGACTTCTTCACCAGCCCGGACTTCGTCCCGGATCCGCACCCGTACTTCGAATACCTGCGCGGCCAAGGCCCGGTCGTCAAAGAGCCGCATCACGGCGTGGTGGCGGTCACCGGTTACGAAGAGACGCTCGAGGTGTTCAAGGACGCCGAGCAGTGGTCCAACTGCGTCGCGGTGGGCGGACCGTTCCCGCCGCTGCCGTTCACGCCGGAAGGCGATGACATCCGCGACCAGATCGATGCGCACCGCACGCAGATGCCGCTGTATGAGCATATGGTTGCGATGGATCCGCCCAACCACACCCGGGCGCGTTCGATCCTGAGCCGCCTGCTCACACCCAGTCGGCTCAAGGCGAACCAGGATTTTTTGTGGGAGCTGGCCGACAGTCAACTCGACGAGTTCATCGACGCCGGCGAGTGCGAGTTCCTCACCGCGTATTCAAAACCGTTCTCGCTGTTGGCGATCGCCGACCTATTGGGTGTTCCCCGCAAGGATCACAAGGAGTTTCGCGACGCGCTGGCCAACCCGCATTTAATGGGCAACATCGAAGGCGAAGGCGCGGCGATCAACCCGCTGGAGTTCCTCGACGAGAAGTTCAGCGCCTACATCGAAGAGCGTCGCGCGCAACCGCGCGACGACGTGCTCAGCGATCTGGCCGCGGCCACCTATCCGGACGGTTCACAGCCCACCGTCACCGAGGTGGTGCGCACCGCGAGCTTCCTGTTCGGGGCGGGTCAGGAGACCACGGCCAAACTACTGGGCGCGGCGCTGCGGATACTGTGTGAGCGCCCTGAACTGCAGCACACCCTGCGCGAGGATCCCAGCGTGGTACCGACCTTCATCGAGGAAACGCTGCGGACGGAAAGCCCGGTCAAGACCGAGTTCCGGTTGGCGGTGCGGTCGACCACCCTGGGCGGGGTCGACATACCGGCCGGCGCCATCGTGATGATCTCCGCCGCGGCGGCCAACCGCGACCCGGACAAGTTCGAGCGCCCACACGAGTTCCGGCTCGACCGCAAGAACGTCCGCGAACAGATCGCGTTCGCCCGCGGGGCACACTCGTGTCCGGGGGCACCGCTGGCGCGCGTTGAAGGCAGGGTGTCGCTGGAGCGGATCCTGGCCAGGATGACCGACATCGCGATCGACGAACGCTTCCACGGCCCGGCTAGTGACCGCAGGTTGACGTATGAGCCGACGTACATCCTGCGCGGGTTGACCGATCTGCACCTGCGGTTCACGCCGGTGAGCTGATGCGCATCGGGACGACGGTGACGGCGTTGGCCGCGGTTGTCGCGGCCGGCGTCGTCGTCGCGCCGCAGGCACATGCCGACGACTGGGCCCTCAACGGCACGTACCTGGCGACCTCCAACGGAGACTGGGCCACCACCAACGAAGTTCGCCGTAACCAGGCCACCGTCCGAAGTGTCTGGACCATCGCCATGACGTGCACCAACGTCGTTACCTGCAGCGGAACGGTGAGCAGCGACGCGGGCTGGAGCGCCGAAATCGGCGTCACCAACGGCGAATACATCGTCAAACGCGAGCTACCGGATTGGCAGCGGTGCGCCGACGGTAGCGGACAGACGGTGACCGGTCACCAGAGTTACCGGTTCTTTCCCGTGGCGCCCGACGGGTTTTTGCTCCCGGGTTCGCGGGTGTTCGCCGGGTTCGACAAGACGACCGGCGAAAGCGGCGCCTGCCGCCTCAACGACAAAGTGGAGATCGACATGCCGTTCCGGCTGGAAAAGCTGGACTGACTGAAAGGCCGATATGCCCCACGCCAAACCCACAGATCTGCCCAGCGCGGGCGGCGGGCGCTGGCCCGCAGTCGGCGACGGTTTCCGCTCCGTGCAGTGGGGCGACATGGAGGTGGGGTTCACCTCGATCGACCATCCGCTGGACTGCACCGAGCTCTACCGCGTCGGAGGAATGCCCGGTGGGCTGTGTATGTGCCCGCATTACGGCTTCGTCGTCGAAGGCGCCGTCAGCGCAACGTATCCCAACACCGACCTGCCCGACGAAGAAGCGGTGGCAGGTGAGGTGTACTTCTTTCCGGCCGGGCACATCCTGAAGTACTCGGGGCCGACCAAACACATCGAGTTCAACCCCGCGTTCGCGCTGCAGCAGTGCATGGACGCGATGCAGCGTACCGCCGACCGCGCGACCCAATGACGGTGCGGATCCTGGTCTCGGCGTTGGCGCTCGGTTGTGCCACCGTACTTGGCTGGAGCACAACGCTTCCGGCGAGTGTGCGGCTGGCGACCAATGCGCTGATCATGGACGCCACCACGTTCCCGATGCCCAGCCGCGGCTACATGGAGTCGGCGATCAACGACTTCATCGCGCCCACCGTGCCCGACGCGGCGGGTTATACGCCGGTGGCGGTGCGGCAACGCTCGCAGATCATCGGCATCAACCAGTCCGTCGAGGGCGGTATCGATCTGCTGGTGGACGCCATGGCTGACCAGAGCGAACCGTTTGTGGTGTTCGGCTTTTCGCAGAGCACCGTGGTGTCGATGCGGGTGAAGGCCGATCTGGCGGCGCGCAAGGCGCGTGGGGAAGCGGTGCCCGACGTGACCTTTGTGGGTATCGGAGTGGGGAACCGTCCCAATGGGGGCATTTCGTCGCGGTTCGCGGGCGTCACGATCCCGTTCTTCGACTTCACATTTGACGGTCCGGCGCTCACCGACGCCGGGTTCACGACCATCGACATCGCGCGCCGGTGGGACGGTTTGGCCGATACCCCGCAGTTCCCGATCAACCTGGTGTCGACCGTCAACGCGATATTCGGTGTGCTGTTCGTGCATGCGCTGTACGGGCCGGAGGTCAGCCTGGACCCTGGCAGCCCGAAGTACGTGCCCGGCACCGTCGTTGAGCAGTACGGGGACACCACCTATTACTGGATTCCCACGGGGGACCTGCCGCTGTTCGACCCGTTCCGTCTGCTTGGTGTGCCTGAGCAGGTGATCGACGTCTTTGAGCCGTTCTTCACGGTGCTGGTCGAAGCCGGTTACGACCGTTCAATCCCGTTCGGGGAACCCGTTCCGGCACAGTTGATCCCGGTGATCGATCCGGTCACGCTGACGATCCAGCTGGCCAGGGCGGTCGTCGAGGGTGCCAACAACGCCGTTAAGTTGGTGGGCGGTCAGTTACCTGGATATAGCGCGCTGACAACGCATCTCGAGTTCGCTGAGGCCCAGTCCGCGAGCGTCATCGGTGCGCCGTATCGCAACTTCGTCAGGGAGTTCAACGAGAACTTCAACCCGTTCCAGGCATTCGCCGCGATCGAGGGACCGATCGCCACGGCTTTCGACAGTGTGGTCAACGCGCTGGGTGTCCCGCATGTGCTCAATCAGCTGATCGAGCCGGTGCTGTTTCCGCTGACGGCGTGGGCGGAGGAGAACCTTCTCTTTCCGTCGCCGGATGCGCCGCTTAACCCGTTGATTCCGATCCTGCGTCGGATCGCGCCGCATATCGGTACGCCCGCGGTGGAGAGCACTGACGCGGATGAGTCGTGGTCCGCACCGTCGGAGGACGAGCCTTCATCGGAGGACGACGACGTCACCTTGGATGGCGACGTCGCGCTGGAGGACGACGATGTCACGTTGGACGACGACGTCACGTTGGGTGACGACGTCACGTTGAGTGATGACGTCACGTTGGACGATGACGTCACGTTGGACGACGACGCCACCCCGACCTCGTCGACGACCAGCCGAGCCGAGAACCCGACGTCGCCCTCCGACGGCCCAACCGTCAACGACGCGGACCCAAGCGAGTCGACAACCAGTCAGAACGATGGGGCCGATTCGAGCACCGAGGACGCGGCCTGATCTAGGTATCGACTACTGGATTGACCTGAGATCTGTCACCGCTGTCCTGCGACATGGCGCAGAAATGTCGTACCCCTCTGCGAAAATCGAACACATGTTCGAGGGGTTTCGGTCGGTCGATGAGGCGGGGTTGATCGCTGAGGTCCAGGCGTGTGCGCGTTTTGAGGCTGCCGTTGCGGCGCGGCGGTTGGCCGCGACTGGTGAGTTGGCTGCGCGCTGCAGGGAGTCTTATGAGCAGCGCGAGCATTGGGTGGTCGATGGGTGGGATTGCGCGGCCGCCGAGGTGGCCGCGGCGATGGGGATCACCCGGTATCGGGCCGGGCAACAGATGGCGATCGGGTTGGCGTTGCGTAACCGGCTGCCCAAGGTTGCGGCGCTGTTTAGTGAGGGTTTGATCAGCGCGCAGGTGATTTCGACGATCACCTGGCGCACCCATCTGGTGTTGGAGGGTGAGCCGTTGGCGCGGGTGGATGCCGAGATCGCCGAGCGCGCGGCCGCGTGGGGGGCGTTGGGTCAGCAGCGGTTGGAGTTGGCCGTCGACGCGGTGGTCGAGACCCATGATCCGGATGCGCGGCGGCGCTATCGCGACGCGGCGCGCGAGTGTGATGTGCAGGTGGGCAAGCCCGATGACGCCACCGGTACCGCGTCGTTGTATGGGCGGCTTTCGGCCACTGACGCGAAGTTGTTGATGGCGTGTCTGGAGCAGATGGTCGCGGGGATATGTGATGGCGATCCGCGCAGTGCCCGGCAGCGGCGCGCCGCGGCGTTGGGGGCGTTGGCCGCCGGGGCGGATCGGCTCACCTGCCAGTGCGGTAGCCCGCAATGCCCGTGGGCCAACACAGATGACCCGCGTGCGGCCCGGTTCGTCATCCACGTGCTCACCGACACCGCGCCCACCGCCCAACCCCCGGCCACGACCACCGCGGAGCGGTCCCGCGACACCGGCACCGCCGCCGGCGCTGAAACATCTGCCCCCGACCAGGGGGCACCGGAGCCGGTCGGCGAGGAGTGGGTGCCCCCGACCGATGAGCCGGTCGATGAGGAGTTGGTGCCCCCGCCGATCGATGAGGAGTCAGAGGCCGAGCCCACACCGCCGCAGGCCGAATCGGCACCGAAGGCCAATCTGTGGGCGCCAAACCATCCCGAGAGCTCGGGGTCGGCGGGGGTGATCGTCGGTGGCGGGGTGATCCCGCCGGCGTTGTTGGCGGAGTTGGTCGCCAACGGCGCCAAAGTACAGAGCGTGTATCGTCCCGAGGCGACAGAAGGAGAGCCGCGGTATCGGCCGTCGCGGGCCTGTGAGCGGTTTGTGCGGTTGCGCGATATGACGTGTCGCTTCCCCGGCTGTGACCGCCCAGCCGAATACTGCGATCTCGACCACACCACCCCGTACCCGGGCGGGCCGACGCACCCGTCAAACATCAAGTGCCTGTGTCGTTTTCATCATTTGATGAAGACGTTTTGTGGTTGGAATGACCAACAATGCCCCGACGGCACCGTCATCTGGACCGCGCCCAGCGGCCACACGTACCGCACCCATCCCACCAGCAAGCTCTACTTCCCACACTGGGACACCACCACCGCCGACCTACCGCCGCCGGCCAACGCACCCCCACCCTCGGCGCAACGCGCCCTGAAGATGCCACGACGACGCCGCACCCGCGCCGCCGACAACGAAGCACGCATCACCGCCGAACGCAAACTCAACCGCGAGGCGACCGGCTACAACCCCTACCGCAGATAGGGTCGGCGTGGGCAACCGTTCTGTCCTCGAACCGCTCATCGACGTGCCGGGCGACTGAAGCGAAGCGCTAGCATTTCCCGGTGTCCTGGGTGGAGCGCGCGGTCGAACGTTCGGCTGCGGTACAGCGGTCCCGCCAGCGCATCGCCCAACAGGTGCGTCAGATGCTCGATGCGGCCAGGAAGCTGATCGACGCCAAGGGCGACGACTTCACCACCCAGGAACTCGCCGCGGAAGCCGGTGTCGCGCTGCAGACGTTCTACCGCTACTTCGCCAGCAAGGACGAGCTGTTGCTGGCGGTGATCGGCGACGCGATGTCCGAAGCCGTCGACCGCTGGAGCCGCGAGGCCGCCGAGCTGCCCGACCCGCTCGCCCGGTTGCGCTACTACCTCACCTCGACGCTGGAGCGGCTCGGCGACGGCACGAACGCCGCGATGCCGCGGTTCGTGGTCTCCACGCGCTGGCGGCTGGTTCGGCAGTTTCCCACCGAGCTCGCCGAGGCCGAGAAGCCGTTTGTCGATCTGGTACGCGGTGAGGTCACCGCGGCCGTCGAGGCCGGACTGCTCAATCCACCTGATCCCGAATGGGATTCATGGTTTGTGACCGAACTCGTGCGGTCGGTCTACCACTACTACGCGTTCGCCGCGCACGCCGAAGGTGAGCTCGACACCGCCAAAGAACAACTGTGGCGGTTCTGTCTGACCGCGCTCGGCGGCGCCACGACCTAGGCGCGCCCTAGTGGTGCTTGGCGATCCAGTCCGCGGCGAACGCCTCCTCGGCGTCGAACAGATACTTGATGTGGTGCAGGATCAGGTCCTCCAGCGCACCGCCGACCAACGGGATCGACACTTTGCAGATGCTGGCCAACCGCAACTGGCTGCCGACGTCGGTGTCGGTGAGAAAATACTTTCCGCCGAAGCGGCCGGGCCCGCGCGGAATGGACGCCGCGTAGTGGCCCGCGGCCCGATTGTTCGCGTGGTCGAACGGGTCGAAATGCTGCGTCCGGGTGATGACCATGTCGGCCGGAATCACAGAGCGCGCGATCGCAGGCAACTCCGAGCGCGGCACCTCTTGTACGAACACGATGTCGGTGCCCCGCTCATCGGAGGAGAACGACGTGATCTCCGACGGGCTCAGCCGACGATAGGCGTCCATCAGGCTTTGCCAGTAGTCGCGGCTGGTGAAGTCCTGATACATCTTCTCCGCGGGCACGTCGAACGCGATGGTGTACTCCATGCGACGCGACATGGCACCTAAGTTTACTTATCGACTAGGCGTTTTCGGTGATCCACATGGTGGTGAAGCGTTGTTCGGCGATGAGCAGCTCCGTCAGCTGCGAGCCGATGAAGTTCTCGATCTTGCCACCCACCAGTGGCACCCTGACCTCGACGGCCACGCTGAACTCGAGCCGCGAACCGTTGCTTGAGGTGGCCGACATCAGCACGGCGGTGCCGGACAGGCTGGCAGGGGCGCCGTCGATCGAGCCGGTGACCGTCGCGCTGGCGCGTCCGTCGTGCACCGGGGTCCATGTCTCCTCGCGGATGAAGCTCAGATCGCCGCGGTGGAACTGCGTGACCAGGCCGGGCAACCGGTCGGCACGCAACGTCTGGGTGGTGACCACGTCGATGCGGCCGTCCTCGGTGACCACCATCGATTCCAGCGAGTAGTCGTCGGCGCCGGAATCGGTCAGCCGAGCCCACCAATACTGCTCGTCGCGGAAGGCCCGGTGCACTTGTTCGACGCTGCCCTCGTATTCGGCGGCCATGTCGAATGAACGCGGCATAGCTGGCCACGCTACCGTTACCGCCCGTGGTCACATCGGTCATAGGGGGCGCGTCTGTCGCCGAGGCGGTGCCGCTGGGCCCGCTGACCACGCTGCGGGTCGGGGGCGTCGCGCAGCGCCTCATCACCTGCGACACCACCCAGAAGGTGGTGGACGTCGTGCGTGCCCTCGGACCCGACGACGATGCGCTCGTGCTCGCCGGCGGATCCAACGTCGTGCTGGCCGACGACCTCGCCGGCCTGACCGTCATCCTGCTCGCCAACACCGAGGTCACCGTCGAGGACAACGTGGTGCGCGCCGAGGCGGGTGCGGTGTGGGACGACGTCGTCGTGACATCGCTGGCGCATGGTCTCGGCGGGCTCGAATGTCTTTCCGGCATACCGGGTTCGGCGGGCGCCACCCCGGTACAGAACGTCGGCGCATACGGCGCCGAAGTCGCCGACACCCTGCGCCGCGTGCGGCTGCTGGACCGTCGCACCGGCGAAGACCGCTGGGTCGCTGCCCAGGCGCTGCAGTTCGGCTACCGCACCAGCGCCCTCAAGCATTCGCACGACGCGATCGTGCTCGAAGTGGAGTTCGCGCTGGACACCAACGGCCGCAGCGCCCCGATGCGCTACGGCGAGTTGGCCACCGCGTTGGGCGTGGAGGCCGGGGCACACGTCGACCCCGTGCGGGTGCGGGATACGGTGCTGGAGTTGCGGTCGCGCAAGGGCATGGTGCTCGACGAGGCCGACCACGACACCTGGAGCGTGGGGTCGTTCTTCACCAACCCGGTGGTGTCACGCGCCGAGTTCGAGCGGCTGCGCACCAGCGTCGACGGCCCTGTGCCCAACTACCCAGCCGCCGACCAGGTGAAGCTCGCCGCCGGCTGGCTCGTCGAACGCGCCGGCTTCGCCAAGGGCTATCCGGGTGAGGACGCCCCGGCGCGGCTGTCCACCAAACATGCGCTGGCGATCACCAACCGGGGCGCGGCCACGGCGGCCGACGTGATCGCGCTGGCACGGACCGTACGCGACGATGTCAGAACGAAATTCGGGATCGAACTCACACCTGAGCCTGCCCTGGTCGGCTGCCGTATCTAGGTACGCTGGGAACGCGTGAGCCCCAGCCCGATTTTCGACGCCTGGCCGCCGCAGATCAGCCGGCGGCGCGCCCTGACCGCGCTGGTGGTCGGTGTCGTCGCGCCCGGCACGCTGGCGGCCTGTGCAGGGTCCAGCACGACGTCGGGGGAGGCGGCCGCACCTCCCGTGCCGACGGTGACGTTCGAACCGGCCGACGCGGCCACCGACGTCTCACCGGTCGCGCCGGTGCGCGTCGCGGTCACCGACGGCTGGTTCCAGCGGGTCGCGCTGACCAACGCGGACGGCAAGGTGGTCGCGGGCACGCTCAACCGGGACCGCACCGAGTTCACCGTGTCCGAGCCGCTCGGTTACGGCTCGCGGTACACCTGGAGCGGTTCGGTCGTCGGCCGCGACGGTAAGGCCGTGCCGCTGGTCGGCGCGTTCACCACACTGACCCCGACGAAACAGGTCAACGGGCGGTTCCAGCTCGCCGACGGTCAGGTCGTAGGCGTGGCGGCGCCCATCATCCTGCAATTCGACGCGTCGATCAGCGATAAGGCCTCCGTCGAGGAGGCCGTCACCGTGACCACCGACCCGCCCGTCGAGGGCAGTTGGGCGTGGTTGCCCGATGAGGTCGGCGGCTCGCGGATGCACTGGCGCTCCCGCGAGTACTTTCCGGCCGGAACCAAGGTCAACGTCGACTCGCGGCTCTACGGTGTGCCGTTCGGCGACGGCGCCTACGGCGCACAAGACGCGACGCTGCACTTCGAGATCGGCCGCCGGCAGGTGGTGCGCGGACACGCGCCGTCGCACCGCATCCAGGTGCTCGACGCCAACGACGCCGTGATCATGGACTTCGCATGCAGCTACGGCGAGGGAGACCTGGACCGCAACGTCACCCGCAGCGGTATCCACGTCGTCACCGAGAAGCACTTGGACTTCTATATGAGCAACCCGGCTGCCGGTTACTCCAACGTGCACATGCGCCATGCCGTGCGGATCTCCAACAACGGCGAGTTCATCCACGCCAACCCGGGCAGCCTCGGCTCGCAGGGCAGCAGCAACGTCACCAACGGCTGCATCAACCTGTCGCCGGGCGACGCCGAGCAGTACTACAACAGCGCGATCTACGGGGACCCGGTCGAGATCACGGGCACCCGCCTGGAGTTGTCCTACGCCGACGGGGACATTTGGGACTGGGTGGTGCCGTGGGACGAGTGGGTCGCGATGTCGGCGCTGGATGAGAAGCCCTCACCCGAGGCGATTCCCGATAGCGCTCCCGCGACGCCCTCGGGTGGCCCGACGGGTGCGCCGCAACCCGCCGGCCGCTAAGAGCGGCGGTTGAAGCGGGTGGCGCTGGCCTGATCGCGCGGGCGGATCACGATCGAATCCAGGTTGACGTGCGAGGGCCGCGACGCGACGAACCCGATCACCTCGGCGACGTCTTCGGCCACCAGCGGCGTCACTCCCTCGTACACCTTCTCGGCGCGCTGCTCGTCGCCTTCGAACCGGCGCAGCGAGAAATCCGTCTTCACCATCCCCGGCGCGATCTCGGTGAGCCGCACCGGTTTTCCCAACAGCTCCCCGCGCAGCGTGCGATGCAGCGCGGCCTGCGCGTGCTTGGCCGACGTATACCCCGACCCGTTGTCGTAGGTCTCGAACGCCGCGATCGAGGTGACCGTGACAATCAGCCCGTCGCCGGAGTCGATCAGCTTCGGCAGCAGCGCCCGCGTGACCCGCAGCGTGCCGAGCACGTTGGCCTCCCACATCCACCGCCAGTTGTCGATGTCGGCCTCCGCCACCGACTCCAGCCCGCGTGCGCCGCCGGCGTTGTTGACCAGCACATCGACGCGGTCCAGGGCCTCGGCCAGCGCCGCCACATCCTGCTCGGACGCGACGTCCGTCACGCTCGCGGTGCCGCCGATCTCGTTGGCCAGCGCCTCGACACGCTCCGCCCGGCGTGCCACGCAGACCACGTGAAATCCCTGCGCAGCAAGAGTTCTCGCGGTTGCCTCGCCGATGCCGGCGCTGGCACCGGTGACCACCGCGACCCGGTTCCCGGTCTGTGGTGACGTCATCTGTCCAACCTTAGTTGTCGTGCTAAATTCCAGCGCATGTACGGAAGCTGTTGTTGTCGCCGCGCCTTCTGCCGCGCCTGAGCGACCTCGGATAACCGCTTCGTACGTCCTGACGAGTCGCCTGGTGTGGCCACCTCCCCACCCGCCGACTTCAACAAAGGACACCCCATGACCGCCGCCACCCTCCGCCCACACCCCAAGCGCACGCTGCTGGCCAGACACCACATCGTTGCCCCGGCACTCAAGTTGCCCGACGCCGCGGCCGCGTCGGTGTTCAGCGCCGCCCGGCGGCGCGGCCCGATCGCCCGTGACGCCATCGCGCAGACCACCCGGCTGAGCATCGCCACGGTGAACCGCCAGGTCACCGCGCTGCTCGACGCCGGCTTGCTACGGGAACGCCCTGACTTGGCGGTCCCCGGCGCGATCGGCCGACCCCGCGTGCCCGTCGAGGTCAACCACGAGCCGTACCTGACGTTGGGCATCCACATCGGTGCCCGCGCCACCAGCATCGTGGCCACCGACCTGCTGGGCCGCACCCTCGATGTCGTCGAGACCCCGACACCGCGCGGACCGCAGACCGCCGCGCTGGCCCACGTGGCCCAAAGCGCCCACCGGTACCTGAGTCGTCCCCCGCGAGCGGGAGGTGCGCCTAGGCACCGTCGGCGCCCGCTGTGGGTGGGTGTGGCCGCCGGCGGCGTCGTCGACAGCGCCGCCGGATCGCTGGATCATCCCCGGCTGGGCTGGGTCGACGCGCCCGTCGGGCCGGTGCTCGCCGGGGCGCTCGGGTTGCCGGTGTCGGTGGCCTCGCACGTCGACGCCATGGCCGGCGCCGAACTGTTGCTCGGAGTGCGGCGCACGCCGTCACCGGCGCTGACCAGCCTCTACGTCTACGCCCGCGAAACAGTCGGCTACGCAGTGTCGATCGGCGGCCGGGTGCATTCGCCGACCAGCGGTCCCGGCACCATCGCCGCGCTGCCCGCCCAATCCGAATTGCTCGGCGGCAGCGGACAATTGGAATCCACCGTCAGCGACGAGGCGGTGCTCGCCGCGGCTCGTCGCGCCCGCGTTCTCCCGGCCGAGGGGCCCGCAATCACCATGCAGGCGTTGTTGCGCGCCGCGCGTGATGCCCACCCCCAGGCGCAGGGCCTGCTGGCCGAGCGAGCCCGGGTGCTCGGCGAGGCGGTGGCACTGCTGCGCGACATGCTCAACCCCGACGACCTGGTGGTCGGCGGTCAAGCGTTCACCGAGTACCCCGAGGCCATGGGCCTGGTTAAGGCGGCGTACACGCAACGCTCGGTGATGCCGCCACGCGAGATCCGGGTGAGCGGGTTCGGCAACCGGGTGCAGGAGGCGGGCGCCGGGGTAATGTCGCTCGCCGGCCTGTATGCCGACCCGATCGGTGCGATGCGGCGCGCCGGCCGCCGCGGCGTGCCCGCCTCGTGAGGCACCGCGCCGACGGGGTGTAGACATGAGTGTGTGCGTCTAGTCACCGATGTGCCCGGCGGACCGGCTCCGCGACGCGTCGCGGTGTTGTCAGTGCACACCTCCCCGCTGGCCCAGCCCGGTATGGGCGACGCCGGCGGCATGAACGTCTACGTGTTGCAGACCGCCCTGCAGATGGCGCGGCGCGGTGTCGAGGTGGAGATCTTCACTCGCGCGACCTCCTCGGCCGACGCGCCCGTCGTGCCGGTGGCGCCCGGCGTGCTGGTGCGCAACGTCGTCGCCGGACCGTTTGAGGGCCTCGACAAATACGATCTGCCCACCCAACTGTGCGCGTTCACCGCGGGCGTGCTGCGCGCCGAGGCCACCCACGAGCCCGGCTATTACGACATCGTGCACTCGCACTACTGGTTGTCGGGTCAGGTCGGCTGGCTGGCCCGCGACCGGTGGGCGGTGCCGTTGGTGCACACCGCGCACACGCTGGCCGCGGTCAAGAACGCCGCGCTGGCCGACGGTGACGCACCCGAACCGCCGCTGCGCGCGGTCGGTGAACAGCAGGTGGTCGACGAGGCCGACCGGTTGATCGTCAACACCGAACTGGAAGCCCAACAACTGGTTTCGTTGCATTCGGCCGATCCCGCCCGCATCGACGTCGTGCACCCTGGCGTCGACCTGGACACGTTCACACCGGGGGACCGGCGCGCGGCCCGCGCCGCGCTGGGCCTGGATCTCGACGCGCCGACGGTGGGTTTCGTCGGGCGCATCCAACCGCTCAAGGCGCCCGACGTGGTGCTGCGCGCGGCGGCCAAGCTGCCCGGGGTGCGGGTGCTGGTGGCCGGTGGGCCGTCGGGCACGGGGCTGGCGGCGCCCGACGGACTGATTCGGCTGGCCGACGATCTGGGTATCGGCGACCGGGTGACGTTCCTGCCGCCGCAGTCGCGCGAACAACTGGTCAACGTGTACCGGGCCGCCGACCTGATCGCGGTGCCCAGCCATTCGGAATCGTTCGGTCTGGTCGCCGTCGAGGCGCAGGCATGCGGCACCCCGGTGGTGGCCGCCGCGGTCGGCGGGCTGCCCGTGGCCGTGCGCGACGGGGTCAGCGGCACCCTGGTGCACAGCCACGACATCGACGACTGGTCCGCGGCCCTCGGGGCGCTGTTGGAGCGGGGCCCGGCCACGTTGAGCAGCGCGGCCGTCGCGCACGCCTCGACGTTCTCCTGGTCGCACACCGTCGACGCGCTGCTGGCCAGCTACGGGCGTGCGATCAGCGACTACCGCGCACGGCACCAGCCCCGCGACGCCGCCGCGCGGCGCAACGGACGCATGTTCACGAGACGACGGGTACGGGCATGAACAGCGCAGACGTCGAGCGGATCATCGAGGACGCCTGCAAGGAGAGCCAGCTGGTCTGCACCCGTCATGAGGGCGCCCACGGCGGGCTGCCCGGGATCATCGTCGAGCTGCCCGGTGAGCGTCGCCTGGTGACCAACACGATCCTGTCCATCGGTGAGCACTCGGTGCGCGTCGAGGCGTTCGTGTGTCGCAAGCCCGACGAGAACCACGAGGGCGTCTACCGGTTTCTGCTCAAGCGCAACCGCCGGCTCTACGGCGTGGCCTACACCCTCGACAACGTCGGCGACATCTATCTGGTCGGCCGCATGGCGCTGCACTCGGTGACCCACGACGAGATCGACCGGGTTCTGGGCCAGGTGCTCGAAGCCGTCGACTCCGACTTCAACACGTTGCTGGAGTTGGGTTTTCGCTCGTCGATCCAGAAGGAATGGGAGTGGCGGGTGTCGCGCGGTGAGTCGCTGAAGAACCTGCGGGCCTTCGAGCACCTCATCGACGACGACTAGTCTCTTCGCCATGGGAAACTCCACGCTCATCCTGCTGCGCCACGGCGAAAGTGACTGGAACGCCAAAAACCTGTTCACCGGGTGGGTCGACGTCGACCTGACCGACAAGGGGCGCGCCGAAGCCGTGCGCGCCGGCGAGCTGATGAAGGAGCTGGACCGCCAGCCCGACGTGCTCTACACCTCGCTGCTGCGCCGCGCGATCAGCACCGCGAACATCGCGCTGGACACGGCCGACCGGCACTGGATCCCGGTGCACCGCGACTGGCGACTCAACGAACGCCACTACGGCGCGCTGCAGGGCCTGGACAAGGCCGAGACCAAGGACAAGTACGGCGAAGAGCAGTTCATGACGTGGCGGCGCGGCTATGACACCCCGCCGCCGCCGATCGAACCGGGCAGCACCTACAGCGAAGACGGCGACCCGCGCTACGCCGACATCCCCGGCGGCCCGCCGCGCACCGAATGCCTCAAAGACGTCGTGGAACGCTTCGTGCCGTACTACACCGAGGTGATCGAACCCGATCTGCGCGCAGGTAAGACCGTGCTGATCGCCGCGCACGGCAACTCGCTGCGCGCGCTGGTCAAGCACCTCGACGGGATGTCCGACGAGGAGATCGTCGGCCTCAACATCCCCACCGGGATCCCGCTGCGCTACGACCTGGACTCCGACCTCAAGCCGACCGTCATCGGCGGGCAGTACCTCGATCCCGAAGCCGCCGCGGCCGGTGCGGCCGCCGTCGCCGCCCAAGGCGCCAAATAGTCTGCCGAGCGGCCGATTCGGGCGAACACCGGGTGAACAGCAGTCGAATACCTGAGATTTGCTGTGTGACTTATCCCGGTTACGGCGCACGCTGCTGGGATGACGCTCACCGAATGCGTACGCTTCTCGCGTGAGTGTCGTATCGGCGCTACTGCTTGGCGCGGTGGCGTTGCTCGCGCTGGTGATCGGTGTCGGGCTCGGGGCGGGCTTTGCTCCCCGCCTGGTGGAGCGTCGACGCCGCAGGGCCGCCCAGCAAGCCGGCATCACCGTCTCGCAGATGCTCGAACACGTGATCTCGCAGTCTCCGGTGGGCATCGTCGTGGTCGACACCTTCCGTGACGTCGTCTACACCAACGACCGGGCACGCCAGCTGGGCCTGGTCACCGACCGGCTGCTCGACGACCGAACGTGGCTGGCCGCGCAGCGCACGCTGACCACGGGGGAAGATGTCGAGGTCGACCTGTCGCCGCGTCGACGCAGCGCGCCGGGACGGACGGCGCAGTCCATCCGCGGCCATGTGCGACTGCTGACCGAGGAGGACCGCCGGTTCGCCGTGGTGTACGTCGACGACCAGTCCGAGCACGCCCGGATGGAGGCCACCCGCCGGGATTTCGTTGCCAACGTCAGCCACGAACTCAAGACACCCGTCGGCGCGATGAGCGTGCTCGCCGAGGCGCTGTTGGCATCGGCCGACGACCCTGAAACCGCACGCCATTTCGCCGAGAAGATGCTCACCGAGTCGAACCGGCTGGGCAACATGGTCGGCGAGCTGATCGAACTGTCGCGGCTGCAGGGCGCTGAACGGCTGCCGGATCTGGAAGCCGTCGACGTGGACACCGTGGTGTCGGAGGCACTTTCGCGTTACAAGGTGGTTGCCGACAACGCCGACATCGCGATCACCACCGACGCCCCGACCGGGTACCGGGTGCTCGGCGATCAGCCGCTGCTGGTCACCGCGCTCGCCAACCTGGTTGCCAACGCAATCGCCTACTCGCCCAACGGATCATCGGTGTCGATTAGCCGGCGCCTGCGTGGGGACAACATCGAGATCGCGGTCACCGACCGCGGTATCGGCATCGACCGCGACGACCAGGAGCGGGTCTTCGAACGCTTCTTCCGGGTCGACAAGGCACGTTCGAGGGCTACCGGCGGCACCGGGCTCGGGCTTGCCATCGTCAAACATGTCGCCGCCAACCACAACGGATCCATCCGGCTGTGGAGCCAACCAGGCACGGGATCGACGTTCACGCTGTCGATTCCGGCCTATCCCGATCACGAAGACGAGAGGACCAACGAGACGATATGACCAGCGTGTTGATCGTGGAGGACGAGGAGTCCTTGGCTGATCCCCTGGCCTTTCTGCTCCGCAAGGAGGGCTTTGAAGCCACCGTGGTGACCGACGGACCCTCGGCGCTGGCCGAGTTCGAGCGGGCCGGTGCCGACATCGTCCTGCTCGACCTGATGCTGCCGGGGATGAGTGGAACCGACGTGTGCCGGCAACTACGTTTGCGCTCAAGTGTTCCCGTCATCATGGTGACGGCCCGCGACAGCGAGATCGACAAGGTTGTCGGCCTCGAGATCGGCGCCGACGACTACGTCACCAAACCGTATTCGGCGCGTGAGTTGATCGCCCGCATCCGGGCGGTGCTGCGCCGCGGCGCCGAGGCCGACGATCCCGGTGTCGGTGAAAGGGTGCTGGAAGCCGGTCCGGTGCGGATGGACGTGGAACGGCACGTGGTCACCGTCAACGGCGAGACGGTCATGTTGCCGCTCAAGGAATTTGACCTCCTGGAGTATCTGCTGCGCAATAGCGGCCGGGTGCTCACCCGCGGCCAGCTCATCGACCGGGTGTGGGGCGCGGACTATGTCGGCGACACCAAAACCCTTGACGTGCATGTGAAACGACTGCGCTCCAAGATCGAGGCCGACCCCGCCAACCCCGTTCATCTGGTCACGGTACGCGGCCTCGGCTACAAGCTCGAGGGCTAGACGTTACTCGGCAGCGCGGGTCGCAGGATGGACCGCGATGAGTCCTAATGCGCTGCGCCGCTTGCACATCGCGGCCAGCTCGGCGTAGGCCTTCTCACCGAGCAGTTCGGTCAGCTCGGGTGCGTAGGACTCCCACACCGGTCGGGCGCCGACGTGCGCGTTCGGGTCACCGGTGCAGTACCAGTGCAGGTCGGCGCCGCCCTCACCCCAGCCGCGGCGGTCGTATTCGGTGATCCAGGTCTTGAGGATCTCCTTGCCGTCCGGCAGCTCCACCCACTCCTGCACCCGCCGGATCGGCAGCTGCCAGCACACGTCGGGCTTCATCGTCAACGGCTCCACACCCAGCTTCAGCGCCTTGCTGTGCAGTGCACAGCCGATGCCGCCCGGGAAACCCGGCCGGTTCAGGAAGATGCAGGCGCCCTTGTACTTTCGGGTGCGCAGATTGGGTTCGCCGTCGTACTCGTCGTCCTCGAGGTAACCCTTCTTGCCCAACCCCTTGTCCCGGTACTGCCAGTCCTCGTCGGTGAGCTGTTTGACGGCGTCGTCGAGGCGGGCGCGGTCGTCGTCGTCGGACAAAAACGCACCGTGCGAACAACACCCGTCGTCGGGCCGGCCTTCCACCGTGCCCTTGCACGCGGGCGTGCCGAACACACACGTCCACCGCGACAACAGCCACGTCATATCGGCGGCGATCAGATGCTCAACGTTGTCGGGGTCGTAGAACTCGACCCACTCACGGGCGAAATCAAGTTCGACCTCTCCGGGGTGCGCGCCAGTCACGTATCCAACGGTAGACCGATTAAGTTGGGTGGGTGCGATTAGGCGTGCTCGACGTGGGCAGCAATACCGTTCACCTTCTGGTGGTGGACGCCCGCCGTGGTGGCCATCCGACGCCGATGAGCTCGACCAAGGCATCGTTGCGGCTCGCCGAGGCGATGGACGGCTCCGGCAACCTGACCCGCAGGTGCGCCGACAAGCTGGTCCGCACCGTCGACGAGTTCGCCAGGATCGCGACCAGCTCCGGCTGCGCGGAGCTGATGGCGTTCGCCACCTCCGCGGTGCGCGACGCCACCAACTCCGAAGCGGTGCTCGCGCGGGTGCACGCCGAAACCGGGGTGGAGCTCAAGGTGCTGGGCGGTGTCGAGGAGGCGCGGCTGACGTTTCTGGCCGTGCGCCGCTGGTACGGCTGGAGCGCCGGACGCATCGTCAACATCGACATCGGCGGCGGGTCGCTGGAGCTGTGCAACGGCGTCGACGAGGAACCCGACGTGGCGCTGTCGCTGCCGCTGGGCGCGGGGCGGCTGACCCGCGAGTGGTTGCCTGACGATCCGCCGGGCCGGCGCCGGGTCGCGATGCTGCGCGACTGGCTGGCCACCGAGCTCGCCGACGCCGGCGCCGAAGTGCTCAAGGCCGGGGCCCCCGACCTGGCCGTGGCCACCTCCAAGACGTTTCGCTCGCTGGCCCGGCTGACCGGAGCGGCACCCTCGGGAGCAGGGCCGAGGGTGAAAAGAACCCTCACCGCGACCGGCCTTAGGCAGCTCATAGCTTTCATCTCTAGGATGACCGCTGCTGACCGAGCGGAGTTGGAAGGGGTGAGCAGCGACCGGGCGCCGCAGATCGTGGCCGGGGCGCTAGTGGCCGAGGCAAGCATGAACGCGCTTGCTGTGGAGACCGTGGACATCTGCCCGTGGGCGTTGCGAGAAGGGCTTATTCTGCGGAAACTCGACAGCGAAGCCAACGGGAGCGACAGTCCGACCACACTGGAAACGTCCGGACACCATGTTGGACGATAGGTGACGAGGCCCAGAGGCGACAGACGATGACAGGACCAGACGACAGCAGCAGCAACACGCGACCGATCTCGGTTGCGGAGTTGCTCGCGCGCAACGGCACCATCGGTGCCCCACCCCTGGGTGGCCGGCGCAGGCGCCGCCGCGGCGACACCGGTTCGATCACGGTCGCCGAGTTGACCGGTGAGATCCCGATCATCCGCCCCGACCAGGACGGCGCCGTCGACGAAGCGGTCGAGACGGAAACCGCCGAGGACACCGACGTCGCCGAAGCCGACGTCGAAGCCGAAGCCGAAGCCGAAGCCGACGCCGAAGAGGCTATCGCCGAGGACACCGCCACCGACGAGGACGTCGACGACGATTACGCCGACGCGGTCGCCGACTACGCCGCCTACGTCGAACACCGCGAACAAGACGACGACCTGGACTTCTTCGCGCCGCCGCGGCGTCCCGCGTCGAGCCAGCCGACCGACGAGGTGGGCGCCGAGCAGATGAGCCCCGACCCGGTCGTCGGCTGGGCCGACACCGAGACCGATCAGGACGACGCCGACGCACCGACCGAACACGCCGAAACCGACGTCGACGAGGACGATGACGACGAGCTGCCGTCGTACCTGCGCGCCACGGCCGGACCGCTGTTCGGCGGCCAGACGGTCGCCGACGATATCGCCCGGCGCGGTACGCGCCCCGGCCCCGAAGACATCGACCTCGACGACCACGAGGAAGACGAGGCCGACGAGGCCGACGAGGCCCAGCCGGCCCCCGCGGGCAGCCGGATGTCGTCGATCCTGCGCGCGGCCTGGGTGGTCGGGCAGTGCGTCATCGCGGTCGCGTTCGGCGCGGGTCTGTTCATCGCCTTCGACCAGCTGTGGAAGTGGAACAACATCGTCGCGCTGATGCTGTCGGTGCTGGTGATCCTCGGCCTCGTCGTGGGTGTGCGGGTGGTGCGCAAGACCGAGGACATCGGCAGCACGCTCATCGCGGTGGCCGTCGGCGCCCTGGTCACGCTCGGCCCGCTGGCACTGTTGCAGTCGGGTTAGGCGCCGGCCGATAACCTGTGCGCCCTGCCATCAAGGTCGGTCTGTCGACGGCCTCGGTCTATCCGCTGAGGACCGAGGCCGCGTTCGAGTACGCCGCACGGCTCGGCTACGACGGTGTCGAGCTGATGGTGTGGGCCGAAACGGTCAGCCAAGATGTTGCAGCCATCGAGCGGTTGTCGCAGCGCTACGGGGTGCCGGTGTTGTCGGTGCACGCGCCGTGCCTGCTGATCTCGCAGCGGGTGTGGGGCGCCAACCCAATCCCCAAACTGGAGCGCAGCGTGCGCGCCGCCGAGGATCTGGGCGCCCAGACCGTCGTCGTGCACCCGCCGTTTCGCTGGCAGCGCCGCTACGCCGAGGGCTTCGCCGAGCAGGTCGCCGAACTCGAGGCGTCCAGCGACGTGCTGGTCGCGGTCGAGAACATGTTCCCGTTCCGCGCCGACCGGTTCTTCGGCGCCGGCCAGACGTCGATCGAGCGGATGCGCAAACGCGGCGGTAGGCCCGGACCCGGCATCTCGGCGTTCGCGCCGTCCTACGACCCGCTGGACGGTAACCACGCCCACTACACGCTGGATCTGTCCCACACGGCCACCGCGGGCACCGACGCCGTCGACATGGCCCGCCGGATGGGTGACGGGTTGGTGCACCTGCACCTGTGTGACGGCAGCGGCGCCTCCACCGACGAGCATCTGGTGCCCGGCCACGGCACCCAGCCCACCGTCGAGATCTGCGAGATGCTGGCGGCCAGCGACTTCACCGGGCATGTGATCCTTGAGGTGACCACGTCGGGCGCGCGCACCGCCGCCGAGCGTGAAGCGCTGCTGACGGAGTCGCTGCAGTTCGCCCGCGCGCACCTGCTGCGCTGACATTCCCGCTGACGGAGGAAAACCGCATATGGCTGGCTCCACCCTGTTCACCGACGCGATGGCGCTCACCGCGGTCGGTGACGGTGTCTATGACGGTGAGCTCAACGAGCACTGGACGATCGGGCCCAAGGTGCACGGCGGCGCGATGCTGGCGTTGTGCGCCAACGCGGCGCGCACCGAGTTCGGGCCGGGCGTCGAGCCGATCGCGATCTCGGGCAACTTCTTGTGGGCGCCCGACCCCGGGCCGTTGCGGCTGGTCACCACCGTGCGCAAACGCGGTCGCCGGATCAGCCTGATCGACGTGGAACTCAACCAGGGCGACCGGACCGCCGTGCGTGCGGCGGTGACGCTCGGTGTCCCCGAACACCACGTCCCGCCCCTGCTGTCGGTCAACCCGGTCATCCCGTTGATGCAGCCCGAACCGCCGCCGGGCCTGGAACCGATCGGCCCCGGCCATCCGATGGCCGACATCGTGCACCTGGCCCGCGGCTGTGACATCCGGCCCTCGCTGACCAGCTTTGAGCCCCGCACCGACGGCGGACCGCCGATCATCGAGTACTGGGTGCGGCCCAAGGGCACCGCGCCGGATGTGCTGTTCGCGCTGCTGTGCGGCGACGTGTCCGCCCCGGTCACGTTCGGCGTCAACCGGTTCGGGTGGGCGCCGACGGTGCAGTTGACGGCCTACCTGCGCACCCTTCCTGCCGACGGCTGGCTGCGCGTGATGTGCACGACGGTGCAGATCGGCCAGGACTGGTTCGACGAAGACCACATCGTCGTCGACAGCGAGGGCCACATCGTGGTGCAGACCCGGCAACTCGCGCTGGTGCCGGGCGAATAGCCCGACCCGCATCTGCCATGCTTTGCGGCATGGCGAGAATCGCGATCGTCGGCGGCGGAGGCATGGGTGAGGCGCTGCTGTCCGGGCTGCTGCGCGCCGGACGACAGGTCAAGGATCTGGTGGTGGCCGAAAAGGACCCTGACCGCGCGAAGTACCTGGCCGACAAGCACTCGGTGCTGGTGACGTCGGTCGCCGACGCTGTGGACACCGCCGAGTACGTGATCGTCGCGGTGAAGCCGTTCGACGTCGAAGGTCTGGTCGCCGAGATCGGCGAGGCCGCGGCGCAGGCCGACAGCGACACGGCCGAACAGGTTTTCGTCACGGTGGCGGCCGGGGTGACCACGGCGTTCTTCGAGAACAAGCTGCCCGCCGGTGCGCCGGTGATCCGGGTGATGCCCAACGCGCCGGTGGTCGTCGGCGGCGGGGTGAGCGCGCTGGCGCCAGGCCGGTTCGCGACCGCAGCCCAACTCAAGGAGGTGGCGTCGATCTTCGACGCGGTCGGTGGTGTGCTGACCGTGCCGGAGTCGCAACTGGACGCGGTCACCGCGTTGTCGGGCTCGGGGCCGGCGTATTTCTTCCTGATGGTCGAGGCGATGGTGGACGCCGGCGTTGACGCGGGGTTGCCGCGTGCGGTGGCCACCGAGCTGGTCGTGCAGACCATGGCCGGGTCGGCCGCGATGTTGCTGGATCGGCTCGACCAGTCCGCGGCCGCAGGCGGTCCGGCCACCGATACCTCGGCCGCGCAGCTGCGCGCGACCGTTACCTCGCCCGGCGGCACCACCGCCGCTGGTCTGCGGGAACTCGAAAAGGGAGGTTTGCGGGCGGCGGTGGCCAACGCCGTGGAAGCCGCAAAAACCCGCTCTGAGCAGCTAGGAATTACATCTCAGTAATTCAATTAATTCTGGTCGATTAACCCACACCCGTCGCAGTAACCCCACAAGCCACGCTATTCTCCTGGTTGTAAGCACAGGTCGGTGTGCCAGCGGTGGGGAAGCCGCTGGAACGGCCTGTGCAGAACTGGATTGGGTTGCGATGACGTCTATGAACGGGCCATCGGCGCGGGATTCGGCTAGTGGCAAGTCGGCACGCGAAACCGGCTCCGCCGACAGCCAACCGCCACGAGCTCAATTTCTCACCGTCGCCGAAGTGGCCAGCCTGATGAGGGTCAGCAAGATGACGGTGTACCGGCTGGTGCACAACGGAGAGCTGCCCGCCGTGCGGGTCGGCCGCTCGTTCCGGGTGCACGCCAAGGCTGTCCACGACATGCTGGAGAGCTCGTACTTCGACGCCGGTTAGCTCGCCAGGACGGGCCCGCGTCGCGCACGCGGCGACGCGGGCTGCCCGACCGGCCGTGAGCCGGTCTGCTGACGGAGCCGTTTTCCGTTCACCGAGGTAGTCCCGGTAAGGTAACGGGGTCAAGGTAAAACACCTCTAGGTAGCGGAGTTCATGGGTTCAGTCATCAAGAAGCGGCGCAAGCGGATGTCGAAGAAGAAGCACCGTAAGCTGCTTCGTCGCACCCGGGTGCAGCGCAGAAAGCTCGGCAAGTAACTTTCGCCCGGCCTCGCTAGGCTGACCCGATATGGATTCCGAGGGTCGTTCCGCTGGGCACGTCGACGGGTCTGATGCACGCGACAGCGCGCACTATCCGAAGGTCGTACTGGTCACCGGGGCGTGCCGGTTCCTCGGCGGGTACCTGACCGCCAGGCTGGCGCAGAACCCGCTGATCAACCACGTCATTGCCGTCGACGCGGTCGCGCCGAGCAAGGACCTGCTGCGCCGGATGGGCCGCGCGGAGTTCGTGCGCGCCGACATCCGTAACCCGTTCATCGCCAAGGTGATACGCAACGGCGACGTCGACACCGTGGTGCACGCGGCCGCGGCGTCCTACGCCCCGCGCTCGGGCCGGGCCACGCTCAAGGAACTCAACGTGATGGGCGCGATCCAGCTGTTCGCCGCCTGCCAGAAGGCACCGTCGCTGCGCCGGGTGATCCTCAAGTCGACGTCGGAGGTCTACGGCGCCAGCGCGCACGACCCGGTGATGTTCACCGAGGACACCAGCGCCCGCCGACCACCGCGTGACGGGTTCGCCCGCGACAGCATCGACATCGAGGGCTACGTGCGGGGTCTGGGCCGGCGCAGAACCGACATCACGGTCACGATCCTGCGGCTGGCCAACATGATCGGGCCCGCGATGGACACCGCGCTGTCGCGCTACCTCGCCGGGCCCGTGGTGCCGACGGTGGCCGGGCACGACGCGCGGCTGCAGCTGCTGCACGAGCAGGACGCGCTCGGCGCGCTGGAGCGGGCCACGATGGCCGGTAAGCCGGGCACATTCAACATCGGCGCCCCCGGGATCGTCATGATGAGCCAGGCGATCCGGCGGGCCGGCCGGATACCGCTGCCGCTGCCCCGGCTGGCGCTGGCCGCGGTGGATTCGGTGTGGCGCGCAACTCGCTACACTGAGCTAGATCGCGAGCAATTGAACTATCTGAGCTACGGCAGGGTCATGGACACCTCGCGGATGCGAACTGACCTCGGCTTCAGCCCAAAATGGACGACCGCGGAGGCCTTTGACGATTACGTCCGGGGTCGAGGCTTGACCCCGATCGTCGACCCCGGCTGGGTACGCTCAATGGAGAGTAAAGCCGTGGCAGCGGCGCAACGGTGGGGAAGGTAGTCGCAAAACTTTACATCCGGTGGGAGAAGGTAACGAGCGTGGCGGGCGAGCCGAAGGCGAAAGTCATTCCGCTGCACAAGAATCCGAGTCGTGCAGCGGCGCAGCGGCGAACTGCTGCGCGGGCTGAAGGCGCTCGTCGTCGACATCCCTCGGTGCTCTCCGATCCGCCCGGCAATGCATCGGCCGAGCAGATCGCGGCCGTCATCCACGAGATCAACGAGCATCGCGGGGAGGCGCCCGGCAGCGAGCAGGCCCCCAACGAACTCGCCAAGCGCATCGCCGACGTCGCTGAATTCATCCGCAAGCGGATGACCGGTGACTACAACGTCGACGAGTTCGGCTTCGACTCCCATCTCAACGACGCGCTGTTTCTGCCGCTGATGCGGGTGTTCTTCAAGTCCTGGTTCCGGGTTGAGGTCAGCGGGATCGAAAACCTGCCGATCTCCGGGCCGGCGCTGGTGGTCGCCAACCACGCGGGCGTGCTGCCGTTCGACGGGCTGATGGCGTCGGTGGCGGTGCACGATCACCATCCGACCAACCGCGATCTGCGCCTGCTGGCCGCCGACATGGTGTTCGACCTGCCGGTGCTGGGCCACGCCGCGCGCAAGGCCGGCCACACGATGGCCTGCACCGCCGACGCCCACCGGCTGCTGGCCGCCGGCGAGCTCACCGCCGTGTTCCCGGAGGGCTACAAAGGCCTGGGCAAGCACTTCAAGGACCGCTACAAACTGCAGCGGTTCGGCCGCGGCGGGTTCGTCTCGTCGGCACTTCGCGCCAAGGCGCCCATCGTGCCGTGCTCGATCGTCGGCTCCGAGGAGATCTATCCGATGATCGCCGACGTCAAGCTGCTGGCCCGCCTGCTCGGGCTGCCGTACTTCCCGATCACCCCGTTCTTCCCGTTGGCCGGGCCGGCGGGGATGGTGCCGCTGCCGTCGAAGTGGCACATCCAGTTCGGCGAGCCGATCGAGACCGCCGACTACGACGAGTCGGCCCCCGACGATCCGATGGTCACCTTCGAGCTGACCGACCACGTGCGCGAAACCATCCAGCAGACGCTGTATCAGCTGCTGGCCAACCGCCGCAACATGTTCTTCGGTTAGGCCGACGGGCAGTTAGCGCCCGCTCGCGGATCAGCTTTTTTGGTTGGCGATCATGTTCTTGATGGCCTCGTCGCGGGCCGCGGCGATCTTCGCGCTGACTTCGTCGGCCTCGGTGTCCGAGGCGGCCTCGCCCATCACGGTGATGACGCTGGTGATCACCGGCTTGCCCTCGGCGTCGGTCACCTCGCCGCGGACCTCGGTCACCACCGCGCCGTGCGACTCGGTCACCGAATCGAGGTACGAGTCGAAGTACAGCTTGTCGCCGGCGACGATGGGCCGGTGAAAGGTCAGCTTCTGGTCGCGGTGCAGCATCCGCTCCATGTTGATCGGAATGTCGAACTGGTTGAAGATCTCCAGCTGCACCCGCCGGCCGGCGACCGCCAGGAAAGTCAGCGAGGCGATCAACGCGTCGTAGCCGCACTCCTCGGCGGCGTCCTCCGAATAGTGCGCCGGATGTTCGTCTTTGACCGCCTTGGCGAACTCACGGATCTTCTCCCGGTCCACCTCGAAGTAATCGGGGTAGCGGTAGTGAGTCCCGATGATGTTCTCGGCGATGGCCATGACGCGCGAGCCTATCAGCGCTCTTGGCGCCGCGACGCGATGGCGGCCAGCGCACCGCCGGCCGCGCCGAGTGCCAGCGCTGACGGCACACCGATGCGCGCGGCCTTGCGGGCGGTGCGGAAATCACGGATCTCCCAACCCCGTTCGCGGGCCAGCTCGCGAAGATCGGCGTCGGGGTTGATGGCCACGGCCGTGCCGACCAGCGACAGCATCGGCACGTCGTTGAAGCTGTCCGAGTAGGCCGTACAGCGCCTCAGGTTGAGCCCCTCGCGGATGGCCAGCGACCGCACCGCGTGCGCCTTGCCGGTGCCGTGCAGGATGTCGCCGACCAGCCTGCCGGTGAACACCCCGTCGACCGATTCGGCGACGGTGCCCAGCGCCCCGGTCAGCCCCAGCCGCCGCGCGATCGTGGCGGCCAGCTCATACGGCGTCGCGGTGACCAGCCACACCTGCTGGCCGGCGTCGAGGTGCATTTGCGCCAGCGCGCGGGTGCCCGGCCAGATCTTGTCGGCGATGATCTCGTCGTAGATCTCCTCGCCGAGCGCCTCCAGTTCGGCGGTGGGCCGGCCCTCGATGAACGCCAGCGCTTTGCGTTTGCCCGCGGCGACGTCATCGCTGTTCTCCCGGCCGATGAGCTGAAACTTGGCCTGCGCGTAGATGAACTTCGCGATATCGCCGTAGGTGAAGTACTTGCGTGCGGCCAGCCCGCGGGCGAAGTGCACCATCGACGACCCGTGCACCAACGTGTTGTCCACGTCGAAGAACGCCGCGGCGGTCAGGTCGGGCGGCGGTGGCGGCGGAGCGCCGTACTCCTCGCCGGCCAGCTCCGTGACGGCCGCTTTGGCGCTGGCTTCACCGGCAGCTTGCTGCGCTTCGGGCGTCGACGGACCCGCCAGCTGTTCCGTATCGATGCGACCGGACTCGGACACGGTTTCAACCCTAAGTCACCTGGCGGCGATACTTGCGATATGGACCGGCGGGTGGAGCTGCTGACACGGGACGGCTGTGTGATCTGCGACGGGGCGGCCGCCCAGCTGCGCCGGCTGGCCGACGAGCTGGGCTTCACGCTGACGATCACCGACGTCGACGCCGCCGCGGCCGCCGGGGATGCCGCGTTGCGGGCGGAGTTCGGCGACCGGCTTCCCGTGGTGCTGCTCGACGGCAGCGAGCACAGCTACTGGGAGGTCGACGAACCCCGGCTGCGCACCGACCTAGCCAGGTGAACACAGTTTCCCAGCAGAAGTCGCGAAATTTGGTTACCTAAGTGTTCACCGACTACCTTGGATGACATGGTGATGCGGCCGTGAGCGTATTGCTTTTCGGTGTTTCGCACCGCAGTGCGCCGGTGTCGGTCCTCGAGCAACTGAGCACCGACGAGGCCGACCAGGCAAAGATCGTCGACCAGGTGCTGCAGTCCGAGTTGGTGACCGAAGCCATGGTGCTGTCCACCTGCAACCGGGTCGAGGTCTACGCCGTCGTCGACGCGTTCCACGGCGGCCTGTCGGCCATCGGACAGGTGCTCTCCGAGCATTCCGGCATGTCGCTGGGCGACCTGACCAAATACGCCTACGTGCGCTACGCCGAAGCCGCCGTCGAGCATCTGTTCGCGGTGGCCAGCGGCCTGGATTCGGCCGTGATCGGCGAACAGCAGGTGCTCGGGCAGGTCCGCCGCGCGTACGCCGCCGCGGAGGCCAACCACAGCGTCGGCCGCACCCTGCACGAGCTGTCGCAACGCGCGCTTTCGGTCGGTAAGCGGGTGCACTCCGAGACCGGCATCGACGCCGCCGGGACGTCGGTGGTGTCGGTGGCGCTGGGCATCGCCGAAAGCAAGCTCGGCTCGTTGGCCGGACGCACCGCGGTCGTGGTCGGCGCCGGCTCGATGGGTTCGCTCACGGCTAAACACCTGATCCGCGCCGGCATCGACAGCGTGCACGTGGTGAACCGGTCGCTGGAGCGGGCCCGGCTACTGGCCCAGCATGTCCGCGACCAGGGCGTCGTCGCCGAGGCCTATCCGCTCGACCACATGGCCGGCGTGCTCGGCAACGCCCACGTCGTGATTTCGTGCACCGGCGCGGTGCGGCCGGTGGTCTCGTTGGCCGACGCGCACCGCGGGCTGGCCGGCCGCAGGCACCCCGACCAGCTGGTGATCTGCGACCTCGGCATGCCGCGCGACGTCGACCCGTCGATCTCCGGTCTGCCCGGCGTCTACGTCGTCGACATGGAGCGCATCCAGCGCGAGCCGTCGGCGCGCGCCGCGGCCTCCGACGCCGAAGCCGCCCGCACGATCGTCGCCGCCGAGGTTGCCAACTACCTGGCCGGGCAGCGTATGTCCGAGGTCACCCCGACCGTCACCGCGCTGCGACAGCGGGCCGCCGACGTCGTCGAAGCCGAGTTGCTGCGCCTCGACAACCGGCTGCCCGAACTGAACGCCGCGCACCGCGCCGAGGTCGCCAAGACCGTGCGGCGGGTGGTCGACAAGCTGCTGCACGCGCCGACCGTGCGGGTCAAACAACTCGCCAGTGCACCGGGCGGCGACAGCTACGCCGAGGCGCTGCGCGAGCTCTTCGAGCTCGACCAGCAGGCCGTCGACGCCGTCGCCGCTGGTGAATTGCCCTTGCGCACAACCGACTTCGACAAAACCGAGTAACGCTTGACGAAACGTCGCCCCAAACTTCGGATCGGCACCCGCGGCAGCCTGTTGGCCACCACCCAGGCGGGTACCGTGCTGGACGCCCTGACCGCCCGCGGGCACGACGCCGAGCTGGTCATCATCTCCACCGAAGGCGACCGCAACATGGGCCCGATCGCCGACATCGGGGTGGGGGTGTTCACCGCGGCGCTGCGCGAGGCCATCCACGACGGCCTGGTCGATCTGGCCGTGCACTCCTGTAAAGATTTGCCCACGGCCGTCGACCCGCGGTTCACGATCGCTGCAACACCCCCGCGCGAGGACCCTCGCGACGCGCTGTGCGCCCGCGACGGGTTGGTGCTCGGGGAGTTGCCGGCCGGCTCGGCCATCGGCACATCGAGCCCGCGGCGGATCGCGCAGCTTAGAGCATTGGGTCTCGGTTTGGAAATCCGCCCCCTAAGAGGCAACCTAGATACCAGGTTGAACAGGGTTAGCAACGGTGATCTCGACGGCATCGTGGTCGCACGGGCGGGACTGGCCCGCATCGGGCGACTGGCCGATGTCACCGAGGCTCTCGAGCCGGTGCAGATGTTGCCAGCGCCGGCTCAGGGTGCGCTCGCGGTGGAGTGCCGCGCAGGCGACACCGAGCTTGCCGCGCAGCTGGCGGAGTTGAACGACGCCGACACCCGCGCAGCAATCACCGCTGAACGAGCCCTGCTTGCCGAACTGGAGGCGGGTTGTTCCGCACCGGTGGGCGCGATCGCCGAGGTGGTCGAGTCCATCGATGAGGACGGCCGTGTCTTCGAAGAGCTGTCGCTGCGCGGCTGCGTGGCGGCGCTGGACGGATCCGACGTGATCCGCGCGTCCGGGATCGGAACTCCCGATCGGGCACGAGAGTTGGGGCTCTCGGTGGCCAGGGAGCTGTTCGAGCTCGGGGCGCGCGAAATCATGGCGGATCGCACTGAGCTGTAGAGCGGAGTGACGAGAGATGACAGGCCAGAGTAGCGGGCGAGGTCGCAAGCCGAAGCCGGGCCACATCACATTCGTCGGCTCAGGCCCGGGAGATCCCGGCCTGCTGACGTTGCGGGCCCGCGCGGTGTTGGTCAACGCCGCCCTGGTGTTCGCTGACCCCGACGTGCCGGAGGCCGTGCGTGCCCTGGTGGGGGCGGAGTTGCCGCCGCCGGCGGGTCCCGAGCCTGCCGAGGCGGCCGCGGACGCCGATGGGGAGACCTCGACGATTCCGGGTGGCCCCGACGTCCGGTCGGCCGTCGGCGAACCGGCCGAGGTCGCCAAGGCGCTGGCCACCGAGGCCCGCACAGGTGTCGACGTGGTGCGGCTGGTGGCCGGCGACCCGCTGTCGACCGACGCGGTGATCACGGAGGTGTCGGCGTTGGCCAAGACGCAGTTGACCTTCGAGATCGTGCCGGGGCTGCCCGACACCACCGCGGTGCCGACGTATGCGGGTCTGCCGCTGGGTTCGGCGCACACCGTCGCCGACGTTCGCGACCCCAACGTCGACTGGGCGGCCTTGGCCGCCGCGCCCGGCCCGCTGATCCTGCACGCCACCGCGTCGCATCTGCCCGACGCGGCGCGCACGCTGATCGAGTACGGGCTGTCCGAAACCACACCGGCCGTGGTGACCGCCAACGGCACCACGTGCCAACAGCGTTCGGCTGAAACCACGTTGGTCGGCCTGCTCGAAAAGACGGCGCTGGACAAGCCCTCCGGCATGGAACCCGCCCCGCCGAACGGCGAATGGGCCCAGGGCGTTCCGCTGGTGGTGACGATCGGTAAGACCGTGAACCACCGCGCCAAGCTGAACTGGTGGGAGAGCCGCGCCCTGTACGGCTGGACGGTGCTGGTGCCCCGCACCAAGGACCAGGCCGGCGAGATGAGCGAAAAGCTGGTCGGCCACGGCGCGACGCCGATCGAGGTGCCGACCATCGCGGTCGAACCGCCGCGCAGCCCCGCGCAGATGGAACGCGCGGTCAAGGGACTGGTCGACGGCCGGTTCCAGTGGGTGGTGTTCACCTCCACCAACGCGGTGCGCGCGGTGTGGGAGAAGTTCAACGAGTTCGGCCTCGACGCGCGGGCGTTCTCCGGTGTGAAGATCGCCTGCGTCGGTCAGGCCACCGCGGACCGTGTGCGTGCCTTCGGCATCGAACCCGAGCTGGTGCCGTCCGGTGAGCAGTCCTCGCTGGGTCTGCTCGACGACTTCCCGCCCTACGATGACGTTTTCGACCCGGTGAACCGAGTGTTGTTGCCGCGCGCCGACATTGCCACCGAGACGCTGGCCGAGGGGCTGCGCGAGCGCGGCTGGGAGATCGAGGACGTCACCGCGTACCGCACGGTGCGCGCCGCACCGCCGCCGGCACACACCCGCGAGATGATCAAGACCGGTGGCTTCGACGCGGTGTGCTTCACCTCGAGCTCAACGGTGCGCAACCTGGTCGGCATCGCGGGTAAACCGCACGCCCGCACCATCGTCGCCTGCATCGGACCCAAAACAGCCGAAACCGCAGCGGAATTCGGTTTGCGCGTGGATGTGCAGCCCGAGGTCGCAGCGGTGGGCCCGCTGGTCGACGCGCTGGCCGAGCACGCCGCACGGCTGCGCGCCGAGGGTGCGCTGCCGCCGCCGCGCAAGAAGAGCCGCCGGCGGTAGCGCCGGGAGGAGCCGCAGTGACAGGATCTTCGCGCGAGCGCTCATCCATGTTCCCGCGTCACCGTCCCCGTCGGCTGCGGTCCAGCCCGGCCATGCGCCGTCTGGTGGCCCAGACGTCGCTGGAGCCAAGGCATCTGGTGTTGCCGATGTTCGTCGCCGACGGCATAGCGGAATCACGGCCCATCTCCTCCATGCCCGGCGTCGTGCAGCACACGCGTGACTCCCTGCGACGCGCGGCCGCCGAGGCGGTCGCGGCCGGGGTCGGCGGGCTGATGCTGTTCGGGGTGCCGCGCGAGGACGACAAGGACGCCAGCGGGTCGATCGGGCTGGCGCACGACGGGATCCTCAACGCCGCATTGCGTGATCTGGCCAAGGATCTCGGCGATGAGACCGTGCTGATGGCCGATACCTGCCTCGACGAGTTCACCGACCACGGACACTGCGGGGTGCTGGACGCGTCCGGCCGGGTCGACAACGACGCGACCAACGCGCGCTATGTGGAACTGGCTGTGGCGCAAGCGGATGCGGGCGCGCACGTGGTGGGTCCGAGCGGCATGATGGACGGGCAGGTCGCGGCGATCCGCGACGGGCTGGACGCGGCCGGGCACACCGACACCGTGATCCTGGCCTACGCCGCCAAATTCGCCTCCGGTTTCTACGGTCCGTTCCGCGAGGCGGTGGCGTCGAGCCTGAGCGGTGACCGTCGCACCTATCAGCAGGAGCCGGGCAACGCCCGCGAGGCGTGCCACGAGGTCGAGTTGGACATCGACGAGGGCGCCGACATCGTGATGATCAAACCGGCGATGGGCTATCTGGACATCGTCCGCGCGGCCGCCGAGATATCACCGGTACCCGTTGCGGCCTACCAGGTTTCGGGCGAGTACGCGATGATCAGCGCCGCGGCCGCCAACGGCTGGATCGACCTGCAGACGGTTGCGCTGGAGATGCTGACCGGTATCCGGCGCGCGGGTGCGGACATCGTGCTGACGTACTGGGCGGCCGAGGCCGCCGGCTGGCTGGCGTGACGTCGGGCTTCCAAGGCCGGCCGTCGCAGCCCGAGCCGCAGTCACCCGACGGTCGACCGCCCGACGTCGATACCGGGTTCTGGCTGTGGGTGATCGCGCTGCCGCTGACGGTGATCGGGTATCTCGTCGACGTGTTCGGGTCGGACGCCCGGGTGCCCGTTCTGGTCGGGGTCGTTTCGGTGATGTTCGTCGTGATCCTGTCGGCGGTGGTGCTGACGTTTCAGATCCTCATGCGCCACGGCTACCGGTGGGCGCGCACGCTGTTGACCGGCGGAGGGGTGGCCTCGGTGGTCTACATGGCGGGCAGCCTGTTCACCGCCGAACGCGACACCGCCGCGGCGCTGGCCTACGCGGTGTGCGCCATCGTGGGGTCGGTGCTCATTCTCGGGGGAGCGGTGCTGTTGCACCGCAAGGACGCCCATACGTACTTCACCCGTTAGGCTGACCCGACAATGACCGCTGATCAGCCGCGACCGGGCTTCGTCACCGCTGCGTTCTGGTGCTGGGCGGCCGCGGCGGTGATGCTGATGGTGGGTGGCATGCTGACCGCATCGGTGAACCTGCCGACGGTATTTCGCGCAGCGGGCGTTCTCACCGTCGTCGTCGGCGCCGCGATGGCGTTTCTGGCCGGCCGAAGCCGCAAGGGCGACACCCGGTTCCGCCGCGCCGCGGTGGCTTTGGCGGTGGTGAGCTCGGCGTGGATCGGTTTGTCCGCCGCGCTGGGCGTCGTGCACCTACTTACGCTGTTGGCGATCCTTCCGCTGATCGCCGGCGCCGTGTTGACGACGCGGCGAGGTGAACCCGTGCAGGAGGAAGCGCAGTGACCGAGAGCAACGCAACGCCGCCGCAGGTGTTGTTCTACGAGCAGGGTGCGAGCTGGTGGTGGGTGCTGGCCGGACCGGTCGCCGCGATCGCGATGGGCTTGATCCAGGCGTCGGCCGGCTACGGCATCCAGCTGCTGGTGCCCGGCATCTTCCTGGTGTTGGTCTCGGGGTTTTTGGCCATCCAGGTCAAGGCGGCGCGCATCCACACGTCGGTCGAGTTGACGCCGGATACGTTGCGGCAGGGCACCGAACGGATCAGCGTCGACGGCATCGTGCGGGTGTATCCGGAGGCCACGGGTGCCGAAGAGCCGAAATGGCAGTCGGCGCGGGCGCTCGGCGAACTGACCGGCGTACCGCGCGGGCGCACCGGGATCGGCCTGAAGTTGACCAACGACCGCTCGGCGCAGGCGTGGGCGCGCAAACACCACCAGCTGCGCATGGCGCTGACCCAGCTGGTCGAGGAACGCATCCCGCCGGACCGCACGCCGTGAGGGCGCCGGTGCGGGCCGCGGTGGAACTGGCGCTGGCCGTCGCCGCGGCGATCGGGTGCGTGCTGAGCTGGGTGTCGGCCGGCTCGACGGTCATGGTGGCCCCGGTGCTGGAGGGTGAGCCCGCCACCACGTCGGTCGTCTACCGCGCGCCGCTGCTGGGGCTGTCGCTGTTGTTGGCGACGGTGGCCGGTGTGCTGACCGTGCTCGCCGTCGCCCGGCTGCGCCGGAACTAGTGCCGTCACCAATAGAGGCGAGTGAGAGGCCGCTCACAACCGCTTGGTACAAAGTGCGAAATTTGTAACACTGTGTCACATGACCGAGCTGATGGAGAAGTCCGAGCACCTCGACGACGCGCTGCCGCTGGGCCCGCAGTCGCTGGTCTGGCGCTATTTCGGCGATAATCGGATGTTCCTGATCGGCCCGCGGCCCGCGGTGCTGCAGAACATGCTCGCCGACCTCGGCCAGGGCGTGCTCGACCACTCGGTGTTCTTCGACGACACCGCCGCCCGGGTCAAGCGGTCGCTGCCGCCGATCTTCAACACCGTGTACGGCTCCGACGACGACCACCCCGGCACCCAGGTCCGCGACTTTCACACCGACATCAAGGGGGAGATGCCCGACGGCGCGCGCTACCACGCACTGGATCCAGACACCTACTTCTGGGCGCACGCCACGTTCGTCGAGCAGGTGCTCTACTTCGCCGACACCTTCGTCAAGCGGCTCACCCGCGAAGAGAAGGAACAGATCTACCTCGAGTCCAAGACGTGGTACCGCCGCTACGGCGTCAGCGACCGGCCGATGCCCGCCGACTACGACGCGTTCGAACGCTACTGGAACCGGATGATCGACGAGATCGTCGTCGCGCACCCCACGGCGAAATACGGCGTCGGCTATGTCACCAAAGGCTTTCCGCGGCCCAAGGGCGTGCATCCGCTCGTGTGGCGGCTCGTCGCGCCGGTCTTCAACCCGATGGCGGCCTTTTTGACCACCGGCGGCATGCCGCCGCGCACCAGGGCGATGCTCGGCTTGCCGTGGAGTGACCGCCAGGAGCGTCGATACCAGCGCTTCGCCGCGTTCTGGCGTACCCGCCCGGTGAACTGGCTGTGGGACCGGTTGCCGATGCGGCTGCGCTACAACGGATACGCGTGCAAGGGCTATGCCAGAGGCTGATGCCACCACGCTGGCGATACTCGACGCCGCGGTCGTCGAGTTCGAACAGCACGGGTTTCGACGGGTGGCCCTCGACGACGTCGCCCGCCGCGCCCGCGTCAGCCGTACCACGATCTACCGACGCTTCACCAACAAGGACGAGCTGATCGCGGCCGTCATCGAACGCGGTAACGCGACGCTGTTCGCCGACATCGCGCACGAGCTCAAACAGACTGCGCCGCAGTCCAATTACTATGTCGAGGCGTTCACGCTCTCGATCCTGAAGTTCCGCAGCCACCGGGTGCTGCACCGGATGGTCACCGACGAGCCGGCGTTGGTGCTGCAGTTGGCCAGTCAGCACTGGGCGGCGGCCATCGAGCGGATGGCCGAAGCGCTGCGGATCATCTTCCCGCCCGGCTTCGCCGAACGGATCGGCGCGGACGCCGTCAACGAGCTGGCCGACACCATCCTGCGCTACGCCGCGATGGTGTTGCTGCTGCCCAGCGTCACACCGCTGGACACCGCCGACGACATCCGCGCCTTCGCCACCCGCCACTTCCTGCCCAGCCTGCCCGCCGCGCTGCGCAGCGTGTCCGCCTAGCCTGAGATGGCATGGGCCATATCGCGATCTGCGTGTCGGCGGGCACCGGCCACGTCAACCCGACGCTGGGCGTCGCCGCAGAGCTGATCGCCCGCGGACATCGGGTCACCTACGCGGCGACGTCGACGCACCGCGCCCGGGTGACCGACGTCGGCGCGCAGCTCGTGCCGTTCCGTACCACGATGGCCGGCTCGCAGCCGCCGCCGCAGTTCACCGCCCGGGACTTCCACCGCGCCACCCACGCCGCGCTCGACGAAGTGGAATACGTGCTACCCCAGGTGCGTTCGGGATTCAGCGGTGAGGAGCCGGACCTTGTCATGCACGACGCCACGGTGGCGTGGTGGGGCCGGTTGGCCGCTGCGGACTGGGGTGTGCCGGTGGTGGCGAGCTGGCCCAACTTCGTCGGCAACCGGCATTGGTCGTTGAACCGCTACGTCAAGATCAACCCGCTCAATCCCCGGCTGCTCGCGGCGCTGTGGCGGGCGCACCGCATCGCCCGACGCCACGGCCTAACCGCCGCCAACCTGCTGCAGGCCGCCGGCGCGGACGCCCAGCTGGTGTTTCTGCCGAGGGCATTCCAGTATGCGGGCGCAACCTTCGGGGCCCCTTATGTTTTCGTCGGGCCGTGTCTGACCGAGCGCCCCTCGGACGGCCGCTGGGACCCGCCGCCGGACCGCGACGTCGTGCTGGTCTCGCTCGGCACCGCCTACCACGACCGGGCCGACTTCTTCCGGGCCTGTGTGGCCGCGTTCGCCGACGCGCCATGGCACGTCGTGCTGGCGGTCGGCGACAAGGTCGACCCGGCCGAGCTGGGTACGACTCCGACGCACGTACAGGTGCACCGCACGGTGCCCCAACTGCAGGTGCTGCGCCATGCCGCGGCGTTCGTCAGCCACGCCGGCATGGGCAGCACGATGGAGGCGCTGAGCTTCGGGGTGCCGATCGTTGCGGTGCCCCAGATGACCGAACAGCAGGCCAACGCCGACCGGATCGCCCAGCTGGGTCTGGGCATCCGGATCGCGCGGGACGGCGCCACCGCCGAGCGGCTGCGCACCGCGGTCCACGACGTCACCGGCGATGCGCGGGTGGCGCAGAACCTGCGCCGCATGCAGGACGAGATCGGCTCCGCCGGAGGCGCACCGGCCGCGGCCGACGTGATCGAGCGTGTGCTGGCCGACCGCGGCTGAACCGGTTTTGTATGCACGCTGTTGGGGCAAACGTTAAGCCATGAGTAACGACGAACGGCAAAGCTCCGAACCGCGCACCGACGAGCACCATCAGGTTCTCGACAAACCCGAAGACCCACCTCCCACCGAGAAGCCCGAGGTGACCGAGGAACACCGCAAGAAGGCCAAGGAAATGGCCAAGGATTACCACGACGAACGTCCGACCATCACGATGCCGGGCACCGGTGGAGCGGTGGCGGGCACCGCCGTCAACGACTGGGTCGACGACGACGGCAACCCGAAGTACAGCAAGGACGACGCGCCGTCCACGTAGAGTGCCCGGCGTGACCGCACTCGAGCGGATCGTGCCGGCCTTCGTCGAGATGGCGCACTCGATCATCTGGGCGTCGGTGGCCACCGTCGACGCCGACGGCCGCCCGCGCACCCGCATCCTGCACCCGATCTGGGAGTGGGACGGTACCGACCTGTTCGGCTGGATCGCGACCGTGCCCAGCCCGGTGAAGAAGGCACATTTGGCCGTCCACCCCGAGGTGTCGGTGAGCTACTGGTCCCCGAGCCACGACACGTGCAGCGCCGAATGCCTCGTCGAGTGGTACCTCGATGAGGAGACCCGCGCCGCGGTGTGGGACAAGTTCGCGCACGGTCCCGAGCCCGTCGGCTACGACCCGCGCATCATCCCGCAGTGGAGCGACGGGCCGACGTCGGACCAGTTCGCGGTGCTGCGGCTGAGCCCGTACCGGATCCGGGTGATGCCCGCCGCCGTGATGACGAAAGGTGAAGGCGCACCCCTCGCTTGGCACGCTGGGTGAGCGGATGCTGCATGATCGAGCCATGACGACAACGCTCGACGTCAGCAGCCTGCCGCTGGTGCCGAAGAATCCGCTGCCGTTCTGGCAGCTGGTGAAGTTGGTGCGCAGGCTCGACACCGGCCAGGAAGTGATCCGCGACGCCGGCGGGCCCCTCACCCGCATCCAGTTCGCGCCGAAGAACGTCTACCCGCCGATCGTGGCGGTGATGTCGCCGGCGGGCATGCGCGACGTGTTGGGACGCAGCGACGCCTCCTCGGATCGGTGCATCATTCACGACGAGGTGCGCGCGATGGCGGGCGACAGCCTGTGGGTGCTGCCCAACGAGCTGTGGCGGCCGCGCAAGCGCGCGCTGCAACCGGTGTTCACCAAGCACAATGTGCGCGACTTCGGTGGTCACATGTCGGGGGCCGCGCAGAGATTCGTCGACCGCTGGCCCGACGGCGGCGACGTCGACCTCGACGTGGAATGCCGCAAGGTCGCGATGCAGTCGCTGGGCCGATCGGTGCTGGGGATCGACCTCAACGAGCGCGCCGACACCATCGCCCGGTGCATGCATGTGGCGTCCTCCTACACCGCCGACCGCGCGCTGCGCCCGGTGCGGGCCCCGAGTTGGCTGCCGACCTCGGCCCGACGCAAGGCCGCGCGCGCGGTCAACGCAATGCGCGAGATCACCGACGACATGGTGCGGGCGTGCCGCGCCGACCCGACCCGGGACGCACCGCTGGTGCAGGCGTTGCTGACGGCCACCGACCCCGAGACCGGGCGACTGCTGTCCGACGAGGACATCTCCAACGACCTGTTGATCTTCATGCTCGCCGGCCACGACACCACCGCGACGGCGTTGACCCACACGCTGTGGATCCTCGGCCACCACCGCGACATTCAGGACCGCGTCGCCGCCGAGGCCGCCGCGCTCGGCGACCGGGAGTTGACCCCGGCCGACGTGCCCCGACTCGAATACACCGTGCAGGTGCTGCACGAGTCGCTGCGGCTGTGCCCGCCCGCGGCGGGGGTGGCGCGGTTGGCCACCCGCGACATCGCCGTCGACGGCTACCGGGTCGAGAAAGGCAGCCTGCTCGCCGTCGGCCTGTACGCGCTGCACCACGACCCGACGCTCTGGCCCGACCCGATGGCGTTCGACCCCGACCGCTTCAGCCCCGAGAAGGTCAAGGCCCGCGACCGCTGGCAGTTCCTGCCGTTCCTCGGCGGCGGGCGGCCCTGCATCGGGGAACACTTCGCGCGGTTGGAGACCACGCTTGCGCTGGCCACCATCATCCGGTCCCTGGACATCCGTTCGGTCGAAGACGAGTTCAACTGCGAGGTGCCGCTCACCACGGTCGCCAAGGGCCCGATCCGCGCCCGCCTGCGTCCGCGCGGGTGAGCAGCACCGCCTGCTCGAACGGCAACCGCGCGAAAATCGGCCGCCACCGACCGGTGACCGCCGGCGCCGCCTGCGCCTTGGGTATCACCCGCGGGTCGCGTACCTCGAAGGTCCGGCCGTAGCGCTTCATCCGGGCGCCGCCGGCGGCGGTGACGTTCTTCAGCCAGTCGCGGTCGGGCCCGTAGGTCAGCAGGATCGCCACCCCGTCTTCGGTGGAAAACACGGTCAACGGCGTGCGGTAGGTCCGACCCGACCTGCGTCCGACGTGCTCGAGGATGCCGAACGTCGGCGCCCAGCCCGCCCAGAGCTTCTGGATCGGGTTGGTGACATACCGATTGAACCGGGCCAGCCATTGCGGGAGCTGCACATGAACCATCAAACTCGGGCCATATGGCATATCTCAAGCCTGGCTGGCTCACCACCAAGATCTTCAACCCGTTCGCCAAAACCGTCGGATTGTGGGAGACCCTGACCGTCACCACGCGACGCACCAGGCAGCCACAGCAGATCCCGATCATCTCCGTCGACGTCGACGGCGCCAAGTACCTGGTGTCCACCCGGGGCGAATCGGAGTGGGTGAAAAACGTCCGGGCCGATCCCAACGTGAAGATCGGCTCGACGGACTACGTCGCGCGCGAGATCCCCGAGCACGACCGCTCACCCATCCTGGCCGCTTACCGCAAGAAGGCGGGCAGTGTGGTCAAGGGCTACTTCAAGCAGCTACCGCACGACGCCGACCACCCGGTGTTCGTGCTCACCCCGAAGGGCTGAGAACTACACCCTGTAGTTGACGGTTTGCATCGTGCTGGGACACTGGTGGCCATGCGTGCTGACCAGATCTCGACCGAGGTGTCGGCGCGGCTGTTCGCCGAGGCCAGCGGGGTCATCCCCGGCGGGGTGAACTCGCCGGTGCGGGCCTTCGCCTCGGTCGGCGGCACCCCGCGCTTCATCACCTCCGCCGACGGCTACTGGCTGACCGACGCCGACGGCAACCGTTACGTCGACCTGGTCTGCTCCTGGGGCCCGATGATCCTGGGCCACGCCCACCCCGCGGTCGTCGAGGCCGTGCAACGCGTCGCGGCCGACGGCCTGTCCTTCGGCGCCCCGACCCCCTCGGAGACCGAGCTGGCCGCCGAGATTGTGGCCCGCGTCGCCCCCGTCGAGCGGCTGCGCCTGGTCAACTCCGGCACCGAGGCCACCATGAGCGCGATCCGGCTGGCCCGCGGCTACACCGGCCGGTCCAAGATCGTCAAGTTCGCCGGCTGCTACCACGGCCACAGCGACGCGCTGCTGGCCGACGCCGGCTCCGGGGTCGCGACGCTGGGGCTGCCGTCCTCACCGGGTGTGACGGGCGCGGCGGCCGCCGACACGATCGTCTTGCCCTACAACGACATCCACGCCGTCGAAGACGCTTTCGGCCGGTTCGGCGACGAGATCGCCTGCGTCATCACCGAAGCCAGCCCCGGCAACATGGGCACCGTGGCGCCGCGGCCCGGCTACAACGCCGCGCTGCGCCGCATCACCGCCGAATCCAGTGCGCTGTTGATCGTCGACGAGGTGATGACGGGGTTCCGGGTGAGCCGATCAGGTTGGTACGGCATCGATCCCGTCGACGCCGATCTGTTCACGTTCGGCAAGGTGATGAGCGGCGGGCTGCCCGCCGCGGCGTTCGGCGGCCGCGCCGAGGTGATGGAGCGGCTGGCCCCGCTGGGCCCGGTGTATCAGGCAGGCACGTTGTCGGGCAATCCGGTGGCCATGGCCGCCGGGCTCGCGACGTTGCGCGCCGCCGATGACCACGCGTACGCCGCGCTGGACGCCAACGCCGACCGGTTGGCAGCCCTGCTCGGGCAGGCGTTGACCGAAGCCGGTGTGGCACACCAGGTTGCACGCGCAGGCAACATGCTGTCGGTGTTCTTCACCGATCAGCCGGTCATCGACTTCGCCTCCGCGCGGGCGTCCGAGACCTGGCGTTTCCCGGCGTTTTTCCACGGCCTGCTCGACGCCGGCATCTACCCGCCGCCCAGCGCCTTCGAAACATGGTTCGTCTCAACGGTGTTGGATGACGAGGCGTTCGAGCGTATCGCCGCCGCGCTGCCCGGCGCCGCGCGTGCCGCAGCGGAAGCGAGCAGGACCGCATGAGCGAAAGAACCACCGTGCACGTGATGCGGCACGGCGAGGTGTACAACCCTGACGGCATCCTCTACGGCCGCCTCGAGGGCTACCACCTCTCCGAACGCGGGCACGCCCAGGCCGAGAAGGTGGCCGAACACCTGGCCGACCGCGACATCGTGCTCGTGGTCGCATCGCCGCTGCTGCGCGCACAAGAGACCGCCACCCCGATCGCCAAGCGGCTGAACCTGCCGATCGAAACCGACGACGAGCTCATCGAGTCGCTGAACATCTTTGAGGGGCTCCGGGTTTCACCGGGTGACGGTGCGCTTCGCGACCCGCGCAACTGGCGTCACCTGTGGAACCCTCTGCGGCCGTCGTGGGGCGAGCCGTACCGCGAGATCGCCGCGCGGATGCGTCGCGCCGTCGACCGGGCCCGCGACGGTGCGCGCGGGCACGAGGCGGTGTGCGTAAGCCATCAGCTGCCGGTGGAGATCCTGCGCCGGTCGTTGACCGGCAAGCGGTTCGCCCACGATCCACGCAAGCGGCAGTGCGCGCTGGCGTCGCTGAACTCGTTTGTCTACGACGGTGACACGCTCGTCGACTGGTACTACCGCGAGCCGGCCGCAGAACTGTGAAGTGGTTGGTGGTCATCGTGAGCGCGGTCCTGGCCGTGCTCACCGGATGCTCCACCGGCGACGACGCCGTCGCGCAGGGCGGCACCTTCGAGTTCGTCGCACCCGGCGGGCAGACCGACATCTTCTACGACCCACCCGAAAGCCGCGGCCGCCCAGGCTCGTTAAGCGGTCCGGACCTGATGGATCCGGCCAAAACCATCTCGCTCGACGACTTCGCGGGCAAGGTGGTGGTGATCAACGTGTGGGGGCAGTGGTGTGCGCCGTGCCGCACCGAGATCACCCAGCTGCAACAGGTTTACGACCAGACCCGCGACCTCGGCGTGCAGTTCCTCGGCATCGATGTCCGCGACCACAATATGGACGCTCCTCGGGATTTTCTCGTCGACCGCGGTATCACGTTCCCGTCGATCTACGACCCGGCGATGCGCACCATGATCGCCTTCGGCGGCAAGTACCCCACCACGGTCATCCCGTCCACGATCGTGCTGGACCGAGAGCACCGGGTGGCCGCGGTGTTCTTGCGCGAACTGCTCGCCGAGGACCTGCAACCAGTGGTGCAGCGGTTAGCCACCGAATCGGAGCCTGCGACGTGACCGGGTTCGCCGAGATCGCCGCCGCCGGACCGGTCCTGGTGGCGCTGGGGGTGTGTGTGCTGGCCGGGCTGGTGTCGTTCGCCTCCCCGTGCGTGGTGCCGCTGGTGCCGGGCTATCTGTCGTATCTGGCCGCGGTGGTCGGCGTCGCCCCCGGGGACGCCCCCGACCTTTCCCGCCGAAACCCACGTTTTGGTCGGAAAGTCGCGGAAAAAACCGCCAAATCGTCGGTCTCGACGAGTGGTGTGCGGCTGCGGGTCGCCGGGGCCGCCGGGCTGTTCGTCGCCGGGTTCACCGCGGTGTTCGTCCTGGGCACCGTGGCGGTGCTGGGCATGACGACCACGTTGATCACCAACCAGCTTCTGCTGCAACGCATCGGCGGCATCGTGACCATCGTGATGGGGTTGGCGTTCATCGGCTTCATCCCGGCGCTGCAGCGCGACGCCCGGTTCGCCCCGCGCCAACTGTCGACGGTCGCGGGCGCACCGCTGCTCGGCGCGGTCTTCGCGCTGGGCTGGACGCCGTGCCTGGGGCCCACCCTGACCGGGGTGATCACAGTCGCGTCGGCGACCGACGGCGCCAACGTCGCCCGCGGTGTGGCGCTGGTGCTGGCGTACTGCCTCGGCCTGGGCATCCCGTTCGTGCTGCTGGCCTTCGGATCCGCAAGCGCCGTGCAGGGCTGGGATTGGCTGCGCCGCCACACCCGCACCATCCAGATCATCGGCGGCATTCTGCTGATCCTTGTCGGCACGGCGCTGGTCACCGGCGTGTGGAACGACTTCGTGTCCTGGGTCCGCGACGCCTTCGTCACCGACGTCACCCTGCCGATATGACCACCACCCGAGCGCGAACAGACGCAGAAGGCCCCAAAATCAGGCACTCGGGGGGCCCTCTGCGTCTGCTCGCCGGAATGCGCAACACCTGGCGCACGCTGACGTCGATGGGCACCGCGCTGGTGCTGCTGTTCCTGCTCGCGCTCGCCGCGATCCCCGGCGCCCTGCTGCCGCAACGCAACCTCAACGAGGCCAAGGTGCAGCAGTACATCGCCGAACACCCGACGCTCGGGCCGTGGCTGGACCGGCTGCAGGCCTTCGACGTGTTTTCCAGCTTCTGGTTCACCGCCATCTACGTGCTGCTGTTCATCTCGCTGGTGGGCTGTGTGACCCCGCGGATGGTCGAGCACATCCGCAGCATGCGCGCCACCCCCGTCGCCGCGCCGCGCAACCTGAGCCGGCTACCCAAACACCACACCGCCACCGTCGCCGCGCAACCCGACGCGCTGGCCGCGACGATCACCGAGCGGCTACGCGGCTGGCGCAAAACCACCCGCACCCGCGACGGCATCACTGAAATCTCTGCGGAGAAAGGCTATCTGCGCGAGTTCGGCAACATCGTCTTCCACTTCTCGCTGCTCGGCCTGCTGGTCGCGGTGGCCGCAGGCAAGATGTTCGGCTACGAGGGCAACGTCATCGTCATCGCCGACGGCGGACCCGGCTTCTGCTCGGCATCCCCGGCGGCGTTCGACTCGTTCCGGGCGGGCAACACCGTCGACGGCACCTCACTGCACCCGATCTGCCTGCGGGTCAACAACTTCGAGGCCGACTACCTGCCGACCGGGCAGGCCACCTCATTCGCCTCCGACATCGAGTACCAGGCCGGCGAGGACCTCGCCACCGGAACCTGGCGGCCCTACCGGCTCAAGGTCAACGAGCCGCTGCGGGTCGGTGGCGACCGAATCTATTTGCAGGGTCACGGATACGCCCCCACCTTCACCGTCGTCTTCCCCGACGGCCAGGCCCGCACCCAGACGCTGCAGTTCCGCCCCGACGACCAGCTGACCCTACTGTCGTCGGGCGCGATGCGCTTCGATCCGCCGGCAGGCACCTACCCCGACCCCGACGAGCGCCGCGAAAACCAGATCGCGATCCAGGGCCTGTTCGCGCCCACCGAACTGCTGCACGGCACGCTGCTGTCGTCGAGCTTCCCGGCCCTCAACGACCCCGCGGTCGCGATCGACATCTACAAGGGCGACGCCGGCCTGGACAGCGGTCGGCCGCAGTCGCTGTTCAACCTCGACGCCCGGCTGATCGAACAGGACCGGCTGACCAAGATGGCGCGCGTCAACCTCGGCGTCGGGGAGTCGACCGAACTCGACGACGGCACCGTGGTGCGCTTCGACGGCGCGGTGCCGTTCATCAACGTGCAGGTGTCCCACGACCCCGCCCAGCTCTGGGTGCTGGTGTTCGCGATGACGATGATGGCCGGGCTGCTGGTGTCGCTGGTGGTGCGGCGACGGCGGATCTGGGTGCGGATCACCCCGGCCGGCCCGGGTACCGTAAGCGTCGAGCTGGGCGGGCTGGCCCGCACCGACAACTCGGGATGGGGTGACGAGTTCGAGCGGTTGACCGAGCGCCTGATGCCTGACGGCGCGTCCCAGCGGTCACGAGAAGAGGTCATCAAATGAACACCGACATCGACATCGGGCTGGCCCGCTATTCGGACTGGGCGTTCACCACGTCGGTGCTGGTGCTGCTCGGTGCGCTGGTGCTGCTCGCGATCGAGCTGGCCTACAGCCGCGCCCGCCAGGTCGAAGACCGTGAGCTCGTGGCGGCGGGGCCGTCCGCCTCAGTCGGCACCGACAGCGCGGCGCCCGGCATCGTCGCCGACCGGCCCAAACGCCCGATCGACCAGCGCATCGGCGGCGCCGGGCTGGCCCTGACCTACCTCGGCATCGGCCTGCTGCTGGGCTGCATCGTGCTGCGCGGGCTGGCCACGTCGCGCGCGCCGTGGGGCAACATGTACGAGTTCATCAACCTCACCTGCTTCTGCGGGCTGGTCGCCGCCGCGGTGGTGCTGCGCCGCCCGCAGTACCGCGCCCTGTGGGTGTTCGTGCTGGTGCCGGTGCTGATCCTGCTGACAGTGTCGGGCCGCTGGCTCTACACCAATGCCGCCCCAGTGATGCCGGCGCTGCAGTCCTACTGGTTGCCGATCCACGTGTCGGTGGTCAGCCTCGGTTCGGGGGTGTTCCTGGTGGCCGGGGTGGCCAGCATCCTGTTCCTGCTGAAGATGTCGCGGTTCGGCGCCCCCGGCAACGACGGCCTGTTCGCCCGCATCGTGTCGCGGCTGCCCGACGCCCAGACGCTGGACCGGATCGCCTACCGCACAACCATCTTCGCGTTCCCGGTGTTCGGGTTCGGGGTGATCTTCGGCGCGATCTGGGCCGAGGAGGCGTGGGGCCGCTACTGGGGCTGGGACCCCAAGGAGACGGTGTCGTTCATCGCGTGGGTCATCTATGCGGCCTACCTGCACGCCCGCTCGACAGCCGGGTGGCGCGACCGCAAGGCCGCGTGGATCAACGTCGCCGGCTTCATCGCGATGGTCTTCAACCTGTTCTTCATCAACCTCGTGACGGTCGGACTGCACTCGTATGCGGGTGTGGGCTGAGGGTGTCCGAGCAGCCTGCGCAGCGCGCCTTCGAAACCGGTTATGTGCCAACCGGCTTCCGCGCCCAGAACCGGTTCGTCGATCCGGCGGCCGAGCCGCCGCCGGAGTGGACAGCCCCGACACCGCCCAGAGGGATGCCCGCGGTAACACCGCCGCAGACCGAGCAACACGAGGATCCGCCGCCGTATCTGGACCTGTCGACGGTGGCGCTGCTGGGCCAGCGCAAACGCGCACCCTCCGAAGGTTGGCGCAAGTGGCTGTATCTGGCGTCGTTCAAGCTGATCAACGTGGGGGAGGGCCGCAAAGCCACCCGGCGTCAGGTGCTCGTCACGCAGGTGCAACGCCCGCTGCGGGGCTGCTACCGGATCGCGGTGCTGTCGCTGAAAGGCGGGGTCGGTAAGACCACGATCACCGCGACGCTCGGTGCGACGCTGGCCTCCATCCGCGGTGACCGCGTCGTCGCCGTGGACGCCAACCCCGACCGCGGCACGCTGAGCCAGAAGGTGCCGCTGGAAACCCCGGCCACCGTGCGCCATCTGCTGCGCGACGCCGAAGGCATCATGTCCTACAGCGACGTCCGCGCCTACACCTCACAGGGGCCGAGCCGGCTGGAGGTGCTGGCCTCGGAAAGCGACCCCGCGGTGTCGGAGGCGTTCAGCTCCGCCGACTACACCCGCACGCTGGACGTGCTCGAGCGGTTCTACAGCCTGGTGCTCACCGACTGCGGCACCGGCCTGATGCACTCGGCGATGGCCGCGGTGCTGGCCAAGGCGGATGCGCTGGTGGTGATCAGCTCGGGTTCGGTGGACGGTGCGCGCAGCGCGTCGGCGACGCTGGACTGGCTGGACGCGCACGGTCATCAGGACATGGTGCGCAACGCGATCGCCGTCATCAACGCGGTGCGGCCGCGATCGGGCAAGGTCGACATGCGCAAGGTGATCGACCACTTCAACCGGCGGTGTCGTGCGGTGGTCGAGGTACCGTTCGATCCGCATCTGGAGGAGGGCGCGGAGATCAGCCTCGATCGGTTGAAGCCGCAGACCCGCGAGGCGCTCGTCGAACTCGCAGCCGTGGTCGCCGACGGGTTTCCCGGCGCTAAACGCTCCGCAGGCTAACTACGGGGATTGTCCTCGCTGCCGAGGCGGCGCAGAAATTCGGGGTCGTCGTCGGGCCCGATCACGCGGGTCTTCGGACGGCTCGCGGACACCCGTGTCAGCCGCCAGCCCAGATAGGTCAGCCCGGCCAATACGGCAATCATCAGCAAGTACGCCACGGGGAAAAAGCACCTCCTGGGTCCGATGATACGCGTGCCATCGGTAGGCTCGGGCCGTGTCTGATGGTCGTCCCGCAGCCCGTCTGGTAATCGACGTCGTCGCCTATGCCGCGGCCCGGTTGGTGCTGGTCGCCGTGGTGGCCGCGGCGATCTTCGGCGCCGCGCAGTTGCTCGGCCTGCACGAGTTCCCGCTCGTGGTGGCGTTGTTGTTCGCGATCATCATCGCGTTGCCGCTCGGTATCTGGGTGTTCGCCCCGCTGCGCCGGCGCGCCACCGCCAGCATCGCGGTGTTCGACGAACGCCGGCGCAAAGACCGCGAGCAACTGCAGGCCAGGCTGCGCGGTGAGGATCCGCCGACCTCCTGAAACACCCCGATTACCCGCTCAGCTGTCCGGGTAGTCGTGCGGGTATGAGGTCAGCCAAGGATTTGTACGAACGATGGATCTATGAGGTCTGGGCGGGTCAGCCCGTCGCGGCCGAGGTGGTGACCGACGATTTCGTCGGGCACTGGCCCGACCGCGTGGTGCGCGGTCCCGACGGCTTGGAGGACGTGGTCGACGAGACCCACCGGATGTTCGCCGAGCTCAAGTTCGTCATCGAGGTCGAGCCGTTTGTCGAAGGTGACCTGCTCGCGGCCCGCTGGATCGGCACCGGCGCGGCCAAGGACGGCCCGAAGCGGTTCACCGGTAACGACATCCTGCGGGTGGTCGACGGACGGTTCGCGGAGTACTGGACCGGCACGTCGGTCGCCTGAGCTCACCCGGCCGCATCCTGTAGCACCTGGCGCAACCGGTCGAGCGGATCGCCGGTTTCGGGGTGCAGCCGCAGCGGTGGCCGCTCGGAGTCGGGTGCCCCGGGGATTATGACGGCCGCGGGTGGCGGGGGAGGCGGCGCCGACGCCGGCGGCGGCGGCGGTGCCGGTGGCGCGGTCAGGCCCGCGACCTTGGCGGCCAGCCGCGCGCGCGTGTCGGCGCGCACCGCGCGCCGCTCGGGATCGGGGTCGGTGTTGTCGACGAAGCAGGCCTGCGGCGCGTCGGCAACCAACTGTGCGGCGCTGTCATAGCGTTGCCGGGCCGCATCCGGCCGGCCCTCCCACGCCTCGATGTCGCCTTGGCGCTCGCGGACCAGCGCCAGGTTGACCCGCACCGGACACGACCGCGCCGCATCGGTGAGCGAAAGCGCTTCGGAGAAATACGTATCGGCGTCCTCGAGGCGGTTCTGCAGAACGGCCAGCGTGCCCGCGGCGAACGGCGCCTTCGCCGGTTCGATCACGTTGACGATGCTCAGCGTGGAGACGTCGTTGCGCAACGCGTCCACATCGCCTGCGTTGAAGTGAGATTCAGCAGCGTGCCCCGCGACAACGACGGACAGCATCTTCACGACGGCGAGCACCGCGACGAGGACCACCGGGGCGGAGAACACCAGCAGCCGTCGCCGCAGCCGCAACCGCGCGGGCACGTGTCGGCTCACGACGCCACTACCTCCCGTCGCGCGGATCTGGTGCGGCGGAATTCGCGGATGCTCGAGTAGCTTTCGAAGAGCAGCAACACCGCCGCGACGAGCGTGAACACCCAGTACAGTTCCGTGCGCCTGCTGGTCTCGGCGTCGCGCAGGTTTGCAGCATCGTCCGGCGCAGTCGCGGGGCCGGGCACCTCGCCGGGACGCAGGTAGGGCACTCCAAGCTGATCGGCGATGCGCCGCAGAGCCGCCTCGTTGAGCGGGTCGCCGTGGCCGAACACCGCACCGCCGTCGACCGATCCGGCGACCGGGTCGAAATCGCCTTGCGGAGCGCGTGATCCCGGGGCTCCGGAGCCGAAGTAGTACACCAGGTTCGGCGCGTCGGGGTACTGCTGGTTCGCCGCGATCAGTTGGTAGCGCAGCACGTTGGCGGCGGCCGCGGCGTTCACCTGATCGCGGGGCTCGTCATAGGAAACCAGCGCGGCGATCTCGGGGGCCAGGCTCCACGCATCCTGGGACAGCGGCCAGTCCAGCGACGGCCGCGACGCGAAGCTGATCACCGCGAACCGGGCCTGCGGGTGCTGCTCGATCAGCGTCTGAATGTTGTCGCGGATCTCGTCGATGGCATCGGTCGAGCGGTCGACGAGAAAGAAGACGCTGGCGTCTTCCCCGGCCCGCGCGGCGGTGGTGTGCCGCGGTTCGTGGTGCCCGAACCCGGGCCGGGCCGCGGCGATCAGCATCAGCAGCAGCGCCAGGGTGAGCCCCGCCCAGCGCCAGACCGTTGACCAGCGCACGCGCGGACCGCTGGCCAGCGAGCGCATCGTGATCAGTCGCAGCACGATCACCGCCGCGGCCAGGGCCACCAGCGCCGCCGCGGGGATCACCGGAGCCCACGTCATCGCCGCAACACCACCAGCGCCAACGCCAGCAGCAGCGACGCCACGACGGCGACGGTCAACGGGATCGTCGGCGAGTCGCCGTACCATGCGGCGACGGTTTCGGCCTCCGCGGTGGGCTCGGGCGGGTTGGCTTCGATGCCGTCGAGGGCGCGCGTCATGCCGGCGTCGCCGGTGTCGAGCGAAACGTATTGCCCGCCGGTCGATTCGGTGATGTCGCGCAGTGGGCCCGGGCTGGTCGCGAGGACGTTGACCTGGATGCCCGCCTGCCTCGCCATGTCGGTGACCTGTGGGAGCTCCAGCAGCGACATCCGCGTCTCCCCGGGCGCGCGGAGCTCACCCGGGCCCAGATAGATCAGCGAGCGCCGGTGCGTGCTGGGTTCGTCGAACGACGGAAACCCGGTGATACACAACGCCAGCAGGTCGGCGATGCTGGGCGCGAAGTCGAGATAGGACACCGCGGGCGAGAACGAGGCGGCGGCGCTGCGTTGGGCGCGTGACAGTTCGGGCTCGGCGGGACTGCTGCCGACGTCGGCGATGTCGGTGAGCTTTTCGGCCGCGTACGAGTGGTCGCGGGTCAGCGGGATGACGCGCCGATTGGGTGACGTCAACCCGATGCGCTGGGTGCCGGACGTGCGGGTCTGCTCGGCGAAGTGCGACAGGAACGCCGCGGTGGTGCCATCGGTGACGGGTTGGCCGACGCACAGCATGATGTCGGTCGGGGCCTCGGCGGTGCGCGCCGCTGATCCCCATCCGCTGGGTCTGGCGCTGGCCAGTACGGCGGCGGTGAACAAAATCAGCAGCAACACGATCGTCGCGATCATCGACAGCGTCCTGGTGCGCGCCACCCGGGCGTATTCGGGTAACCGGGTCAGCCGTGCGGTGTTGGCCAGCGGCCGAAGCTCACGCATCTCGCGGTCGATCGGCAGCAGCGCCAGGGCCACCGCCGCCGCCAGGCAAACGAAGCCGACCACCGCCACCGGCCACCAACTCAGGGCCACGTGCGTACCAATTCCTGTGCTGCCGAGCCGGTCTGGTGGATGTCCACCGGTGATGCGGCGTTGAACTGCGCGTCGTCGAGCGCCTCGAACACCGGCGCCGCCGACGCGAGCTCACTGGCGGCGATGGTCTCGACGTGCATGTACTGCGCCGGGGTGCCGGTCGCCTGATGCAGGAAGCTGCGCAGGGTGCGGCTGATCCCGGCGGCGGCCTGCGCCGCCGACAGCTCGCCGCGGCGGTGTCGTTCGGTGACGGCGCCGATGCTGCGGGCGAAGCGGCGCCGCAACAGGGTGGCATGCCAGCTCCGGACAACGGGTAGGCGCCGCAACCGGTGCGACGGCAGCGTCCATACGAAAACCGCGGTGTACCAGCCGATCACGATCAGCGTGAGTGCGACCGCGAGCCACAGCCACCATGCCGAGTAGGGGGTGGGCCCGATGATGTAGTTGAGCAGGTCATCCGGCACGGGCGAACACCTCGGTCAGTTCGACGAGCCGCGGCCGGATGTCACCGCTGGCGCCGATCCTGGTGTGGGGGATCGCCTGGGCGGTCAAAAACTCGTCAAGTCGATGTGCGCGGGCCTGTTCGGCGCGTCGGTAGGCGGCCACCACCCGCGGTCCCAGCGCGGCGCTGTTGAGCACGTGGCGGCCGGAGCCGACGTCGTAGCCGTCCCAGTCGTCACCTACCGCGGGCATGTCGGTGACCATCGCCCACATCACCTCGTGGCGCGCGCGCAACCGGCCGACGGCGTCGTCGAGGCGGTCGTCGATCTCGGGTTCGTCGGAGACCACGACCACCAACATCGAATGGCGGTAATGCGTTGCCACGTAGTCGAGTTGGCACACGATATCGCTGAGACCGGGCCGGGTCAGGGTGTGGGCGTAGAACCGGTGCAGCATGTTCTCGATATGGGTTTCCCCGCGCCGCTGACGGATGTTGACACAGCCGCGGGCGTCGCCGTACGCCATGCCGATCTGGTCGGCGCGCCCGAGCGTGACCAGCCCGAAGGCACCCAGGATGTGTGCTGCCACATCGCGTTTGGCCTCACCGCCGGGTGCCAGCGCGGACATGTTGCGGCCGGCGTCGGCGACCAGCAGGATCTTGTGGTGCTTCTCGGAGACGAAGCGTTTGATCAGGATGTTCCCCGAGCGCGCGGAGGCCTTCCAGTCGATGTCGCGGACGTCGTCGCCGGGCACATACGGTCGGAGCTCGTCGAATTCGAGGCTGCGGGTGTGCAGCAGCGCGTAGCGTCCGCCTTCGAGCATGCCGCGGGTGTCGGTGCCGAAATGCGCCTTGGCGCGGTTGAGGTGCTGGCCCACCGCTAGGGCACCCGGATCGCCTGCAGGACCGCGTCGACGATGCGCTCGGAGGTGATGCCCTTGCTGGCCGCCTCGAACCCGAGGATCAGTCGGTGCCGCAGCACGCGGTGCGCGAGCTTGGCGATGTCGTCGGGGATGACGTGGGCGCGTCCGGACAGCACCGCAAGGGCACGGGCGCTCTGGCACAGCGCGATCGTCGCGCGCGGGCTCGCGCCGTACTCGATGAGGCGGGCGAGCTGGGCGGGCAGGAACTGCTCGGGGTTGCGGGTGGCGCCGACGAGTTGGCCGGCGTAGAGCATCAGCGCCTGGTCCATGTGCACGTGGCGCACGACGTCGCGGGCGCGTCGGATGTCGTCGAGCGTCACGACCGGGCGCGCCCGGTGGTCCTTGTCGTACAGCCCGGCGTCCATCCGGAACATCACCTCCACCTCTTGTTCGGCGGAGGGGTAGCCGAGGATCTCCTTGAGCATGAACCGGTCGGTCTGCGCTTCGGAGAGCGGATAGGTGCCTTCCTGGTCCACCGGGTTCTGGGTGGCGATCACCAGGAACGGCTCCGGGATCGGGTAGACGGTGCCCGCGATGGTGGTCTGGCGTTCCTCCATCGCCTCGAGCATCGCGCTCTGCGTCTTGGCGCTGGAGCGGTTGATCTCGTCGAGCAACACGATGTTGGTGTGCACCGGACCGAGCTGGGTGACGAACGAGTTCGTCGCGGCCTCATACACCTGGGTGCCGATGATGTCGCTGGGCAACAGGTCCGGGGTGCACTGGATGCGCTGGAACCCGCCGTGGATGGATTCGGCGATGACGCGCGCGGCCGTCGTCTTGGCCAGGCCCGGAACGCTTTCGATGAGCACGTGCCCGCCGGCGAGCAGCCCGATCAGCAGCGACTCGCGCAGGTTCTCCTGACCCACGACCTTGGCCGAGAACGCATCGGACACCGCGGCGGCGATGCGGTGCGCGTCGGCGAGATCGCGGCGGTCGAGTTGCGGGCGTGTAGCGGTCATGCAGTGCCTTTCGGGATGCGGACTGCGTTGGTTACCCCGGCGAGGGTAGGCGCACACCCCGTTCTCCCGGCGAGCAGACACAGAGGGCCCCGATTTTGCCGCGAAACAGGGCCTTCTGCGTCTGCTCGCGACGGGTCGTGCTAGCTCAGGAACCGCTCGATATACGGGGTGAACCGGGCCTGCAGATCGTGCTCGTCGAGATCGAACATCTGCGCCGATGTCGCCACCCGGCCGAGCCTGCCGCGCTGATGACCTTCGAGGTAGCCGAGCATCGCCGCACGCGCCTCGGCGCTCATCGTCTCGCCGGCAAGTTCGTAAATCGCTGCGGCGGTGCCCATTTCGTCGGCCATGAAGTCGTCGAAGCGCAGGTCGATCGAACGCTGCGCGGGCAGCACGTCGCGGTCGCGGATCAGCGCGCCGAGCATGAGCTCGAGCCGGTCGATCCACGCCGCCGCGATATCGTCCACCGGCACCGGCGAACAGTGCATCCGCGCCGAGTAGGTGATCATCGTGAGCATCGACAGCACGACCGGCACCGGATCGCGGTGTGTGACGATCACCACGACATCGGGGAACACCTGGTTGAGCACCGGCAGCTGCTCGAGATGCTGCGGCGATTTCAGCAGCCAGCGCCGCCCGCCGCGCAGGAACTGCAACGCTTTGAGCTGGGTGGCCAGGTGCTCGTAGTGCGGCGTCTGATCGTGTGACAGGTAGTAGTCGCGCCAGCGCGGCACGTGCGCGAGCGTCTCGAACAGCATCGACGAGAAGTCGTTGGCCAGCAGCTGGATTTCTTCGTGCACATGATCGGTCGTCATTTCGTGCATCAACGCGAAATGCGGCATCACCGCGTTCATGAACTCGACCGCGGCGTCCATCCGCACCCGGCGCGGATCCGGCTCGACACCGACCTCGGTCGGCAGCGGGAACGGTTCGTTGCTCTCCCAGTACGGGATCGTGCGAAACGTCGGCCCCGCCGCCAGCAGGTTGTGCAGGTGGGTGGTGCCGGTGCGGGGCAGCCCGGCGATGACGATCGGCGGCACCAGCTCGATGTCGTGGATCTCCGGATGCCGGTTCAACAGGTCGGTCAACAACAGCCGGTTCTTCAACCATTGCACCAGCTGCGCGTGGAAGTTCACCACACCGGCCGCGTGCAGGTGGGGAATCTCCTGCAGCGCAGCCAGATACACGTCCAGGCGCGCACGGTAGTCGTCGGCGCCGAAGTCGTGCAGGCCGGTCTCGGCGGTGGCCTTGGCGTGCAGGGCGTCGGCGTCGAGCGGGCACTCGGACGCCATCGCCGCCATCATCTGCCGGATCGGCTCGACCTCCTCGGGGAAGCGGGGTTCGGCGAGGTCGTCCAACTTCACGGGATCAGCTGTGGTGTCCGTCACAGCGACTTATGTTACTGTCAGTTTCGTAATGACGGTGGACATTGGGCGACCCCGCGATCCCCGCATCGACGGCGCGGTGCTCGAGGCGACGGTCGAACTGCTCGGGCAGACCGGATACGCCGCGCTTTCGGTCGACGCGATCGCGCGAAGGGCCGCCACCAGCAAGCCGGCGATCTACCGCCGCTGGCCCAGCAAGGCCCACGTCGTACACGAAGCCGTCTTCCCGATCGGGACCGCCACCGAACTGCCCGACACCGGGTCGGTCGGCGGCGACGTGCGCGAGATCCTGCGCCGCACGGTGGCCGTGCTGACCACGCCGGCCGCGCGTGCGGCGCTGCCCGGGCTCGTCGGGGAGATGGCTGCCGATCCCAGCTTGCACGCCGCGCTGCTCGAACGCTTCGCCGACATCCTGGGCCGCGGGTTGACCGACTGGCTCGACGCCGCCGTCGCGCGCGGCGAGGTCCGTGCCGGGGTGAGCGCGGCCGACATGGTCGACGCGATCGCCGGCATCACGTTTCTGGCCCTGATCACCCACCCGGACACGCTCGACGACGCGTGGGTGAACCGCACCGCCGAACTTCTCACGAAAGGGATCAGCGCATGACGCAGCACGAATCAACGGAGGCGTGGCGCGAACTGCTCGACACGCTCGGCAGCCTCGACGCCGCCTTCCTCGAGGGCGAGCGCGCCGTCGCTGACGACCGCCACATCGCCGACGGCTACCGCATGCTCGCGACCACGCTGGGCGTCGCGCTGGACAACTACCTGTTCGCCGAGCCCAGCCGGCCGATCTGGATCGAGGTCAACTCGCCCTATCGGCGCGACCGCCGCTGGGGCGGCGACAACACCGACGCCTACTACTACATGTGCCCGATCGACCCGAAGCGGCGCTACCGCATCAGCGGCAATCGCGGTGACAGCGTGTACTTTTCGGTCACGGCCTACAACGAGCCGGCGCCCGGGGCGTGGTCGGACCGCATCGTGGCGCTGGTGCGCGACGACGACCTCGAGTTCGACGCCGACGGCAACTTCACGTTCGACCTCGGTCCCACGGAGGACGGCGTCGTGCTGATGACCCGCGACTACCAGGCCGACCCGGACACCGGGCGTCGGGTGTCGTGGCGCATCGAGGCGCGCGACGAACCCGACCCGATCCGTCACGGCGACGCCGAAACCGCTGCGGCGCTGCGGGCCAGCGCGGCGTGGCTGCGCACGATGTTCGCGATCGTGCCGCTGGCCGTCGGCGGCCGTGATGACGACAAAACGCTCGGCCACGAATTCTCGCAAGGCGCAAACGAATTCGCCGAGCCCTACCAGGTGCCTGACGCCAACTTCGGCTGGTCCGCGCGCGACGCCTGCTATTCCTACGGCAGCTTCGTGCTCTCCGACGACGAGGCACTGGTGGTCACGCACACCCCGCCGTCGTGCCGGTTCTGGAACCTGGTGGTGTGGAACCAGTTCATGGCCGCCCACAGCGCCGGCGACGGGCGGTGCTCGATCAACGGCCACACCGCGGTGCCCAACGCCGACGGTTCGGTCACCGTCGTCGTCTCCCGCGCGATGACCGAGCATCCCAACGCGATCACCACGATGGACTATCCACGCGGCAACCTGGCGTTCCGCTGGTTCCTCGCCGACGAGGTGCCGGCCCGCCCGCAAGTGCAGCTGGTCAAGGTCGCCGACGTCCCGAAGTTGTGATTTCGGTGCGCAAACTTGCGCTCATCGCTGGTTAGCGCACCGAAATCACCAAGGCGAGGGCGGTCGCGACGGCCCACACCAGCATCGTCAGGCCGGTGTCGCGCAGCACCGGGATCAACGCCTTACCGCCGAGACCACGCCGCACCGGAAGCGCCGCGCGCACCGCGAGCGGCAGCGCCACCAGCCCGGCCGCGGCCCACGGCGTCGCGAGCATCAACACCACCGTCAGCACAAACGCCGTCGCCACCAGAGCTTGATACAGCAGCCGGGTGCGGGCGTCGCCGAGCCGCACCGCCAGCGTGATCTTGCCCGTCTGTCTGTCGGTCGGGATGTCGCGCAGGTTGTTGGCCACCAGCACCGCCGACGACAAACACCCCATCGCCACCGCGCACGCCACCCCGACCCAGTCGATGCGCAGGGCTTGGGTGTACTGCGTGCCGAGCACCGCGACCAGCCCGAAGAACACGAACACCGCGACCTCGCCCAGCCCGGAATAGCCGTAGGGCCGTGATCCGCCGGTGTACAACCACGCCCCGGCAAGACACAGCGCGCCGACCGCGATCAGCCACGGCGCGCTGAACCAGGCCAGCACCACGCCCGCGACCGCGGCGACGGCCAGGCTCACCAGCGCCGCCGTCAGCACCGCCCGCGGCGCGGCCAGCCGCGACCCGACCAGTCGCAGCGGTCCGGCCCGCACATCGTCGGTGCCGCGGATCCCGTCGGAGTAGTCGTTGGCGTAGTTGACCCCGACGATCATCGCCATCGCAACGAGCAACGCCAGCAACGCCTTCCACCAGTTGGCCGCACCGAGCCAGGCTGCGGCTCCGGTGCCGGCGATGACGGGGGCGATCGCGTTGGGCAACGTCCGGGGGCGAGCGCCCTCGACCCATTGCGCGAAACTGGCCACGAGCGTCATCGTCGCATGGCGGACAATGTCGGAATGCTCGGAGTCATCGGAGGCAGCGGCTTCTACTCGTTCTTCGGCGCCGACGCCCGCAGCGTCACGCTGGAGACCCCATACGGGGCGCCCAGCGCGCCGATCACCGTCGGCACGGTCGGTGAGCACGAAGTCGCGTTCCTGCCGCGCCACGGCGTCAACCACGAGTTCTCCCCGCACACCGTGCCGTACCGGGCCAACATGTGGGCGCTGCGCAGCCTCGGGGTGCGCCGGATCTTCGGGCCGTGCGCGGTCGGCAGCCTCACCCCGGCACACGGGCCGGGTGCGACGGTGGTGCCCGATCAACTCGTGGACCGCACCACCGGGCGCGCCGACACCTACTTCGATTCGGGCGGCATCCATGTCGGGTTCGCCGACCCGTACTGCCCGTCGCTGCGCGCCGCGGCGGCCGGCCTGCCCGGCGTGGTCGACGGCGGCACGATGGTGGTGATCCAGGGCCCGCGGTTCTCCACCCGCGCGGAGAGCCAATGGTTCGCGAACCAGGGTTTCACGCTGGTCAACATGACCGGCTACCCGGAGGCGGTGCTGGCTCGTGAACTCGAGATGTGTTACGCCGCCATCGCTTTGGTGACCGACGTGGACGCCGGCGTCGACGCGGGAAGCGCGGTGCGCACCGTGGACGTGTTCGCGGAGTTCGAACGCAATATGGGGCCGTTCCGCCAGCTGGTGCACGAGGCCATCGAGAACACCGACACCGAGCGCGCCTGCACGCACTGCCTGGCCCACGACGGTGTCCAACTGCCCTTCGACCTGCCGTGAGGATCCTGCTGACCGGTGCCGCGGGCTTCATCGGAGCCCGGATCGACGCCGCGTTGCGCGTCGCCGGCCACGACGTCGTCGCCGTCGACGCCATGCTGTCCGCGGCGCACGGTTCGGGGGCACGCCCGCCGGAGGGCTGCCGGGTGCTCGACATCCGTGACGCGTCGGCGCTGGCGCGGCTGTTGAAGGGCGTGGATGTGGTGTGTCACCAGGCGGCGGTCGTCGGCGCCGGGGTCAACGCCGCCGACGCGCCGTCCTACGGCAGCCACAACGACTACGGCACCGCGGTGCTGCTCGCCGAGATGTTCGCCGCGGGCTGTGACCGGCTGGTGCTCGCGTCGTCGATGGTGGTCTACGGGCAGGGCCGCTACGACTGTGCCGAACACGGTCCGGTCGAACCGCACCCCCGTAGCCGCGCGGATCTGGACGCGGGGGTGTTCGACCATCGCTGCCCGCTGTGCGGGGCGTTCGTGGAATGGCGGCTGGTGTCCGAGGACGCGCCGCTGCGGCCCCGCAGCCTGTACGCCGCCAGCAAGGCCGCGCAGGAGCACTACGCGCTGGCCTGGTCGGAGGCGACCGGCGGGGCGGTCACCGCGCTGCGCTACCACAACGTGTACGGCCCGCACATGCCGCGCGACACCCCGTACTCGGGGGTGGCGGCGATCTTCCGATCCGAACTGGAATCCGGTGATGTGCCAAGGGTTTTCGAAGACGGTCAGCAGATGCGCGACTTCGTGCACGTCGACGACGTCGCCGCGGCCAACGTCGCGGCCGTGACGGCCCGACTCGACGGGTTCACCGCGTTCAACGTGTGCTCGGGCCGGCCGATCTCGATTTCGCAGGTGGCGACCGAACTGTGCGAGGCGCGTGGTGACGCACCACCGGTCGTCACCGGGCAGTACCGCAGCGGCGACGTCCGCCACATCGTCGCCGACCCCGAACGCGCCGCCCAGGTGCTGGGCTTTCGTGCCGTCGTGGACCCGCATGACGGGCTGCGGGAGTTCGCGTTCGCACCGTTGCGGGCCTGATGCGCCGCGCGGTGGTCGTTGTCGCTATCGTCACGCTTGTGGCGGCGGGGCTTTTGGGGTTGATCTGGTCACAGCAGCGACGGCTGATCTACTTCCCCTCACCGGGGCCGGTGCCGTCGGCGACCACGGTGTTGCCCAACGGGCGTGACGTCGTGATCGAGACCGACGACGCAATCTCCTTGGGGGCGTGGTATTTCCCGGTGGCCGGAGACGCGCCCGCGGTGCTGGTGTTCAACGGCAACGGCGGTGACCGGTCAGGACGCTGGCCGCTGGCGGCAGCACTGAACCGGATGGGCCTTTCGGTGTTGCTGTTCGACTACCGCGGCTACGGCGGCAACCCGGGCAAGCCCACCGAAGAGGGCCTGGCCGCCGACGCCCGCGCCGCCGAGAAGTGGCTGGCCGAGCAGCCGGGCGTCGAACAGATCGTGTACTTCGGCGAATCCCTCGGCGCGGCAGTGGCGGTCGGGATGGCGGTGCCCCGCCCGCCTGCCGCGCTGATCCTGCGGTCACCGTTCACGTCGCTGGCCGACGTCGCCGCCGAGCACTACCCGTGGCTGCCGGTGCGGCGGCTGCTGATCGACCGGTTCCCGTCGATCGAGCGGATCACGTCGGTGCGGGTGCCGCTGCTGGTGATCGCCGGCGACCGCGACGACATCGTGCCCGAGCAGCTCAGCCGGCAACTGTATGAGGCCGCCAACGAACCCAAGCGCTACGTCGTGGTGCCCGGGGCCGGCCACAACGACCAGGTGCTGCTCGACGGCGCCGTGATGCTCGACGCCATCCGGGAGTTCCTGTCATCGGCCGGAGTGACTTAGCGATACTGACAGGGTGAAACCCGCGATCTGTGAGCAATTCGGAATCGACTTCCCCCTGTTCGCCTTCAGCCACTGCCGCGACGTGGTGGCCGCCGTGACCAACGCCGGCGGCTTCGGTGTGCTGGGCGCGACCGCCTACACCCCCGAGATGCTGGACCAGGAACTGTCCTGGATCGACGAGCATGTGCACGGCAAACCGTACGGGCTGGACCTCATCGTGCCCGCCAAGTTCGAGGGCAAGGGCGAGAAACTCACCGACGGCGCGCTGGCCAGCCGCATCCCCGCCGAATACCGCACCTACATCGACGCGTTGCTCGCCGAACACGGCATCGAACCCGACGAGGCGCCGCGGACCGGGCCGTCGATGCTGTCCGGCAACACCGGCAAGGACCTGCTCGAGGTGGCGATGAGCCATCCGATTCGGTTGATCGCCAACGCGTTGGGGGTTCCGCCGGACTACATGATCGAGGCGGGCAAGGAGAACGGCATCCCGGTCGCGGCGCTGGTGGGCGCCAAGGAGCACGCCGTCAAGCAGGTGCAGGCCGGCGTCGATCTGATCGTCGCGCAGGGCACCGAGGCCGGCGGGCACTGCGGCGAGGTGACGACGCTGGTGCTGGTGCCCGAAGTAATAGACGCGATCGAGGGCGCCGTGCCGGTGTTGGCGGCGGGCGGCATCGTCACCGGACGGCAGATGGCGGGCTGCGTCGCGATGGGCGCCGCCGGTGCCTGGACGGGCTCGGTGTGGCTGACCACCGAGGAGGCCGAGACCGCGCCCTACACGGTGCAGAAGTTTCTGCAGGCGTCGTCGCGTGACACCATCCGCTCGGCCGGCCGCACGGGTAAGCCTGCGCGACAACTGGTTTCGGATTGGACGCAGGCCTGGGCGCCCAACGACGGCGGGCACAAGCCGCTGCCGCTGCCGTTGCAGTCGATGCTGGCCGAACCGGTCATCCGCCGCGTCGACGTGTTGGCGTCGCAGGGGCATCCGGGCGCGCAGGCGTTGGCCACCTACTTCGTCGGCCAGGGGGTGGGGCTGATGAACAAGGTCAAACCGGCCCGCGAGGTGGTGCGCGAGTTCATCGAGGACTACCTGGCGGCCACCGAACGGCTGAGCAACTCGCTGCCCGACTGACTGCGATTTCGGCGCGCTCATGCCCTCTCAGCGTCCGTTACCGCGCCGAAATCACTCGGCGGCGCCGGTGACTGTGGTGCTGCCCTGCCTCAACGAGGCGGAGTCGCTGCCGGGTGTGCTGGCGGCCATGCCGCCCAGATACCGCCCGCTGGTCGTCGACAACAACAGCACCGACGGCACCGCGCAGGTGGCGCGCCGATGCGGCGCCGACGTCGTCGCCGAGGCGCAACCGGGTTACGGGGCGGCCGTGCACGCCGGGGTGGTGGCGGCGACGACGCCGATCGTCGCGGTGCTCGACGGCGACGGGTCGCTGGATCCGGGTGAGCTGCCCGCGCTGGTCGACGCCCTCGAGCGGGCGGACATGGTGATCGGGCGACGACGCGCGGCCCCCGGGCTGCGCTGGCCGTGGCACGCGCGGCTCGGCACCGCCGCGGTGTGCTGGCGCCTGCGTCGACGGCACGGCCTGGTGGTGCACGATATCGCCCCGATGCGGGTGGCCCGGCGTGCCGACCTGTTGAGTCTGGGTGTCGTCGACCGTCGTTCGGGGTATCCGCTGGAACTGCTGGTCCGGGCGGCCGCCGCGGGCTGGCGAGTGGTGGAGCGCGACGTCTCCTACGGTCCGCGTACGGGCGGGAAGTCCAAGGTCAGCGGTTCGTTGCGCGGCAGTCTGGTAGCGGCCCTGGACTTTTGGCGGGTGATCTCGTGACGGTGCTGCCGGTGGTCGGGTTGGTGGTCGCCAAGGCGCCGGTGCCCGGGCTGGCCAAGACGCGCCTCGCCGCCAGCATCGGTGAGCGGGCCGCCGCCGACATCGCCGCGGCCGCGCTGCTGGACACCCTGGACGCGATGGCCGCCGCACCGCTGCAGGCCCATGTGGTGGCGCTGGCCGGCGACCTCGAGGGCGCCTGCCGCATCGGCGAAATCCGGGACAGCCTAAGCAGATTCACCGTGGTTCCGCAGCGCGGCGCCGACTTCGCCGAACGCCTCGCCAACGCCCATCGCGACGCCGCCGACGCCGCGGGCTACCAGGCGGTGCTGCAGATCGGGATGGACACCCCACAGGTCTCCGAGGAGATGCTTGCCGAGTGCGCGCGCGAACTTCTCGGCACGCAGGCTGTCGTCGGGCTCGCCGAAGACGGCGGATGGTGGGTGCTCGGGGTGTCCGATGCCGCGATGGCCGACTGCCTTCGCGGCGTGCCGATGTCGCGGCCGGACACCGGCGCGTTGACGTTGGCCGCGTTGTACGCCAAGGGAATCGACGTGCGGCTGGTCGCCGAACAGGCCGACTTCGACACCGTCGACGATCTCGACGCCGTGCACCGGGCCTGCCCGGCGGGCAGCCGGTTCGGCCAGGCGATCACCAGTTTGTCAGGATCAGGTGGTTGAGCGCCAACGCGCCGACCACGTTGAGCGCCAGCCACCAACGGTGTGACCGCGGCGGTAACAGCGCGGCCGCCGCGGGCAGCCACACCGTGAACGGCAGCCAGATCCGTTCCGTCTCAGCCTTGCTGAGCATCGACAGGTCGGCCAACGCGATCGCCAGCAGCGCGCCGATCATCAGCATGTGCAGACCGGCACGCCGCCGGATCGCCGCGATGTCGAAGACCCGCCCGATACCGGCCACGCTGCCCAGCCCGATCGCGCACACCACCGACGCCAGGTTCGCCCACCCCCAGTAGGAGAACGGCCGGTCGCTGGCGATACCCTGCCAATAGCGTTCCTGCACAAGGAAGTAGCCGTCGAACCACCAGAACCCGGCCGCCAAGAACACCACTGCCACCGCACCGGCGACCATCGCCGCCGGGGCCAGCGCGCGCAGCGCCACCCGCCACGACGGCGCACACACCAGCACCGCCACCGCCGGCAGCGCCATCAACACCAGCCCGTAGTTGAGGAATATCCCCCAGCCCAACAACAGCCCCGCACCGCACGCGGCGAGCACCGGCCAGCGCGCCGTACCCCGAACCGCCAACGCCAACAACGCGATACCCCACGCCGCCACGCCCGCGAAGTAGCCGTCGGCCGACACCGCGATCCAGATCGCCGTCGGCGCCACCGCGACGAACGGCGCCGCCAGCCGCGCGGTGTCCTCGGTGGCCAACGCGCGCACCGCAACCAGGATCGCCGCCGCCGCGCTGGAGCCCACCAGAAGGCACAGCAGCGCCGCCCATGTGCCGCCGCCCATGCCGATGCGGTCGAGCCACACGAACGTCAGCAGCGCTCCGGGTGGATGGCCCGACACGTGGGTGATCCACGAATCCGGTTGGTAGTCCAGGATTCTGTCGGCGAACGTGCGCACCGCTTCGGGGATGTCGGTGACCGTGGGCACCTGGCGCAGATACTCGTGGCGGGCGGTGAGCCGCCCGGCGAACCCGCGTTGCCAGCCGTCGACCATCGCCAGCGAAAAGGCCCACGCGCACGCCGTCGCCCAGGTCAGCCACAGCAGCGCGCGCCACGGCAACCGTCGCGTGATCCGCTGTCCCCACAGCACCGCGGCGGCGCCGATCATGATCGCCGGCACCGTGCCCCAGCCGACGTGGGCGTCGAACCAGCCGAAGATCGGCGGCGCCCCCGCGAACGCTTCGAGCCGCTCCGGCGACGCGTTGATCAGCGGTGTGACGCCGATGTCCAGGCGCGGGAGCAGGAACGCCGCCGCCACTAGCGCCACTCCGACGGCGACGGCCACCCACTCCGGGGACACGGGGCGCCGCAACTTAGTACAGCGCCTTTCGGTAGTTCGCTTCGCTGTAGTACTCGTCGAGTTGTTCCTGGGTCCAGTCGTGGCGCACCGCCTTGGCGATCCGCGCCGCGCTGGGCACCGCGTCGGGCGCCCAGGTCGACGGGTCCCACGCGTCGGCCCGCAGAAAGGCCTTGGCGCAGTGGAAGAACACCTCGTCGATCGCGATCTCCAGCGCCAGCGTCGGGCGCTTACCCTGCACCACCAGCGCGTCGAAGTAGTCGGCGTCGGCCAGGATGCGGCCGGCGCCGTTGATGCGCAGCGTGTCGCCGCGCCCGGGGATCACGAACACCGTGCCGACCCGCGGGTTCTGCAGCACGTTGAGGTATCCGTCGACGCGCTTGTTGCCGCGCCGGTCGGGGATCGCGATCGTCGTGTCGTCGATGACGTGGACGAAGCCGGCCGGGTCACCCTTGGGCGACACGTCGACGTGGCCCTGCGCGTCCGTGGTCGCGACGAAGCACAGCGGCGAGTGCGCCAGCCATTGCCTCTGTACCGCCGACAGCCGGTCCTTGACCTTGTTGGCGACGTACTGGTCGGGCTCCCCGACGATCGCCCGCAGTTGCTCGACGCTCTCGACTTCGCGACGCATCGTCCTATCATGCCGTGCAGCGATTAACCGGTGCGGGGTCCGGGTAGCCGTTCGGCATGGCACATCATGTCGAAGTCGAACCGGAACTCTGGGAGGAGTTTCACCGGGTCGTGAACATGACATCGCGGGAGCTGCTCGACTGGCTGCGCACGCGGTCGGCCGACGAGGGCACCGAGGAGCTACCGGACCAGGCGGGCACCAAAACGGGTCGCGCGGTCCTCGACATCCTGCAGAAGCGCCGCGGAGACCTCACTGACGAGGACGAGCGCGTGATGCGCAAAGTCGTCGACCGGATCCACGCCGAACGCCGTGACGACCTCGAGCCCACCGCGGGCCAGGAGAACTGGCGCCACCGGCTGATGACGATCGGCCACGACCCGCTCAAACCGGCGCCGCGCTGAGCTCAGCCGAACCGGGCGGCGAGCGCGCGCCGGTCCACCTTGCCGATGCCGCGCCGCGGCAGCGCCGTCACCGCGTGTACCTCCCGCGGTGCGGCGGTGACGTCCAGGGTCTGCGCGACGTGGGCGCGCAACTCGGCCACCGTGGGCGCGGCCTGCCCGGCGGCGACGACGACCGCCGCGGCCACCCGCTGGCCGAGCCGGTCGTCGGGCACCGCGAACACCGCGCACTCGGTGACCGCGGGATGCGACGCCAACGCGGTCTCCACCAGCTGGGGTAGCACCGTCAACCCGCCGGTGCTGATCGCCTCGTCTGCCCGGCCGAGAATCGTCAGGCGGCCTGAATCATCCACCGCGCCAAGGTCATCGGTGCGGAACCAGCCCGGCTCCGCGAACGGGTCGGGGTGCACCGGGTTGCGGTAGCCGTTGGCCAGGGTCGCGCCACCCAACACCACCCTGGCGTCATCGATGCGCACCCGCACCCCGTCCAGCGCGACGCCGTCGTACACGCATCCGCCCGCGGTTTCACTCATCCCGTAGGTGCGTACCACCGCGATGCCCGCGTCGGCAGCGCGGCGCGCCACCGCGGCAGGCAACGGGCCGCCGCCGATCAGCACGGCGTCCAGTGACGCCAACGCCGCCGTCGCCGCCGGATCCCGCAGCGCCTTGTCGAGTTGCGCCGCCACCAGCGAGGCGTAGCGCCGCCCGGCGCCCAGCGCGCCCACCGCCGAAACCAGTTCGGCCGCAGCGAATCCCGGTGCGATCGCCACCGGTGCCGTACCCGCGACGACGCTGCGCACCAACACCTGCAGCCCCGCCACATGATGGGCGGGCAGCGCCAGCAGCCACCTGCCCGGGCCGCCCAGCCTCGCGTGGGTGGCGTCGGCGCTGGCCGTCAACGCGGCCGCCGACAGCATCGCGCCTTTGGGGACACCGGTGGTCCCGGACGTGGCGACCACGACCGCGACGTCGTCGTCGACGGCGGATCCGGCCCGTAACGACGTTGTCAACAGCGAACTTTCGCGCTCATCATCGGCCGGCACCGGTAGCAGCGACGTTCGCCCCTCGAGCGCGTCGGCCACGACGGGCAGCAGGGACAGCGCCGAGGCGCCGGACGCGACGGCGACGGGGCGCAGGACGGCTATGCGTCCTCCTCGGGGTCGCGGGGGTCGTCGAGCGGCCAGCCCTTGGCGGCCAACCGGCTGCGCACCCGCTCGACGTCGTCGACCGACGGCAACCCGTCGGTGATCTGGGTGATCAGCACCCCGATGTCGGCGTTGTCGAACTCGCCGCGGGCCATCAACTCCCGCGCGACAGCCTTGACCTCGTCGTCGGTCAGCCGCCGTTTGAGCAGCGCCAGCAACGGAACCCGGTCAGGGCCGGGCACACCCTCGGGATAGCCGTCGGTGATCCACGCGACGATCTTGGCCAGAAACTTGGTCACAATTACTCACGATGCTACGTGGGTTGCGCGCCGAGCAGGTACAGCCCGGTCTGGTGGCCGATGAAGTCACGCGCGATGAACAGCACCCCGATCACCACCGCGACCAGCACCAGCGCGAAGAGCGCCCAGCTCAGCGCCATGAGCCTCGGATTGCGTTGCGCTGCACCGCCTTCAGTGACGCCGGCTCCTGTCGCGTTGAGCCGCACCCCGATCGCGAACAGCGCGGGCAGCCCCGCCCCGATCACCAGCCCGACGGCCAGGATCTTCAGCGCTGCGATGTAGTTGAACCAGTCACTCACGGTCGGTCTCCGGTCATCGGGGTCATACGGGCTCGGGTGTCTTGACCGGTTGCGGTGGTGCGTCGGGTACGGGCGGCACCGGCATCGGGGCTTGCGGCGCGGTACCTGCGGTCAGGTTGCCCTCCCAGTCGTTGTTGACGTTCTGGTGGTCGATCGGCGCCTTGCGCGACCGCAGCCAGATCGCCAGCGAGACCGCCACCAGCAGCAGGAAGCCCACGCCCGCACCGGTGTAACCGCCGATGGCGTTGACTATCCAGTAGGTCAGCGCGCCGACGAGCCCGGCGGCGGGCACTGTGATCAGCCACGCCGACGCCATCCGTCCGGCCACGCCCCAGCGCACCTCCGCGCCGCGCCGCCCGACGCCGCTGCCGAGGATCGAACCGGTCGCGACATGGGTGGTCGACAGCGAGTAGCCGAAGTGGCTGGACAGCAGAATGATTGCCGCCGAGGAGGATTCGGCGGCCATTCCCTGCGGTGGTTTGATCTCGACGAGGCCCTTGCCCAGCGTGCGGATGATGCGCCAACCCCCGAGATAGGTGCCCAGCGCGATCGCCAGGGCACACGACAGGATGACCCAGAACGGCGGCATCGGATCGGACTCGCTGGCCGAGCCGTAGGCGATCAGCGCCAGGAAAATCACGCCCATCGTCTTCTGCGCGTCGTTGGTGCCGTGCGCCAGCGACACCAGCGCCGCCGAGCCGACCTGCCCGTAGCGGAACCCGCTCTCGGTGCGCTTCTCCGGGACGCCGCGCACCATGCGGTACACCAGCCAGGTGCCCACCCCGGCGACGACGGTGGCGATCACCGGTGCCAGCACCGCGGGCGCCAGCACCTTGGACACCACGCCCTGCCAGATCACGCCGTGGCCGCCGACCGCGGCCAGCATCGCCCCGACCATGCCGCCGATCAGCGCGTGCGAGGAGCTCGACGGCAAGCCGAGCAGCCAGGTCAGCAGGTTCCACACGATGCCGCCGACCAGGCCGGCGAACACCAACTCGAGGCTGACCAGGCCCGGATCGATCAGCCCCTTGGCGATGGCCGCGGCGACCGCAGTCGACAGGAACGCGCCGATGAGGTTGAGCACCGCCGACATCGCGACGGCGACCTTCGGCTTGAGCGCGCCGCTGGCAATCGAGGTCGCCATGGCGTTGCCGGTGTCATGGAAGCCGTTGGTGAAGTCGAAAGCCAGTGCCGTGATCACGACGATGATCAGCAGAAAAAGCTCAAGGCTCACAGTGCGGATTCTCCGGGTGGCATCGCGTTATCCTCTGGTGTCCCGCCGCAGCGGATGGGTCTCCGGAACCTGCACGAAGATGAGATGCACCCCGTCCGGATCGTGTACATGCATCTCGTGTAAACCCCACGGTTCCTGCCGGGATTCCCGTGCGATCGGCACGCCGCGTCCCGCCAACTCCTGTTCGGTGGCGTAGACGTCGCGCACTTGCAGCCACATCGCGCCCCCGGCGTTGGGAGTGCCGTGGCCGGCCAGCTCGATAAGCGACTGACCTGCGAAGAAGACGGTACCCGAGCCGTAATCCCTGGCGATGGCCAGCCCCAGCTCGTCGCGATAGAAGCGCACCGAGCGTTGGTAGTCGGCCGGTCGGATGAGCATCCGGCTGGCCAGGATCTCCATACAGATGTGTGTAGCACGTCGTGGCCGTGATCCAACCGCGACACCCGGCGCAACCCCAGGCGCGTCACCGGACTCGCCGGTTCACGCCGCGCCAGTGCGGCTCCCGCAGCTCGCGCTTGAGCAGTTTGCCGCTGGGATTGCGGGGCAGTTCGGCGGCGAAATCGACCGATTTGGGCAGCTTGAATCCGGCCAGCCGGGCGCGGGCGAACCGGATCAGCTCGGCGGGATCCGGGCCGGGATTCTGAGCGGGGACGACGATGGCCTTGACGGCCTCGCCCCAGGTGTCGTCGGGTACCCCGATCACGGCGACGTCGGCCACCTGGGGATGGGCCATCAGCACGTTCTCCACCTCGGCGGGGTACACGTTCTCCCCGCCCGACACGATCATGTCCTTGACCCGGTCGTACAGGTAGAGGTAGCCGGCGTCGTCGAGGTAGCCGACGTCGCCGGTCTTCAGCCAGCCGTCGCCGGTGAGGGTCTCGGCGGTGGCCTGCGGGTTGTTCCAGTAGCCGAGCATGTTCTGCGTTGAACGGGTCCACAGTTCGCCGACGGTGCCGCTGGGCGCGTCGCGGCCGTCGGCGTCGACGACGCGCATCTGCACCCACGGGTACGGCTTACCGCACGACCGCAGCAGCGCGGCATCGTGGTCGTCCAATTGCGTTATGGATCCGGTGGTTTCGGTCATGCCGTACACCTGGCGCATATCGCAGCCGAACCGCTCGATGGCCTTGACAAGCACATCGTCGGTGATCGGTGATGCGCCGTAGACGATGACCCGCAGGCTGGACAGATCCGCGGAGTCGATGCCGGGGGTGGCCAGCAGCCGCTGGATCACCGCGGGCACCAGCAGCATGTTGGTGATGCGGTGTTTGGTGATCGCGGCCAGGATCGCATGCGGGTCCACGTCGCGCAGCAGCACGGTCGCGCAGCCGACGTACAGGCCGACCAGTGCCCAGCCGGAGCCGGCCATGTGGAACAACGGCATCACGGCCAGGCTGACCGCGTCGGCGCTGAACAGCCACTGGTGGGCGCACCCGACCGTCTTGGCCAGGTAGTTGGCGTTGCTCAGCATCGCGCCCTTGGGTGCGCCCGTCGTTCCCGAGGTGTACATCAACACGGCGACGTCGTCGGAACTCGTTGCAACGTAAGGGTCTTCGTCGGTCTGCGCGGTCAGCCAGTCGTCGAAGGACGGCCAGCGCTCGTGCTCGCCGATCGCCACCACGGTGTGCACGTGCTCGAGTTGGTCGACGATCGCTTCGAGGTGCCCGAAGAACTCGTGCCCGACCACCACCGCGGCGGCACCGGCGTCGGCGATGACGTGGGCCATCTCCGGCGCGGCCAGTCGCCAGTTCACCGGAACGCCGATCGCGCCGAGTTTGGCCAGCCCGCACAGGACCTCGAAGAATTCGACGCCGTTCTTCTCGACGAACGCCACCCGGTCGCCGAACCCGACACCGGCCGCGCGAAACGCCTGTGCGGCTTGGTTGGAGCGCGCGTCGAGTTCGGCGAAGGTGACGGTGCGCTCACCGCAGATCAGCGCGACGGCGTCGGGGCGCTGCGCGCCGTGGCGGCGCACGATGTCGGCGACCGTGGTGAGCTCGGGCATCGGGGTCAAGGCTGGACGGTCTGCCGCTTCATCAGCGCGTTGAGCCAGTTGGGGGCGACGGTGTCCAGCGCCCTGGCCGTCATCGCGATCCGCGGCGCGATGCGCACCGGCCGTTTGCGCGCGGCCAGAATCATCCAGTCGGCCGCCTCTTCCGCGGTCAGCGCGGGCAGACCCTCGTAGGCCTTGGTCGGGGCGATCATCGGGGTGGCCACCAACGGGTAGTACAGCGTGGTGGAATGTACACCGGCAGAAGACCATTCGGTCTCGATCACCCGGCTCACCGTGGACAGTGCGGCCTTCGACGCGTTGTAGACCCCGAACAGCGGGGAGGCCTCGCTGAGCACACCCCACGTCGACACGTTGATGATGTGGCCGTCTTTGCGCTCGCGCATGCCCGGGGCCAGGCCGCGGATCAGGCGCAGCGGGGAGTAGTAGTTGAGCGTCATCGTGCGTTCGACGTCGTGCCAGCGATCCAGCGAATCGGCGAGCGGGCGGCGGATCGACCGGCCGGCGTTGTTGACCAGGATGTCGACGCCGCCGAGCTCGCCTTCGACCCGGTCGACCAGCGCGTCGCAGGCGTCCATGTCCGACAGGTCGCACGCGTGTGCGGTCGCGCTGCCGCCGGCGGCGGTGATGCGGTCCACGACCGCGTCGAGCAGCTCTTGGCGGCGTGCGGCCAGCACCACCGTCGCGCCGCGGCGGGCGAACTTCTCCGCGGCCGCCTCGCCGATGCCCGAGGACGCCCCGGTGAGCAGGACCCGCTTACCGCGCAGGTCGACGTCGGCCATATCCGGCCGCAACAGCACCAGTTGCGGCGCCAACGGCGGCCGCATCGTGGTCAGCACGACCTGCTCGCGCAACCGCCGCAGCGGGCTCTTACTCACGAGTCCGCAGTCTAGGCGGCCCGCGAACGTGGGTTACCCGCACACCATTGGCGCCTCAACCGTGACGCGAGCCCACACTCGGCGGCCTGGTTCGTCAGAAGTAGCGCGGGAAGTTGCTCCAGTCCGGGTCGCGCTTCTCCAGAAACGCGTCGCGGCCCTCGACGGCCTCATCGGTCATGTACGCCAGACGCGTTGCCTCACCGGCGAACAACTGCTGGCCCACCAGGCCGTCGTCGCTCAGGTTGAACGCGTACTTGAGCATCCGGATGGCCTGCGGCGACTTGCCGTTGATCTGCGCGGCCCACTCCAGGCCGACCTTCTCCAGGTCGGCGTGGTCGATGACCTTGTTGACCGCGCCCATCGTGTGCATCTGCTCGGCGGAATAGGCGTCGCCGAGGAAAAAGATCTCGCGGGCGAACTTCTGCCCGACCTGTTTGGCCAGGTAGGCGCTGCCGTACCCGCCGTCGAAGCTGCCGACGTCGGCGTCGGTCTGCTTGAACCGCGCGTATTCGCGGCTGGCCAGCGTCAGGTCGCAGACCGCGTGCAGGCTGTGCCCGCCGCCGGCCGCCCAGCCGTTGACCAGGCAGATCACCGGCTTGGGCATGAACCGGATCAGCCGCTGCACCTCGAGGATGTGCAGTCGGCCGGCCCGCGCCGGATCCACCGTCTCGGCGGTCTCACCCGCGGCGTACTGATAGCCGCTGCGGCCGCGGATGCGTTGGTCACCGCCCGAGCAGAACGCCCAGCCGCCGTCCTTGGGCGACGGGCCGTTGCCGGTCAGCAGCACCACCCCGACATCCGAGGACATCCTGGCGTGGTCGAGCACGCGGTACAGCTCGTCGACGGTGTGCGGCCGAAACGCGTTGCGCACCTCGGGCCGGTCGAAGGCCACCCGCACCGTGGGTTGCGCCACGTCATCGAGCACGTGGCGGTGATAGGTGATGTCGGTCAAGTCGAACCCGGCGACGGGCTGCCAGAGTTTCGGGTCAAATGGGTTGTCGCTCATAGGTTTATCGGCTCCAAGAGAAAGACGGGGCAGCGCCCGGCGAGCTGTTCGAACTCGTCGGGGTTGGGCCCGGTGACCAGGCCGATGCTCTTCATGAAGTCCACACCGGTGGGCACCTCGACCGGGAACGCGCGCAGCAGCGGACGGGCCTCGTCGATCGGCATCTCCACCACGCGGACGCGTTGGCTGTTGCGGCCCTGGTGCAGGGTCGCTTCACCGGCGGCGCGCAGGTTGGCGGCCCAGTCCGAGCCCGGCACCCCGCCGACGATGTAGCGCTTACCCTCCACCGTCATCGGAGTGACCGGGGTGGACCGCATCTTGCCCGTCTTGCGGCCGGGCACGCTCAGCACGACGGGGCCCTTGCCGCCGAACCCGACGCCCAGTTTCTGCAGGCCGATCATCACCTTGTTGACGTACTTCAGCCACCACGGCAGCGACGCGTTGGACATGGCCACGACGTTACGTGACCGCGACGCCGCAGTCCGCGAGCGCCGTTCGCAGCCCGTCGGGGCGCTCGGTGGTCGGCAGCGGATCGACGAGGATGAAGCCGCATCCGACCGCGCGGGCGCCGCCGTCGGCCTCGTCGCTGTCGCCGACCATGACGGCGTGCGCGGGGGCGTCCACCCCGAGCCGCGCCAGCGCGGTCTCGAAGATCTGGGCGTCGGGTTTGACCGCGCCCACCTCGAAGGACAGCACGAACTCGTCGACGTCGGCGTCCGCGCCGATGCGGGCGAATGCGGGCCGCACGTCGAACGCGATGTTGGACACCACCGCGGTCTTGATGCCCTGCCTGCGTAGCCCTTTGAGCACATCGGCGGTGTCGGGATACGGGGTCCAGCACGCCGGGTCGACCACTCGGCGGTACAGATCCTCGGCGTGATGGTGCGCCAGCCCGGATTCGCGCAGCACGTGCAGGTAGGCCTCCCGGTGCAGATGCGGTGCGAGGTCACGGTTGACCCAGGCGTGGTAGGCGTCCTCGGGCATGTCCACGTGTTGCCCGGTCGGTGCGGTCAGCCTGCGCATCAGCTCGGCCTGAACGTGGCCGTCCACCTCGCGTTCGTCGACCTCCATGCCGGAGAACCAGCTGTCGTCCTCCTCGAGGCGAAACAGCGTGCCGGAGAAGTCGAACAGCACGGCCTGGACCACCGCACCATGTTAGCGGCGTGCGCGCTCACCCCCTTCCCCCCGAGCAGACGCAAAATGGTGTCGACACGCCGGTGTGCATACGTTTCTGTGTCTGCTCGCGGTGGGAAGGTGATCGGTGATGGCTCATCGTTTGGTTACCGCTTACCGGGAGGGACGCAAGGCGTTCCCGCACACGCTCGTCAACCCGTATGCCGGCATCGGCGACCGCGTGGTGGCGCGGATGTGGCGGCTGGGCTGGCAGCGCGCCGCCGAGGAGAACCGCGGCATTCCCAGCGAAAAGGAGCGCATCGCGCGGCTGGCCGCGGAGATCGACGCGTTGCTTGAGTGATGGCCCCGCTGCCGCCGGACCTCGCGGCGCGGGTGGCTGCCCTGCTGGATCGGCAACGCCGCGTCGTGCTCGGCATCACCGGCGCCCCGGGCGCGGGCAAGTCCACGCTGGCCGAGGCCGTGGTCGCAGCGTTCGACGGCGCCGCCTACGTGCCCGTGGACGGCTTTCATCTGGCCGATGTCGAGTTGGCGCGGCTCGGCCGGCTCGACCGCAAGGGCGCGATCGACACGTTCGACGGATACGGCTATCTTGCGCTGCTGCAACGCCTTCGGGCCCAGCCGTCGCACACCGTGTACGCACCCGGCTTCCATCGTGACCTCGAACAGCCCATTGCGGGCAGCATCCCCGTCGCACCCGATGCGCGGCTGATCGTCACCGAAGGCAACTACCTTCTCGACGACGACCCGCCGTGGCCGGCCGTGCGCGACCTGCTCGACGAGGTGTGGTTCCTCGATGTCCCCGACGACGAACGCCTGCGACGACTTGTCAAGCGGCACATACAGTTCGGCAAGACCGACGAGCATGCGCAGACCTGGGTGCGCGACGTCGACGAGCCCAACGCCGCCCGGATCCAGGCGTGCCGGCACAAAGCCGACCTGATCGTGCCCCTCCCGTAGCGAGCACCCACCCCGCGTCAAATACCGTCGAGCGCCCCGGCGATGTCGTTCCGAGACCACAGATTCAAGAAGTTCGTCATCATCAACAGGCGGCTGCGGGCCTGCTCGTTGTCGGCGATCCGGGTGTCGAACCGGTCGGGTACCGATGACGGCAGCAGCTTCAACAGGTACGCCGGCACATCCAGCAGCCACGCCAGGCCCATCACCGCGACGTAGAGCAGCAGCTGCCGCTTGACCGTGCCCACCTGCAATAGGGGCCCGCCCGCCGAGCGGAACTCGCCGAGGAAATGGTCGAGCAGCGCATCGAAGTGCTGGTTCCAGATGTCGGTCTCGGCGCTGCACATCGCACCCCACAGCACCATGGCGAGGTTCATCTGGCCGACACAACCCCAATCCAGCAGCCCGCATTCGAGGTGGCCGTCCGGGTGCCGCGAGAACCACGCGTTGTCGACGTTGGCGTTCCAGTGGCATAGCGCGACGTAGTCGGGATCCTTGGCCAGGTACCGCCAGATGGCCGCCTCCGACGCGGGGAAGCGGGTCACCTGATCACGCAGTCGGGCAAGGAATTTCGGGTCGTGGATGTCGTCGGGCAGCAGGTTCGGGTGCGCGACGGCGAATTCGGCGAGCCGGTCGACGCGGCGCTGCAGTTGTTCGGCGGTGTAGGGCGCGCGTTCCCCGACCGACAGCCGCTGCATGTCGACCGGGAAATGTTCGACGAGCTCAGCGGGCAGCCGACCGGCCTTGTGTGAGCCGGCGAGCCGGCCGAGGGCACCCAGCATCGCCTTGTAGTGGCCGACGGGGTCCGGCATGGTGTAGTCCATGCATTTGTCGTAGTGCGGTTCGATACCGTTGGCGCCGTATGTGATTCGTTCGGTGATCAGGATACCGGTGCCCGACGGCGCGTGGTAGTCGGCGAACAGGCAGCCCGGCACCGCGATCGGAAAGCCCGCCATGCGCGACAACAACGCGAAGCGCACCTCGAACTCCATCTGCGTGCGCCCGCCGTCGCGTGCGGCGTCGTCGAAGTCGCGGGAGAACTTGACGAACAGGTCGATCGGCAGCGCCTCGGAGCCGGAGTAGGCGACCGACAGCAGCGCCTTGCGGCCGGTGCTGCCACCGCGGAACTCCCGAAGGTCGGTGATGGCGGCGACGTCGTCGTGCGCGCCGAGCGCCCCGGAGCGGCGGAACGCCTCGGTGAGAAACGCTGCCCCGCCGTCACGTAACGCGTCGGCGTGCGCGGGCATGTCGACGCCGAGATAGTCCCCGCGCACCCAAGCGTCCTTCATCGATCGTCACCTTCTCCCGCGAGCGTGCGCAAAGTCGGGTTCCTTGTCGGTGTGTCGGCCGCAAACACGCACGCTCGCGCCCAAAAGGGATCAGCCGACCGCGCGCTCGGAGCCCTCCCAGAACTGCGCGCGCACCGCCTTCTTGTCCGGCTTGCCCAACGCGGTCACCGGCACCGAGTCCACGACGATCACCTGCTTGGGTGACTGCACCGAACCCTTGCGCTCCTTGACCGCGGCCTGGATCTCCGACGTCATCCGGGTCACCGCCTCATCGGAGCGGTCGGCGTCGGGGCGCAGCACCACCACGGCCGTCACCGCCTCACCCCACTTCTCGTCGGGCGTACCGATGACACACACCTGTGCGACCGAAGGGTGTTCGGCCACAACGTCTTCCACCTCGCGCGGAAACACGTTGAAGCCGCCGGTGACGATCATGTCCTTGGTCCGGTCGACGATGTAGTAGAAGCCGTCGGCGTCTTCGCGGGCCAGGTCGCCGGTGTGCATCCAGCCGTCCCGGAAGGTCTCGGCGGTGGCTTCCGGTTTGTTCCAGTAGCCGCCGGAGACCAGCGGGCCGGACACGCAGATCTCGCCGACCTCGCCTTGGGGCACCGGCTGGCCGTCCTCACCCAGCAGCGCCACCCGCGCGAACAGCGTCGGACGCCCGCACGACGTCAACCGCTTCTCGTCGTGGTCGCCCTTGGCCAGATAGGTGATCACCATCGGGGCCTCGGATTGGCCGTAGTACTGGGCGAAGATCGGCCCGAAACGACGGATCGCCTCGGCCAGCCGCACCGGGTTCATCGCCGAGGCGCCGTAGTACACCGTCTCCAGCGACGACAGGTCGCGGGTGTGCGAATCGGGGTGGTCCATCAACGCGTAGATCATCGACGGCACCAGCATGGTGGCGGTGATGCGCTGCTCCTCGATGACCCGCAGCACCTCGGCCGGGTCGAACTTGGACAGCACCACCATCTCGCCGCCCTTGACGATCGTCGGCACAAAAAACGCCGCCCCGGCATGCGAAAGCGGCGTGCACATCAGGAATTTCGGGTTCTCGGGCCACTCCCACTCGGCCAGCTGGATCGTCGTCATCGCGGTGATCGACTGCACCGTGCCCATCACACCCTTGGGCTTGCCCGTCGTCCCGCCGGTGTAGGCCATGCCGCCGATGTGGTCGGGCGGCAGGTCCGCGGCCGCCAACGGGCGCGGCGCGTACTTTTCGGCCTCGGCGGTCAGATCCACCGCGACGCCGGTCAGTGCCTGTGGCACCGGCCCGATGGTCAGGATCTGTTTGAGCGACGGCACCTTCTCCAACAGCCCCAGCGCCCGTTCCACGAACATCGGCACCGGGTCGATGATCAACGACGAGATGCCGGCGTCGTCGAGGACGTAGGCGTGGTCGTCCAGCGAGCCGAGCGGATGCAGCGCCGTGCGGCGGTAGCCCTGGGTCTGTCCGGCGCCGATGATCATCAGCACCTCGGGGCGGTTCAGCGACAGCAGGCCTACGGCGGCGCCGGTGCCGGCGCCCAGGGCCTCGAACGCCTGGATGTACTGGCTGATGCGGTCGGCGAGTTCGCCGCCGGTCAGCGTGGTGTCGCCGAGGAACAGCACCGGCTTGTCCTTGTTGCGCTTCAGCGCCCCCACCGTGAGGTGGCCGGAGTGGATGGGGTGGCGCAGCAGGTCCACCGACGAGCGCTCGCGCGAGGAGTCAACAGCCTGGGTCATGGCCACCAGACTAGAACCTGTTACAGAATGCCGGCCCCGGCACCCCGTATGCGCCCGGTCAGCGCGCGGGCGGCTGAGAAGCGGGCTGGACACATGCTGATGGCGCTGAGTTATCCGCGGCCGTGGCCCGCGCCGCCGCAGGACTGCTTCGCACCGACCGGCGCCTCGTCAATCGCGGGTCAAACGCGAGTCAAACGCGGGCGTCAGCATCCTCGACTGGTAGCTGCGGCGAGTATTCGGCAATTCCGCAGACTCGGCATTAGTTAATGTGCATACTCATCAGCACTGAGGTGGATCACTGAAGACCATGGTGGGCCATCGGGGCGGTCGGTCACGCGATTAGGCGAAGTCAAGTGAATATGCTGCATTTGTCCGCAGACATGGGGGTTGCGGCGAACACCGACGTGAGGCATTAAGTTAATGACCATTCGTAACTATGGCGCGTAGTGACAGCGTCGAAGCCATCGGCGATTGGGCGGGTGGCTACGTCAAACGTCACCCCTTGGCTTCGCTGGCGACCGCCGGTGACCAGTTCGTGCTGGGTGTGCGGACGGTGCAGTTCTTCTTCGTCGACCTGTTCACCGGCCGGTTCCAGTGGCAGGAGTTCATCCGCCAGGGCGCGTTCATGGCAGGGACGGCCGTGCTGCCCACGGTGCTGGTGGCCCTGCCGATCGGTGTCACGCTCTCCATCCAGTTCGCGCTGCTGGCCGGGCAGGTCGGTGCCACGTCGCTGGCAGGAGCCGCCAGCGGGTTGGCCGTCATCCGGCAGGCGGCCTCGCTGACCGCGGCGATCCTGATGGCCGCGGCCGTCGGCTCGGCGATCACCGCCGACCTCGGCTCCCGCAAAATGCGCGACGAGACCGACGCGATGGAGGTCATGGGTGTTTCGGTGATCCGGCGCCTCGTGGTCCCGCGGTTCGCCGCCGCGATCATGGTCGGCGTCGCCCTGACCGGCGTCGTGTGCTTCGTCGGGTTCCTCGCCAGCTACCTGTTCAACGTGTACTTCCAAAACGGCGCACCGGGCAGCTTCGTGGCCACCTTCGCGGCGTTCACGACGACGGGCGACATGATCGTGGCCCTGGTGAAGGCGGTCATCTTCGGCGCGATCGTCGCCGTGGTGTCCTGTCAGAAGGGGATGTCCACCCAAGGCGGGCCCACCGGTGTCGCGAACTCGGTCAACGCCGCCGTCGTCGAATCGATCCTGATCCTCATGGTCGTCAACGTCGCGGTCAGCCAGCTCTACATCATGTTGTTCCCGCGGGTGGGGCTCTGATGGCGTCGACGTTCGTCCCGCCGGTCCTGGCGCCGTTTGTCCGGCTCTACGACAAGGCCACCCCCCCGATCGCCCGGCTCGGCCACATGCTGGTGTTCTTCGCCCGCGCGATCGCGGCGATCCCGGTGGCGCTGCGGCACTATCGCGCCGAGTTCGTCCGGCTGCTGTCCGACATCGCGTGGGGCAACGGCTCGCTGGTGGTCGGTGGCGGAACCGCGGGCGTGGCGATCGTCCTCGGCATCACCGTCGGCGCGCTCGTCGGCATCGAGGGCTACAACTTCCTGGACCTGCTGGGCCTGGGCCCGGCGACCGGCATCATCTCCTCGCTGGTGAACACCCGCGAACTGGCGCCGATCGCGTTGTCGCTGGCGTTCGCCACCCAGGCCGGCTGCCGGTTCACCGCGCAACTGGGCTCGATGCGGATCTCCGAAGAGATCGACGCGTTGGAATCGCTGGCGATCCGGCCCATCCCGTACCTGGTGACCACCCGGCTGATGGCCTCGGTGGTCGTCGTGATTCCGCTCTACGTGGTGTGTCTGGCGGTCAGCTACCTGACGACACAGCTTGTGGTTCAAGTGATCAGCGGCGGAGCGACCGGGTCGTACCTGCACTACTTCACGTTGATGCTGTCGGGCCAGGACATGTTCTACTCGTTGCTCAAGGCGATCATCTTCGTGTGGATCGCCACGACGATCCAGTGCTACTACGGCTTCTACGCCGCAGGCGGACCCGAAGGTGTCGGGGTGGCCGCCGGACACGCCATGCGGGCCAGCATCACGGTGGTGATCATCGTCAACATGCTGCTCACCATGGCGCTGTGGAATGTCGACTCCGGAGCAAGGTTCGGCGGCTAGTGCCCAACTCCTTTGACCTCGACGGCCGCGGGCCCACCGATCGTCAGCTGATCGGCGCGGGAATCGTCGTTGTTCTTGTGGCCGCGCTGATTACAGGCGTCCTGTTGGTCAAGTCGACGGGGCGGCTGGATCCGTTCGTGCGCGTCGTCGCGAACCTCGTCAACGTCGGCGACGGGCTGCCGCAACGCTCCGACGTGAAGTATCACGGCGTGCTCGTCGGCGCCGTCGAAAGCGTCACCCCGGCCGCCAACGGCGAACCCAACTACGTCCATATCAACCTCGACCCGCACTACGCGAAGTCGATACCGGCGACCGTCACCGCACGGGTGGTGCCTTCCAATGTGTTCGCGGTGTCGTCGGTGCAACTCGTCGACCAGGGCAGCGGGCCGCCGATCGAGGCCGGTGCGCACATCGCGGAGGACACCGAGCTGCCGACCGTGTTGTTCCAGACGACGATCAGCAAGCTGCGCGACATCCTCGCCGCCACCGGGCGCGGCCGCGAGGACAAGACGGTGGGCATCCTGGCCGCGGTCAACGAGGCCACCGAAGACCGGCGCACCGAGCTGCTGGCCAGCGGCGCGCAGCTCAACCGCCTGGTCGACGAGGTCGATGCGATCGTGGCGAAAGACCCTGGCCCCACCACGGTTTCGGCGCTCATCGACGCCACCAGGGGGCTGCGCTCGACCGCGCCGGAGTTGATCGACGCGCTGCACATGGCCGTGGAGCCGATGCAGACCCTCGTCGAGCAGCGCGCCCAACTCGACGCGCTGGTCACCGGCGGGCTGCACACCGTGGGAACCACGCGTACCGCGCTGCACAACCACACCGACCGGATGGTCAAGATCACCTCCGAGCTGACCCCGGTGATGGGTGTCCTCGCCGACACCTCGCACCACTGGCTGCCGGCGTTCGTCAAACTGAACGGCTTGTCCGACAAGTTCTTCGAAGAGGTGTGGCGGCCCGAGCGCAACATCGGCAACATGCGGATGAACCTCTCGTTCACCCCGACCTACACCTACACCCGAGCCGACTGCCCGCGCTACGGTGAGCTGAAGGGACCGAGCTGCTACACCGCGCCGCTGGTCGTCACCCGGCCCGAGTTGCCCGACGTGTTGCTGCCGCAGAACTATCAACCGCCCAAGGACCTGGCGCCGCCGCCGGGCACCATCCTCGGGGAGAGCGGGAACCTGATCGCGGTGGGTCCGCCGCTGGTCAACCCGAACCCGAGCCTGGCGGACCCGAATCCGCCGCTGCCACCGTGGATGTCGCCCGCACCGCCGGTACCGGACACGGCCAACGACGCGCTGGTGCCCATCCCACCGCCGGCGCAGAACCAGTCCCCGCCCGCGCCGGTGGCACCCAAACCAAACGAGCCGCCGCCGGCCCCCGCGCCGCCACCGCCCGCGCCCCGGCCGATACCGCTGCCCGCTGAAGCCGCGCCCGCGTCTGCTGTATCGCCGGCTCAGCCGGCGGCCTTTGGCGGCAACGTCGGCCCCGTCGGGTCCACCCAGGAACGCGCGGCGCTCAGCGTCATCACCGGCCAACGGGTCACCGCGGCAACACAATTGCTGCTCGGCCCGGTGGCGCGCGGGACCACGGTCTCGACGGAAGAACCGATCGCGGGAGAGGAGCCCCGATGAAGTCCCGCGGCGCGCTGATCGGGCTGTCGCTGTTCATGGTGGTGGCGATGGCGTTGACGTGGCTGGTCTACGTCACGTTGCGCCGCGACGTGTCCGGAACGACGACCCCGTACGCGGCGGTGTTCACCGACGTGTTCGGGTTGCGCGAGGGCGACGACGTGCGGATGGCCGGCGTGCGCGTCGGCCGGGTGGAAAGCATTGACCTGGACGGTAAACACGCCAAGGTGTCGTTCGTGGTGCAGAGCGACCAGCAGCTGCTGGGCACCACGGTCGCCTCGGTGACCTACCAGAACATCGTCGGGCAGCGGTATCTCGGGCTGTCGCTGGGCAGCATGGGCGAGCCCGAACCGCTGCCGCCGGGCAGCGTCATCCCCGTCGAACAAACCGATCCGTCGTTCGACGTCGGCCGGCTGCTCAACGGATACGAGCCGCTGTTCAGCGTCCTCGACCCGCGCCACGCCGACAACCTCACCAAGGGCGTCATCCAGTCGCTGCAGGGCGACCAGGGATCCATCACCGCCCTGGTCGACCAGACCGCGCAGTTGACCGATGCGTTCGCCGGCCAGGACGAGGAACTCGGCGGGGTGATCACCGACCTCAACCTGGTGGTCGCCAACCTCGCCAGGCACAACGACGACCTCGACCACATCGTCGGCGAAGCCCAGTCGGTGGTGTCGACCTTCGACGCGCGACGACCCCAGCTCGTGGACTCCATGGGCTCGATGGCGAAGGTGGTGCGCCAGCTGTCGACGATCTCCGACGAGGTGTACCCGCCGCTGAACGAACTCGTCCAGCGGCAACCGGGTTTCGCCAAACACATGCTCGGTATCGAACCGCAGCTGGCGTTCGTCGGCGCCAACCTGCCGCTGATGCTCAAGGGATTCGCCCGCATCACCAGCGAGGGCACCTACGCCAGCGCCTACGCGTGCAACCTCGACGGCACCGCGTTCTTCCCGGGGCTCAACGATGTGACCCCGATCGTGGTCGACGCCGCCACCCCCGGAAACAAAGCCCGCTACACCCCCAAGTGCAGGTCGATGGCCAATGGCTAAGCGAATATTTCACGGCCGGCGCCCGCTGGAGAGCTACAGCAAGACGTGGCTGGGCGTCGTCGCGGTCGTGATGGTGTCGGTGCTCGTCGGGGCGCTGCTGCTGGTGCGGGTCGCCGACTTCGGCTACCGCCACTACACCGCGCATTTCCTGCAGGCCGCCGCGCTACAACCCGGCAACCCGATCACCGTGGCCGGTATCCCGGTGGGCGAAGTCAAGAACATGGAGCTCAAAGGAGACTACGTCGAGGCGGGCCTGAAGGTGCGCGACGACGTGGTGCTGGGCGAGGACTCCCGCGCCTCGATCAAGATCACGACGATCCTGGGCTCGCGCTACCTCGCGCTGTACCCCGACGGGCCAGGGTCGTTGCCGGACAACACGTTCGACATCACCCACACCGAGGTTCCCTACGACCTGCAGGAGGCGCTGTCCGACGTCACCACAACCTATGAGCAGGTCGACTCCGATCAGTTCGCCGAGACGCTGGCGATCCTCGGCAAGCAGCTGGAGACGCTGCCGCCGGTCGTCCCGCAGGCGCTGGAGAACACCCACACGCTGTCGACGATCATCGCCGAGCGCCGTGACCAGCTCGGTGAACTTCTCGAGACGACCGAGGTGGTCAGCACCACCCTGCGCCGCCAACAGTCGACCATCGGCAACCTGGTCAACCAGGGCAACTCGTTGCTCGGGGAGTTCGTCGCCCGCCGCGCCACCTTCCACACGATGATGGACTCGCTCACCAACCTCGTACAAACGTTGAGCAGCATCGTTATCGACGACCGCCCCGAACTGGAGGAGTTGCTGAGCAACCTGCGTGAGCTGTCCACCCTGCTGGCCAAGAACGACGGTATGGTGCGCAGCATCCTGCAGTCCGGGCCGATCGCCTTGCGCGGTATCGCCAACATCACCGGTACCGGCAACGCCATCGACTTCAACGCCTCCGGCGGCCTGCTGGTCGACTCGTGGATGTGCGCGATCAGCGGGCGCGCCAAGCAGTTCTCGATGATCGAGTACTACCAGGACTGCAAATGAGAACCGCCAGAAGCCGGATCATCGCGATCGTCGCCGTCGGCTTGGCCGCGGTGCTGGTGCTCGCCGTGCTGGTGGGCAAGTTCGCCAAAGACCAGCTCGACACCATCACCGTGACCGCGCAATTCGACAGCGCGGCAGGCCTTTACGAAGGCAACGTGGTCGCCGTACTCGGGATGCCGGTCGGCAAGGTCACCAAGATCACCCCGAAGGGCGGCTACGTCGAGGTCGACTTCACCGTCGACAAGGATGTGAAGGTGCCCGCCGACGTGCAGGCGGCCACCATCTCGAACTCGATCCTGACCGACCGCCAGATCGAGTTGACCCCGCCGTATTCCGACGGCCCCACCCTGCAGAACCACGACACCATCGGCTTGAACCGCACCCGCACACCGGTCGAATTCGCCCAGGTGCTCAATGTTCTCGACAAACTCGCCGTCTCACTGCGTGGTGACGGAAAAGGCAACGGGCCGATCGCCGACGTGGTCGATGCCAGCGCCGCGATCGTCGACGGCAACGGCCAGCAGATGAAGGATGCCTTGGGGGAACTGTCGAATGCGTTGCGGCTCAGTTCGGAGCGCGGCACCGTGACCAAGGACCAGCTGACGACGATCGTGCGCAACGTGAGCTCGCTGTCGGAGGCGGCGGCCCGCAACGACGAGATGATGCGCGAGTTCGGTTCGTCGATACGGGCGCTGAGCCAGATCCTCGCCGACGAGCGGCTCGGCACCGGCACCACCGGCAAGAAGATCAACGAGGTGCTGACCCACACCGGTGAGGTGCTGCAGACCCACCGCGAAACCATCAAGGAGTTGGTCGCCAACGGCGACGTCGTGCTGAACACCTCCGTCGAGCACGAGCGCGATCTCAAGGAGTTCCTCGACGTCGCGCCGATGACCCTGGACAACCTGTACAACGTCGCCGACGAGAAGAACGGGGCGCTGCGGGTCAAGGTCGTCACGGACAAGGTGCTGTTCGACAACCAGCTGATCAAGGAGGTCTGCAACATGATGGGCCTGCGGCAACTTGGTTGCAGCACAGGCACAATGCAGGACTTCGGACCGGACTTCGGGTTGACCTACATGCTCGAGGGGCTCGCGGCGATGGGGCAGAAGTGATGACGACCGCGCGGGTCCGACGACGCGTCGCCGCCGTGTTGGCGGTGACGGCCTGCTTCACCGCGTCGGGTTGCGCCACAGACGGTTTGGCCAGCCTGCCGTTGCCGGCGCCCAGTGTGGGCGCCGAGGGTTACCAGATAACCGCGGTGTTCTCCAACGCGCTGAACCTGCCCGCGAGCGCGAAGGTCAAGCTGGCCGGCGCCGACATCGGCCAGATGGAGTCGATGGTGGCGCGCAACTACACCGCGGTGACCACGCTGCGGATCATGGACGGGGTCCAGTTGCCGCAGGGCAGCACCGCCGAGTTGCGTTCCGCCACACCGCTCGGAGATGTGTTCGTGGCGATCAAACCGCCGACCACGGTCGCCCCTGGCACGCCGTTACTGAAGGATGGCGACACCATCGGGCTGGAGTCGACGTCGGCGGCGGCCACCGTCGAATCCGTACTGGGGTCGGCGGCGATTTTGGTCAACGGCGGTGCGGTGCGCAACTTCACCAACATCATCAACGGGCTGGGCAAGGCGACCGGCGACCAGGGCGAAGCGTTCGGCACCCTGATCCGCAAGACCAACGACACGCTGGGCACGCTCAACGCGCGCTCCGCACAGATCTCGACCGCGATGACCGAGACGTCGCGGTTGTCCAGCGAGATCGCCGCGAAGAACCAGGTTCTCAGCGACGTGATGGCGCAAGCTCGTCCGGCCACCGACACCCTGGCGGGCCATACCACGCAGATCGCCGACCTCGTCGAGCAACTCGGCGACGTCTCCGGTCAGATGCGCAAGTTCCCCTCGATCGCCGGCACCGACACCAGCGGCCGCAGCGTGATCGTCGACGCCAACACCATCGCGGCCGCGTGGAACGACGTCGCGCTGGCCCCGGACGCCACGCTGTATGCGCTCAACCGGTTGATGCCGCCGTTCATCAAGACCATGACGAGCAACGCGATCGCGTTGGACGCCAGCGTCGACCGGTTGGTGCTGGGATCCATCCCCGACATCGGCTACGCGGGGGACCCCGGATTGCACGGTCCGAAACGACATAACTGGCATCAGCTGGTGGGCACGCTGAAGTACACACTGTGGCGCCTGCAGGAAAGGATCGTCGGCAAGGGACCCGGGGTGCCGCAGGTCCCGGTGATCCCCAGCCCGACCGAACCCGGCGAGATCATCGTCGCTCCCGGGGCGCAGCAGGCGGCCCCACCGCCGCCCGAGGCGTCCCACGGGCCGCCGCCACCTTCGCCGTCGCCGTCGGCGCCGCTACCGTCGGCGCCGTTACCCGCGGAGGCACCACGATGATCGGCGCCGTCGCGGATCGAATCGTCGGGCTGGTGCGGTTCGGCTACCGCCGGCGCGCGTGGCTTTCCTCGATCGGGCTGGTCATGACGCTGGTGGTCGCCACGGCGTACCTGATGTTCGGGGCGCTTCGGGTGAACCCGTTCGCCGACAGCTACCAGCTGACCGTCACGTTGCCCGAGTCGGCGGGGCTGCTGCCCAACCAGGACGTGACGTTGCGGGGTGTGCAGATCGGGCGGGTCGAGCGGCTCGACATCACCCCGGACGGCGTGAACGCGGTCGTCAACGTCAAGTCGACGGTGCAGATCCCGCAATCGGCGGACGTGCGGGTGTCGGGGTTGTCGCCGGCCGGTGAGCAGTACATCGACTTCGTTCCCGACGGCCAGTCGGGCCCGTACCTGGCCGACGGCGCCGTGATCGGCCAGGACCGGGCCACCGTGCCGGTCAGCCTGGCCGAGTTGCTGGCGAACGCCGACGGGGCGCTGGCGCAGGCCGACACCGAAGAGCTCGAACTTCTGCGCAGAGAACTGAGCATGAGCGAAGCCGGGCCGCAGAAACTCGCCGACATCGTCGACGGCGGCACGTTCTTGTTGTCCACCCTGGACTCGGTGCTGCCCGAGACCAGCTCGCTGTTGCGCACCAGCCGCGTGGTGTTCACGATGGTGGCCGACAAGAACGCCGGAATCGACGTCGCCTCAGACAATCTCAGCGAGAGCTTCGCCGGCATCAACAGGATGCGCGACGGTTACCGTCGACTCACCGACCAGACGCCGAAAACCCTGGAACAGGTCGACAACCTGTTCGTCGACAACTCCGACACCATGGTGCAGCTGCTGGGCAACCTGACCACCACCTCGCGGCTGCTCTATCTGCGGGTGCCCGCGCTCAACGCGCTGTTCCCCGATTACCGCACCTCGGTGTTGGATGCCCTCGGCACCGCGATGCACAGCGGCGGGCTGTGGGGCACCGCGGAGATCTATCCGCGCTACACCTGCGACTACGGCACACCGAAACTGCCACCGTCGGCGGCGGACTACCCGGAGCCGTTCATGTACACCTACTGCCGCGACGACCACCCTGGCGTCCTGGTCCGCGGGGCGAAGAACGCGCCGCGGCCCGCCGACGCCACCCCCGGACCCCCGCCCGGCGCCGACCTGGGCCGGCAGACCGATCCAACCCCGAAGGGGCGCTACACGATCCCGACCCCCTACGGTGGCCCGACGCTTCCGATCGAGCCGCCCCGCTGACCCGAGCATGTCCGCTAGGAGATGATGATGTCCGTGAGCACCGACAAAGACCGCGACGCCGGCGACAAGACCGAAGAGCCTGAAGCCGTCGACGAGGCCGAGGCCGAAGTCGACGAGACCGAGGCCGTCGAAGAGGCCGACGACAAGGCCGACGACAAGGCCGAGGCCGACGGACAGCCCACCGCGCGCAATTGGCGCCGCCACGTATGGCGCGGCGCGGTAGCGGCGGCGTTCGTGGTGGTCCTGGCCGCCGCCGGGTACCTGGGTTGGCAGCTGTGGCAGGAACGTCAGGTCGCACAGGCCGGGCAGGAGGCGCGGCAGGCCGCGACGGACTACGCGCAAGTGTTGACAAGCATCGATTCGGCGAAGGTCGACGAGAACTTCGACGCCGTACTCGACGGGGCCACCGGTGAATTCAAGGACATGTACTCGCAGTCCAGCGAGCAGTTGCGGCAGCTGCTGATCGACAACAAGGCCTCGGCGCACGGCGTCGTGCTGGAATCGGCAGTGCAGTCGGCGACCAAGGACAAGGCCGTCATCCTGTTGTTCGTCGATCAGTCGGTCACCAACACCAACGTGCCCGATCCGCGCATCGACCGCAGCCGCATCAAGATGACCATGGAATACGTCGACGGGCGTTGGCGCGCAAGTAAAGTCGAATTGCCGTGATGCGCCTGGCGAGTGCGGTCGCCGCGTCGCTGGTCGCCGCCACGCTGGTGGCCGCTCCGGCCGCGAACGCGTCGGCGCCCTCGTTCTGCAGTGAGCTGGGTGGACAGTGGGACGGGCAATTCTGTACGACATCGGTGGAGTCGGAGCGCAAAGCAGTCCGCAACATCAAAATGGCGTTGCCCGGCGATCTCGTGGAGAACCCCGTCATCCGGGAGTACCTCACCAACCTGATGAACAACTGGCGCAATGCGGCGCAGAAGACCGTCCAGAACAGCTTCGGAGAGCAGCACTTCCAGATCTTTCATCACGGCGATGCGATGTCCGTCGTCTTCCACGAGATGTACTCGGGTACGGTCGGTACCGACGCCCTGGCGCATCCCAATGCGCCCATCATCAGCGACGCCTACCGCACCTTCACCTTCGCCGGCGGGCGGCAGATCCAACTGGCAGATCTCTTCAAACCCGGCGTTGACCATTTCGCTGAGATCCCGCGCCTGGGTGCGCCGTTCATCGTCGCTGCCCTCGATGCCGCACCGCCGCCGCACCAGCCCGGCACCTATCCGTTCACCCCGGACCGCTGGACCCCGGACAAGGTGTACTCCGGCGCCTACAAGGCGTGGGCGCTGACGCCCGACGAACTGGTCATCTACATGCCGGACTACCCGGTGGCCCGCGACCGCCCGATCAACTTCAGCCCGGGGCTCATGCAGTGGGCGATGGACGGCGGCACCGTTCAGGCGCACATCCCGCTCACGGCGCTGGCGCCGATCCTGCGGCCCGAATTCGGGGGCCATTAGCCGTGTTTCGCTGGGTGGCGGTGCTGGTGGCGGGTCTTCTGCTCGTCACGGCCCCGCCCAGCCATGCCGAGGCCGAGCCGACACTGCCGGTGTTCACCCCGTACCCGTCGGACTGGCAGCCCGACTACTCGGTGTTCCCGTACAACCTGTGGCAGATCCGGGTCACCCCGGAACAGATCACCGCGCAACGTGATTCGTGTCAGTGGTTCAACGCCCAGTACGACGAGCTCATGGGGCAGGTGTACGGGTTCAAGCTGTTCCTGGCCGAGCAGGGTGACTATTGGAACAGACCCGGGGTGACCGAGGCCGGTGACGTCGTCGCCGCCAACCTCGACCAGTCCGCGGCGTTCCTCGAGCCCCGCGCGCACACCCTGTTCATCATCAACTACCCCGATCAAAGTGAGTATTCGCCGCTGTTTCACGGGGATTCGATCTACCGGCTGTGGTATCAGTTCACCCAGATCAGCGACAAGATCAAGAAGCGGCTGCCGTCCGGGCAGATCAACGCCAACATCGCGACCGCCAACGTCTACGGCACCGTGATCCGCGATTCCGGGGTGTGCGCCGGGGCCTGACCCTCACCCCAGCCGGTCGGCCTCGGCGCGCGCCTGCGCGGCGAGCTTCTCGGCCAGCTCCGCCTTCCACAGGATCTCCTTCTTGACCCATGGATTGTCCTGCGGGAACTCCTCGGTCTCGGCCACCCGGCGCACCTCGATCTTGACGCCCTTGCCGAGCGGAACCTTTGTCGCCCACCGCTTGGCCTCGTCCTTCGAGGACACCTCGAGGATCCAGAACCCGTTGAACAGCTCGGTTTCGGAGTACGGGCCGTCGGTGACCGCCGGCGGATCGGCGTCGAAGTCGACGACGAAGCCCTCCTCGGGCCCGGTCAGGCCCTCGCCGGCGCGTAGGACGCCGGCCTTGATGAGTTCCTCGTTGAAGCGGCCCATCGACTCGAGAATTTGGTCGAAGTCGATCTCGGCCGCCACCATCGCGGCCTCGGCTTCGGGGCCCGACCGCATGATCAGCATGTAACGCGCCATCGTGTGTCTCCTTCGGGTGGTGCACGTTGTTTCCATAAAGACCGACCGGTCCCGACGGCATTTCTCATCGAATCCGCCCGCCGGCTGCAAAGATGACCGGATGCCGACCGCTGACCTGGTCATTCGGGGAACCATCCTGACCGTCGACGACAACCGACCCACCGCCGAGGCGATCGCCGTCGCCGACGGCCGCATCGTCGCCGTCGGCGCCCACTCCGACGTCGCCAGCTGGATCGGGCCGCTGACCCGCCAGCTCGACGTCGACGGCTGCGTCATGCCGGGATTCGTTGAAGCCCACGGTCATCCGCTGATGGAGGCGATGGTGCTCTCCGACGCCATGGCCGACGTCCGGCCGGTCACGCTGCCCGACGCGGACGCGGTCGTCGCGGCGATCCGCGCCGAGGTGGCCGCGCGCGGCGCCGACGGCGCCTACCTCAACGGCTGGGATCCGCTTCTGCAGCAAGGGCTTCCCGAGCCCACCCTGAACTGGCTCAACACGATGGCGCCCGAGCACCCGCTGGTGATCGTGCACAACTCCGGGCACAAGGCGTACTTCAACACCGCCGCAGCGCACCGGGCGGGCCTGACCCGCGACACCCCGGATCCCAAGGGCGCCAGCTACGGCCGCGACGCCGACGGCGAACTCGACGGCACCGCCGAGGAGATCGGCGCGGTGTTCTCGCTGCTGACCGAGGCCATCCAGCCCAGCGACTACCCTGCGATGCTGCGCGCCGAATCGGCCCGGCTCAACCGCGCCGGCCTGACCACCTGCTCGGAGATGGCGTTCGACCCGACACTTCGACCGCTCGTGGAGCAGATGCGCGACGCGCTCACCGTGCGGCTGCACCTCTATGAGATCTCCAACGCCCGGATGGCCACCGACGCGACCCCCGACAACGGTGATGACCTATTGCGCCAAACCGGTATCAAGATCTGGGTCGACGGCTCGCCGTGGATCGGCAACATCGACCTGACGTTTCCGTACCTGGACACCGACGCCACCCGCACCATCGGCGTCGTACCGGGTTCGTGCGGCTGCGCCAACTACACCTCCGAGCAGCTGACCGAGATCGTCAGCGCGTACTTCCCGCGCGGCTGGCAGCTGGCCTGTCACGTGCACGGCGACGCCGGCGTCGACACCATCCTCGACGTCTACGAAGACGCGCTGCGCCGACATCCCCGCGCTGATCACCGGCTGCGCCTCGAACACGTCGGCGCCATCCGCCCCGAGCAGCTGCAGCGCGCCCACGACCTCGGCGTCACGTGCAGCATTTTCGTCGACCACATCCACTACTGGGGCGATGTGCTCGTCGACGGGCTGTTCGGCCCCGAGCACGGAAGCCGGTGGATGCCGTGCGGATCGGCGGTGGCCACGGGGATGCGTATCTCGCTGCACAACGATCCGCCGGTGACCCCCGAGGAGCCGCTGCGCAACATCAGCGTGGCCGTCACGCGCACCGCACCCAGCGGCCGGGTGCTCGGCCCCGAGGAGGCGCTCACCGTCGAGCAGGCGATCCGCGCGCAGACGATCGACGCCGCCTACCAGCTGTTCGCCGACGACGTCGTCGGATCACTCGAGGTCGGCAAGTACGCCGATCTGGTGGTGCTGTCGGCCGACCCGCGTGCGGTGCCGGCCGAACAGATCGCCGATTTGGAGGTTCGCGCAACTTTCCTGGCTGGCGCGCAGGTTTATGGCAGGCTCTGAACATGTCTGACCTGCCTGAGCCCCGTTTCCTCGACGAACGAACCGCCCACTGGGCCCAAACCAAGCCCGACGCCGAGGCGATGACGTACCTGGACCGGACCTGGACCTGGGCGCAATGGAACGACCGGGTGCGGCGGCTCGCCGGTGCGTTGACCGAGCGCGGCATCAAACGCGGTGACGTCGTGGCGTTCCTGGACAAGAACCACCCGGCCGGCGTGGAGTTGACGCTGGCGGCCGCTTCGCTGGGCGCGGCCAACGCGCTCATCAACTTCCGGTTGGCCGCCGACGAACTCGACTACGTGCTCAACGACTCCGACGCCAAGCTGCTGGTCGTCGGGTCTGAGCTGAAACCGGGCATCGACAAGATCCGCGACCAGCTCACCAACGTCGAGCACATCATCGAGGTGACCCCGGAGGGCGGTGACGGCGACGAGTACGAGGCGATGCTGGCGTCGGCGACCCCGGTGGACCGCGGCGCCGACGTCACACCCGACGACGTGTGCATCATCATGTACTCCTCGGGCACCACCGGCAGGCCCAAAGGCGTTGAGCTGACACAGGCCAACATCATCGCCCACACCGTCAACGCGCACGAGGGCTTCGAGTTCGACGAGGGCGACAAGAGCATGGTCTCGATGCCGCTGTTCCACGTCGGCGGCTCGTCCTACGTGCAGTTCGGCCTGCACGACGGCGTGCCGAGCGTGATGACGCGCGAGGTCGACGGCGCAGCGCTGGCAGGTGCAATTCTGCAGGGCGCCAACAGGACGTTCCTGGTGCCCGCCGTGCTGGCCAAGGTGCTGGAGTCCGGCGAGGACGCGGTGAAACTGTTCGCCGCGCTCAAGACGTTCGCCTACGGCGCGTCGCCGATGCCGCTGCCGCTGCTGCGGCAGGCGCTCAAGGCGTGGCCGGACACCGAGTTCATGCAGGTGTACGGGCTCACCGAGGTGTGCGGGGTGATCAGCCACCTGTTGCCCGAGGCGCACCGCGACCCCGGCAGGGAGGAGCGGCTTTCCAGCGCGGGCACATTGGTGCCGAACGCGGAACTACGCGTCGTCGACCCGGACACCCTCGAGGACGTCGCGCCCGGCGAGCAGGGCGAATTGTGGTTCCGCACACCGCAGTTGATGAAGGGCTACCACAACAAGCCGGAGGCGACGGCCGAGGCGATCACCTCCGACGGCTGGTTCCGCACCGGCGATGTCGGACACGTCGACGAGGGCGGGTACATCTTCGTCGAAGACCGGCTCAAGGACATGATCATCTCCGGTGGGGAGAACATCTACTCCATCGAGGTCGAACGGGTGCTGGCCGAGCATCCCGCCGTCGGCGACGTCGCGGTCATCGGCATACCCGACGAGAAGTGGGGCGAGGTCGTCAAAGCCGTTGTCTCACTTGAGGGCTCCGCTAGCCCCGAAGAGCTCATCGCGTGGTGTCGCGAACGGCTGGCAGCCTACAAGTGCCCCAAGAGCATCGATATCACCGACGAGCTGCCGCGCAACCCGACCGGCAAGATCCTCAAAAAGGAACTGCGCAAGCCCTACTGGGAGGGCCGCGACCGGGCGACGGTCTAGCGCTACTCGCGCACCGGGATCGCGATCTCGTTGCGGCGGCGAAACGGCACCGTCCACGGCGGGTCGTAGAACCAGGCCTGCGCCGGCCCGGTGGCCTCGACGCCGTTGGCGCGCAGCGTCTCCGAGAGCTCCTCGGAGCGGGCCGCGACGGCCTGGGCGCTGCGGTCACCGCTGAACCGCAACACCGCGACCGTTTCACCCGGCACCGTCACCAGCCGTACCTCGTCGTCGTCGGGGCTGGGCAGCGTGTCCAGCGTCCACTTCGACGGCATGTAGAACCGGATCGTCGAGTGCTCGCCGTCGCGGGCTTGGGCCACCGGCGCCGTCATCGCGATCTTCTCGCGGGACTGGCTGACCGGCGCGGTCATCGCGATCGTCTCCTCGCGGTGGTTGCCACCGAAGATGTAGCCGGCGAGGCGGCGAAACCCGATGTAGCGGGCGCGGTCCTCGTCGGCGGTCACCGTGGTCTCAGCGGCGATCCGCGGACCGTACTTACGGATCTCCACGTCGTCGGTAAGCCGGGTGCCCACGTAGTGCGGCTCTTCGGTGCCCACCCGGATGCCCACGATCGACAGCACCGATTCCGCGATCTGTACGGGAATCTCGAGCAGCCGCATCATCATTCTCCTTGGTCGCTTGAGAATTTGCCGGTTACGCAAGGAACTAAACATCGGCGGTGGGGCAGGATGGACGACGTGGCGCACCTCGACGACATCCTCGACCGTCTGCACGTGGTCGCGCTACCCATGCGAGTTCGGTTCCGCGGCATCACCGTTCGCGAGGTCGCGCTGATCGACGGGCCGAACGGGTGGGGTGAATTCGGGGCGTTTCTCGAATACCAGCCGCCCGAGGCCGCGCACTGGCTGGCATCGGCCATCGAGGCCGCCTACCAGCCGTCGCCGCCGACGCACCGTGACCGCATCCCGATCAACGCCACCGTGCCCGCCGTCGACGCCGCGGCGGTACCGGAGGTGCTGCAGCGCTTCCCCGGGGCGGCCACCGCGAAGGTGAAGGTCGCCGAACCGGGTCAGTCGCTGGCCGACGACGTCGCACGCGTCAACGCCGTGCGCGCGCACGTGCCCACGGTGCGCGTCGACGCCAACGGCGGCTGGACCGTCGAGGAGGCACTCACCGCCGCGGCGGTGTTGACCGCCGACGGCCCGCTGGAGTACCTGGAGCAGCCGTGCGCGACGGTCGCGGAGCTCGCCGAGCTACGCCGCCGCGTCGACGTGCCGATCGCCGCCGACGAGAGCATCCGCAAGGCCGACGACCCCCTGCACGTGGTGCGCGCCGCAGCCGCCGACATCGCGGTGCTCAAGGTGGCCCCGCTGGGCGGCGTCGCCAGGCTGCTGCACGTCGCCGCGCAGATCGACATCCCGATCGTGGTGTCGTCGGCGCTGGACTCGGCCGTGGGCATCGGGCGTGGCCTGCTGGCCGCCGCGGCGCTGCCCGAACTGCGCCACGCGTGCGGGCTGGGCACCGGCGGGTTGTTCGTCGAGGACGTCGCCGAACCGCCGTCGCTGGTCGTCGACGGGACGCTGCCGGTGGGACCCGTCGTCCCGGATCCGGCCCGGCTCGCGGCGCTGGCCGCCCCGCCCGACCGCAGGCAGTGGTGGATCGACCGGGTTCGGGCCTGTCACCGGCTCATATTGAAGTAGCCGACTACTCTAGGCGGCCCTGCTCGCCGGCATGACCATTCATGCATGACCAAAACTCGGATTGGCGTGATGGACCCGATTCTCGCTGCGCGGCCTTCGGCCGATACCTTCACCCGCGCCAACTATCTGAACGCAGTCGCCAGCCGAGTCGACTCTTTTTGGGTCCCGGACCACCTCAACGCCTTGTTTCCGCGGTCCTTATGGAATCAGAAGTACGCCGGTGGTGCGAAGATCCTGCCGTCTGCGGACGCCTGCCTAGAACCGTGGACCATGCTCGGACACCTCGCTGCCCGCAATCGGCTCCGCCGCATGCGTCTTGGCGTCGGCGTGACCGACGCCGGTCGACGGAACCCGGCCGTAACCGCCCAGGCCGCGGCGACCCTCCAGCTGCTCACCCGCGGGAGAGCCATTCTGGGTATCGGCACCGGAGAGCGTGAAGGCAACGAGCCCTACGGTGTGGACTGGTCGAAACCGGTCGCGCGGTTCGAGGAAGCGATGGCCACGATTCGGGCGCTCTGGGACTCGAATGGTGAACTCGTGAACCGGGATTCGCCGTTCTTCCCGCTGCGCAATGCGATCTTCGATCTACCGCGGTATCGGGGCAAATGGCCCGAAATTTGGATCGCAGCGCACGGGCCGCGGATGTTGCGGGCCGTGGGCCGCTATGGAGACGGCTTCTTCCCGGCATTTGCGCACAGGCCGGAGGACTATGCGCAACGCTTGGACGTGGTCCGTGCCGCGGCCTCCGACGCAGGCCGTGACCCGATGACGATCGTGCCCGCCCTGTGGGTGATGGTCGTCACCGGCCGCACCGCGGGCGAGGTCGATGACGCCCTGGAGTCCGAAATCATCAAGGCCGCCGGCCTCAACGCTCCCGACGACTTCTTCGCCCAATACGGTGCCCAACATCCGTTGGGGGTCGGCTTCACCGGGGCGCAGGACCTACTGCCCCAGGACATGGACGAGCAGGAAGCCCTGTCGCACATCAAGGCGATCCCCACCGAGGTTGTCCGAAATATGTTTCTCGCCGGCACACCCGATGAGGTGATCGAGCGCGCTGCGGAGTGGCGCGATTGCGGGGTCCGGTACATCGTCCTGGCCAACGTCAGCCTGATGCAGCGAAACCTGCGCAAAGGTCTGGCGTCTCTGCTGTCGTTCAACAAGGTCATCAGCGGCCTGAAGAAGCTCTAGTGGACGTGTCCTAATCTGTGGGGTACATGGCATAGACGCCACGTCGGCGGTGCACAACACTGAATCCGTGCGAACGGTGATCATCCTCGGCTACCCGGGTGTGCAGGCGTTGGACCTGGTCGGCCCGCACGAGGTGTTCACCGGCGCCGCGATGTATCTGCAGGCCCACGACCGCGGCGGCTACCAGGTGCACGTCGTCACCGGAAACGGCGAACCGGCGACGACGGGCACCGGTCTGGCGTTCGCCGCGCAACCCCTACCTGACCCGCGCGGGCCCGTCGACACCGTGATCCTGCCCGGTGGGTCCGGGGTGGACGACGCCCGCGCCGACCCCGACGTCGTCGCATGGGTCCAGGCCGCCGCACAGCACGCACGTCGTGTCGTCAGCGTCTGCACCGGCGCGTTCCTGGCCGCGCAGGCCGGTCTGCTCGACGGCTGCCCGGCCACCACGCACTGGGCGTTCGCCGACCGGCTGGCGCGTGAATTCCCCTCGGTCACCGTCGATCCCGAACCGATCTTCGTGCGCAGCAGCGAGCGCGTCTGGACGGCGGCGGGTGTCACCGCAGGCATCGACCTGGCGCTCGCGCTGGTCGAGGAGGACCACGGCACCGACGTCGCGCAGACCGTGGCGCGCTGGCTGGTGATGTACCTGCGCCGGCCAGGCGGGCAGACCCAGTTCGCCGCGCCGGTGTGGATGCCGCGCGCCAAGCGCATGCCGATCCGGGCGGTACAGGAAGCCATCGAATCCGAACCCGGTGGACCCCACAGCATTCCGGAGCTGGCGCGGCGCGCCGCGATGAGCCCGCGCCACTTCACCCGGGTGTTCACCGACGAGGTGGGGGAGGCGCCGGGCGCCTACGTCGAACGGATCCGCACCGAGGCCGCGCGCCGCCAGCTCGAGGAGACCGACGACACGCTCACCGCGATCGCCGCGCGCTGCGGCTTCGGCACCGCGGAAACGTTGCGCCGCAACTTCGTCCGTCGACTCGGTATTTCACCCGACCAGTACCGCAAGACGTTCGCCTAATAGAGGAGAAGACATGCAGATCGCGATCATGGTCTACCCGGGCTACACCGCACTGGACTTCATCGGACCCTACGAGGTGCTGCGCAACCTGCCCGACACCGAGGTGCGGTTCGTCTGGCATGAGCCCGGGCCCATCGCAGCGGATTCGGGGGTGCTGCTCATCGGCGCCACGCATTCGTTCGACGAGACGCCTGCACCGGATCTCGTGCTGGTGCCCGGCGGCGGCGCCACGTTCGAGCACGCCCGCGACGAGAAGGTGCTCGACTGGGTGCGCCGCGCGCACGAGAACTCGACGTGGACGACGTCGGTGTGCTCGGGGTCGGTGATCCTGGCCGCGGCCGGGCTGCTGGAGGGCCGCCGGGCCACGTCGCACTGGATGGCGTTGCCGACGCTGAAGGCCTTCGGCGTCGAACCGGTCGGCGACCAGCGGATCGTGCGGGAGGGCAAGATCGTGACCGCGGCCGGGGTGTCGGCCGGGATCGACCTGGCGATGTGGCTGTGCGGGCAGATCGGCGGCGAGGCCAAGGCCAAGGCGGTGCAGCTGGTCATCGAATACGACCCGCAACCGCCGTTCGACTCCGGGCACACCTCCAAGGCGTCGGTGGCCACCAAGGCGGCCGCGACGGCGCTGCTGACCAGCGACATGGTCAAGGCGCACCAGGTGGCGCCGTCGGTGAAGCTGGTGTGGAGCGCCGCGCTCAAACGGGCGCGTCAACGTGTGATTTCGGCGCGCTAATGCCCCGCCACGGTCCGTGAGCGCGCCGAAATCGGTGAGCGGATGACGGCGAGAACCCGCTGCGGGTACTCGACGAGGTCCAGCCAGGTGAAGCGCAGCACCTGCCAATCGTGCAGGATCAGATAGTTCTGCCGTTTCCGGTCGTGCTGGAACGCCTCCTGGTCGCTGTGAAACGCCCAGCCGTCGACTTCGATCGCGATTTTCAGCTCCGCAAACGCGACGTCGATCTTGTACGGGCCGCACGGATGGTTCGCCTTCCATCCTGTGACCCGTGCGTTGCGCAGCAGCGTGAGGAGCAGCCTCTCCGCCTCCGACCGGGCACCGTCGGACGCCGCGTGCAACAGCCGCCGTGCCCGCGGCGAGCCGTACCGGCCCTTGTTGCGTAGATGCGCCCGCCACAACTGGTTCAGGGTGACATGGCGCTGCAGCGCGGAATCCATCAACTTCACCCCGTCACCGCGCTGGATGGCCGCTTCGACCACCGTCAGGTCCAACGCCGTCACCCGCATCCCCTCGAGCTCGACGACGTCGGACGGGCCGAGGTCGCGCCGTCGCACCCGGCAGCCATCACGGCTGCGTCCGTGACTGTTCCGGGGGACTGTGACTTCGGCGATCTCGGGTGCGAACCTCGTCAGGTGGTGCCACCACGCAGCTGTCAGACCGCTCGCCGCAGCCCGTGGGCCGTAACCCCACACCGCGGCGCGGACACGCGCCGCGTCGGTGAACGGCCGATCCTCGACGAAGTACACCCCGGGCGTGCACCTGCGCCAATGACCGGAAGCCACGCGCCGTTGTACGACCTTGTGGCTCAAGCCGGCGTCGCGGGCCTGGGCGAGCGTGATCACGCCGTCATGGCGGCGCAAGTACTCGTCGATCATGGTTGTTTGGACGCGCCGGACGGCCGCGCGGTTCCACTCCCGGCGATTTCGGCGCGCTCACGCCCCGCCACGGTCCGAAAGCGCGCCGAAATCACCGCGAGAAGGCGACCAAGTACCGTCGTCAGCGTGAATCTGGCCTACGACGACCGCGGTAGCGGTCCCGCTGTGGTGTTCATCGCCGGTCGCGGCGGTGCGGGCCGGACCTGGCATCTGCATCAGGTCCCCGAGTTCCAGCGGGCCGGCTATCGCTGCATCACCTTCGACAACCGTGGCGTGGGCGCCACCGAACAAGCCAGCGGCTTCACCATCGAGACGATGGTGGGCGACACCGCGGCGCTGATCGAGAAGCTCGACGCCGCGCCGGCCCGCATCGTCGGGGTGTCGATGGGCTCGTTCATCGCCCAGGAGCTCATGGTGTCGCGACCCGAACTGGTCGACCGCGCGGTGCTGATGGCCACCCGCGGCCGCGCGGACCGCACCCGCGAGTTCTTCCGCGACGCCGAGCGCGAGCTCAACGAGGCCGGCATCGATCTGCCGCCCAGCTATGACGCCAAAATCCGTCTGCTGGAGAGCTTTTCACCGAAAACGCTCAACGACGACGCGAAGGTCCGCGACTGGATCGACATGTTCATGATGTGGCCGACCAAGCCCACCCCGGGACTGCGGGCCCAGATCGGCGTCGCGCCGGAGGGCAACCGGCTGCTCGCGTACCGCGCGATCACGACCCCGACCCTGGTCATCGGGTTCGGCGACGACGTGGTGCTGCCTCCGCATCTGGGTCGCGAGGTGGCCGACGCCATCCCCACCGGCCGTTACCTGGAGATCCCCGACGCCGGCCACCTGGGCTTCATCGAGCAGCCGCAGGCGGTCAACGAAGCGGTGCTGAAGTTCTTCGCCGATAGTCTGGAGTCGTGAACCCATCGACCGCGCAGGCCCGCGTGGTCGTCGACGAACTGATTCGCGGCGGCGTACGCGACGTCGTGTTGTGCCCCGGCTCACGTAACGCACCGTTGGCGTTCGCGCTGCACGACGCCGACCGGGCCGGCCGCATCCGGCTGCACGTGCGCATCGACGAGCGCACGGCCGGTTACCTGGCGATCGGGTTGGCCGTCGCCGAGCAGGCCCCGGTGTGTGTGGCGATGACGTCGGGCACCGCGGTGGCCAACCTGGGCCCGGCGGTGGTGGAGGCCAACTACGCGCGGGTGCCGCTGATCGTGCTCAGCGCCAACCGGCCCTACGAGCTGCTGGGCACCGGCGCCAACCAGACCTTCGAGCAGCTCGGCTACTTCGGCACCCAGGTGCGCGAATCGATCAGCCTGGGCCTCGCTGAGGAGGCGACCGAGCGGATGGCCGAACTCAACGCGCAGTGGCGCTCTGCGACATGTCGAGTCCTGGTGGCGGCCAAGGGCTCCCGCTCAGCCAACGCGGGGCCCGTGCAGTTCGACATCCCGCTGCGGGAACCGCTGGTGCCCGACGCGTTCGAGGGGCGGGCCAGTGGTGCGTACGTGCCCGACGGTCGGCCCGGCGGCAAGCCGTGGACCCACACCCCGCCCGTCACGTTCGATCAGCCGCTGGACATCGATCTCACGCCCGACACCGTCGTCATCGCGGGCCACGGCGCGGGCGAGCACCCCAACCTGGCCGAGCTGCCAACCGTCGCCGAACCGACGGCGCCGCCCGCCGCCAACCCGCTGCACCCGCTGGCGTTGCCGCTGATCCACCCCAAGCAGGTCATCATGCTGGGCCGCCCGACGCTGCACCGGCCGGTCTCCGCGCTGTTGGCCGATCCGTCGGTGCCGGTCTATGCGTTGACGACGGGCCCACGCTGGCCCGACGTGTCGGGAAACTCGCAGGCCACCGGCACCCGCGCCGTCACCACCGGCGCACCGCATCCGGGCTGGCTGAAGCGGTGTAAGGAGTTCAACCGGCACGCCGTCGACGCGGTCCACGGCCAGCTCGAGGCGCACCCGTTGACGACGGGGCTGCACGTGGCCGCCGCGGTGGCCGACGCGCTGCGGCCGGGGGATCAGCTGGTGCTGGGCGCGTCGAATCCGGTGCGCGACGCGGCGCTGGTGGGGTTGAACACCCACGGCATCAAGGTGCGCTCCAACCGCGGCGTGGCCGGCATCGACGGCACGGTGTCCACGGCGATCGGGGCGGCGCTGGCACACGAACGGGCGACCGCAGGTGGCCGCACGATCGCGCTGATCGGCGACCTGACCTTCGTGCACGACAGCTCCGGTCTGTTGATCGGGCCGACGGAGCCGACGCCGCGGCACCTGACCATCGTGGTGTCGAACGACAACGGCGGCGGCATCTTCGAACTGCTCGAGCAGGGCGATCCGCGGTTCTCCGATGTGTCGTCGCGGATCTTCGGCACCCCGCACGACGTGGACGTCGGCGCGTTGTGCCGGGCCTATCACGTGGACAGCCGCCAGCTCGAGGTCGACGAGCTGGCCGATGCGCTCGACGAACCGTTCGACGGGATGCGGGTGCTGGAGGTGAAGGCGGACCGGTCCTCGCTGCGGGCGTTGCACGCGTCGATCAAGGCGGCGCTGTGAACCTCGGCAGGCTGCGGCATCCGATCGCGTTGCTGCACAGCGTGTTTCCGAACCTGTCGGCGGACCCGAACGGGTCGCGGACCCAGCGGGTGTTTCGACGGATCCGCATCGGCATCGTGATCGTGGCGTGCCTGGTGACGTTGCAGTCGGTGTTGATGGTGTTGGGCGCATGGCGCAACGACCGTCAGATCGAACGGCATATGGGTGTGGCGGAGGCCGAGGTGCTCAGCGCGGGGCCGCGGCGCTCGACGATCGAGTTCGTGACGCCGGACCGGGTGACGTATCGGCCGGAATTGGGGGTGCTGTACCCGTCGGAGTTGGAGGCGGGGATGCGGATCTATGTCGAATACGACGTGAACGACCCGGATCTGGTGCGGGTGCAGGACCGCAACGCGTCGCTGGCGATCATCCCGGCCGGTTCGATCGCGGTGGTGGGCTGGCTGATCGCGGGCGTGGCGTTGGCAGGATCCAGCCTGGCCCAGCGCCGGCTCACCCAGCGCCTCGAACGCCGAAAGGGACAACCGGGCGGGAAAGATTCCGCCGTTTCGTCGGTCTCGGCGCCGGATTAGCTCACGACTGGATGAGCTTCTCCAGCCAGGCGTCGTCGTAGATGTCGAGGCGTTCGTCGTTGACCAGGTCGTAGACGGTCGGCGTCCCGGTGCTCAGCGGATCGATCTGATAGAGGTAACCGAAGTTCGTCACCTCCATATCGGCGACGTTCACCGCCGACCCGCCGGTCGCCACCCGCTTGGCCACACTGTCGGAAAGCCCTGCTTCCCTTGCCATCCCAGCCATTTCGTCGTCGCTCGGCCCCGGGCCGCCGGGCTCTTGATGCGCCCACAGCTCCTCGACGAACCGTTGGAACGCCGCACCGGTGGCCTCGGGGTCGGCGGCCAGGAACAACGCGTTGCTCACCCGCGCCGAATGCCCGTCGGCCTCGGTGTCCAGAAACGTCAGCGGACGGTAGGTGATCTTCAACCGACCAACAGCGATGTAGTAGGCGAGTTGATCCCCGAAGTCGGCCTGCAAATCAGCGCAATGCGTGCACTGCGGTTCGGTGAAGATCTCGATGTGCGCCCGCGCGTTATCGAACCCGGCGACGACGCCGTAGCCGTCCTCACTCAGCTCGACGGGCGGCTTGTCGGGGTCGGGCTCCGCGGCGCCGGCGACGTGGCGGGTGCACCCCGCCGCGACGAGCGCCACCACGACCGCCAGCACCGCCAGGATCCGCGATATCCGCATGTCAACCGCCTTCCAGTGGGCACATTACGCGACACAATCCACCAGGTCTTCGCCCGCCGTACCCCGTGCCGCAACCTCGCCGACAACCGCCGCTGACACCCTTTCCGGTGTGCGCGTTGCCATCGTCGCAGAGTCCTTCCTCCCCAACGTCAACGGCGTCACGAACTCGGTGCTGCGAGTGCTCGAGCATCTGCGCCGCACCGGTCACGAAGCCCTCGTCATCGCCCCGGACACCCCGCGCGGCCAACCGCCCGCCGCCCGGGTGCACGACGGTATCCGCGTGCACCGCGTGCCGTCACACATGTTCCCCGCGATCAACTCGCTACCGCTGGGTGTGCCACGCCCGCGGATGCTCGGTGTCCTGCGTGGATTCGGCCCCGACGTCGTGCATCTTGCGTCACCGGCCCTGCTCGGCTACGGCGGCCTGCAGTCCGCGCGCCGCCTCGGGGTGCCGACGGTCGCCGTATTCCAAACCGACATCGCCGGTTTCGCGCAAAGCTACGGCGTCGGCTTCACGGCCCGCGCCGCATGGGCGTGGACCCGACATCTGCACAGCCGTGCCGACCGCACCCTGGCGCCGTCGTCGGCCGCCGTGGAAAGCCTGATCACACACCGCATTCCGCGGGTACACACGTGGGCGCGCGGGGTCGACATCGCCGGGTTCGTGCCGTCGGCCCGCGACGACGCGCTACGTCGCCGGTGGTCGCCGCACGACAAACCCATCGTCGGGTTCGTGGGCCGGCTCGCCCCGGAAAAACACGTCGAGCGGTTGGCTCCGCTGGCCGCCCGCGACGACCTGCGACTCGTGATCGTCGGCGACGGTATCGACCGCGCTAAACTCCAAAAGACACTGCCCTCAGCGGTTTTCACCGGAGCGCTGTACGGTACGGAGCTCGCCGCGGCCTACGCGTCGATGGACGTGTTCGTCCACCCCGGTGAACACGAGACGTTCTGCCAGGCCGTGCAGGAGGCGATGGCCTCCGGGGTGCCCGTCGTCGCACCCAGCGCCGGCGGCCCGCGTGACCTGGTGGCGCCCTACCGCACCGGGCTGCTGCTGGCCGTCGACGAATTCGAAAGCAAGCTCCCCGCGGCCGTCGACCACCTGATCGCCGAACGCGCCCGCTATTCGGTGGCCGCGCGGCGCAGCGTGCTCGCCCGCACTTGGCCGGCCATCTGCGACCAGCTGCTCGACCACTACGACGACGTAATCGGGCACCGCCGCCTCAAGGCCGCGTGAGCGTGACGTTCAGCCCACATTTCTCCTCGCGAGCAGACGCAGAAGGCCCCGAAATTGCGTCCGAAAGGGGGTTTCTGCGTCTGCTCGCCGGGGAGCGCCCGGCAGGATAGGGGAGGCCGACAGGTAGCGTCGACGCCGTGAACCGCGCGACGCTGGACAAGGACCCGCACGACGTCGCGTCGATGTTCGATGCGGTCGCACGCCGTTACGACCTGACCAACACCGTGCTGTCGCTGGGCCAGGACCGGTTCTGGCGGCGCGCGACGCGCGCGGCGCTGCGCATCGGGCCGGGCGACAAGGTGCTCGACCTGGCGGCGGGCACCGCGGTGTCGACGGTGGAGTTGGCGGCCTCGGGTGCGTGGTGCGTGGCCGCCGATTTCAGCGTCGGGATGCTGGCCGCGGGTCAGCGCCGCGATGTGCCCAAGGTGGCCGGCGACGCCACTCAACTACCGTTCGCCGACGGCGTTTTCGACGCGGTGACGATCAGCTTCGGGTTGCGCAACGTGGTCGACCACGCCGCCGGGCTGCGCGAGATGGCGCGGGTCACCCGCCCCGGTGGGCGGCTGGTGGTCTGTGAGTTCTCGACGCCGACGAACCGGCTGTTCGCGACGGCCTACAAGGAGTACCTCATGCAGGCCCTGCCGCGGATCGCCCGCGCGGTGTCGTCGAACCCGGAAGCCTACGTTTACCTCGCCGAGTCGATCCGCGCGTGGCCTGACCAGCCGGGGCTGGCGCGCGAGATTGCCGACGCCGGATGGTCCTCGGTGCGGTGGCGCAACCTCACCGGCGGAATCGTGGCGCTGCACGCCGCGACCAAGCCGTAGCTGGAGCAACCTGACGCCACACGGCGTGTCGCCGCCCTCCGAAGCAGAATCACCATTAACTTATCGGCATGTCGGGTGATGCGTCTCACACGCACCTGTCCCGCAGGACGTTCCTCGCCGGAACCGCGGCGGCGGCCGCGTTGGCCTCGATGCCCCCGCGGGCCCGTGCCCAGTCCGGCAAGACCGTCGCGGTGTTCGGCGCGGGCATCGCCGGGTTGACCGCCGCGCACGAACTCGTCGACCGCGGCTACCAGGTCACCGTCTACGAACGCAAGGAACTCGGCGGCAAGGCCCGCTCGATACCGGTCCCGGACTCCGGCGCCACCCCGTTGCCCGCCGAACACGGCTTCCGGTTCTTCCCCGGCTTCTACAAGAACGTCACCAACACGATGCGCCGGGTCCCCTTCCCCGGCAACCGAAACGGCGCCTGGGACAACTTGACCCGCGCCACGTCGTACCTGCATTCCGGGATGGGCCGTGCGGATCTGACTGTGCCGCTGCCGCTTCCGTTGCCGACGATCCCCAACCCGATCACCCCCGAAGTGTTCATCGAATCGGTCACCGCGGTGTTCGAGACGTTGTTTCGGCTGCCGCCGTTGGAGGCGGTGTACGCCGCGCAGAAGCTCGCGGTCTATGTCACCAGCAGCACCGAACGCAAACTCGGGCAGTGGGAGCACATGACGTGGGAGGACTACATCGGCGCGAACCGAAAGTCCCGCGAATACAACCGCTATCTGGCCGACGGTATCATCCGCAACCTGGCCGCCTCCAAATCCAAAGACGCCAGCGCCCATTCGATCGGGCTGGTCGGCGAAGCCTCGGTCTGGTCCATCCTGATGTTCGGAAACGACATCGACGGCAAGGGTTTCGACCGTGTGCTCAACGGTCCGACGAGCTCGCAGTGGTTGGACCCGTGGATCGAGCACCTCCGCGACCAGGGGGTGCAGTTCCGCGTCGGTCAGGCGTTGGCGCGGTTCACCCCCAACGGCAGGCACATCGAGTCGGCCACCGTGGTCAACCAGGGCGGCATACCGCAACCCGTCGTCGCCGACTGGTACATCTCGGCCGTGCCGTGCGAAAAGCTCGCCACCGTCTTGACCGACGACGTCATCGAGGCCGACCCGCAGCTGGCCAACATCGCGCTGCTGCGCACCGAGTGGATGAACGGCCTGATGTTCTACCTCAAGGAACGCGTGGACGTCACCAAGGGCCACGTCAACTACGTCGACACCGGCTGGGCGATCACGTCGATCAGCCAGGAGCAGTTCTGGAAGAAAAGCCTCACCGAATACGGCGACGGCACCGTCAAGGACTGTATGTCGGCGATCATCTCGGACTGGAGCACGCCGGGCAACTTCAACGGCAAGAGCGCCCGCGACTGCACACCCGAGGAGGTCGCCCGTGAGGCGTGGCAACAGATCAAGGCCCACCTCAACGACACCGGCAAGGTCGTCGACGACGACATGGTGCACTCGTGGTTTCTGGACCCGGCGATCATCGGCTCGGGCACCCCGGATGTGCGCAACGACGAACCGCTGTTCATCCAGGATCCGGGTTCGTGGCATCGCAGGCCGAACGCGGTGACGGGGATCGACAACCTGTTCCTGGCGGGCGACTGGGTCAAGACCGATCAGAACGTCACGACGATGGAAGGCGCCAACGAGGGCGGGCGTTACGCGGCCAACGGGGTGCTGCAGGCATCGGGCTACAACGGCGAGATGGTCAAGATCGTCGAGTTGTTCCAGGCGCCGTGGTGGGGCCCGTTCAAGGAGCTCGACCGCGGCCGCTACCGATCGGGTCTGCCGCACGCGCTGGACATCTTCGACTCCAGATGGCCGACCAAATAGCCCAGGTAGCACCACAACAACGCTGCCTCGTTGTACGGTCGCGAAATGTACGGACGTCTGGCAGACCCCGAATCCACACTCGGCACGGATCCGCGCGCTGATCCGCGCATGGTCAAGGCGTTCGCGCCGTTCGGCCTCGATGGCCGCCTCCCGGCTGCGCCGCTGACTGTCGACTCGCCGCTGGCGGACCGGCTCGAGTACGCCGCGATCAACGAAGAAGGCATGGGGGCCATCCTGGACGTCTTCGCCCAGGCCGCACCGCAGGTCACCGGCGTCACCACCACGACGACTCAGATCACCGGCGTCGACGACAACGCCATCACCGTCTACGTCAGCCGTCCGGATGGGGCGCCCGGCGCGTTGCCCGCCGTCGTGCATCTGCACGGCGGCGGGATGGCCATCGGCAGCGCCGGCGATGTGAGCTACCGACGGCTTCGCGAATACCTTGCTGCCACAGGGGTTGTCGTCGTCGGCGTGGAATTCCGCAACTCGGGCGGCAAGCTCGGCCCGCACCCGTTCCCTGCGGGGCTGAACGACTGCGCGTCTGCCGTGCAGTGGGTCGCGGCCAACCGCGCGGAGCTCGGCGTCAGCCACCTGATCGTGTCGGGGGAGTCCGGCGGAGGCAACCTCACCCTCACCGTCGCGCACAAGGCCAAACGGGAAGGCTGGCTGGGGGACATCGCCGGGCTCTACGCACAATGCCCCTATATCTCGAACCGCTGGCTCGACGAATGTAACGATCTGCCGTCGTTGGCGGAGAACGACGAGTACTTCGTCAGCCGCCAGCAGTTGGCGCTGCTGGGCTCCATCTACAACCCGGACGGCTCGCACGCCGACGACGCCACCTGCTGGGCCGGCGCAGCCACCGAGGACGAGCTGACCGGGATGCCCCCGCATGTCATCTCGGTCAACGAGCTCGACCCGCTGCGCGACGAGGGCCTGCTGTACTACCGCCGGCTCGTCCGCGCGGGCGTGCCCGCCGTGGGCCGCGTGGTGGCCGGCACCTGCCACGGTGGCGACCTGCTGTTACCGCATGTCATGCCCGAGGTGTTCGACGCCAGCATCCGCGACGTCAGCGGGTTCGCGAAATCGCTTGGTCAGCCGATGTTCTGAATATCGTTGGGGGTCACGATGACTTCGCCCCTGGCCTGCTTCGGCGGCGTGCGGGGCTGGTCACCGAGCCGTTCGCACACACCGACGTAGGTCACGTTCTGACACGGGCCCGACGGCACCGCGGCGGCGACGCCGGCTGAGCCCGCGGCCGCCGCCAGAACGAACGCCCCGACTGCCACACGAATTCTCAGACCTCGCATCGTGGTTCCTTCCTCGATGCACTGACAAACGCCGCCGTGTCCAAGAGTAATCCCGGCGCGGGCCTGTGAACAGTTCCGCTAGCTGGGCTTACAGTTAGTCAGACTCGACAATGCCTGTGTCCCAAGCCCGTTGGGTCTGCGCGCCGACGTCCGGGTCGTGGGTCTGCTGAAAGTTGCGTGTACGCCACATCGGTACTTTCGACTTGCTGGTATGACGCTGCAGCGTGGCCCTCAAACGCCTTTCTCGCGCTGAGTATCTGATCCGTCGTCGAGCTTGCTGGCCACAAGGGCATCCTTTCCGTCGCCCATCGTCGGCAAGCCAACTCGGATGTCGTCGCTCCAGATAGCAGGTCCGATGAATCAAGTAACCGGCTGGCTAAGGGTAATCGATCGTGGTACGGCTGACAGCTGGCTCGAGAGCTGCCAGTTCTTGTCGCTGAGCGCTTACCTCTCTGTTGCCGGTGATTGGCGAATTCTTGGCAGCTCCCTTCTTGTGGTCGGCGTGGCGCATCGGACTCTCCGGATGGTGACGACGATGCTGGCGTGGTGCTTGGTGTTCCCTCACGGCCACCCAGTGCTCGGCTGTGGGAATGGGAGGGCGTAATTCACTTCGGCCGAGTGTCAGTTTTGTCTGCCATTACCGGTGGTGTGATCTTCTGCTGGTGGACGGTGAGGAAGTCGTCGACGATGCGCGTGCAGTCGTCTTCGTTGATGACTCGGAATCCTGTGATCTTTGCGAATGCGAGTGGGCCGATGATTTGGCACAGCACGAGGTTGAGGTCGAAGTCCCGTAGTTGGCCTTGCGCTGCGGGGCTTCGCAGCAGCGCATCGAACGGTTGGCGGTAGTGGTCGATCAGGCGTGCACGCAGGGCACCGGTTGCCTGTTGACCGTCGGTTTCACCCTTCACGTTGGTCGGCCCCAGGACCAGCCATGCCAGCGTGGTGACGTGTAGAGGAGCTTCGTTGAACAGTCGGGCTTGTCGGGTCAGCAGTTCGATGAGTTGCTCTCGGAGGGCGCGGTTGGTGGGGGCGGGAGGGGTCACCTGGGGTAGTAGGCGCTCGAAGGTCGCCGCTAACAGGTGCGATGAGCTGCTGAAGTGCCGGTAGAGCGTCGTGCGGGCCACTTTCGAGGCCTTGGTGACGGCTTCCACCGTAACCGCTTCAACACCGCCGGTACTCAAAAGAGTTGCGGCAGCGTCTAATAGACGATTCCGTGACCGCGCGCGACGCGGATCGGCATCGTTATCAGCCGCACTGAGTGCTGCATCTTCGACCATGGTGACTCGTTTCGGCGATTGTGGAATTGAGGCTAGTGCCATTCCGGCAACCCCCGTCATGGTACAACCGGTAGCGCACCGACACGGACGGCATTGGAGGTGTTGCGATGACGTCTCCGGTAACCGTGGACGCGTCTCTCGCCGGGGTGGCATCGCCGGAGGTTTACGGCTCATCGTCGCGCCGGGACGCGATCTTGGCTGCGGTGTTGACGATCGCGAGAAGCGGTGGCTACGAGGCCGTTCGGATGCGAGCCGTGGCCGAACGTGCCGGCATGGCCGTCGGGAGCCTCTATCGGTACTTCCCGTCGAAGACACATTTGTTGGTCAACGCGTTGACTCGGGAGTTCACTCGGATCGAGCAGATGTGCGATTGGTCCGCAGACGGCATCGCAGCCGAGCGACCGCTGACTAGCTTGACCGCCCGCCTGCATGCGGAGTGGCAACGCGATCCCCTTCTCACTGAGGCCGTGGTGCGCGCTTTCGTCGCTGCCGACGCGTCCGCCGCCGAAGACGTCGACGAGGCGGCAAGCGTCATCGAGGGGCTGATGGCACACGCGATGGGCGGTGAGCGACCGACGGTTCGGGATCGACAGATCGCCGGCCTGATCTCTGACGTGTGGTTGGCGAATTTGACTGCATACGTCGGCGGGCGACTATCAGCCCACGCAGCTCGCTGCAACATCGACCGCGGCGTGTCGCTGCTGCTCGGTGTGACACCCGGCGCCCTTGCGTTGGAACGCTACCGGTTATAGCGTAGCGATACCGACAGTTCCTTTTCCCTGTTCGGCGACGTGCGGAGGGAAGATCATGCTCAAGCAGTGGATTGAGACGTGCGCCGTCCAGCGCATGGGTCTGCGCGACGGACTGGTCCTCAACCTCGATGATTACAACGAGGTCGTCATCTCGCGGCCGTTCCGGTTGAGGCTGCCGCCGGCCGGCGCGTTCCCCGCCGAGGATGTGCTGATCGACCCCCACTGCGTCGCGCCCGAGGAGAGAGCCCTGTTGGACTTGGCTGGTTCGACATGCACCCAGGCCTGGTGCGGCGACGATGGCGCCCTGCACCTGGAGTTCTCACGCGGGCACGGTATCCACGTGCACTCCGACGAGCACGCTGCCGCTTGGGAACTCTATGGAAAACACCACGGTTACATGGCCTGTCTGCCGGGCGGCCGAGTCCGGTTCGTACGTCACGATCTGCCCGAGGGCGCCGACGCCGCTGCTGGCGAAGCGCCCGCCACGTCGGCGTGAGCGAAGACGAGACCGGCTCAGCGGTGAACCTGGCGACGGCTGGCCGTCGCGGCGCCACTCCCGACATATCGGGTTCCACTGAGTACAGTCGCCGGCTCGCGGCCGTCGGCGCCTTCACGCTTCGGCATAAGGCGTTGGTGATCGGTTTGTGGATCGGCACGGCGGTGGTTCTGGCCGTGCTGTTTCCGCAACTGGAGACGGTGGTGCGGCAGCAGTCGGTGGATCTGGTTCCCCGTGATGCGCCGTCGTTCCAGACGGTGGACCGCATGAGCGAAGCCTTCGGCGAGCCGGGCTCCAAGACGATGTTGTTCGTGGCCATGGAGGACGAGTCTGGGCTGACGCCCCAGGCGCGGCAGCGCTACGAGGAACTTGTCGATCGCCTGCGCGCTGACACCGAACATGTTCTGCGGGTCCAGGATCTGCTTGCCGATCCCGTCACTGAAGCGCAGGCGGTCAGCCAGGACCGCAAGGCCTGGTTCGTGCCGGTCGGAATCGCCGGCACTTTGGGCGATCCGACGGCTGCGGAGTCGGTGACGGCGGTACGCGCGATTGCCACCGATGTCTTCGCCGGCACATCGACCACGGTTCACGTGACCGGTCCGCCGTCGACGTTCAGCGATCAGATCGCCAGTGCCGAACACGATCTGCTGTTCATCTCGATCGCCACCGCAGGACTGATCGCGTTGATTTTGCTTATCGTCTACCGGTCGGTGTTCACTGCGCTGCTGCCCCTGCTCGTGATCGGGTTGAGCCTGGCCGTTGGACGCGGGGTGCTCTCCGTGTTCGGTGAGATGGGTATGCCCGTTTCACAATTCACTGTCGCGTTCATGACGGCGATCCTGCTGGGGGCGGGCACCGATTACAGCGTCTTCCTGATCAGCCGCTACCACGAACAACGCCGTGCCGACGTCCTCGCCGACCAAGCGGCCATCGACGCGACCGCCAGCATCGGGCGGGTCATCCTTGCCTCTGCGGGGACCGTCGCGTTCGCGTTCCTGGCCATGATTTTTGCTAAGCTCAGCGTGTTCGCCGCACTCGGGCCGGCGTGCGCGGTCGCGGTGATGGTCGGATTCTTGGCCACGGTCACCCTACTACCGCCGGTTCTGGCCGTGGCCGCACGGCGCGGCATCGGAGACCCGAAACCCGATCGCACGCAACGGTATTGGAATAGCATCGCCGTAGCGGTGGTGCGCCGACCGGTACCACTACTCACGGTCAGCCTGGTCATCTTGGTGGCGCTGTCAGCGGCGGCGGCCACCATCAGCATCAGCTACGACGATCGCAAAGGCCAGCCCGGGTCCACGCAGAGCAACCAGGGTTATCAACTGCTCGACCGGCACTTCCGCAAAGACGTTGTGATCACCCAGTTCCTCGTTGTCGAGAACCCCACCGACATGCGCACAGGCAAAGGGTTGGCCGACCTCGACGAGATGGCCTCACGCGTCTCCCAGCTGTCCGGGGTCGCCACGATCTCCGGTGTCACCCGACCCGCCGGTCAACGCCTCGAACAAGCGCAATTGTCCTGGCAGAACGGCGAGATCGGCAACAAGATGGCCGACGAAGCGGCCGAGGGCAACGCCAGAAAAGACGATCTGGCCAAACTCACCAGCGGCGCCGACCAACTCGCCGCTGGCCTTGCACAACTGGACCGCACCCTGCGAACTGCCCTCGGTCCGCTGATCGACCTGCTCACCCAGGCTCAGGACACGGCGACCCAAGTCGACCGGTTCGCCCCCCTGCTCCAACAACTCTCGACTACCGCGCCCGCCGTGGACCGGGCTATTCAATTCGGACCCGGTCTGCGTCCGCTCGCCGAACAAACACGAAACGCGATCACCATCATCGACCCCCTCCGGGGTGTCCTCGAGTCCTCCCCGTGGTGCACCACCACACCGCAATGCATACAGATCCGTGACCAGATCGGTATCCTGATCACCCTGCGCAACAACGGATTCTTCGACCAGATCGCCAGTCTCGGCGACCGCTACAACCCCGCCACCGACGCCACCGTCACCGGCACCCTGTCCCAGGTGCAGACAGCTGTCACCGCAGTAAACAAAGCATACGGCGGCATCGCCGGCCACGGCGACCTCGCCGCCAACATCAAGCGCCTTCAACACAGCATCAGCGAGCTCGCCTCGGGCGCAAAGGCATTGGCCGCCGGTGTCCGTACACTCGTCGACAGCAACATCGAAATGCTTTCCGGGATGAGCCAGATCGCCGCCCAACTTCAGGACTCCGCCCGAGCCAGCGTCGGCTCCGACACCTCCAGCGGCTTCTACCTGCCGACCAGCGTCTTCGAGAACCGTCAATTCGCCGATGTCGCCGAACAATTCCTATCCTCGGACGGCAAGACAGCGCGTTTCGTCATCGAGTCGGCTGTCGACCCCTACAGCGTCGAGGCGATGAACCTCGCTCACGAAATGGTCGACACCGCCAACACCGCACGACCCAACACCTCACTGGCAGACGCCACAGTGTCCGTCGCGGGATTCCCGGCCGTGAACTCCGACATCCAACGACTGCTCTGGAGCGACTTCACCCTACTGGCGATCGCGACACTAATCATCGTCAGCCTGATCCTCGTCCTGTTGTTGCGCGCCATCGTCGCCCCGCTCTACTTGCTGGGCACCGTCGTCCTCAACTACCTGGCGTCCATGGGGATCGGGGTTATGGTGCTCCAATGGTGGCTCGGCCACGACATCGCCTGGCCGGTACCGTTGCTCGCCTTCATCATCCTCGTTGCCGTCGGCGCCGACTACAACATGTTGCTGGTATCGCGCCTGCGCGAAGAGTCGACGAACAACATCCGCATCGGCGTTCTGCGCACCGTCGCCAACACCGGCTCGGTCATCACGTCCGCAGGACTCATCTTCGCCGCCAGCATGTTCGGCCTCATGGTGGGCTCTATAGCCATCATGGTTCAAACCGGCCTGATCATCGGCTGCGGACTGCTGCTGGATACTTTCCTGGTACGTACCCTCACAGTGCCCGCCATCGCCACACTGCTCCGCGAGACCAGCTGGTGGCCACACCGCGCACCCGCCCGATAAGCGTCCGAGCCGACCCACGACGCCGCACCAGGCATGACGGCCGCGCTAGAGGGTGTTCGGCCGCCTCCGGCGCTGCGATCGTGGCGGTGCCCTGAGCCGCGCACACCAACGTGCCGTTGTTGGTGATGTCGATCCGTGCCACGCCGCTACGCTTGGCCAACAACAGTATGTCGGCCACCGAGATGCACACCCCGTTGAACATGCCCGCAACAAATTGTCTTTGAATTCTGTGGTCAACCCATGATCCGGGCGAAGTGACGGGGTAGAACACCACGCCCAGACAGTGTTCGACCAGCGCCGCCAGACACCCTCCGTGCAATGCCCTACGGTGTCAACAGATCCTCGCGTACCGACATCTGCACGACGCGCCGACCGGCGACGAACTCGGTGTGGCGCAAGTCGAGGAAGCCCGACAACGCGCCGGAACGTACTGGCGGAGTGGAGCAACTCATCGGTGATGTCGGCCTCGAAATGCAGTGGTACCGGTGCGCAGTAGCCGACCGCGAGTTGCGGGCAACCGCGGGCGTGCCGGTGATTCACAGGGTGAAGCTCAACAGGTCGTCGCACGTTGCGGCGATTGCGCCGCCTTGGGCTCGGGTACGTCGATGTGGCGTTCGTCGTATGCGACGTCGGTGTACACCTGCTGCCCCGACCGGAATACGGTCATGTGCAGCTCGTTCAGGGTGTCCGGGCTGCACCCCATGCACCTGGGGTTGTGCGGGTTGTGCGCAGCCAGGGGTTCTGCATCGGTGTGCGACGTCGTCGCCGGGTGTCTTCCTCACCGTCGGCGTACCGCTGACGGGAGCGGTGCGGCGCGGGTGTGCCGGTTCAGCGGCCCAGAAGGCGATGTAGAACGCCTTTGCGAGACAGAATCCCAACCTGCGATGTGATTTCACGGAGCTCAGCCGCTATGCCATAGGCGGACGATCGCTTGCATACTGCTTCTCCTACCAGTGCCGCTGCAATGCCGCGACTGTCGCCAAGTCGTGGTTCCTCAGCGCGGCGTATTAGTTCGCCGGCCAAACGATGTGCGGCCTCAGACCAGCGAATCGGCACAGTTTGATGGTCGAAAATGTTCATGGCCGAT